>NZ_QPQT01000020.1 GCF_003605125.1 Shewanella algidipiscicola
TACCGCCGCCCGTGCCTGAGCCGTTACCGCCGCCCGTACCTGAGCCGCTGGTATCGAAGCTTTCGCTGCTTGACTCCCAACTTTGGCGCTCGGCTAATATGGAGCCCGTCAACAGCTGGCCATCATTAAAATCGGCAATAAACTGTAGGTTAGCGCCACTCACCGTAGAGCGGCCATCTAAGCGTTGTTCGACTAAATGATAGCTGTCATCGGCGTAGCGATTTTCTAACACGTCCGATTGATTTTGATAAACAAAGCCACGTAGGGTATATCTATCATTAAATTGATGTGCCATGCCCAATTGAACGGTATGCGCCTCGTAATCATCGACCCGCTCAAATTTAGGATTACGACTCGTAGAACCATCCACCGCTGGCTTGCCCCAGTCACCATCACTCAAATTAACGTTCGCCATCAGCTCGGTACGATCCGATAACCAATAGGTGCCTTGAGCGAACAGGTTATTAACCGTTTTATCTGAGTTTAAACGTGTATCACCGTGTTGCAATGCCGTATCAGGTTGATCGCCAGACACAGGCCAACCATCGGTTTGCTGTCTCGATAACGAAACCAACCCTTGCCACTGCGCCCCTGAACCTGCCATGGTTACATCGCCAGCAAAAGTATCATTGTCGGCCCCCTCGAGGTGTCCCGACAGTAAAGGCGCATTATCGCCCTCTTTAGTACGAATGTTGATCACGCCGCCCGCCCCACCTGGGCCGTACAGCACTGAAGTTGGACCTACCGATACCGTCACCGAGGCGATTTGACTCGCGGGGATCACGCTGGGGTCAAATTGACCATCTTCGGCGCCATTAGCGGGTACCCCATTAATAAGGTAAATAACATGACGCGATTTAAAACCACGAATATCGACACGAGGTGTACCTTGACCACCGACACGCACAAAAACACCCGGTGCATTTTTCAGCACCTGATCGAGACTTTGCACGCCTAGGGCTTGGATTTCATCGGCGCCGATGTGCCAAGTGGTCGTACTCTGTTGCTGTGCCGTCGGCTTATCTCCGGTGACCACAATCACGTCCGACACATCTAAAATAGGGGCTCTGTTTACAGTATCGGCCAACACCATGGGGCTCGTTCCGACGGCAAGAGCAATCAATGACAATTTGATTATTTTTTGATTTTTATACATTTTTTAATTAATACTCTGGGTAAACCAATAGTGCTATTGTTCAATCTAACGCCAGTAGTCTCAAGCATTCAAAAAACAAAAACCAACCTAGATCGACTAATTCGTGCTTTGTCTGCACTTTAGCCATTCACCAAGGGACATTTTGTCCAATGTAAAACCGACTTAAGACAAAAGTACGCAATGTTTTGTCATCATTTAAAGTCGCATGGTAATACATAATATTTGGACAAGTTCACAGCTTAACCCCCTGTAACTTGACAGTCTTTTACCGGCACATTAGGTTGTGGGAAAGATTCTTATTAGCAATACACAATAAGTTTCTGCATTGCATATTTGGCGCTACTGTTGCCATCAAACAAAGATACTTTTCGATAAAGCTGGAGTATTTATTGAGCGTTTTCTCGCTATCCCAAGCTATAGCATCCTTAACTAGCACACTTAAGCAACTCGAGATCCATCAGTATGGTGAGCCGATTATTCAGCTCTCTGTGCCTGTGGCTCCCTTACCCTCTATTGCATGGTTAGCAAGCCAGTCTTGTTACCCCAAGGTGTATTGGCGCGGGCGTGATACCCAAGAAGAGGTCGCGGCCGTTGGATCATGCAAAGACTTTGCGTTTGAAGATGCTGTCGATGACAACCAGCTGTGCGCCGCATATCAGCAGCAACGTGCCCTGTCGAGTAATCCAGAGATCCGCTACTACGGCGGCGTGGCGTTCGACCGCAATACCGATTGCTGGCCAGAATATGGCCGGGCGCACTTTATCTTGCCTCGTATCGAATTACGTCGCAGCGGTAATAACTACAGCCTATTGATTAATCTTAATATAGAGATCAATGACATCGAATGTGAGCGCCAGATAGCGCTCGATGCACTGCAGCAATTATCGCCACCAGTGCCCTTGTCGGCGCCCAATAAAATTCACCTGCTCAGCCGCAGCGATCGCCCTAATCAGCGCCGCTGGCGTGAACTGGTTAATCAGGTCACCCAAGATAAATTTATTCAAGACACCCCAAAAGTAGTGCTATCACGACTTACTCAACTGGAAGTGAACGAAAAGGTTGACCCATGGATGTTGCTCGCCAGCTGGCAAGGACGCAATCAAAACAGTTTTCAATTTGGTTTTCAATTTAGCCCTGACAGCGCCTATATCTCTTGCACGCCTGAACGTTTATACCGCCGACGTCAACGCGAGTTGTTTACCGAGGCCTTAGCCGGTACTACCACTCGTGGCCTCAATGAAGAGGAAGATGCACAACTTGCTAAAGCGCTACTCGATGACTGTAAAAACAGCCATGAAAACCAACTGGTACGCCAACATATTGTTGATGCACTTACCCCATTGAGTAACTATGTCGGCGCCGATGAGCTCGCTAAGGTATTTAAACTTAGCCATATTCAACATCTGCACCGGGCTATCAGAGCCGAGCTCAAACCAGGGGTGAACGATTTTCAGATTTTATTGGCCCTGCATCCCACCCCAGCCGTTGGCGGTTTACCCAGAGACTCGGCGATTAATTTTATTCGCCAGCGTGAGGGCTACACACGCGGTTGGTATGCAGGTGCCTGTGGATACTTCAACAAGTATGAGAGTGAATTTGCCGTGGCCATTCGCAGCGCACTGATTGAACCGGGCAGAATCAATCTTTTTGCTGGAGCTGGTATTGTGGCAGGCTCCGAAGCCGACGCAGAATGGGGCGAACTCGAAAATAAATTGGCGACGATACTTTCGATACTCACCGAAGTGTAAAAATCGCTGACACAAAGTGCACTTAATGCTGGTTTTTGCCTAGTAAAATAGACAGATTACCCCTCCAACGGACGCAGATTATCTGGCTTAATGCAGATAAAAGCGTCAATTGTGCTTGCTCATTGGAGCTAATTCTCTATAATTTGCCGCCCAAATCGATAGACTTCATTGCAGCTGACCACTCTTTGGTAACTTAAGGCTTAAGTAAGAGTCGGTAGAGTGCGTGAGCAAGGTGTCGTCATAAGCGATAAGCTTAAGGCGATACACAATGAATAATTTTTACTATAGCGGGTTCCCTCACCCCGCATTAACCACTAAAAAGGCCACAAGATGTTAATGCTATCTCGCACGCAACTGCAGCGTGCTCTATTACTGTTAGTCAGTTTTCATATTCTGATCATTTCAGCCAGTAACTACTTAGTTCAACTTCCTTTTCAACTATTTGGCTTTCACACCACTTGGGGTGCGTTTAGCTTTCCGTTTGTGTATCTTGCGACCGATTTAACTGTGCGGATTTTCGGTCAGCAGCATGCACGTCAAATCATCCTTAAAGCCATGTTACCGGCATTAGCTATCTCCTATTTTATTGGAGTATTGTTTCATCAAGGTAGCTTTCAAGGAGCGCAGTCGTTAGCCGAATTCAATAGCTTTGTCTTTCGTATCGCCTTTGCCAGCTTTGCCGCTTATTTGGTGGGACAGCTTATGGATATTACCGTATTTGCCAAACTCAGAAGCGCAAAATCATGGTGGATGGCACCAGCGGCATCCACTGTTATAGGTAATCTCATTGATACTTTAGTGTTTTTTAGTGTGGCTTTTTATGCCTCTAGCGATACTTTCATGGCTAGCCACTGGCCAGAAATTGCGACCGTAGATTACGGCTTTAAATTGATAGTCAGTTTAGGCCTGTTCCTGCCAGCCTACGGCGTACTGCTTAAGGTATTGCAAGATCGGATTTTGGCCTCAAAACCACACAGCAAACTGGCCTGACCAGTTATTTTGGGCTATTATCGCGGCACTTTTTTAATCAATTCCAAGTGCCGCTTTGGTGGCATTGTTGTCTGGAGAGCTTAAGATGTACACCACGACGATTGCCCGTCATAGCGAACTAACCGATGACTTATTGCAAACCCTAATCACCCTAGCGCGGCAAGTGCCTGAATTTGATGGTCGTTATACCATTGAAGATTATCGCAGCCGCTTAACCAATAAACCTATGTTGGTACAGCTGGTGAGTGTTGAGGGCGAATTGGCGGGCTTTAAAATAGGTTACAGCGAACAACCAGGCCAGTTTTATAGCTGGCTGGGTGCCGTAATGCCCGAATTTAGACAACTGGGACTGGCCAAAACCTTACTGGCCGATCAAGAGGCTTGGGCAAAAGCACAAGGATTTGATCTCATCGCCGTTAACACCTACAACCAGTTTACCAGCATGCTACAGATGCTGATTAAGCAAGGTTATAAAGTGGTTGGCCTGCAGACAGACAAGGAACAAGTGGATAATAATAAATTGTTTTTAAACAAGTTATTAAATTAAACACAATAAGATTGTTCTTTACACGTAAATAACTTGCCAATCTAAATGATAATGACTATCATTTGCATGTGTTCCAAAGCTCAGTTTAATTAGCACTTCATCTCTGCTTAATGATTGAGTTATATGCTTAACATTGCTCACGTACTTTTTCGCCGGAATATTCTTATTCCGGCTTTTTTTTGCCTGCAATGAGGCGCCCTCAATATTTCACTTAAGCGATAAGCCTTATCGGCCTTTATCCTTAAGTCATAAAAACGGCAGCCCTTGGGCTGCCGTTTTTGGTATCGATAGAGTTTAAGATCTGTTTTTATTATTAATATTGCTGGAAAAATGTAACCCGCCATAAGGAGGGTTTAATTGATCATCTTTAGCCTTATGGTACAAGCCAATGGTAAAGATGGTTCCCTTACCTAAGATTGAACTGACCTCGATGGTGCCACCGATCCGTTTAATAATACCGTAACTGAGCGACAACCCTAAGCCGGTGCCATCTTTACGTGTGGTATAGAAGGGATCAAAAATCCGTCCGAGCTGCTCCTCGGGGATCCCTTTACCCTCATCTTCAATCTCAATTTTAACCCCTATAGGCTCACCCCGTTGCAACCAGTCGTAGGTGCGGATCTTGATACGGCCACGACCGTCCATCGCATGGGCGGCGTTAACCACCATGTTGATCAACACCTGCAGCAACTGAGGTCGATTCACCTCAATGGGATAGCTAGCGTTAAGCTCTTGGATCAACACCACCTCCTGCTGCTGCACCGAATGACGCACCAAAATCAACATCTCTTCGATAATGGGCGTCAGCTGATGCATCTCCAGTGGCGCGTTAAATTCACCGGGACGACTGTACTGCAACAGGCTACGAATAATGGTGCTGATGCGCCCAACCTGTTGGATCACTATCTCAATCTCTTCTTCAACGTCTGCCGCCTGCTCGCCCAGTTCATACTTAAGCAACTCCATATTGCCTAAGATCACCGCTGTCGGATTATTAATCTCATGGGCAATACCGGCAGTCAGCTCACCGAGCGCGGTTAACTTCTCATTGGTTACCAATTGTTGGCGCGTTTCGTTTAGCAGGGCCACGTTACGCTGTAGCTCTTCGGTTTTTTCTTGCAGGCTGCGGGTGCGCTCTTCGACTTTAACTTCTAACTGCTCGGCCGCCGCTTGAATTTGATTATTACGCCGCTGTAGCAGATCGAGCATGCGATCAAATTGCTCTGCCAAATTCGACAGCTCATTATCTTGCTCCAGCCCGAGTGAACCGATACGTAAATTACGCCCAGACTGCACCGCTTTGACCACGTGATGGATCCGCTCTATCGGCAGTAATAAGCTATAGGCGCCGCGGTATACCAGCAAACCTGACACCAGTAATACCAACATTAAGATGGTGCCTAGCTCGATAATGTTAAGCAGGTAATTATGAATAAAGGGCGACTCAGAAAATCCGGTGTAGATCATGCCGATACGTTTGCCACGAATATCGGTCAGCGGCGCATAAGCCGAAATAAACCAGTCGTTATAAACAAAGGCTCTGTCGACCCAGAGCTGGCCATTAACCAAGACTTTTTGGCGCACCTCTTCAGACACCAAGCTACCGAGTGCGCGCCCCTGTTTCTCACTGTTTTGCGGCGAAAAATGCAATGGCACATTGGTGCTGATGCGAGTGTTATCTAAAAAAATCGTCACGGTACCGATAGAGCGCTCTGGCAGCGTGCCTTTGTCGTACACCAAATCACGAATATGGTCGACAATACGCATATCTTGGTTAAGTAAAATACCGCCATCGAGATACCAGCCAACGGTGCCATCGCCACCAACAATGGGTAACAAGCTACGACTGAGCATCCCGCGCTTTTCCACCACCTTACTGGGCTTTTGTGAGCGTGGCGTATCAACGAGCGGGAGCACTGCTGCCGCCTCAAGCTGTTCGCCCAAGCGCGCTAAGCGCTGAGGCGGAAGGACCATGAGCCCAGAAACGGCTTCAGCATTATTGGTTTTGGATAACATCATCCGCAAGTCAGGATCGGCCGCGGCCTCAGCAACGCTAATAAGCCGCAAAAAATCGAGATGCAACGCTGCCTTTTGTTGCCCCAACAAGGCGCTAATCTCATCAGCCACCATGGGAGATTTTGATTCGAGTTGACGGAAGGCGTTTTGAAACTCCCACGACACCATCACCTGTTTGAGCTGATCTTCTTGTTTAGCCTGCACCGCTACCAAGGTATTGCGCGCCACGGTTAGGTCGGCTTTGACCTTCATAAACAGCTGCTTACCTGTATAGCTAATGTTCCAATAAATGGTAATAAACACCAGACTGACCAAGGTCAATAAAATCGGCAGCAAGGTTAACACTAAAATGCGGTAGCGTACTTTGGCTTGCAGTTGTTGCCAGTTAACACCAAACAATCGAGGAAAAAACGCCACGTTAGCTCTCCGCCTCACTCTGATCTGGCTCAAACCACTCTTTATATTTGCGATCTAAAGTTTTTCTTGAGACGCCTAAATCGCGGGCGGCGGCCGATTTATTGCCTTGATGTAGATCCACCACCGATGTAACGTGATGTTTTTCTACTTCTTTTAAGCTCCAGCTCAGCGGATAACCCGCCTCGTTTAACATTTCAGACTTAGGTTGCTGCTTCCAATATTCTGCCGGTGGCTTACCCAGTAAAATACAACGCTCAATCATGTTACGCAGCTCACGAATGTTTCCTGGCCACTCATGCTGCTGTAATTTCAGCATATCCTCATGGCTCCACACCACCTCTTTTACCCCAAGCTCGGCGGCCAGCTGACGAGTAAAATGGTGTGTCAACTCGACCACATCTTCGGGGCGCGAACGTAATGGGGGGATAACGATATCGAGCACATTGAGGCGATAAAATAGATCGCGCCTAAAATTGCCTGCCTCAACCTCATCGGCCAGTTTTCGGTTGGTCGCCGCCAGCACTCGCACATCAATCTTAATCTCTTTTTCACTGCCTACCGGACGGATCGTGCGCTGTTCGAGCACCCGCAATAACGCGGTCTGCATTTTCAGCGGCATCTCGCCTATCTCATCTAAGAAGATGGTGCCGCCAGAGGCAAAACTAAACAGCCCTTCACGGTTGCCTTTAGCCCCGGTAAATGAGCCTGCAGCGTGGCCAAATAGTTCGCTCTCGAGCAGTTCTGGGGCGATGGCACCACAGTTTACGGGTACAAACGGCCCTTGACGACCACTTAAGAGGTGTAGCTGTCTGGCCACCAGCTCTTTACCTGTACCCGACTCACCTTCAATTAAGATCACCGCATTGGTCGGCGCAACGCGCTCAATCACATGCTTCACCTCCATCATGGCATCACTGCTGCCAATAATGGTTGATGACTGACCGATAGAGACTTCGCGGCGCAGCATCAGGTTTTCACGCTTGAGCAAACGACGCTCGATACAGCGATCTACCGCCTTCATCATCTGCTCCAGATGAAACGGCTTCATAATAAAATCGGAGGCGCCAGCGCGCAGTGCCTTTATCGCCACATCCATATCGGCGTAGCCTGTCATAAAGATAATGTCAGACCGACGCTCATTATCGTTTAAGGCTTCATCCCATTCGATCCCCGAACGTCCAGGCAAACGGATATCAACAATTAATAGATCAAAATGACAACGACTGCGTAATTGCTCCGCATCTTCAACACTGCCCGCGGTCTCTACTAAGGCAAATTTCTTCGACAGGGCTTTTTTTAAAAAACTGCGCATTCCAGGCTCATCATCAACGATTAGCACAGATACGGCAGACGGTAACGGTTTCATCTCTTTATTTGGTTGGCTCATATTGTCTTCTTTTGGACATTTTGACACACATTAAATGGATTCTAGCACCAAAGGCCAGCAAATTGGTCACCATGAACCAGGGTTATATGACTTTGGGACATTATGTCTGGTAGAATTTTATCGACCTTGGGATCTGTCTCACACTTTACGGCGAGGTTGCGACAAATTTAATTCAAATTAGGTATTGGCACCTTTTTTGCTGACGAATCACTGTTCTGTAAACAAATACATGTGAAAGCGGCAAGTCACATCTTATTACTATGCCAAGGAGTACTAATGTTAAACCTAAAATCAATCTTCAGTCTGGCCATCATCGCCAGTGCCTTAACCATTTCGCCACTACAAGCACAAGAAGTGATTAAACTGGCGACCACTACCAGCACCGAAAACTCAGGCCTGTTAAAAAACTTGCTGCCAAAATTTGAGGCTGAATCAGGCTATAAAGTACAGGTTATCGCCACGGGTACAGGTAAAGCATTAAAACTAGCCCGCCAAGGTGATGTTGATGTCGTGATGACCCACGCCCCTGCTGCCGAAGCTAAATTTGTTGAAGAAGGCTATGGCATTATGCCTCGTGGCATAATGGAAAACGATTTTGTGATCTTGGGCCCTAAAAATGACCCTGCAAAGATCCGCAGCAGTAAGACAGCAGCTGAAGCCTTTGCTAAAATAGCCGAGTCTGGTGCAACGTTCGTGTCTCGTGGTGATAACTCTGGCACCAACATGAAAGAGCTTATCGTATGGAAAGCCGCAAACGTTGAGCCTAACTTCAGTGGTTATCGCTCAGTTGGTCAAGGCATGGGTAAAACCTTGCTTATGGCTAATGAACTTCAGGCGTACACCTTATCTGACCGCGGCACTTACGTCGCCTATAAGGCCAAGCTTGACCTAGCGATTGATTATGATGGCGGCGCTGCATTAGCCAATCCATATCAAATCGTACTGATTAATCCGGCAAAATACCCCGATCTTAATCACCAAGGTGCTAAGGCATTAAGTGATTGGTTAATCAGCGAAGAAGCACAAAATATGATTAACAGCTACACCGTAAACGGTGAGCAACTATTTAAGGCAACATATAGCGAATGAGTGAAGGCTGGTTAGCCCTTATACAGCAGGCATTAAGCCTGCTGTTTTCATTGGATCCTGATGTTTGGGCCATTGTAAGCGTCTCTTTTTCAGTTTCTTTTGCAGCACTGGCATTCACCCTGCTGCCATCACTGATCTTAGGCTTTCTGCTGGCTTTTGTGCCCTTTCCAGGCCGTTGGTTTGCCACCAATTTAATTCAAACGATTCAGTCAATTCCCACCGTCGTTATCGGTTTACTGGTGTACTTGTTGCTGACTCGCATGGGGCCACTAGGCGATCTCAGGTGGCTGTTTACCCAACCTGGGATGATCCTTGGACAGATGATGATTTGTGCTCCGGTATTAATCGCCATGAGCCAAGCCGCTTTTACCAGTGTAGATAAACGCGCATGGGAAACCTCGCGCACCTTAGGCGCCTCATGGTTACGCTCGGTATGGCAAATTTGCCGAGAATTGAAAGTGCCATTGTTAATGGCTATTGTCGCTGCATTTAGTCGCATTTTGACCGAAGTAGGTTGCTCTATGATGGTGGGCGGCAACATTGCCGGTGTGACGCGTAATATCCCCACCGCTATCGCGCTGGAAACCAGTAAAGGTGATTTCGCTCAAGCCATCGCCTTGGGACTGGTATTACTTATCCTCTCATTAGTACTCAACTTTACCCTGGGGACATTAAGAGGCAAAGCCGAGCCAAGGAGCCACTAATTATGGTAAAAGTGACGGCGAATAATATCGAAATGCGTTTTGGCTCACGCCTATTATATCGCTTTGACAGCCTTAGTATCGCCCAGCAGCAAACCGTGCATCTGCAAGGTGATAATGGCTCAGGTAAAACCACCTTGATGAAACTGTTTGCCGGCTTACAAACCCCAACCAGTGGCCGCATACAGGCCCATGGGTTTTCATCATCGCCTTGGTGGCGCCGCAATCCTTTACTAGGCAAAGCCGTATATTTACATCAACATCCTTACCTATTTGATGGCAGCGTTGCCTACAATCTTAACTATGTACAGCCCTTTTGCGAGCTCTCAACCCAAGAGATACGGCAACGTACAAGTAGCGCTATTGAGATGGCGCAACTGGGGCCACTCATGCAGCAGCAAGCTGCAAGCCTGTCGGGTGGCGAGCGTCAACGTTTGGCAATAGCACGCGCCTGGGTCATGCGGCCTAAATTATTGATGTTAGATGAACCCACCTCTAACATGGACATACTGTCACAACAATTAGTGCTCACTATGATAAGCGACCTCAAAACACAGGGAACGGGAATGCTGATCAGCAGTCACCAAAGCTGTTCACTCACCAGCCTGTGTGAACAAAGCTGGCAGATAGAACAGCAACAAATTATGGCTACCGATGCAGCATCGCCCATTGCGAGACTCAACCAACATAAGCGAGAATTACACTATGTCACAGCAAATTGATGCGGTGATCCTTGCCGGCGGAATGGCAAGACGCATGGGTGGTAATGATAAGGGCCTAGTTGAACTTAATGGCCAACCTATGATTAAACACGCCATTGACAGGATAAAACCTCAAGTTAAGGAGATCGTGATCAACGCAAATCGTAACCAAAATCGTTATGCTGAATTTGGTTACAAGGTATTGAGCGATGAAGACTCTGGGTATCTTGGCCCCTTGGCAGGCATGATCACTGCCCTCGGCCATACTCTAGCAGATTACCTATTAGTGGTGCCTTGCGATTGTCCTTTATTACCTAGGGATTTAGTGGCGAGAATGCTAGCGGCGATCGACGCCCAGCAGGCCGACATGGCAGTGGCCAGTGACGGTAAACGAGAACAACCCGTGGTGTTACTGATCAAACCAGAGCTGCGAAGCTCGATGAAGGCGTTTTTAGATGCTGGCGAGCGTAAAATTGATGTCTGGTACGCCCAACACAACTGCGCGGTTTGCGATTTTTCTGACCAACCCAGTGCCTTCGTCAACGTCAACACACCAGAACAAAAACAACTGTTGTCAGAGGCAATTGCCCAATCAATTTAGAGGTCTACATGAGCATAGCGTTTAATAATCCCCTGTCGATCCCCGTTCTCGGATTTTGTGCCTATAGCGGTACAGGGAAAACCACCTTGCTGAAAAAGCTGATCCCTGAACTTAATCGTCGCGGGATCCGTCTAGCGGTAATTAAGCACGCTCATCACGATTTCGACATCGATACTCCCGGTAAAGACAGTTACGAAATGCGCAAGGCCGGGGCGCGGCAAATGCTGGTGGCCTCTCACGTACGCTGGGCCTTGATGACTGAAGATTTAGTGGATGACGCCCCCGAATTACCGCACCTGCTTAAGCAGATTGAACAAGATAAGATAGATATCGTCTTGGTCGAAGGCTTTAAAAAATTAACCTTACCTAAAATTGAGCTGCACCGCGCCGCTCACGGTAAACCCTTTATCCATACCCACGACACTAACATTCAAGCGATCGCCTGTTGTGATGACACTCAGCTGCCGTCAGAACTGCGGCGACTCGATATCAATAATGTCGCACAGATCGCCGATTTTGTTATCCAGTATGCAAAAAACTGGACACCGTCAACCACCCAGGTTCCGCTTCAAGCCGCGCCAGAGTGTGGCTGCGAAATGGACAGCAGCAACAGCTTATCCGTCAGACAAGGCGTGGATAATATCCTCTCTTTCGTTAAGCCCGTGACGCAAATCGAGTCTGTAGCCCTCGATGATTGCAGCAATCGGGTATTGGCCGAAGATGCCATTTCGCCGGTGGATGTACCGCAGCAGACCAACTCGGCAATGGACGGTTACGCTTTTAAATATAGCGACCCTATGTTGAGCCAATATCAGATTGTCGCCGATGTGATGGCAGGACACAGTTATCAAGGCCGCTTAAATGACGGTGAAGCTGTGCGTATTATGACTGGAGCCCCTGTACCAGAGGGCGCTGACACTGTACAGATGAAAGAGTTGGCCGATGATCAAGGTGATAAGGTAAGCTTTAGCGGTAATATCACCTTAGGGCAACACGTACGTCAAGCTGGTGAAGATATTGCCAAGGGTCGCACGGCTCTGGCCGCTGGGCACCGCCTACAAGCGGCCCATCAAGGCATGCTAGCGTCATTAGGTTTTGGCCAGCTGGCAGTGCACCGCAAACCCCGAGTCGCGGTTTTTTCTACCGGAGATGAGGTCTGCCAGCCTGGTGAGCCACTAAAGCCCAATTGCATCTACGACGCTAACCGCTTCACCATTAAATCTATGCTGAAACAGCTAGGCTGTGAGGTGATAGACCTCGGGATCATTCACGATTCAGAAGCGGCCTTGGTGGAAGCGCTGCAAGGCGCGGCGCAACAGGCCGATGCCGTGATAAGCTCTGGCGGCGTGTCAGTCGGAGATGCGGACTTTATCAAATTAGCCTTAGCCAAAGTAGGCCAAATTAATTTTTGGCGTATCAATATGCGCCCAGGTCGACCACTGGCCTTTGGTCAAATTGGCGACTGCCTATTCTTTGGGTTACCCGGCAATCCGGTGGCCGTGATGGTCTCTTTCATGCAGTTTGTCCAACCTGCACTGCGCAAATTAGCCGGCGAGTCCGCATGGGCCCCCACACTGCTACCCGCCATCGCCGATTGTCAGCTTCGCAGCCGTATCGGACGCACCGAATTTAGCCGCGGCGTGTATCACTTGGGCGCCGACGGCAAACTGCATGTCAGCAGCACGGGAGCTCAAGGCTCAGGGATGCTCAGCTCTATGCTCAAGGGCAACTGCCTTATCGTCATCGGCGAACAGGATGAACAACTCGTCCCAGGCGACACTGTGTATATTCAGCCTTTTGCCGACCTGTTATAAGCGGTCATTATTTTAGCCGGGCCAGTGGCTATCCACCACACCACTGGCCGTTGTAGGTGAGCTTGTATGAGTTTGATTGTCGATACCTTTGGCCGCACCGTTGAATATTTACGCCTTTCAGTCACGGACAGATGTGATTTTCGCTGCGTCTACTGCATGAGCGAAGATCCCTGCTTTCTCGATAGAGAGCAGGTGCTGAGCCTCGAAGAGTTGGCCTGGATTGGCCAAGCCTTTACCGAACTTGGGGTCAAAAAAATTCGTCTCACGGGCGGCGAGCCTTTAGTGAGAAGCGATTGCGATCAGTTGGTGAGCCTGCTGGGTAAATTACCCGGCCTGCAAGAGCTGTCGATGACCACCAATGGCTCAAGGCTGACTAAGTTTGCCGACAAGATGCATCAATCTGGCTTAAATCGACTCAATATCAGCCTCGACACCCTTAAACCTGAACGTTTTACTGAGCTGACGCGCAAGGGAAAACTGGATCGGGTGATCGCGGGCATCGATGCGGCTAAGGCGGCAGGCTTTAAGCGAATCAAGGTCAATGCGGTGATCCTGCGAGGCCAAAATGATGATGAGGTGCTCGACTTAATCGAGTTTTGCCGCGCGCGCGAACTGGATATCGCCTTTATCGAAGAGATGCCTTTGGGCATTATCGACGAACGTAAACAGAGCCGTCATTGCAGCAGTGACGAGGTGAAAGCCATCATAGAGCAGCGTTACCCGCTGATGCTGTCTAACAAACGTACCGGCGGGCCGGCGCGCTATTACACCATGGCAGGCAGTGCTATCCATGTGGGCTTTATCTCACCACACAGCAATAACTTTTGCCATGAGTGTAACCGAGTGAGGGTGACGGTTGAGGGGCGTTTACTGCTGTGTTTAGGCAATGAAAACTCGGTCGACCTCAAGGCGATAGTACGTCAATACCCTGGAGATATAAGCCGGCTAAAGCAGGCGATTATCGCTGCCATTAAGCTCAAACCTAAAGAACATCATTTTGGCGGCGAGGATGAGACGCAAATCCTGCGTTTTATGAATACCACCGGCGGCTAATGACCCGCTTAAGATAATGCCCTAGCGCTTTTTCGATGATAAACTCATTATCAGTATCGATAACTATTGAGTTAAAGCAACGATGGCATTATCTCGTAAAAAGTGGAATAACATCATTATCTTCGCCTCGGTGGCTATGGTGGCAATTCTCACCTTTTTAGACCGTGAGACCCCTTCACTCCCCGATGACGCTCAGCCGCTATTTGATAAAGCCGCGCCGTTACATCAATTGCAATATGATGATGTGTGGTTGAGCCAAGGTGGATTTTCATGGCAATGTGCACCGCAGATCCTCAATTGCAGTCAGTGGAGCGATGCCTGGAGCACGATTTTAGTCTCACCTATCAACAAACTGATCCCGCCAGAATCGCCCCCCCATGAACTGGTGATTCAAATTACCAATATTGCCACGCCGCAGGTGTGGATCATCTATCCCGAAGAGGGCCTGTTAAAATCGCCCGCGGGCAATTGGTATCAGATTCCTCCCAGTTTACGTGGCGCACTGGTGCCCATCATCAACGCTAGCCCAAAATAGAGAATACCATGCCTGAATTACCCGAAGTGGAAGTGACTCGCCAAGGCATTACGCCGCACCTTATCGACCAGCAGGTTACCGCACTCATTGTACGTAACCCGTCGCTACGTTGGCCCGTGCCAGATATTGCCCAGCAAATTGTGGGGCAGACCATACGCCATATCCGTCGCCGCGCCAAATACCTGCTAATCGACACCGACGCTGGCACCACGATTGTGCACTTAGGGATGTCTGGCAGCTTAAGGATCGTATCTCGCTCGACCAAGGTTGAAAAACATGATCATATCGACTTAGTCATGGCCAGCGGCAAAATATTACGTTTTAACGATCCAAGGCGTTTCGGCGCTTGGCTATGGTGTGAGCTGCCTGAAGCTGCGCACCCTTTATTGTCCAAACTTGGCCCCGAGCCACTACAAAGCGAATTTAATGTCGATTATTTAGCGCACGCCTTGGCGGGTAAGAAAAAGGCGATAAAACTGTGCCTAATGGATAATCATATCGTGGTGGGAGTCGGTAATATTTATGCCAATGAAGCCCTATTTGCCGCTGGTATTCATCCGCAAACCGAAGCTGGGCGAATCGATAATGAACGCCTGACACTGCTGGTAGCTGAGGTGAAACAGATCCTCGCCAATGCCATTAAACAGGGTGGCACCACACTCAAAGATTTTACCAATGCCGAGGGTAAACCCGGTTATTTCGCCCAAAAATTGCATGTGTATGGTCGCGGGGGTGATACCTGTACCCAATGCGGTAACCTGTTAAGCGAGATTAAATTAGGCCAAAGAGCCACGGTCTTTTGTGGTTTGTGCCAGCGCCGTTAGGACGAAACACAAAAAAGGCTGACACACTGTCAGCCTTTTTATTACCACCAGCAACCTAGATTAAAAACGATACTCATAGGTGCCAAATAAAGTCGCATTGGTGTCGTTGTCGGCGCTCTCAAACTTCGACTGTGATACTGTCCCCCCGACACTCATCATGCCTTGCCAAAGGGGTAAACGATAGCTTAACTCCAGCATGAGTAGATCTTCTTTGGGCGGCTGCGGCGCCCACTCACCACCACGGTTAACACCGTCATTGTTAAGCTGAGCGTAACGTACTACCGACGTTAAACCATGACTATTGGCAAATTGACCAATCAAGCCAAGTACATAAACCTTGGCATCGCTATCATAAGTACTGCCTAATGAACGGCCGTAGTAACGTGAGCCACTTTGGTAAGTGCTATGTTCATAAAAGCAGTTAAATGCATTTTGATTTTCCCCGCAGGCGACCATGGTATCTGAATACTCAAAAAACAGCTTATATTGCTGATGGTCGAAATCGAGGCGGCTATCGACACCCAGTAGCTTGGCACAATCGGCTAAGTCCCACGGCATCGGGCCGCTAGAATCTTCGCAGGTACGCTCTAAATAGATGCCCACGGGAATATCAAACCAGGTGTCGGCATAACGAATATCGAAACCAGCCATTTGGTTGCCTGCTTTAGACTGCAACGCAGGATCGCAACTTGATTCACCATTGATACAGGTGGTATTGCCGGCAATCGTATCCCATAGGGTGGACAAACCACACTCTTGCCCCTCACCACAAAACATGGTCGTCCACGACAGGCCCATCTCGAGTTGGCGCAGCGGCCTAATGGTTCCGCGTAGATTCCATAATAAGGGGTTAGCAATCGCCCGCTCCTCTTCGAGCTCACTAATGCCGGTCGTGAAAGTCCATGGGCCAATCCATGATAACCAAGGCGTTTCAAATGCCGCGGCGTTATTACGACTGATCATCACCGAAGGGACGGGGCGAGCATTGTTTGACTTGTGCAACGCCGAGTCAAACCCTGGTCCCCACCACTGCCCTAGGGCACCGACGGTGACCATCCAGTTGCCAAACGCCATAGCAGCATAACTACCATCGAGACGAAACTCCTCTTCATCGAGTGGATCAAGAGTGGCGGTTGCGGCAAGTTTAAAGGCAAAACGCTCGCCCATATATTCATGGCTCGCCTGTAACTCAGCCTCTTCACGATAATCAGAGCCAAAGTGTTGGAACCTAGCGGCATCAGTGGCTGCCATCGCTTTGATGCTGGTGTTACCCCGGTTACCTACGGCGTTATTGTAATAAAAATTAACCCGCGTAAATGCATCCGCTAAGGCAGGACTCAACTTAGAGGGTTCGATTTTCTTCAAATCGACGCCAATCCCTGACCACATAAGCGGATAAGTATTAACCGGTACCGTTATCACCCCAGCATCGGCCAGCGCCTGAATATCGGCACGCAGGTAAATATCCGACACATCCACCCAAGGCGCACTGTGCACAACGGAGGCAAATAGCAGGCTGGTCGCAACCGCGGACGCGGCGAAATAAGCTTTGAGTTTATCGATTATCATAACGAATGATTTAATCCTTTGTTTCAAGCGCTTTGCTCACTGCGGGGTGAACAAACTGACTGACATCGCCACCATGCAATGCCACCTCTTTTACTAATGTCGATGAGATGAATGAATTCTCCTCGGCGGGGGTTAAAAACACACTTTCTAAATCACCACTTAGGCGTCGATTCATATTGGCCAGCTGAAATTCATATTCAAAATCGGATACGGCTCTCAAGCCACGCACCAAGACACTGGCACGCTGTGCTTTGGCAAAGTCGACCAATAACCCACTAAAGCCAACAACTTCGACATTATCTAAGTGAGCGGTAACTAACTTAACCAGCTCAACACGCTCTGCCAAAGTAAAACGCGGTTGCTTCGAGGGGTTCGCGGCAATACCGATAACCACATGTTTAAATAGCTTAGCGGCCCGCTCTATGAGATCGGCATGGCCATTGGTGATAGGGTCAAATGTTCCTGGGTAAATCGCTTTCGTGTGCATAATGAACTCACTTTAGCTCACACCGTAATGGCGCATAGTGTAACGATTTTATCCGCTAGAATGAACCAATCTTTTTGAGCTGCATCTCCAGCAAATGGAGACCTCACCCCGCGCTTGGTTACTACTGCTATCACTGACTTAAAATCCCGATATCCATACCAAACAGATTAAGCTAACTTAATCAATTTCCCTGAATAAACTTAGATCACGCCAGCATATCTAGTGCTTAAAACGCAGATCAAAGCCGTTATAATTGTTATACTGCTGCAAATTTTATCCTGTCTCAGGCGGTTCGAGAGTGATAATCACGAACAAGACAGGGGTTCGCTTGACGTAATAAACTGTAGTTGGTTGATTTTTATATGATAAAAAGAGTATTACTGATAAAACACGACAAGATAGGGGACTTTGTCCTCACTTGGCCGTCTTTGTATCTGCTCAAAATGGCATTACCCCAAGCCAGCATTGAAGTATTTGTCTCTCCAGCAGTCAAAACCTTTGCCCAAGCGTGCCCTTATATTGACCATGTCATCGTCGATAATGGCGACGACGCCGCCATCAGCCAACAATTTGCCGAGCGCCAATATGATGCGATTTTAGTTTCATTATCTGAGTGGCGCACCTATAAGCTTATCCGCCATTTAGATGTGCCTTACAAGCTGGCTCCTAAGCACGCTTGGTTTCAGTATCTTTATCGTCATAGAGCCAATGTCACCTACCGTAAAGATGAGCCCTGCTGGCGTGGCAGCTGCATGCTTGTTGAGCACTTTTTACGTCATCACGGCTATCCTATCCCTGCATTGCCCAAACAATATTGGGATATGAGTCAACACAGACAGCAATGGCAGCAATATTATGGTCAACAAGGTAATGAGTTATTAATTTTTGCTCATGCTGGTACTGGAGGCTCTTCTGGTGCTTTAGCGCCAGCAGATTTTGCTGCCCTGCTGCGGAAGATAAATCAGCAGACTCAACGAGATTGCAAGTTTGTTCTCACCTTTAGTGGTGACGAAGAGGTGCTGGCGCAAGCAATTTATGACAACTTACGCCAAGATGATATTAAAGTGGTGCTGGCTAAGCCACTGCCCAGCTTAGCCGACTTTGCAGAGTCCATCGTCGCGGCGGATATGTTTATCGCGGGCTCAACCGGGCCCTTGCATCTAGCCGGCTTACATGACGTCCCCACAGTGGGCTTTTATGCGGGTAGACGCTCAGCACCCAAGATACGCTGGCAAACGTTAACCCAAAGCCACAAACGTTTAGCGTTTACCCCACCGGTAGGCAAACGAACCGGCCGTAATATGGCGCTGATAGATTTTGATGCCGCCGCCAACGAAATCGCGGCTTTTTTAGATACTCATTACGCGGATCAGCAATAAGCAATCGAGCTTCATCATTGCGCTTATCCTTAGATTTGCTAAAAAATTTGGAAGAATAATATGATAGTAGTGACAGGTGCAGCAGGATTTATTGGTAGTAACTTGGTCAAGGCCCTCAACGACATGGGCCGCAGCGATATTATCGCGGTAGACGATCTGACCGATGGCACAAAAATGTTCAATCTGGCCGATTGTGAAATTGCCGATTATCTCGATAAAGATGATTTTCTTGCCAAAATAACCAGTGGCATGTTCGACAACCAACTCGAAGTGATTTTTCATCAAGGCGCGTGCTCTTCTACCACAGAGTGGGATGGCAAGTTTATGATGACCAATAATTATGAGTATTCTAAGGTGTTAATGCACTTTAGTACCCAAAATAACTGCCAGTTTATTTATGCCTCATCGGCATCGGTTTATGGCGGCAGTGACAAGTTTATCGAGCAGCGTGAGTTAGAAAAACCACTTAACGTTTATGCCTATTCTAAGTTTTTATTCGACCAATATGTGAGAAGACAAAACGTTAACACCCAAGTCGCTGGCCTGCGTTACTTCAACGTTTACGGACCTCGCGAGCAACACAAGGGTGGCATGGCCAGCGTAGCTTTTCATTTTAATAATCAGATCAATGCTAACGGCATCTGTCGTCTGTTCGAAGGCATCGATGGTTACGACAATGGTGAGCAATTACGTGATTTTGTCTATGTTGAAGATGTGGTAAAAGTTAACTTGTGGTTATGGCAAAACCCCAGTATTTCAGGGGTATACAACTGCGGTACCGGCCAAGCACAGAGCTTTAATGATGTCGCCAACGCCGTTATCGACTATCACGCTAAAGGCCAAATTGAGTACATCCCCTTCCCCGATAAGTTAAAAGGCGCCTACCAGAGTTACACCCAAGCCGACTTGACTCAACTACGGGCGGCAGGCTACACAGACGCGTTTAAGACTGTTGAGCAGGCCGTGCCTGAATACCTAAACTGGCTTAAAACACAGCATTTCATTGGCCAATGATCTGCCTGTTCACCGTACCTAATTCTGCAACATGGACACAATGATGAAAAAAGCTATTTTCACTCTTGCTATTGGCGATGACAATCCGATGTATCGTGCGGCGTTACTGAGCTTTGAGCTGTATGCTAAAAAAGTCGGGGCCGATCTCATTGTATCAAAAGAGCTGCATTACCCGATCACGATTAGCGAGCCTAAACATACTGCAAGCCCTGCATGGACAGAAAAGCTCTATATTAAAGAGCTACTTAAAGAATATGATCGGGTTTTATATGTCGATGCCGACATCATCATAACCCCAGATGCTAACAATATTTTTGAGGTGTACGATGACCTCGAAACCCTGTATCTGTTTAATGAAGGTGAGTTACTCGAACGCCAACCAGTTATCGATAAAATTACCCACATCATGGGTGACCTACCCAATTGGCCTCAGGTTAATCAACGTCCTGTGTACTACAACTTAGGCTGCATGCTGATCTCAAAGCAGTGCCCTTTATTTGAAATTGCACAGTTAGATGATTTACAAAAAATATGTAATCACATTAAGTATTACGAGCAAACCTATGTTAACTACCTTATTCATAGAGATAATTTAAAGCATCAAAGCATTTCTGCCGAATTTAACAGAATGGATGTATTAGGTCTCGATGGTTACAAGCAGGCTAGCTTTATTCATTATGCTGGACGAGGATATACCAACTCATCGCTAAAGCGCGAAGTAAGGTTTATCAATGACTTCTGTGAACTGTTCGACCAGCACCTTGATAGCGAAATGCTAGCAGATCTGCAACAAGCAGGATGGCAGCTGTTTATTGATAAAGCGCATAAACGCTATAAATTGCCCAAACCAATTATCAATGCGCTAGCTAAAAGCTTCGTCACCATCTAACGAATAAGACAGATCATCATGCTGAAATACAAAGTATTTGTGATTAACTTGGCCCGCTCGCCAGAACGTATGGCTCGTATAAGCCAGCAGTTAGCAGACGCCAACGTCCCCTTTGAGCGCATCGAAGGAGTCGATGGTAATTTGCTCTCAGATGCCGAGATTGAACACGTATCACCGGCCGCTTTAGTCAGAAAACATTATTACAGAGCACTAAATAAGGGCGAAGTCGGCTGCAGTTTAAGCCATAAAAAAGCCTGGCAACAGATAGTCGATGACCAATTGGATTTCGCTTTTATTTTAGAAGATGATATCGATCTTGAAAGCAACTTTGCCGATGTAGTCGAGCTGATGGCTGGGCTACCTCACGCCAACTGGGACTTTATTAAACTGTATCCGTTACGCAAGGGAAGTCCTAAAAATATTCGTCAATCGGTTGCTTATCGGCAACACCAATTTATTAGCTACCATAAGTTTCCTCTCAGCGCGGTAGCGCAGGTGATTAGCCATCAGGGGGCAACTAGACTATTGCAACACATGCCCTATGTGGTGCAACCGGTCGATGGTCATTTAAAATCGTGGTGGTCACTAGGTATCTATCCATTTGGTTTAATTCCTTATTGTGTCTCAGTCGATTTACAAGGACAATCAGATATTAACCCGACGGGTGGACTAGAGAAACTCCCACAACGTCGTCTGCATAAATTATATTTAAATTGGCAACGTGCCTTTATGCGACTGGTGTCTACACCCAAATTAGATAACGCTTTTAGCTTATTTAGTAAAAGCCTGAAGTAAGGATTTATGTGGCTGCTTTAATTAATCACTCAACCTTACAGGGCGCCAAGCGCCTTCTATATATGACTCACCTCGCCATTGGTGACTTTGTTTACCAAGGCGTGTGGTTACGCGCTTTAAAAGCAAAATACCCACATTTAACCATCGACATTTGGTTTGACGATTGCCGTACCAAACCCCATGACTGGGCTACAGGACGTAATAAGATTTTAGGGGAGTGGATTGACGCCATTGGTGACTTTAACGAAACCTACCCCATTGTCAGCAACCTAGATGAACGCCAAGCGGCCATCAAGCGTGCCCAAGGTAAGCAATACGATACGATCGTCTTTATTGGTAAAAATAGACCCGAGCAATTTGCCAAAATTGCTCGACAAATTTCGCCAACCGCCACCATAGTCGCCTCCAAAAGTGGCAGCCTTCTCGGTACGATTAAAGGCCACCAATACTTTAAAAAGCTAGATGCGACCTTTAACTACGATAAGCTTGCCAGCAATAGCCAACATGTCACCGATCTTTACCGTCAGTGCTTTAACATCGCCTTGGGATTGGAAACCAAAGATCTGCTTGATGGCAAAACCCAGCTTAGTATCGATATCAAACCTCAATACCGCGACAGCGTAAAACCACTTATTACAGCGTTAACCGATAACGATGCTGATAAGTTAGTGGTGTTTATCAACCACCTCTCTACCGCAACCAAAAAAGACTACCCTTGGGAGCAAGTCAAAGCCCTGCTACTGCAACTCAATCACCAATTTAACAATCTGGTCTTTGTCATTAATACTCCGCCAGATCAGCTACGTGCAGTCGAAGAGGCGATCAGTCAAGATGTCGCTTTGAAACCATTGCCCATACTCACCTTCACAGCACTTAATAACTTTTTCGAGCTACCGGCATTGATTGGTCTGTGCGATATCGTGATCAGTGTCGACACTGCAACCGCGCATTTAGCCGTTTGCATGGGCAAACCACAAGTGACTATCATGGCGAGCGATTTTAAGCTGTGGCAACCTTTAGGCGATAGCCTAGTTTTAGAGGGTAAGGGTAAGGCTAAATCTGTGACGCCAGAGCAAGTTTGTAAGGCGTTTTCATGCCAAGTTGAAGCTCATTTTAACGGCACTGGCAAGTATCAGCCCCGTTAACCCACTGGTCACTAAACGCAGGTGTAGAGCGTTACCATCCAAGGTGAGACTCTACGGTCTCACTGAGCTTAAGCACATGTATTATTTGACCATTCTTGATAGCTAGCGTGTGGGGTAATAATGATTAAAGCACGCCGCTAGAGGATAGTGAGTTTGATTGATCCGACTCAGATTGCACATCACACAGGGTCAAATAAGCCTGAGTTATCTCAGCTATTGCCACACGATCAAACATATCAATGTGAGTAATATCGGGATAAGCCATTAATGCGCTATCCATGGCTTGGCTCAACGCCACAGCATCTCGTCTCGGCACCAGATATTGGGCTAACCCCTGAGTTAAGATCTCATCGGGCCCATGAGGGCAGCGGGTACTCACCACTGGCGTGTTACAAACAAGCCCTTCGAGCAGCACATTACCAAACCCCTCATAATCAGAGCTCAGCACCAGCAATTTGGCTTGCTTTATCCAAGGAAACGGGTTGGCCTGAAAACCGGGGCAGATCACTCGGTCGGCGACGCCATGCTTTTTAGCCAATTTAAGCGCCTTTTTCGGATTATTACATAATAGGACTAACGGCAATGGCTGGCGCATCTTGGCTAAGGCTTTAAATAAAATATCGTGACGTTTCTGCTTAGCCACTCGTCCGACATGGATAAGATAATCGCCTTGAGGAATGTCGCTATTCTCCTCGTCGGCTCGCGCACGGATCTGCGCAATATCAAACGGATTGTAGATGGTACGAATTGAGGCGGGGCTTACTCGCTTCGATTGCACAATTTCACGCTCAATCCCTTTGGACACAGTCACCAAGTGCTGACCATTAAGCGCTTTTTTGGCTCGTAGCATATTAAAATAAGCCAAGGGACCTAGCTTTAATTGGCGGGTTAACTCCTCTTCAATCGAGTTATGGATCACGCAGTAAAGCGGAGTGATGCTGGCCTTGGTAAATAATAAATTGGTCTTATCTAAATTGGATAAAAACAGATCGAATTGACCAAACTGATCGATAAGCCCCTCTACCCATTGCTGCACTTGGGCCACAGAATGACGCAGGCGCCATAGACTATCGATCTGTTTCTGCTCTGGCGAGAAACAAAAATGCACTGGAATATCATCAGGTAACTGGTAGTCACAATTAGGCATTAGCACTAAGAGGTGAGGCTCATGACCTAGTTTTTTGAGCTGAGCCGCGAGAGTTAATACAATTTTTTCTGCTCCGCCACCCGCTAAACTGTCTATGGCGATGCCAATACGCTTCATTTGCACAAGGGATATCCTAGTAAGCGGGAAATTTCAGCCATACAAATATCTAACCCTTTTGCCTCTGCTACTTGCTGCATCTGCAGAGTTAATTGCTTGGCGGTATCCTCTTGCAGTAATCGCATGACCTGCTCACTCATGGCTCCAACTTCAGGGTCACAGCCAAGCGCCAAGTGTTTTGCAGTGCACTGCTTTATACGGCTAGGTTGATCTTTCGACACCGCCACGGCTAGCGTAGGCACGTTCAGTGCGATCGCCTGCAACAGCGTATCTCCCCCACTCAATACCGCCGCCTTAGCGCCATCAAGTAAATTAATAAAATCATCAGTATTGAGCTGCTTAATGGCGGTAACCCCCTCAAACTCAGGCAAGGCTTTAGGGTAATTCGGACCAAACACCATCAAACTTGGCACGCCAGTTTGCTTAAACACCGCCTGCGCCGCCTGCGCAAACAGATCGGCGGCTAACACACCTTTCAACTTATGCCCACCGGAACCGGCACTGTAGAGCAGATATTGCTTAGGGTTAACCTGATAGAGTTGCTGCAAAGCCGCTTGCTCGGCTTGAGTGGGGTTAGCGAAGATTGAACCAGTAAAAATAGGCTGCTCACGTTTAATTAAATTTAGCTTGAGCTTATCCAACCAATTAATATCGCCAATCACAAATTCAGGTTGCACAACCCAATGACTGTCGGTCACCAATGCGCGCTCAATCCTCATGCCTCGAGCCCGCTTGCGGCGATGCTGGCTGATAAACACCACCTTTGCCCCATGTAAATTGGCGTGTTTAAGCTGGGCTTTGCGACCCGACGCATCAAAAATTACCACATCGGGCTTAAATTGCGTGATCAGCTGATTGACGGCGGTGATATGTTTTGTCGGTGTGTCATCGACTAAATGGGCACGATAAGGGCAAGACTGAGCATATGGAGCATGACTATTGAGCACAAATTCAACTCGGGCATTAGGCCAGCGTTTACACACCTCATCGGCGACAATTTTTGAGCGCATATACTCTCCAATTCCCTCTTCGGAGGAAACTGGGACAAACAGAAATTTTGGCGCTATCGACATTCACTCTATCCCTATTGCTTCACCACGTAAGCAACCCTTAAGATGCTGGGTACCTAGTTATTATGACCCACTGCAACTTGCCTAAGTAAGCACAGTGCTCGTCAGTTTACCATTAGTGACTTAATCGTTGCGAGAGCTGATTAAAGCGGGCAAGCACGCTCTCGACACTAATCATCTGCATCAGCTGGGCACCTTTTGCGCGAGTGCCCCAAGCCACATCCCCCGATGTTTGTGCCTTGACGGCTTCATCATAAACACTCACGACTAAATCTAAGCAAGTATAGGGGCCTGTGCGTCCAGGATTAGAGTGCGCATACAAACCGATCACTGGAGTGCCTTGAGTGACAGCCATATGAGCTGGGCCGGTGTCGGGCGCAAGTACCATAGAGGCCTGTTTGAGCACGGCCAATAATTGCGTTAAAGAGGTGTGCCCGACTTGATTATCTAACTCATGCTTGGCAAAGCCTTGAATTGCATTCGCTAAGTCTCGCTCTAACGCTGTCGGCCCGCCGCACAACATGACGTGATAACCTTGCGCGACCGCATAATCGGCAACCGCGGCATAACGTTCGGGTAGCCAATTACGCTCGGCTTTACTGGCTGCAGGGCAGATAACTAAGGTGCTTTGGCCGCTGGGGATCAAATTTTGGGCAAATTCAGTATCAGAGACTGGGACTGGAATATTCCACGATGGCTGTAAATCGGTTACCCCTACAGCTTTAGCAAACCCCATAAAACCGTCTAACACATGGGGAGTCGCTAACGGCGCAACCCGCCGATTGGTCACCAACCATTGGCCCTCTTTAGCCCTAGCGCGATCGAATCCCAAACGGTATGTTGCGCTAATGGCCAATGAAGCAATCGTTGCCCGCAGCGCCACCTGCATATGCAACAACACATCAAAATGCTGCCTTGCTAAGGCACGCTTAAGATTAAGATAACTTCGCCAGCCTTGTGACTTATCGAACACCACAAACTGCACCCCAGGTAGATGCTTAAGCAATTGATATTCCACCTTACCTATCACCCAAGTGATCTCAAGATGAGGATATTGCCGCTGGATCGCCTGCACCATGGCTACGGCATGACACACATCGCCAATGGCCGATAAACGAAGCAAACATAAAGAGTGGGCGGACTGTAAATTTAAGCTCATAAGATTTCAGGGTTCACTGGGATTAATAGCCGTTAAAGATCCGCAACGAGTTTAATGTAGAATGCCGCTAGGTTCCATGTTTAGCCCCTAAAACAGCGGAAATAGCCTTAAGCGCGCTATTTGCCCTGTAGCCAAAAGATCCAAGGGATCGCATTGGTAGGCGCCCCAGACAGCCAAAGAGTATGGCGGCGTATTTTGCTTGCGCCCTTTATTCCCTATATAACCTGACAATTTTCCGCGTATATAGCACTCTCTACAGGCTCACAATCTGGCTCACGGAGATCAAGGCAAGTGATCGCTTGTCCAAGCTAGGAGAGAAGAATATCAACACTGTGATTCAAGCACTTAAACAGTCGGTGAAACAGTTCTGCTCGACACTGAAGATCAGTTACAATTAAGCCATTCGCTTAATGCCATCAGAGTTAGCTTGTAATTTTATGCAAATCAAACGTACCGACGCCGGTTATATCGCCTTTTGTGAGCCAGAACTTAAACCCATCACACCCGATTGGTTTACCTTTGACTATTGGCAGGATCTGGGTGACATCACGGGATCTTCAACTGGCCGTTACACCACTTGGTTTGTCGACCCACAACATATTACCCGCCACAAGAAAGCTCAGTGGGTGCTTCGCCACTACTATCGCGGCGGCGTGATGGCAAAATTCAGCCACGACAGCTACCTATATACTGGACTCAAGCGCACCCGTGCTATCGCCGAATTGACCTTACTCGAACAGTTGTTTAACGAGGGCTTTGCGGTACCTAAACCCGTCGCAGCGCAAATTCAGCGTCACGGTATGCATTATCGCGGTGATATCATTATTGAACGTATCGAAGGGGCACAAGACTTAGTTGCTCAGCTATCTCATGCTCCCATGACAGACGCCCAGTGGCAAGCCTTGGGTAAGCTTATCGCCACATTCCACCAGCGCGGGGTTTACCACGCCGATCTTAATGCCAAAAACATTTTAATCGGCAATGACAACTTCACCTTGATTGATTTCGACCGCGGTGAGCTGCGCACGCCCTCGCCCAAATGGCAACAGGCTAATCTAGATCGCTTATTACGCTCATTTAACAAAGAGAAGACTAAACTCGCCACACTGCATTTTAACGACCACAATTGGCAGCAGTTAATGGCAGGCTATTTACAAGCTTAAGCCAAGACGATTGCGACAAACGCTATGACGATAAGCGCCTTGGTACTCGACCAGTGATGCTGCATTACTGGTCGAGCAAATCACACACCAGCGCAAATTGGGCAGCAAGCGCCCCTTTATTGTCTTCCACCACTTTAAGTCCGGCCTCCCTAGCAAGCAGATACGCCTCTTTGTCATCAAATTTATCCACTAATTGTAGTGCCAAGTCCTCGGCCGATTTCACCACGGATAAGGCACCTGCTTCTTGTAGCATGAGCGCTATTTCGGCGAAGTCCCTGAAATTGGGCCCCACGTAAACAGGCAGTCCCATGGCAGCAGGTTCGAGCGGATTATGGCCACCATTTTCAATAAGCGTGCCCCCGACAAAAGCTTGGTCTGCGGCGCCATAGAAACTGAGTAGTTCTCCCATGGTATCGCCCAGCAACACTTGGGTATCGGCATCAACCTTGTCTGCTTGGCTGCGACGCGCCAGCGTTAATCCCGCAGCTTTAACGCGACTTGCTGCGGCCTCAAACTGCTCAGGGTGCCTTGGCACCATGACCAACAGCGCATGAGGAAAGCGGATCAATACATTTTTATGCGCCGATAACATAGCGTCAAACTCCCCCGGATGCACGCTGCCAGCCACCCACACAGGTACTTCTAGGCGTTGCCACTCACTACGCAGCAGCCTTGCCTTGGCGATATGCTGCTCACCAATGGTGAGATCGAATTTCAAACTACCTGTCACCTCAATTTTGCTGGCTGGCACCCCCAAGGCGATAAAACGCTCTGCGGTTGACGGCGACTGCGCCGCTATCACATCTAAGGCCTGCAACATGGGGATCACCAGCTTACGCCGCTGTTGATATTGCTTGGCCGACTTGGCAGATAAACGCGCATTGGCCAACATCAACTTAACGCCACGCTGTTTAGCCTGATGCAGTAAGTTAGGCCACAACTCGGTTTCCATAATAATGCACTGTTTAGGCTGCACTTGGCTGAGAAAGCGAGCCACACATAGCGGCAGGTCAAAAGGGAGGTAGCAATGTTGCACTCGGTCGCCAAACGCCTTAATGACCTCTGCCGACCCTGTAGGACTGGTGGTCGTGACGGTGAGAGTCAGATGCGGATACTGAGTCAGTATTTTATTTATCAGTGGGATGGCCGCAAGGGTTTCTCCCATCGACACCGAATGGACTAACAGATCGGTAGCCTGTAAACGACTTAAGCCAAAACGCTCTGCCCAGCGGCCTCGATAAGCGGGACTTTTTACAGCGCGAAACGTCAAATAAAGCAGCAGTAAAGGAGAAAGCAGATATAACAGAGTTGAATATAAGATTCGATTCATAAAAGTGTGCGCTTGATTGCATTTTGTTTGCTTAGTTGCCGTAATACTAACATAAGCGCTGTTAACAGAGACATTTAGGACGTTTACATGTGCTAACACCCCCATTTTCGATAGGCCTCCTATTTGGGGTAAGATAAATAATCCCCTCCCATAACAGCGGTAATTGCATGAAAACCAGTGAAAAAATTGTCCATGCTAGCCTAAAATTATTCAACACTAAGGGCGAGCGGCGCATTACCACTAACCATATTGCGGCGCATTTAGGTATTAGCCCTGGTAATCTCTATTATCATTTTAAGAATAAAGAAGACATCATTCGCTCTATATTCAGCCTTTATGAAGCGCACCTTCACGCGGGATTTCAGCCCTATGCACATAAGCATGTCAGCGTAGAGCTACTCATTGGCTATTTCGATACCATGTTTAACATCCTATGGCGTTTCCGATTTATGTATACCAACTTGACCTATATCTTGAGCAGCGACGAGGCATTACTGCAGCGCTATCTGCAAGTTCAGCAATTGGCTCTTGATCGCTCAAGTAATATTTTGGGGCAGCTAAAGCGCGATGGTCTGCTGGATGTTGACGATGATAAGATCATGCTGCTAGCCGATACCATGAGAATGGTTGCCTGTTTCTGGATTGGCTATAAACAGACCCACTCTTCCTCCATTGCAATCACCAAAACTTGCCTGTATGAAGGCATACTTAGAGTGATCATGATTTTTAAGGCACACGCAACACCTATCTCTATAGCGACCTTTAACCGCTTAGAGGAACACTACCAAACGCTACATAGCCTGCAAGCTGCTAAGCATTCTAGTTAGGCTGACAGCCAAACGACGAGAATGATCTCGCATAGCCACTGGTCAGATTAGCCACCAATTGACTTTTACTAAGGGCATGTTTACCTTTTCAATTTCCATGTTAATGTGTGATGTATGATCAATAGCCCATTAGATAGCGATTGAGCACAACTCTTAACTGCCACATTTAGGATCTGCATGAAAACCCGCGATAAAATTGTCCATGCCAGCTTAGAACTCTTTAATGAGCACGGCGAAAGAAGCATTACTACTAACCATATTGCCACTCATTTAGGGATCAGTCCGGGTAACCTCTATTACCACTTTCGTAATAAAGAAGACATTATTCGCTCTATTTTCACCCTCTACCAACAACACCTTGATTCAGGCTTTCAGCCCTATCAAGACAAAAAAGTGGATGTTGACCTATTAATTGGCTATTTCGATGCTCTATTTTATACCCTGTGGCAGTTCCGCTTTATGTATTCTAATTTAGTGATCATTTTAGGCCGCGACCCAGAACTCAATAAGCAATACACCCAAATCCAAAAACAGGTGTTAGCACGATCGAGCAACATTTTAAACAAACTAAAACAAGACGGTGTACTAACTATCGAGGATAGGGATATCACCCCATTGGCTGACACCATTAGAATGGTCGCTTGCTTCTGGATAAGTAACCGCCTCACCCACTCAGAAACCACCGTAATCACCAAGACTTCGCTGTACGAGGGCCTGCTTAGGGTATTAATGCTGTTTAGAGCCTACGCCAGTGATGACGCTAAGCCCACCTTTATGCGACTGGAGCAACATTACCAGACGCTTGCTCAAACCGAACAACAAGCAGATTAAGCGCCAAACAGCGGTCACTCACCCTAAATGGTTTGACCCCACATGAACCATAACTAACATTGTTGTCTATGTGACATTTCACATTACCTTTTGTTATGCAAAAGTTGTGATTGCACTAGCTAAGTTAATGACAAAAAAAAGAGTGTGGCGCCAAGCCCATTTAAGGTTAGAATTCGGCCAACCTATCGCTTAGCGTGGTTGCTATTCGCCGTGTTCATTTGTCAATAATGCGGTCACTATGGCAGTAAATATGGGGAAATTCATCCAAACATATTGACGGTCGGGTGACGGATTTAAACAACATATACGCCACGACTCCGGCAACAACAACGCTTCCTAACGGATGCGGTTTCGCTCATTCATTGCCTAAGTCGGCTCGATGAATCAAGCGTAAATGATAACAATAAAATTATCCCCAAGAAGGAGATCTCCTGTGACCAAAACCTCATTCTACGACCAAATTAATCAACAGCTTGTTGAAGTCAAAGCCGAAGGCTTATACAAAAGCGAGCGTGTAATCGTCTCCCCTCAACAAACATCAATCGAAGTCAATGGCAGCGAAGTGATGAATTTCTGCGCCAACAACTATCTCGGTCTTGCCAACCACCCTGAGCTTATCGCTGCGGCGCAGCAAGGATTAAACGATCACGGTTTTGGTATGGCATCGGTACGCTTTATTTGCGGCACACAAGATATCCACAAGCAGCTTGAGGCCAGCCTAAGTGAATTCCTCGGCATGGAAGATACCATTCTTTACTCTTCTTGCTTCGACGCTAACGCCGGCTTGTTTGAAACCCTATTGGGCGCCGAGGACGCTATTGTGTCTGATGCGCTTAACCATGCGTCCATTATCGATGGTGTCCGCTTGTGTAAAGCCAAGCGTTTTCGCTATGCCAACAATGATATGGCCGATTTAGAAACACAACTTAAGGCTGCAAAAGCAGCTGGGGCGCGCCATATTCTTATCGCCACCGATGGCGTATTTTCCATGGATGGGGTTATTGCAAACCTCAAAAGTGTGTGCGACCTTGCCGACCAGCATGGCGCACTCGTCATGGTTGACGACTCCCATGCCGTGGGCTTTATTGGCCAAAATGGTCGTGGCACCCACGAATATTGTGATGTGATGGACAGAGTGGACATCATCACTGGCACCTTAGGTAAGGCATTAGGTGGCGCGTCGGGCGGATTTACTGCGGGCAAAAAAGAGGTCATCGACTGGTTACGTCAGCGTTCACGTCCTTATCTGTTTTCTAACTCTTTGGCACCGGCCATTGTAAGCGCCTCGATTCATGTCCTTGAAATGCTCAAATCTGGTCAGGCACTGCGTGAAGCGGTGTGGGAGAACAGTCGTTATTTCCGCGAAAAAATGACCGCTGCCGGCTTTACCTTGGGCGGCGCCGATCACGCCATCATCCCAGTGATGATTGGTGACGCTAAGTTAGCGGGCGATTTTGCCAACCGATTACTCGAAGAACATATTTACGTCGTTGGCTTCTCATTCCCTGTGGTACCGAAAGGCCAAGCGCGTATTCGTACCCAAATGTCTGCCGCCCATAGCCGTGAACAGTTAGATCGCGCCATCGATGCCTTTACCCGTATCGGTAAAGAGATGGGCATTATCGGCTAATATAAAACCAAAGGGGCTACACTGTGTTGTAGCCCTTATTGAATGGCATTTTACTGACCGCCAGCGTGAGTCAGTCATAGGGTAGAACATGAAAGCACTAAGCAAATTAAAGCCTGAAGAAGGCATCTGGATGGTCGATGCGCCAAAACCTGCAGTCGGCCATAACGATCTGTTGATTAAAATTCGTAAAACCGCCATCTGCGGCACCGACGTACATATTTATAACTGGGATGAGTGGTCACAAAATACGATTCCAGTCCCTATGGTGGTAGGTCATGAATATGTAGGTGAAGTGGTTGAGATTGGCCAAGAAGTCCGTGGTTTCGCCATTGGCGATCGGGTGTCGGGTGAAGGCCATATCACCTGTGGTCACTGCCGTAATTGCCGCGCAGGTCGTACCCACCTATGCCGTAACACCTCAGGTGTTGGGGTTAACCGTGAAGGGGCCTTCGCAGAGTATCTGGTGATCCCCGCTTTTAATGCTTTTAAGATCCCTGATGATATTTCTGATGACTTAGCCTCTATCTTTGATCCCTTTGGTAATGCAGTACATACCGCATTATCATTTGATCTGGTGGGTGAAGATGTCTTAATCACCGGAGCCGGCCCTATCGGCATTATGGCTGCTGCGGTATGTCGCCATGTCGGTGCGCGTCACGTGGTGATCACCGATGTTAACGAATACCGCCTTGAGTTAGCGAAAAAGATGGGCGCCACTCGCGCCGTTAACGTTGCGACCGACAAACTCGAAGATGTGATGCACGAGCTTGGCATGACCGAAGGTTTCGATGTGGGACTGGAGATGTCTGGCGTGCCTGCAGCGTTCCACTCAATGCTCGACACCATGAACCATGGCGGCAAAGTTGCCATGCTAGGCATTCCGGGTGGAGAGATGGCTATCGACTGGAGCAAGGTGATCTTTAAAGGGTTAATCATCAAAGGCATTTACGGCCGTGAAATGTTTGAAACTTGGTACAAGATGGCCAGCCTGATCCAGTCGGGTTTAGATATTTCCCCCATTATTACCCACCACTTCAATGTCGATGACTTCCAAGCAGGCTTTGATGCCATGCGTTCTGGTCAATCTGGTAAAGTGATCCTTAGCTGGGATTAACCGAGAATTCTTTAGCAAGGGGGCTGTACAGTTACAGCTCCCTATTGCACACTCACCTATAATTGCTTATTTCTACAGGTTTACTATGTCAGCTTTTCAACACTTAAGCGTTAATCAACTGCTGCAAATGCAACAAGAAGATAGTCAGATTCAGATCGTCGATATTCGTGACAATGCCAGTTTCGAGGCTGGACACATTGCAGGCTCTACTAACCTGACTAACGACAATCTTGCGGCCTACATTGCCGAAGCCGATATGGATCAGCCCTTAGTGGTGGTTTGCTATCATGGCATCAGCAGCCAAAATGCCGCACAATATTTACACGAACAAGGCTTCGATGACGTATATAGCCTAGATGGCGGCTTCCAAGCGTGGCGCGAAGCTAACTAACTCCAGTGAGAAAATGCTAATGCTAGAAATTGGTCGCTTACCCAACGCGCGTGCCGCACAGGCACTTATCGACTACTTAAAAGGTCAAGGTGTAAGCTGCCAACTCACCCATGGTGAACACGACGTTATTGTATCCGTTGAGCACGAACAAGATTATGCATCTGCCCGCGCCGAATATGAGCGGTTTATTCTACATCCCCATGATGATAAATACCTGCAAGCCTCTTGGGATAATGGCAACCCAGCAACAAAATTAGATTATGGTGCACCTAGCTTACAACTGCTGAGCCAATTTATCTCTGGCGCTGGCCCACTCACGCTAGGGATTATTGCCCTTTGCGCCGTGATCTATTTAGGCTTTAATATTGGCTTTGCTAATGTGTTATTTGAACACCTGTCATTCTTTGGTGCCGTCCCCAATAGTGGCTTTGAGCAAGTGTGGCGCGTCTTCACCCCGAGCCTAATGCATTTTTCAGCCATGCATATCTTATTTAATCTGCTCTGGTGGTGGTATTTAGGCGGTAAAATTGAAAACAAGCTCGGCGTTGCCCCCCTGTTTATCCTACTGCTGATCGCCGGCACACTGCCCAATATTGTGCAGTATTTTATCAGCGGGCCTAACTTTGGCGGCCTCTCTGGCGTAGTCTACGCTGTGGTCGGCTACACTTGGGTGATGGGTGTTAAACGCCCAGAAGCAGGCATAGGCCTGCCACCCGCTTATATCGGCTTTATGCTTCTTTGGCTGGTATTAGGCTTTACCGATATGTTTGGCCTATCGATAGCCAACGGCGCTCATATTGGCGGCTTGGTTGTCGGGGTGATTCAAGGCTTTATCGATAGTAAAAAACACACCTAGGCGCAAGCGCCTAGGGCTTGTTATTGCCGCCTACGCAGCCAGCTCAATCACCTTTCTCACCAGTTTGTCGATACCAAGTTGTGCTTGGGCAATATTCTCTGCCAGCATGTAAGCTGGCGTGCTAACTAATTTATTGGCTTCATCAACCACTATCTGATCCACATTAGCCTCGACATGCTGACCACCCATCAAATTAAACGCATGTGCAGTTTCGGTGTCGTGCCCAATGGTGCCACGAGCCTGATTATACAACTTAGGGATCATCACAGGAGAAATGCAGATAAAGCCCACTGGCTTTTTCGTTTCAATAAACTCATTAATAAAATCAATAACCTCAGGCGCAACCTCACATTCGCTACCCGCAACGGCGAAATTACACAGGTTCTTGGCGGCGCCAAAGCCACCGGGGATCAACAAGCCGTCAAACTCACCGATAACCAGATCTGTCGTGGCCTTTATCTCCCCCCGCGCAATCCGTGCAGATTCCACCAATACATTACGCTTATCTTTGACATCGACTTCACCAGTCAGGTGATTTACCACATGCATCTGGGCAATATCGGGGGCAAAACACTGATAACAGGCACCGGCTTGAGTGACCGATAGCAAGGTCAACACCGCCTCATGGAGCTCGCTACCATCAAACACACCCGCACCACTCAATAACACTGCGAATTTTTTCATTAATAGCTCCTTTTATATACCCAATAGTTTTAACAATAAAACAACAAATCGCTTGATCTGTTTATTTTTCGTGCTAAGTTAGTCCCTCGACTTTAGCAAGCCGTTGTCAATTCGCCAAGCCAGAGCCGATAAATGGAATAAAAATAAAAGTCCACACATTAGGAAATTTTACTTGGAAGTAATACCTAGTTCACACAAAAAATAAACACCACATAAAATCAATAACTTAAAATCACACCATGTCGTCGCGGTTGTAAAACCTGCTCGTTGATTTTTTTTTAGCTCACAGACTTATCCACAGCCTAGTGAGTAATTTTGCGTGGCCGAAATCGTCCTAATGTGGCATGCTAGCGCCATCATCGAATACCGATAAATGAATAAACATTATGCCTACTATTGCTGAAAACCCACTGATACTTGTGGATGGTTCTTCTTATCTTTACCGCGCTTATTATGCCCCCCCTCACCTAACGAACTCGAAAGGCGAAGCCACTGGTGCCGTTTATGGCGTAATTAATATGCTGCGTAGCCTTCTCAAGCAATATAAGCCAACACAGATGGCCGTTGTATTCGATGCCAAGGGGAAAACGTTCCGTAATGATTTGTATGCAGAATATAAGGCGCATCGCCCAACGATGCCTGATGACCTACGTTCGCAAATTGAACCGCTACACCGTATTGTGCGAGCACTTGGCCTGCCATTAGTCTGTGTGCCGGGTGTCGAAGCCGATGATGTTATTGGCACGATTGCGACTCAAGCGAGCAAAGAGGGACGCTCGGTATTGATCAGCACTGGCGATAAAGATATGGCGCAGCTAGTCGATGACAATATCACCCTTATCAACACCATGACCAATACCATATTAGGGCCTGAAGAAGTACTCGAAAAGTTTGGCGTTGGCCCAGAATTGATTGTCGACCTATTAGCACTGCAAGGCGATAAAGCCGATAACATTCCAGGCTTACCTGGTGTGGGTGAAAAAACCGCGCTGGCGATGCTTAATGGTGTTGGAGGGGTTGAGCAGATCTTAGCTCACCCAGAAAAAATGCCAGAGCTCGGCTTTCGGGGCGCTAAAACCATGCCAGCCAAAATTGCCGAACATGGCGAAATGCTAAGACTCTCATATGAACTCGCTACCATTAAGTTAGATGTTGAATTAGACCAAGATTGGCATCAGCTGAATATCGCTCCAGCCGATAACGAAGAGTTGATCAAATGCTATGGCGAAATGGAATTCAAGCGTTGGCTTGCCGAAGTGCTCGATGGTAAAGGCGCTAATAGTATAACCAATGACTCACAGGGCGAAGATAGCACGCCTGTACCACAAGATATCGATGCCAATTACATCACCATTTTAAGCTGGCAACAACTGGACGAGTGGATTGAAAAACTCGCTAGTGCCGAACTCTTTGCCGTCGATACCGAAACCACCAGCCTTAACTATATGCAGGCTAAGTTAGTCGGCTTATCCTTTGCTATTGAAGCGGGTCAGGCTGCGTATCTGCCACTTGGACATGATTATCCCGACGCGCCAGAACAACTGGACATGGCACAAGCTTTAGCCAAATTAACCCCACTACTCGAGGATGCTAGTATCAAAAAGGTTGGCCAAAACCTAAAGTACGATATGAGTATTCTGGCCAACGTTGGGATCACGCTGCGCGGCATAGCCTTCGATACCATGCTCGAATCTTATGTATTTAATTCGGTCGCTTCGAAACACAATATGGACGACTTAGCCCTTAAATATCTGGGACATAAGACTATCGGCTTCGAAGAGATTGCAGGTAAAGGCGCCAAGCAACTGACCTTCAATCAAATCCCGCTAGAGGTAGCAGCACCTTACGCCGCTGAAGATGCCGATATCACCCTAAGATTACATCAGCATTTGTGGCCAAGATTAGCCAAGGCCCCTGCACTCGCTAGCGTGTTCAGTGATATCGAATTGCCGCTGGTAAGCGTGCTATCACAAATTGAACGCCAAGGCGTGCTAATTGACAGCATGTTACTCGGCCAGCAAAGTGAAGAACTCGCACGAAAAATTGATGAGCTAGAACAAAAAGCTTACGACATCGCCGGCGAAACCTTTAATCTCAGCTCAACTAAACAGTTACAAGCCCTGTTTTTTGAGAAGCTCGGCTACCCTGTGATTAAGAAAACCCCCAAAGGCGCACCATCGACAGCCGAAGAGGTGTTAGTCGAACTGGCGCTCGACTATCCGTTACCTAAAATACTGCTAGAGCACAGAAGCTTATCAAAGTTAAAAAGCACTTACACCGACAAGCTACCTTTGATGGTCGACGCAAATACTGGCAGAGTACACACTAGTTATCATCAAGCCAATGCTGCAACCGGTCGTTTATCGTCGAGTGAGCCTAACCTACAAAATATCCCAATCCGCACCGAAGAGGGTCGCCGCATTCGCCACGCCTTCATCGCGGGTGAAGGGCGTAAAATTCTGGCTGCCGATTACTCGCAAATCGAATTACGCATCATGGCACACCTATCGCAGGACCCAGGCTTACTGAGCGCGTTTGCCGAGGGTAAAGATATTCATAGCGCGACCGCCGCTGAAGTCTTTGGCGTCGATTTTAGTGAGGTGAGCAGTGAACAACGTCGCCGCGCAAAAGCGGTCAATTTTGGCCTCATTTATGGCATGTCAGCCTTTGGGCTAGCACGCCAGCTTGATATCCCTCGCTCCGAAGCGCAAAAATATATCGACATCTACTTTAAGCGCTACCCGGGTGTACTCAAGTATATGGAAGAAACCCGCGCCGCGGCAGCCGAACAAGGTTACGTATCAACGCTATTTGGCCGCAGGCTCTACCTACCAGCCATCAAAGATAGAAATGCCATGCGACGCCAAGCAGCTGAACGCGCCGCAATCAACGCCCCGATGCAAGGCACCGCTGCCGATATCATCAAGAAAGCGATGATTGATGTGGCACATTGGATTGCAAGCGACACTCAAGGCGAGATCACCATGATCATGCAGGTACACGATGAATTAGTTTTCGAAGTTGATAGCGATAAAGCCGAGAGCTTAAAAGAAAAAGTCTGTCAATTAATGGCGAGCACTGCCAGTCTTGATGTCGAGCTACTGGCCGAGGCCGGTATTGGTGACAACTGGGAACAGGCGCACTAATACAACACATCTCCAACGGCCAGCTGACTAAAGGCGCAGCATTTGAATTGATTAAGCCTCATTTAGTGTGAGGCTTTTTATTGCAGTATAAGCCTCACACTAATCCACCAGAGACGATCAACCTACTCACCTTTAGTCAGCACGAGCCATTAACCTGAAAAGTAATTTATTTTCATTTTGAGTATTTAAATCGATAAACTCTTATTTAAAAGAGCTAAATTGAAATTTTAAGATCAAAAAGCTGGCGTTTTTATCGCCATTTTTTAGATATCGCTCACATTATTGTCGTTTTTAACGAAAAACAGTTTCCCTAATTACGTCCAATACAGTATTATTCTCGGCGTAGGGTACAGAGGTTAAGATGTTCTATCTTTCAGACCTTTTTTAATTCACTTATTAAGTGAATAGCCGAATTATGGCGCCTCAGCAATTTAATTGCTGGGGCTTTTTTTCACCTGAAATTTATTTTAGAGCAAATACTTTAAGTCGTTCGAGATTCGCGCTATCATAAACTTATTGAGAGCCATTGATCATCGATTAATGGAACTTGAGTCTTGTTGAATTTAGCTTCTCCTCAAAAGAGCTAATTTATTCGCCGATGGTTTATACCGTCGGTTTTTTTTTGCTTAAAATTCGGCTACTTCTCCCTGCTTCCTTTGTTATCAGCAACACCAGCTCAACTAACTTAAGCAAAAAAACGCCTCCACGAAGGAAGCGTTTTTACAGCACCTTGAATACTACTCTTGGTCGGCTTCGGCCAAAGCCTCAACTAACCAGTCAGGGTGACACCATTCATTCAGTATGCTTAATACCTTAGGTTTTCCAGTGCCTTTTAATGACGAGAAAGGCTCAACTTTGACCGCATCACCGAAATCAATTAGCGCCTTGCGAACTTCATTAACGGTTTTCATTCTAGCGCTTTGAGCTAACTTATCGCATTTCGTCAGTAGCGCGAGCACCGGAATATGACTATCAACAGCCCACTCAATCATCTGCATATCAAGATCTTTTAACGGATGACGGATATCCATTAAAACCACTAACCCACTTAAACATTCACGCTCTTGTAAATATTGGCCTAACGCTTGTTGCCACTTTTTCTTTAACGCTAGTGGGACTTGAGCAAAACCATAACCGGGCAAATCCACTAAACGGCGGTGCTCATCAAGCGCAAAGACGTTAATTAACTGCGTACGCCCTGGAGTTTTACTGGTTCGGGCCAAACTTTTTTGTTCTGTAAGCTGGTTTAATGCGCTGGACTTTCCGGCGTTAGACCGGCCAGCAAATGCAATTTCAACACCCACATCTCCAGGCAAATGTTCATTGAGATGCGCGATATCAGGTGCGCTGATCAAAAATTTTGCCTGCCGAAAATCGATACGAGAATCAGTCACTACCCACTCCAAAATTTGTTCATTCTTTAGTTTAAATATCGAAGAGTTGCTTACATTTGCACAATTTCGTGTAAAATATTACTCCGATCACATAAATCATATTTTATCACGCTTGCAGGTCACTCTCGTAAGCTCAGGACAAAAAATTTAACTAAAAGTTGGAACGCCATGAAAAAGCTAGCTATTGCGCTATCAATTTTAGCCACATTATCGACTCCCGCTATTGCAGCAGGTGATGCTGAAGCGGGAAAGACTAAAGCAATCATTTGTTCTGCCTGTCACGGTGTTGATGGTAACAGCATGATAGACATGTACCCTAAAATTGCGGGGCAACAAGAGACTTACCTGAAGAAACAGCTACACGATTTACGTCAAGCGGCTCACACTGGTGGTAAAGAGGGCCGTAACGAGCCACTAATGAGCCCGATGGCTGCCGGACTAAGCGACCAAGATATTGAAGATCTATCCGCATTCTATGCTTCACAATCCCTCACAATGACCGAAGTAAAAGATGTACCCGCATTAGGTGAGCAACTTTATAAAGGAGGTGATACTGTCCGTGGAATTACCGCCTGTATCGCTTGTCATGGCCCTAACGGTAAAGGTTCTGAAGCAGCGGGTTTCCCAGCAATTGCAGGGCAACACGCTAATTACATAAAAATTCAGCTAACTAAGTTCCACGACTCTACTCGTAACAACGACTTAAATGGCATGATGCAAGACGTCGCGAAGAAATTAACTAGCGAAGATATCGAAGCACTAGCAAAATACGTTGCGAGTATTAAGTAATTAGTAAGCTTAATTAAAAAGGTGGTTATGACCACCTTTTTAATCGCACCAGGTTGACGCTTACGTCAACTGGCAAAAATCGAGCTTGACATAGATCACAGATTTAGGTTTAATTGTGCCCGTACCGAGGTGAACCCAACTGTTTATCCAAAATTTATCTAATAACATTAAACAGATTTCGGTATGTAACATCATTTAAGATATAAGAATAAAGCTAAACAATAACAATAATAATACTAAGACCACTCACTAATAAAATAATAAGAGTTGCACTTCGAGTTTGAAGTCCGGTCATACACTATTTGGTAAGGATTATTGGTTAGGAAGGCCAATACGCTAATTAGCACTCACCTTACTCGTTCAGAAATGCTACTACTGAACTCAACGTTAAACCGACAAGGATGGTTAAGTTATCGTCAAAGATGACGAACAATATTGTGATGTGTCATTGAGACCATCTACGGAAACTGTGGTCAGGAAGACAACAGGTGAATAAGAAAGTGTCTGGAAGACCGCAAACGATAAAAACTGCATGGATAGCAGACAAAAAAATAAGATGGAATCCGACTGGGAAAGTCGCATAGCAAGTAAGGAAACTTGGAGTCAGAATTGAGTACCTAGGGTACTTTTTTGGAAGGCGACAGTCATACTGTCGCCTTTTTTTATGACAAAATGTACACTAGTGGAATCACCTAGAAGAGTCATTCGTTACCGATGCGAAGATGCCCCCTGTGCCATAACGATAATACCGCCCCCTTCTATCAAGATAGAAAACGTTGCATATACCGATGTAAAACCTGCATGTTACTATTTGCCGATGCTAATTCTCACTTGCCGCCCAAGGCAGAGCTCAATAAATACCAAACGGCAACCCAAAAACATAAAGCCACCAGCCAACTAATATTGAGCCTAGTAGGTCAAATCGAACAAGAGAGCAAAGCCCCCTTAACCGGACTTAATTTTGGCCGTGTAGTGACCCCAGCACTTGTCGATGAGTTAGCGATTAATGGCCACCAGTTGTATCAATACGACCCATTTTTTGCACCACAACATAAAGTGCTAAAACAGCAATACGACTTTATCTGTTGCTATAAAGTATTTGAACACTTTCGCTTCCCTAACAGGGAGTGGCGTTTACTCTGTTCATTGCTAAAACCGGGCGGATGGATGGCGATAAATACGCAATTGCTCACCGAGTTAACTGGCTTTTCTAAATGGCACCATAAGAATAATTTAACCCACGTCAGTTTTTATCAGCAGGCCACGTTCCAATACCTAGCATACCAAGCTGAATTTAAGCTATTATTCGCGTCAAACGATCTCATTTTGGTGCAAAAACCACCAAAATCTGATATAACACGCGACCCAAGTTCTCTTGTCTAATTTGATTAGATAAGTTCACGATATTTTTTGTAGTTGAGATTATTGCTATGTCCCGTAACAAATCGCGCAAGATCAATGAGAATGCGCCTAAGAAACAGCCACGAACGAAAAAGCAAGACCGTGTAGTTGCCGGCAAAAAGCAAAATTCGGGCAACAAACCGGGCAGTCGTCATGACGAAAAGCAGATCCAGCAAACACAATCGGGAGCAGCGAGAGCCAAAGATCCTCGTCACGGCAGTAAGAAGCCTGTGGCCTTAAATCTACCAGCCGTTAAACCAGTAGAGAAAAAGCCTGCGGCTCCTAAAATGAGTGATGAGCAGAAGCTACTTAAATTAGAAGATGATCCTCGTCTAAATTCGCTACTCGACATGTTAGAAGAGGGCAAAACATTAAACGCAGCCGATCAGAGCTGGCTTGATAAACAGCTGACTGAAATCGAACGTTTAATGGAGCGTCTCGGTATCAATGAAGAAGATGATTTAGAGCACGTAATGAAAACCACTGCAACGTCTGATGATGATTTGCTTGAGAAGTTTGAGTCTGGCGCTGATCTGCTAAAAGACTATCAACGTAAAGACTAATGCACTCGCATTACGACTTAATGGCATCGAATTCGATGCCATTTCTATATCTACTCCCCTAACACAGCTTATTTGGACCTGATTATGACGACTTCACTTATGATTATCGGTGCCTTAATTATTATTGGGCTTGCAGGCTACGCCGCCCACCTACTGATAAAATTAAAGCAGCAGACTCGGCAACAGCAAGCACAACAGGCCGCTCAACAGCAAGCTATCGAGGCTCGAGAGCAAGAGCTGCTCGGCAATATTCATTATATTGCAGCGGCGATGCTAGAGGAGCGCTGTGAGCTCTCAGAGGGAGTGATGCGCATCGGTAAGCTGTTTGGTATTTTGGGTCATACAGAGCAAGTCATCAGCCGTTATCCTGCATTGTTTGCCCATTTCGAGGTTATTGAGCAGCACCCCATCATGGAGCAGCGTCAAGCACTCGCTAAACAGCAGCGAATGAAGCTCGACTTGATCAGAATGAAATCAGAGGCGGCGCTTGAAGCCGATATCAACCAAGAAGCGCAGCAACTGATTAAGGATTACGCCCTTTACGCAAAATAGCGGCGTGAGTCGGCGCACAAATTTTACTTCGCACCACAGACATTTGGTCTAAATTCAAGGATATTCATCGGCTACTATTACTTGCAGTGTTAATTTGCAACGCAGATCAATGTTATTAATCTGATAACATTGCATACTTCGCTTGTTGCTAATTTACCACCTTCGGAGGACACGCCTTGAAGCAGCCCACCCAAATTAATTGGGATCAGTCAATGATCGAAAAGTATAATTACAGCGGTCCCCGTTACACCTCTTATCCGACCGCACTCGAGTTTGATGACTCTTTTACTGAAAACGATCTGCTGACTTCAATCAAGAACAGTAAAAGCGATAAGTTGTCGCTTTATCTGCACATCCCTTTTTGCGCTAAGCTTTGCTATTACTGTGGCTGCAACAAGGTGATCACTCGTCATCAGCACAAAGCTGACCAATATATTGAATATTTAGCGGCCGAAATTGTTAAGCGTGCGCCCCTGTTTAAAGACTACCTAGTGACGCAAATTCACTGGGGCGGCGGAACTCCCACTTTCCTTAATCCTGAGCAGATCCTTAGACTCTCTTCGCTACTGCGCGAGCATTTTAATATTGCCGATGAAGGTGAGTATTCAATCGAAGTCGATCCTCGGGAAATTGAGCTATCTATGCTCGATACCCTCAAAGAAGCTGGATTTAACCGTATTTCGATTGGCGTGCAAGACTTCAACAAAAAAGTACAGGTCGCGGTTAATCGTGAACAAGATGAACAGTTTATCTTTGACCTTATGGCCAAAGCTAAAGCGATGGGCTTTGTATCGACCAATATCGATTTAATCTATGGTCTGCCACACCAAACACCAGAAACCTTTGCAGAAACCATGCAGCGGGTCTTAGACTTATCGCCCGATCGCCTATCTGTGTTTAACTATGCGCACCTGCCAGCACGCTTTGCTGCGCAGCGTAAAATTAAGGATGAAGATTTAGCCTCTCCGCAGCAAAAGCTAGAGATGCTACATCAGACCATCGAAACCCTCACAGGCGCTGGCTATCAGTATATTGGTATGGACCACTTTGCCAAACCTGACGATGAGCTATCTATCCTGCAAAATGAAGGTCGACTGCATCGTAATTTCCAAGGCTACACGACTCAAGAAGAGTGCGACCTACTGGGTTTAGGCGTGTCATCCATTAGCCAGATTGGCGATTGTTACGCACAAAACCAAAAAGACATTCGTCCTTATTATGAGTCTGTCGACGCCGTAGGCCATGCATTATGGAAAGGCTGTAAGCTTAACCGTGATGATGAGATCCGCCGCGTAGTGATTAAACAGCTCATCTGTCACTTTGATCTGGACATGGCCAAGATTGACCAGCAACTTGGAATTAATTTCGAAGAGTATTTTGCAGAAGATCTTAAGCTGCTACAAACCTTTGTTGACGATAAACTGGTCGATATTACCGACAGAAAGATCACCGTTAGCAATACTGGACGCTTGCTTATTCGTAACATCTGCATCTGTTTCGATGTTTACTATCGCGATAAGGCACGTCAGCAACAGTTCTCACGTGTGATCTAATCGCTGCAGTTAACCGCTAGCGATAATGACCGCCCATTAAAAAGCCGATGATAATTCATCGGCTTTTTTGTTTATCACGCTCAGGTCATTACGCTTTGGCGGCGTATAACGCTTTGCGTTCGCTGTCAGATAAAAAGGCCATCTCCACGCCATTGCGTTGCAATAATGCTAACTCGGCATCGGTTAAGCCCATTTCAGCTTTTACTACGCGATATTCATGCTCAATATCGATAGCACTCACACCCGGATCGTCAGTATTGAGCCCAATTAACACCCCTGCATCCATAAAAGTGCGCAGCGGATGCTGTTGATAATCAGCAACCGTCGATGTGTGCAAGTTACTGGTTGGGCAAGACTCAATACCTATCTTATGTTTAGCTAGGTATTCCATCAACTTAGGATCATGCACCGCATTAACGCCATGGCCAATACGGGTCGCACCCAACTCCAAAATCGCCTGCCACATGCTTTCGGCACCAGCCGCTTCACCAGCGTGAGCCGTAACCGCAAGGCCAGCATCGCGCGCCTTATTAAAATGGCTGTTAAACAGTGCGCCAGGGAAGCCAAGCTCATCCCCAGCCAAGTCCATCGCCACTAAGTGCTGTTTATGGGTCAGCAGCGCGTCGAGCTCCTGCATACAGGCTTGCTGGCCAAATGAGCGCGACATAATACCAATCAAATTGATTTTAACGTCATGCTCTTTTACACCAGCCTTAACGCCATCGATCACCGCTTCAACAACCCCTTCGAGCGGTAATTTGTGGTTCATCGCCATGTAATATGGGCTAAAACGCAACTCGGCATAATCTAAGCCTGACACGGCAGCATCGACAACGTTTTCATAAGCTACGCGTTTAACGGCATCGAGATCGGCAAGCACGGCCACCATCCAATCGAGCTTCTTTAAAAACGCGACCAGACTCGACTCTTTACCTTGAATTTGTACAAAAGGCGCTAACCCTTCCAATGTATCGGATGGCAACGCAATGTGATGTTGATGACCAAGCTCCCAAATCGTATTGACCCTGACGTTGCCATCAAGGTGACGATGAAGGTCCACCAACGGAATGGATGTATCAATCATATTTAACCCCTATGTAAACCCCTCAGCCAATATTATTTTTTATCTGGTCTGAAGTTGTTAGCACTATAACATGCATTATTTAATCAACTGTACGACTTAATTCAGCTATCGCACTGCGTACTGTTGGCACATCATGGAGCCTAAGCCGCGCCGATGACAAGCAACACACACCCGTGCATAATGTTTCACTAACGACTCACTCCGATGAGTTAGCAGCATCAATAACTGCTTTTAATAACAGCCTTTAATAATAACCATAAATGGAAGGACTCCCATGTACTCTCGCCTCGCCCCGTGTCTCTTGCTCGTTAGCCTCAGTGCCTGCCAGTTGCAACCATCGGCTCCAACAACATCACCATCAGCGGCACATCCTATTGGCGTACCCGCTACAAAAAATGCAACCTCGCAGGAATTACAATCGATTATCGATGACGCCTGGCAAGTTCGCTTAGACTTTGATCCTGAACTAGCTTACGCATTAGGTGATAGCGCCGCAGCGGGCAAACTGGCTAACTTGTCGCCGCAAGCGTTAGCTTTGCAGGCTCAACGGCAACAAGCCTTGCTCACACGCTTACAGCAACTCGACAGCGCCGTGCTTACTAAAGATGAGCAGATCAACGCCCAAATCTTGCAGTACCAGCTGCAAAACAGTGTCGACATGTACCGCTATCACGATCACTACCTGCCTATTTCAGCAGAAAGCGGTTTTCATGCTTATATCGCCTCGATAGCTAAAGGACGCTTTGCTCAAGCGCAAGATTACCAAGATTACCTAGCTAAATTGCAGGCACTGCCAAACTACTTTGTCCAGCAAACCTATTGGTTAAAACAGGGATTAGCCGCAGGTATCACTCCAGCAAAAGTCGTGTTAACCGGTTTTGAAGACAGCATCAGCGCGTTTATCGTACCAGCTGAACAAAGTGGCTACTTCAAGCCCTTTACTCAATATCCGGAACACTTTAGCCCACAGCAACAAGCGCAGCTCACAGCCCAAGGTCTCGAGTTGATCCGCAGTTCAGTATTACCCGCCTACCGCGCCTATTTTGACTTTATGACTCAGGAGTATATTCCCGGTGCCCGCAGCAGCATCGCCGCCAGCGACCTACCCAATGGCAAAGACTTTTATGAAAACCGCGTGCGTTACTACACCACCTTACCCATGACCGCCGATGAAGTGCATCAGCTTGGCCTTAAAGAGGTCAAACGGATCCGCGCAGAGATGCAAACCATCATCGACGATATCGGCTTTGAGGGAGACTTTGATGCTTTTTTGCATTTCCTGCGCACCGATCCGCAGTTTTACCCCCAAACCGCCGAGGAGCTGCTAAAAGAAGCCGCTTATATTGCTAAGCAAGCCGATGCCATATTGCCACGTTATTTTGGCCAATTACCCAGAATGCCTTACGGCATTCAACAGGTTCCTGCCGAAATTGCGCCTAAGTACACCACAGGGCGTTACTCGGGTTCGAGCCGAGACGACGAGCCCGGTTACTACTGGGTTAACACCTACGCCTTAGACAAACGCCCTCTGTATGAGATGGAAGCCTTAACCTTGCATGAAGCTGTGCCGGGACATCATTTGCAGATCTCGCTCAATCAAGAGCTCACATCCTTGCCTAATTTTCGCCGTTACAGCTATATTTCAGCCTTTGGCGAGGGGTGGGGATTGTATGCTGAGTTTTTAGGTCTAGAGGCAGGCTTTTATCAAGATCCCTACAGTAACTTTGGCCGCTTAACCTATGAGATGTGGCGCGCGGCGCGTCTGGTGGTCGACACAGGCATGCACGCCAAAGGCTGGTCTCGCCAGCAAGCCCTCGACTTTATGGCCAGTAACACCGCACTGTCGATGCACAATGTCACTACGGAGATCGACCGTTACATCTCATGGCCTGGGCAGGCACTGTCGTACAAGGTGGGGGAACTGACCATTAAACGCTTACGCCATCAGGCCGAAACGGCGCTTGGACAAGACTTCGATATCCGCGCATTTCACGATGCTGTTTTAGCCAATGGATCAGTACCTATGTCGGTACTCGAGGCGCAAATAGAGGACTTTATTGCCGCGCAAAAGGGATAATTGAGAACATGAGGGTGAGCCTGTATCTGGCTCACCTTTAATCATTAACTAACCCCGCATAGGGTTAAATTAAAAAGAAAAAATACACTACCAGTAGAAACGAGACTATGGCACCTATGATCACCGGGTAGATCATATAAGCGTCATTAGCACGCCTAGCCCTGATACGGCATAAGTTGGTTAAAAATAGGCTGTAGACAAACAACATCACCGAAATAACTGCGCCATAACCAAAGGTGAGCGACTGCATTTTTAACGCCGTAACGATCAACAACACCCAGTCGAGTAGGATTAAATAAAGAAAGAACTTCTGCAGCTTATTGGTACCTACACGCTTAAAAGATGCTGTCATGCTAACCTCTAATTTACAGAACGACGTTTGAGTTGCTGCAATAGCGATAACAACTGCATATTATCGGCCTCAACCCAACGAGCTCCCCAAAATCGAAGCCGCCCCTGTACTTGATGAGTGCGAGTGATTTCACATAGCAGGCGCTGCTGCTCAAATTGAATATAGAGTTGCTGGCCTATCACTAAATTCATGCTCGCCAGCAGCCCCACACCACTTAAACTAAAATCTTTAATACTGGCTGCGCCTAATGACTTGGCGGTCAACCAACCCGGTTCAAATAGGGTGACGGCAACACCGTCGCAAGCCAAGACGAGCGAAGCACTCGGATTAGGCCGCAGACTAAAGCGCTTATGCTCACGGCGATTATCATGCTCTAGTTCATCAGATATCTGTGAGTCGCTATACCTATCCTTGGGTATATCGTCAAAATGAACTAAATCTTCGTACTTAATCACACTGCTATCCTTTTCTTTACTGCTGGTAGCGGACCCTAGGTTGATTGGCTTTGGCTTGTTGCTTTGCCTCTTGTACGTCCACTCCTGCATCCAATACTTCTGCAGGCACCCCGACCATGTCACGGATCAGCTGTTCGGTCGATGAGGTTAAGATCAGCACTTCAATACGGCGGTTAGCTGCAGCAGCAGGTTCGTCACTGACATAAGGTACCTGATCGGCCATGCCTGTCACTTGAATCACTTGCTGGCGTTTAACGCCCCCATATTCAAGCACTCGCCGCGCTAACAATGCACGTTTACTGGATAATTCCCAGTTAGTAAATACGGTACCCGCGTAGGGCGTTGAATCGGTATGGCCTGAGATCACCATAGCATTGGTGATTTGACCCAATACCGGTCCTAATGCCAACAGTAAGTCTTCAAAATAGGGTTGTATCTTGGCGCTGCCACGGGTAAACATAAACTGGTCAATATTGTCATGGATTAAAATCCGTATCCCTTGCGGCACCAAGGTAATGGCAATATTATCAGCCATTTCAGAGCTTTGCACTACACGATTCAGCTCTCGGGCTAACATAGTTAACTGTGCTTGGGTCTCGTACTGTCCAGGGACCATGGCATTAAGCTCTGGGCCTAACCCCGCATTAGGCTCACTTTCTCCCACAGGCACGTTATTGTACGCCGCAGGTCCGGCTTTCTCTGCGCCAGTGCCTTGGGTTGGGATCACCGCTTGCTGCACCGCCATTGAGCCCTCTAAATCGATCATCGATGAGGCGTCATTCATACTAAACGGATTTATCGGCCCAGTTTCATTCATCTCACCGCGCAGGTATTGCACTATCATGGTGCGCTCACTTTCATCGGCAATCTGCATGATCCACAGCACCATAAACAAGGCCATCATCGCCAAGGTAAAGTCGGCAAAGGCCACCTTCCAGGCGCCGCCATGACCACCGCCACGTTTACTACGCTTACGGCGGTTGATGATGACTGGTTCATTTTTTTGGATCATCAGTTTTTCTGCTCCTCCATCCAGCGCTCAAGCTCGATGAATGATGGTCGACTTTCACTCTGGATCTGTTTACGACCGGCATCGATCGCCATCATAGGGGGTTTACCCTTGACAAAAGCGGTCAAAATGGCGGCCACACATCGCAGTTGAGCCGACTTACGATCAACCAGATGCTCCAACGCTTTTGATAGAGGATCAAAAAAGCAGTAACAGGCAAAAATCCCGATAAAAGTACCCACCAAGGCGGCGGCGACTTTCACACCAATCATAGTAATGGGGCCATCGATGGCCGACATGGTAATGATAATCCCCAGTACCGCGGCCAAGATACCGAAACCTGGCATCGCCTCGCCCACTTTATGTAAGGCTTCTGATGGGCGTAACCTGTCTTCTTCGATGCGGTGGATCTCCTCTTCGAGTAGGTGCTCGAGATCATGAGGCGATATTTTACCAATCGACTGTATACGTAAATTATCGATAAGAAATTGCAATACATCGGGATGCTTTAACACGGCGGGATACATCAAAAATAGCGAACTGGCCTGCGGATTTTCAATATGCTCGTCTAAAACTTTAAGCCCTTGCATCTGAATTTGAGACATTAAGACCCCCATCAAACCAAACAGCTGCGGATACAGCTCAGGGTCTTCCTGCTCTTTGGTAAACAGCTCTTTAATTTGCTCAATCATTTCGATTAAGACGGGCTTAGGGTTGGCTATCACAATCGCACCGATACCCGCGCCAAAAATAATCAAAATTTCAGCAGGCTGCCATAAGGATCTCAGCGTGCCACCTGCCCATAAATAGCCGCCAAATACAGAGAACAGGATGATCAGTAACCCAATTAATTTACTCATTACGCTTTACTTACTCCGAATAACTTTTATTGCTGCAGTACGCCTTTCAGCTGTGCCACGGCTAATTTATGCAGCTGACAAATACGGGTCTCGGTTAACCCCAAGGTCGCGGCAATCTCTTTCAAATTGAGCTCATGTTGATAGTAAAGCGACAGGATTAGCTGTTCTCTTTCATTTAATTTTGCCATGGCTTTGATTAATGTCTTTTTGAGGATAAATTGGTCGACACTATTACCCCCAGCAATGGGGTCGTTACCTAGACTCAACATCTCATCAAGACTCTTCATGATCTCAGCTTGCGAGGCATAAAGACGTTCACGATAGGCTTCGTGGCTCAACCCCATCTCGGCGGCCACTTCCAGATCTTTAGGTTCTCGTCCAAGACGACGGCTCAACGTACGTACCACATCATTTAGCTCATGGGCCTGCTGCCTCACCGGACGCGGACGCCAGTCTTGACGGCGCAACTCATCCAATATCGCACCACGGATGCGCTGGCCAGCAAAAGAGATAAAACCGTTGTCATACTCTCCCGGATAACGCCGAGACGACTCCAGCAGCGCCATCATGCCAATCTGCTCCATATCTTCTATGGCCAACATGGCACCGCAATGGCTGCGTAACTGAGATACGGCGCGTTTTACCAAAGGTAAATACTGGCGCATTAGCTGCGCTTCACTCATGCGCTGCTGTGGCTCATCGCACACTTGTTGGTAGGCTAGCTGCCCGTCAGTATTCATTGTCGACCCTTTACTGGAGCACCATACGGGTGAAGAGCACTTCGTCGATATCCGACTGAAAATCATTTTCAGACAATACCTTCACTATCATCACTAAGGCTTCAGACTGTAGGCTTTCGAGTTGATCTCGATCATTTAACTCTTGAAATGTTTTGCGCGAAAACATCTTCATTAATGAGTTACGGATCACTGGATCGGCCTCGAGTAACACGCTTTCGAGTAGCGGGTTGTGGCTCTTTACCGTCATCTCAAGCAACATATAGTGAGGGTACTTATCGCCCGGGATAGACATGATAAATTTTTCTAATGGATAGTATTTCGCGACCTTTACCGGCTCTTCTTCAGGTTGTAGATAGGGTTTAGTTAACTCAGGACCTTGCCAACCCAACCATAAAGCACCTGCGGTCCATCCAAGGAAAACACAGATAATGGCTAAACTTTTAACTACACTCGATTTCGCTAGTGCCATGCAATTACTCCGGCATTACGCCAATAAATTCAATTGATGCTGGTGCAATTGCGCCGACATCTCAGTTTCGGTACTAGGCTCAAAATCACGCCCATTGATGCTTGGGGTGTTTAAGCCTGCGCTCTGTTGTTGTCGCTGCTGCTCGCCGCCACTGCCATTTTGGCCAATATCTAACTCAATGTGACCGCCATGGTCTTGAGCTAAATCATTGCGTAGTCGTTCAAGCCCAGTTAATAACGCCTCACGTACTGCCGGATTGACCGCATGCATTTGAATATGAAGACGATCGCCATCGAGGCGAATATTTAGCTCAACTTTACCAAGCTCGGGAGGATCGAGGCGTAATTCGGCGTGTTTAATGCGTTGATCAATCTGAAAACGCAGCTGTTCACGCATCGGGGTCAGCATCTCATGTGCCTGCTGAGCAACACTGGCCTGTGGGCTAACCGATACAGGCCCCCACTGACTCACATTGGCCCCTTGCCGACCCGCTTGCTGCGTGGCCTGACTAGCAATATCCAACGCCTCTCCATGACGAAGCTCGGCCATTACAGGCAACAAACTGGGGTCGCTGCGTAGCGTAGTCACGCCAGTTGCAGGCAAAGCACTCGTGTTTGACGCTAGGTTCATGTTGGCTAGTGGCATAAACTCGGCCCCAGGGCCACCACCTTTAACCAGCGACGCCGGTAATGCCACGCCGCCATTGTCCACAGCCGTCACTGTGTGGGCCTGATTCTGGTTGGCCAACGTACCGACTGGGATACTGATTGCCGTTTTCATAGGATTGACCAAAGTCGCCAAGGCGTTGGCCTGTGTGGCGCTATCGCTGCCCGCTGCGGCGAACCGCATTACCATATCGCTGCCGCCGTCAGCCATGGCGGTTGAAAATCCCAACTGCGCCGCATAAGGGCTTGCCGTGGTGACAACACTGGCCAATGGTGCACTGTGTGGGGACAGCAACTCAGGATTAAGCTGGCCGCTGTAGCTCACATTGGCTGATGCCATATTCACAGGGGTCATGCTCACTGCAGCCATGCTGGCTGGGGCCATACTCACAGAGCTCATGCTAACTGCCGCCGCGATCTCTGAGGCCATGCTAGCTGAACTCATCTCGCCCATAAACATAGGATCGTCGCTCAACTCATGAGCTAATGCCTGCTCAAGCATGGTTAAAGCGATGTCAGTTTGCTCACCTTGCGCTAGCGTACCCTTATCGGTAGGCAATAAGGCAAACTGCGGCATCTCCTCGCGCTCTGACATGTTAGCCGATGACGTGTTAGCCGTAACACTCGCCGCCTTACCACTCGCCTCGGCCGCAACGGGTCGCGCCATTATAAAATCAGATATCATCAACAGCTCCGCTGCTTAGGGTTAATTGATAGGCCGCAAGTCCCGGCTGTTGCTGTTTAAAGCGTTGCATCTCTACACTGAGTTCATCGCGCGCCATCTCCAATTCACGCAAGACTTGAGCATGGATCTGCCCTAGAGCTGCACGGGCTTGTCGTTGTGCCTCGCTGCTCGCCGTACCCGCCTTGGTCAACGCCCTGATTAGCGTGGCATTGACCCGAGTCACCTTCTCCCAATCGCCTTGGTCCGCATACTGACGTAACGCTACGCCAAAGCGGTGCCACTGCTCAATTGAGATTGGCCCATCCTTCTCTGACATTGGTAATAACCTCGGTTACTGGCTGGAGCGCTTCGGCGCTGTTCTCGACACTGGCACTGATTAATTGACGACTGCAGTAGTCATACAGGCGATTTAGGCTAGTGGCAATTTCACCGCCGTTTTCGAGATCCAGCATGGAGTCAAGACCATGAACAATATTGAGACACTTATTGATGCTAATACCCTTAGCCTCAAAACGTTTTCGCTCCATGTGGCCTGCGGCGCGCTCTAGCTCCTCAAGCAAGCCCTCCAGTAACATACGAACCATATCGTGGGGGTTCGCAGCGGCAACGCGGGCATCTAAAGAGGCTTGCTGATACGCATTAAAGGGATCGTGCTCATTTAACATTTATACTGTTTTCCTTTTAAAACAAACCACTGGCTGCGCTCAGCTGGTTTATAGTCGCTTCCATGGCCGTAAATTGGGCCAAGTAAATTTGGTAACGTTGCTGCATATGATAATCGTGACGTTCCATGTTCTCGTTGACTCTGTCTATCTGGCCATCGAGGGTATCTTTTTTCAGATCCATCAGCCCTTTAAAGTCGGTAAAGGGCTCCATCACTTTCTCAAGCCTATCGACATAACTGCCGGCATCGGTAAACATGGCTTCGATGGCAGAGGCATCACCTTTCAGCGCATCGGTCAATTTAGTTTCATCGACTTTCAACTTGCCATAGCGGTCTAATTCAATGCCGATATCCGATAAACGCATGCCGTTTGGCGCGCTGGCAAATATCGAGTCACGCATCTGGCTTTGCAGTTGACGAATAGAAGAGTCCCCTTTCAAGACGCCGATTTGGCCCTCTTTTACCGTGGTTGCCACTTCATCTTTGTCATCTTTATCGTCTTTATCCTTCTTACTGTCTTCCTCAATCACCGAACTGCCCATCGAGCGAGTCAGCTGATTGATCTGCTGCAACATGGTATTAAAGGCGGCAACAAAGTCTTTCACCGCTGTCTCGGTACCTTCAAAATCTTCTTCGATTTTAACCCAGCTGCTTTCACCGGCGCCGTGAGTACTGGTTAACTCTAGGCTCACGCCATCGACCACATTTTCGAGGTAGTTGCTGCTACTGGTGATATCGATACCATTGAGCGTTAACTTGGCGTCTTGCGCCGCGCGGCGCTCAGTCATGCCAAAATCAACCCCATCAAGCTCAACGGTTAAACTATTAGCCAGCCCTGACTCGGTCGCCGACATCATTAGCTCAATTTGACCGCCCGTACGTACCAAAGAGGCTTGCATCCCTGGGTTATCTGGGTGCTTATTAATCACATCGCGTAACTGCGCCACCGTCATGGACGCACCACCATTAACCGTCGCAAGATCAATCTCTAGGCGCTGACTAGGATCGCTACCCAGCTGAATACTAAACACACCTGAAGCCGGCAATAACTCATCTTCTGAGGCATAAGTCTTGGTTAATTGCTGCGCCTGCGCCAACTGCTCAATATGCAGTTCATAATTTCCCTTAGGGGCATCGGCCGTCACCGTCGCAGTGGCTTTGTCGTCACTGACACTCGAGGTTTTACCCTTAAAGGCCTCAGTGTCGAAACTGGTTAACTTAGCCGTTAGTTTGTCCATACTTTTTTCAAGCAATTTATAGGCATCTAACTTGGCGTTATAGGTGTTAAGGTTGTTCTTATATAGGGCATCTTTTCCCGCACGCTCAACCATAATCAGCTGTTCGGAAAACTGCGCCGCACTCATACCTGAAATCATGAAAAAATCCTCTTATTGATAACCTTAAAGCAAACCTTGTACCAAGATTTATCTATTTGTTTTTAATCTATTTTTAAAAGAAGCGAGATCCTATTAGGTTAGGAGGCTTCCGTTGTTGTCACACAAAGGGAAGTAATGCTTCCGCGCCAATGCGCTCAGTGGGTAGCAACAATCGTTGTGGATAGCTCAAATAGGCGACCGAAACGGGCTGGAGCTGAAATAGGCAGGGGGAGAAAAGTCAATTTAAGGGGATAAAAAAAGGGGCCGCAGCCCCTTGATGGTTAAGGTGCTTACAATTAACGTAATAGACCCATAACCAAACCCGTGTTTTGGTTTGCAGAAGACAGAATAGTAGTACCTGCTTGCACTAACATTTGGTTCTTAGTCATATGTGCTGATTCAGTGGCGAAATCGGCATCCATGATACGACCAGCAGCCGCTTTCGTGTTTTCTGTGATGCTAGTTAAGTTAGCCGCAGTGTGACCTAGACGGTTGATGTTAGCACCTAGCTCAGAACGGGAAACACCCACGGCATCGATATACTTATCAACAGCAGTGATGGCTGCTGATGCTTTAGCTGTTGTAGTTAAATCGACAGCCGCTTTATCTATGACAACTGGATCTGTCATCGTAACAGATAGCTTTTCAGCAGTGCCCGCACCAATTTGGAAATCAACACCACCAGTTAGCTTAGCCATTAGATCGTTACCCGCGTAAGTGGTTTCACCCATAATACGCTCAGATTCTAAAATAAGTTGTTGGAACTCTGCATTAAGTGCCGTCATATCAGTCGACGAGTTCACGCCGTTGGCGGCTTGAGTGGCCAATTCTTTTTGACGGTTAGCGATGTTGGTCAACTCTTCTAGGGCGCCGTCAGCGGTTTGTAGCATAGAGGTAGCATCAGAAATGTTACGACCAGCCGTTTCCATGCCACGGATGTTGGCATTCATACGGTTAGCAATCTGTAGACCTGCCGCATCGTCAGATGCGCTGTTGATGCGAAGACCAGTAGATAAACGCTCCATAGCGTTAGTCAGTAGATCGTTGCTCTTATTAACCGCATTTTGTGAAACCAGTGACGCGTAATTAGTGTGAACTGAAAGCATGGGTATTCTCCAAGAAATTAAAATGTTTCATTGTGATTCACAATAGATAAGACGGCAGTGCAAAAGAAAACTGAAAATAAAAATCTAAAAATTTTTAAATAAATTGATCTAACCTGTCATTCGAGCGCCGATCGCCATAGCCGCTGTGGTGGTTATCAACCCCTCCCAAATAAAAAGATGCTAAGAAGACGATACAGAAAAAGCATAACGACACGGCGAGAGTCACCTCATTTTCATGAAAAAGCCGACCCTAGGGTCGGCTTAATATTCTCGCTCACTCATTGAAGTAAATGATCCCAGCAGAAATGGGCACAATTTAACCCAATAGCGCAGTCACTTGATCGCGATTGGCATTGCCCTGTGCCATCAATGACGTCAACTGGTATACAAAGGGTTGCGGCTGCATAAACTTTGCCAGTAGTTGTAACTCTGCCTGTGGCTGAATCGTCGCCATCGATGTCTGCATCTGGCTCAGTAATGCGGCGTGGGTGGCTAAGATCCCTTGGATCTGGGCATCAATTTTTTGTTGTGTCTTGGTTACTTTAGCTAAGGTCTGCTTTAAGTTGCTGTCGGCCTTAAAACCCCACTCGCGGGGATCTTGCAAACTAAAGCGCTCATCTAAATGGATATTACGCAGTTCGCCAGCGGGCAAACGTTGCCCCTCGCCCATCATGAGCAAGCCTTCTTGCACTTGTTGCCACACAGAGCTAGGCGCCTTAAACAAACATTCGCCATTGATCAATTCAACATTAAGCCCTAAAGGGGCGAGCGCATTAGCTAACACCTTATTAAGCTGCTGCCGATCCAAGCCGGCCGCTAAGGTCACATGTAATGAGCGCTGACCAAGCTGCACCAATATGCGCTCGTCACGTTGCTTAGGCACTGTTAAGTCGACCGAGCGCAACACAAAAGCGTGCGGTGCAGCAGGGGTTTGCGATAGCAGGTTAAAATGGTGATCGAGTAATAGTTGGCCACGATAATGGGGACGAATTTGGCTCAGACGTTGCCGCTCTTGCTCGGCTTGAAACAACGGCTGTTGACTCATCTCCCCAGAGCCTGAGCGAATAACACGGTATAACTGCTGGCGAATGTGGCTCAACGAGCTTGATGCCTGTTGCAACGCTTGCAATGCCACCTGAGAGGCACTCACCTGATGCTGCTCTTTGGTACTACTGGCCCAGCGGCCATAAGAAGCCAGTCGATGTTTAGGCAGGGCTCGAGTGGGTTGCGGCCCCTGCTGTACAGGGGCAACTGGCGCTGTATGGCTACTGCTAACAGTCTGATTCTGTCGTAACACATTGAGCGAATCACCTATCGCATTAACCATCTAACACACGCCTTATAAATGATTGAACAGAGTTAACTGACTCACCTGAACAAAAGTTTGCTGAGTCACTTTGAGGGCCGTGAGTTTAACATTAAATTCGGCGGTAGCGCTGGCATAATCTAGCTCTTGGGTTTCACCAATCACCTTTTTATTAAACAGCACCATCTCCTCGTGAGAGGTTTTCATCAACGACAGGCTGTTTTGCTTGCCCCCCATGTCGGTGATCGCGCTGTTAATACTATCTAAAGTATCGTTAAGCGAGGTTTGCATCGCATCGGCAGCCGTTGCAAAGGCAGCATCATCTGGCGCAAGCGCAGGATCGTTGAGCACCGCAATATAATCGGCAGTCTGATTTAAAATATCTTGGCTAGCGTTAGAGAACAGGAATTGCTCGGCCGTCACGTTGGCCGTCATCCATGATGAACCCGAGGTTTGCACCTCACGCTGGCTATTATCACCTTGGTAGACATAACGCCCGGCGGCATCTTGAATGATGGTCTGCTGCTCGGTGCGATTACCCGAAAACAGATAATTACCGCCATCATCCTTGGCATTGACGTTATCGACCATCGCCTCGAGCAACTCATCTAACTCTTGAGCATAGGCACTGCGATCTTCTGGCGATAGGGTCGAGTTATTGGTGGCGACGCTGATTTCTCGCATCCGTTGCTGCAGCTCAACCATGCCCGACAGATAAGTCTCTGAGCGGCCTAAGCTGGTGCTCAGTGAGTCGATATTGTTAACATACTGCTCCATCGAGGCTAAATCACGCTCATTAGCCATGACGCGCACCGCACCAATAGGGTCATCAGAGGGACGCAGTATCGACATTCCCTTAGATAACATCTGGTTCAAGCGAGCCAAATCCATAGTCGTATTTTGCAGACTGTGAATATTGTTAGTGTACAAATTTTGCATTGTCACGCGCATTTTTAGGCCCCCTTAAAAGCTGCTTAGCATGGTTTGAAACAGTTGATCGGCTGTCGATATGACTTTGGCATTGGCCATATAAGACTGCTGATAAATGATCAAGTTAACGCCCTCTTCATCGGGGTTAACACCACTGGTGCTGGCCCACTGAGACTGCGCATCTTTTTGTAACTCGACACTGGTCTTGGCATTAGCAATGGCTTGACGCGACGCCGAGCCTAACTGACCCACTTTGCTGCTAAAGGATTCAGAAAAACTGGTGCTCACACCTAAGCTGGTAAAGGCCAAATCTTTGTTGGCCAAGGCCACCAGCGCTTTTAGGTTGCTGTTATCACCTTGGGTGCCATCGGTAGCAAAAGCCAACTCTTCCGCGGTAAAACCATCTGTCACCTGCAAGCTGCCAGCGGGGTTCCCGGGCTGAAAACTAAATAGGTTTTGAGTGGGCGCAGCACCATTTAAAGCGGTACCGCCTGCCAACACAGCATTAAACTCATCGGCCAATTTAACGGCTAATTCATCGAGGTACGCTTGCGAGCTGGCTAACTCACTATCGCGATAATCGAGTAATGCCCCCATGCTGCCACCAGCCGAAGCTTCAAGGGTAAAATGGCTATGGCCAAAATTGATGTCGACATTGCTGACCAGCGGATTGGCCGGATCGGGCACAACTGATAATTTAGCCACGGTATTGCCCGACAACAAAGGTTCACCACGCGCTAGCGAGATGTTCACCATGCCTTTGTCATCTTCGATAACGCGTATATCGACAATGGCTGCCAGTTCGTCGATAGCCGCATCCCGACCATCTTGCAATGCGGCCGGCACTATGCCGCTGGCACTGGCGGCCTTTATGTCTTGGTTAAAACGAGCGATGATCTCCAGCTGCGCATTGACCTCTTTGGCCGAGGTACCAAGCTGACCTGTCACCTGATCGCGCTGAGATACTAAGCTATCGTTGATGCCGTTAATCATCTGAGTTAAGGCTTTCGCCTCGTTTAACACCCCTTGACGATGCGCAATCAAATTGGGCTGCTCCATCGCCGAGTTAAGCGACGCAAATAGCTGATCTAATCCGGCAGAGATATTATTGCCTTCTGAGCCAAAGACTTGCTCAGCTTGGCCTAAATAACTGCTGCGCACATTATCAAAGCCCACATTACTGGTGGTCTGCCACAGCTGCGCCACTTCATATTGATCTGAAATGCGCCTGATGCCATCGATAAACACCCCAGCGCCGCCGCCATAAGCACCACCACCCACAGAGCTGGTCATCACTTGCTGACGTGAGTAACCCGCCACCATGGCATTAGCCACATTATTAGAGGTTGCATTGAGCGCCGCCATACTGGCTAACAGCCCAGATTTACCTATGTTTAACATGCTCATTTATTGTCCTTAGCGTGCGGCGGCACAAAAAGTGCGGGCTGCATCGCTGTGGTTGTCATCTGTTGCGGATCATAGGCGACAGGATCGGCGCTCGACTTAAGCGCGCCAGACAATTGTTTAGTCATCACCTCAGACAAGCCCATGCCTTGCATCTGGCTCAAACGGCTAGCCAGTTCGGCATCGTGTAGATCGCGATATAAACCATCATTTTTTGACGACAACGGGCTCTCTTCATCGGCCATCGCATCGGAGGCTGAGCGCATCTGCTTTAATACGGTTTGCAAAAACTGCGCTTCAAACTGCTGGCTCACCACTTTAAGGGCTCCCAGCTCGCCATTGCTTTTAATCAGATCGCCAGCATTTAACTGGTTAAGATAACCGTTATTATTTTCAAGTTTCATTAGATCACCACTAGCTCAGCTTCTAGGGCGCCAGCTTCATCGAGCGCCTGCAATATGGCCATCAGATCCATAGGCGCAGCACCTAAACTGTTAACTGCCTTAACAATCTCTTCGATAGCAATGCCCTCTGGCCAGACAAACATGCGATTATCACCTTGCTCGACCGACACTTGGCTATCGTTGGTCACGACAGTTTCGCCATTATTGTTGCCGAAATAGCCACCATTAGGCTGGCTAACATTTTGCCCTTCAACTATGGTCACAGTCAGGTTGCCATGACTGACAGCCGCCTTGCGCACCACCACATTGCCCCCCATCACAACCGTGCCTGTGCGGCTGTTAAATACGATGCGTGGGCTGCGGCGTCCCTGCTCTATCTGTAACTCTTCGAGCATCGACATAAAGGTCACCCGCTCACGGCTCGACTTTGGCGCCTGTACTAGGACTTTGCCGTGGTTTTCTGCTCTTGCTACATTAGGGCCAAATAGCGCATTAACCGCGCGCTCGATATTGCGCGCAGTCTTAAAGCTGGGATCTTTAAGGTTAAGGATGATATCGGCGTTATCATTAAAGCTGCTGCCAATGGCGGCCTCAAGTAAGGCGCCATTGGGAATACTGCCCACGGTAGGCACATTGACGGTGATCGAGGAGCCATTGCGTCCCGATGCCGAAAAGCCACCGACCACTAAGTTACCTTGGGCCACCGCATAAATTTCACCATCGACGCCGCGCAGTGGCGTCATCAACAGGGTGCCGCCTTGTAAGCTTTTGGCATCACCCAATGATGACACTGTCACATCTATGGTCTGGCCTGGGCTAGACATAGGCGACACGGTCGCGTGCACCGCAACGGCGGCGACGTTTTTCAATTTAGGGTCGCTATTACCATCTATTTGCACGCCAAACTGCTTGAGCATGTTGACCACAGACTGGCTGGTGAATTTCACCTGCGAACGGTCACCGCTGCCATTGAGGCCCACCACGACACCATAGCCTACCAGCTGGTTGTCACGGATACCTTGTACATCGACGATATCCATCAAATAGCGCGACTGCTCAGCAGCGTTAAGCTGGGCACAGATAAACACTGACAGTAATAAACACAAACGTAGCATGCTAAAAATCCTTGCCTAAAGAGGGAACCATGGGCTGTTGAAATAACGAGACGCCCAACCCATTGCATTACTGTCGGCAATCGCCCCTTGGCCACCATAAATAATACGTGCATCGGCGATGCGCTGTGACGAGATAGTATTGTCGTTACCAATATCGTCGGCGCGGATAAGCCCTAGTAGGCGCAAGTATTCGTCGCCCTGATTGAGCCTGAGCCACTTTTCGCCGCGGATCAGCAGTGCACCATTGGGCAATACCTTGGCAACGGTCACTGTGATCGAGCCTGATAGCTGGTTTTGCTGGGTACTTGACCCAGTACCATTAAAACCACGTCCTAAAGACATATCGCCATCGGCGCCCATATTATTGGCGCCAATTGAACCACTGGAGCCCGCGGCCAGCCCAAAGGACATATCTTGCGCTTTGCTGGTTTTAGTGTCGGCTTTCTTGCTGGAATAGGTTTTTTCATCTAATGACACAGTCAATAGATCCCCTTCGCGAAAGGCACGCTTGTCTTTAAACAACGTCAGCATATAACCGGGACGATACAAGCTGCCATCTTTAGCATCTGGCAAACTATAATCTATCTCTGGCGGTGCCCATTCGGCGCCACCCGGCTTAGTTAACGGCTCTGGTATATGTGAAATACATCCAGATAAAAACAAGGTCATCAGCAAGTAAAACCAACGCATCATGCTTCCTTATAACGACTGGTTGAGGAACTTGAGCATATCGTCAGACGCCGATACCACTTTGGCGTTCATCTCATAGGCTCGCTGAGTCGAGATCATCTCAACCATCTCTTCAACTACGTTAACGTTAGCGCCTTCCAACGCGCCCTGACGCAAACCGCCTAACGCTTGGTCGCCAGCCACCCCTTCAACCGCCACACCCGAAGCCGCGGTTTCGCGGTACAGGTTATCACCACGCGCTTGTAGGCCCGCAGGATTGGTAAAGTTGATCAAGGTAATTTGGCCCAGCTCTTGCGGATCCGCTTGGCCTGCCATCTGTGCGTTCACTAACCCATCGGTAGCGATGGAAATCGATAGCGCATCTTCTGGGATCACTATGTTAGGCACTAACGGGAGCCCCTGAGAGGTCACCATCATCCCTTCGCTGCTGCGATAGAATTGACCATCACGGGTATAGGCTAATTCACCATTAGGCTCTTCCACTTGGAAGAAGCCGTTACCTTCAATGGCTAAATCCAGTTGTTGATTGGTGGTTTGCATATCACCCGTGGTGAAGATTTTTTGTGTCCCTACCACGCGGGTACCGGCACCGAGTTGCAAACCCGATGGCAGCTCGTTCATGGCATCGACTTGACCACCAGGTTGACGCTGCACTTGATAAAACAGATCATTAAACGCCACACGGTCACGTTTAAAACCTGTGGTATTCACGTTCGCCAAGTTGTTGGCGATAGTGGTCATTTTAGTATCTTGTGCCGTCAGGCCGGTTTTACTTACCCATAAAGCTGATTGCATGCTGAACTATCCTTTACACATTACGCAGTAGACGGTTGCCGACTTCGGCCAATTTCTCTGCGCTTTTCATTAATTTCACCTGAACTTCAAACTGACGGCTCAAATCCATTGAGGCGATAAGCTCGCTCACCGCTTGAACGTTACTGGCCTCGAGGAAACCACTCTTGACTCGTACCTGTTCGTCTTGCGGTAGATCGGCGCCATCACGGCGATACAAGAGACCATCTGGGCCTTTTTGCATTTGCGCCATATCGCTATTCACCAGCTTTAGTCGCCCGACTTCCTCAATCACTCCGCCTTCCGATGGCAAAATGCTGATGGTGCCATCTTCACCGACAAACAAGTCTTTATGTTCAGGCAATACCAGTGGCCCGTCGACACCCAACACGGGGCGACCGTCAACGGTCAACTGACCTTCACCGTCGGCGATCATGGCGCCGGCACGGGTATAGGCTTCGCCGCCATCGACCATGACACTGAACATGCCCTGATCATGAATCGCCATGTCCAATTTGCGACCCGTGGGGTTCACTGCGCCGCCCTGCTGGCTAAAGCCGCTGCTTTGGGTCAAGGCTAACACTCGGGTGTCAAAGCTACCTTGTGTGTTAGGGATCGCCATGGCGTTCACTCGCTCCAGATCGGCTTTAAAGCCCGTAGTCTCGGCGTTGGCCAAGTTATTCGCGCGAATGGTTTGTGCTTCCATAATACGCGTAGCACCGCTAACGGCTGTATACAGCATCTTGTCCATGTTGTTAGCCCTTAAATAGCGTTGAGTAAGGCTTGCTGCATGGTCGAGTTAACGTCCAACACTTTAGCGTTAGACTGGTAGTTACGCTGCGCCGACATCAAGTTAACCATCTCTGCGGTGGTATCGACGTTAGAGCCTTCTAAGTAGCCACCGGTAACGTTACCCATGGTGCCTGTAGCTGGCGCACCAAGAATAGCTTGGCCGGCACCGTTTGTGGCAACCCAAGCATTGTTACTGATAGGCTCTAAGCCATTTGGATTAGCAAAGTTAGCCAGTGCCACTTGACCCTGTAACTGCTCTTGGCCGTTGGTGTATGTACCATATAGCAAACCGTTGTCATCCAGACGCACGCCTTTTAAATCACCTGAGGTATAACCGTCTTGGTTCAGGCTAGAGTTGTTGTACGCCGCCGCATATTGGGTGCTCTTATCAAAGCCCACATCGAATGCCATCGCCGTCGCGCCATCTAAGATAGCGGGGTCGTTGATATTCATGGTCAAGGTCTTGCCTGCGGTTAGGATACCGTTAGAGTCAAAGGTCATGGTGTGGCCACCAGCAGGTGTCACATCCACGCCTTCCATCATGTAGTGCACACTCCACTCGTTAGGAGCGGTTTTAACATGATATTGGGTGAGTGCGTGTTCGTTACCTAATGAGTCATACACACTGACGGTGCTCGATGAGTGGTAGCTGTCCATGTTGGCAGGATCGAAAGGCACTAACGCAGGATCAATCACATCGACGCGGGCATCAAGGTTAGATACTAAGCCAACAGTGGTAGTGGCTTTAGCCGCCAAGGCTGCCGTTTGCACTTGCAGGTCGGTGGTGTTACCCGTTTGGATTTGACCTGTGGCGCCCACTGCATAGCCCTGTAAGCGGTTACCCACAGGGTCGACGATAAACCCTTGTGAATCCTGATGGAACATACCCGCACGAGCATACATACCGCCGCCATCAACGCCTTTTAGCACGAAGAACCCTTCGCCTTGGATCCCCATATCTAACTGGCGTCCAGTGTAAGTTAAGCTACCACCCTTGGAAAAGTTTTGGCTGGTCGACATGACGCTGACACCACCGGCTTGGCCGCCGTTATAGATGGCGGCGAACTCGCTGCGTCCACCACGAAAACCCACGGTAGATGAGTTAGCAATGTTATTACTGATGGTGTTGAGATCTTGTGTCGTGGCCTGTAAGCCGCTTAGTGCTATGTTAAATGACATCCTAATACCCTAATATAAAATAAATTTATGAAACTTCAGAAATGTTCAGCACTGAAATGGTGCCTAGACCATGGCCCATCTCGGCCATCATCATCCCTGATGCGCTCGCGAAATGAATTTTTTCGATCGGCGCTTTAATGTATGTGGGTGCCATTAACACCGACTCTCCCATTGTGGCGTTAGCCTTAAGTTCATATTTTCCTTCAGGCAAGCCTAGAGCCTCGGGGTCAATGTTAAAGGCAATATCGCCCTTAGATTGCGCGCCCAGCTTAACGGTTTGCACCACTTCGCCTTGCTCGTTGATCACCTCAATCTCTAGGTTTTCGACACCGTTTTCTAAAAACACTTTGCCTTCTACTGCTTCATTGCCTAGTTCAAGCCCAGAGGCTGGCACCATGGCACTCTTGCCAATCAAGGATGCCGATTGCACTATGCCTAAGTTCTCCATCATCACCATCTGGTTCGACTGGTTTTCGCGCATATACTCTAAGCTCTCCACCTGTGAGAACTGGGCTAATTGCGAGACATATTCGGCGCTGTTGATCGGTTTAGTCGGATCCTGATTTTGGATCTGAGCAATCATCAACGTCATAAATTCATTTTTGAGCGAGGCAGCATCATTGCCTGGTGCTTGTAATACATTAGCGCCCTGCTGCGCTTGGTTGTCCGTAGTGCGTCCGACTTCCATTTACTTGTTTCCTAATTGCAGTAAGCCCTGTTGCATAGAGCGGGCACGGTTCATCACTTCAACACTGGTCTCAAACGAGCGGCTTGCCGCCATCATGTCGGCCATCTCTTCAACGGTATTGACGTTCGAATACGCTACGTAACCTTGCTCGTTCGCAAACGGATGGTTGGGCTCATAACGCATATCCAGCGGCGCATCGGCTTGCACTATGTCGCTAATTTCCACCGAGGCACCGGCGGCTTTGCCTTCTTGCATCTGGTTATAGATAGTGGCAAATACCGGCTTTAACGCACGGTAAGCTTGCTCTGGCGACTCAGCAGCCGTACCTGCATTAGCCAAATTACTGGCCACAGTATTTAAGCGTATGGTTTGGGCATTCATGCCTGCACCCGCTATTTGATAGATTTCTCCAAATGACATAGGGACTCCTAGCGACCTTCGATAGCCGTTTTTAAGCCGGCAATTTTCATGTTAAGAAATGTCAGGCTGGTCTGATAATCCATCGCATTTTGTGAATATCTCGCCTGCTCTTTACCCAGTTCAACCGTGTTATTATCGGCAGAACTTTGATACGGCACGCGATAACCAATATCGTAGCGATTAGCATTGCTAGCACCTGATTCAATGCGAGCCATTACCTTACTGAAGTCTAGATCTCGCGCCTTATAACCTGGGGTTTCGGCGTTCACCAAATTACCCGCCAGCACCTTGCTTCTCTCTACCCTAAAGTTCAGTGTTTGGGGGTGGATCCCCAACGCCGTATCGAGGTTGATAGCCATCTCAATTCCTAGTAATGTATGCTCAACAATGTTAATGGCACTGAGTATCCAATTAATATGCCAAGTATTTTAAATCAAATTAAACAAACACTTAGATGTTGAAGCCTGCCGTAATCGGAAGCCTAACTTCCCTCTTCCTCTTAGGCGTATTCGGTTTACTTCCGCTACCTGTGTATAGCCAGACAGACACAGCTTCCGCCACCACGCAAATTGAGCAACAGATGCAGCGCTCAATCGAAACCCAACTGAGCCAATGGCAACAGCAACAGGCTATCGATAAGGTACAACATAAGATTATGATTCGGGTGCCCTCAGGGGCGGATAACCTTGAGCCTTGCCCGCAAAAAATCACCATAGACCCGCCCCAAGGCTTACCCTTTGGCCGAGTGCAGCGCAAACTGAGTTGCCCCTCTCTGGGTTGGTCTTTGTATGTCAGGGCAAAAGTGACACTGCAAGCCTATTTGCCAGTCGCCAACAGGAACTTGCAAAGAGATGAGATAGTGACATCTGCCGATCTGCACTGGAAAATGTTACCGCTGAAGGCCTCAGATCAAGATGTGATCACCCAAGAAGCCAACTTACTTGGCCAACAAGTGACCCGCAAACTGCGTAAAAATAAACCCATCCGCGCCGCCTATCTCGAGGCGCCACGGCTGATTAATGTCGGCGATGAGGTGATTATCGAGGCCAGCAGTGAGGGCTTTTATGCTAATATGCTCGGTGTCGCCTTAGATGTAGGCAAAGAGGGTGATGCTATTCGGGTGAAAAATAGCAGTTCAGGCAAGGTGATCACCGCCTATGTGGTGGCCAAAGGCCGAGTCCGCACTCAGTTTTAAGCTTATTAGATTGAAAAAATCACTAAAAAAGTTTTAGCGATGTCACAATCCGGTCGCTCATATAGAGTATCAAGCCGAATTATCGAGTGAGTACAATGGAAATCAATAAAATCAACAGCGCGATTGGTGCTGAGATTGGTGCCAAGAAGAGCAATGTTAATGCTCAAGCCACGCCAGCGCCTCAATCAGCAGCTACGCCTTTACCAGCCCAGCTATCCATCAGCCAGGATTGGCAGTCGCTTGAGCAGTCTCAGCAGGCACTACAGCAACTTGACGATGTGGATCACGACAAAATTGCCGCACTGCGTCAGTCGCTGCAAGACGGTAGTTTCTCACTAGATTTAGATCTGATTGCCGATAAGATGCTCAACCAACATGGATAAACCCCAAGTTGATAAGCGCTTGTTAGTGCAGACGCTGCTACGTGATATTCGCTTAGATGTGGATGATTACGGCCAGCTAAAAAGCATGCTTAAACATCAAAGAGAGCTAATGCAGCGCACCGACAACCAAGGGCTATCACTGCATAATACGCGTCAAACGGCACTGTGCGATAAACTCGCCCAACGAGCCGCTCAGCGTAGCAAGATCTTAATCCAACTTGGGTTTAAAGGTGATAGCAATGGCATGAAGCGTCTGCTTGCCGCCTTGCCGAATCAGCTGCGTCCGCAAATTAAAATTTTGTGGGACAACCTACAATTGTTGGTGACAGAGAGCCAGCAGGCCAATGAAGTCAATGGCCGCCTATTAGCATTGCAGCAAGAGACCCTCACTCGGTTGCTCAATCCTGATAGCCAGCATCAACAGATAGATTACGGCAACCACCTAGCTCGCTAACGTTAAGCTTAAATTGCGTTAGCGAGACACATTGCCCCGCGTATAAAACCCTGCCATATCATCTAAAGTCGCTTGCTCTTGACGCATGCTTTGCTCCAGTAGCGCCTCCTTGGTCTGCTGCTGTAACCACTTCAACCCTTGCTGCCGTCCCAACTGCTTACGCCATAAATTGTCGACTCGTGCCTGCTCGTGTTGCAGCAAGGTCTGCTGTTGAGCCAGTTTGCTCTTCATCGGCTCTAACGCTTGAGCCATCTGGGTCGCGTTTTGCCACAACAGCGGGTGCGATCCATATTGGCGGCCGCTATAATCGCTGATCATCTCACTTAAGGCTTGATGTTGTTGCTGAGCCTGCAGCATACGACGCAGCGCCTCATCACGCTTTTGCCCTAATTGCGCGAGCTTTTTCTCTTCCTGTTGACACAATCTAGACAGTTGTCGCTGACGCTGGCGCATAACCCATCACTTCCATTAATTGCTCTAACTGTTGCAGACTATCGGCGCGGCTGATTTTGGTCTCGGCCGCTTGCCGTAAAAACTTGGCCATCTCGGGATACGCTTGCACAGCCAAGTCCATCTCGGGATCTTGCCCCGCCTGATAACCCCCTAATGGCAATAACTCACGCACCTCATTATAGCGACTCAAGAGGTGACGCATGATATGACTTTGTTCTAGCTGACTTGGACTGGCGATCTGAGTGGCTAAACGGCTCACTGATGCATTCACATCGATAGCGGGAAAATGACCGCGCTCGGCCAGTTTACGACTCAGCACAATATGGCCATCGAGGATCGCACGAGCCGAATCGGCCACGGGATCTTGCTGGTCATCTCCCTCGGTTAGTACCGTATAGAAGGCGGTTAAGGTACCTTGTGGATGTTGACCATTACCGGCCATCTCCACCAATCGAGGCAGCTGGGCAAATGCCGAGGGTGGATAACCTTTAGTGGCTGGCGGCTCCCCCAAGCTGAGGGCGATTTCTCGCTGCGCCTGAGCGTAGCGAGTTAACGAATCCACCAGCAGTAATACTTGCTTGCCCTGATCGCGAAAACCACAGGCAATGGCATGGGATAGACGCATAGCGCGCAGGCGCATCAAGGGGGTAGTATCGGCAGGCGCGGCAATCACCACCGCGCGGCGCCGGCCAGCTTCGCCAAGGGTCTCTTCAATAAATTCGCGTACTTCTCGGCCACGCTCACCAATCAATCCCACGACCACCACATCGGCTTCGGTGAAGCGGGTCATCATACCCAAGAGCACACTCTTACCCACACCAGAGCCGGCAAACAAACCTAAGCGTTGGCCTCGGCCTATGGGCAATAAGCTGTTAATGGCTCTCACGCCAACATCCAGCGCTTGTTTGATGGGTTGGCGCAACAAGGGGTTATAACTGGTATCTGATTGTGGCACACGGGCGATACCGGTTAACTCGCCTAAGGTGTCTAGCGGCTGGCCTAATCCATCGAGCACCCGTCCGAGCAACCCTTCACCTATGGTTAGCGTTTGCTGCTCGACCATGGGTAACACGCGGGCGCCGGGCATCAGCCCTTGGGTGGTTTCAATCGGCATGAGACAGAGCACATCCTTATGAAAGCCCACCACTTCGGCTTCGATAAGCCGGCCGTTACGTCCTTCGATTTGGCAGCGATCGCCCATTCCAAGCTGGCAGCCTACGGCCTCTAGCAACAGGCCGTTGACTCGGGTCAACCGCCCATAAACGCGGGCAACTGGCACATTAGGCCAGTCCTGCGGTGCTAACTCAGGCTTCAAGATCCGCCTCATTCAATTTGGCTTCTACCTGCTGCATGCAGGCATCGAGCCGCGTTTCTACCGAGGCGTCGGCGTCAGATTTATCACTGACAATGCGGCAGCTACCGGCTGAAATACTGGCGTCTGCTACTAGGTTCCAGCCACGGATTTTATCTTCGGCCAGCTCTTTTAACTTGGTCACGGCCGAAGGCTCAAGGTGAATTTTAACGTCACTTTGATCATCGGGCAGTGCGCTTAAGGTCTCTTCCACTAGCTTAAGGATCTGCTGCGGCTGCAAGGTTAACTCACAGCGGATCACCTGTTGTGAGACGCGGCGAACCAGATCTAAAATCAGGCTCTGCTGTTCATTGACCTGTTTACAATGACCCTCTTCTAACAAGGCTTTGAGCGCCCCCAGGGGAGCTATTATCTCATTGAGCTGCTCATCGATACTGGCTTTGCCTGCTTGCTGACCTTCAAGTTTACCTTGCGAAAAACCGGCGGCATGACCAGCGGTTGTGCCCTCTTGCAAGCCTACTTCATAGCCGGCATCGCGGCCTTGCTGCATGCCTTCATCGTAGCCTTGCTCGAACGCTTGCTGATAATCTTGCCAGCCAGCGCCTTCACTTCCCGGCTCGCCTGTACTGGAGAGCGGCGGGAATCGATAGCGCCGTGCTAGCTTGTCATCTAAGCGCCAGCGGTTTGGTTTGTCCGCCATTAGCTCACCACCTGCTCTTCAAATAGCTGCAACTCAATTTCGCCATCTGCCATCATCTGTTTGGCGAGCGTCATAATATCTTTACGTGCACCGTTGGCGCGGCTTACCGGCACACCACCTAGGGCGTCGACCTGAGTTTCAATGGCCGACGACATACGTTTAGGCAAGGCCTCGAGTAGCGCATCTTTAAGTTCTAAGTCGATCCCTTTTAGGGCTAGGGCTAAGGTTTCACCTGGCACTTGCCCTAACAAGGTCTGCAAAGTCTCTGACTTTTGACGTCCCAAAATAATAAAGTCGAACATGTTATCGGTGACATCGCTGGCCAACTGCTTATCGAACAGTTTAATCATCTCCATCAACTGCTCGCGGTCGCCTTCAAAGCGGTTAAGAATATCGGCCACTTGCTTAACACCGGCCACTTGAGTATGGCTCTTTTCCATCGCCATTAGCATGCAGCGCTCGACGAGCTGACGCAGTTCATCGACCACGTGGCGGTCGAGATCGCCCAGCTGAGCAATACGAATTAACACCTCGTCTTGGCTGGCGCCTGGCAACATTTTTAAGATTTCGGCCGCACTTTCTGGCGGCAGCAAGCCCAGCAGCACCGCCTGTAGTTGGCTATGCTCGTGGGCAATCTCTCTGGCAAGCAGCTTAGGCTCAACCCATTCGAGGCGCTTCACCAGTACCTTAATTTCATCGCCATAGATGTTGTCGATAAGGCTTTTTGCCACGCGATCGCCCAAGGCGATATCGAGGGTTTTTTGTAAATAGGAGCGCGAGGCTCTGGCAATACCCGACTGCTCTTTATAGCGTTCGAAGAAGCGACTCAATACCGCTTCCGCTTTATGTTGAGTAATGCTGGAGAGGCGGGCCATTTTGTGGCTCAGGTGCTGGACATCATCACGGTCTAGATGCGCCATCACCATCGCAGCGCCTTCTTCGCCCATGCTCAGCAGCAACATGGCCGCTTGCGAATAGTTGTCCATCTTGATGTCGAGATCGTTATTATCATTCACCGTCTTTATTACCTATCCAATGAGCTATCACTTCGGCAACCCGTGCCGGTTCCTTATTTGCAAGCATGCTGAGATGCTCCATCTTCACCGTTAAGGGTGAACCAGGCTCTGGCAGCCCTTGACTCCCCAACCAGTCGGCGTCGGCAAGCTGTTTATCACCGCCGGCTTTGGGCGGTAAGGCTGCGGGCGCGGGCTCACTGGTGGCTGCAACAGGGAGCGCGGCGGCTTGGCTTTCGGCCTCATCGGCTTGCTTCTGCGAGGTGCGAGTCAAGTGTGTCACCAGCGGACGCAACACGAAGAAGATAAGGCCTATGCCCAGCAATCCACCAATCAGGTAACGCAGGTATGTTTGGTAATGCTCTGCTTGCCACCAGGGCATTGGACTAAATTCAGCCACGGTCGTTGGTGCAAAGGCAAACGCATTAATGCTAAAGCTGTCGCCTCGCGGCGCTGAAAAGCCGATGGCATCTTTCACCATGTTGCCTAATTTCAGTAGCTGAGCCTCTTCCTGCGCGGCATCTGTGATGGTGGTGCTATTGACCAATACCGACACCGAGAGGTTTTCTAACTGCATCTGCTGATAACGGATATGACGCACTGAACGGCCAACGTCATATTGACGGCTCTCTTCTTGGCGTACATTACGGTTGGTATCTGTCCCTGCACCCTCTTCGTTAGGTTGCGGTGGTTGATTGCTTAATGCGCCTGGGATCCCCGCTGCAATAGCGGCATTGTTGTCGTCTAAACTGGTGCGTTCTTGGGTCATCACCGCCTGGGGATCGAGTGACTCTTTGGTCTCTTCCACTTGGTTAAAGTTAACTTTGGCGTTGACTCTGACTTGGAAATTGTCAGCGCCAAGCACGGGGGCTAACATTGACGACGCATTAGCAATTAAGGTCTGCTCTAGTTCGCGGGTGTACTGCAGTTGGCGATCGCGCGCCTGAGTAATATCTTGATTATCAGCGATAGCGGCACTTAAGAAATTACCGTTTTGATCAACCACCTTAACGTTCGCTGGCGTCATACCTGTGACACTGCCCGCGACTAAGTTAACAATCGATTCGACTTGAACTTCGTTCAGTGTCGAACCTGAATAGAGTTGCACCATCACCGACGCCGTTGGCAGCTCGGGTTGCTGACGAATAAACAGGGTGCGCTTAGGTATGGCTAAATGCACTCGCGCAGCGCGAACTGGTTTAAGCGCCATAATGGTGCGCGATAATTCACCTTCGAGGCTGTGGCGGTATTTCGCCTGCTCCATAAACTGGCTGGTGCCTAGGCCTGAATTGTCGAGCTGATCCATCCCCGATGGCACTTTAGCCTTTACACCGCGGGCAGCCAGTAACATTCGCGCCATGCCGAGTTGGTCTTCGGCCACCAGCACTAAGCCGGTATTGGCTTCGAGTCGGTAATTAACGCCTTCGGCCTCCAGCACTTCGATAACTTGCGAGGTTTCAACATTTTCCTGGCTACCATACAGAGGACGATACCCCTGACTGGCTGTCCATAACATAAGCACGATCACGCTAGCCACCACAGTGGATAGCAGTGCCAATACCATCACTTGACGGTCACCACTGGTGAATTGACGCCACTTTTGCGTCACACTCGCCAATGGGCTAGTGCGGGCATCTCCATTGATGTCCGGGCTAGATTGAATAACAGAAGTAGACATACAACAATTTCCTTACAAAGGCATCTTCATTACATCGTCGAAGGCTTGCACCAATCGATTACGGATTTGCATCATTGCCGAAAAGGATAGGCTAGCCTTTTGTGACGCGACCATGGCACCTACCAAGTCGTCGCTCGCGCCGCTATCTACCGCTTTCATCATCATTGATGAGTGGTTTTGATCTTGGTTTATCGCCGAGATTTTGTGTTTCATCAGCTCGGTAAACGAACCAACTGCCATGCCATTATCGGCAGGATTGGCGCTAATATTGATGGCTCCCTTGGCTATCTCACGATGCACGCTCAGGGTGTCGAGTAATCCAGTCGAGCTGACGTGCGTCCCATTAACCATAAAAATTCCTATTCATCTTTAGTTGCTTCATGCCGCTTGACCGGCACGTTGTAGTAATTGATCGACGTCGATACCCGACTCGCGCATTTGTGCCAACTTGTACCTCAACGCTCGCGTGGTCATCCCAAGGGCATCGGCACTTTTGTTACGATTTCCATTGAAACGTTTGAGGATGTCGACGATATATTGAAACTCTGCCTGACGCTTAGACGCCTTAAGACCATCACCCGTGTCGGCCGGCTCTGGCGACATCAGCAGCTCTACGGCTAAGCCTAACTCTGCCGCTTGTATCGCCTGTCCGCGGCGCATTACGAGTGCGCGCTGAATGCAGTTTTCTAACTCGCGCACATTGCCTGGCCAGTCGTGTGCCATTAACAGTTGCTTAGCCGGTTCGCTGAAGTAACACGGCGCAGCCGAACCGGGCGTGTCATATACACACAAAAAATGTTCGGCTAAGGGTAAAATATCGGCCTTGCGCTCACGCAGGGGAGCAATGGTTAGCGGTAACACATCCAAACGATAGAAGAGATCTTCTCTGAAGGCGCCCATCTCAACCGCTTTACGTAAGTCTTTATTAGTTGAGGCGATTAATCTGATATTTAACGGGATCAGCTGATTGCCACCCAAGCGTTCAACTTCACGCTCTTGTAATACCCGCAGTAATTTTGCTTGTAGCAATAGTGGCATTTCGCCAATTTCATCGAGCAGCAAGGTGCCACCGTTAGCCTGTTCAAATTTACCGGCTTTGTCGCTCAGTGCGCCGGTAAAGGCCCCTTTTACGTGACCGAACAGTACCGACTCCAACATGCTCTCAGGAATGGCCGCACAGTTAATCGCGACAAAAGCGTTATTAGCTCGTGATGAGTGGCGATGAATATAATGGGCTAGCGGCTCTTTACCTGTGCCGCTTTCACCACAAAGTAAGACGCTGGCTTCGGTTGCGGCAGCGCGGTGGGCTAACATCAATAGTTGGCGGCTCACTGCCGCGGCGACCACTAGACTCGTGTCTGGTTGCTCGAGACGGCGTAAACGGTTCACTAGCGCAAACAGTGACTCGCCGATCACAGGTAGTAATAAGTAATCCTGCGCGCCAGCTTGCATCGCCGCCGCCGCTAATTCACTTTGCTCTGGTGCCAACAATGCCACCAGATTACCGGCCTGATATTCGGTTAATTGCGCTGCAACCTCGTTGGGCTCGCATTGTGATAAGTTAACCAAGGTCAACCAAGGCTGGCAGTTACCTTGTTGCCATAGACTAAATCCAGCACTTAAAAGTTGTTGTTGGATATCATCTGGTAGCTCTATACCTAGGGTTCTAATACTGAGGGAATTCATATCGATGCTCTCCAATCGGAACCTATCACTTTGAGGTCTGCTTAACTAAACGTATGCTGACTCTGCGATTGGCCTGCCGACCCACCTCAGTCGTGTTGCTGCTTTTGGGGTAGCGGGTGCCATGACTGCGCACCTGTATCATGGCTCGGCTTATGCCCAGCTCAATCAAGCGTGCGACCACTTCGTCACTGCGTTGTCTGCTTAACATCAAGTTAGCCAGTCGATCACCGTTACTGTCGGCGTGGCCATCGACCAAAATTTGGTTAATCTGTTTATCGGCCTTGACGTAGGCGGCGATCGCTTGGATATCGGCCAGTTGTGCCGCAGTTAAGCTGTCTGAACCTTTGGCAAACAACAATTCACGCTGGCGAACATAAGAAAAAGGTTGAGGCAGCAGATTACCTATGCATTGACTCATCTGACGCGCTCCGGCTTGGGTCGATACCGCGCTCGAGTCTATTCGATAGAGCGACTCGCCTTGCTCGGCAAGCAAGATTTGCCACGCATAATTACTTTCTAATGCTTCGAGAAAGAGGTCTGCTGAAGAGGTGCTTACAGCACTTTTACCCTGACCTTGCAAGGTCGTGCGGGCTAAAATACTGGTCTGGGATTGCCATGTAGAAGGTTCGATACTGGCGGTGATCTCTAGACTGTCAAGTGCAAGCCAATCGGCATTAAGCGTCAAGCGGATCGGCTGACCAGGTTGGGCGACTAACGCCATAGCGCCGAATCCCGTAACGGGGTGGCGCAGCTCACAACCAAAGCGATCACCTTGATACAGCCACTGGGCTTTTTCAAGCGGCGTTTTATAAACGGTCACATTAGGGTTAGATAATGCCACAGGAGCCGACAGCACAAGCAATAAGAATAAAGAAAAACTAACAAAACCACGCATAAACAACCTCAATGCCTTTATTCTTATGGCGTGATCGACACTCCTAAAGCTTAATCTTTGGCAATAATTACTCTGGAACACAATTTGTTAATAACTCGTAATGCGGTCCATCGCAAATGAATTGGCGCAAACATCAAAATAGTTAATCAAACACTTAGTAATAAAGCAGCACCGATTAACTCAGATTAATCAAACTATATATGTTGATAGTTTTTCATCCAAAAAAAACTAATCATCAATCAATGAAAATCAATTAGTTGATTCATTAATTAATACCTAGTCCATTGGGAGCCTAACGATCATGAAGTTGGTAAAAAACTTTATTTTTCAGCTAGTAGGTATTTCATCTATTTAGGTCGTTTTATCGATGACAGCTCGATATAAACGCAAAGTACTTTACTAGTATGACAGATAGTATGTCAATTACACACTGATTAAAAAATAGTTCACTATTGGTGATCTTTTAAGATTGAAACCGACATACTTGACTGGTATGTTTAGCGCCAAATTAAGATTGGCTGCATTTTAAATATAAAAAAATACCACCTAAAGAGTCAATAAAATAACTATCGACAATTATTTGGCGCCAATTCAATAATTAAAATAGCAAATTGAAAATGAAATGTTCACTGATAAATAATTAGCAATCTTTATTTAACAAATGAATAGATGTTAGTGAGCAAAAATAAAACAAACTCGAAATTGAGCTTTATTTTAAAAATGTGATCGACTGCTCAGTTTTTACTTTAGACAAAACAGATGACATGTCTATAGACAGATGTTAGTGATTTTTTAGTATTCGACCTTTATATAAATCAATACTAAGCGTGATCAGTTAGGCGAATCTTGCTTTCAATGCGGAGAAAAAATGAAAACAACGACAAAATCTCGCCTACTAAAGGCAGGCTCAGGCCATAAGGTTAGGCCAGTGATGCTAGTACAGGAAAAACTTGCTCGGGCACGCTTGCTGCAGCAACTCATCCTTAGCAGACGACCATTACTGGATGCCATCAATACGGTACTGGCCCCCTTAACCCGTAATGGTCATGGCGCCGTGTATAACGTGACATTGACAGAGCAGGATAGTCCGCTGCAGCCCGAAAGTTATCATGCTTGGTTTGTGTGTCGTTATCAGCAAAAGACCCTTGGGTGGTGGCGAATCGACAGTTGTACCTTAGATCAGCTGGCCAGTTGCTATTACGGTAGCCTTGCAACCCCTCTGAGTTCACCGCTGCGTGAGCCTAGCCAGTCGGAATTTAGATTGGTGAAAAACTTATTACTCCAAGCCCTAAGCGCACTACCGATGGGGAAAATAGACCCCGAGCAAGTTGAGCTAGAGTTGGTTAAACCGCCAATGTCACTTGATGCTCCAGCAGTCTGGTCTATCGACCTTGGCAAAGAGCGTTGCGTGGCTCCTATGCTGTTTTGCATGGCCGAACACTTGCTTGGGCTAATGTCTGAACAACCCAAGGAATCTGTAGCCAACAAAGATCTGGCGAAAAAGCTCGAGCTTTGGTTACAACAATTACCCATTAAGTTGCAGATGACCTTAGGCCAACACGCCATGCCAGTGCGTTCGCTTAACCAGCTTAATGTTGGCGACATACTGCCAATGAATTTAAACCCTAAGGGCCAGCTTAATGTGGGTAACCGCCCCTTATTCCAGGCTTCCGTGCATAGTCATGAAGGCCAAATGGTCGCCAAATTGACCCAAGATATATTTCAACATGAGGACAGCAACATTGGCTGAACAGGACTTACTATCGAATGACGAGTTTTTACTCGACGATGACATTTTCGCCGAAGATAACTTTTCTACGCCTAAGGCTCAGAATAAACCATTGAAAGATATTTCATTCTTTCAACAACTTCCGGTGCAGGTCACACTTGAATTGGCCAGCGCAGAGATGTGTCTTGGCGAGCTGACACGTATGGGTGAAGGCGATGTCATAGCCCTAGACCGTATGGTGGGTGAGCCCTTAGATATCAGAGTCAATGGTGCGCTGCTAGGTAAGGGTGAAGTCGTTGAAGTGGGCGGACGCTATGGTGTACGCCTACTTGAAGTAGAAGATATCGGTTTAGGCGGAGCAAGCGACTAATGCTACTGCGAGCGTTGATACTGAGCCTCTGCCTTTTAGCCCCTCAGGCATTTGCCGCTGATGGCCTCACATTACTCACGCTCGATGGGGCTCAAGAGAGCCAAGCGGTCAACATAAAGCTGGAGATCTTGGCGCTGATGACGGCGCTAAGCCTGTTGCCTGCGCTGCTAATGATGATGACCAGCTTCACGCGCATCGTCGTGGTATTGGCGATTTTAAGGCAGGCATTGGGGTTACAGCAAAGTCCGCCCAATAAGGTACTTATCGGTATCGCGCTAGTACTAACGATTTTTATCATGCGCCCTGTGGGGGATCGTATCTATCAAGATGCCTACCTGCCTTACGATCAAGGTCAGCTTGAACTAACCGAAGCTGTCGCTATTGCCAAAGTCCCCTTGAGTCAGTTTATGCTGGCACAAACCCGAGAAACCGACTTAGAGCAGATGCTTAAGATTGCGGGTGAACCTACCAATCTTAAGGCTGAAGAGGTGCCATTTTTTGTACTGATGCCCGCTTTTGTGTTGAGTGAGCTCAAAACGGCGTTTCAAATTGGCTTCTTACTCTTTTTGCCCTTTTTGGTGATCGACTTGGTCGTGGCCAGTGTGTTGATGTCTATGGGGATGATGATGCTGTCGCCACTGATCATTTCGTTGCCGTTTAAGCTGATGATCTTTGTCTTAGTCGACGGCTGGTCTATGACGGTCAGTACCCTGACTGCGAGTTTTGGGTAACATAATGGATACCAATCAACTCACAGTTTTATTCGCCGATGCCATGTATCTTGTGGTCGCCATGGTGATGGTACTTGTGACCCCTGGCTTACTGCTCGGCTTGTTGATCGCCGTATTTCAAGCGGCGACACAGGTCAATGAACAAACCTTGAGCTTCTTACCCCGCTTGGTCTTGACCCTGTTAATGGTACTTTTTGCTGGTCATTGGTTAATTCAGAAACTGATGGATTTCTTCGACCAGTTATTTATGAACATTCCCCACATCATAGGCTGACATGCTTTCGCTCACTTCAATCGAGATAAGCACCATGATTGGCAGCTTCTGGTGGCCTTTTTGTCGTCTAATGGGGGCATTTATCGTGATGCCTTTGCTAGGGAATGCCTTCGTGCCTGTGACGGTGAGAATTTTACTGGCTTTCAGCCTAGCTGCGCTGCTGGGCCCTATGCTACCTCCTGTGCCTCAGGTGGATGCCGTCTCCGCTGGAGCCCTATTACTGGCGATTGAACAGCTGTTAATTGGATTTATGTTGGGGTTGTTTCTCAGTATTTTGCTGCATGTCATGAGTATGCTGGGCACTATCATGTCGATGCAGATGGGCTTGGCAATGGCCATTATGAATGATCCAGCCAATGGCAACTCTAATCCGATTTTAAGCCAATGGTTCTTAATGTTTGGCACCTTAATCTTTCTGGCCTTAGACGGTCACTTAGTGGCGATTGGCATATTGGTCGACAGTTTTCGTCTATGGCCGATTGGCACGGGCATTTTTGATCTGCCGTTAATGGGGCTGATCCATCGTGTTGGCTGGCTCTTTGCGGCGTCATTAATGCTGGCGATTCCGGCGGTATTAGCCATGCTGATGGTTAACATTACCTTTGGAGTATTAAGCCGCGCCGCGCCCTCATTGAATATTTTTTCACTGGGTTTCCCTATGACCATGCTGATGGGCCTACTGTGCGTATTGCTCTCTTTTAGTGGCATCCCCAGTCGTTACAGCGATGTGTGCCTCGATGCGCTCACCGCTATGTATCAGTTTATCGGTGGCAGCGCATGAGTCAGAACGATAAACACGATAAAACCGAGGAACCCACCCAGCAGAAACTGCGCAAGGCCAGAGAAGAGGGCCAGGTTCCGCGATCGAAAGATCTGGCGGCGGCGGCACTGATCATCAGCTGTTCTTTACTGCTCACCAGCAGTGCCGACTGGTTTGCCGAGAAAGTCAAAGAGCTGCTCAAATACAATATGTACCTGACCAAGGCCGATCTAAACCAGCCAGATATGATGACACGCCACTTAGGCGCGAGCCTGATGCATATGCTCGAGCTTCTGGGGCCGCTGTTTATTATGGTCGCGCTATTAGCTGCCGTGGCTGGTGCCCTGCCCGGTGGCCCCCTATTGAGCTTTAGTAATGCGGGATTTAAATATAGCCGCATCGATCCTGTCTCTGGCATTGGTCGCATCTTCTCGGTGCAATCATTGATTGAGCTGCTTAAGTCTGTGCTTAAAATTGTGTTGTTGATTGGCATCATGTTTGCCTTTTTAAGCGGCCATTTACAAGAGCTGCTGAACTACAGTCAACTGCCCATCGATGAGGCGATTAGCCGCGGTATGACTCTGCTATCGGAAGGGATGCTTTATTTAGGTACAGGCCTGCTGGCCATCGCGCTGATTGATGTGCCTTATCAATATTGGCATCACCGTAAAGAGCTGCGCATGTCTCATCAAGATCTTAAAGATGAACATAAGCAGCAGGAAGGTAAGCCCGAAATTAAGGCGAAAATACGTCAATTACAACAACGTATGGCGCGATCTCGTGCCGATACCGTGATTCCAAAAGCCGATGTGCTCTTGGTTAACCCCACCCATTATGCGGTGGCCTTAAAATATGACCCCAACTTGGCCGATGCCCCTTACGTTATCACTAAGGGCACCGAAGAGTTAGCCCTGTATATGCGTAAGCTCGCCAAGCAACATAATATCGAAGTGATTGAGATCCCGGCGCTTACCCGCGCTATCTATCATACGACACAGGTCGATCAACAAATTCCGGCAGCGCTATTTACCGCGATTGCCCATGTACTTAGCTATGTAATGCAGATTAAGGCGTCTCGCCAAGGCAAACAACAAAAGCCTGAGCCTTTGCCTCATTTCTTCATTCCTCCCCATTTACGACACGATTAAAGGATTGCTTAACCTATGAACTGGCTATCACGCACCTTTTCAGGAAACTATAGCGCTATCGGCATCCCTGTGATGCTGCTAGCGATTCTGGCCATGGTGATTTTGCCGCTGCCACCTTGGTTGCTCGACGTCCTCTTTACCTTCAACATCGTCCTTGCGGTGATGGTGTTGTTGGTGAGTGTGTCGATCCGCCGGCCATTGGAGTTTTCGGTATTCCCAACGCTCCTACTGCTAGCCACCTTGATGCGCTTGACGCTGAACGTGGCATCCACCCGAGTGGTGTTAATTGAAGGCCACGAAGGCGGCGACGCTGCGGGTCGAGTCATTCAAGCTTTTGGTGAAGTGGTCATTGGCGGCAACTATGTTGTCGGTGCGGTTATCTTCCTCATCTTAATGATCATCAACTTTGTGGTGATCACTAAAGGTGGCGAACGTATTTCTGAGGTATCTGCGCGCTTTACACTCGATGCCTTGCCCGGTAAACAGATGGCGATTGATGCCGATCTTAATGCTGGCACCCTCACCCATGAACAGGCCCGCATCCGCCGCCAAGATGTCGCCAGAGAAGCCGATTTCTATGGCTCGATGGACGGTGCCTCTAAGTTTGTCCGTGGTGATGCCATTGCCGGGCTGTTGATCCTCGCGATCAACATTATTGGTGGTATCAGTATCGGTATCTTTATGCACGATCTCAGTGCCGCCGATGCCTTTAAAACTTACGCGCTACTCACCATAGGTGACGGCCTAGTTGCGCAGATCCCCTCGCTACTGTTAGCCACAGCGGCAGCCATCATAGTAACCCGGGTCTCTGATGCTGAGGAGATGCCGGCGCAATTAACCCGACAACTACTGGCCAATCCAAAGACTTTAGCGACGGCGGCAGTAGTGATGTTTATCTTAGGCATCACCCCGGGCATGCCTGCAGCAGTGTTCCTGTCGTTTGCACTGTTACTGGGCTTCGCCTCATGGCGACAAAGCCGTAATGTGACGCCCATTGCCGAGAGTAGCGCCGATGAAACCATTGAGAACACCCTCACTGAGCCCTCTGCACCGAGCTGGGACGCCCTGCCCTACACAGATATTATCGAGGTTCGCCTTGGCTATCGTCTAGTGCATTTAGTGGAAAAAACCAAGGGCGCCGAACTGCAAAAACGCCTCACGGGGATTAGACGCACCTTGTCAGAACAAGCAGGCTTCTTGCTTGCAGAAGTGCGGGTACGAGACAACCTCACTCTCGCCCCTAACGCCTATCAAATCAATTTTATGGGTACTCAGGTGGCCTATGCCGAGTTAGAGCCCGATCGCCTTATGGCCATTAAAAGTGGCCCAGTGTACGGCAAAATAGATGGTATCTTAACGGTGGAACCAGCCTATCAAATGGATGCGGTATGGATAGAGACCGACATTAAGGCCAAGGCGCTGAACTTAGGCTACTCGGTGGTCGACAACGCGACTGTCATTGCCACCCACGTGAGCAAACAGCTGCGAGAATCGCTGGCCGACTTACTGCAACACGATGATATTATGCATCTGAGCGATCGCCTCAGTAAGCAAGCGCCTAAGCTGGCAGAGGCCTTAACCACAGCGTTAACTCCGGTGCAATTACTGAAAGTATTTCGTTTACTGCTAAAAGAACAGGTGCCGTTAAAAGATATTCGCACCATCGCCACCACGTTACTTGAGTGCAGCGAGCAGACCAAAGATCCCGTACTACTGGCCGCCGATGTTCGCTGCGCGTTGCGCAACAGTATCTTACAGCAGATAGTGGGAACCAGTGCGAAATTGAATGTACTGACCCTGGCGCCGGAATTAGAGCAGACCCTAATGACTGCACTCAACCAGTCACAGCAACAGGGCAAAGTGGCACTCGACAGTTTTCCGGTAGAACCGAGTTTACTCGCCCAGCTGCAACAGCGCATGCCACAACTGCTGAGCGAAATTAAAGAGAAAGGTCACAGCCCTATCTTACTGGTATCGCCACAACTAAGGCCGCTGCTGGCTCGTTATGCACTGGCTTTTGCCAGGGGACTACATGTGCTCTCCTATAACGAAGTGCCTGAAACAAAAGAACTGATGATCGCAGGTCAACTCGGTTAACCTAACTGCTAGCCTTGGTGAGCCCCAAGGCTAGCACGCAAGATTGATCGCCATCATAAGCTTATCTCTGTTACACTCATGAGCTTATAATGCACCCACTTTTATCTTGCTCACTCAATGACTGTAACCCCTATGACACGGACAATTGGCTCACTAATACCTCATCCTTACAGCAGTGAGCACACGCTTACCTCCCCCCAATTACAGCGCTTTTGGCAACAAATCACCACAGGTGAATTGGCCGTCAGCCCAGAGATCACACTGGCTTATATGGCAGTCACTCATCCCAGCCATAAGCGCACCCTAGTGCTCAGTAATGGCCGTGTCGAGTCTTACCTTAAGTACCAAGAAGTGATCTACGATTGCTATCGACAAGGTTACAATGTTTATGCTCTGGATCACCGAGGACAAGGGCTCTCTAGTCGGCTGACATTGAATCCCCATAAGGGACATGTCGAGCATTTTGATGATTATGTTGATGACTTTGAAAAATTTATCGAACAGGTTGTCCTACCCGCACAAGTACAAGATAGCCCCCTATTTTTGCTGGGGCATTCAATGGGCTGTGCCATCAGTAGCCTGTATGTCGCACGTAATCCTCACACTTTTAGCGCGGCTGCATTTTCAGCACCCATGTATGGCATACGTCTACCCGCACCTAAACCGGCGATCCTCTGGCTTGCCACTTGGTTAGACAAATTCAGACGAGATGGCGAACCCAACTATGTACCTGGCGGGTGCAACTATCGTCAGGTAGCCTTTGAAAAAAATGAGCTTACTCATTGTCAAATACGCTATCGGCGGTACCAACAGCTCTATAACGAGCGCCCCGAATTACAGTTAGGCTCACCCACCAATCGCTGGCTAACCGAGTCAATTAAGGCTGCTGAATACTGCGTTAACAGCGTCAAACACAGTACTGTCCCCATGTTAATTCTGCAAGCAGATGAAGACACCATAGTCGATAACACGGCACAAGACAGGGCAATAGGGGAGAATGCCCAGCGAGTCATTGTCCATGGCGCGCGGCACGAAATACTTTTTGAGAGCGACAACATCCGCAATCACGCCCTTAACAGCCTATTTGACTTTTTCCAGCAATACGCCTAAACCCCATCACTTTGGGGTAGTCATACCCAATAAGGGCTATCCCAATAAACTAGCGGTAAACATCGCTCACCGCTCTCCATTGGCTTTATCTACATACAGATAAACGCAGTCATAAAACACCTCCCCATCTGCATTGAGCCACCCAGTCATATCTATGCATTAAAAACAGCCCTAAACTTATCTAAATAGTGGCTCGATATTCACCAACTTATCCGCAGATACCGCTTCGAGCAGTCACAAGGGCACCTAACCCGCTTAACAAAAACATTCGACCAACATGGAGTAGGGTATATAGACAGCGAAATAGACAGGGAAAATATGACCTAGTAATAAGCTTATGAACGAGAGCTAGAGTCAACTTGGCGACAGCCAAATGCGAGCGAATGAGAAACAAGGACACTGAACTGGCTTTTATATAGGGATATATTGAGTCGAACTGGCTATTGGCAGAATGCAGGCAGATTTCTGTTTATAAAGAGTCAGCCCCTAGGGGTGGGTAAATACCAAACAATGTTAGGAACCTTGATGGTCCAACTGAACGACGAAGAGCATGGGTACATAAATGCCACATAGACCATGGATGCTCGAGAGTGACCACTGCTTTAGCAACGACTCACGCACTACACTTAGTACCATCGTTATCATTTCTCTGAAAAACAAATACGAAAAAGCCCTTAGCATTGCTGCTAAGGGCTTATCGTAATGTTGGCGGAGCGGACGGGACTCGAACCCGCGACCCCCGGCGTGACAGGCCGGTATTCTAACCAACTGAACTACCGCTCCTTTAGACCTGAGTCTAAATTCTTTTATCGTCGCTAACGTGTCATGGCTAGGAGACGTGCTCTATTGAGCGTATTAGGCGTCTGGAAATGACCTACTCTCACATGGGGAGACCCCACACTACCATCGGCGCGATTGCGTTTCACTTCTGAGTTCGGGATGGGATCAGGTGGTACCACAATGCTATGGT
>NZ_QPQT01000021.1 GCF_003605125.1 Shewanella algidipiscicola
TGGTAGTGTGGGGTCTCCCCATGTGAGAGTAGGTCATTTCCAGACGCCTAATACGACAAAGCCCGTTGCTAATGCAACGGGCTTTTTTCGTTTAACCGCTATTGAAATTATCACTCGAAAATGGGGAAATAAAAGTCCGAACGTGGTGAGGCTCAAAACCATGTGGAGGTCGATAAATGTTCCAGACAATATCGACACTTCCGTCATCCTTGGCGGTCGTAGGGGGCAGCGTCTGCGCTTATTATACCAATTGAAGTAAATATATGATCTAATTGGTGCCCCATTATCAATTAGGTATCTATATGTCTGTAGCTGAATTAGAGCACTTAGCAAAAAAAGAAAAACGCAGTCGTATTAAAGTTCGCTATCTTGCCATCTGCCATTTTCTTGAAGGCAAATCACGAACTGAGATTGCAAGGTACCTAAGGGTAGCGAGAGGCAGTGTAAATAAGTGGGTCACCCTCTACTTGACGGACGGAATTGATAGTTTGAAGGATACGCCTAATCCTGGTCGGCCATCTAGATTAACACCGCAACAGCTAGAATCTGTCGCAGCTTTTGTGAAGGAAAGAAGTTCTTCTACTTATGGCGGACGGCTTCAAGCAAAAGACGTTGGTGAGTTTATACACACTCAATTTGGTGTTGAATATGAGGGCAGAAATGTCTATAGGCTGCTTCATCAATTAGGCTTTTCGTGGATAACAAGCCGCTCTAAGCATCCGAAACAAAATGAAGAGGCTCAACGCCTTTTTAAAAACCTTCCTCATGGAAACGATCCTTAACACCCCAGGCCATTTACCGCTTGATAGGATCGATGTGTGGTTCCAAGATGAGGCCAGATTTGGCCAGCAAAACACGACGACTCGAGTTTGGGCGCTAAAAGGCTCAAGACCAAGAGCAATTAAGCAACAACAATTCGAATATGCCTACTTGTTCGGCGCAGTCTGTCCCAGCAACGGTAAAACAGAGGCATTGATCACGCCATGTAGTAACAAAGAAGTCATGATAGAGCACTTGTCATTGATCTCTCAAACAACTCCTTTAGGGCGACATGCAGTCGTTATTATGGATGGAGCAGGCTGGCACCAACTGTCTTTAGCTGACGAGTTTGACAACCTTACCATTATCAAGTTGCCACCGTATTCCCCAGAACTCAATCCTGTCGAGCAAGTATGGCAATGGATGAGACAAAATGAGCTAGCCAACCGTTGTTTTGATGGATATGACGATATAGTGAATCAATGTACTAAAGCATGGAATAGTTTTAGGAGCGAGCGAAGCCGCGTAAAAAGAATATGTGATAGAGATTGGATTAACCTGGTCAGTTAATTAATTAATTCAATTGGTATTAAGCGCAGCTTGATGCTGGAGCTGAACGCGGAGAGCTAGCTCGAAGCTGACCATGACAAGTGCCTAATACTTTTCGTAAAGAGTCATGGATAAGCCACCAGAAGCTATGCCTACTCCCGATGTCGCTCCGCCGCTGAGCAGGCTTCAGCTTAGTGATAAAGAAGCTGAACGCTAGGGATCCAAGACGCTACTCTTCCGTCCTCGTACGTTCCAATTGGGTATAATAAGAGTAGGCGACATGGTCAAAAGTTGTTTTAGGCTGTTGCTATATTCCCTATACCCAGGTGGATCAGCGCGCAATTGACCATGACATTCGAAATAAAGTCGAACGCCTATCGTCTTTTTAGTTTGTGTCGCTTAACCATATGACGCTTGGGCGTTCAGACATCATTTAGTTTTTGATACACAATCTGAATCGCACTGTGATCTTAATGACTAACATGCTACGTAAATAGAGGTATAATGCCGTATGAATTGTCGTTTAGGATGTGGTGCATGCTGTATTGCGCCTTCTATAACCAGCCCAATACCAGGAATGCCTCACGGTAAGCCTGCTGGTGTGCGTTGTATCCAACTCAATGATGATAATCTTTGTCAAATTTTCGGTCAGGCTGAGCGGCCTGAGCTTTGCGCTCGGTTTGCGGCAACGGAAGATGTCTGCGGCAATACAAACGAAGAGGCTCTTTGGCTTATCACTTCATTAGAAGCAGCGACACAATCGTAGAAGGTTATTTATGCAGTTAACTCGTTATACAGATTTTGGTATCCGCACTTTGATGTACCTGGCTTTGTCTCCAGAAAGAGAGCAACTGTTTAGGATAGCTGAAATTACAGAGGTGTTTGATCTCTCACCTAATCATGTATCAAAGATTGTGCATCACTTAGGTAAAGAAGGTTATTTGCATACCATTCGAGGCAAGAGTGGTGGTTTTAGGTTAGGTAAACCAGCTGAAGACATTAATATTGGTCAGTTGGTTAGGGTGTTAGAAAACTCTTTAGCCCCAATTGATTGTAGCAAACCCTATTGTCTTTTTAGTCCCTCATGCCAATTAAAAGGCGTACTAGCCGAAGCTGTCGCGGCTTACCTTGCAGTGTTAGATCGTTACACACTCGCTGATATTGTGAGCAATCGTCAAGAGCTAAAGGCCTTGTTATCTGACGTCTCCATCCCTGTATTAGAATTATAAAGCCGCTAATATATCGGCCTTATCAGGCTCATATTCATTATCTTAAGTGTGTAGAGCTTGTGGTTGATTTCATGTCGGGTTGCTGTGCCAAACGGTAAGGAAGCAACGCCGATGTTGATACTAGGCTAATACCTTCCCGTTGTAGTCTACGCAAATTGTGCTGCAAAAAATGAATCGTTTCCGGGTAAGGGTGTGCAATTGCAACCAAGCTTCCTTGGCTATTAGCTAGTTGGATAAGCTGTTGAAATTGATTTTCTAATGCTCTGTCACTGACATCATTATCGAGAAACAGTTGCCTTCTTAGCAGTGGGATGCCGAGTTTGTTAGCATTATTAGCAGCCTTACTGTAGCGGGTTGTTACACTATCAACAAAGTAGTTATCTTGTTCTTTTAAGCTTTCCATTAGCCATAACATGGGCTTATCCATCTGGGTTAGCAAGCTGCCCATATGATTATTAACCCCTTTTACGTGGGGAACACTGCTAAAAGCGGTGGCTATTGTCTGTTTAAAAGTTCGCTCATCCATATCGTTTGTTAATCCCCCCGGGCCAAGCCTTTTGCCATTGAGTGCCTGCATCGGAATGTGCAGCATGATCTCGTGGCCTTTGTGGTGGGCGGCAATGGCAATTTTTTTGCCTAACGGGGTGTTAGGCAATACTGATAGGGTGATCTCTTTGGGCAGAGATAGTACGGCCTCATCGGTTTGACGATATCCAATATCGTCAATGATGATAGAAACTTGAGCTGCTTTGGCAGAGTTAGCGATAAAGGTAACTAACAATAAAAGTAATAAGCGCACTAGGGTTTTATGCTTTTTAGCTGTTGGTTTTTATCCATGTGACAGCCGAATATATGACTCTGTCCTGAGCAATATCATCATGGGGCGATAACTCAGCGATTATAGGCATACTTTTTATCTCAGTCATAGCATCTGTCGTGATATTTATATCAGGTTCAATACCAATCGTATTGATATCTCTACCTTTTGGGGTTGTGTAATGGCCAATGGTAAGTTTGATAGCATGACCATCGATAAGGGTTGGAATAAGGCTTTGAACCGTGCCTTTACCAAAACTTTTTTTACCGATCAAAATCGCTCGTTGGTTTTCTTGTAGTGCGGCAGCTAAAACCTCAGATGCAGATGCAGAACCTTTATTGATGAGTACTATTATGGGAAGTTTGGAAAACATATTTTGCGGCGAGGCGAAGTAGTCACTATTGGCATCAAAAAATCGTCCTCGAGTCGATACTATGCGGCCTTTAGCTAAAAACAGGTCGGCTATTTTTATCGCTTGATCCAGTAAGCCACCAGGGTTGTTACGCACATCTAAAATTAACCCTCTCATAGGCAGGTCCTGCCATTGGTTGAGCTGGTTAACCATATCGCGAGTAGAATCATCTTGAAAGCTGCTGAGCTTGATGTACCCAATACCCCCATCGAGTAGCGTAGCGCTAACGGAGTTTACGTCAATAATTGAAGGCTTGAGGGTGACGTTGACTAGGTTTTCTGAATTTTGTCGACGTAATGACAAGTGGATAGCCAGATTATGTTTGCTATGGTGTTTTATCTGCCGTAGCACCTTATCTAGTTGCCTGGGATCGATTGCTTGATCATTTACTTTAATTATTTTGTCGCCAGGTAATATGCCAGCCGCCGCAGCTGGAGAATGGGGGAAGGGGCTGATAATGGTGACTTGATCTTCCTCGGTAGCGATTTCGATACCAAAGCCAAAGTATTCCCCACTATTGGCATTTTTTATATCAGAGAAAGCTTCTGCGTCGAGAAAATTAGAATAAGAGTCCAGCGAATTAAATACCCCATCAATAGCTGCCTGTATTAAAGTTTCTTGGGGGATCTTGTCGATATAATAGCTTTCTATGGTACTAATAACGTCGATCAGCAATGGATAATTGAGCTTCGGCTGATGCTGTGCTGTGTGCTCTGTGCCTGATAGGGTGATGGATAAGCCGAGAGTTAATCCTAAGATAACGCAGGCAAAGTAACGAATAAATTTAATCATAAACAACCCTCTATGAAAGGGTTGCTCTTGCTCTAGCGCTTACAGTAGAGTGCCGGATCGATAGCTTGCCCTTTGTGCCTTACCTCAAAGTATAGGCCAGGTTCGGTTTGTCCACCCGAGCGCCCAACTAGGGCTATGGTTTCGCCTTTGTCGACCGTATCACCGGCGTTTTTGAGTAAGGTCTGGGCATGACCATATAGGCTCATATAGCCTTTGCCATGGTCAACGACCATCACCATACCAAAGCCACGTAACCAGTCGGCATAGATCACTTTACCAGGAGCAATAGCACTAACAGATTGCCCTTCTGGAGCGGCTACTATCACCCCTTTCCATTTGACTTCACCCGAACGTTGGCTACCAAAGCCTGAGCGAATGCGGCCTTGGGTAGGCCAGTTGAGCTTATGTTGGCGTGATAACCCTTCCATTACAGGGCTGTCTTTCATCGCCTTTAACGCTTGTTCTACCACACGCTTTAAACTGGCTTCTTCAATTTGTAACTGTTCAAGTTTGGCGCCATGAGAGTTAAGCGTGCGCTGCAGTTGTGTGAGCGTTTGTTGCCGTTGAGCTTGCTCTTGAGTTAGATTTTTGGCTTGCAGCTGTTGTTCGAGCACCAGTTGATTGAGACGGATTTGTTTTTGCTTTTGCTCTGCTTCAACGCTGTCTAATTCGGTGATAGTTTGCTGCAACTTATTGATCGAGTCGATGCGAGCCTTATTCAGGTATTGGTAGTAAGCCAGCAGGCGCTCTATGGTTGCTGGGCTCTGCTGATTAAGTAGCATTTTGGTGTAATCATGATTGCCAGCAAGGTAGGCACTGGCCAACTGATTTGATAGGGTTTGCTGTTGAATTTTTTTCAGTTTATCGAGTGTGACTCGGCGAGATTCTAGCGCTGCGAGTTGTTTATCGGTTGTCGCCAAGGAGGCCTTAGTGTTATTGACCTTTTTAGCCGCATTTGCGATAGCCTGCTCATCTTTTTTTAGCAGTTTGATCAGTTTTTCATGTTGCGAGCTAGTATCTTTGAGCGCCGACTGTTGGCTGCTGATCTGCTGTTGTATTGCCTCTAACTGCGATTGACGCTGTGTCAGATCGGAAGCCTGCACAGTAAAAGACAACATGATAAAGCCAGCAATTATGCTGGCTTTATGAAAACCGTATCGCTTAAGCAATGAATCGTTACTCGCTTAGTTGGTTGTTAGGGTGATGAGAGAGCGTCCTGTCATCTCGGGTGGAACCGTCTGATTCATCAAGGTTAACATGGTTGGTGCTATATCGCTTAATCTTCCGTTGCCGGCGATTGTTGCTGGACGGCCCACATAGATAAATGGCACTAACTCGCTGGTATGTGCGGTATGTGCTTGACCGGTTTGCTCGTCGGTCATCTGTTCGGCATTACCATGGTCGGCAGTAATTAAACACTCGCCATCCACTTTAGCTAAGGCTTCGACCACGCGGCCAATACAAGCATCTACCGCCTCACAGGCCTTAACGGCGGCTTCAAAGTTACCCGTATGCCCTACCATGTCACCATTTGGGTAGTTACAGATAATCACGTCATACTTCGTTGACTCAATAGCTGCGACCAATTTATCGGTTAACTCGGCAGAATTCATCTCTGGCTGTAGATCATAGGTGGCCACTTTAGGTGATTGCACCAAAATACGGTCTTCACCTTCAAATGGTTCCTCTTTTCCGCCATTGAAGAAGAAGGTGACATGAGCATATTTTTCGGTTTCAGAGATACGTAACTGGGTTTTACCGCTGTTTTGTAACACTTCACCTAAGGTATTGACCAAGTCTACCGAAGGGTAAGCGATAGGCGCCTTAATGTCGGCGGCGTATTCAGTCAGGGTGACAAAGTTGACCTTAGGCATGACCTCGCGGGTAAAGCCATCAAAATCAGCATTGATAAAGCTGCGAGTAATTTGGCGGGCACGATCGGCGCGGAAATTCATGAAGATCAATGCATCGTCGTCGTTAAGGGTTGCCACTTGCCCCTGCGCGTCGGTGATCGCCGAACTGGCGACAAACTCATCATTTTCATCACGCGCATAAGCGGCGGCCAAGGCATCGACAGCATCTGCAAACTGGTATTGTGCTTTACCTTGAGTGATCAACTCATAAGCCTGAGAGACTCTATCCCAGCGGTTGTCTCTGTCCATGGCGTAGTAGCGACCAATGATAGAGGCGATACGGCCAGCGCCTAAGGTGTTAAACAGTTCATTGAAATGGGCAAGGCTCGATTTTGCGCTGCGTGGTGGGGTGTCGCGGCCATCGAGAAAAGCATGTAAATAAACATGTTTTGCGCCGCGCTTAACCGCCATCTTACACATGGCTTCGATATGACTTTCGTGGCTGTGCACACCACCTGGTGATAATAGCCCCATGATATGCACCGCCCCATTGGCCGCGATAGCTTTATCTACGGCTTCGACGAGGGCTGGGTTGGTGTCAAACTTACCGTCTTCGATAGCCTTGCCGATACGGGTCAATTCTTGATAAACCACACGGCCAGAGCCGATATTGATATGGCCCACTTCCGAGTTACCCATTTGGCCATCGGGTAGCCCGACATCTAGGCCTGAGCCTGAAATTAAGCTGTTTGGATATTGCTGATAAAGTCTGTCGAGCACTGGAGTGTTGGCGTGATAAACCGCATTGTTATGGGTGTCTTCACGATAACCCCAGCCATCAAGGATCAGCAGTGCCAGAGGGCGTTTGCGTGTCGTCATGGTGGTACCTTTAAGTTTAAGAAACAAAGATTACAATCCGAAATTGGTTAAATATTACTACGTACGCAGGCGATCAAAAAGCGATTTACTCCGATAAGGGTTATCGAACACTTGGTAAAGGGCGCGTTTGTCGCTGTCTGCCCGCCCATCATGGGTTAACAACTTGCTGCAATCTGCAGTGACAATCGGTTATACTCTTGGCCCTGACAGAACCTCAAGCCACAGAAGTAGGCCGTAAACTATGCAAGAATATATCGAATTTTTAAAAGCCAATCCTATGCTTAGCCTTGCTTGGATTGGTTTACTTGTTGCGCTTTTAGTGAGCGTTTTTAAGTCTAGTTTTTCTAAAGTGAAAACCGTTGATCATCAACAAGCAACCTTATTAATCAATAAGCAAAATGCCAAAGTTGTCGACGTGCGCTCTAAAGAAGAGTTCAAAAAAGGTCATATTGTTGATGCAGTTAACATCCCGTTAGCTGAAATTAAAAATAATCAGTTAAGTGCACTTGAAAACGCTAAAGCCAGTCCCATTATATTAATATGCAACGCAGGAATGACCTCGTCGCAAGCGGCTCAGTTGATGATAAAAGCAGGTTTTGAGTCTGTGTATAATCTCAAAGGTGGTATGAGCGAATGGCAACAAAGTAATTTACCCGTTGTCAAAAGTAAGCGATAAACCCCATGCAAGATTTGCTTTTTTAAAGCAACTTTGATTAGAGTGTCATCTCTTAAAAAAATGGCCTGAGGGATCACCGAGTAATGCCTCAGGGAAAACGAAAACCGGGATGGTGGCTGAGGTCTTATTGGGACTCGAGTAACAAAAGCCCTAAAGATGATTCTTCCGTTTGGAAAATCACATCAATTGATTAGGTAGGAAATTATGGCTGAAGTAGCAAACAACGAACAACAGGGTCCACAGTTCAACATTCAACGTGTTTACACTAAAGATATCTCTTTTGAAACTCCAAACAGCCCAGCTGTTTTCCAAAAAGAGTGGAGCCCTGAAGTTAAGCTAGATCTAGATACTCGCAGCGCTAAATTGGCTGACGACGTTTATGAAGTGGTACTTTCGCTAACCGTTACCGCTAAAAACGGTGAAGAAACCGCTTTCTTATGTGAAGTGCAGCAAGCGGGTATTTTTGCTATCAGCGGCCTGACAGAGCAGCAGCTGGCTCACTCTCTAGGTGCATACTGCCCTAACGTACTATTTCCATACGCGCGTGAAACCGTTGGCAGCCTAGTGGCTCGTGGTACTTTCCCACAGCTAAACCTAGCACCAGTTAACTTTGATGCGCTATTTGCACAATATGTGCAACAGCGTCAAGCCGCTGCAGAAGCCGCTCCTGAAGCAGCAGAAGAAGCGAACGCTTAATCACGCATGAAAAATACTGCCGATATTACGGTACTGGGGGCGGGCTCTTATGGCACCGCCCTTGCTATTTCTTTAGCCAGTAACGGTCATAAAACATTGCTTTGGGGTCATGATCCTGAACATATAGAAAACCTTAAGCGCGATCGCGCCAATGAAGCGTTTTTGCCCGGTATTGCATTACCCGATTTACTCATTCCCGAGTCTGATTTAGCCACGGCGTTAGCCGCGTCTAACAATGTGTTAGTGGTTGTTCCAAGCCATGTATTTGGTCAAGTGTTGAAGCAGGCTAAACCTTTACTGCGCCATGATGCGCGTATTGTTTGGGCGACTAAAGGCTTAGAGCCTGAAACTGGCCGCTTGCTACAAGAAGTCGCACGTGAAGTCTTGGGTGAGCAATATCCGCTGGCAGTGTTGTCTGGGCCTACATTTGCTAAAGAGCTCGCTGCGGGCATGCCTACAGCCATTTCAGTGGCGGGCACAGATGACACCTTTACTAACGATCTGGTCGAACTGCTTCACAGCCCGAGTCGTTTGCGTGTCTATGCCAACGATGACTTTATCGGGTTGCAGTTGGGGGGGGCGGTTAAAAACGTGATCGCCATCAGCGCTGGTATGTCTGACGGTATCGGTTTTGGTGCCAACGCCCGAACCGCGCTTATTACGCGCGGGCTTGTTGAGCTCACGCGCCTAGGCGAAGCCATAGGGGCCCAAGGTTCAACCTTTATGGGGATGGCGGGCCTTGGTGACTTAGTGTTGACCTGTACCGATAACCAGTCGCGTAATCGTCGCTTTGGCTTGGCATTAGGCCAAGGTAAAGATGTCGACACGGCGCAAGCTGAGATTGGCCAAGTGGTTGAAGGCTACCGCAATACGAAAGAGGTCTACACCTTAGCGAAACGCTTAGGGGTTGAAATGCCAATCACCGAGCAAGTCTATCGCGTCTTGTATCAGGGTGGCACTCCTCACGAAGCGGCAAAAGCTTTGCTGGGTAGAGAGAAAAAATCAGAGACGGCAGAAAGCGATTAAAGCCTAGGCTGTGTGATACTAAATAATAAAAGGGTGCTAAAATAGCGCCCTTTTTTATGCAGTAAGTATTTACCCCCGAAACGCATGGATGGCCGTGAAGGGAGTGATGATGGGGCAAAAATGATTCATACATTTTTGCCATTTATGCCCCATGCAACTCGTAACCATGACTCAAAGTAAGAGGTAATCTAAGTGGAACATCATGATGTGATCATTATCGGCGCAGGCGCAGCGGGGCTTATGTGTGCGGCTACTGCAGGATATCGAGGTCGTGATGTCTTAGTTATCGATAATGCTAAGCAGGCGGGACGTAAAATTCTGATCAGTGGCGGTGGGCGCTGCAATTTCACCAATCAAAAGGTTGAGCCCGCTAACTTTATCTGCCGAAATCCACATTTTGTAAAATCGGCATTGGCTCGCTATCGCTCGCAAGACTTTATTGAGCTAGTTGAACGTCATGGCATTGAATACCATGAGCGCGATCATGGTCAGCTATTTTGCAACGATTCGGCTAAAGAGATAGTCACCATGCTACTGACCGAGTGTGAATGGGCCGGCGCGCGCATCCAGCTGCGTACCGACATCATCTCTGTAAGCAAAAATGACAGCGGCCTATTTGTATTACACACCTCTAAAGGCGAATACAGTTGTGACTCGTTAGTCGTGGCCACCGGCGGATTGTCTATGCCTAAATTGGGCGCGACGCCATTGGGTTATCAGCTGGCCGAACAGTTTGGCCTTAAAGTACTCCCTACCTGCGCAGGGTTGGTGCCTTTTACTTGGCACAGTGAGCAAAAGCAAAAGTTTGAGCCATTATCTGGCATCGCAGTGCCATCTACCATCACCGCTCAGGATGGCACACAATTTAGTGAAGCGTTGCTGTTTACCCATCGGGGGCTTTCAGGGCCTGCAGTGCTGCAAATATCGAATTACTGGAGGCCGGGCGAAACCATTTCTATCAATCTGTTACCGCACATGGATGCGGCGCAGGGTTTGTCTGAGGCCCTCGAGCTGCACCCGAAACAAAGTCTGCGCAATACCTTAAGCCAGTGGTTACCTAAACGTCTGATCGAGGTGTTATTCGATGAGGCGTTACTCAATATGGCACTAAATCAATTGGTGCATGCTCAGCGTGATAAAGTGGTTGCCGACTTGCATCGCTGGGAATTGTTGATGAACGGGACCGAAGGTTACCGCACGGCAGAAGTGACCCTTGGCGGTGTCGATACCGACGAGTTATCGTCTAAAGATATGCAAAGTAAAAAGGTCGCAGGGTTATTTTTTGTCGGTGAAGTCATGGACGTCAGCGGCTGGCTCGGTGGGTTTAATTTCCAGTGGGCATGGTCATCTGGGGTGGCCGCCGGTCTTGCGGTGTAATGGTATTTTGGGTGATATCAGCTGGTAGCTAGGCCTGCGACTAAGGCCTAGCGGTATTGGAACATTTAGCGGTTTAAAAGGGGCAAGGGCATTGACCATGGCAGGGTTCGCCACGAGTTGGATGCTCAAAATACAGGTCACTGGCGTGTAATTGTAAGCGCTCTGCCAGTTGTTCACTTTGGTTGCTGTTATACAGATCGCACCCAAGAATGGGGTGGCCCATGGTCAAGCTGTGTATTCGCAGTTGGTGCGTACGGCCAGTAACTGGGGTAAATTGCACTAAGGTGCGACAGGGCTGCTCAAGGCGCTGTAAGACAATGTATTCACTGATGGCCGCCTTGCCTGTGGTGGAGCAAATTTTGACTCGTGGAAAGTAGTTCCTATCTTTTGCTATTGGCGCGGTGATCTGGCCATTATCATCTGTAACCCAACCTTGTAGTAGTGCCATGTAGCGCTTGTGAATGGTGTGCGCTTGAAACTGTTTATTGAGGTGTCGGGTCGACTCTGCATGCAGCCCCACAACCATGATGCCTGACGTGCCAAAGTCTAATCTATGTGGCAATTTGGCCTCAGGAAATGCCGGGCTGACTCCTGCTTGACCATGGACTAAGCGGTAGTGTACTGAATCTTGGTTAAGAGGGTGCTTGCCTGACAAACTCAGTAAACCACTGGGCTTATTGATCAATAAGATATCATCGTCTTGATATAAAATCGTGACCACATCATCGCACTTAGGGGCGATAAAATCGTCAACGCGGGTATCAGTCGGCGAGCCGATATTGGGCATGGGACGTTCCTGTGATTGATATAGATATTGCCTGCTTATTATGCTCGAGCCTGCGTTGCATCACGATAATCATCTTGTATTATACGCGGCTATCTTGCTGGCAGCGGTGGACAAGGGCGCTAGTTTACACGGTTTCTCACTCCAAATTGTCTCAGGTACCATTTAAATTGATTTTAAGGTGATTGCCATCGGGTAATATGGGGGCTGATTGTTGTTTTATTTGCACTTTTTTATCTCTAACTTTGAATGATAGCGCATCTGCTACACTGTTAAATTGAGGCTATCCATTTGAATAGTCTACTGGTGAAGGCTAGGTGAAAGTATGGAAGCGCTTTCTGTTGTGCTAGTGGTAGATGATGTAAAAACGAATGTGCTCATCATGAGGCAATGTTTAAAAGGACAGCATCAAGTGTGGGCCGCGGCAAGTGGCAAAGAGTGTTTAGCTTTGGCTAAGCAACAGCCGGACTTGATCTTGTTAGCGACAGACATGCCCGATATGAATGGTTATGAGGTGTGTCAGCAGTTGAAGATGGATACCGAGACGGCGCACATTCCGGTTATTCTCGTTACCGCTAAAGATGCCAATGACGACGAGCAAAAAGGCCTTGCATTGGGCGCTGTCGACTACATTACTAAACCCATCCGCCCCGCGATTGTACGTGCTCGGGTTGCGACTCATCTGCAATTAAAATCTCACCGCAGTAAATTACAATTTATGGCGCTGCACGATCAATTGACCGGACTCTACAATCGTCACTTTTTGGCCGAATGGGCCGCTCAACATTTATCGAGTATGGCTCGCCATCAAACTGAGCTGTCAGTGGTGATGTTAGATTTGGATGATTTCAAAAAAATTAATGACTTTAATGGTCACCATGTTGGCGACAAAATCTTGCAGGCTGTGTCTAAGTGTCTACAAGACAGCTTTCGCAAGGAGGACATGGTGGCACGGATAGGGGGGGAAGAGTTTATTATTTTGATGGAATCAGGCATGACGGAGGCTCGTGAGAAAGCAGAAGGTGTTCGCCAACGTCTACAGCAGTTAAAACCTATGGGAATTACTGTGACGGGGAGCTTTGGTTTATTGGTCGCCAATGCGCAAATGACCGACTTTTCTCACCTATTGGTATTAGCCGAAGAGGCCGTGTATAAAGCCAAGGCCGATGGGCGTAACTGCCTCGTTTATTATGATAACGGGCAATACATTACCGTCGGGTAAGGAGTTTAGCGTATTGGATTCAGGTGCTAGCATTCGGAGTCTCAATTTGATGCAATAGATGCCAAGGGCTACCTAAAATATGTTATTTTAGCTGGTAAACGAGAGTGGTTAGCATTCTCTCAATAGACTGCGCTAAAAGAGGAAAGTGTAATGGCAATAGCAAAAATTGGCATAGTGACCGTAAGTGACCGAGCGAGTGCGGGCGTGTATGAAGATATTTCTGGTAAGGCCATTATTGAGGTGCTAAACCAATACCTGACCTCTGAGTGGGAACCGGTTTATGAGGTGATCCCCGACGAGCAGGATGTGATTGAAGCGACCCTAATTAAGATGGCCGATGAGCAAAATTGTAGCCTTATCGTCACCACTGGCGGTACTGGCCCAGCAAAGCGCGATGTGACGCCAGAAGCCACCGAAGCTGTGTGTGATCGCATGATGCCAGGCTTTGGTGAGTTGATGCGCGCCGAATCATTAAAATTTGTGCCCACCGCGATTTTATCGCGTCAAACCGCCGGCCTGCGCGGTGATTCATTGATAGTTAATTTACCCGGCAAGCCAAAATCGATTCGTGAATGTCTCGATGCGGTATTCCCCGCTATCCCTTATTGTATCGATTTGATGGACGGGCCTTTCTTAGAGTGTGATGAAACTGTGATTAAGCCATTTAGACCCAAAGCCAAATAAGCCATATCGGTCGTCCCTCCCACAGAGGTAAAAAGAGCGCATATTAGGCGCTCTTTTTAATTACTCTGTATTTTTCATTCCACGTATCCTTACCTATTAAAAAATATAATTTTTTATTTATAAGCTTATATTTCATAGGGTTGTTTTATAGTTTTTTATAATGTTTTTGGCCAATCTTGTGATTTAAGCTTATTTAATTATCAACTGTGGGCTTATTCTGTTGTGCCAAAGTTAGCCACACTTGTATGTGGCTTGGCATTGAAAAAACATATTAAGGTAAGCAATGAAATTTCTTTCTTCAATAACGATTAGGCATAAATTAATGGCGGCCATGGCGGTGTTTTGCCTCTCAGGCTTCATTATTATTGTAACAGTATTGGTCAGTACTGACATAGTTGAGGATAGGTTTGTTGAATATGATCAGGCGGGTGTTAATGGGCAAAAATATATTCTGTCTATTAATCGAGATATGAATTACTGTTCACGGCTCACTAGAAATATCATGTTGGGTGACGATTATGACAAAAACTTTACCTTATTAGAGCAGCGCGTTAAGACGATTTATACTCATTTTGATAACCTCGATATGGCCATCAATTTGATTACAGATGCCAAGGTAAAAGCGGATTTACTCCGCCTTAGCCAAGAGTCAAAAGTGACGACCCAAGACTTTCTGGAAGATAGTAAGGGACGCATGGCCGCCTTAGGTAATCAACAGCGCTCGCCACAAATGCTGCAACAAGCGTGGACCGAATATAGTCAACAATCCTCTCCGTTTGCGAATAAAGCTCGAATCAGCTTTAACGCGTTAATTAAAGCAGAGCAACAAGCTCGAGCAGATATACAAGATAGCGCTATTGATGCTATGTCATCAATGAAGCGTGAGTTGGTGTTGATAAGCGCTGCGTCAGTATTGCTGGTGGGGTTATTATTATTTTTGGTGACGCGCTCGATTATGTTGGGCGTCAATGCGTTGCAATTGTCGATTAATCAAATTGAGCAAGATGCAGATTTAACGCAACGAATAACCATAGTGGCGAATGATGAGTTGGGGCGCGTATCGGGTTCGTTCAACGTAATGTTGGATAAGTTTCAAAGCAGTATTCAAGGTGTTTTCGACACCGCCACTCAATTAACTTCATCGGCAAATAAAGTGGCCAGCGTGACGGCTCATGCCGCCGAGTCGGTGCAAACACAGCGTCACGAGCTCGACATGGTATCGACGGCTATGAATGAGATGACAGCGACAGTCGTTGAAGTGGCTAAAAATGCAAATGAGGCCGCCGATGCCGCGAATCAAACCGATCGTCAATCTCAAACCGGCTTAGTGGTCGTTAATGAAACGGTAAAGAGTATCGAAGGCTTTGCTTATGAAATTAAGCGTGCCGCAGAGGTGATTAATGCCGTAGAGGCTGACAGTAATGAGATCGGCTCGATTTTGGGGGTGATTAAAGATATTGCCGAGCAAACCAATTTACTGGCACTTAATGCTGCGATTGAAGCGGCTCGTGCTGGAGAGCAAGGCCGAGGTTTTGCCGTAGTTGCTGATGAGGTCAGAACATTAGCGAGTCGGACTCAGGCGTCAACCGAACAGATTCAAATGATGATTGATAAGCTGCAAGGGGGAGCCAAAGAGGCGGTTGAAGTGATGATGCAAAGCAGTCGTGATGCCGATAACTGTGTCAATCATGCAAATTCAACTGGTGAAGCGCTGCAAGTTATTGCCGCCGCTGTTGCAACGATAACGGATATGAATGCCCAAATTGCCGCCGCTGCAGAAGAGCAAAGTGCTGTATCGGAAGAGATTAATAACAATATCGTTAATATTAGTCATGCAGCAGAAGCGACGGCCGAAGGGGCGAAAACCACTTCAAATGAAAGCGAAAACTTGGCTAGGATGGCGCACCAACTTTCACAATTAGTACAAGCCTTTAAAATATGAGGCATCATAAGTGTGAGACTTTTTCGTCTAGTATCCTGCTAAATTCTATTTAGCTAAAATGAGGCTCTCTGTATTTAATCAGAGAGCCTTTTTGCATTATAAGCCAAAGACGATTTTTTCACTCTTGAGTGAGCGCTCCATGCCAAACATGAGAGCCAGGGTGATAGCTAAGGTCGTAGCACTCGACAGTAGCAGCTGCATTTGCGGTATCTCTTTGCCTTTAATAAAGGCGATAAGCGCCTGCATCTGTCCCGACACGGGTAGCCACTGCAAGGTGTCTGGCGCTATGTTGTAACTGGCCGCCATCGACAGCATCATGGGCACGATGAGCACTATCGTTAGATAAGACTGAGCCTCTTTAAATGACTTTGCCATAAATGACACAAACAATTGTAATGAGGCGGCCATAAGCGCGATAGGTAAGCCGATAACTAGCATTAACCCAATAAAGTCAGGGGTGATATTGACGCTAAAGCCCAGCTCTTGCCAAGGCACAAAGCCGTAAGCAATTTTAGAGATGATTAAGGTCAATATTAATCCCAGCATGGCAAAAATGGTGACCGCGGTGACTTTGGCTAACACTATGTCACGGGTCGACACCGGATGACTCAGCAGCAACGCCAGTGAGTTGCGTTCGCGCTCTCCGGCACTGGTGTCGATGGCTAGGTTCATGCCCGAAATAAATACAGCATAGACCATCATAAATATCGCAATGCCTAAGATCATGCCACCTTTTGAATCGCTGGTGGCTTGATCTTCTATCGTGACCTTAATTGGCTGCACCACTTTAGGGTCAATCCCGCGGGCAATCAGGCGTAGACTCCCCATTTCGGCGCTGTATTGTTGCAGGCTTTTTTCGATGCGCCGAATAGATGATTGCAACTTTTCGTTGGAATTATCGGCAATAAGGGTTAATTCGGCCGCGCGGCTTTTGGCCATGTTGCTGGCGTAATCTTGACTAATTATCAGCTCTATCTCTTTGCGATCGGCTTTATCGCCTTGGCTGATATCGTCACTGGCAAGAAACTTAACCAGATCGGGGGCGCGTTCGCCATGGGTGATCGTAATGTTAAGCGCTTCGGGGCTAGTGATCTGGCCTATTAGCAGCATAAACATGCCGCACATCATCAGCGGTGCGCCGATGGCATAATAGAGGCCGGCCATGACCGAGCGTTTATCGCGGGCGGCGTCGATCAGCTCTTTTCGAACCATAGCAATAATGGTATTGATCATGCTGCAATCCCCTCGTCGGTGCCGATTAGTTCGATAAAGGCATCTTCTAATGATGCCTTGCCTGTTTGTTGGCACAGCTGTTCTGGACTGCCAATGGCAACTACCTTGCCTTGCGCCATCACTATCACCCTGTCGCACAGGGCCGCGACCTCTTGCATCACGTGGCTAGAAAACAATACGCAGTGGCCGGCCGCTTTCAGGTCTTTCAGCAGATCGCGCAGCACTCGCGTGCTCATCACATCTAGGCCTCGGGTAGGCTCATCGAGAATGATGTTGGTGGGTTCGTGCACTATGGCCTGCGCTAAGGCGGTTTTCATTCGTTGTCCCTGAGAAAAGCCTTTGCATTTACGGTCGGCAATATCATCCATATGTAACTTGTTGAGCACGCTGGCCGCCGCTGCTTTAGCCTGTGCACGCGGTAACCCGTTGAGCTCGGCAAAATAGCTCACGTATTCTCTGGGGGTTAGGCGTTCATACAAGCCAAAGGGATCGGGAAATAACCCCAGTTGCTGCTTGGCTTCAACCGGAAATTTAGCCACATCGATACCGTCAATTTCGGCGGTGCCGTTATCGGGTTTGAGTAAACCAAATACTGTGCGTAAACAGGTGGTTTTACCCGCACCATTGGGGCCGAGCAGTCCGGTTATCTGGCCATCGAGCGCCTCAAAACTCAGGTCATTAAGCGCCTGTACATCACCAATACGCTTAGATAGATTAGCGACTTTAATCATGATTCACTCCTTGTGCCTCGGTATGGGATGTCGATGAAAGGGCTTGTTTGGCTGCAGGGAGCGCTTCGACAGTGTTCGCGTTGAGGTAAAAATTACGCCTAACATCTTTGCTTAGGCAATCATCAGATAAACCATCAAGGCTGTTGTTGCTGACCAGTTGGGCGATGAGATCGTTGCCACAGGATTGATAGGCCACTCCATGGGTGGCATAGGGGGCAATAAAATGTTTGGCATTACTCAGTTGCGCCATCGCCATCTCACCCCAACTCGGAGGCGTGGCGGGATCTAACTGTCCCGATAACACTAAGGTGGGGATGTTGCTGGTAATCGGGGCCGAAAACTCGGCATCAACCGCGGGTACGTTCCAAATTGGGCAGGAGAGATCGAAGGCATCGACCATTTCGCGAGTGAAGTAGTTTTGTTCGGCTTGCTGACGCTCGACTTGGCTAAAGCGCTGCCAATCTTCACCACACACTACAGATGAGTGCATGCCAGCAGCAATGCCTGTGCTGTCTATCGTCAGAGCATATAAGCCCATAATGGCTTGGAAGTTATCTTGCGCGGCTTGATGAATAGCGTGGGGCAGTAGCGCTCTGATATTAGGGGTGTACATGGCCATACGCAGTGCCCCCATAAACTTAGCGCGGGTCATCACTAGTGTGAGTGGCTCGTTGGTTAACGGGTCGCGAACTTGGCTACTCACTGGGGCTTGGGCGAGACGAGTATTCACCTGCTGCAAGTCTTGTTCAAGGTCGGCAAACTGCCCATGGCATAAGGCATTACTGCTGCAGTCATCGAGCAGTAAGCCGATGGCTCTGTCTATCGCATCACCAATATGCAACACACTTTGCTGCATCGGCACTACGCCGTCTAATGTGACTGTGGCCAAGACTTGCGGGTAATGACGCATGTACAGTTGCGCCATACGCGTACCGTATGAAATGCCATAGACATGGAGTTTGTCGTAACCTAAGTGGGCTCGAACTGCTTCGAAATCTTTTAACGCGATTTCGCTGCCATATTGGCTGACATCGGCATCGAGTCCGTCGAGGCACTTTTGAGTTTCGCTCGCAATATCTAAATCATCCTCGTTGAGTGATAACGCTCCTTCAAAGCCTTCGCCCTCGCATTGTAATAGGTTGGACTGCCCTGTACCTCTTTGGTCTATCAGCAGAATATCGCGCTGCTGGCGGACTTTACTTAACATGCGATCGAACGTCGGCGCGTTTTCAATTGCCGATTGCCCTGGGCCGCCGGCAATGGCGAGCAAGGCTTCTTTAGTAAAGCTCGGTTTTATTGCTGGCAGTACCGCGTAATGAATGTTGAGCTGCCGACCTTCGGGGTGAGCGTAATTTTCAGGCACTGTGACAAAGCCGCAGCGCAGCCTATCTGGCAGACCGTCGACATAACAAGTGTCGTTGGTGGGGGCGGTATCTGTCTCGGCGTGGCCGGCAAGAGAAAATAGCATGGCAGCCAGCGGCAGTAGCAGCCAGAGCGCTAACTGAGTCTGACGTTCCTTATCGCTTGCCGTGTGCATAATGTTGGCTTGTGGCATGATATTCATCCCTTGAATGCGCATATTGCGACAATGTTAATTCAGTTTTTTATCAATGGGTTAATAAGCTGTTAAGAGGCTAATGCGAGAACGATATTATGTCAACAGATGGATAAGTTGTCGCGACTAGCACTCTGCATGAAGTCGACACAAAGGATTTTATTAATAGGTGGTCTGATGAGTTGGGGTTTTCTCTTTAATTTACTGTAACCAAAGATAAATATAATAACTTTAGTCGCTGATTCCTACGTCATGCCACGCGGTTTTGTGCGCCAATTAACAGTGTTGGAGCAAAAGCTCTTATTTTTTAGGCAAGGTTAAAGTAAAATGCGCTAAAAGAGGTACACCTGTACGCTAAAAAGGTTATAAAACTTATGTCGCTCGAGCAATATCATCCAATACGCCTGATCCAGGAGCAGAGCCTTAAACGGGGCGATGCCATTGCGCTTGAGGGCTATGGTAGTGCAGCACCTTGGCATCAGATCAGCTGGTCTGCATTTGATAATATCAGTGATGCTATCGCTAAGGCGCTGATCCGTTTCGATTTAGCGTTACAAGATAGAGTCGTTATCTTGTCACAAAACTCTCCACAATGGGCCTGCGCCGATGTCGGGGCCTTAAAAGCCAAAACGGTTGTGGTGCCTATATATCCCACTAGCACCATAGATCAGGCGGCTTACATCATAGATGATGCGCAGGCAAAGCTGATTTTTGTGGGCGATGCGGCGCAATACCTGATGGCTTGCGAGCTCACCAAGCGCTGCGCCACGCTGACTCAGATTGTGGTATTTGATTCAGATGTGACCCTGATTGACCAAGCACACTATCATTTCGACAGCTTGCTCAATCCTATGGTGGATCCCGCGATTGAAGCCGAGTTGTTGCAGCGACTGAGCCAGACCTCTCTTGATGATCTGTTAACCCTTATCTATACCTCTGGCACCACGGGTGACCCTAAAGGGGTGATGCTCGATTATCGCAATATCGCCTCGGTTATCCGCCAACATGACGCCATCTTACCTTTTACTCCTGGGGATGTGTCACTGGCATTTTTACCATTGAGTCATGTATTTGAACGCGGCTGGAGCTTCTACGTGTTGTGCCGTGGCGGTCACAACGTTTACCTGCAAAACCCCATGATGGTCAAAGAGGCCATTGCCGATGTGAAGCCCCATACCCTGTGTGTGGTGCCGCGTTTCCTCGAAAAAGTCTATAGCGCAGTACAAGACAAAGTGGCGAAAGCTCCAGCGGCAAGGCAAAAACTGTTTGCGTGGGCGATGTCAGTCGGTGAGCGTCAGTTTGAAGTCAGCCAAGGGCGCGCTAAAGGCTCGATGTGGTTAGGTTTACAGCATAAACTGGCGCAAAAATTAGTGTTTAGCAAGTTGCAGCAAGTACTGGGTGGGCGCTTAAAGTTTATGCCTTGTGGGGGCGCAGCGCTCGACAAAACGGTAACGAGCTTTTTCCATGCTATTGATATTCCTGTTTTATGTGGCTATGGCATGACAGAAACCACGGCAACCGTTACCTGTAATACCTTAGCTAATCGCTTGGCGGGCTCTAACGGTAAGGTGCTGCCTGAAGTGGAGATCAAGTTAGGTAAAGATGATGAGATCTTAGTTCGCGGCGATACTGTGATGCGTGGCTATTACAATCGCCCGCAAGAGACTGAAGCCAGTTTTGAAGATGGTTGGTTAAAAACCGGAGATGCAGGTTATATCGACGAGCAAGGTAATCTGTTTATTACCGATCGCATTAAAGAGTTGATGAAAACCTCAAATGGTAAATATATTGCGCCGCAACGTGTCGAAGGCAAGGTGGGTTGTTGTCCTTATATCGAACAGGTGGCCATTATTGCCGATGCTAAAAACTATGTGACCGCCTTAATTGTGCCGGCATTTGCCTCGCTCGAAGCTTGGGCCAAAGACAAAGGGCTGCATTATGAGTCGCCTATTGAGCTGTTGCGTCATAGTCATGTGATTGAGCATTTTGAACAACGCTTAAAGCATTTGCAGGTTGAGTTGGCAGGGTTTGAGCAGATCAAAAAGTTTACTCTGTTACCCGAGGCATTTTCTATGGAAGCAGGGCTTATCACCCCCACCATGAAACTACGCCGTAAGATGATTTATCATAAATACTCCACCGAAATTAATGCCATGTACGGTAAATAATCACTGCTCACAATAGGCGCGATCAACACTTTATTGTGTCTTGATTGCGAGAGACCAATCACCAACTCAAAAAAGTTGGTGATTTTTTTTGCTTATCGTCATGTGTTAAACATCTGTCGCTGCTGCTTATCAGGGTTTAGGTATATAATCGCCGGCTTTCTTGCCTCACATGGGGCGCGTTGTTGGAAGTATTTATCTATGTCGGGTGTATTGCCTAAAAAGTTTCGTTATGACATTAACGGGCTGAGAGCTTGGGCTGTTGTTGCAGTCATTCTATTTCATTTCGGTGTGCCAGGTTTTGCTGGTGGATTTGCGGGAGTCGATATCTTTTTTGTGATTTCGGGACTCCTAATGACACAGATTATTGTGACCGGTTTAGAAAGTAATAGCTTCTCGTTTGGCCGTTTTATGTTCGCGAGAGCTAAACGAATCTTCCCTACGTTAGCCGCATTATGTTTAGTGTTATTGGTTTTTGGTTGGTTCTGGTTACCCACACTCGATTATCAAAAATTGGGTACCCATATTGTTGGTGCTGCATTATTTATCTCTAATCATAAGTTTTATAGTGAAGCTGGTTATTTCGATGCGGCTTCCTATGAAAAATGGTTGCTACACAGCTGGTCATTGTCGGTTGAGTGGCAGTTTTATCTGTTATTGCCGCTGGTATTGATGTTGGCCTGGCGTTGGCGTGGTAAACAGGCTGTATTATTCTCTCTGCTGGCCATTGCTTTCGTTTCCTTCGTGTTATCTGTGTATGCCGTTGAGACTAACCCTAGTGCGGCATTCTATCTGTTGCCCTTTAGGGCATGGGAGATGGTATCGGGTGGGCTTGTTTGGTGGGTGATGAGGCATCAAAGGCTGAGTCAGACGGCCAGTAAAGTCATCGAGTTGTGCGGGTTTGGGTTAATATTAACGGCTATTTTTGGTTTTAATGGCGCAACGCCCTGGCCGGGTGGGTATGCTTTAGTGCCTGTGCTTGGTGCTATATTGGTGCTCGCAGCTAACCGTCAAGTTTCTCCTCTAACGGCAAATCCACTGCTTGCCCGTGTGGGATTGATCTCTTATTCACTCTATTTATGGCACTGGCCTATCGTTGTGTTTCTTGCCTATGCGGGTGAGCAAAGCAATCCTATCTGGATCGTTGCCGGCATCTTGCTTACGTTGATATTGGGTGAGTTATCGTATCGGTTTATCGAGATGCGTTGCAGCAATTGGCTGGGCCAATTTAGCCTTAAAAAGGCGGCATGGGTATTATTTGGCATGCTGTTATTCGTTGAGTTATCGGCGGTGGCCACGCGGCATATGGATATTGAGGGGCGATTACCTCAGGTCGTAGAGCAAGCTAGCCAAGAGTCGTTTGACCGTCACCCGAGATTGGAGGAGTGCCTTTTAAGTTCTGAACGAAATGTTACAGATCCAAGCTGTATACATGGTAATGGAGAGGTACAAGCTGTGGTTGTGGGTGATAGCCATGCTAATGCGGTGATATCGAGTGTGGCGTTAGCCGCGGCCGATAAAGGTAGCGTGGTGGAGATGACCTATAATGGTTGCTCCACCGTAATCGGTGCTAAGAGCCGCGTTCATGCTTCTCAGTGTGAGCAGTTTAATCAACACGTGCTTGATACTTTATCGACGCCAAGTGAGATACCCGTTATTTTAATCTCTCGGTTAACGGGTAGCGTTTTTGGCTATAACGAACCGCATGCTTTTCATAACACACCAGTGATCTACTTTGGCGAAAACACGGAGCAAACTCGTGACGATGTTTATCGAGATTTTGTGATAAAGCAGACAGAGACTGTGTGTCAATTAAGCCAATATCGGCCCGTTTACCTAGTGCGTCCCTTCCCTGAGATGGATGTTGATGTGCCCAAGGTTCGCGCTCGACATTTAATGTTTGCTAAGTCAGAGCGAGATATTTTTATTACCGAGCAAGCCTATATGCGGCGCCACGCCCCTATTTGGCAAGCGCAGGACCAAGCGGCGGTCGCTTGCGGTGCTAAGGTGCTTAATCCATTGCCTTATCTTTGCTCCAATGGGCAATGTATGGGGACTAAGGATGGGCATTCGCTTTATTATGATTCTAATCATATAAGTGAATACGGTAATAAGTTACTGACCCCGATGTTTAAACCCTTATTTCAATAATAAGGTCAATTCATCGCCCCTAGTTGGAATACACATGGGCTAGAATGAGATTAAGCGCATTATATCTATTTGATGTCATGCGCTTTTCACATTGTGGCCATTGGCTGGTAAGGTATGCGCTATCTATGATGACATAATAAGGATATTTTTGTGGCTGAGACATTTTTTAGCGCAACCCTCAACCCACGTTTCAATGAAACCGATGGTTTGGGGCATATCAACAATACTGTGATCCCCATTTGGTTTGAGGTGGGGCGTGAGCCTATTTTTAGCTTGTTTAATCCTAGCTTGAATCTTGAAGAGTGGAACTTGATTGTGGCGGGCTTCACCATAGCGTATACCTTGCCTACCTTCTTCGGTCAGCCTGTTGAGGTAAAAACATGGGTGAGCCGTATTGGTAACAGTAGTTTTGAGGTGACACAGCAGTGCTGGCAGGCGGGGAAAATGACCGCTGAAGCTCAAACCACCTTGGTGCATTATGATTATGGTGCTAATCAGAGCGTGCCGATCCCCGACATGGTTAAGCAGGCCTTAGCGCAGCGCAGCGGAGATTAAGCGATTTTAATCGCCGTTGCGATCAACGAGTGTGCTGGGGGATGTGGTCACGACGGCAATGTATCATCAGTAGGTTAGCGCAAGAATTTTTGTACATACCAGCAACTGGCACTGATGGTGAGCTGTTGTGCCTTGGCCCATTTTAGCCCATGGCGCACTAAACGTTCGGCTAGTCCTCGCCCTCTCAACGCGTCGGGTACGTAAGTACGATTAAAATCAATATGCTCGTCCTCAATCTGGTATTCAAGCAGTGCTTGCTGGTCATCGATTAAAATCACAAATCTCTGTTTGTCGGCCTGATGTAAAATGGTTGACTGGCTCATGTGTATTCCCTTGATATCTTGGCTCTGCTGACGTTAGCACGTTTAGTGCTGTGATGCCTGCGTTGTGCTTATCAATCTGTGTCATGGGAGCCTTGGTTGTATTTATCGATCGGGCTATGTAATCTGAACTTGGGATAGCCAAGGTATCTCTAATCGCCGTTATAAATTTTAAGTTTTTGTATTAAAAATAAATACATAGTTTCTGTGCGTGAGTTCGTCTCGTTAGTCGCATCAAGGATAAATGTGAGATGTCATCACTGTGCTGCGGCTACTTTATCTAAGGTTATGCTATCTCTTACCATGGTGCTGGTTCATTAAGCAGGCGCCTGAGAGCAACATCTCATCAATGGAAAGTGATATGGCGTTGGATGTTGACGAGGTGCAATTGATTCATCGATGGTTAATTGGGGGCATTATGTTGCGTTGCTTAACGACGCTCGGTTTGGTTTTGATCGGATGGAGTCTCTCGGCATCGGAGGTTGAGGAGGCTGTGCGCAGGGTTGTCGAGGCGAAGGTGAGTGGCGATGTGACGAGTGCGATTGTACTCACGGATGCGAACTTGATCACCTTAGGTATTGTCGACTTTGATCCTAATGCATTTATCGATGTAGGGGCGATTGGCGATATTAATGTCGGTGATGCCGATTCTTTGCGTCGGCGCAGTCAGTTACGCAACTATTCTTTGCCCTGGGAAAGTCAGCCCCGTGAGCTCGATCGCGACTGGCTGGTATCGAGTGCTGTGCAGTTCTCCTATGTTCATTCCAATGACAATATCATAGGTATTGATGATCCGTCGTTGATCAGCCCAATAGAAGATACTATTTATCTGTTAGCGGCTGAGTATCGCTGGCGCTATCATCTCTCGCCTCGTTGGCAGGTGGTTTTTGGCGCTGGTGGGCAGCTGTTGTGGCTAGAAAATAACTTAGAATATCGCGACCCTATCTTGGCTTCGCAGCGGGCGCTGCTAGATGGCATCATAGTGAATACTCGTTATGGTGCGGTGATGGTCGATCCCAATGTTGAATTTACCTATACCAGTGAGCTGTTTGGCCACAAATGGGAATTTATCAGCGCGTTTCGTTATGCCTATGGCCGCACAGTGTTGACCGATAATGGTGCGCAGTCTGTTTCACCCGAGGTGAGTCGCTTTAGCAATACACTGATATTTCATTACGGGCTACCCAGCGTATGGTCTCGACGTAATGAGTTAATTTTACAGGTTAAGCGAGTCGATTTAAGTGGTGATGTGGTCGACCCGATGGGGACGCGTTATTACTATGAGTTGGGGGCTGGCTGGATAATCGAAACTCCTTCATTGGCCGCTTGGATAGAGAATATTGGCCTAGGCATTACACTCAACATTAACAGTGGCTTAAGTGGTGGTGGTTTGGTATTGCTGTTTAACGAGCCGTTATAAAGTTTGCATATCGATTATCGGGTCATGCTTGATGGCTAACAATGGGCCTGTATTGTGGCCAATGTTATTAGCCTGACTCATTATCGTTCCTGTCACCTTGTGCTAACTCATACTGTTGGCCTCACACTGACCAAATTGGATGAGCATCAACGGCTCATTTAATCCCGGGGCACCTAATTCAACATCGTGACCAAGGCGCCTGTGGTTATGTTATGCGTCTTGTTGGTGCTCACGCAACACAGCAAGTAACTCAGGGGCTCGCTTAACTTGAGCTCGGCTTTAGTTTGTGAAAATGAAACTAACGTTGCGACCGAGGCGCCTGTGGTTATGTTATGCGTCTTGTTGGTGCTCACGCAACACGGCAAGTAACTCAGGGGCTCGCTTAACTTGAGCTCGGCTTTAGTTTGTGAAAATGAAACGAACGTTGCGACCGAGGCGCCTGTGGTTATGTTATGCGTCTTGTTGGTGCTCATGCAATACAGCAAGTAACTCAGGGGCTCGCTTAACTTGAGCTCGGCTTTAGTTTGTGAAAATGAAACTAACGTTGCGACCGAGGCGCCTGTGGTTATGTTATGCGTCTTGTTGATGTTCATGCAATACAGCAAGTAACTCAGGGGTTAGCTCGGCTTTAGTTTGACTATGAAAATTAAACATCACAGCGACTGAAGATCCCGTAGTCGTAATCGCTTGTTGTTGCTCGCTGTAAATATGGTAATGCATGGTAAACCTATCGCTTTGTATATCGCTAATGCTCACACCAACATGCAAGGTGTCGGGAAAGGTCACCGGCCGCTTATAGCGTGCGCTATTGTCGCTGATCACAGGTCCAACACCCGATTTATACATCTCATCGAGCGGGAAAAAGCGATTAAAAAAGTTGATTCGAGCGATTTCGAAATAGCGGAAATAAACCACATTATTAACGTGTTGCAGTGCATCCATCTCTCCCCAGGCGACATTGATTTGGCTGCGAATGGGGTACCGCTTGATAAATTGTTCCACTTGGCTTACTTCCTGTTGCTGTTATTGGGACTCAAATTAAAACGCATGTTTAATTGAGCATAACAGTATGTTTCGTCAGCAACAAGGGGGGATGAATGGATCAAAAAAGGCATCGTTAACGATGCCTTTTGCTGGGTAAAATCACTGTTTAGTCTTGCAGTTTTAGCTCGGAAAAGCTGGTGATTTGTGGGTATTCACCAGTGCGCTGGGTAGTGTCGCGTACCATCTGTACCGTGCGCAGCCCCGCTTGTTCGGCGGCTTTTAACTCCTCTAACAAATCAGAGATAAACAGCACTTGCTTGGGTTTTAAGCTGATGGTGTTGATGATATTGCTATAGGCCTGCTTAAAGAGCTTATGGCCTGTACGAGTGTCGAAATGGCCATTGAAATATTCGGTCAAATCGCCGCCATCACTATGACTAAAAAGCAATTTTTGTGCATCTACCGAGGCAGAGGAGAAGCTGTAAACGCGCAGGTTTTCGGCTTTAAATTGCTTAATGGCATCGATAAAGTCAGGAAATATATGGCCCTTAAACTCGCCTTTATCGTAACCCTGTTTCCAGATTAAGCCTTGCAGGGTTTTGAGCGGCGTTGCTTTACGGTCTTCATCTATCCATTGCTGTAAAATTTCGACGACACGATCCAGAGATGCTTCTGGTTCTAGGGCGATATCTTTTACATCGCTAATGCAGTTATCAACTAACACATTGTTTTGATTTTCTTTAATAAAATCGGGAAGCGCCTTCGCAGAATAAGAGAAAAGGATGTCTTTAATAAAGTTAAGATCGGTTGTTGTACCCGCGGTATCTACAACTATGGCTCTAATACCCATAATGTTGGCTTACTCCACATTGCATTAAAATTAATCGCCTCAATAGCTACCCCGATCCTAAGCTGATTTCCCCAATTTGGCTAGCTTATTTGGCCAGCGCTGCGAGTCCAAGAGGTAAAATCAGCTTGCAGTGTAAGTCATTGACCCACTTAGTTCGCAGCGACAAAACCTTTGGGCTGTGCTCGGCGTCAATTGCTCATTTTTCTCTTAGTGGTCAGCGAGGCTGCATCTATTAATGATGCCCCACTTTGGTGCGAACGAGCTCAGTCGGTGCGTTTCGATGAGTGGTATAGCCGTTATTAGTGGGGGGTTGATGAGAGGCCGCGCTTTGGCTAGCGTCGACCCAATCGGAGATTATGGCCGCTGCTTTGTCATTGGCGTCATAGTTGCAAGGCCTTGCTTATGGGCATTATTGGAGCAAGCTATGGCAGCCATGAGCTATTTGAGTGTAATAGAGCGATACCATGAACATGAACAGCTGGTGAAAGAGCTGCTGGAATCGATTTTAGTGGGGATTAGCGATCCTGTGATGCTGTCGGACCCAGGGATGCGGGTGCGGGCTATGGCCGAAATGGCCAACAGCTACCCCTTTATCGAGTTGCTGTATATCTTAGATGCCGATGGAGTGCAGATCAGTGATAACGTCGCCATTGTTAATCGAGTCGTGCAGGCTATTCCCGTGGGGCGTAACTTAAACCGCAGTCATCGGCCCTATTTTTCAAAGGCGCAACCACTCCAGACGTTGAATATCACCCATCCTTACTTGTCGAATGCCAGTGGTAAATTATGTTTGTCGGCCTCCTACCGAATTGGCGATAATGGCGAGCAAGGTTATATCGTGGTCGATGTGAATCTGACTCAATTGATCGAATTTATGATGGGCGATAGCGCTCGTCGTAAGGCGACCCCTTTATTTAAAAGTGTCTACTGCGCCTTGGTGCTGGGACTGTTTATTATGGTGATGGTGCTGATCAGTATGGCTGCGGTGGACATTGCCTCGCTGTTAGCTGACGGGCGAGTGCCCAGTGGCTCAATTAAACCCTTTGGCATTATTATCTTTATCACCTTGGCGCTGGCGGTATTTGATTTGGGCAAAACCATATTGGAAGAGGAGGTGTTGATGCACAAAGATATCTTCCGTCATAGCTCGACGCGGCGCACCATCACCCGTTTTATCTCCACCATCTTAATTGCTATTTCTATCGAGGCCTTGCTGACCATGTTTAAGGCATCGTTGGGTGAGATGAAATATGTTCAACCCGCTATCTGGATGATGTTTGCTGTGGTTGGTTTGCTGGTGGGGCTGGGGATTTATGTGTACCTAGGGGCTAAGGCCGAGCTATTGCTCAAGCAAGGTAGCGCTAAGCCTTAAGCGTTGTTAACGTTAAGCTGGCAACACATAGTGTTTAGTGAGTTGGGGACTTGCCGCCCACGCAGGCTTTGTTAAGCTGACGTGGGCGGCGAGCTTGGTTTAGCACAGGGTGCCCGTGTGCGTTATGGGCATTATCCAGTAGCGGCATGGATTGTGTTTGCATACCAAGGTAATAGCCGCCAATAGTGCCTCTTGTTGCTCGTTGGGATGCATAATTTCAAACTTACAAAACTCCCGATAACCTTCCACCTGCTCCTTAATATTAAAGTGGCTGTGTTCGCGACTAAAACCGCAGATAGTGCCCAAACTAAAACCGGATAAAAAATCGAGTTCAATCAAGGTATCAACGATATCGTCTTTTATCTCGTTTTGGGCGATCAGCACTAACATCTGCTTCGGGCTCATTGACGTTTCTCCAGCCAGTAATAGAGGATTGGTAATAGGTATAAGGTGGTGATCGTCGAGGTGAGCAAGCCACCAATCACCACTATGGCTAAGGGTTTTTGAATTTCAGCGCCGGGCCCAGAGGCAAACACTAATGGCATTAAGCCAAACATAGCAGTCGTTGCCGTCATCAAGATCGGGCGTAAGCGCCGCGCTGCGCCTTGCTCTACTCGCACTAACAGACTGCTAAATTGGTGTTTGGTTTGCTCATAATAACTGACCATCACGACCCCGTTGAGCACCGCCACCCCCAGCAGCGCGATAAAGCCAACCGAGGCGGGTACCGACAGGTATTCCCCCGACAGATACAGGCTGACAATACCGCCCATCATGGCAAACGGCACGTTAGCGAGGATCAAGCCCGATTTTGCCAATGAGCCAAAGGTGGTAAATAAAATTAAGGTGATCAAGGCGATTGCAATGGGGATCACCAGTAATAAGTTGTTGGTGGCACGTTGCTGGTTTTCAAACTCACCACCAAAGCTGACGCTGTAGCCGCTGGGAAGTTTAACCTGTTCGGCGATTTTAGCGTCCAGCTCTTCGACAAAGCTGACAATATCGCGACCTTGTACATTGGTGGTGATCACCGAAAAGCGATCGCCTTGCTCGCGTTCAATTAAAATGGGCCCCTCTTTGTAACTTAGTGTCGCCACATCGGTCAGGCGTCTAAGCGAATGATCTGGCATCACCAATAGCTGATTTTGCAACTCATTAATGCTGCTTAAACTGCTTTGATTATTGGCCATCAACACTGGAGTGCGTTTTTTACCTTGCAGCACTTCGGTCACGATAACCCCCTCGAGCTGGCTCTTAAGGTAGCGCGCAAACTCCATGGTGCTCATGCCGAAGCCTCGGGCCAATTCGTTGTCTAAGGTCAGGTTGATAAAGGGGCTGCCCTCAATCATCGACATTTTGACATCTATGCTGCCGTTGGTGGCGCTGACTAACTGCTCAATTTGACCGGTTAGCTGGCCAAGTGTGTCGATATCACTGCCAAAGACCTTAATTGCCACATCGCCAATGCTGCCGGTCAGCATTTCAGATACCCGCATCTGAATGGGCTGGGTAAAGTTAAAGTTTACCCCGGGGTAATTGAGTAGTTCGCTGCGAATAGCATCAATAAGTTGCTCTTTGGTGTCAAAGCGCCACTCGCTGCGCGGCGCTAGCTCTAAAAACACATCGGTCTCGTTAAGCCCCATAGGGTCCAAACCTATCTCATCGGCACCAGTACGGGCCACCATCTGCTTGATCTCGGGTACCTTGGCTAGCAGGGTGTGCTCTATCTGTTTATCGATATTGATAGAGGCCTCGAGCGAAATCGACGGTGATTTTTCTAACTGTAAGATGATGTCACCCTCATCTAGGGTCGGCATAAAGGTTTTACCAACCAGACTAAACAGACCTAGGCTGATGATGAGTAAGCTAAAAGCGACAATCATAAAGGGCTTTTGGTAGACAATCGTGCTCTTAAGGCTGGCAAGATAAGCCGCTTTGAGCTTTTCGATCGCCTTGGGCTCCTGCGCCGCTTTTTCGTTAACTAAGTAAGAGGCGATAACCGGGATCACTGTGAGCGACAAGACCAGCGCCGAGAGCATGGCAAACACTATGGTGACAGCCACTGGAGTGAAGAGTTTACCTTCAAGCCCCGTAAGAGTGAGCAGCGGCGAGAAGACGATCATCACGATAACCGTTCCTGACACCACTGGGATCGCCACATCTTTGGTGGCACGAAAGATGAGGTGCAGCCGAGGTAAACGCTGTTTGGTGGCGATAAGGTTGACCATGTTTTCGACCACCACCACAGAGGAGTCGACTAACATACCGATGGCGATCACTAAGCCGCCTAAGCTCATTAGGTTGGCTGATAGGTTGAAAAAGTCCATCATCAAGAAGGTCATTAAAGCCGCAAGTGGCAAAGATAGCGACACGACAAGCGCGGCGCGCACATTACCTAAAAATAGCGCCAGCAACACAATCACTAAAATGACCGCCTCGAACAGTGCGTTAGAAATGGTATCGATAGCGGTGTTGATCAGGTTGGCGCGATCATAGAAGGTGTTGATCTCGCTCCCTTCGGGCAAACTGGCACTGATCTGCTCCAGCTTAGCTTTGATATTGTTGACCACGTCGGCGGTGTTAGTGTCTTTTAGTGCGATGATCAGCGCTTCTGCCGTTTCTTCACCATCTTTGGTCACTGCGCCATAGCGGGCAAGGTGACCTATCTGAATATCGGCTAAATCCTGTAGGCGATAAACCTTGGCATCGTCGGCCTTAATCACCAGTTGTGCCAGTTCGTCGATATCGTCGATACGCCCTTCGGCACGCACAATAATGGTGTCTGTGCCTATGGTAAGCTTACCCGCACCTTCATTATGGTTGTTATCGATAATCGCCTGCTGCAGGGCGGCAAAGCTGACTCCTGCTGCTGCCATCGCCGCAGGATTGGGGTTGACGCTAAAGCTTTTAGCATATCCGCCCAGAATATTCACATCGGCCACGCCTGCCACAGTGCGCAGTAGCGGACGCACTTCCCACTCAAGCAGTTGTCGGCGTTCCATCAGCGACAGATTCGGATTTTCTAGCGAGAACATAAAAATCTCGCTCAGCGGGGTGCTCATAGGCGCTACGCCGCCAGAGACGCCTTCGGGAAAGCTGTCCCATACCGCGGCAAGGCGCTCGCTCACCTGTTGGCGTGCCCAGTAGATATCGGTACCTTCGGTGAAATCTAGGGTGATATCGCTGATGGCATATTTGGTGGTCGAACGTAAGATCGCCTGATTAGGAATACCCAATAACTCGGTTTCAATGGGCACGGTGATCTGCGCTTCTATCTCCTCAGGTGTCATGCCTGGCGCTTTGAGGATAATTTTGACCTGGGTCGGCGAGATATCGGGAAAAGCATCGAGCGGAATGGCAAACCAGGCGCGAGCACCGGCTAACATTAAGATCAGCGCCACAATCAGCACAAACAGGCGCTGAGTCAGCGAAAAACGGATCACAGAGGTCAGCATATTATTCGCCTCCTAGGCCGAGCATTATGCCTTTTACTGCGGCAACCGACTGAGATAACACTTGGATTTGGCTCAAGTCTTGGTCGCTGGCGACTATGTATTGCTGTGGGGTTGAGCCTAATATATCGATATTGATGGCCGTGAGTGTCTCTGCCGTTTGGGTAAACACTTGGGTCTCTTGCTGCCAGCTAAATACGCTGTTTTTCGGCAGTAAATATACCGCTTTTTGATACTCGGGTATCACAGTGATTTGTTGGCCTAACAGCAGGTTACACTCTTTTGGTACCGGCATTGACCATGCGCCCACAAATGCACCGTCGGCGATGGCTGACATCGAATCGATGGCGATATGGCACTGGTTAATATTGATGGCCGAGAGTGACGTCGACTGGCTCATCGGTACATTAACTTGTACACGAATGCTGTCTGCTGGCACCAGTGAAAACAGCTGTGAGTCAGCCATATAGGGACTGTTGAGTGTGTTTAGTTTAACGATACCGGCCACGGGGGCGCTGATCACTAACGACTCGGTAGTGGCATCTTTACTGTGCACCATCTCCATAAAGTGTTGCATATGCTCAAATTCGAGGTGGCTGCTAAAGTAATCTTGGCTGATCTCACGCCACTTTTCGGCGCTGATACTGCCATTTTTTAATAGCGGCTTATTACGGTCATAGCGCTGCTTAGCCAACTGATACAGACTGCTGGTGGCCTCAAATTGTGCAAGATAATGAAACACTTCTGGCCCTGTTAACCTGACAATCTCTTGTCCTTTGGTGACAATCTGTCCCTGACCGACCAAGAAAGTGACCTGCTGGATATTTTCAGGGGTGCTCACCCAGTAATCGTTACCCGGTAAACGGTCAACTTGTGCGGGTAGTGGGCTACCTTCATAGCTCGCGACCTTTTGCGGTTGGGTATAGCTCAGTTCTAAGTTGCCTAAAGCCGCTAGGGCTAACGATTCGGCTTGTACCAAGCTGGTGGATAGGCAGGCAGATAAACATAACAGGCTTGCGCCATACTTGGCGATCATAATGAAATTCCTAAGGCTTGCAGTTGCTGAGAATGAAGTTGTTGTTGCATCACTTGGTTGAGCGTTAAGCGTGACTCAGTATCGAGAGCGTCCACATAACGGCGCAGCCAGATCTCGTAGCTCACCTGATCTTGGTCTTTTACTTTGGCGAGCTCTTCGGTAATGGTGCGGCTTAATGACAAGCCACGGCTTAAAAGGGCGTGTTGCTGTTGTAAATTACCTTGCTGCTGGGTGAGCTTGTCGATTTGGGTCGTTAACTCTAGGTAGGTGCGATCGCGAGCCAGATTTTGCTCTGTGTGTGCTTGCTGCCATTGTGATAGCTCACCTTGTGACAGCGCCGAACTAAAGCCCAGTGGCACTGTAATACCTAACCCCAATTGCTGGTCATCGACTTGATCGTCAGACGTGTTTTTTGCCGTAAGCGACACAGTCCAAGGGTCTTGTTCACCCGCTTGCTGGCTTTTGATGATCAACAGCTGTTGCTGCTGTTGTAACGTTTGCAGTTGCCATAGAGGATGCTGGGCTAAATCTGAATTGCCATTGGCTAGTGGGCGCTGGCTTTCGGCTATCTGGGTGGGAACCTCATCTTGTCCTGTCAGTTGGCGATAGAGGGCATGGGCTTCATCTTGTTGCTGCTGAATATCAATTTGCTCAAGCTCAATATCAACCAGCTCGCGCTCAAGCAGTAGCAGATTCGCCAGCGGTAACTCGCCCACATCGGTAAGCCGTTTTTGCTGGGCGTGTAACTTTTGCAGTAAGTTTGTTTTTCGCGCTAACTGCTTAAGCTTTACAGAGGCAATGCGATGCGCCCACAGGCTTTGCCTGAGTAATCCCGATAGGTACAAACTTTGTAAGGCTGATTGCTGGCTCTGAATCGCTTGGCTCAGCTGCGTTAAGCGTTTATCACTTCCGTGTTGGCCCGGTGATTTAAGGGGTAAGTTGAGCGACACTTCTTGCTCGTAACTGTTACCATTATCTAGGCTGCCCAAGTGGCTCAAGCTGATGCTAGGTAGGCCGCTTAGCCAAGAAGATGCGCTTAATTCAAGTGCGCGCTCATCATTAAGCGTTGTGCTATTGAGCTGTGACGCTTGTAATCTGGTTTGGCTTAACTGGAGCAGAGGAGACAATGGGCGCTCAGGTGGGGTATCGCCTGTGGCCGCATGGCCGAGAATACTCGTGCAACTTAACACGCTTAACAGACATATCTTGATACAAGACTTTACAACAGACATACGCGATTTCTTTGCTTTTAAAGTGTGCTGTTAGTCTAAGGCTTGGTACACTGATGTCTTGGGGGAGATGTATCATAAAAATGCTTATGGTACATATGTCCCATAAGTTAATTTTATGATTTTATTTGTTTTTCCTTGTGGTGCCCAAATTGCGTCGATAAGGCACTTGGTTATCATCATAGGCCTCATTATGCTGCTGGTAGGTTGAAAGTTGTACAGCTCGTAGCGAAATAGAGCCTAAATAGATGTGATATCAAATCAACTTATTAGGTGTCATTGATCTTGCTGATGGAGTAGAAGTTCCCATGAAAAAGGATGTCGTCATTATTGTGTTGTTGGTGCTAATCATGCTGTTTAAATTGCTTGATATTGTCGCCGACTTTCAGCTTGATATCCCTGCTTGGCATATAGCTCAAGAGGGGGTTTTGGTGTTGCTTACTGTCATCGCGACCGTTTACTTAAGTCATGACTTGATGCGCCGTTCGCGGCAGGTGAAAATCTTAGCCCAGCGGCTAGCCAAAGCCGATAAGCAGATAGATAACATGACCAGCCAGATGCGCTCTGCTCGGCAAGAATATAGCCAGGCAGTCTCTAGTCAGTTTGCGACCTGGGGGTTCACTAAGAGCGAGCAACAGGTTGCCTTTCTCTTGTTAAAAGGCTTAAGTTTTAAAGAGATTGCCGAGGTGAGGCAAACCAAAGAGAAAACCGTACGCCAGCAGGCTTCCTCTATTTACAGCAAGGCCGATGTCGATGGTCGCCACACCTTCTGTGCCTGGTTTATGGAAGATTTTATCCAAGAGCATAACCAAGATGTTGCGACCAAAGCCCCAGCCAATGAAGCGGCCTAGCGGCGCGTCCCCAAGTTGACACTTACATATTGCAGACCATACCTAGACGTTTTGCCTAGTAGGTCGTATAGCTCCTAGCACTATCTAGCTGACCCAAGACAGTTTTAAGTAGGTTGTCCTTCTGCGAAAGCTCCGGATCCATAGGTTCCAATTGCTTTAACATAGAGGCTGGGAGGTTGTCGTACAGGATTAGATAGGCTCTATCTAGTTTTAACATAGGTAGCGCCTTGGCCAGCAGTTGGTTAGAAGCTGTAAATTGGCTGGTGTTCTTCGTCCATTGTGCCGTTAGCTTAGGCCAAAGCGGCTGACTGTTTAATGTGAGCAGGTAGGCTTCAGCATCCGGTTTGCTGAGAAAGACTTGTTGCTGAGAATCGTATACATAGAGTGCCGGAAATTTATGTTTTTGTTTAGCGGCCACCGTTTCTAACATTAAGGATTTGTTTTGTTGACCCAGAGCGATTAATTGGGATGAGTTGGCACTAACATTAATAGACATGAACATAAGGATTAATATAAATATGATACGCATAGTTGTCTCTAATTTAAGGTGAGTAGGGGACGATGTCCTCTACTTATTTTTATTTAGCCAAGAGAGTCTACGCACTCTAGAACCTCGTCTTTTACGCTGCAGAAAATACTGCCACCGCCACCATCTTCTCAAATGTTATGGCATGAGGCCATCACATTATAAGAACTAAAGACGAGAGTTAAGAAAAGTAAGATAGTTTTATACATCTTTTTCATCCTTGATTAAATGATTAAATGATTAAATGATTAAATGATTAAATGATTAAATGATTAAATGATTAAATGTTAGGAGTACATCCATATCTCCAGCTTATAACGCTATTTTATGTTAACTGTTGTGTCAACTGTTTTTACTATTGTCATTCTGGATAATTACTCGTATTGTTGAGGGGAACAATAGCATTAAATGGAATTTAATTATGTTTGAAATCCCTAAGGATAGAAGCCGTTTAAATAAAGCCAGCTGGTTTTTTTTTGCCGCAGTTGGGATCTCATCCGTTTTTATCCTGATTTTTTTAGCCAGTCGTCAGGCCTTCTCTTCCGATAACACCAATAGTCATTTTCCAGTCGCAGTCGTTATCAATTCTCCTCTAAATGTTACCGTTTCTGGTTATGGTAAGTTTGTTCCAAGAGTTCAGCGTGGCATTAATGCACTCAGTGGTGGGCATATAATAGAGGTATTTAAAAAACCGGGCAGTTTAGTTGCTGAAGGCGAAGTAATATTGAGCCTCAATAACCCTAAATTGCTGCGTTTAATGGAAACGAGTGAGTTGGCGTTATTAGAAGAGCAGGCTAATCAGCGAAGAGTAGAGGCTGAGTCAGCGCAGGCGTTAGAGGATCAACGCGGCAACATTCGGCTCGCCAAGGTGAAGTTGGCTTTGGCGGATGCAGAATTGGTGGCCCATAGAAGGCTAAAGGATAATCAGGTCATTTCGACGCTGGACTTACACAAGGCGCAGGTTGCATGGGAGCAAGAGGACGCCATGTTGCAAATGGAATTAAGTCGCTTTCAGACGCTACAAAAAACACGAAAAGCGATTGAGGATTCTACTCGGTATCGATTAGAGAAAGCCATTAAAGAGAGAGAGTTACTGGTATCTGAAGTCGAACAGCTTAATGTCCGAGCGAGTATGACGGGAATGTTAACTGAGTTAGCCGATGGCTTAGAGATAGGTCGGCATGTCGAAGAGGGCCAAGCGGTCGGCATGATTGCGGATCTTTCTTCTTACTATGCTCGTATTAATATTACCGCTGCTGATGCCGAATATGTTAATCCAGGCTTGCTCACCAAGGTTCAGTTTAAGGGGGTTGAAATCATCGGCGAGGTTTCTCGCGTCGATCCCACGGTTAATAATGGTAGTGTTGAGTTGGATATCGGTTTTAGCGTTAATCTGCCTATGGCGGTAAGGCCAAATATCGATGTAACGGCTAAGATTGCTATTGCCGAGTATCAACATACGCTAGTGGTTGATAGACCTATTGGCGTCGTTCGGGCTCACCGTGAATATCCTATCTTTGTACTCGATGAGGTAAACGCTATATTTCAACAGCGTAATGTCACTATCGGTGATATTGCAGGGGATAAGATGCAGGTATTAGATGGTGTATTCCAAGGGGAGAAGATTTTACTCAAAGTACCTAAACACCTCGCAAATTCCTCCGAAATTTTGATGGCCGATCTTTATGAATGATAGTGTAATGAAACTGACGGGCTTGAATAAGTCATTTATTAATGGAGCAGGAAATAATCATGTTTTAAAGCAGGTCGACTTTTCAGTCTATAGCGGAGAGATGGTTGCTATTCTAGGGCAATCTGGTAGTGGTAAATCTACTTTGCTTTCTATTATGGGCTTATTAGATAAGGCTGATTCTGGGCAGTATTTTCTCTGTGACCACGATGTGAATACCTTATCAGATTATCAACTTAGCCTGCTTAGAAATAAGCATATAGGCTGGGTCTTTCAAAACTTTAATTTAATTGCCGACATGACGGTAGGCGAGAATCTCTCGGTTCCCTTACGTTTTAATAAGTCAATTAGTCGCGTTGACTATGAAGTAAGGATTGATGATGTATTGCGCCAGGTTGGACTACAGGATAAAAAATTGTTTTACCCTGCAGAACTGTCGGGTGGGCAACAACAGCGGGTCGCGATAGCCAGAGCATTGATCTGCCAACCCGATATTATATTATGCGATGAGCCTACGGGTAATCTAGATTCGACAAATTCAGATAATGTAATGGAGCTACTTAGTGCGCTAAATCGAGAGGGGAAAACGGTACTGATCATCACCCATGATCCTGCCGTTGCTGCATGTTGCCAGAAGGCATATAAAATTCATGATGGGGAAGTCGCCTCCATGTCTCCTATGGAGTTTAAACATGCTGTTTGATCTCGTCTATGGTTGGCGAAAGTGGCGTGGTCAGCGTGGGGTTTGGAGCCTATTAATTGCAAGTCTATGCCTGTTCTGTAGCTTAATTGGTTTTGTGTTCAATCTATTCTGGTTACTGAGTAGCGATCGCCCCATGTGGGTTGGCAGTCAGCAGCCTATGATGACCATTGCAAGTCAAGATCTTGGTGGCAACCTACAACCGACCTCGGGCTACGACATAGATTTAGTCGCCCGACTTGCGGGTGTCGATAGCGTCGCCAGTATAGCGATTCAATCGAGTGTGGTGACTATAGGGCTAAAAGAACTACCAAGGTTAACTATTGGCTTTTACTCACAAAATACCATTGAGTTGCTTGGATTACCTCAACCTTTCACGATGCAAAATTTTGAATCAAAGAAAGGCATAGTGTCAAAACGATTTTGGCAACAACATGTTGAGCCGAATGCTTCGCTAAGCGACAGTCGTTTATATTACCGTGATGCGGCTTTTCTTATTGCAGGAATAGCACCCACGGCTATGGAGCAACTGGGGGATTTTGGCGTCGATATCTGGCTACCGGATACCTATTTACAGTTGGGCGTCCCAGATATGTTTGCTGACAATCCTGCGCTCTTCTTGAAGACGAAAAACAATCGCTATGGCTTTGCACTGTTGGCACAAAAGACAGATATTGAGTCACTCCAAGAAGCCTATATCAATTTAAGATTGCAAACACCTAGGCCTGAAGGTGGATTTGTCGATAAGCACTATCGCCCTTGGTTGATCAGCGGTATAGAGCTCAACCCTAATAGTCGTGATATTTTGCAGAGACAGGCATGGATACTCCTGCTACTGCTGCTTGGTTTCGGTTTTATTATATTTAGCGGTATCGTGTCTGCGTATACTCAGCAGGGCATAACGCGTCGTGCCGAGATGAGTTTAAAGTTGGCGTTAGGGGGCAGCAAAATTGCGCTAATGGGGCAGTTATTGAGGGAGAGTATACCCGCATTAGTCTTGGTGGCGGCGCTAAGCCCTTTGCTAGGGGGCATAGTGACTCACTATGTTGGTACAATCGGTGTGTATCAGGATTATTTTATTGGCGGGGTTAAGTTTAACATCTGGCTTTGGCTGCTTGCCATTTTCTGCTCTCTCACACTATTTGTTTGCTGTGCATTACTGCCGTTAAGTGGCTCAATAACCACGATGTTTTCTCGAGGTAGGCAGGGACATATGAGCAAGGTGCAACGGCGTGCTAGCCAGGTAATACTCGTATTGCAGCTTGCCGTTATTATGGGTGTTATGGTGATCTCTTTAAGCCTAATGCATCAGGAACTACGCAAGTATTCATCTGTGGTCATTGCTCAAGACGTTAAAAGTTACCAGCCTGATGTTGACGGTCGTTTAAGTATAGCTTTAACCTCAGAGCAGCTTGACGGTGAGTGGAGCCTTGGTGGGACACCGGTCGCACTCTCTTCCCGTCACTTCACTCAAGTCGGTGCTCCATCGCTAAAATATCAATCAGAAACTGGGGTGGGGCTCGAAAAACCCATCAACGGTCTATATGTTTCTCATAACTTTTTTAGTCTGTTGGGTATTCCCGTTTTAGCACGAGGAGTGTTGGCTGAAAATGCGGTAATGATAAACCACGCAATGGCATCACAACTCGCTGTTGAATTAGGTTTAAGTCATTGGAAGGCTGCCAAAGGGTTAGCGCTAAGATTGTCTGGTTTTTACTATGAAAAGCATGTTCGCGTAGCTGGTATTGTGGGGGATTCTCCTCATTTTGGTATAGCAGCCAAACCTAAGCCTTTAGTTTACCTGAGCTTAAAAGATCAAAATCCACTTTTTGCCAGCCGAATAGCCCCTGTGTTTTACAGTAAAAGCAGCAATAAGGATGTGATTGCATCTCACTTGAATGATTGGGCCTCGTTGCAATCACCAAGGCTGACTTATGCTGACGGGCGAAGCTTAGTGCAGCAAATTGAAGATACGGACGTTGCCGGCAAACTACTGTTCATAACCTCCTGCGCCATGGCTTCACTCATCATCTTTCTAGTGATATTTACGCTTTATAATAAATTTTGTTATAGCCTAAAAAGCGAGCAGATGAAGTGGGGAGTAATGTTAGCCGTTGGGGCGAGAAAAGAGACGCTGATGGCGAAAATGGTATGGGGTAATATGCTATTAACCCTTATCGCTACTGTGCTGACGCTGGGGGCTTTTCTGCTATTAGAGCACCACAGTCAGACGTTGATGGGGGTGTCTCTATTTCAACCTATAGTGTGGCTCTTTTGTATCACCTTGAGTGTATTTTTCATTACTTCGATTAGTCTGTGGGCGGCAAGGGGGCTATTAAGACAAAATATCAGCGTACTAGTTAGTGGCTGAGGCTTAGCTCTATGTTCGCCGATTCAGTAAGGAAGTGGCTGTTGTCAGGGAAAAGGCTAACAGACTCAGTTGCTAGTTGCGGTCTGATTGCTGTGAGGCAATAGGCCGCGAAGGAGTGGGCTGACTCTCAACACTTTTAGACATACCTGACTGCAATTATATTGGCTTAGATGTATGCGGGCCTTTCCTTCATCGATGTTAATCGCCTGTAGCGGGCTTATGTGCAGGTATGTTCATCGTCTCTTCGATTAACCCTTTTGGGTTAATGCCGCCAAATAAATATTGTGGGTATCGGTGCATGTCAATGTATCGGCGAAGCTAGATGCGTGGGTTATGAGCCTGTGTGTTTATAGATAAATGACTAATTTATCTTATTTTATTCTATGTTCTGTTTCATGAGATCAGGGGGGCGTTGAGGTCGAGAACGTTGGTTTGTTAAAAAGCACTAGCAGAAATTTCATAAAAATCAGTGTCGAAGTTAGAAATCATTGCCATTGATTCTTTTTTGGTCTTAATCTTACTGTCAGCCTAAATAGTGAACAGGGTTATGTATAGATACATGCAATCTGCGTTTTTCTTATCGTTATGCGATTCACTGTATCACGTTGATTTAATAATTTAAAAGTTCAATATAAAAAGGAGTTTTATATGGGATGCGCTTGCTGTGGAGCTAAGTTAAATAGTGGCATGTTGACTAAAATTGATTTCAAAACTGGTCAAAAATTTAAGTCATGTCCGCACTGTTCGGCTGCCAATGGGGGGGAGCATGTGTTTCATCCATATCCTGCTCAATTTGGCAAAACTCCTGCCCGTGTAACGGTAAGAAATCCTGATGGACATCAAAGTTATTGCATTGATTGTCGGGGGTTAGACAAAGGCATTGTTTCAACAGTACACTCGCATGGACGTTCTTGTAGTACTTTTTAGCAGGTATTAATGCAGTTATTTCGTGATGACGCTATAAGTTGGTTATCAACGCTCGCCGATGCGAGCGTTGATCTTATTGTGACTGACCCACCATATGAATCTCTTGAAAAACATAGGAAAATAGGAACCACAACTCGTTTAAAAGTCAGTAATGGTTCGAGTAACCAATGGTTTGATATTTTTCCTAATCAACGCTTTGAGGAGCTGTTCACTGAAATTTATCGTGTATTAAAGAAAAACGCTCATTTTTATCTGTTTTGCGATCAAGAAACTATGTTTTATGTGAAGCCAATAGCTGAGAAAGTTGGTTTTAAATTCTGGAAACCAATAGTTTGGAATAAGCTCGCGATTGGTATGGGCTATCACTATCGAGCTAAATATGAGTTTATTCTTTTTTTTGAGAAGGGTAAGCGTAAGTTAAACGATCTTGGCATACCCGATGTTTTGGAATGTAAAAGAGTGCATCGGGGCTACCCGACTGAAAAGCCTGTCGAGCTGATAGAAATTTTGATAAAGCAAAGTTCTCTCCCCAATGAGTTAATCGCCGACCCATTTTTTGGTTCTGGTTCTGCTTTAATCGCTGCAAAAAATTTGGGGCGAAAGTCGATGGGGTGCGATATTTCAGAGGCAGCACACTCTCATATTCGCCAAAGAGTCAAAATTGATGAGTTGAATTAATCATTAAGTTATTCAAGTGGTGCTAAGTATACTAAATGGTTATGTGCGAAACAAAAAGTCCAATCGAAGAGATTGATGACTAAGTGTAAGCACGCGTTTGGCCTTCGGTGGCATGGCAGCTCTTTGACATATATGTCATCGCTGCATTTGTTAATCCACATCAGATGCTCCCGCAGAGTGCCTAGGGAAGGGCTCGAACAACGTCCCTGTTTAACTGCCAGTTCGTCATCCATGCCTCTCGTTCGTGAGCTAGAAGCTGCGCTTCACTCACCGTGTCGAGGCGGTATCTGCACATGAGGTCGTTCTTTCACGTCCATGTGATCACGACATTGGTATGTCCCTATACTGCACCTGCGGCAAGCAATTGAACACCATAAAGCCATGGTTATTAAATTCGCAGGTTAAGTATCAAATCCCTTTGGGGTAAACAAACCTAAACGATGAGTCAGCCTCATCGCTTAGGTTAAGTGAAAGTTATTGATGCACTAATCGGCCTTTTTTCACCACATCCTTACACACATTAACCCCATAGCTATAGGCCAGTGCGGCTGGGGTGGTGATATCCCAGTGACAGAAGTCGGCTTGCATGCCAGCGCGTAATACGCCGACACTCTCTTCAATACCCAGCGCCTTGGCGGCGTTGCGTGTCATGCCGGCTAAGGCTTCTTCTGGCGTTAAGCGGAACAGGGTGCAACCCATGTTGAGCATCAATAGGCTCGAACACAGCGGTGATGAGCCGGGGTTGTAATCGCTGGCGAGCACCATAGGCACTTGATATTGGCGCAACAAGTCGATAGGAGGCATCTGGGTTTCACGCAGGAAGTAGTATGCGCCGGGGAGCAGGGTGGCACAGGTACCGCTTTCACTGAGGGCTTTTACACCTGCTTCATCTAAGTATTCGATATGATCCACCGATTTAGCGCCCAGCTTGGCGGCCATAGCCGAGCCGCCTAAATTAGATAACTGCTCGGCATGAAGCTTGATATCCAGCCCTGCCGCTTTGGCGGCGCTGAGTACGCGCTCCGTTTGCGCTAGGCTAAAGGCGATATTTTCGCAAAACACATCGACGGCATCGGCAAGGTTTTCAGCTATCACCGCGGGTAGCATCTCGTCGATAACGAGATCCACATAAGCGTCGCTATCATTTTTATACTCTGGCGGGATCGCATGGGCGCCTAAAAAAGTGGTTTTTACATCCACATGATGATGCTTGCCAAGCTCACGGGCAACGCGCAGCAGTTTGAGTTCGGTGTCGGTATCCAGCCCATAGCCTGATTTTATCTCGACCGTGGTCACTCCCTCTTTAGCTAGGGCATTGAGACGTTGCCTTGCAAGGTCAAATAACTCGGCTTCTGAGGCGTCTCGGCAGGCTTTGACTGTCGAGATGATACCGCCGCCCGCCCGCGCAATCTCTTCGTAGCTGGCGCCTTGCAGGCGCAGTTCAAACTCATTGGCACGATTACCTGCGAACACTAAATGAGTGTGGGCATCGATAATGCCCGGGGTCAGCCAGCCACCTTTACCTCTGTAAACTGGGGTTGACAATACGTCAAATTGTGGCAATTCACTGCGTGGGCCAACCCAAGCAATTTTGCCCTCTTTTACCGCCAGAGCCGCATCGGTGATTGCACCGTAAGGCACTGAAATATCTGGATCCATTGTCGCAATGTTGACGTCAATCCAAACCTGATCCCAAGACATAATATTTCCCTCAAGGTGCGACCTAAACATGTCGCGATCATTAATTTGTGTGAGCTAGCTTGTGCTTGCTTGTATATACAAGCTAGGATTATAGCGGTTAATTTAATCACTTTTAAAGTGATATTGCCCTATCACAGTGTGCATCAAGATGATGGGCTCATCACCATAAGCTTAAGGAGCTTAGATGGCTACGCCTAAGTTTGCTGAGATTAAACAATTCATTCTGACCAAGGTTGAAACCGGTGAGTGGCAACAACATAGCCGCGTGCCGTCTGAAAATCAGTTAGCCGAGCAGTTTGAGTGTAGTCGCATGACGGCCAGACGGGCGTTAACAGAGCTCACTGAATCGGGCGTGCTCGAGCGCTCTCAAGGGCTAGGCACTTTTGTGGCTGGGCTAAAGTCGCAGTCGTCGATGCTGGCGATTCGCAATATCGCCGATGAGATCAAAGACCGCGGTCATGGCTATAGGGTGCAGCAACTTGAACTAAAACAGATTCAGGCGCAAGCGCAGACCGCGATAGCCTTGGGGCTCGAAGAGGGTAGCCCTGTATTTTACTCACTGTTAGTGCACTGCGAGCAGGGTGTGCCATTACAGTTGGAGGAGCGCTATGTTAATCCGCAACTGGCGCCTGATTACCTTGAGCAAGATTACACTTTGCAAACGCCTCATGAATACCTGTCATTTGTGGCGCCCTTGACCGAGGCACGTCACACCATCGAGGCGATCCTTGCCAATCCGTCACAGCAACAACAATTGCAGATTGAAGGCAGTGAGCCCTGTTTGCAGATCTTACGTCGCACCTGGTCACGCCAAGGTGTGGTGAGTTTTGCGCGGCTTATCCACCCCGGTAGTCGTTTCCGTTTAGGGGGGCATTTGACCTTTAACCGTTAACGCCTGCCTGATGAAATGAGCGTAACACCAAAAATATTAAATATAACAATCGCGTTAAGCGATGAGATAACACAAATTGAGGAAAACCCATGACCAATAGACACGACCCAAGCCGTCGCATTATCGCGCCCCACGGCACAACATTAAGCTGTAAGAGTTGGCTTACCGAGGCGCCGATGCGCATGTTGATGAACAACCTGCATCCCGATGTGGCCGAACGTCCAGAAGACCTCGTGGTCTATGGTGGCATTGGCCGAGCGGCGCGTGACTGGGCGTGTTATGACAAGATCATCGAAGTACTGCAGCGGCTAGAAGACGATGAAACCTTGTTGGTGCAGTCTGGTAAGCCAGTGGGCGTCTTTAAGACCCACAGCAACGCGCCTCGCGTGATCATCGCCAACTCAAACCTAGTACCGCATTGGGCTAACTGGGAACACTTTAACGAGCTAGATAAAAAAGGTTTGGCTATGTACGGCCAGATGACCGCGGGGTCTTGGATCTATATTGGCTCCCAAGGCATAGTGCAGGGCACCTATGAAACCTTCGTTGCTATGGCTAAGCAGCACTTTGGTGGTGACGCTAAGGGTAAATGGATCTTAACCGGCGGCCTTGGCGGCATGGGCGGAGCCCAACCTTTAGCAGGCACCATGGCGGGCTATTCGGTGCTGGCTTGTGAGGTTGATGAGACGCGTATCGATTTCCGCCTACGTACCCGCTACGTCGATAAAAAGGCCACTAACCTAGATGAAGCGTTAGCTATGATCGATGCAGCGAACAACGCGGGCACTCCCGTATCAGTCGGCTTACTTGCTAATGCTGCCGATGTGTTTGCCGAGTTGGTCGAGCGCGGCATTACCCCTGATGTGGTGACCGATCAAACCTCTGCCCATGACCCACTTAACGGCTATCTACCCCAAGGCTGGACGCTAGAACAGGCTGCTAAGATGCGTCAAAAAGATGAAGCTGCGGTAGTTAAGGCGGCTAAGCAATCGATGGCGGTACAAGTTAAGGCGATGTTAGCGCTACAAGCGGCTGGCGCTGCGACGACCGATTACGGCAATAATATTCGTCAGATGGCGTTCGAAGAGGGCGTAGCGAACGCATTCGATTTCCCCGGTTTCGTGCCTGCCTATGTGCGTCCGCTGTTTTGTGAAGGTATTGGCCCATTCCGTTGGGCGGCACTGTCTGGCGATCCCGAAGATATCTATAAAACCGATGCCAAGGTCAAAGAGCTTATTCCTGATAACCCACAGCTGCATAACTGGCTGGATATGGCGCGCGAGCGCATTGCGTTTCAAGGTTTGCCTGCACGTATATGTTGGGTGGGGCTAAAAGATCGTGCGCGTTTAGCGTTAGCGTTCAACGAGATGGTTAAAAGTGGTGAGCTATCGGCGCCAATTGTGATTGGTCGCGATCACTTAGATTCAGGCTCTGTTGCCAGCCCTAACCGTGAAACCGAATCTATGCTTGATGGCAGCGATGCGGTATCGGATTGGCCCTTGATGAATGCATTGCTCAATACCGCGAGTGGTGCCACTTGGGTCTCCTTGCATCATGGTGGTGGTGTCGGCATGGGCTTTAGTCAGCACTCGGGGGTGGTGATTGTGGCCGATGGTAGCGAGGATGCCGCCGTGCGTTTAGGCCGTGTATTGTGGAACGACCCTGCAACAGGGGTGATGCGTCATGCCGATGCAGGCTACGATATTGCTAAGCAATGCGCCGCCGAGCAGGGCTTAGATCTGCCCATGCTCAATAGATAATCACCATAATAACAATAAGAATAGAGGCGAATAATCATGAGTCATTTAGTGTTAAAACCGGGCACCCTAAGCCTAGAACAACTGCGCGAAATTAGCCGCAGTAAAGTGAGCCTTGAGCTGTGTCCGAGTGCCATTGCCGATATCAATACCAGCGCCGACTTAGTGAAAAGAGTCTTGGATGAAGGTCGCACTGTCTATGGTATCAACACAGGTTTTGGTCTGCTGGCCAACACCAAAATAGGTAATGATGATCTGCAGTTGTTGCAGCGTTCTATCGTGCTGTCTCATGCAGCGGGTACCGGCCAACCTATGCGCGATGCGACTGTGCGCCTGATGATGGTGCTCAAAATTAATTCCCTGAGCCGTGGCTTTTCTGGTATCCGACTTGAGGTGATTAACTTTCTTATCGCCTTGGTCAATGCCGAAGTTTACCCCCGTGTGCCAGAGAAAGGTTCTGTGGGGGCATCAGGTGATTTAGCACCACTGTCACACATGTGTCTGCCGCTGCTTGGTGAGGGCAAGATGAGTTATCGTGGTGAGCTGATTTCAGCTGCTGAAGGTCTTGAGATCGCAGGTCTTAAACCCATTGAGTTGGCGGCCAAAGAAGGTTTAGCGCTACTCAATGGAACACAGGCGTCGACCGCATTAGCACTGGAAGGGTTGTTTAACGCAGAAGATCTATTTGCCGCTAGCTCGGTGATTGGTGCCATGAGTGTCGAAGCGGCCATGGGCAGTCGTAGTCCGTTTGATGCTCGTATTCATGCGGCGCGTGGCCAAAAAGGCCAGATCGACTCGGCCGCAATTTTCCGTCATCTATTAGGTGATGAGTCGGAGATCAGTCTGGCTCATGTTAACTGTGAGAAGGTGCAAGATCCTTACTCACTGCGTTGTCAGCCGCAGGTACTGGGGGCCTGTTTGACCCAAATTCGCCATGCTGCCGACGTGCTGGCGGTTGAAGCCAATGGTGTCACCGATAATCCATTAGTGTTCCAAGATACCGGCGACATTATCTCTGGCGGTAACTTCCACGCCGAACCTGTGGCAATGGCTGCCGATAACTTGGCGATTGCGATTGCCGAGCTGGGGTCGATTGCCGAGCGTCGTATTGCACTGCTGATCGACTCAAATCTGTCAAAACTCCCGCCATTCCTTGTCGAAAATGGCGGAGTCAATTCAGGCTTTATGATAGCGCAAGTGACTGCGGCAGCCTTGGCATCAGAGAACAAGACTTACGCACATCCGGCGTCCGTTGACAGCTTACCGACCTCGGCTAACCAAGAAGATCATGTATCGATGGCCACGTTTGCGGCCCGTCGTCTGCGTGATATGTCAGAGAACACTCGTGGTGTGCTGGCGGTGGAGTTACTCGCTGCGGCGCAGGGGCTTGATTTCCGAGCGCCATTGCAGCCCAGTGTCGCGGTCGCCAAAGCCAAGGCGGAGCTGCGTGAGTTAGTCACCTATTACGATAAAGACCGTTTCTTTGGCCCTGATATCGAGTCGGCCACCGAGTTACTGTTGGCGGCACGTTTTAACGCGTATTTGCCAGCGGGTATTATGGCAAGCTTTTAGAGGTATTTTAGGTGGTTATATGCCGGTGGGTTCGCTCGGTTTGAATCAATTGATGGCGCATAGGCTGTTGGGATTAAGCCTTAAGTTGGTATTGTTCAAGGGGGCGAATCGATATAGCGTGGTGACTCGCTATTACTGTTAGAGGATATGTATAGATGCAGCAAGGAGTCGCGTTTCAGGATGCCTATCCTGATGATTTAAGCCACTGTTATGGCTGTGGTCGTAATAACAGTCAGGGCCATCAATTGAAGAGCTATTGGCGTGGGGATGAGACTGTTGCCCACTTTATGCCCGAACCGTTTCATACAGCCATTCCGGGGTTTGTTTATGGTGGGCTTATTGCCTCGCTTATCGATTGCCATGGTACCGGCAGTGCCAGTGCTGCCGCTCAGCGCGCCTTGCAACAGATGGGGGAGGTGGATATTGAGCCGCCGCGATTTGTGACCGCGGCGCTGAATATTGATTACTTAGCACCTACACCAATGGGCGTAGAGTTAGCGCTTGTTGGTGTGATTAAAGAGGTGAAACCGCGTAAAGTGGTGGTCGACATTACATTGTCTGCTGGCGGAACCCTTTGTGCTAGAGGTCATATGGTAGCGGTTAAGATGCCCGATACCATGATGTAAGTGACTTGCTGTATCGCATCTTAATGTGAAGTGCTAACCAAAGTGGCGCAAGCATGGATGACTGCGCCACTTTGGTCTCATCAATAACTAGACCAGTGATGTTAATTTGAGCGTGAATAAGCTGGCTTAGCGTGAGTTCATCTCTTTCATTTTGAGTGTCAGTAACTGCTTGCTCCACTGAGCTTTATCTACCCCTTCAATCCAAAACGTGTCGCTCTTACGGGTTTGACCTTTGCGAAGATAGGTCTCGGGCATCCTAAAAATGGCCTGCCACACTTCAACCGTCTCCTTCTTGATTAGCTGACCTGAGTCGGCAAATAAGCCTATTTCTAGCTCGATCATCACATAACTTTCTGGGCTGGTGCTGCTAAGTTCGAAGTTAAGTCCTAGGCGCCCCTTACTGTCCCATTGGCTATTTAGGTAGCTAATTTTAACCCCATTTTTTGCCGTAGACTTAAGCAGGTCTGACTGCTCGATGGCGCGATGGCTTAAGCTATTGGCGACCTCGGCGGTGGTGACGGTCGCGACTGTTGCACCTTGCGCCGCAGCATTGAACTCGGGCGTATTTGGTGCTGTGCTTGTAGGCGTATCTTTTGGGGCTTGTGCTGTGGGTTGGTTTTCTAGAAACACATATTCCCAAGTAAAGTCATCATTGAGTTTGACGCTAGCGCCATTTTCAAGGGTGACAATGGCTACTGGCTCTGGCGCCATATCCTTAGCGAGCGTCGATAGCGATATCAGCATCATGGCCAAGGCGGCATAATAGGGTAGTGCTTTATACATGGAGTTAAACCAATTCAATTAGGGTTGCCGAGGAGGCTAGCATAGACAAACTGAGAGAAAATTTATACACCATATCAAGCAACATAGGCTTTTTATGCCTCAGATAGGGTAAGCCACTGCGCGAGTTTAGGTTTTCAGGGCTGAGATTAACGAGTATCGGCTACTGTGTGTCATCTCGCCTTACAGTAAACACCTTCGGCAAGGGTTGTCATGGCGGCAATTCTTATGGCGTAGAAATGGATTGTTGTTCGGCTTTATATTACAGTCGAGCAATAGGATTAAAACAGCTTTAAAAATAAGTATTTGTAATGATTTTGTTAGTAAGCTGATACACATGGATGACCCGCCACAGATATGGCGATGTTAACGGTTTAGCGGCGCGAGACATTTCGCCTCAGGAGATAAATATTTTGGATCAAGAACTACGCATGCATGTGTCGCAATGGCTGGCTCATTTTGGTATCGATACCCCAGCCGATGGCGTCTCTACTGGGATTATGTTGCTAGGGAGCTTACTGATCGCGCTTATCGGTTACCTGATTGTCAAGCGTGGTGTGGTGCAAGCTATGAATCTGGTGATAATGCGCTCTAAGGTCACTTGGGATGACATTTTTATGCGCCATCAGGTGCTAGAGAAGTTTGCCTTGTTGGTTCCGACCTTGATTTTAAGTATCTTACTGCCACTGGCATTAGTGGAGCACCCACTGTTGAGCGGTTTGGTCGACCGTCTGCTAGATGTCGCTGTCGTTATTTTGTTTGTGCGCGGGGTGTATTGTGCTCTGGATGCGCTGAATGAGATTGCCGATGTTAATCTTATCAGTCGACGTTTACCGATTAAGAGCTTTGTGCAGCTGCTAAAGCTGTTTATGTTCTTTGTGGCTATCATCATCTCTATCTCTGTATTGGCCCAGCAGTCTCCGGTGTACTTCCTCAGCGGCTTAGGTGTCGCCACCGGTTTGGTGATGTTGGTGTTTCGTGACACGATTTTAGGTTTTGTTGCGGGGATCCAACTTGCCGCCAACCGTATGGTGAGTCCTGGTGATTGGATCCAGATGGACAAATATGGCGCCGACGGTGCGGTCGAAGAGGTGTCATTAACCACGGTTAAGGTGCGTAATTGGGACCGTACACTCACCATGATCCCCGCTTATGCGCTGGTGTCTGATGCCTTTAAAAACTGGCGTGGCATGCAAGAGTCGGGTGGGCGACGCATTAAACGTGCGGTAAATATCGACATCGATTCGATAGCCTTTCTCAATGAAGAGCAGAAGCAACGCTTAGGTAAAATTAATTTACTAAAAGAGTATCTGGCTCGTAAAGAGGCTGAAATTACCGAGTTTAACGCCAATGTCGAAGATGGTGATATGCCTGTTAACAGCCGTAACCTAACCAATGTGGGCACGTTTAGGGCCTATCTACTGGAATACATGCATAAACACCCAAAAGTGCATCAAGAGATGACGCTGTTAGTGCGTCAATTAGCCCCGACAACCGAAGGCTTACCGATAGAGATCTACATTTTCACCAACGATACCCGCTGGGCTATTTATGAAGATATTCAGGCGGATATATTCGATCATATTTATGCTGTGCTACCGCAATTCAATCTGCGAGCGTTCCAATCACCTACCGGAGGGGATGTCCGTAGCCTAAAGACTGAGCGCCCGCTTTAATCTGTGACGGCTTGAGGGGATTATGCCCTCAAGCTCACTCTCTGGTAACTAAAATGGTGGCGAGGCTAAGAAACACGCCACCACTGACTCTGTCGAACCAATGCAATCGATTACTGGATTTGAGTTTAGGAGCCAGCATATTTGCCATGCTGGCATAGATCATCACAAAGCTAAAATCTATCACCGCCCAGGTGAGCGCCAATATGGCCAGTTGTGGCATTTGGGGCTGATGGATGTCGATAAACTGTGGAAACAGTGCGCCAAAGAAGAGCAGATCTTTGGGGTTACTGATACCCACTAAAAATGCCTCCTTAAACATTTGCTTAGGCGATCCTTTGCCTTTGATATATTGCAGATCTAGCCCTTGGGCGCTGGCCTTGGTCATGATGAGTTTAATGCCAAGAAACAGCAGATAAGCGGCGCCACAATATTTAAGCAGCGCAAAACCATGCTCTGTGGCACTGAGTAGTGCGCCCAGCCCCGCAGCAGAGGCTAACATCAAGAGTAACGCTGAGCTGACGCTGCCTAGCGCCGTCGCCAAGCTGCGGGTTTTACCGAAATGGATGCCGTGGCTCATCGACAGCACAGCCATGGTGCCCGGTGAAATGGCAATCAAGAAGACGGCGAACAGGTACAGTAACCAGGTATCGAAATTCATCGTAAAGCTAGTAGATAAAGTGGGCAGTGGCCGCACTATAACCAGAGCGCTCCGCTTTAGCAAACCTGCCCGTGGCTATTTTTGCGCGCTGTAATCGGGAATGGTTTTAGGGTGGCGCCCCTTGATGGTACGGTAGAAATCTAAGATGGTTCTCATCTCTTGTGCTATGTCACCGCTGACTTTTATGGCGGGTGGGATCACCACGGTTTTATGGGCAAAATCCAGTGCGACCGTCACAATGGGGACATCGGCTGCCAGTGCAATATGGTAGAAGCCAGTTTTCCAGCGCGTGACGGGGCTGCGGGTGCCTTCGGGCGCTAGAGCCAGCTTAAAGTTGGCATCGGCTTTAAACAGCTGTGCCACGGCGTCCACTAGATTGTTATTTTTGCGCCGATCCACTGGCGTGCCGCCAATGGCCTTAAACAACCAGCCCCAAGGTGGAATAAATAGTTGATGTTTACCGAGGAAATGGATGTTGTGCCCCAGAGCGCCACGGGCCAATACACCGATAATAAAGTCCCAGTTACTGGTGTGGGGGGCCACAATGGCAATGTATTGCGGTGTGGTCGGTAAGGCGCCGTCAATTTTCCAGCCCATCAACTTGAGTAGTGTTTTACACAGGGTTTGCAGCATAATTTTAGCTCTTTTAATAATGCAATTGGGTGTTTTTTTGGTTAACTGATAATGTCTTACAGTAGTTTATTATATACTACACCTTAATTTCTCCCGATGGAGTACATCATGGTTAAAAATGCATGGTTAATGCTGGTACTGTTGTTGGTCTTTCCGGCGCAGGCAGTGCCTACCGATGAGATCACTAAGGTGATCACCGAGCAGCAAGACGCTTGGAATCGCGCCGACTTAGATGCGTATATGCAGGGTTATTGGCACAATGACAAGGTGCGGTTTGTCTCGGGGAATAAATTTCGTTATGGCTGGGAAGAGACATTAGCGGCCTATAAGAAAAACTACCCGGATAAGGCGACATTAGGCACGCTAAAATTCACCATTAATGAGATCAAAATGCTCAGCAACTATGCGGCCCTAGTAGTCGGGCGCTGGGAGTTGACGCGGGCAAAAGATCAGCCCAGCGGTGTGTTTACCCTGTTGGTCGAAAAGATCGATGATAAATGGGTGATCACCCATGATCATACCTCTGATTAAGCGGTTATCTCTGGGTTAAGGGTAAAGCGCTGCCGCCCTAGGTTGCGCCCCTTGCCATCGTATCGCACCTCGATAAACTCGCTATTGCCTTGGTTATCTTGCAAGATAATCGAGGTCGAGCGCGTGCCATATTCTGGGTGTTTAATATAGATAGACGACAGCAGTCTTTCCCACTCTAATGCGATGCCGGTTTGTGGCAGTTCGCTGTCTTGAGCTTGGCTTTGGTCGGTCATAATGGCGAGCAGGGCATCGATATTGGGGGGCGTCGTTTGTGACAGCTGTTGCTCCAAGGCGCGAGTGCCTTTAGCCATTTTTGGCCAAATATCATCTAAGGCCCCATTACTGATGGCATGAAAGCCGGGCGTCAGTTGTTTAAGGCTGTTATCTAGGCTGTGGTAACAATAGAGTTGATCGCGGTGGCCAAACAATAGGTTGAATGGGTTGTAGCGCTGATGATGTTCGCTGAGCCAGTCATGGGTGATGCGGCTCGGTTCGTTTAACGCCTTGATCACTAATTCCCCGCGGCTGCGACTATCGGTATGCAGCTGCTCTGGTGCACGAATATTGGTCAGCGCCGCAATATCGCCCTGTTGATTGATGCCTAACCAGCTCCCACCCGCTTGGAGATCTTTGCCTGCCAACACATGATGCTCACCCGGCCAGAGGTGGGCGGGTTCTGTGGGGCGTACATGGAATTCGTCGCGGTTAGCGCAGATGATAACCGGATGGTCAGGATGTACGCCGAGCGCGACAAAGAGAATGCACATTAGCTCAAACTCACAGGATAAATGATGGCTTTAATTTAGCTTTGTCGTGTCATAAAAGCCATCTAAATGGACATCATCGCCTGATTAATGGTGATGATGTTTGTGAGTATGCTGCTCTGTTTTTGCGCTTATGGCGTCACCATTGTGTGCATGAGCCGTATCATCATGGTGATGATCGTGGACTTTGGGTGTCCACAGGGTGATACGCGCCATAAATTTACGGGGTCCTAGCCTAAGCAAGCTGGCGCCAAACAGGAAGGCAATAACGGCTAAGGCTGCGGTATTCAGGTTTTGTGGCAGGGCAATAATGGTGCTCCATTGCGGGATCAGCCAATGGGTGCCTAATAGGCAAATAATAATCAGTCCGGCTAATAGCAATCTTTGGGTCCAGTTCATCAGTTTTAGTTGCGCCAGATTAAATACCGGTGCGGCGAGCAGTGCGACCATGATAGCCTCGATACTCCAGCCACTGTAGGCCAGCGATAAGGCTAATACGGCGCCGCCAAGATTGCAAAAACGCATGGGTAAAAACAGCGCCATTAGCACCAGCACTTGCACCAATGGGTTTTCGAGTGGCACTAATGGGTGGCCGATAAGGTTGGCTAGAATCAAACTGAGGATGATCCACGGCGCGCTTCTATCCACTAAATGGGCGAAGCCAAAACGCCACGCCGAGATAGGTAGCCCTTGATGAGGGTCGGTCAGCTGTACTCTAGTCAGAGTGAGTAGCAGACCGATAAGGGTTAGGCCGATCAGTTGGATCATCGCCAGGCTTGGCCCCAGCAATAGTAAGGTGATCACTAGCGCTTCTGGGCCTGCCAGTCGTTGCAGCCAGCGCTTGCCTAATTGTGGGTGTTGTGGCGATAAACCCAATAGATAGCGCAAGGTGGCGATAACATAGGCCAAAATCAGCACAGGCGCCAAGGTCATTAGCCATTGCATCAGTTGTTCAGTACTGTGGCTGTGATCATGATGTTCGTGTCCACCTGAATCCATGGCGAGCAGAATAAACAGCAAGGCGATACCGAGCAGGCTGCCAATACCGGCCTGGTATTCATATTTACCTTGTTTGTCGCTGATATTGTTACCATGGGGTTGATGCAGTACCACATGCAAAATGGAGCCAGTGACAAAGGCTTGCAGATAAACAGTGTTATCTAGGCTGAGGTGATTAAGCAGTTGTTCGCCCGCGAAGTAGCCGACGCCTGTAAGCAGCATCATGCTAGCCAATACCGCCATCGCCCAGCGGCTGCCTACTTGGGGTTTAAGTAACCACCATATGGCCAAGCCGACCGGCAGCCGGTGCAATATCACCCCCAAGGCCAGTAGCGCCGAGTTGCCCTCTTGTTGGGCTAGTACCATGGCGCCACCATCTGTCATGGTATGTAGCAATAGGCCTGTGATCCCCAGCGTTAGTGTGAGGTTATGGGTCACTTCAGAATAGCGATGGAAGAGGCGCTCACTCAGGGTGGGGCCCCACAAACCTATGATCACAAACACTATGGCTAAGAAGCCACCGTGCTCTAATAGTTCAGGCAGAATATGGATTAACACTAAGCCGCCTAGCGAGACAAAGATAAATCCATCTAAGCCTTTTTGCAGGCCTGTTCCCGTGGTAAAGAAACGGTAGAACAGTGGGCCTAGCAGGAGTGCAATACAACTGGCGACGAGATAGTACATATTTAGTGTTAACAAGGGAGTCTAGAAAGCCAGATAGTATACCAGTGTTATCCTGTCCAATCGAATAATTAGCGCGCAGCATCATTTAATTTACATAGCCAAGGCGATAAGCGTCGCAGCTCATGGGCTAAAGATGTTGTGTAAAACCTGTATTTGTTGTGCTATTTGCTGATAAGTATTGAGAATAAGTTGTACAATGGGGCTTAAATTTTTTTGACCAATATTTGAGTTATGGACATATTTTCTGCTGCGGTAATGTTGTTTCTGATTATGGACCCGCTTGGCAACCTGCCAATTTTTGCCTCCATATTGCGTCATATTGAGCCCAAGAAGCGGCGCCGAGTCCTGATCAGAGAGTTAATCTTTGCGCTGATCATTATGCTGCTGTTTCTGTATGCTGGCGAAGCTATATTGAACTTCCTTAATTTGCGTTCTGAGTCGGTGAGCATCGCTGGCGGTATCATCTTATTTTTGATTGCCATTCGGATGATTTTCCCCCAACCCGGTGGCGTGGTGGGATTAGCTGCAGGCGAAGAACCATTTATCGTGCCAATGGCGATTCCACTCATGGCTGGACCGTCGATATTAGCGGCCTTAATTTTGTTAGCCCATACCGATAGCACCCGCATGATGGATTGGACCCTCGCCTTGTTAGGTGCTTGGGGAGCCAGTGCCGTTATCTTACTCTTCTATAAAGGGTTCACTAAGCTACTGGGTGACAAAGGTCTGACTGCTGTCGAACGCCTAATGGGAATGGTGTTGGTGATGATTTCGGTGCAGATGTTCCTCGATGGTATAGCCAACTATATGGCGCACACGGGGCAAGCTAACTAGATGTAGCATCAAGGCTTGCCTGCAAATGTGGTAAGCCTTGTGTTAACCCGTACCCTAAGCCCTGTGACTATTTAATCCCCTTTTTGTCTATCTAACTCCCTAACCATTGCCATAGCGTCACCGTAGTGGATTGGCTGTGATTGTGATCCTTTTAGTGCCTAGCAGACTAGAATAAACACTATAAACCAATCTATACGGCATATCTGCTGGTGCAGATTAGCTCATGACTGTGGTGATTTATTACCGCTCGGTATGGGGGGATACAATGAAGTATCAGTGTGTTGCAAGAAAACTCTCGGCGTTTTTTTTGGCAGGACTTTTGCTGGCTTCAAGTAGCTTTGCCGCCCCGCAAGTGCGCGGTGGCGATGCTTCTGGGGGATTGGCCGATGCAGGGGTGATCAATCAACAGCGCATTCTCTATTGGCTGGTCAAACGAGGTGAATTGGCCAGTGATGCCACTGACGCCCAGCGCCGTGATGCGCTTGCGGCCTTTACGGCCAGAGCTAAGGGCTACCCGCAGAATACGGCTGTTATCTTGAGCCGCCTTGAGCGCCAGCAAAGATTGCGATCTAAGAGTCTGCCGTCCACTCGCACCATGAGTTTTGCTGCCGCCCGCGCCGACACGGATATAAGTAAAACCGTTAAAGTGCTGGCTATCTTGATTGATTTCCCCGATCTACCCCACGACAACAATCGCTTATCTGCTGGTGATACCAGCATGTATTATCCCAGTTATCCGCAGGCTCATTATCAAGATCTGATGTTTTCCACCTCGGGCTTTGCTGGGCCGCAGGGGCAAAATCTCATCAGTGCTTATCAATATTATCAAGCGGCTTCTGGCGGCAGTTTATTTTTTACGGGTAACGTTAAGGGCTGGTATACCGCTAGCCAAAATGCGGCTTACTATGGTGAAAATGACCCCAATAATAGTGATGACGATCAAGCCGTGCCCGAATTAGTTAAAGAGGCGGTGACGCAGGCCTTAGCTAATATGACTCCAGCCGAAATCGACACCTATGACGTGGAAGACCCATACGATCTCGATGGCGATGGTAATCTTAATGAGGCCGATGGCGATATCGATCATGTGATGCTGTTTCACTCCAGTATTGGTGAAGAGGCGGGGGGCGGCGTTCTGGGGCGCGATGCCATTTGGTCGCATCGTTATTTTGTCTATCACGCCGGTGCTCCAGGATATGCCATTGCCGGCACTAACAAGAAAGTGTTTGGCTATACGATTCAGCCCATAGATGCCGCCGCTGGCGTTGTCGTGCATGAGTTTGGCCATGCACTGGGTTTGCCCGATGAATATGACACCACCAACACTGGCGATGGTTCGCCAGTGGGGGATTGGTCGATCATGTCGAGTGGCAGCTGGTCGGGTGAACTTGCTGGTACCCAGCCTGTGGGTTTTAGTCCCTATGCTCGCTCTTATCTACAGGATAAATATCGGGGTAACTGGGTGAGAGAGTTACAAGTCGATCTCGACAGCATCCCTGTTGGTGGTCAAGAGGTGCGCCTTGTCGAGGCGGTTAATTATGACCAAGTCAATCAAATTGCCCTGAGGCTACCCGCGGTCGATATCACCTTTAAGGCGCCCTATTCTGGCGCTTATCAATACTATTCCAATCAAGGCAATTTACTCAGTACCGCGGCAGCGGTGAATATCGATTTTCCAGCAAGTAATACTTTGACCCTTAAGATGAAGGCGCATTGGGATATTGAGCTTAATTATGATTATGCTCAGGTGATGATCGATGGTGTGGCACTTAAGGGGAATTACACTCGAGCCAGTAATGGGATTAATGGGGCGACCAATATTATCACCGGCACGTCGGCGGATATCGGCGCGGCCGAGGGCGTGGATAATTGGGTCGACTTAACGTTTGATGTTTCTGGATACGCTGGCAGTACGGGTAGGCAACTAAGTATCGTGTACCGCACAGATGACGCTGTGGGTGGATATGGTTTGGTGGTTGACGATATTGGTCTATTCGATGGTAATAATCGCCTCTATTTCGATGGCGCAGAAGCTGCCGGAGTGATGCAGTTAACCGGGGGTTTTGTGCGAATTGATAACAATCGTCCCGGTGGTGAGCGCCGTTACCTAGTGCAACTACGCAGCCATAATGGTCTCGATGCCGGCTTGGCCAGCCGCGATTATGAGCCCGGTGTGCTGTTATGGTTGGAAAACTTGAGTGAGGTCGACAACAACGTCAGCAATCATCCGGGCAGAGGCTTGATTGGCGTGGTGGACGCAGATCAAAACTTAATTGGCAACGCCGCCACGCAAGTGCAGATCCGCGATGCGACTTTCAGCATGTTCAATCAATCACGCTATTTTAATGACAATCACCTATCGGCTATCAGTTTGTTCGATGATCGCCGTGATTACAGTGCGCCCTTACAACCACAGTCAGGTTTAGTGTTACCAGTATTAGGGCTCACTATGGAGGTTATTGAACAGCAAGCAGATTCTAGCGTTGCTAGGGTGCGGTTTGAATACCGCAGTGAATCTGTCAACCTGCCCAGTGCTAATTTTGATTATGTGGCGACCGAGTTAAGGGTCGCGTTTAGCAATACCACATCCGGTGGCAGCGGGCCGTTTAGCTATGTGTGGGCGTTTGGCGATGGCAGTAGCAGTACCGATATCTCTCCTACTCATACCTACGCCAATACTGGGCGCTATCAGGTGACATTAACGGTTACCGATGGCAGCAATAATCAATCGAGTGTGACGCAAACGGTTATCGTGGCGACGACCCGTGATGACGATACCGGTTCCGACTCTGGCGGCGGTGGTAGTTTGGGCTGGATGGCGCTGTCGTTGTTATTATTGCTAGGTTATCGTTTTTGTGGGCGTAAGCAGCAATAAGGGTTATTCGAGTTTATGTTGTTCGATAAGGCGCTGCGCCGCCGGTAAAAAGATTTCGCTGACGATGAGCTGCTGCTCGTTATGGCTGAAATAACGCCTTCTGCCCCAGAGCGTATGTTCACTGCTTTGGTGCAGGGACTCGATAAGCTTGGCTAAGGTGCTGCAGGCGTTAAACTGACCCACTTCAATTTTACCTGGGATGAACTCACCACTGTTGAACAGCAGTTCGCCAAGGGGGCGATTACCCAAGGTTAAAAAGTCTGACTGAGCATTGTCGAGCATACTGCCGGGGACTAGTGTACGGGCAAAGACCCAAGGCAAACCGTCAAGGCACAGTAGTACTTCTCTAATCCAGGCCTGTTTTTGCTGCGGCATCTCATTTGCGAAGGGGCTGAGAATATCTTCACCCAAGACCTTTACCTCAAATTGACCGCAGTGAGACTTAAGCTTTTGGGTTAAACTACCCGGGGCGAGTAGCCAATCTTTGAGGGGAGAAGGCGGCAGGTGCGGAATCTTATCAGCGGCATACCAGTGAAGAGATTCACCATAGGGAAAGCTTAATTTCGTTACACTCATTGGATTCTCGGTACTATACTCCCAAACGTCAGCAGTTTATCATGCTGGAACTATGATGTCGGTAATTAAAGTATTGGCAAAATGTGGCGATAATTGAGTATCAATAGAATCAAGACAAAGCCGCTTCAGCTGACAATGGCGAGCTTAAACAATTAGGGAGTACCCACCAAAGATGAAACAGTTTGCATTGTTACTGTTACTGTTGGCGAGCTGTAGCATGAGCCATAGCGCTTTTGCCGCCAAAGATGATGTTGTCGATACTTATGCTTATTACGGCTTTACCCCCGATATTGTCACCAACTATATCTCCAATCGCAAGAAACTTGGCTTTGTTAAAATTAGCGTCGAGCTGATGGTTAAAGCCCCAGAAGACCTCGTGGTGTTGCAACATCACGATCCCCTGCTGCGAGCGGCAATTTTAGAGATATTAGGCGCTCAAACAGAAGACAAGGTGAAATCATTAGTGGGCAAAGAGGAGATCCGTCGAGAGTGCTATGAGGCTGTCAATCGACTATTGCAACAAGAGGTGGGTAAACCTTTGGTCGTCAATATGTTGTTTACCAAATATCTGTATGACTGACCGCGGTTAGTTAACTCAGCATTGTCTGTGGCCACGTAGCCTATCTTGCGTGGTCACCTCTTTAATGGTATTGGCTTCATGACTCTGGCTGATAAACCTTGGCACGCGACTAATCCCCCCCAAGTGCCCACCGTAAATCTAAATCAACATCGGCGAAATAGAGCCAGATTAAGCCAACCAATAAGGCTAAGTTAGTGAAAAAGACGCTATCATCACATAAAAAACCTAACCAGATGCCAGCTAGCAAGGCTCAAGGTGGCAAGGGGCTTCATCCGCGAAACGTGCATGGTAATGGCTATGACTTTAACGCCTTGATCGCCAAGACGGAGCAGCTAAGTCCGTTTGTACGCCCGAATCCTTACGGTAATTTGTCGATCGATTTTGCCGATGAACAGGCGGTTAAAACCTTGAATTTAGCCTTACTTCGGTTGCATTACGGTATCGATTATTGGGATATCCCTGCCGGTTTTTTGTGTCCCCCCATCCCAGGGCGGGTCGATTATCTGCACCACTTAGCCGATCTCTTAGCCGAGGACAGTGCAGCGGATACACATCGAAACCGTCCTCAAGCTAAACCAACGAAAGGCACAAAAATTCAGGTGTTAGACATAGGCACAGGGGCTAATGGTATCTATCCTATTTTAGGTGCACAAACCTATGGCTGGCGTTTCGTCGCCAGCGACATCGATCCCCTATCGATAGCCAATGTACACACTATTATTGATCGTAACCCGTCGCTGCAGGGGAAGGTCAACCTACGCCTGCAGAGCACATCCAAGGCCATCTTCAATGGCGTCATCAAGTCACAGGAGCGCTTCGATTTAACCATGTGTAACCCGCCGTTTCATGCTTCATTGGCGCAGGCCGCTGCCGGTAGTGAGCGCAAGTTGGCGAACCTTGCTGCCAACCGTCTTGCTAAAGGGCACGCAACATCGGCCAGCAAGCCTACGGCTAAGCTTAATTTTGGTGGTCAGAAGGCGGAGTTATGGTGTGAAGGGGGAGAGCAGAGGTTCTTATTGGATATGATCGATGAGAGTAAAACCTTTGCCTTGCAATGCTTGTGGTTTAGCAGTTTAGTGTCTAAAAAAGAGAACGTAACGCCTTGCTATAACGCGCTGCAACGACTCGGCGCCGTCACGGTGAAAACCATAGATATGACCCAAGGTAATAAGCTAACGCGGGTATTGGCATGGAGTTTTCTCACTCCGTCCCAGCGACAGATGTGGCATAAATTTCGCTGTTAAGGCTAATATTTCCAAAAATGCGGATGAAACAGTACCGCCACGGTTAAAATTTCTAAGCGACCCAGTAACATGCCGATCGCCAATGCCCATTTAGCCACATCTGGCAGTGATGCAAAGTTTCCCGCGGGGCCGATGACAGGCCCAAGCCCAGGGCCGACATTGGTCACAGCGGTGATCGCACCAGTAAAGCTGGTGGTCGGATCGAGCCCTGTCATCACGAGTATGACCGACAGTGTCACGATAACCAGCATAAACAGCAGGACGAAGGTGACTAGTGAACGTATAATATCTTCGCTAATAGCGCGACCATTGTAGCGTTCCTTGAAGATGCCGTTAGGGTGGAACTGCTGCTTAAGTTGTTCGCGCATGATGGCGATGGCAATTTGGAAGCGGAAAATTTTAATCCCCCCCGATGTCGATCCCGAGCAGCTACCTGCAAACATTAAAAACAGAAAGACAACGTTGGCTAACGCTCCCCAGGCGGTATAGTCAGTGAGGCCATAACCTGTGGTGGTGACTACGGAAACCACGTTAAAGCTGGCTAGGCGCAAGGCATCGATAGGCGTCATTTCGTGTCCTTGCCAAAGCCAAAAGGCGAGGCTGCAAGAGACGCACAGCAAAAATAATAGGTAGCCTTTAACCTGATCATCATTCCATATTTTTACCGAACGCTGCGACAGTGAATGCACAAACATTAATAACGGTAGTCCCCCCGCTGCCATAAACAGAGTGCCAACCCAATGCGCCGAGTTCGAGAAGGCCGCCATCGAGCTGTCGGAGGTAGAGTAGCCGCCAGTCGAAAGGGTGGTCATGGCGTGGTTTATGGCCTGAAACCAGGTCATCCCGGCGAGGTGATAGGCGACGCCACAAGCTACAGTCAGCCCCACATAGACAAAAAATAACTGTTTGGCCATATTCTGCGTGCGGGGCACGGCTTTCTCGCCCCAGTCTGATGACTCGGTACGAAATAGTCGCATGCCACCGACGTTAAGGAAGGGCAAAATAGCCACTGCCATTACAATAAAGCCAATGCCGCCGAGCCACTGCAGTAGTGATCGCCAGATAAGGATGCTGTGATCCATGGTGTCTAAGTTAGATAGTACCGTCGAGCCTGTGGTGGTGATCCCCGACATGGTTTCGAAGAACGCGTCGGTGTAGTTAATGCCGTGATACAGGGTAAAAGGCATGGCAGCGAACAAGCTAACAATCAGCCAGGTGAGGCTGGTGAGCAGAAACATATCGCGTATATTAAGACGCAATTTGTCTCTGTGTCCTTGGTGCATCGAGGCGCTTGCACAAGTGCCGGTAACCAATGAGGCGATCATAAAGGCTCCCACTGTTTCTTCACCATAGAATAGGGCGAAGAGCAGCGGGATAAACATAAAGGCGGTCAGCGTCGACAGAAAAACACCTAATATGAACAGTAATGGCCGAATATTAAGCATATTGAGCTGCCGCTGAGTTAAAGATACGATTAAAAGAAGAAGGCGCTAGGTTGAAATAGTTTTTCAACTTCACCGACAAATTTCTTATTGACTAAGAAAAGGATGACATGGTCGCCCTGTTCGATAATGGTTCTATCGTGGGCCATCAAGACCTCTTCATCTCTTACAATGGCGCCTATGGTTGTACCCGGGGGAAGTTTGATTTCGCCAATCTGTTTACCCACCACTTTAGAGGTGCTGGGATCGCCATGGGCAATGGCCTCAATGGCTTCAGCTGCGCCACGTCTGAGGGAGTAAACGTTACAGATATCCCCTTGACGAATATGGGTAAGCAGTGCCGAAATAGTAGCTTGTTGGGGTGAAATAGCGATATCGATATTGGCCTCTTGCACAATATCAACATAGGCTTCACGCTGGATCAGCACCATCACCTTTTTCGCGCCCATACGTTTAGCCAGCAGTGCTGCCATGATGTTGGCTTCATCGTCATTGGTTACGGCAATAAAGACATCAGTTTGATCTATATGTTCTTCAAGCAGCAGCTCTTGGTCTGATGCATCACCGCAAAATACCGTGGTGTTTTCTAGCTTTTCTGATAGTGCTTCGGCGCGATCTTGTCGATGCTCAATCAGTTTGACCGAATGATTGCGCTGCAACTGTTTCGCTAACCCTAGGCCTATGTTGCCCCCGCCGGCGATCATGATATTGCGATAGCTGTTATCGAGCTTTTGCATTTCGCTCATCACCGCGCGTACATGGCGGCTATCGGCTACGAAAAAGACCTCGTCGTCGGCTTCGATAATCGTGGTACCGCGCGGCATAATCGCGCGGCCTTGCCTAAAGATAGCCGCAACCCGAGTATCAATATTTGGCATGTGCTCACGCAGTGCCGCTAATGCATTACCGACTAACGGGCCACCGTAATAGGCGCGCACTGCCACTAAGCTTAGGCGCCCTTCGGCAAACTCCAGTACTTGCAATGCCCCCGGGTATTCGACCAAACGGCGAATGTAGGAGGTGACCAGCTGCTCTGGCGCGATGAGTTCATCGATAATAAAGCCGCCACGTGGGCGGTTTTCGCTGTTTTTGGTTTCACTGTTAATAAACAGTTTGTCACGCAGAGCAAGATATTGTTCTGAGCGAATACGGGCAATTTTCGTCGGGGTGCCATAAAGTGAATAGGCTATCTGGCAGGCGGCCATATTGCACTCATCGCTATTGGTTACTGCAATTAACATATCGGCGTCTTCGGCCCCCGCGTCTTTGAGTACGCCGGGGTGGGCACCATGACCGAGTACAACGCGAAGATCGTACTTGTCTTGTAGGGAACGCAATCTTTCTCTGTCGTTATCGACGATAGTGATATCGTTATTTTCGCCCACTAAGTTTTCGGCTAATGTACCGCCAACTTGCCCTGCACCTAATATGATAATTTTCATAAACTAACGTTACCCTTTAAGCAGACGTGCGTAATAAAACCCGTCCATATTGTCTTGTCCTGGCGTGATTTGCCAGCCGATATCGTCGCGATGAGTCTGCTGCGTGATGGGCTCGAGCGTGGCGTCCGCCGTTCTGGCCACAAAGGCACTGATTTGCTCGGCATTTTCTTGCGGCAAAATAGAGCAGGTTGCGTATAGCAGTGTGCCACCCGGTTTTAGCCACTGCCAGCAGTGATCTAAAATTTGTGATTGCAGCGTGGCTAACTCTTCGATATCCGCTTGTTTCCTAAGCCACTTAATATCGGGGTGACGACGTATTACGCCAGTGGCGGAGCAGGGGGCGTCGAGTAAGATGCGATCAAATTTGTCCCCTTGCCACCACGAGTCAATATTGGCGGCATCACCGTGGATCACCTTGGCGTGCAGTGACAAACGGTCTAGATTTTGTTGTACCCGTTCGAGTCGTTTGGCGTCAAAGTCTACGGCGACGAGATCTATGCTGTTTTCGGTTTCTAGCAGATGACAGGTTTTGCCCCCGGGCGCGGCACAGGCATCGAGTATTAATTCGTTGGCCTGCGGTCCCAGTAAGGTTGCCGCCCATTGGGCTGCGCCATCTTGTACCGATGCTGCGCCGTCGCTAAAGCCGGGCAGTAGGGCCACATCTTTAGGGCTGTCCAGTAAAATGGCGTTGTCGCTGTTGCCTGCAGTGGCACCAATCTCTTGCTCAGCGAGTAATTCTAGGTAGCGCTGGCGCGTTTGTGATAACGCGTTATTACGCAGCCACATAGGTGGACGTTGATGGCTCTGCTCTATCACCTGTTGCCAAGTGTCTGGATAGGCTGCTTTAAGGCGTTTGATCAGCCACGCCGGCGTATTAAAGGCCAAGGTGTCGTTATCGGTTGGCAGTGGTGCTTGATTACGCTGTAGGTTACGCAATACACCATTAACCACTTTGACTAAACCATCGAATTTAAGCTGTCGACAGGCTTCGGCGGTTTCTGAAATGGCTGCATGGCTTGGAATACGAGTGAAATACAGTTGGTAGCAACCAATTAATAGCAACTGGTGGACGATACGTTGCTTGCCTTTCATCGGCTTGCTCATGCAATCGCTCACTAGTTTGTCTAACTGAGGCAAATGACGCATCACGCCATAGCTGAGTTCGGCCAATAAGGCTTTGTCTTTAGCGCTACTCAGTTTCTGCTGTTGCTCGGGCAGAGCGACTGACAATGACACGCCTTTTTCCAGTACCTGAAAAATCACTTTGGCCGCTAACGCGCGTAAATTCATCACGAGTTAGCCTCAAGGTTGTCTGCGCCATTGTGCAGTCGAGTGCCGGGAGTAAACCAGTCGGCGCGAGAGTTTAGGATCTCGGCCACAGGCAGCGCTTTTTTACCTGGGAGCTGTATGGTTTGTAGCACTAAGGTCCCGTCACCCGTCGCCAAGGTAAGACCTTGTTTATCGGCGGCTAAAATGGTCCCTGGCACGGCGTCAGTTGAATGCTCTCCAACGGCGGCTTGCCATACCTTAATGCTGGCATTCATATGATTGAAGTGGCTTACTGGCCAAGGATTAAAGGCTCGGATCTCACGCCACAGTTGTACGGCAGGTTTACTCCAGTCGAGCAGCGCTTCCTCTTTGCTGAGTTTTTCAGCGTAATTGGCCAGAGTCTCATCTTGTGGCTCTGGAATGAGCGTGCCTTGAGCTATCCCTGCTAGCGCTTCAATCAGTGCATCTGGCCCTTGTTGAGCGAGCTTTTCATAGAGGGTCGCCGAGGTGTCGCTATCTTCGATGGGCAGATGGGTTTTAAGCAGCATGTCACCGGTATCTAGGCCAATATCCATCTGCATTATGGTCACGCCAGTGGCGCCGTCGCCCGCCCAAAGTGCGCGCTGGATAGGCGCTGCACCTCGCCAGCGAGGCAGTATTGAGCCGTGTACATTGATACAACCCAATCGTGGTGTGTCGAGTACCACTTGCGGCAAAATCAATCCGTAGGCGACCACTACCATGATATCGGCATTCAATGAGGCCAATTCAGCTTGTGCCTCTGGTGTGCGCAAACTACTAGGTTGGTACACCGGAATATTGTGCTCAAGTGCCAATGCTTTCACTGGGCTTGCTTGCAGCTTTTTACCGCGCCCTGCGGGTCTGTCAGGTTGGGAATAAACCCCGATGACATTGTGCTCAGATTCGATCAGCGCTTGTAGGTGGCGGGCAGCAAAGTCTGGCGTGCCCGCAAAAATGATATTGAGTGGTTTCAAGTGCAACTTATCCTTGCTTGGCTTCGAGACGGGCGGCTTTTTCAAGCTTCTGTTTAATGCGTTGCCGTTTCAGGGGCGACAGATAATCGACAAATAACTTGCCATTGAGGTGGTCAAGTTCATGTTGCAGACAGATAGCAAATAGCCCATCAGCCTCTAAAGTGAACTCGTTACCGTGGCGATCGAGGGCTTTTATTTTTACATACTCGGCGCGATCGACTTTAGCATAAATCCCAGGTACCGATAGGCAGCCCTCTTCATTGGTAAATTCACCGCTTTTTTCGAGAATTTCTAAATTAATAAAGACTTTGGGTCGCTCTATATCATCTTGTAGATCCATGACTATTAGTTGCTTATGAAAGTCGACTTGGGTAGCCGCTAGCCCGATGCCTTTTTCTTCATACATGGTTTCGAGCATATCATCGATCTGTGTTTGCAGCTCGGGGGTAAATTCTGTCACTGGCTTCGCAATAGTGCGTAAGCGTTCATCTGGAAAACGTAATACTTTTAGTAAGCTCATACATAAACTCTTAACAAGTCTGTCAAATTTGAGCCAGTTAGTTATACTGACTCAAGCTAATAGATTAATTTTAATCCTTAGTGGCATTCAATAACAGCAAAAGCTCTATTTAAAGAGCAAACAGCATGGATACCCCCATGAAACGACTAATTTTACTCGGTTTATTGATATTAAGTTGTTCCTCTATCTTCGCCGATACTCTGACATTGAAGTCTGGTCATCCTGACTCCTACATAGTAAAGAAAGGCGATACCCTTTGGGATATTTCGGCACACTTCCTTAATGATCCTTGGCGTTGGCCTAAATTGTGGGGGTCAAACCCACAAATAGCCAACCCCCATTTAATTTATCCTGGTGACAGGCTGACGTTAGTCTTTATCGATGGTGAACCCAGATTAGTGGTTAAACCCCATGTGCGTAAAAGCCCTGAAGGGCGCATCATGGCCAAAGATGGTGCCATTCCGGCTATTGATTTATCCTTAATCCAAGCGTATCTAGTGCAAAACCGAGTGGTTGATAGCCGTTGGTTTGAGCAACAACCCATGGTAATGGGGGGAGAAAGTGAATCCAAGCATCACATTATTAATGACATTATTTATGTTCAATCTGAGCTCACCGTGGGTGATAAATTGGGCGTGTATGCGCCTGGACGTCAGTTTGTGGCGCAGGAGTCGGGCGATAACTTAGGCCAAGAGGTGATCATGACCGCCAGTGGTCGAGTGGTCGAGTCTGGTCCAATATCAAAAGTCCGTTTGTTGAGTAATATTCGAGAGACCAAAGCGGGTTACCGTATTTTACCTATTGATGATGACTCGTTAATGTCGGCTTACTTTATGCCTAAAGCCGCGACAACGACCGCTTCGGTATTGGCTGCTGAAGGTAATCTTCGTGAAGTGGGTAAACTCGATGTGGTGTATCTCGATCAAGGCAGTAACAGTGGTGTCGAGCCCGGTCACGTATATTCAATTTTCAGAGATGGCCAAGGCATAGTGATCGACGGCGATGGGATGCCGGTAAAACCTGAAGATCGCAGCACCTATGAAGACCTTCTTTCAAGTCTCTCTGCCGATAACGAAATTAAGATGCCTGATATCTATCATGGCAAACTCATGGTGTTTAAAGTGTTTGACAAGGTGAGTCTTGGATTGATTTTACTCAATAAAAAGCCAGTGCGGGTGAACGACAAGTTGCTGCAACCCGACACGTTATTACAAGGTGAATAAATAGACGACAAACTGGTCGATTGGCTAGTTGTTTGTGCGGTATCTGGGCTTGGACCCGCTCGGATTAAACAATTATTAAACTACATGGAAGTAGAGGAGCTCAGGCATAGGGTAGAGCATGAACCACATGCATTACCTTTGCCAGAGCAGCTGCTTAACCGCTCGTTTGCGCCTGATTTTAACCGTGTCGAAGCGGCGCTCAACTGGCTGGCTAAAGCCGATAATCATCATATTATTTGTCAAACTTCCTCGCTTTATCCCAGTTTGCTGCTCGATATCACAGATCCTCCTCCTTTACTTTTTGTTAAAGGTTCACCAACTGTTTTACTGCATCCAAGTATTGCTGTTGTGGGCAGTCGTGCTGCATCTCAAACGGGGCTTTCAACCGCTTACCAATTGGCAACCGAGCTAAGCGATGCGCATATTGGCGTTGTAAGTGGCATGGCTGCTGGTATTGATGGTGCGGCCCATCAGGCGGCGATTGATGCCAATGGGCCTACAGTTGCCGTGCTGGGGACTGGGGTCGATGTGGTTTACCCTAAGCGTCATAGGACGTTATATCAGGCGATTGTGCAGCAAGGATGCGTGATCAGTGAGTTTTGGCCAGATATGAAACCTTATGCTGGTAACTTCCCTAAACGTAACCGTATAATTAGCGGCCTGTCGTTAGGTGTACTCGTGGTTGAGGCCACGCGTAAAAGTGGTTCGTTAATCACCGCTAGGTTGGCATTAGAGCAGGGGCGAGAAGTGTTTGCTGTGCCGGGGAATATTTTGGCCGGCGATCACCAAGGTTGTCATGATTTACTGCGTGATGGTGCCAAACTTGTCGAGTGTGCGGCCGATATTATTGAAGAGCTGGCACCTTTATCGAATTTCCACCTTGAAGAGTTGCATCGTCGCCACCATATAGGGGGGGAGTTAGCTTCTGATTTGCCATTTACCTCACTGTTAGCTAGTGTAGGTTATGAGGCCACACCATTAGATGTGGTGGTCGAACATAGTGGAAAAACGATAGAGCTAGTACTAGAGCAAATGCTTGAACTTGAACTGCAAGGTTGGGTTTCAGCGGTACCCGGTGGTTATATAAGACTTAAGAGGAGCTAGCCATGTTTGATATCCTCATGTATCTATTTGAAAACTATGTTCACGGTGAAGTTGAGCTGTTGGTCGACGAGGATGAGTTGACGCAAGAGTTAACCCGCGCTGGTTTTCATCAGTCTGCAATTATCAAGGCCTTGTCTTGGTTAGAGCATTTGGCTTCATTGCAAGAAAGCGATCAGCCCTATTTGTGCAATCATGATCAGCAGTCATTTCGTATTTATACCCAAGATGAGATGGAAAAACTCGATGTCGAATGTCGAGGCTTTCTGCTGTTTTTAGAGCAGATAAAAGTATTGAGCGTCGAAACCCGTGAGATGGTGATCGATCGCGTCATGGAACTGGATGAACCTGTACTGATTTTAGAAGATCTCAAGTGGGTTATCTTAATGGTATTATTTAATGTGCCAGGTAACGAATCTGCCTATGAGCAGATGGAAGATCTGATTTTTGAGCAGCCAGATGGTCGGTTCCATTCATAATCGACATAGCAATGGCAACACATTAAGGAGGCGATAGCCTCCTTTTTGAGTTTAAATCACCATAGGTTTAGTGGCAGATGATCATTGATTAACATCATACCCTAGGGATTAAAATACCTGAATATCAGCAACAGCGCCCATTGAGGAAAGCATGTCTAAAATAGATCAACAACTGTTTAGCTCTCACGAGCACGCGTTAGAAAAAGAGTATGAACTCTGCCCTAAGTGTGGCTGTGAGTTGTCGATAAAAAACAGTAAGCATGGTGGGTTTGTCGGTTGTAATAATTACCCCTCTTGCGATTACACTCGGCCATTGGTGCATCATGAGTCGATAGAGAGTCAGGTCATTGAGGGGTCTGAATGCCCTGACTGTGGTGCTGAGTTAGCGGTTAAATCCGGTCGTTTTGGTATTTTTATCGGCTGTACTCGTTATCCCGAGTGCACTCATATTGAAAAGCATGATCATGACGATGAGCAGGCGCAGATTGCTTGTCCCAGTTGTAAAAAGGGAGTCATAGAGCATAGAACCAGTCGTTTCGGTAAAACATTTTACGCCTGTAGCGCTTACCCTAAATGCAAATTCTTAGTCAATTATCCTCCAGTGGCAGAAACCTGCCCTGACTGTGGGTTTGGTATCTTGGTCGAGCGTAAAGGCGCGGCCGGTATGCGTGTGGAATGCCCGCAAAAGGCATGTAAATATAAACGCCCTTTATAGGCGCTTATGTTTACAGCGTTGTCAGTATTAGCCATCTCTGTATAATCTCGATTCATTGAAAATGATAATGCGTCTAAATAAGTTCGACGAGAAGGCTAGGCTAAATGTTGCAGCAAGATCCCCATGCAGTAGTTGATGTTGTTTTACAAGGCGGTGTAATCGCGTACCCAACAGAGGCGGTATATGGCTTAGGTTGCGATCCTGATAATGACAGCGCCATCCAAAAGTTGCTTGAATTAAAGCAAAGGCCTTGGCAAAAAGGGCTGATCTTAGTGGCTAGCGATTTTTCACAGCTAAAGCCCTACATTGACGAATCGCAGCTTGGTGCCGAGCAGTTGCAACAAGCATTCGACAAATGGCCTGGGCCCTTCACCTTTATCATGCCCATTAAACCTAACTTATCTCAGTTACTCTGCGGCCAATTTAATTCATTGGCGGTAAGGGTCTCTAATCATCCCGGTGTACAAGCCTTATGCCAAGCTCTGGGTAAACCCATTGTTTCGACCAGCGCCAATTTGACGGGCCAAGATCCTGCGATGACGGCAGCAGAGGTGATTTTGCAGTTTGATGGCAAAATCGATGCGCTGGTTACAGGCGAGTTAGGCCGTGAGCTAAAGCCCTCAACGATAATCGATGCCATTAGCGGCAAGATTTTGAGATAAAACCGCTTTTACGTTGAATCAGATAAAACCATAACAAGGACTAAATATGAGTAAGCCAACTACCAGTGAGGTCAAAGCATTCCTACTCGGTCTGCAACAGCAGATATGCGCAGGTTTAGAGCGCCTCGATGGTAAGGCTGAGTTTATTGCTGACTCTTGGACGCGAGAAGAGGGGGGCGGCGGAACCAGTCGTGTGATGACCGATGGACAAGTGTTCGAACAGGCCGGGGTTAATTTTTCCCATGTGACGGGAGCCGCCATGCCTGCATCGGCCACGGCGCATCGTCCTGAGTTGGCGGGCCGTAGTTTCGAAGCGATGGGCGTGTCATTGGTTATTCACCCCAAAAATCCTTATATCCCAACCACACACGCTAATGTTCGTTTCTTTATTGCCGAAAAAGAGGGCGCCGATCCAGTATGGTGGTTTGGTGGTGGGTTCGACCTCACTCCTTATTATCCGTTTGAAGAAGATGTCATTGGTTGGCATCAAAGTGCCAAAGAGTTATGTGAGCCTTTTGGCGATGATGTTTATCCTAAATACAAGAAATGGTGTGATGACTATTTCTTCTTGCCACATCGCAACGAAACCCGTGGTGTTGGTGGCTTGTTCTTTGATGATCTCAATGAGCAAGGTTTTGATACGAGCTTTGCCTTTATGCAAGCGGTGGGTAAGGGATTTTTAAACGCCTATGCGCCTATAGTTGAACGCCGCAAAGACACTGAATATGGTGAGCGCGAGCGTAACTTCCAGCTTTATCGCCGTGGACGCTATGTCGAGTTTAATTTAGTGTATGACCGAGGCACCTTATTTGGGCTGCAAACCGGTGGTCGTACCGAGTCTATTTTGATGTCTATGCCGCCATTGGTGCGTTGGCAATATGCTTACACCCCTGAAGAGGGTAGTCCAGAGGCGCTGCTTTATAGCGATTACCTCGCGCCAAGAGATTGGTTAGGCGCTAAGTAACACAGTAAAAAGGAGCTAATAAGCTCCTTTTTTGTGGGTTATTACGTCATCTTTATCGATTACGCATATGGTCGGCAAGAGTCGATATGGCTTGATAGATGGCTTCTTTATGTTGGGGCTGTTTAATCTCTAGCTCAATAGCGCGTTTCATACACAGTAACCATTGATCGCGCATGTCACTATCGATAGCAAAAGACATATGTCTTGCCCTAAGAGCAGGATGACCGTATTTTTGCTCAAACAGCGGTGGGCCACCTAGCCAGCCACTTAAAAACTCAAACAGTTTCTGCTCCGATTCGGCGATAGGTGAGCGATGCATCGCTAACAGCGCCTGAGTTTCAGGATTGCTCTGCATCTGCACATAAAACTGTTTTGCTAATGCCGCAATGACTTTCTCACCACCGATACGATCGTAAGCATTCGACTGCTGTGGATCTCGTTGCTCCTGCTTTTTAGATATTAACTTTGTTAACCACTTCATTGCCAAAATTGCCACTACCTTAGCCTTGTTATAGGTAGCGCACACTAGCTTATTCGTTCAAAGCGATCAACCAGCGCCTTTAGCGCTTCAATGGCAGCTTATAAATAAGTAACACTTGGTTTTTTGGCTTTGATTCACAGATAAACCATGGGTAGACTGATGCCATCGTCAAAAAACTGAGTCAATCGATGACAGACAGATATGCCGTATTGGGTAATCCAATAGGTCACAGTAAATCGCCCGCGATTCATCAAGCGTTTGCCGCAGCCACAGGGCAAGCAGTAAGTTATGAAGCGATACTCGCGCCAATCGATGGCTTTGAGTCTTGTTTACGGCAATTTATTGCTAATGGTGGCAAAGGGGCCAATGTTACCGTGCCTTTTAAGGAGCAGGCCTTTGCCTTATGCGATGAACTTAGCGAAGAGGCCAAACTGGCTGGCGCAGTGAACACCTTAAGCGTATTAAAAGGCGGTCGATTAAGAGGTGACAATACCGATGGCATCGGGCTGGTTGCCGATCTGCAGCGTCATCTCGGCAAGCTTCATGGCAAGAAAGTATTACTCGTGGGGGCTGGTGGTGCGGCAAGAGGCTCTATCCTTCCTTTACTGAATAGTGGCATCGACTCAATAGTTATCCATAATCGTACTCATGAGAAAGCCATCGCTTTAGCCAAGCTATTTGCTCCCTTTGGCGATATTCAGGCTAAGGGACTAGATGAGCTAGAGCAGCCTTTTGATCTGGTGATTAACTCCACATCATCGAGCCTAAGCGGTGAAGCTCCTGCATTACCAAGCTCGGTAGTCGGTACTCATACCGCTTGTTACGATATGATGTATGCCAAGCAGCTTACCGCCTTTAATCTGTGGGCGCGGAAGCAAGGTGCCAAGCAAGTGATTGATGGTCTCGGGATGCTTGTCGGCCAAGCGGCTATAAGCTTTGCCTTGTGGCGTGGAGTCGAACCTGATGTTATCCCTGTACTCGCTAGCTTGCGCGAGCAATTAAGCTAGCACTAGGCGCAGTAAAACCTGTAATTTAGTAATTCTTTAAAGTGGTAAAGGGTTGGGCATGAATCAAAGCGTCATATTTAGCGACAGTTGCCAATGGGATGCAGAGCGCAGCGCCATTCATTTTGTCGCGCAGCAACAAGGGATGACGATCGACTGTTATATTAGCCTAGCGGTACTGCAGACATTATCAGGCACGGAAGGGGGTCAGCCTCAGCAGGCTATCGAACTGTTTGAACAATGTCGCTTCGATATAGAGGATACAGCACAAGAGCTCATCGACCAGGAAGCGGTCGATGAGCAGGGCTGTTTAGTGATTAATTCAATTTAAGTCGGTAAGTTCTGTAGCGCTTCTTCTATATACTCATTCTTCAACCGCACATAGTTGTCGGCCGATTGTGGTAAGAAGTTCAATTCATCTTGGGTCAAGGCTCTGATCTTTTTCGCAGGGCTTCCCACATAAAGGTGGCCTTTCTCAAGCGTCTTATTAGGAGGAACCAAAGAGCCCGCTCCCAAGATCACATCATCTTCAATGATCACCCCATCTAGAATAATCGCTCCCATACCAATGAGAATACGATCCCCCAACTGACAACCATGCAGCATGGCTTTATGACCAATAGTGACATCATCGCCAATAATCAACGGATGACCCTGCGAACGCGCGGCCGACTTACGGGTCACGTGCAATACAGTGCCGTCTTGAATATTTGAGCGCTTACCAATTCTTATGTGGTTCACATCGCCACGAGCTGCCACTAAAGGCCAAACACTAGCATCGGTATCTAAAAAAATGTCGCCAACCAATACACAAGCTTGGTCAATATAGACACTGTTATCAAACTGCGGGCTGATACCCTTATAAGATCGTAAACAATTTGCCATTGGGTAGTCCTTAACACGGCTAAAATAGCGAGAATCTAGCAGTATAATGGGTAAAAAGTATCTAGTCAGGCTAAAAAGCATTCAAACAGTGCAAAAGTAATAGTTTTCTTTAAAAAAGCCCTTGCGCGTAATTGATAACGCCCTATAATGCGCCCCACTGACACGGCAAACAGCGTCGCTAAGCGACATGAATGCAGTGAATCAGCAAGTTGAGTTTAAAGTGAACAAGTTGAAAAGCTTATTAAAAAATCACTTGACACCAACAACGGGAGGTGTAGAATACGCATCCCTAAGCCAACGACCTAGCGTCAACGGCCGCTAAATGAAAGATTGATTCTCTCATGTTAGCAACGCTCTTTAACAAGATGAAACAAGAAATCTGTGTGGACACTCACAGGTGCTGAGTTAATCGAAATTGCCTAACTTTCGGGTTGGCAATCAAAGAATTAAATCAACCAATTCTTTCACGAGAGTGATGAGTGTTCATAGCAATATGTACAAAGACTTACTACTTATTTTTGAATAAATAGGAGTCGAACAGAATTCGTTGAGCCGTTTGACGTAAGTCAAACAACAAAACTTTAATTGAAGAGTTTGATCATGGCTCAGATTGAACGCTGGCGGCAGGCCTAACACATGCAAGTCGAGCGGTAACAGGAATTAGCTTGCTAATTTGCTGACGAGCGGCGGACG
>NZ_QPQT01000022.1 GCF_003605125.1 Shewanella algidipiscicola
CGATGGCATCCCTGCCATCAACGTCCGCAGCCGCATCTACACTGGGTTATTCTGTCTCTTCGATTTTGCTTCATTTCGTGCGAGTAGCTAGTTAAAAAGCTAACTCGGTTTTGGACAAAAGTGTGTTGGCCTTCGAATGAAGGTGGAGACATTTTTGGCTGGTAGCATTTGCCGGAATAGGTTTTTAGATAGCTGATGGTAGCGTTAACCTTCATCATTTTGAATTGCTTGCCGCAGGCCTTTCGTGCAGGTACTTCCTCGGCACCGCTGTAAACCCATCCTTGGGCGCTCTGCGATTTCATCCCTGAAATCGAAGGCCTCAGCCGCACCTACACCGAGTTCTGAATCTCTTCGATTTGACTTTACTCGTGTCACTTGGACAATCAAAAGCTAAATTGTTTTTGGACATTTCTGCGTTAGGATTTTTGCTCTACTATGTGAGTTTAAGATTAATATTTCTATGGCTAACGCCCTGTTAACAGGCAAAATATTGTTGGCTAAAATTGTTGAGGAACGAAACACAGTCAACTGTATTTTGTCCTTGTTTAACAGCTTGTTATACACACTATTCCGATTCTGTGGTAGTAGCATTTTTAAATACTATTGTTACACCGCCAAAATATGAATTTACCCACAAACCCAAAATCCCCAAAAGCCACATAAACAATGTAAATAATAAACCAATTAACAAACCTAATGGTATTGATACTAAAAAACCTGAAATACCTGTGACAGCCTCATGATTCCATTTTATTGTTTCAAAGCCAAAAATGGCTAAAATCCCCATCAATAAAGTAAAACTCATTAAACCATAACCGATACTTTGGAATAGTAATTTAAAAAATGATCTTTTAGAAATATTCTTGGCTGATACTTCCATAGTGATAAATCCTCCTGTGTGTATAACGCCTTGCTCACCTGCACATACTGCGGAGAGCGTTTTGTGTAAAAATGGAGCGCAGCGACAGACACAAAACGAACGTAGCAGTATGTGTCAGGTGCAGCAACTTGTTAGCATTTACACAGCCAATCGCTCCATGATGTAATTCTTTAGCTCTACGCCTCGCATAGATACAGTGTTTTCTCCAACAACCACAAAACCATATTTTTCAAAAAACGGTCTTGCTGTGATACTCACATGTGAATAGGCACGATTTAAATCCGAGCTTCCTATAAGGGCCTCCATTAGCGCGCCGCCTACTCCTTTTGATTGATACTCTGCACCTACAACAAAATGGTCAATATAGCCATCGCTTTGGAGATCTGCGTAGCCTGCAATTTTACCTTCATAAATTGCGATGTATGGGTTGATACCTTCTACCCGATCTCTCCACTTTTCAGCATTATACTCAAGCGGAAGCCAAGCTCTAATCTGCTCAGGCGTATAATCTCTACTGCAGGTCTCGCTAATTGCAGAAGTAAATACTTTAAAGAGTTCGAGCTCTACCCCTTTGTAATATGCTTGTATCGTGATCATAGATGCTAACGCCGCGCTTTGCGGCTGGTTTGGAGCGCAGCGGAAAACCAGTCCGACAACAGCGCTTTGTTACAAGTAAACTACGCCGGAATATGGAATAGCATAACAGCCAAGTTTACTTCTCTATTTTTGTCACCATTAAGGTGAAACCGATAACTATACCAACCTTCTTCCTGCTCATTTACGAAACCAAGGTAGTTTTCATGCTCGGAGATGGAATCCTTTGCAGTTTCAAGAACGGCCATAAAGTCTTTGTTTCTTACGAACATTACAACTGCTGCTTTAGAGTCGCGCCAAGTAAGGTATCCGAGTAATTGGCTGATGGTTTCTAAGAAACCTTTCTTGCCGTGCCAATATTTCAGCTCAGCTATGAACACATTTTTTCCTTCGTGGCGAAGCAGAATGTCAGTTTTCCCAGACTTGTTAAAAGTTTCGCCAGTAGCAGCCCCTTCAAAGTTTGGCTCAAGTATCAGAAGCATATGATCTCTTAGATGCTCTTCTTCCTTTCCAGAATAGGTAGAGGGCAACCTTTCAAACTGCTTTCCAACATCATGGATTATTTTGAGTATTTGCACGTAGATCGTTGAATCCAGGGTCGGCTCTGGCTGATAGCCTTTATCTGTGACTTTTGGCTGCGGTTTTGATGCAATAGCCTTTGTTCTTTTAGCTGGCACAGAAAATGTGCCCGACTTATTGCCAGTTTCTTTTATTGGTACACCTAATGATGCGATTAAATTATTTTTCTTTAGTAGTTGCTCTTTTCTTGCATCAAATATTCTTTCAGCATGTTGCCGAAGTGACGAATTGAAGCTTTCTATATTTCTGGTTAAATATCCGTTCTGGGTTTCTATGCTTCGGATAGTATTATCTGATTCCTGCTTTATTCTCTGTGCATCGAGATTAAAGTTAATCATTCTGAAGGTAATGCAGCCTTGCTCGACATTTATTAAAGGAGCGGACATAGAGTATGTGCTTGCCCTAACTTTTAATAATTGGGGGTCTCCGGAGAATGGGAGATGAAATACCAATACATCTCTTGGATACGAGCCGCCCCGATCCATAAAATAACCTCTGGGGTGCATTTCTGCAGGAATCATCTCCTCGTGCGTAGATACCGAGAGACCGTCCTTATGAATTTCTATAGGCTCTATACAGAATTCGCTAATCAGATGCTGTAGATATTCTTCTCGGTTAACATTAAGAATGTAATCATCAGCTTGTCTCTTAATGGCTTGATCTAGAGCTGACTTTTGGTTTTCGAACATGCTAAATCCGTCATATTCGGAAAATGCATGGAATCCTTCTCGTCGATATCCCCTCATAACTATCCTTTACTTGTAACATTTTATTAGTGCGCATGCGCGTTTACCTCGTTGGACCAGTGAAAACGCGCACAGTTAACTATCTGTATGTAATGAACTTATCAGCATTCTGTTAAATATACCATCCGGAAAAACGCGCATGCGCGTTTCCCAAACCTATTATCTAACCAATAGGTTTTATAATCACATGATTTTAATCATATTTATTTATATTGGAATGTGAAAACGCGCACGAAGTTGGGATAAAAATCGTCATGATTTCAATATGACTGTATGCCTGTCCAGCTTTTAAGCATTGCAACATTTGAGTGAAATGGATGAAAATTTCTAGGCAAGAAAGTCTGCTTGTAACTACTCCGCAAACCAGGTGTTAACTTACTTTGGGGCAAAAGCTTCTTAGCCTTTAACTCACTAGTCGTATCAAATGAAGTCCAATCGAAGAGGCGTTAGGTAGAGGTGTAAGCGCGGTTTTGGCCCTTGGCGGCATGGATGCCGCCGTGGAGCGTATAGGGATATATTCACAGCGAGCCAAAAAAGCGCTTACACATAAGCCTGCGGCAGGCAATTAACTGCCATTGAAGGTACGCATTGAAGTGCATCAAACCAACATTCACTAAATCAAATGTCATCGACCTTTATTTCAAAGGCCAACACACTTTGGGGCAAAAGCTTCTTAGCCTTTAACTCACTAATCGTATCAAATGAAGTCCAATCGAAGAAGCGTTAGAGATAGGTGTAAGCGCGGTTTTGGCCTTCGAAATCATGGATGATTTCGCAGAGCCTCCACGGATGGCTCACAACGATATCCCTATCTAAAAGCCAGTTCGACAATCCCTGTCTCTCGTTCATAAGCACGAAGCTATGCTTCACTCACCGAGCCAAAAGAGCGCTTGCACATTAGGTCGCTCCGTCACATCCATGTGATCACGACATTTGCGCATCCATGCACTGCACCTGCGGCAGGCTATTAATTGCCATTAAGGTGCGTTTTCATAGCACATCAATAAATGAAAATTCAGCATAACGCTGCTCAAGTAAACTTAAAAAAAATGCCAAACCTTCATCCCAAGGTGAGGTGACATCACCTACAATATCACGATCGTCGCTAATCCGAGGAAGGCAAAAAAGCCAACAACATCGGTGACTGTGGTTAACACCACGCCGCCGGCGAGTGCGGGGTCAACCCCCATTTTGCGAAGCAGTGGCGGAATGGTAGTGCCCGCCAAGACGCCAGCCAGTAAGACGATAATCATCGCCGAACCAAAGACCAAGCCCAACTGCCAATCGCCAAACCACTGAAAGGCGATGATGGCGACAATAGCCGCCCACAGCATGCCGTTTAATAGGCCGATACTAAACTCATGGCCAATCAGTTTAAGCATATTTTTGCTGTTAACCTGATTGAGCGCTAAGCCGCGAGTCACCATGGTGAGGGTTTGACTGCCAGCAACTCCTCCCATGCTTGCGACCACGGGCATCAACACGGCGAGGGCGACAATTTTTTCAATTGACGCTTCAAATAGGTCGATGACCCAAGCGGCTAAAAAGGCGGTTAACAAGTTGATGCCTAACCAGATAGCACGTCGCGCCGAGCTTTGAAGCACAGGAGCGAACATATCGGGATGGTTGTTTAAGCCCGCGCGTGAAAAGACCTCTTTATCGGCCTCCTCTTGGATAACATCAATGACGTCATCGACGGTAATACGGCCGATAAGCTTATGTTGCTCATCCACCACGGGGGCAGAAATAAGGTCTTTATCTTTAAACACCTGCGCCACCACAGTGTCAGGGGTAAATGGGGTAAAGCTGGTGACTTCGGTGAGCATCACTTGTCGCACGCTAAGGTCAAGTTCGTTAGAGACTAGCTGACTTAACGGCACGATACCGAGCAATATGTTGTTACGGTCAACCACCATTAAACTGTCAAGATGATCGGGTAAGGTGCCTTCACGTTGCCTTAGGCGGCGCAGGTATCGCAGGGCGGCTTTTATCGAGACATCGGCGCGCACGGCAGTGATGTCGACATCCATTAAGCCGCCAGCGGTTTCGTCGGGATAGTGTTTGACTTGCTCATACCGTTCGCGGCGTTGTGAGTCCATGGCTTGCACCATGGCCGAGATCACTGTGATGGGCAAGTCGCTGTCGATATCGGCTAATTCATCCATCTGCATGGTGCTGAGGCTAGCGATAAGCTCATCTTCATCTGTTTGTGAAATCAACGGACGGCGTAGCTCTGGGTGTAGCTCTAATAATATTTTGCCGTAGAGAGCAGTGGGGACCATGGGCCACAAGGCGAGGCGTTCTTTTTGTGGCAAGGATTCAATCACGCGGGCCACTTCGGCGGCCGATGCGTTGGCTAATATGGTCTGTATTGTTTCATTATCATTTTGCGTCATGGCCTGATCGAGTGAGTTGATCAGGTGATGAAATTTTTGCGTCATAGAGACCTATTCCTGTGGGGTAAATGTCGCGCTAAAATCCAGTTTTCATTGCGAGGTCGGTAAAATCACTTTGTTACTGAGCTTAGTGTCGTCGCCATTATGTGAGTCTAGTTGAGGGGGTAACCGATAGCCTAATGGTTACTGTTTTCGGGTTGACTGCGATGGCGACCTATTTATGGCATGCACGTGAGTTGTTGTGTTGGGCATGGCGTGATGAAAGTATGTCGCTGGCTAATGCCTGTGCTACTGCCGTTGCTGAGCAAGGTGGTTAAGCTAATCAGTTGAAATACCATACAGTATTGCTCGTTTTTATGCTAATTAAGTTGAGCGTGTAAGGTGCAGCCACCTTGGCTTAGAGGCGTATCGCGCCGTTAATATAGGCAGGAAATGTTAGGCCGGTAATGTTGGATAGTGCAGGCACTAATACAGGCGTTAGTGCTTGGTTAGTACTGTGATAGTACTGTGATAGTACTGTGATAGTACTGCCGCTACGCTAAATGGGGCCATCTGCGATTTATCTCGTAAGATAAATCGCTTCTAGGTGAGCGTGACAAGATGAGGCGCCGACAGAGGCTATCATCGGCGTGCTTAGCTGGCTATCGATTTAAGTGTTAGGTGAAAGCGTTTGATGTTAAATCGTAAGTTAGCGATTTGAATACCGCGTAGCTACTGGCAGATTAAGCTTGCAGCCCATTGAACTTGGGCTATTAGAGATTAAGTGCGGTAAAGCACTTTGACCACATGCCAGCCGAATTTGGTCTTCACCATATGGGGCGTGATTAGCTCTCCACTAAAACAGACCTTATCAAACGGCGGTACCATTTGGCCTTTTTTAAATTCGCCCAAGCTGCCGCCTTTTTTGCCCGATGGACACGTGGAGTGTTTCTTTGCCAGCAGATCAAACTTAGCGCCTTTTGCCAATTGCTGCATGATAGCTTCGGCTTGCTCTTTGTGTTTGACCAAAATGTGTAACGCTGCTGCGGTTCTTGCCATGATGTAAACTCATCTGTATTCAAAAGGATAACGCCAGCCACTGTGGCTTTAAAGTCAAATTGGCTGCGGTTTTGTGGCGTAATTATAACAATGACTGCCGCGATATTCATCGTCTTAATATTACCCGTAGTGAAGATGACCGCAGGTGCATTTGTCACGGACACGTAGCAATGCTGTGTGGCGCGGGGGAATTTGCTATAATGCGCGCCACATTATGATGTTATAGCGTAAGGTTGGCCTCGATGGCGCGTTGTGTTGGTACAGAGCTGCAACTTATTCATCTGTTTGTGCATTTAGTCAATGCAGGCGGTTTTTCTCAAGTGGCTAAAGAGTTAAGCATGCCAGTGTCGACCGTCAGTCGTAAATTGACCAAGCTAGAGGCGCTACTCGATACTCAGCTCATTATGCGCAGTACGCGTAAATTGCGTTTGACCGAAGAGGGGAGCGCGCTATTTGCTCGCTACCAAAACGTGGTGGCCCAGTTTGATAGCTGTGCCGAAGCGCGCCTAGATAAACCCGAGGGCACCTTACGTATCGCCGCGCCTGTGTCTATAGTGTCGATGATCTTTATCGAGGCGATTAACGCGTTTTCCAAAGCCTATCCCGATATTCAACTGCACATTACCCAAGATAACGGCAGCATAGATCTGATTGATGAAGGGGTCGATGTCGCTATTGTCGGCGGCGCGCAGCCCGACTCTTCTTGGGTATCTAAATCACTCGGTGTGCTCGATTATGGTTTATATGCCTCGAGTGGCTATTTGAATCAAGCCCCCAGAATTACTCATCCGGTGCAGTTGTCTGTGCATCGCTTGATAAAAGTGTGGCCGCTGTTTAACTGGTCACTTAAACATATCGATGGGGAAGACTTTTACTATGAAGGCCCGGCTAAGTTGACCCTTGGTGATCTGCATGGGGCGATTAAGGCCACTGTGGATGATGGCGGTATCTTGTATGGTCCATCGTTATTTGTTAACCCTCAATTGGCCAGCGGGGCGTTAAAGCGGGTATTACCCGACTGGCGTGGCGAGCAGCGGCGTATTTCATTGCTGTACCATCAGCGCAGCCAGCAGCCGCTGAAGGTCAAACTGTTTATTGAATTTATGCAAGATAAGGCCAGCAAGCTGTTTGATTAAACGGCTAGTTGATTAAATGGATAGTTGATTAACGCGCGAGTAAATAAAAAAAACTGCCACCGACGAGGCGTCGGTGGCAGCTGGCTCGAAGGTCAATTGCTGACCCGATAAATGTTAACTTAAGCCCTCGGGCGCATCGCGCCGCGGTCTTAAACTAGATACACATTCAAACTGCATGCCCCATGGGCACCCACCACTAAGGCTTGCTCAATATCGGCGGTTTTCGATGGACCTGCGATAAACACACCAAACTCGCCCGCATCTAAACCAATCTTTTTGATGGCTTGGTGCATATTGGCAACCACTTTGTCGGCTTCGACCACCAAAAATAGGTTTTCACAGATAAAGGGGGTGACGCGATGGCCAAGGTTTTGGTTGTTGACCCAAATCGCACCGTTTTCGGCGACGGCCAGATCGCCCGGGATCACCGCATAATCGATATCTTTTAGCTCGTGGGCAGTATCAGGGACGGCGCGATTGCCTTTGATCCCATCCACCGTTGAGATCACCTGTAAGCCTTGAGCTATCAGCTCATCCACTTTAGCCTGTAAGCCTTCGAGCCCAGCGCGGCGGTGCAGTGTGCCAGCCACAGTGGCAAGGTTGGTTTCAAACTGGCCAATAACGTCGTCAAGACGGGGGCTCACATCGATATTCGGCATCGCTTGTGGCTCAACGGCAACGGTTTTGAGCGCCTGCAGGATAGATTGTTTGCTTGACATATTACTGACCTCTATTTTTGTTAAACCAGGCTTCAAAACTGGAGTTAGGCGCGACCGGTAATTCGCGGTATTTACCCCATGCACCCGAGAAGGGTTTTAATAGGGCGCCAGGCAAGATCCGCAGTGCGGTGCGGGCAACGCTCATCGAACAGTTGAGCATGGTTTCGCTGGCCATAAAGTTACCCACCAGTGGCATATAAGTGCTCTTGCCATAAGGCAATTGTCCTGCTTGCGCCTTGAGGCGGCGATGGTGGTGGATGATCTTATCCAGTGGCACCTTAGTGGGGCACACATGAGTACAGCTGCCACACAAGGTACAGGCCCAAGGCATAGAGTTGGTGGCGTCATGTTGTGAGCCGACGGCAATACCGATAGGGCCTGGAATGGTGTAGTTATAGCTGTAGCCACCAGAGCGGCGATACACAGGGCAAGTGTTTAAGCAGCCGCCACAGCGGATACATTTAAGCGCTTCGGCTAAAATTTTATCTTGCAGCATCTTAGTGCGACCATTGTCGACGATGATCACATGCATCTCGCCGTCAGCCTGTGGCCCACGGTAAAATGAGCTGTAGGTGGTGACAGGTTGCCCGGTTGCATTGCGCGCCAAGGTGCGCAGCAGTACGGCGGCGCTGTCGAGATCGGGAACCACCTTATCGATACCCATAGAGTGCAGCTGCAACTTAGGTAGGTTAGCGCCCATATCGGCGTTACCTTCGTTAGTGCACACCACCACAGCGCCTTTATTGGCAATGGCCATGTTTACCCCTGTCATGGCCGCATCGGCCGACAGGAATTGTTCACGCAGGTGAGCGCGGGCCGCTCGGGTTAAGTAAAGTGGGTCTGATGCGCCAGCGTCGGTGCCGAGTTTGTCATGAAATAGGTCGCCCACTTCCTCTTTTTTAAGGTGGATAGCCGGTACCACAATGTGTGACGGTGGCTGCTTGGCAAGCTGAATAATGCGCTCGCCTAAGTCTGTGTCGATAACCTCAATGCCGTGGCTTTCAAGGTAGGGGTTTAAGTGACACTCTTCGGTGAGCATCGACTTTGATTTGACCAGTTTTTTGACCTGCTTTTCGGCCAAAATTTTATGCACTATCTGGTTGTGTTCCACACCATCTTTAGCCCAGTGCACCTGAATGCCGTTGGCTTGACAGTTTTGTTCAAACTCTTCTAAGTACTGGCCTAAATGGGTAAGGGTGTGCAGTTTAAGCTCAGATCCTAGTTGTCGCAGTTGTTCCCATTCCGGCAGGCTGCCAGCGGCGCGGTCGCGCTTTTCTCTCAGTGCCCACAACGCTTTAGAGTGCCAATCGACGCGGGATTCATCTTGGCAAAAGATTTCGCCTTTCTTCGCATGCGAGGCGGTAGTATGACTCGTAGACATAATGTACTCCTAAAGCGCGGCGTTAATAACTTGGGCGATATGTAAGGTTTCGATTGGCAGCTGTTGGCGTCTGATCATGCCATCTAGGTGCAACAAACATGAGGGATCGAATCCTACTGCGTATTTAGCGCCAGTTTCTGCGTGTGCTTGTGCTTTATCTTTACCCATTTTGGCCGATACAGCGCCTTCATCGATGGCAAAGGTACCGCCAAAGCCGCAGCATTCGTCGTGACGGCCGGGATAGACGATTTCAATATTAGGGATGGCCTTAAGTACCGCTTCAACCTTATTGGTGCGTGGTCCCATTTGCTCACTGGGGGTCGCTAAGTCGAGCATGCGAATACCGTGGCAGCTCAGTTGGAGACTGATCTTGTGGTTAAACGGTTTGTTAAAGGCGCTGATGGGGGCGACATCGTGAAGAAACTCGGTTAATTCATACAGCTTGTTGATCACAGCTTGAGCTTCTGGGCTGGTGTCAAATTCGTGGAAGTTTTCTTTTGCGGCCACCAAGCAAGAGGCGGCGGGGCAGACAATGGCATCGCACTCAACGCCTTTAAAGGCATTAAGCAGTTTGAGGGTGGTTTTTTTCGCTTCGTCAAAGCAACCCGAGTTGGTCATTGGTTGGCCGCAGCAGGTTTGCCCTTTAGGTAAGATCACCTGATGGCCTAGCTTTTCCAATAATTCAACGGTGGCGATACCAACATGGGGCATCATTTGATTAACCAGACAGGGGATAAACAGTGCTATCTTCATGAAGCGCTCTCTTATTCAGTGACTTGACTGCATGGGAACCTATGTACTGGCAAGGAGATGTTCGAGTTGCCGTTACACAAGCAATGGATCTTTCCCATCGTGCAGGAATTGTTCGTGCCGATAATTTAAGCGTATATCCTTACAATAAGTAGTGCTAATTTAGTAAATATAAACGGGCATTTTTTCATTAATGAAACAGGTGGCCATTGGGCGTTTCTAGGGCTGAAATGTCCATGAGCTAGGTCAATAAAGGTTGTGTTCAAACGTATATATTAAACGGTCGTTTAATTTTTTTATTTCAATCATGTGTCGTTAACGTATTGAAAAAGCATATATTTAATCTTAACAGCGACTTGTAAGTGTTAAGTTAGAGCTGTTTTTGTATTTAGAATGTTTGATCTAATGTAGATTTTGTGACGTAATGCACATAAATTAAATGGTCGGATGAGTCTGAAGATGAGTATAAGAACAAAATTTAAAAAAGTACTGCCGAGTATTTCTACAACAGAACAAGAAGCGCTCGATGCGGGTGATGTGTGGTTAGAAGGATCTATCTATCAAGGTATGCCAGATTTCGACGCCCTGCGCGCTGTGCCAGCGGTCAGCCTGTCAGCCGATGAGCAAGCGTTTCTTGATGGCCCTGTGCAGCAGTTGATCGAAATGGTCGATGATTTCGCACTGCAAAATTGTACTCACTTGCCTGACAATATTCTTAACTTTTTAAAAGAAAACAAGTTTTTCTCTTTAATTATCCCTAAGGCCTATGGCGGGCTGGAATTTAGTCCCTATGCCAATTCGACCATTGTCGCCACCATTGCCGCTAAAAGTTCTGCGGTTGCGGTTACCGTGATGGTGCCTAACTCATTAGGCCCGGGCGAATTATTAATGCATTACGGCACCGATGCGCAGCGCGATTATTGGTTGCCACGCCTTGCGAATGGTCAAGAGATCCCCTGTTTTGCCTTAACGAGCCCTGAAGCGGGATCGGATGCGGGTGGGATCCCAGACGTCGGTACTGTCACTATGGGCGAGTACCAAGGCGAGCAAGTGCTAGGCTTGTCGGTTACTTGGGATAAACGCTATATCACGCTGGCCCCTATCGCTTCAGTACTAGGCTTGGCGTTTAAGGTGCAAGATCCTCAAGGGTTACTCGGCGCTAAGGAGTCGCTTGGTATTACTTGTGCGCTTATTCCTAAGTCGCATCCGGGCGTGCAGCTGGGTAATCGCCATGATCCTATGGGATGCCGTTTTTATAACGGCACGACTCGCGGCGAAAACGTGTTTATTCCGATGGAATTTATCATAGGTGGCCAACAAAATATCGGCCGTGGTTGGCAGATGCTAGTGGCGTGTTTGGGCGCGGGGCGTGGTATTTCATTACCCGCACTTGGGGTGTCAGTCAGTCAGGCGGCATTTAAGTCGTCGGCTGAATACGCCGCGGTGCGTGAGCAGTTTGGTCTATCCATTGGTCAGTTTGAGGGGATTCAAGAGAAGCTGGCCGATATCGCGGGTAAAACTTATCTGCAAGAGGCGATGCGTGTATTGACCACCGAAGGCCTTGGCCTTGGGCTAAAACCATCGGTGGTTACCGCTATAGCCAAATACCATATGACCGAGATCGGCCGTGATGTATTGAACTCGGCGATGGATATTCAGGCGGGTAAAGCGATTCAGCGTGGCCCACAAAATACCCTAGCGTCAGGTTATGTGGCGCAGCCTATCGCGATTACGGTCGAAGGTGCCAATATTCTTACCCGTAACTTGATGATTTTTGGTCAAGGTGTGATGCGCTGTCATCCTCATTTGCAAAGCATGGTGGAGTCGATTCATAGCGATGCCGCCGATGCCGATAAGACATTTAATCGTATCTTTAGGCAAACGGTGGGTTATAGCGTTAACAATAGCTTGCGCGCCTTCCGCCTTGGTTTGCTGCCTTTTACGGCTAATGCGACCTCCGATTTGGGTGAGGTGATTGAATATGAAAAGTCGGTTCATAAGCTGGCCTCTAAGCTGGCGGTGTATGCCGATTTCTCGTTACTGGTATTGGGTGGCAAGCTCAAGCAGGCTGAGATGTTGTCTGCCCGTTTGGGGGATGTCATGAGCTACCTGTATGCGGCAATGGCTGCTATCCGTTATTACGAGCAAAAGGTGTCTGCCGCGAGCCGCGCCGAGGCCGCGCCGTATTTCCATTATGCGACCCGCTGGGCCTTGTGCAATGCAGAAAAAGCCTTGCTGGATTTCCTCGATAACTTCCCGTCGGCGCCGACGCGTCAATTGATGAAACTCATCACAGTGACATACTCACCTAAGATGAAGAAAATCAACGATGACCTTGTGCGTGAGTTGGCTCATCAGGCGCAGTTAAATACTGGCTTTAAGCGTCAACTAACCCACCTAGTTAAACCTGTAGCGGGCGATGGTAACTACATTAACGAGCAGGCTTATTTAGCCAAGATAGCGTGTTTGCCGCTACTGGCTAAGGTGAAAAAGGGCTTGAAACAACGCACCTTTAAAGGCGGCGTAAAGTTTGCCTTAACCTTAGATGCCGCGCTTGATGCTGGTGTTATCACCCCGGGTGAACATAAGCAGCTGCAAGATTATAACCTCAAGCGTGAGCGTGCGATCCGTGTCGATGAGTTTGATTTCAACATGAACCTAGTCGATGACAGAGTCGAGTTGAAATTAGCAAATTAATGGCTTGTTATAAGCTGTCATGCCATTAATACCAAGCCGCCACTAGGGCGGCTTTTTACTGGGCGCTATCGCTGTTACAATTTGATTTTTATTTGAAGGATATTCAGTGTTAAGCCGTAAAGCCTATCGAAGGCGAGGGCCCGATTACCGCGGTGGTGAACAGGTCAGCTTTAATGACATTAAAGAGGTCTTTGGTCTTAATCATATTCGCCTTGGCAGTTGGGTAGAGGCCGAGGAGAAGCATAAGGCGGCTAACTTGATCTTTGATGCCTTTGCCGATCTGGCCTTCATGCTCAAGCTGCCGCCTAACGCAATGGGGCTGCGCCAAAGCCTTAACTTAGCCTTTGGCACTGGTGGTCAAATGGGCGTTCAAGCCCATTATATGCCAGCTCACCGAGAGTTAGCGCTGGCAAAAAATGCTGGCGCGGGGGCGCTTGCCCATGAGTTTTGGCATGCCTTTGACCATTATATTGCGCCGAAAGCCTATCGGGTGCGCACCGCTGGTATCGCCTTTGCCAGTAGTTGTTGGCTGGCCGATGTCGAGCCGATTAACCATCCGCTAAATCAGCGCTTAGCCTGTGTATTTCAAACCTGTTTATTAAGTGCCGATGGCCAAGACAGCCACGACTTTGTGACCCGTGCCGTTGCCTTAGATAAACAGTATCAGCGCTACTATTTTGCTAAGCCAACCGAGTTGATGGCGCGGGCCTTTGAAGCCTGTATTGAGAGCCATCCAGAGGTCGACAACCCCTACTTAGTCGACGAAACCTTAAATTCAGATCTCGCGAACATCGGAGGCTATCCTGATTTGGTGCACCGCGAGCAGATTTTTCAGCAACTGCTTAACTATTTTGAACCTCTAGGCGAAGCATTAGCGCGCCAATAAGGCCGTTAATTACTCCACCCAATGTAAGACATCACGAATGATAGACCAGCGCGGTGTATCTTCTGTGGCGCCTTGGCCTAGCATCCAATAGTTATACAGCCGTTGCTGGTGGCCATCGACTTTACGTAACTTTTGCCAGTTATTGACGTAATTGAGAAGCGATTGATTGTCTTGGGCGACCGCATAAGCCACCGGGTATTGCACCTTACTTTCGAGCAAGGCAATGCCGTAACCGGGGAAGAATAAGGTCCAAGCCGATCCCGCTTCGGCGCTGATCACTACCGCATCATAGTTATCGGCTTTCTGCCTAAAAAAGGTTTTATAACCGTCGATTTTAACAAAGGTGAGGTTGGGGTAGTTGGCCTTGGCTTCTTCGATAATGTCACTGTGCTCTACATAGGCGATGGTGGTATTTTGCAGCGCTAAAATCGATTGTTTGCGTTTAAAACTGTTGACCTTATGGTCTTTGGTGGCGATAGCTAAATTTAATTTGAGCACAGGGTCAACATAACTCAGCTCATCCATTTGGTTGATATCCATGGCTAAGCCTGACATGGCAATATCGAAAAACCCCGCCTTGAGTGACTCGGCCAAGTGATCTTTATGAAAAGGAATAAACTCCACTTTTACCCCTAAGTCTTCGGCGAGTTTACTGGCCATTGCGCTGTCAAACCCCACTAGTTGGGCGGCATTATTATAGTAGCTAAAAGGCACATTACTGGGGATGTAACCCACCTTTAATACTCCGCGTTGGCGGATAGTTTGCACATTAGCGATTGGGGCGCTTGGTGTTTTGCCAAGGATAGGAAACTGTTTTTTTACGGTAGTCGGCACTTTATCGGCCACCTGCATATTGGCAATTACGCCGCTGGTGACATCAGGGCTGTGGATCAACATGCCCATTCCCACTCGGCTCACCACTAAGGTCAAGGCGACTCCTACGACGACGCCAATACTTAATTTCAGCAGTTGTGGTGGGCGCAGCTTTAAACGCTGCTCAAACTGGGATACCGTGAGTAGCGTTAAGGCAAATAGATACATTACGGCGGCTATTGAGTTAAACTTTCCAGTAATAAAGCCTGACATTACAAATAGTTGAAATAGATCTTGTGGCAGATGCAGTAAGTCCAACATAAAGGGGATGGCGACATAGACACTACCAAACAAAGAGAGCAGGCCGCTAATTGACAGCGACGGCAGGTCGCTAATGTCCACCGGAGTGCCGTTAAACCAGCCGGCAAACAGCACAAACAAAATGACCGTCAGTTTACCGATGTTGGGGAAGGTGAAGGCGATGGGCACCAAAATTTCAATTAGGGTTTCGGCGTCATCGCTGAGGCTTTCATGCTCGCGCATGATCTGCTTACATTCGTCGACAATCACAGGGATCACGATAAAAATATTGCCGGTCGCGAATGCGGTGACCACGCTCGATTTCGCGATGCGCAGCGCTTGGGTATAGGTCACCGGGGTGAGTGAGGCGATGATCCAAGGCAACAGCCAGAAAGTGAGCAGTAAACAAAGTACAAAATAGCTGATGAGATACACCTGCATACTGGCAAATTCATCGACTCCCATAGTGCCCGCCGCCGAGGCCGACATGGCAAAAATGCCGATAGGCAAGACCCGCACCAGCGCCTGAGTGATCTTAGCGAATATTTCGCTACAGGTATGCATAAAGGTAATGATAAGCCGTTTGTTTTCCCCCTCCATGCCAATGAGCGCCAGCCCCATGGCGATACTGAACACCACCATGGCAGGCACATAGCCTGCCGCCATCGACTCAAACGGGTTGGCCGGAATATACAGCTTAAAGTAATCGATAGGAGTCGTGGGCTCGACAATGCTGGTGCTGAAAAAAGAGGCCGTTTCAACAAAAGGAAATGACAGCGGCATGAGGGCCACCAGCACTAAGCCCATAAGCCACAGCAGCAACATGATGACGCCTGCGCGGCTAAAAATTAAACTGGCAGTGGTGCGCTTAAGTTTGCCGATACCGCCAATGAGAGAGACTAAAATAAAGGGTAGCACTGTCATCTGCATTAACAGAATGACGCTGGTGCCAATATTGCTGAGCCAGCCAACCGACTCGCCAAAGAATAAGCCCACACCAAAGCCTACAAACATGGCCACTATCATCTGGGTGGAGCTTTGCATCGCGCGCAGTTTTGTTAGCACAGGTTCATTCCATTTGAGTAGTCGATAACGCCCGGCGAAATGACGACAATGACTGGTGATAAATAATCGCTTACTGGTTGTTTATTATAGGGTCTGTAGTAAGGGAGGATAAAGGGTTAACAGTGATTATTGTCAGTATGGTGATTTATTTGTGATGAATTTGTCGTTGGCAATGTCACTGGCCAAGTCGCTCGTGCCGTTTTGCTTAATAGGAACTGCGGTTGGTATGACACTGACTTAGCATGCTTTGTTAGACTTTTATCCGTTTAGACGTCTATAATGCCCGCGGTCTTGACGGCGATGCCGCTTTGTATGGAATAACAGTTGTGCATTGCCGTTTATAGATAACCAAATTCGAGTCAATCTTTTGTGGTGCCCAGTTGCGTCAGTCGCAATGGGATAATCGGGAAGCCTGTGAAAAGCTGGCACTGCCCCCGCAACGGTGAAAGGTGAAAGCTGAGTGCGCTTGCTACAAGCGTTAAAAAAACTCAGTCTTGTCGTATCAACCGCAGTTTGGGTTTATACCTATCCTCAGTCCGGAGACCGGCCCTTAAGGTGATTTTGAGATTTCGGCGGGCAGATCTCGAAATGCGACTACATATCGCTTTAATAGCGTGAAGTCGTGACCTCTTGCCCCGTTTCCCTTTTAGGAGTTAAAGGTAAATGGGTACACAACCTACAGCTATCGCCCTGTTAATTGGCGGTTTATTAAGTTTTTCTGCGTTTTCAGTGACAGCGCAAAATGCCACCTCTGCGCAAATCAATATCGACGATGCTATTACCGTTATCGGTCGTAATGTCAGTACCCCTCTCAATATTGCTGCTAACGTCAATGTGATTGATGCCGCCGCGATTGAGATGAGTGGCGCAACGAGTTTAACCGAAGTGTTACGCGGTCAAAGCGGTATACAGATTTCCGATTCAAACACCGGAGCCGTATTTGCTCTGCGGGGCTTTAGTGCTAGCCAAGCGGCGAGTAATACCTTAATTTTGATTGATGGACGTCGACTAAACAATATCGATATCGCCGCTCCAAGCATTAGCGCCATTGCCCTTAATCAAGTTGAGCGTATCGAGATCATGTCTGGGAGTGCGGGCGTGCTATATGGCGATCAGGCGGTGGGTGGTGTGATTAACATCATCACCAAAGCGCCACAGGGCAGTGGTGGCAGCGTGCAGTTGTCAGGGGGCAGTTTTGATACCTATGAAGGTAACGTTGATGTGTCAGGGGCGATAAACGCTAATTGGCGTTTTTATGGTGCGGCCAGTTATAACCAAGGGGATAACTATCGTGACCATAACGCGAATGAAACCTCATCGTTATTAGGGCGCTTGCAGTATCAAGACGACGTGCAGCACTTTTTTGCCGAAAGCAGTTATTACGACAACCGTCGAGAATTGGCAGGCGCATTAACCCTCGAGCAGATTGAACAAGACCCACGTCAATCAGATGCCAGCGCACCAGGTGCCTATGACAGTTATCTGCATGAAATGACCACGGCGCTGCGGTCGGGTTATCAGCGCCAACTCAACCAGCAATGGGAGCTTGGGGCGGATATCAATTATGCCGACACCTTAATCACTGGCCTTAATAGCTGGGGAAGCGACCGCCGTGATACGCGCTCACTGCTGGAATTTAACCCTAAGGCGACTGCTAACTTTACTACTGAAAACGGCCCGTTAACCCTAGTGACCGGGCTCGATTTAAGCCGCGGTGAGTCGGTGTTTAGCAGTGGCCGTGAAAACGTGCAAAAGCAGGCCAGTGCCTATGTGCAAGCCACAGTGCCACTGACTCAAAGTGTGAGTTACATTGTGGGTGGTCGTTATGCTGAGGTGACCGACGATCTGCGCGATCCCAGCGCCTATGCTAGCGGCATTGAGCTGGATCAGGATGCCCATGCGTTTGAACTTGGGATTAACTATCGCCCCACGGACGCTCAGCGTTTTTACCTGCGTGCCGACGATAATTTCCGCTTTGCCAAGGTTGATGAGCAAGCTTATACCCCGCCTAATGTGAAGGGGCTTAAGCCGCAAACTGGCCGCTCTTATGAAGCGGGGTGGGACTGGACGCTAGCGCAGCAAACACTGCGAGTGAGTGCCTATCGCCTCGATCTAGAAGATGAAATTGTGTTCGACCCTAGCGCCGACACTCCAACTGGCGGCAGTTTCCCTGGTGCTAACGTGAACGCCGATGCATCACGTCGTTATGGCGTCAGTTTAGATTGGGATTGGCAAGTCATGCAGCAGGTACTGCTGGGGCTAGAATATAACTACATTGATGCCGAATTTACCGATGGCGTTAATGATGGTAAGTCACTTTCTTGGGTGGCGAAGCATTCGGGTCGTGGCTATATCAGTTACGATATCAGTGAACATGTGCAACTGTTTGTTGAAGGTCTGTATACGGGGGAGCGCTTTATCGAGGGCGACAACGCCAATGTTGATCCTAAGCTAGCGGATTACCTGCTCACCAATGTCGCGCTTAACTATACTCGCGGCGCATGGTTAGCCAGCTTGCGAGTCGATAACCTGCTTGATGAAGAGTATGTTAGCGCAGGTTATTACAGTGCATGGGGCAACGGTTATTACTCTGGGACTGGCCGCGCGCTGCGTTTAACCGCGAGCTACCGCTTTTAAGCGGTAATGCGTGCACGCCAAGTGACTTAAAGTAAGATAAAGCCAGTCAGATTTACTGATTGGCTTTTTTATGGCTGCAATTTTATCGTAAGCACATGTTATTGCTGGTATTACTAGTGAGGCCCAGGCTTAACAACTCCTTTAATTGATTAAGCCAGACTTAATCATTACAGGTTAGTCTTGTGAGTGGCAAAGCGATAAACAAGGAGTTAAAAGATGAAATTAAAATGGTTACTCTTGGGCATCGCCATCGTGTTGCTGGCTTGGCTACTGCCTCAAAAGGGCGAGACGTTAGCAGCATTACCGCAGCATGGGCGTATTTTGGCCTTTGGCGACAGCCTTACCCAAGGCGTAGGCGCCAGTGCCGGAGCCGATTATCCCAGTGTTCTGGCTAACTTAACCGGCCTTGAGGTGGTTAATGCGGGTATTTCTGGCGAAACCAGCGGCGAAGGGGCGCAGCGATTTGCACAGGTGTTAGATGCCACCCAACCTCATTTAGTGTTATTGCTGGAGGGCGGCAACGATTTTTTACGTAATATGAGTGAGCAGCAAGTTGAGCGAAATTTAGCGCAGATGATTGAGCAGGCGCAGCAGCGTGATATTGCCATTGTTTTAATTGCTGTGCCTCAAAAAGGGATTTGGCTGACACCTGCTAGTCTCTATAAGCGTTTAAGCGAGCAATATGGCTTACTGCTTATTGAAGATAAGTTAGCTGAATTACTTAAATCGAGCGAACTTAAATCCGATGCGATTCATCTCAATAATGCCGGTTATCGTCAGTTGGCTGAGCATCTGCATCAACGTTTACAGCAGGCGGGGGCTATTTGAGCGGATGATGTTGAGATTGTAAGTCGTCAATTTTGCTTATTGCTCATTATGATTTCATCTCAAATTTATCATGAGTTTTACTCATAAAAGCTATTTATCGCTATATAGGGAGTCTCTTACATGTCAATACCCTGCAATTAAAGGGATAAAAAGCCATTTAAAATGCCTTTTTTGTTTTCGATTCGAGATGATTCAATGTGTTAAGCTGTAACGCTTGTTAGTGGTTTGTAATATCGTGGCGCTATTCCGCGCGGCATAATAGGGTTTTATGGCTAACGTACTCAGCATTATCGATTTATTTGCGATAAAGTAGCGTTTTGTGGCAAATCGACTTGACCGCAGCGGGCGTTTTATGGGTAAATTCGACGGTAATAATTGGCGATTTGCCACAACGATTAATCAGGTTAATAACTTCTCATGACAGATCTTGAGCATCAAGTATTCACTCAAGTACGTGCGATTATCGGCAATGAAGAGCAGGTCATTGGTCGCCGTGGTATTCTTATCCCGTTAAAAAAAGCCATTATTGCCGATGGCGATATTCGTAATGTCATTGATATTGTCTCCTCCGATCCAGCATTAGCGGCTCACATGCTGTACCGCAGCAATGCGGCCGCTGCCCCTTGTGCAGCTGCTATTAAAAACCGCTCTCTCAAAGATGCTTTGGTTCGTTTAGGCCAAATTAACATTTATCGTTACGCATTTTCTTTCTATCTCAAAGAGCGACTGGATGAGCTACCTCAGCTGTATAAAAAGTTGGTGACCGGTTACTGGACACTCACCGAAAGCATAGCTGTAGAATCGGTCGACAGTTTACACCAAATGGAGGGGGTGAATATTGACCCTGATGAAGTGCAAACCTTGGCGCTGTTTAGTGTGTTTGGCGAAATTGTCGCCTTAACTGCCTTTGCCTATTTAAACGCTGAATCGGAACAGTCTCTACCCCTGTCCATCATTAAATCGATCATTGATAACCATAAACAGACCCTCACCCTCGATGCTTTTGAGGCGCTCGACTTAGATGAGGAATTACGTCAAGAGTTTATGATTGCGCATAACTTACGTCAGACACGTAATACTGACTCACCTGGTCTGATTTTACGCCGAGTATTAGCGATGCGTAATCAGCTGCTTAAACCGCTTTAACCCCGATGCGCGCAGCGCAAGTAAGCCTAAAACCTGTTTTGAGTGTGATAACAAAACAGGTTTTGCTGTTTATCTAAATGAGTATTCTCTCTGCTCTATTTTCTCAGCGTTAATTGAGAATATCCTGTTTCGCCATGCCCTCGCTTGCCACTAACTGCAACCAGTGTTGCGCCACTCGAGTTTTGCTACTGCTGCGGCGATAGGCCCCAAATAGCGGGCGTTTTAAGCCGTCTCGGCCTAATGGTAACGCACTAAGTGACAAGCCATGGGCTTGGTTAATCGACCATGTGGGGAGGGCGGAGACGCCATCTTTACAGGCGATGCGTTGCAGTAGCGTGGAGGTGAGATCGCATCGAATTTGTTTAGCGATAGGCACGCCCGCCGGCTCCATAAAGTGGCGATAAATGTCTAAACGTTCGGGCGGCACAGGGTAGGTGAGCAAGGTTTGCTTGGCTAAATGAGCTGGGCTGACAAAAGGCTGCGTTGCTAGGGGATGATCGGCGGCGCAAATTAGTTTTACTTCAAAATCAAATAGGTGCTGATAGGTAATATCATGATCTGGAATAGGGTCTGACGTCAGTACCACATCTAATTGCCCCTGCTTGAGTGCCGTTAGCGAATCAAATAGATGCCGGCTCGATAGCTCTAAATTACTGTGGGGAAAGCTGGCATTAAACTCAGTGATAACCGGCATTAACCAGCGAAAACAACTGTGACATTCAATCCCGACAAACAGATCGGTATTGTCACTATTGAGGCCATTTTTAAGATCAAGCTCGGTCTCTGTCACCTTAGGCAATATCTCTTCGGCTAGATGCAGTAGCCGCACACCTTCTTGAGTAAACGACAGCGGCTTGCTCTTACGGATAAAGATGGCTGAGTTGATCCGAGTTTCCAGCTCTTTGATTTGATGGGATAAAGCCGATTGGGTGACAAAGCGTTTCTCTGCAGCCCCTGCAAGACTGCCACTTTCCTTGAGTGCAACTAATGTGCGTAAATGCCTAAGCTCTATCATTTTTACCTCAGATGAATCTTGCTCATGTTGGGGTTGAAATCAATTCCATTGCGAACCAACAGACTAACACAATAAACTTCTAGACGTCCAGACGCCTGTTTCGTTGTGGCGTATTTATTATTAATCAAGCTTGAGCTGTGATGTCAGTGCAGGGGGCATCATTCATTGGCTTATCTCATTTAGAAGGGTATCAGTATGCAAACTATCAATATCGCGTCATTAGGTTTTCCTCGAATTGGGCGTCAGCGTGAACTTAAATTTGCGTTAGAGCAATATTGGCGCCAAGAGATCACGCCAGCGGCGCTACATGAGGTGGCCAGCACTTTACGGCAAACTCATTGGCAGTGGCAGGCCGATGCGGGGGTGAGTTTGTTGCCAGTAGGTGACTTTGCCTACTACGATCAGGTGCTTACCTTAAGCGCCACCATTAATGCTATTCCAGCTCGCCATCGTGATGGTGACAAGGTGGATTTAGATACCCTATTTAGAGTGGCACGAGGGCGCGCCCCAACAGGTGCGGCCAGCAGCGCCTCGCAAATGAAAAAGTATTTCAATAGTAATTATCACTATATCGTGCCCGAGCTGAGTCAAAATCAAACCTTCAGTATTGCCTATGAACAGTTGTTTGATGAGGTGGAGCAGGCCAAAGCCTTGGGTCATCAGGTGAAACCTGTGTTGCTTGGACCACTGTCTTACCTCTACTTGGCAAAATGCGAGGGGCAAGCATTTGATAAGTTGAGTTTGTTACCCCAATTGATTGAGGTTTATCAGGCGATCCTTGCTCGCTTTAAAGCCCAAGGGGTGACCTGGGTGCAACTTGATGAACCTATCTTAGCGTTAGAGTTAACGCCTGAGTGGCAAGCGCTCTTTGCCGCAACCTATGCCTCATTGAGCCGCGCGCAGGTTAAGCTGTTACTGGCCAGTTATTATGGCTCGGTGGCACATCACCATGAGCTCATTGCGAATTTAGCAGTGGCGGGTATTCATCTGGATTTAGTCAGTGCACCGGAGCAGTTGTCGTTGTTTGCGAGCAGTTTACAGCCCGAGCAAATATTGAGCCTAGGGGTGATTAACGGTCGGAATGTCTGGGCGGCTGAGTTAGATAAGATTGCCGCGGATATTGCCCCTGTAGTGGCCGATTTAGGCAAGCAGATCTGGTTAGCGCCGTCTTGCTCGTTACTGCATAGTCCGGTGGATCTTGATGTGGAAACCGAGCTCGATACAGCGCTGCGTCAGCAGCTCAGTTTTGCCAAACAAAAACTCAATGAGCTTAGCCAGTTGCGTACCCTATTAATCGAGCCAGACTCAGAGGCTGCCCGGGCCACCGCCGAGCGCTGCCGCGCGCGCCGCGAGGCTAGGCAGCAGGCGGCTAATTTGCAGGTGAATGAGCGCGTCGCTGGGTTAACCACTGGCGATTTTGAGCGTCAAAGCGGCTTTGCCCAGCGGCAAGTATTACAACAGCAGCGCCTGCGCTTGCCTTTACTGCCGACCACGACCATAGGCTCATTCCCACAAACCCCTGCCATACGAGGACTGCGCAGTCGTTGGCGTAAAGGTGAGTTGACCGAAGCGGCATATATTGCCCAGTTGCAAGGTGTTACTCGCGACACCATACAGAGGCAGTTAAAACTGGGTATCGATGTGTTGGTTCATGGTGAAGCCGAACGTAACGACATGGTGGAATACTTTGGTGAACAGTTAGATGGCGTTGGTTTTACCCAATTTGGTTGGGTGCAAAGTTACGGCTCACGTTGTGTTAAACCACCCTTGATTTATGGTGATGTCTCACGGCCTAAGCCGATGACATTAGACTGGGCCACCTATGCCCAATCGCTGACTGACAACCCCGTCAAAGGGATGCTGACTGGCCCAGTAACCATCTTACATTGGTCATTTGCCCGCGAAGATATTAGCCGCGAGGTGATCGCAAACCAACTGGCCTTGGCCATCCGTGATGAAGTAGTTGATCTGCAAAACGCGGGGATTAAGATTATCCAGATCGATGAACCGGCATTTCGCGAAGGGTTGCCGCTGAAACAATCACAGTGGCAAACCTACTTAGATTGGGCGGTAAACGCCTTTAAACTCAGCGCCGCCGGCGTTAAGGATGACACCCAGATCCACACCCATATGTGTTACAGCGAGTTTAATGCCACCATCGCATCGATTGCCGCCATGGACGCCGATGTGATCACCATTGAAACTTCGCGCTCAAATATGGAGTTGCTCAATGCCTTCGAAGATTTCGACTATCCCAACGAGATAGGCCCAGGCGTGTATGATATTCATAGCCCAAATATCCCCAGCGTCGAGCAGATGGTTGCGCTTATCGACAAGGCGGCGACTAAAATTCCTGTTCGCCAATTGTGGGTTAATCCAGATTGTGGGCTCAAGACGCGCACTTGGGATGAAGTTGAACCTGCGCTGCAAAATATGGTGACGGCCACGCAGGAGCTAAGACGCAGACTTGGCTGATTGATGCGTTGAGCGAACCCGCCCAAGATGGCAGTGATCCTTTAAAGCCGATGGCGCTATGTGCGCCATCGGCTTCTTAACCTTGGGCAGCGGCGCATCTGCCGCTTAGTATGATGAATACCATCAAAAGCAAGCCGTTCATCTCGCCGAGACAGCCTGATAGGTAACACCTGTGTCGTTAGCTGTCATTTATGGGCGCTATCCCGGCGTAGTTGATGCCCGATAGCAGCGCCATCTCTCTATGCCATGTGGCTAAGTCATTAGGGTTAAAATCACTTAGATGATGATGACCACAGGCGCGTGCCATCACCTGCATCAGCTCGGTTGAGGCGGCAAGAAAGTTGGCCAGTTGCCGCGCCGAGGTGTCGATATTCAGTCGCTGGCGTAGAGAGGCATCTTGGGTGGCGATACCTGCTGGGCAGTTATTGGTATTACAAATTCGCGCGGCCACACAGCCAATGGATTGCATCGCGCTGTTTGCGATGGCGACGCCGTCTGCGCCCAAGGCCATGGCTTTAACAAAGTCCATCGGTAATCGCAGACCGCCAGTGATAATCAAGGTGACGCGCCCGCTAGCGCCCTGGCTGTCTAAATAGCGACGCGCCCGAGCAAGTGCTGGGATGGTCGGAACACTGATGTGGTCACGGAATATTTGCGGCGCCGCGCCTGTGCCACCACCGCGGCCATCTAAGATGATATAGTCGGCGCTGGCGTCGAGGGCAAACTGAATATCTTGCTCGATATGGTTGGCGCTCAGTTTAAAGCCGATAGGCACGCCACCACTGAGCTCACGTACGCGATCGGCAAAACGTTTGAAGTCGCTAACCGTGCGCAGGTCGTGAAAAGTCGGTGGCGAGATGGCGTCTTCACCGGCTTTTATCCCTCGCACTTCGGCAATCTTTCCCTGATTTTTGATGCCGGGTAAGTGTCCGCCAGTCCCCGTTTTAGCGCCTTGACCCCCTTTAAAATGAAATGCCTGAATCGAGTGTAATAGCGCCTCTTTATAACCAAATTTGGCGCTGGCGAGCTCATAAAAATAACGTGAATTGGCCGCTTGCTCGGCAGGTAACATGCCCCCTTCACCAGAGCAGATACCTGTTCCTGCAAGTTCTGCACCTTTGGCTAAGGCGATTTTCGCCTCTTCAGATAGGGCGCCGAAACTCATATCAGAGACCAATAAGGGGATGCTCAGTTGCAGCGGCTTACGCGCCTCGGGCCCGATGATAAGCTCGGTGTGCACCTCTTCATCTTCAAATAGCGGTTTTGTTGCCATCTGCGCGGTCATAATTTGGATAGCGTCCCACTGGGGCAACTGTTGGCGCGGCACGCCCATGGCGACTATAGGGCCGTGATGCCCAAGTATGCTTAGCCCTTCTCTGGCTAGCTGGTGGATGAGGGCGACGCTGGGCTCTTCTGCTGTGGCGATGGCGATTGGCATCTCATCCTTGCGCCGCGCCGCGGAGATGCCAGGGCCTTCTGTGCCGACTTGCTCTTGGGTAAATTGCTTATGGCTGCCGTCGCAAAAAGGGGCATTACCTGTGTGCTTGCAGGCGCACAGGTAGGCGTCGCCATCTTGTTTTGCCGTAAATGCTTTGGGCTCAAAGCCGCTACCCTGATGAGAACCATCGCAAAATGGTTGATTGTTAGAGCGGCCACAGGCACAAAAAAAGTATTCTTTGCCTTGCGCTAATTTGACTTTCTTGGGTTTGTTGTCGGCAATAATAGGCTTGTCCATTCGAGCTCCTATGCAGATGAACTGTGGCGATGATTTATGGCGCTTACATTGCCTTCAGTCTAGGAGATTTTTGCCATTAATGCCGATAGTCGGCTTTTCACGGGCAGAGGTAAAAAAGCTTTCTATACTCAAAGTAGACGACCAACTAACTTGGGAGAATCATTATGAGTCACACCTATAAGATCATCGAGCTTGTCGGATCTTCACCCATCAGCTCAGATGAAGCGATAAAGAATGCCATCGCCGAAGCGAGTCAGTCGTTACATCATTTACGTTGGTTTGAGGTGGTTGAGACCCGTGGCCATTTAGAGGAGGGGCTCATTGCCCATTGGCAAGTCACGGTTAAGGTTGGTTTTACCTTAGATACTGACAGATAACGGAAGCAGACGATAGGTGGTTTACGCCACGGCTCATATTAAGGCTTACGCATCTCTTGGTAAGCCTTTTTCAATGGTGCGGATCACTCGCTGGGTCTTACGGTTAGGGTGCTGCGCGGCGACCGTTTGTACCGCTAATGTACAGGCTTTATCGGCTGGTGGGTTGGCTTTTGTCTGCTGCTGTATTAATGCCCAGTCAATATGTTCTATTACCATCTCATCGACCTCATCGCTTATACGTCGGTGTCGCAGCGCGGCGATAATGTCATCCGAGTGCGGCGCATTGCCCAGCGCCACGGCAATGTTACGAAGCCAGCGCTTATGGCCAATACGGCGAATGGCACTGCCTTCGGTGTAACGTAAAAACTCGGCTTCACTCCAAGCAAACAGTGTGAGCAATTGCGGGTGTTTAAGTGGGTCGCGAGTGTGAAAGTCACTCTCTTGGGTCAATGGTGCCTGCGCATTGACGGGGCACACCAGTTGGCAGTCGTCACAGCCGTAGATACGGTTGCCGATCAGCGGCCGAAATTCGATTGGGATCGCGCCCTGCAGTTCGATGGTCAGGTAAGAGATGCAACGCCCGCCATCGACGACATAGGGTTCAACGATGGCGTTGGTGGGGCACGATTTGATGCAGGCGACGCAGGTTTGGCAATCGGCCTGAATAGGCAGATCTATCGGCAGCGGCAGATCGATAAGCAGCTCGCCTAAGAAGAACCAGCTACCGGCCTGATGATTGAGCAACAAGCTGTGTTTACCCGTCCAGCCAATGCCAGCTTTCTCGGCTAATGGTCGCTCAAGAATTGGGGCTGAATCGACAAAAGGCCGAAAGTTGGGTTTTTCCATGCCTAAACTGGTTAATTCTGCCTCAATCTGTTGACCCAATTTTTTGAGCCGATTACGGATCATCTTATGGTAATCACGCCCGCCGGCATAGCGAGAAATATAGGCCATATTCGGGTCGCGTAAATGGGTAGCAAAGCCAGCTTCTGGTGGCAAATAATCCATTCTCGCCGAGATAACCCTTAAGGTGCCGGGGTGGAGTTCTTGCGGGCGGGCTCGCATCATCCCGTGGGCCTGCATGTAGTGCATCTGTGCGTGATACCCCTTGTCGAGCCAGGCTTGTAGCTTGGGCTCTTCTTGGGTTAAGTCGGTGTCGGTAATGCCTATTTGTGCAAATCCGAGCGCTTTGCCCCACTGCTTTATCTTGATGGCAAGTTGTTGCAGTTGGCTGCTATTGAGTTGAGATAGCGCTGTTGGCTGTGTTTGCATGGTAATGGTATCGACATAGTGATGATGGCTAACCGCCACATAATACCAGTTAAGCCGCAGTGGCAACACCTTGAGTGACTCATAAGCTTCATCAGCAATTAGTATCAGTATCAGAATTAGTATCAGCAGTAGCGTGAGGTCGTAGCGTAGCACTGGGCGTACAGACTCGTTACAAATGACTAATTATAAATGACTAAGTACAAACGACTGGGTACAAATCATTGGGCGCAAATGACTGAGTGCAGCTTAGTGGGGGACCGATTGGGGGCGTCGATGAAGCGTGGCAGGCAACTCATATGGGGTTTATGGCACTCAGTTTTGCTTTTCGTCTACGTGACAGGTATAAAGTCAGCCTTTTCCCGATATCTATATTAAGCGAGTTATAGTGAAACGATTATGCGCAAGTATTGTCATGCTGCTGAGTTCATCTTACTGCAGCGCATCTAGCCTTGAACAGTCGGGGGATGTATTGCATCTGCTGTTACCTGCGGTCACGTTGGGGGCCTCTATTGCCGTTGAAGATGATTATCAGGGCAGTTGGCAGCTGATCAAAAGCGGCGTGGTCTCACGGGTGGCGGTCGAAGGCTTAAAGTATGCTATCGATAAACAGCGTCCAGATGGATCGGGCGATGACTCTTTTCCCTCTGGACACACCGCCGATACCTTTGCCGCGGCTACTTTTGTGCAGCAACGCTATGGTTGGCAGTGGGCGATCCCGGCTTATGTGGCTGCTGGTTATGTGGGTTATACCCGGGTGGCGAGTGATAACCACTATCTTGAAGATGTGTTAGCGGGCGCAGCGATTGGCATAGTGTCGGGACTCTATTTTACCGATCCCTATAAAGGTATCACCATCAGCCCGATTGCCGGTAAAGATAACTATGGTATCTATATCAGTGGGACATTTTAATTAAAGGGTTTACAAACATATGAATTATCAGAGCCAAGCCTATCAACAGCGGGCACAACAGGTGGCGTTAAACGTCTGCAATAGCGTTATCCCTATGGATAAGGTGCCGGCTAATTTGATGGAAGCTTATGCCAATCTTTGTCAGGAATTGATTGAAGATAAAGACCAAAAATTTGCAGCCGTGTGGGATGCCCTACCAGCCAGTGCCAGTGCATTATTGCCGCAAGCCGATTTTCATGGTTTTTATATCGCTAACGCTTGGTTGCAACTGAGTCGTGTGGCGCAAGATATTGCCGAGCTGGCCGACAGTGATGAGGCCATTGATGAAAAAGAGTACAACAATATTTTTGCGCGTTTATCGGATGCGTCATTAAAAGAAAGTGCTAAAAAGCTTAAAAAAGCGCGTACCGACAGAGCCTTACTCAACAGCATCAAGAGTGTGATTGGCGGCGAGTGATAAGGTGTCGCCATGACGATGCGACATGTGAGTGCCACCAAGAGATAATGAACGCCCATCATTAACGCGGTTAATGATGGGCGTTTTTTTAGGGCGGGATAAGCGGTTAAACCGAGGCGATTTCGGCGGCGGTTAAGTAGCGCCACTCGCCAGGTGCGAGCGCCTCGTCCAGTTCGATATGGCCGACACATTCGCGGTGTAAGCCGACAACTTTATTGCCTACAGCGGCAAACATGCGTTTGACTTGATGATACTTACCTTCGGTGATTGTTAGTCGCACCTGTTGCGGGTCAATAATCTCTAAGGTGGCAGGCTTAGTTAGACCATCTTCATTTCTCAGTGCTATGCCTTGGGCAAACTCGGCAATGAGCGCTTCACCAATTGGATCGGCCAGCTGCACTAGATAGCGCTTACCGCACTCCTTTTTCGGTGAGGTGATTTTATGTGACCATTGGCCATCGCTGGTGATCAGTACTAGCCCTGTGGTATCGACATCTAAGCGACCAGCAATGTGCAGCTCTTCCGGTTTGGCGACATCGATAAGGCTCAGCACCGATGGGTACTCTTCATCTATGGTTGAGCAGATGGTGTTGACTGGTTTGTTGAGCATGATAAAGCGAGGACCAACCACTGAGATGACTTCACCATTAAGGCAAATTTGATGGTGTGGAGTCACTTTAAAACCGGCGTCTTTGACTATGGTGCCATCGCAGGTCACATCGCCTCGATGCAGGGCTTTTTTGGCCAGTGAACGGGTTAAAGAGGTGGACTCGCAGATAAATTTGTCTAAACGCACAGGTTACTCGGCAATAAAATCATAATGGCAGACATTATGAGGCTAGCGTCGCCAAAGGGAAAGGGGGAGCGTAGTAATTCGCATGCCACCGCCAGACACCCATTGGATGCCGAGCGCCGCTTGCAGGGATGGGAAACCGCAAAGGCGCTCTATATTGGTGAGCGGGTGTGGATTGGTGGTGGGGCGATTATTCTCCCTGGGGTGACGATTGCCAATGAGGCGGTGATTGCCGCTGGGGCTGTGGTGAGCAAAGATGTGGCGGCTTAAACCCTTGTCGCCGGCAATCCAGCAAGAGAGATTAAACCGCTTTAACGGCAGTGTTATGGGTTAAATGGCACCTGTGATATGAAACCTTTAGTTACATATAAGTGGCGCAATGGCGACGCTAGATCGGGAGATTAACTTGTTTACTTTAGCCCAAACAATTTAACATGTGTGGCTTGTGGTAGACGATTTATTTGAGCTAGTGAGTAATACAGCGGGCCTCTAGCGTGATAGTCACAATGATGCACATAGCGACAAAACAATAATTCAATCAGCATAGACCAAGGAATTCAGATGAAGAAAGTGCTCGTAGGCGGACTTTGCGCCTCATTAATCGTGGGCCTTAGCGCCTGCAATAGCGATAACGTCGAAGTTAGTGCGCCAGAGACGGCCAAAACAGAAGCCGCAGTTGCCGTAGAACAAGCGCTGACGTCGGGTATCGACTTTGCTAACTTTGACAAATCGGTTCGTCCGCAAGATGACTTTTACTCATATGTAAATGGTACCTGGATTAATAACACCGAGATCCCAAGCGATCGAACCAGCACGGGTGCCTTTTATGATTTACGTGAAAAGTCTCGTGATGACGTTAAAGCCATTATTGAAGAAGTGGCAGCCACACCTAACCTTACCGCGGGCAGTGACGAGCAAAAAGTGGCCGATCTGTATCGCTCATTCATGGACACCGACACCTTAAACGCATTAGGGATAAAGCCTATTCAGGCTGAACTAGATAAGATTGCCGCACTGCAAAATAAAGATGAATTAGTCGAGTATTTTGCCCATAGCCAAGTGATTGGCGGCGGCACCCCCCTAGCGTTTTATATCAACATCGACGCCAAAGATTCTAGCCGTTATGCCACCCATATTTGGCAGTATGGCTTAAGCTTGCCTGAAAAAGATTACTATTTTAACGAGGCAGAGCGCTTCGTTAAAATTCGTCAAGCGTTTGTCGAACACATTGAAAAAATGTTCACGTTGGCAGGCTTACCTAATCCAAAAGCCAGTGCAGAGCAGGTGTTAGCGCTTGAGACCGCTATCGCTAGCCGTCATTGGGATGTGGTCGAAACGCGTGATAGCACTAAGACCTATAATTTGTATCAAGTGGCTGAGCTCGCTACCTTAGCACCAGACATCAACTGGGACGGTTACCTTAAAACCTTAGGTGCCGACCAGCAAGCAGACATTATCATTAACCAACCTAGCTTCATTGAAGGCTTCAATGAGGTGCTTAAGGCTAATGATTTAGCCACATGGCAGACCTACATGACTTGGCAGACATTAACCCATTTTGCCGGGAATTTAAGCTTAGATCTCGATAAAGAAAATTTTGAGTTTTTTGCTAAGACACTTAATGGCCAAGCGGAACAAGAGCCTCGTTGGAAGCGTGGCGTAGGCGCGGTGAATTCAGTCTTAGGTGAAGTTGTCGGCAAGGTGTATGTTAAGCGTCACTTTACTCCTGAAGCTAAAGAGCGCATGCAAGGTTTGGTTGAAAATTTACGCGGCGCCTACGGCGAAAGCATCGAAAACTTAAGCTGGATGAGTCCAGATACCAAAGTGGCGGCTAAAGATAAGCTGGCTAAATTTGACCCTAAAATCGGTTATCCCGATCGCTGGGAAGATTACACTAAGCTGACCATTAAAAGTGATGACTTAGTGGGTAACGCCATGCGAGCAAATATCTTAAGTCATGATAAAGAACTGGAAAAACTCGGCTCAGCGATTCGTAAGTGGGAGTGGCACATGACGCCGCAAACCGTTAATGCTTACTACAACCCAACGATGAATGAAATCGTCTTCCCTGCGGCTATCTTACAACCGCCATTTTTTAACATGGCAGCCGATGATGCGGTTAACTATGGTGGCATTGGCGCCGTAATTGGCCATGAAATGGGCCATGGCTTCGATGACCAAGGGGCTAAGTTTGATGGTGAAGGCAACATGCGTGATTGGTGGACAGAGCAAGACTTAAAAGAGTTTGCCGCGCGCGGTAAAGCCCTAGTCGAGCAATACAATAACTATGCGGTGTTTGATGATCTCAAGGTTAATGGCGAGTTGACACTGGGTGAGAACATTGGCGATCTGTCGGGGGTGACCATCGCCTATAAGGCTTACAAGATGTCACTCGATGGCAAAGAAGCGCCAGTTATTGACGGCTTGAGCGGTGATGAACGCTTCTTTATCGGCTTTAGCCAAATTTGGCGCGCTAAGATGAAAGAGGAAGCGATGCGTAATCGAGTGGCAACCGATCCCCATTCACCCGCTAAATTCCGTGCGATAGGAGCATTGTCAAATATGCCCGAGTTTTACACCACCTTTAACGTTAAAGAGGGCGATGCTATGTATATCGCGCCTGAAAAACAGGTGAAAATTTGGTAAATCTTTAAGGCAAGATTAAGCGTTATTCTATCTGCCGTTATGCAGATAGGTTTCACGCTTTAAAGTTTGACTTTAATTAATAAAAAGAGCGCATTACGCGCTCTTTTTTTGGTGGTGTTTTATTGTGCGTCAAGATGAATCAATATTCACTTTGTATTCAGCAAGGGTTAAGCCATTGGAGGATAGATTAGAGGCTCAAGGTTAGGATTGTTACCGAGGATGGTTATGAATAGATTATTTCGCACCTTTATTATTTTCCTGTTATTGCTGTCGACCCGTAGCGGTTTAGCCGCCAGTTATGAACCCCAAGTAAATCTAAAAGATCCACGCAGCAACTTCATCTCACGCCAATCATTTCATCCTAACCTCGCCGGCCTTATCGCCATCCCTACCACATCATCGCAACCCATTCGACAAACCAGCAGTAATCTAGAACAACTTTACGCCAAAGCCGAGGGGGCGCAGCAAGAGTTGCGAGACATACTCAAGAGCCTTGATGGGGCAGAGCATTACGAGCTGATGGTGCCGGCGGTTAAAAGTTATCAGCGTGCGGCGCAGAAGGTCGTCGTTAAGTTTAATGGTGATGCTAGTCAAATTACCGATTTAGCCCGTGCCAGTATTGTTGCCAGCGATATTCATCGCCTGATGCATGCGTTCGAAGCGTTGCAACACAAGGCGACGATTGTGCAAGTTAAAAACCGCTTTGCCACGCCTAAAGCATCGGGTTATCGCGATCTTAATTTATTGGTACAGCTGCCACAAAGCGGCATGATTGCCGAGGTTCAGTTACACCTTAAAGCCATTGCTGAGATTAAAAGTGGTGAGGAGCATCAGATTTATCAAGCAGTGCAAACGATTGAGGCCAACGCCAAACAGCAGCAACGTGCTCTGACCCAATTGGAACTGGCGAAAATCACTCAGTTACGTCAGCAGTCTCATAAGTGTTATCACAAGGCATGGTTGCACTATAAACGTATCGACAGTGCCCACCTCATTGCCCAAGCTGCGTAGCTGGCAACGGCATATTGTTCTCAGCCGATGGCGTCGCGACGACAGATAATCCACCGCGATGTCATTGAGCTGAGTTTACCCATCAGCCCTCGGCCGAAATTGGCTTAACAAATCCCCGCCAAAGCGATTATACTTGCCGCCATTAGCCCCATAACTAGCGAATACACCATGCATGATCTGATCGAACAGCTACAGGAATTAAGTGAAACCGTACCGGTTCCGCTAGAGTTACCCACCTTTGAACAGCTGGTGGAGGTGGAAGAGCAAATTTTGATCCCACTGCCTGCAGAGTTAAAAGAGTACCTCTTGTATGCCAGTGATGTGATCCACGGTACGCTAGAACCCGTGACCGCCAGCGATCCTTATGCACATACCTATTTGCCCGAGGTGACCTCGTACGCTTGGTCTATCGGCCTGCCTCGAGAGTACATCGCTATCTGTCAGATGGGCGATGACTTTTACTGTATCGACCAAGAGGGTCAAGTGATGTTGTGGCGTGATGGTGAGCTCGATGATGAGGGCTGGGAATCGTTTTGGCAGTGGGCCGAAGATGTGTGGATTCAAGCTTAGCCGCTTAACCTTATCAGCGCTTTTTTACCTTAGCTGATATTTGCAAAAGCAAAACGATAAATGTTTACGCACCCAATTTGGAAATCAATATGTCGAAAAATGCAGAATTAAATGCGATTGAAATTACCTACCTTCGCCACTCTTTAGGTTTAAGCGCAGCGCAAGTGGCTGAACTATCAAAGTCGACCGAAGCACAAGTGTTGGCTTGGGAAGCGGGCGAGGCTGACGTATCAGGACTTGCAGCAAAAAAATTACTTGAGCTTGATGAAACCATCGAGATGCAAGTGCTTAACACTTGCGATGGTATTGAAGAATTATTTAAAAAAGAACCCAAGCGACATTTAAGCTTTGTGGTGTACCCAACGCAGGCGATTTATACCCAATACAACCCTGAGTTTTTGAGTGCGCTGCCATTAACTGAGCTGTATAACACCGCGGCATGGCGCATCAAAAAAGAGTGCAAGTTGGTGCTAGAGGTCGATGTGACCCTAATCGCTCTGGATGTCGAAGCCTACAAAGCTTATCGCGAAAAAGAGGGGCTTAAAGAGAGCCGTGAAAACCGTGCTAAGTGGGCGGCCACCCAGCTTTAAGTGTTAGCTCTCATACCGTAAAGGTAAGCAGAAGACCAATGCCAGTCAGCTTAGCTGACTGGCATTTTTTGTTGGGGCTTGCTCGATGTCGATTGCCTCGCCGTTGAGGATGACCTATTTTCAGCAGGCTTGAGTGTCAAAGTTGCAATGTGCTTCTATTAAGGTGTCATCGTTTTCTGGAAACGTCTTAGATCTGTTAATAGTAACTATGCCTGTCGGTAAGCATGAGCCTAATGGCTGCTTTTTGTTTTTCATTTTTAGTGGTTGCTGCAATGGCTGACATCATTCTGGTGACGCATTGAATGAATTGCTATTGACTCTATTTTAAAGACAGTTTCATATAGGATTTGTTTTATCTATGTTTTCTCTAATGTAAGTTGTGTAAACAACTCACATGAGGAGAATCCGAGCCTAGCGTGCCATTATGTGGGATTAATACAATATTGCAGGCAGTAACCTACCAAATATGAATAAATGGATAACGATATGATCAATAGCACGCAAGCTATGGCGGCGATTGGCCCACTTGGGCGAGTCAATCGCGTACTCAAAGCCACAGGCCCCGGGTTGTTAATGGCGGCAGCTGCCATTGGTGCATCGCATTTGGTCGCCTCAACCCGCGCTGGCGCCGAATTTGGTTGGCAGCTAGCTTGGGTGATCGTGGCGGTTAATTTACTTAAGTATCCGTTTTTTGCGGCGGGAGCGCGTTATACCGCCGCTACTGGCGAGAGTCTGCTGCATGGTTACCTGCAGCAAGGCAGGCGCTACCTATTGCTGTTTACTGTGCTCAATACCCTTGCTGCCATCGCTAGCACCGCTGGGGTGGCGATGTTAACGGCGGCGATGCTCACTTTGTTTATTCCCTTGTCTATCGATATCTTGGCGTTCATCGTTTTAGCCTCTAGCTTGCTCATGCTGATATTGGGGCATTATCAACTGCTTGATAAGGTGACCAAGGTGGTCATGTTGGTGTTAACCATTACCACCTTAACGGCAGCCGCATTAGCGTTTAATGCTGAGCCAATGATAGTTGACGGATTTGTGTCACCTTCGCCATGGGATTGGGCCCATGTGGGCTTTTTGGTGGCGATGATGGGCTGGATGCCCGCGCCTATTGAGGTCAGTTGTTGGAATTCATTGTGGTTATTAGAAAAGCAAAAGCAGCAAAGAGTGACTCAAGCGCAAGCCCTGTTCGATTTTAATTTAGGTTATGCCACTACAGCGGTGTTGGCGGTGGTGTTTTTATCCTTAGGGACCTTGGTGATGCACGGCAGCGGTGAGCACTTTTCCGCCTCTGGCGCTCAATTTGCTGACCAGCTCATAACCCTTTATAGCCAAGTTCTTGGCAGTGAAAGTCGTTATTTAATCGCCATTGTGGCCCTGCTGTGTATTTTCAGCACGACAGTGACAGTGATCGATGGTTACAGTCGAACTTTAGCGTTAGGTTGGCAATTATTGGTGCAGCAATCAAACGACAAAAGTAGTGCCTGGCTAACGGCTATCATGGTCGGAGTAAGTCTATTGGGGCTGGGGATCATCTTATTTTTCAAAGGCGCCTTGCTGCCATTATTGCAGTTTGTGATGACGTTAGCGTTTATGACGACCCTTATTTTTGCGTGGCTCAATTACCGTTTGATGACCAGTGAACGCTTGGCAGTAGCGGATCGTTACGGCACAAAAATGCGCTTATTATCTTGGTTGGGTATGGGGTATTTGCTGGGCTTTGCCGGCTTATTTATCTATTGGAAAACACTAGGATAATCGTTTTTCTTGTCGGCTTGACTCCAATGTATATACGCAGGTGAAATATCGACGGCGTGATGAGCCAAAAATGGTGAAAAAACCGCTTAGTAAAGGGTAAAACTCGGTTATAATACGCCTCTAAGATGATCGCGCAGCCGCGCAATCCAAAAGGTAAAGACATTCGATTATGATTAACAACGATATATTACGCCGTTTACGTTTTGTGTTTGACTACCAAAATGCGAAAATGATCAAGATTTTTGCCAAGGTAAAACATGAGATTACCCAAGAAGAACTGCTCGACATGCTTAAGAAAGAGTCAGAAGAGGGTTATAAACCGTGTAACGATAAGACCCTTTGTCTGTTCCTTGATGGCTTGATCATCGAGAAGCGGGGGTTAAAAGAGGGCGCTGAGATCCCTGAACCCGTGTCGCAGTTAAACAATAACCTGATATTCAAGAAGCTTCGAGTCGCACTTGAGATGCGTGAAGAAGATATCATCAACACGCTTGCCTTGGCAGACTTCAGCATGAGTAAGTCAGAGTTAGGTGCTTTGTTTAGAAAGCCTGGCCATAAGCATTTTAAAGAGTGTGGTGATCAGGTGTTGCGTAACTTCCTTACTGGGTTATCGATTAAATATCGTGGTAAGTGAGCTTAAATCAGTCATATTGAAAGCACAGCCTAGGCTGTGCTTTTTTGTGGGCCAAAGTAGGATGTTTAAAACAAAGGTAAGGATAAAATAATCAAAAATCCACCGCTAAAAGGACAACAAAGATCACACTTTGTGGTAATCTTGCCGCATTCGAACGACAGTCAATCCACTATTTCACATACAATAAAGGTTACCAATGGACGATAATAAACGCCCGCTATATCTTCCTTTTGCCGGCCCAGCCATTTTGGAGGCGCCTCTTATCAATAAAGGCAGTGCGTTTACCGAAGAGGAGCGTATTTTCTTTAACCTTGAGGGCCTACTGCCTCATGTTATCGAAACAATTGAAGAACAAGCGTCGCGTGCCTACGACCAATATAAAAACTTCAGCAATGATCTCGATAGACATATCTATTTGAGAAACATTCAAGACACCAACGAAACCCTATTTTATCGCTTGGTGCAAAACCACATTACCGAGATGATGCCTATTATCTACACCCCTACGGTGGGGATGGCGTGTGAGCGTTTTTCAAAAAACTATCGTCGTAATCGGGGTCTGTTTGTCTCTTATCCTCATAAAGACCGTATCGATGATATTTTGAATAACTCGACTCGCCAAAAAGTGAAAATTATTGTGGTCACCGATGGTGAGCGTATCTTAGGTCTTGGTGACCAAGGCATTGGTGGTATGGGGATCCCCATTGGTAAACTCTCTTTGTATACCAGTTGTGGTGGGATCAGCCCAGCATATACCTTGCCAATTACGTTGGATGTAGGCACGGATAATCCGCATCTGCTTGAAGATCCTATGTATATGGGTTGGCGTAATCAGCGTATTGGCGGCGAAGAATATGCCGAATTTGTTGAAGCCTTTATGCAAGCTGTACATCGTCGCTGGCCAGATGCATTGATCCAATTTGAAGATTTTGCGCAAAAGAATGCCATGCCATTACTTGAGCGTTATAAAGACCAATATTGCTGTTTTAATGACGATATTCAAGGCACTGCGGCAGTGGCAGTCGGTTCATTACTGGCTGCCTGTAAGGCTGCTAATACTCAGTTGAGTCAGCAACGCATTGCGTTTCTTGGTGCAGGCAGCGCCGGCTGTGGTATCGCCGAGGCGATTGTGGCGCAGATGGTCTCTGAAGGTATTTCTGATGAGCAGGCTCGTCAGCAGGTGTTCATGGTTGACCGTTGGGGCTTGCTGCAAGACAACATGCCTAACTTATTGCCATTCCAGCAAACCTTGGCACAGAAGTCTGCGTTGGTGGATAGCTGGACGACCGAGAATGAAAACATTTCATTGTTGGACGTGATGCACAATGGTAAGCCGACCGTATTGATTGGAGTGTCAGGCGCGCCGGGATTATTTAGTGAAGAGATCATCAAAGCGATGCACAGTCATTGTGCGCGCCCGATCATCTTTCCGTTGTCAAATCCAACTAGTCGTGTTGAAGCAACGCCAAAAGACATTTTGCATTGGACTAAAGGTGAAGCATTGGTTGCCACAGGCAGCCCATTCGAACCTGTGGTCATTGACGAGCAAACCTTTGAAATTGCTCAGTGCAATAACAGTTATATCTTCCCAGGTATTGGCCTTGGGGTGTTGGCTTCTGGCGCGAAACGCGTCAGCAATGAAATGCTCATGGCCTCGAGCCGTGCGTTAGCCGAATGTTCACCGCTGGCGATACAGGGGCATGGTTCATTGCTGCCTAAGCTGGAGGATATTCATCAGGTGAGTAAGCATATTGCGTTTGCGGTGGCTAAGGTTGCCGTTGAGCAAGGCCATGCACTGCCTTGCAGCGATGAATTGTTGCTACAAGCGATTGAGGGGAATTTTTGGACGGCCGATTACCGCCGTTATAAGCGTACCTCATTCTAATCAATTGTGTTTCGATATGATAAAAGCTGCTCAAGGGCAGCTTTTTTATTGGGCGTGTATCGTTAAGGGGCATTTGGGGGCGATCATGGCGTGTCCTCGCGTGGTATTTAAGTTTGGATGGACTTGATAAAGGCTAACTGTGTCGGGTCGGCGGCGTTGGCTCTAGCAAGGTTTTTATCCACTCGCGTCCAGATGGTTAGTGTGGTTTACTTTGTGTAAATCATATTGACAGTCATCACAAAGTTGAGCTTTAGCGTTTGATGCTATTAGCATTTTACTCCGATTGTTGTTACTTTTAAGTTTCAGTTAATACTGATCGGTAAGTCTAGGTTTATCGGTTCGCAGCAATTTGCTTTTTTAGTAGGTGTTTAGCCTTAGCGAAAATTTAGGTTCGCTGTAAAAGCTAAATTGAGCGTCACCTTTATTTCACTATTTTGTCAGTTTGGCCATTGCCACTGACTCTAGGAGCCACTATGAAATATCTCGCTATTGTTGCCGCCTTACTCTTTGCTGGTTCAGCAGCAGCACTCGATTGTACTGAGTGTCATGAGAAAGTCGATTTGACGGTACACCAAGAGGCCGAAGCAACATTGGCTACATGTAATGATTGTCATGGTATGAGCGATGCCCACACCGTCGACATGGAGCTACACACTCCAGAATTGACCATTACAGAATGTGCCGATTGTCATGGCATGGAAAAGTAATTTCTGATTAGTTAAGTTGCTGTAATGTAAGCCATCTTATTGTTTTTAAGGTGGCTTTTTTTATGGCATCGTTCAGAGCAAATGATGATTAAATGAGCTCATATCAAATTGCCAGTTACCGTATCGTTTTTACCTTATCGCAAGATACACATAGTGGTCGCCACTCGCCTAACTGTGGCTGGAGCTAGTGCACTATGGTTGATAGATGGGCTCGACTTGGTATTTTTTACGTAAAAAAAGGGCCCTCGTTATGGACCCTTTGTTGGAATTATCGTATCAGCGTAAATTTAAGCTTGAGCCCAAGATTAAATAATTCAGTTTTAGGCTTAGGCATTTAAGTTGCTCTTTTAACGCTTCAGTGTGGGTGAAGCTTTCTACGACGCCCTACTGCCAATGCTAATAAGCCAACGACGAAGTAACCTAAACTCCCCCCGTCATCAGAACTATCAACCTGTGGCGTTTCTGGCTCTGGTGCCGGCGGTACAGGATCGACACCGTTAGACATGACTGTCAGATTAAAGCGGGTGTGTGCTGCATCGTTAGGGAAGGTGATGTCATGGGCTGTGACTGTAACGACTGTTTCGCCATGCCAATCCTGCTCTGGGGTTAGGGTCACCATGTTACCTTCGATAACGGCGTTGATGTGCTCACCACTGACCTTAATGGCATTTGCGGTGTTTTCCTTATCCTGTATTAACACTTCAAAGCTGATGCTGTCATTTTCATCGACAGACATATCATTGATTGCGCCAATAGACAGGTTTGACGGCACATTAATGGTAGCAATGCTGGTGGTGCTATCGCTGCCGGTGTAGTCACTATCTACTGCTAAACTGAGTGCGTGACCCACGCCAGTAGCGCCGACCCGAGCAGAAAAGGACACTTTTATTTCAGACTGCTCCGGACCGATATAGTTAGCACAGACCACAAGTCCCTCTTCGATTTTTACGTCAAGGTCGTCATAGGCAAACCCATCACCGCTGTAACCATAGGAAGGGCCAAAGGTGCCGCGCGGGCCATAGTAGCCATGCAGGCCAATAGAGCCTAAGTGAGATTTAGTCCCTTCGAGTTTGTCATAAGCGAAAATAAATTCATGCTTACCCGGGGTGAAATCTATTTGACTCGAGGCGATCACCTCGAAGCTATAGCGTGCGTCATAGTCTGGCTCGAAGTTAACCCCCCAAGCAAATTCTTGGCGCATATTATCCCACTCGATAATGAGGTAAGTACCGTCTGCAGTACTTGCCATACTCACCCCATCGAGGCTATCTGTGTCCAAGTTGTATTCAGACAGGGTGGCACCGTCACCTCGCCACAGTGGAGCAATAATGGTGTCAGGGAAAAAGTCGCCTGCAACAGGATAGTGTGCCGGCCAGAACAGCGGCATACTGTCGAGTTGAATAAAACCACCGGGTGAGATGGTGAGTGTATCTGGCTCCATGTAGTCGGGGTTATTGTTGTACAGCGGGATATGCTCAATACCAAAAATGCTCAATGGCAATATCACAGTGTCAACCACACGACCTTGGATCGCCGGCTCCGCAGTGATGCCTGCTTCGCTGAGTAGATCTAAGTAGTATGGATTTGAGCCGATAGGGACTCGGCAACTTTCATCCACTGCACTTGTGGTGTACTGATATTTGCGTTGCTGAGCGTTACTCGCCATCTGTAGCGTGCTGAGGCTGATTTGCTGACCTTCAATATTTATTGAATCTTGCAGGCTTTGGTTGTTACTGATCGCCATTACTGTGTCTTCGAGCAGTTGCAAGCCTTCAGGTAGCGTGACATTAAGGTTCACATCTCGCTCTAACCCAAGGGTGTTGGGTGCCAGTGTCACAGTGACATCGACCACATCGCCTTCTTTAGCTTGTTCTTGACTGGTCACAATAGCGACATCGTCACCGGCGTGAACCAAATGGATAGCCATCTTACCAATGTTGCCCTCATTGTCAGCGCTGCTACCCACTTCAATTACGCCATAGAAACGATCGCCTTTTTGTGCATCAGGCAGTGTCCAATGCATCTGTAGTTGGTAAGGGTCAAGACCATTGGTGCTTTGTGGTCCAGTGATGGTTAAGGCTTGATTACTTTCATTGGCAATAATCGCTAAGCTGGTCTTGATACTGTCTTGGGTATCTTTAGCATCACCATATAGGCTCTTGTTATTGCTGACCATAGCCCAGTAGCGGCCCGGTAGCGGATTATTAATGTTGCAGTAATCGAGGAGGTCGGTCGATGAGAAGCATATTGCTTCGTCATGCCATTCAACCAAACCATTGGCATTCAGATCCATACCTATATCGACCTTGCTCACCGCCGCTTTATCTTCGGAGGTGACTTCCCATACGATTCGACTCGTGCCTTCGGGAACATCGAAGAACTGGATATCAATGCCGGGGTTGCTGCTTAGCGTTTCAGGCTGAGTAAAATCGGGGAGCTTGGACGCACTGAGCTTATGATGGCTCATTTTCCCGGCAGTTAAACCATGGACCTTAACATTGAGCTCACTGATCTCTTTGGTCATTAACTCAGGCGTCAATATGGTACCATTGTCACGGTGGATCACACCCGACACCATTTCTGGTAGGCTAGAGCCGCTATATCGTGCCATTACTGGCAGGTACTGTGATGCTAAGCGGTTATCTTTAGGGGTGATTTCAACCTTACCAAAGACCTCGTTAGAAGAGGAGTTTACATTCACCGAAGTCACATCCAATACGTTGGCGGTAACCATAATGCTTTGAGACTCGCCAGCTTTCAGGCTAAAGCTGTTTGGGTACACGGCTAACTCAAGGAAGGGGGCACCTTCGGCCTCGAGCCCTATCGCACTGATTTCCCATTCACCGTCTGTCGTGGCAGTAAAGGTACGCATCCAAGTGCAGCTGCTTTTACATTCTGAATTGACTAAGTAAGGCACGTTGAGAGCGGTAACGTCCCCGCCTTCTTCAGGGTTAGCCGCGCGGTAGTTATCGGCGGTTTCATCCATTACTAGGCCGACTTTCATTGCTCGAGCTACGTTAATGACGCCACTGCCCATCTCGTAGAACGTCGCTTCCTGAAGCTTTGTTGGAATCGTATTACTGTATGACTTACCAGGGAGAGCCGTGGTCATCAAGGCCGACTGGATCATCGCCGGCGTCCATTGTGGATAGGCTTGCGTTAATAGCGCTAAGGCACCAGCAACATGTGGGCCAGACATAGAGGTGCCACTGATTGCCACGTAATCACTAGGCGCGGGGAACATACTGAAGGGCATTTCATCGGCGTAAGCGGCAAAAACATCCACCCCAGGCGCCGATACGTTAGGAACCATCACATTAGGGGTAGTCAGGCTAGGGCCGCGAGATGAGAAGCTTGCTAACAGGTCGGCTTCACGTTCGTTGGTCACAATCTCTGAGGCATAAATACTGGCTTGGGTATCTACTGCCCCAGCGACCCATTCGATGAGTTTTTTCCCCGCGTTATAGTCAACGTGCAACCCAGGAATGGGGAACACATTTAAGTTCAAGGTGTGGCCGCCTGAACCATCATCCCAATTAATCGCGTTATAGAGCACGACCGCACCCGCGCCGCCGGCGGCCACATTGACGCCTTTGTCCACCCGTGGGATATCGCCACGCTTACATAAGACAATCTCATTGCTGTTGAAGGTATTTGCAGGAAACGGGGTTAGACAGAGTGCATCGCCATAAGTGGCTGCATCTACCAGAGTACCGCTGAAGTCGCCTGTAATGCCGGCACCGATGATCTCTTGTGGCGCATTAGCATCGGCAAAGTCGGTGAGCATACCTGAGATTTGATCGATTTTACGGCCATGAGTACTCGCCGCAACCGAGGTTAGCCAGGGCGATACATGGTCAATATTCGATGGGCCATATTGGCCCCAGTTACCGGCAGAGGCTGCAACAGAAATATCCGATTCACGCGCGGCGAGAAAGGCCATTTCGATAGCATCGTACCAAGGTAAGCTCTCTAAGCCACCAATAGAGAAGTTAATGACATCGACCCCGTCGATAATGGCATCTTCGATGGCCGCTATAAGTGCATCACCTGGGCAGCCACCATAGGTTTCGCCGTAAGATCCATCTCCAGCATAACAGGCTTGGTATGCGATAATGTTGGCACGTGGTGCCACACCTGACACTTCAGGTAACACTAATGGCGTTGGCACACCATCAGAGGATTCTGTCATGCCATTTAATGGAAAGTTCAAATTATATAGCAGGTTACCTGCAACCGTGCTGGCTGTGTGTGAACCGTGGCCATTGTAATCTTCGCCATTAGGTGGTCGCTTGTATTCGATATCCCACGCCGGAACGTCTGGCTGATAAACCGGATCTTTGTAGGCATCGGTAATGACGTTGTACGAACGCACCCCTATCAGTTTACTGTTACACATCATTGGGTATTCGAGACAATCACCTACATAGTTACCTTCGCCTAATGGATTAATGTGTCTATAGCCATCACCTGCAACGGCGGCGAAAGAGGGGTGATCTGAGTTAATCCCGGTATCGATAATCCCGGCGATAATCCCTTCTCCGCGCAGTTCAACGCCATCGGGGACGCTTGTTCCTTGCCACACCATGTCGGCGCCAATGTGTTTTGGCCCTGCATCGGTAAATAACTTGTACTCTTTCGCGCGGGTGACCGCTTTGATCCCTACCATTTTAGCCACATCGGCCGCTTGCTGTTGTGTCAGCTTGAGGGTCATGCCGTTTAAGGCAACATTAAAGCGCTGCTCGATTTGAGCATCGGGGGCAACCATTCTAATTTGGTTCACGGCGCGATCTTGTGTCTGGGTCAAGAACTGTTTATAGCGTTTAGCCGCAGGGCTCTTGACATCTAATGTGTCACGCCCATTGCTGCGTAAATTGGATTGCTGGCTACGTGGTGAGGTGGCTGCATAATCGGGTCGCTCACCTTGATATAGCGCGATTGGCGCATCCATCAGTTGGATGATGTAGGTATGCCGGCCTTGAATATCATTTTCCCACACAAAAGGTGCTCGATGATTGCTGCCTCTAGCGGCTCGGTGTACGTTGATACCGTTTTGTCCAAGGGACTTGGCTTTGTTTGCTGAGTGTGAATGTTTGTTGTTGTATTTTTCCAGCAATTCTGGGGTTATTTTGACACCGACCAAATTATTGATTTGGTGTAGCTCTGGGGACAAGGGGTCAGCAACAAGCGCCCCTAGTCCTGTCGCATACAACGCGGCTAGCGTCATAATGCTCATCTTCTTGAGTTTCATGTTTCATTCCTTGTTTATTTTCGTTGTTGCGAACATGTTAATGGTCGCGACTCGATTGTTACGGTTTACTCTGTCGTCAAGCTAATGCGTTATGCGTATCGGGATATGTTAAAAAGCTATAATTGGTCACGACGATGATTTTTAATTGTTTTTAATCAGTTGCTTGTCTGTTTTTTAGGTGATGGGATATGTTCTGGTGAGATACAAAGTGTCACAGCAAGTTAGTTGTTGAACGTTTATCACAAGGTTATGTTGTTGTTTTGTTACGTGGTTGGTGGGCGGATTCGCTGTGATCGAATTTAGACATTTACGAAATTTTAATGTACTTGCTAAGGAGCAAAATTATCAAAAGGCCGCCAAACGGCTTAACCTCGCTCAACCATCACTGACCAGAAGCATACAAAGGCTGGAGAGTTTACTCGGTGCTGAGTTGCTTAATCGCGGACATCAATCGATGTCGTTGACGGCGTCAGGTGAATTGGTGTTAAGTCATAGCGATACTATTTTGGACAGTGTCGATACTTTGCGTAAGGAGCTGCATTATCTGCAGGGCAAAAGTAGCGGCCATTTATTGATAGGAGCCAGCCCTGTACCTGCTAACACCATTATTGGTCCAGCAATAGGACGTTTTGTTGAGCAGCATCCCGATGTAAACGTGGAGTTGAAGGTCGCAACTTGGCAGGAGCATATACAACAACTGCTGCTGGGGAAGTTATCTTTGATGGTGACCGATATTACAAGAGAAGCGTTAGGTCATGATGCATTGCTACAGGCGTTTAATTTGCCTTCTTATGATGCGATTTTTTGCACACGAAAAACCCATCCTTTGGCGGTGAAGTCTGAACTGACTTTAGCAGACATACGCGATTATCCTTTAGCTATACCACGCAATTTACCGACGGGAGTGATGGAGTCTTTTGGTGATCTTTTTTCCCCATACCGAGATGATTTTGCAGGGTTGCTGCGTTATGACACCTTTCAACCGATAAGCAGTGCACTTCAACATTCCCATATGGTGGCTTTAGCGCCTCAAATTAGTGTGATAGAGGAACAGAGGAAACCATTGCTATGTGCCTTGAGCCCAATAGATATGCCTCCTTTAGCTGTGTGCTTTAGTATTGTGACACTTAAAAAGCAAAGCTGTATTACTACGAGTCGATTTGTACATCAATTGATTTCAAGTGTCGCCGAACTATCGCTATCCTGATGGTTGCGATGAAGTGTTTAGAGTGGTCAGTGTGGACTGAGTGACTGTATTTAGGTGACTGTATTTAGGTGACTGTATTTAGGTGACCGTCATATGCCGCTATAGCGCGTGAGTTTTTTGAAGCGCCTCCTTTTCGGTCTTATCTATGGTGAATTTGTTTAAATCTACAGCGGTTAGTCTGTCAGGGGTTAAGAAACATCGTTGCTTGGCCGATATAAACTATAATCGCTAAAGGGTTACAGCCTTTATTCAAGTGTGTTGATAGTCGATTAAGTTAATCAAGCTAACATTGCTCAGCCAATTTACTTTAAGGATCCTTTCTCTATGCTCATTCGCCACAAATTGCTTGCTAGTGCCGCAGTGTCTATCTGTTCGGTTATTGCGATGTTTGGTTTACAGCTATATTCAGGCGATACGCTCGACGATCTTTCGCACGCAGCTCAGAGAGTGATTGAGTTGGAAAAAGAAGTGCTTAGCCTACGCAAAGATGAAAAAGATTTTTTTGTGCGTTTAGACTTGAGCTACCTAGATAAACATAAAGTAAACGCGAGTCAGTTAGACAGTACTCTGCATGCACTCAATGAGACGTTCGAACATTATGGTATCTCTGCTGCAACGTTAGATGGTTTTAAACAAAGCGTAGAGCGCTATGAGGCTGTATTTATTGATATTGTAAATTTACAGCAAAAAATAGGTTTACATCCCAAGGATGGTTTATATGGCGCACTGCGCAGTGCGGTGCACCAAGTTGAATCATTAGTTGAGCAATACAATGAAGCTGAAATGATGGTGACTATGTTGCAGCTTAGACGTAATGAAAAAGATTTCATGCTGCGTCGTGATGTGAGTTACGTTGATAAGTTCAATACTAATCTAGGCAAATTAAAGCAGCAGGTCAGTGATTCGATGTTAGAAAGTCATGTCCAGTCGCAACTCATTCGATTGCTTGATGGCTATCAAACTAGCTTTAAGATGTTAGTCGACACTGAAACTGAGCTTGGCTTGAGCAAAGAAGATGGTCAAATGGAGCTCTTAAGAGAAAGTATTGCTAAGGCTGAAGATGATTTAGTGGTGTTGAAAAAACAATCTCTTGAGGCGATTGATAGCGCGCAGAGCCGCGCGACTACCATAGGCATTGTCGTGTTTATTTTGATCACCATAATCTTAGTTGGTTTCACTCTGGCCATTATTCGCAGCATAATGGATCCCGTTAAAAAGATCAGCGAGGCTATTTCGCAAATCGAAGAAACCAAAGATCTGACTCTACGTTGTGATACCACTTTAGGTGATGAGATAAGCCAGATTGGTATTCATTTTAATAGTATGGTCGATTCATTACAGCAGCTGATTAAGCAGGTGTTAGATTCTGTCGATATGGTTAATCGTTCGTGTAAAGAACTATCTGAAAACTCCATTCGCGCATCTGAAGGGGTGAGTCGCCAGTTGAATGAAACCGATATGGTTGCCACTGCAATCACTGAAATGGGCGCCACTATTGATGAAATCGCTAATAATACTGAATTGGCCGCAGAGCGTGCCAGCAATACCCATAATAATGCGCAGCAGGGACAAGTGGGTGTGGTGCAGACTATCGAAAAAATTCAAGCATTGGCAGAGCAACTCAATGGCTCAGTGCAAGTGGTGGCGGATCTTGAAAAAGACAGCGAAACCATTGGCAGCGTCCTTGATGTGATCAGAGGCATTGCTGATCAAACTAACCTACTAGCGTTGAACGCCGCCATTGAGGCGGCTAGAGCCGGTGAGCAAGGTCGTGGCTTTGCGGTCGTAGCCGATGAGGTTAGAAGTTTAGCTATGCGCACCCAAGAGTCGACAGAGGAGATTTCTGGGATTATTGAAACCTTACAATCGCGCACGCGCTCGATTGTAGAGTTAATGGAATCGACTCAAAAGCAAGGTAGTGAAAGTGCTGCTGAGGCGGCAAATGCTGGCGCTTTACTAGAACAAATTAATGCCGATGTAACCAACATTATGGATATGAGCACACAAATTGCGGCCGCTATCGAAGAGCAGAGTGCGGTGGCCTCAGAGGTGAACCAAAACGTGGTGATCATTCGCGATATCGCCGCAGACTCAGCAACAGCAGCGCAAGAAAATGCCAATGCTTCGGATGAAGTGCGTGCACGTACCGAAGCGCTTTACCAGGCGGTAAGCTTATTTAAGATTTAATTTTTACGCTAGCAGTAAAACAACAGGGCCAAGATGTTTCATCTTGGCCCTGTTGTTTTAACCCCCTAAACCAAGGTAAGACAGGTTTAGGGGGGAAATAGCTTAGATGGTTCAGGTGATGCGCAAGAGAGTTTAGGCTGAGATAATTTGAGTTATGGTCTAGAGAGCTTAGGTGATAGCTCTGGAAGCTTAGCGAGGATGTTGGGGACTCGTGTTAGATACCTATTTCAGAGCACTTTTAATCGACACTAGGTCACTGCACAACTCTTTGTACACTACTAAATTAACAACAGTATTTAAAATCTATAGAAACAAAAAAGCCTCGCATTGCGAGGCTTTTTTGTTTAGTTGCCGCAGCACCTAATTAAATTTGGTGCCCGAACCCGGAATCGAACCAGGGACACGAGGATTTTCAATCCTCTGCTCTACCGACTGAGCTATTCGGGCGACGGGGTGCATTAAATAGCTTTTCGGGATTTGAGTCAACCCATTTATTGAAAATATGCTTCAAAAGCTTCCGTTTGAATAAGTTTTGCACGAAACGTACTTTTTTGTCGCAATTATGATTTTAAAACCGTATTTAAGTTAGTGTGAGGTTTTGCGGGATGCCACTATGGCGTTAAACGAGGCCTGTTAAATAGGATTAGGGTATCCAACGAGAAGGATGTTCGCATGGTTAATCGCAGATGTAAGTTAGATAATCAGCTTGGTCTCAGTAGGGCGGGAGTTTAAGTGACTTAGTATTAGGGCTTAGATTGTCATTCAACATGGTTTTAACTGGCACGCAAGATAAGCGAAGATGTTAAATAGGTGGTCGCTCTTAACGAATAGTAACTGTGAGAGACGTTATCGGGCGTAACGCTATGTTGTAATCGGTAGGGGACACTGACAAGGCTGTGCAAGGTCGCTCTTTAGTGATGTGCGTAACCTTAGGGCTTAATTTAAAACAGTGGGCTTTACGCGTCAAAAAAGAGACAAAGTGTGTGGGGGGCTAAAGATGTGTAATTTAAGGCTGACATCAATCGGTTTACCGTTGATGTCAGCCAGAGCGTTAATATATCAGTAGTTATTTTACTAATTGATTATCAGGAAAGTTGCTTTGCATCACCAATAACACATGCTCTTTAAGTTGCTCTTGTCCAAGCTCCTCATAAGCCGTCGCCATGATCTCTAAGGCGCGCTCTGTGTGAGGTGTACCAGGATACGATTCCATCACGGTTTGCGCTCTCACTGCCGCAGCGCTCCATGCATTCATCTTGATATAGTACTCGGCGACGGTCACTGAGTACTTTGCCAGACGATTTTTTAAAAATTGCATACGTTTTTGCGCATCAGCAGCGTATTTACTGTTAGGATACGACTTTATCAAACGGTCAAAATCTTTAAAGGCATCTTGCGCCGCTTTTGGGTCTCTATCTGTCCTGTCAATATTTAGCATGTCATGAAACATGTAATTATCTGACTGCATATTGACGAGTCCACGCATATAATAGACGTAATCTATATCTTTATGGGTGGGGTTTAAGCGAATAAAGCGATCGATATTGGCGATACCAGAAGCGGGATCGTCCAGTTTGTAATATGCGTAAATCAGGTCTAATTGCACTTGAGTTTTGTGTGGACCGAACGGATAACGAGAGTCCAACGCTTCCAATGAGCGCACAGCTTTACTGTAGTTGCCTAACTCCATTGACGTTCTAGCTTGTGAATAAAGCACTTCAGGGGATGATTTAGTCAGTTCGATATCATCTTCTGGACTACTACTGCAAGCCGCGAGGGCCAGTGATAACAAGGCGACAGCAGCGCCTTTGGCAAAATTATGCATACTTGAATTCGATTCTTTTTAAGTTGTAGTTAAGAATTTTTCCATTTCAGGATAAAATAGAAACAATCCGATTGTAACAGATAGCACATTATTTTGGACCCCAAAACGCGGGTACGGTTCCTATGACACAAGAGATTAATCTAAAAAGCGAGATAACAGCAACACAAACTGGTCAAAGATTGGATCAAACTTTGGCCGAAATGTTCCCTGATTATTCTCGCACACGCATCAAAGAGTGGATACAGGCAGGCGCTGTCAGTGTCGACGGTGTAGTGCAAACTAAGCCTCGAGAAAAAGTACTCGAAGGCCAAGAGATTGAAGTGCAAGCTACGCTGCACGAAGAAACGAAAGCTGAAGCACAAGCTATTGATTTAAATATAGTCTATGAAGATGACCATATTTTGGTTATCAATAAGCCAGCCGGTTTAGTGGTGCATCCAGGAGCTGGCAACAGTGACGGTACCTTGCTTAATGCGTTATTGCATTACTGCCCTGAGATTGAGTTGGTGCCAAGAGCGGGGATTGTGCATCGTCTCGATAAAGACACCACAGGATTAATGGTGGTGGCTAAGACGGTGGAAGCGCAAACTCATTTAGTGGCGGCATTACAAGCACGAGAAATCGTTCGCGAATATGAAGCGATAGTACAGGGCACCCTTATTTCGGGTGGCACTGTGGATGAGCCTATTGACCGCCATCCGACTAAGCGTACTCACATGGCTGTGGTACATAACGGTAAGCCAGCGGTGACCCATTATCGTGTCGCCGAAAAGTTTCGAGCTCATACGCGCTTGAGATTGCGCCTTGAATCTGGTCGTACGCATCAGATCCGCGTGCATATGGCCCATATTGGTCACGTATTAGTGGGCGATCCGGTTTACGCTGGCCGTCCGCGTCCGCCTAAAGGGGTGACGCCTGAGTTTTTCGAGATCTACATGGGCTTTAAGCGCCAAGCGCTACATGCGATCAGACTTGAGCTAGCTCATCCATTTACGTGTGAAATCATGAGCTGGCAGGCGCCAGTGCCTGATGATATGGTGCAATTGACTCGAGCGTTGCGTGAAGATACCAAAGCGCATCCGACCGATTATTAATGCTACCATCAGACTGGCTTATACCTAAAGGGGTGAAGCTCGCCTTCACCCAGAGACAGGGTGGTGTAAGCCAGCCGCCTTTCGATAGTCTTAATCTCGGTACCCACGTGGGTGACTCGCTCACCGATGTTATGCAAAATCGCGCTATTATTAGAAGCGCATTAGCACTGCCATGTGAGCCAGCTTGGTTGGAGCAGGTGCATGGTGTCAAAGTGGTCGATCTTGATAATGATCAACAACGAGTTGCCGACGGCAGTTTTTGCCAAAGTACTAATCATGTTTGTGCCGTGCTGACTGCAGATTGCCTGCCGGTGCTTATTTGCGATAAACAGGCTACGCAAGTGGCTGCTGTACATGCCGGTTGGCGCGGCTTGTGCGATGGCATTATTGAAGCTGCGATAGGACAATTTGATGCGCCAGCCGATCAGCTATTGGTTTACCTAGGGCCCTGTATTGGTGCTACAGCCTTTGAAGTTGGTGATGACGTCAGGCAGCAATTTATCGCTAAACATCTGCAAACAACCTTGTTTTTTAGCCCTCGCGGACATAAATATATGGGGGATCTGCAAGGGATCGCACGCTATCGCATTGAGCAAGCGGGTGTTAGCCATATTTTTTGCTCATCCGATTGTACTTATACCTTGAAACAGCGTTATTTTTCCTATCGCCGCGAGCCAATCACCGGTCGAATGGCTTCCTTGATCTGGTTAGAAAAGTAGCATTTTTTGACCTTTGTGAATCTGGTTAAGCTTGAATTAAGCAAAAAAGCCCCCATCTTTAAATTAACAAAATACTGAAGGTTAACTTCATTCGTTGGTTTTAGGAGGTTGTATGCGGCTTGATCGTATGACAAATAAATTTCAGATAGCCATCTCCGATGCTCAATCATTAGCGTTGGGACGTGACCATCAGTTCATTGAACCTATTCATTTAATGATGGCATTGCTTAATCAAGATAGTGGCTCTATCCATCCTTTGCTGACTCAAGCAGGGATTTCGGTGAGTACACTTCGTTCATCATTAAACCAAGAGCTTGAGCGATTACCTCAAGTTGAAGGTACCGGTGGCGATATTCAATTATCGCAGGCGTTAATTCGCTTACTAAACTTATGTGATAAATTAGCGCAAAAGCGCAAAGATAAGTTTATCTCCAGTGAACTGTTTGTGCTGGCTGCCATAGAAGGCGGTGATGCATTGGCACAGTGCCTTAAAAAGTCTGGTGCGACCAAAGAGTTATTAGAGCAAACCATATTGCAAATTCGCTCTGGTAAAAATATTGATGATCCTAATGCGGAAGATCAGCGTCAGGCGTTGAAAAAGTTCACCGTTGATTTAACTGAGCGCGCCGAGCAGGGTAAGTTGGATCCTGTGATTGGCCGTGACGATGAGATCCGTCGCACCATTCAAGTGCTGCAGCGTCGTAGCAAGAACAACCCTGTCTTGATTGGTGAGCCTGGTGTGGGTAAAACGGCGATTGTCGAAGGCTTGGCACAACGTATCATCAACGGCGAAGTGCCCGAAGGGATCAAAAATAAGCGGGTATTGTCACTCGATATGGGCGCATTGATTGCGGGGGCTAAATATCGTGGTGAGTTTGAAGAGCGCTTAAAGGCGGTGCTCAACGAGCTTGCACAAGAAGAAGGCCAGGTTATTCTGTTTATCGATGAGTTGCACACCATGGTCGGTGCCGGTAAAGGCGATGGTGCCATGGATGCCGGTAACATGTTAAAACCTGCGTTAGCCCGCGGTGATTTACACTGTGTCGGTGCAACAACGTTAGATGAGTATCGTCAATATATTGAAAAAGATGCCGCGCTTGAGCGTCGTTTCCAAAAAGTGTTGGTGGATGAGCCTAGCGTGGAAGACACTATCGCGATTTTGCGTGGACTCAAAGAGCGTTACGAATTGCATCATCATGTAGAGATCACCGATCCTGCGATTGTGGCGGCGGCGAGCATGTCTCATCGTTATATCTCGGATCGTAAATTACCGGATAAGGCGATCGACTTAATTGATGAGGCGGCATCGAGTATTCGTATTCAGATCGACTCAAAACCTGAGCCGCTAGATAGACTTGAGCGTCGGGCGATTCAGCTTAAGCTCGAAGAGCAAGCGTTGAGTAAAGAGAACGATGAAGCGAGTTTACGTCGCCTAAGTACGCTGCGCAGTGAGCTACGAGAAGTTGAAGAGAAAGTTGCAGAGCTTACTGAGATTTGGCATACCGAGAAAGCAGCCTTGGCTGGTACTCAGCATATTAAAGCCGAACTCGAACAGGCTAGAATGGATATGGAAGTGGCGCGTCGTGCAGGGGATTTAACCCGAATGTCAGAGCTACAATATGGCCGTATTCCTGAGCTTGAAAAGCAACTTGATTTAGCTTCTCAAGCTGAAATGCAAGATATGACCTTGTTGCGTAACAAAGTGACCGATGTCGAGATCGCTGAGGTGCTCTCAAAGGCCACAGGTATTCCAGTGTCTAAGATGCTTGAAGGCGAGAAGGAGAAGCTCTTACAGATGGAAGATGCGTTGCATACACGGGTTATTGGTCAAAATGAGGCCGTTAATGCCGTTGCTAATGCTATCCGTCGTAGCCGCGCAGGTCTTGCGGATCCTAATCGCCCCATTGGTTCATTCTTATTCCTCGGACCAACGGGTGTGGGTAAGACTGAACTGTGCAAATCGCTCGCGAAGTTTTTGTTTGATACCGAAGCGGCGATGGTGCGAATCGACATGTCGGAATTTATGGAGAAGCATTCAGTATCACGTTTAGTGGGGGCGCCTCCAGGATATGTGGGTTATGAAGAGGGTGGCTACTTAACCGAAGCGGTCAGACGTAAGCCTTACTCGGTTATCTTACTCGATGAGGTTGAGAAAGCGCATCCTGATGTATTCAACATCTTGTTACAGGTGCTTGATGATGGTCGTTTGACCGATGGACAAGGTCGTACGGTTGATTTCCGTAATACAGTGGTCATCATGACATCGAACTTAGGTTCAGACATTATTCAAGAACGTTTTGGTGTCGCAACGTATGCCGAAATGAAAACTGAAGTCATGAATGTCGTGACCCATAGCTTTAGGCCTGAGTTCCTTAACCGTATTGACGAGAGTGTCGTGTTCCATCCGTTAGAGTCAGAACACATTGCACATATTGCTAAGATTCAAATTGATAATCTTCGCGCTCGTCTTGCAGATAAGGACTTTGAATTAGAGATAAGTGATGACGCATTGGCGTTAATTGCTCAGGCTGGTTTCGATCCTGTCTATGGTGCGCGCCCATTAAAACGTGCATTGCAGCAAGAGGTTGAAAACCCATTAGCGCAGCGTCTATTACGAGGCGAGTTAATCCCAGGTAAGCCAATTCATATTGGCAGCGCCGGTGGTGAGTTAACCTTTACTCAATAACGATGCGTAAGAGGTGTTAATCAATAGTCAGTACCATCGCTAAATTGACTTGTTAGCCTCTCCAACCGAAAAGCCCGAACTTATTATATTGAGTTCGGGCTTTTTTATTAGCTTCATCGCCCAGTAATTTGTCATCCTTAACAAGGAAACGCTGGTATGGAAATGTGAGCCCGTAAAGTAATTATTAAATTGAGGATTTTACCCTAGTGATTTTGCAATCACTATAAACATCAACTACCTTGCTAATAGTGTTTTGCTTCGTAGTGTCAACTCGATTTGTTATTAATTAGTTTAATCGAGTTGTCACAGAGTTAAGCCATCATCGAGTGGATATTCCGATTAATGGTGTCTTACCTTATATCGTCACCGCTATACTTATGGCATGTTGGACGCCATTGCACTGAAGGAGTGATGAATGAATATCAAATTAATCTTATTATTAGGAATAGCTCTTGCGTTAACTGGGTGTAGCACCTCATCCGGTACGGCGCCCGAGTCGTTAACAAGTGCAACTTATATAGGGGTCGGTAATGTCGAATATGATAGCTTGTATCATTATGGTTACAATATTGGCTGTCGTAGCGCGGTAACTGTGAAGATTAACCCCGCTAATAATGTTGACGTCGAGTCAATGAAAGATCCCGTCCTCGATGGACTAACTGAATTTGATAAAGGTTGGCGTTCAGGCGTTAAGGCTTGTGAGGATGGCATTAGCCGCTCTATGTATAGTGTGGGAACGTCATAGATTGAGCTTAGCTTAAGTGAGCATAGTGCAAGTCAGCTTATTTTATACAAAATAGGCTGATTTTCTCTTGTTGCGCCGACATGGCAGCTTGCCTTTGTTCTTCCGTCATTCTCTCCATATCACCTGTTTGTGCATTTCTTCGTGTCAGTCTGGTGTGGGTGTTAAGTAGGTTGAGTTGATGTTTAGCATTGCTACAAATCGCTTTTGCTTGTGCTTTATCTTGTCGCACTATTGCTTCTGCTGCGGTTTGTTGTGGGTTTTTAGTTGGCACGCTAACTTCAGTCTCTTTTGGCGCAATAAATCCTACTTTTTGCTGTTCTATATCTTCGCTATACAATGTTTCAGATGGCCTATCTGGCGGAACCTGTTGGCTGTAATGAGTCACCCCATTTTCATCAACCCACTTGTAAATGGTTGTCGCCAATACCGTAGGGCTCAATATTAGTGTGAGTAATAGTGCGTGATACCGAATTTTAATCATCTTGCTATCCATAATAAGCACTTGTGGATACCTAATTTTAATATACCTAACGAAATATACGCTTCTTGCCAGTTAAATAGATTATCAACGTGAGGCAAAAATAGCTTCTACCGAGTCAAGATAACGCTGCTGTTAAGGATATGCAAAACTTAAATAACATTAAGTTAAACAGCAAATGTGACCGCTTCGTTGACGCAACTTAGCCACTGAAATGAACCCGTACTTAAATAAGGGGCAAAATATAGGGGGCAAAATGGTCCAATTGTTTATTAGGACCATGTTCAATAGAACAAATCCACTTCCCTTTTTCTGTGCCTGTATGCAAAAGCCCCTAAGGGATGCCGAGTCAGAGGGAGGGAAGCTAAAAGGGCGTTTAGCTTAGACTTATTTTTGACGTTGATGAAGATGGCGGTGGGCATATCATACTAATGTCAAGCCGCACTACGCTAAGCTTGATATCTAAAGCATAGATTTTAGTACCTACGATGTAGACGATAGGCTGACTAACTATGGCGCACCTATCATCGACGCTCAGTAATCTATCGACACGATAAATAATTTTTGGCAAATTTTTACACATTTTCTGCAAAGTGAATCAATCTGTGCCAGACTTATCTTCCCGCTCAGCAATGCCTCGTTAAATACCGAGCCATTTATCGCATGATAATTGAGCATCTTGAGTGGGGAAGTGGCTTTTATAGAGCGATTTTATCGGTTTTTGTTTGAAAAGTGTGCGAGCGTGATTTAATACGTAAAAAGCCCTTGCGCCCATCTGAGAACTGCCTATAATGCGCATCCACTGACACGGCACAGCAGGCCAACTATCTAGGTAGTATAGGACTTGCAGCTAAGTCAGCGTCTCTTTTAACAAA
>NZ_QPQT01000023.1 GCF_003605125.1 Shewanella algidipiscicola
AACACTGATCTGCCCAATCGCGATGGATGAAGGTTTACGCTTCGCTATCCGTGAAGGTGGCCGTACAGTTGGTGCTGGTGTTGTAGCTAAGATCATTGCTTAATAGCAAAGTGTCTTAACACAATAATAAAAAAGGCAGCTTAGGCTGCCTTTTTTATTGGCTAGAATTTGATGAACACAAAGGCTAGCTTTCTTGATCGGAATAAGTATAATACTCGCCACTTTAGAGAGTTAGCAGCTATGTGGTGTTAATTCGCTCAATGGGGTTGATCTCTATGTGCAGATCAGTATAATGCTCCCTCTCGCCTTAACCATTAGGCGGGTAAATTGTCGGTTCTAGAAGCCGACGTAAAATAATACAGCGACTCCGATTTGGAGTCGAACGGTTAAATCATCTCGCTCTGCTTTTCCAGTAAGGAAGAAGCTAGAGGGTGATTTTTTATGTGTCCATTTTAGGAGCTCTGGTCAATGCAGAACCAAAGAATCCGTATCCGCTTAAAAGGATTTGATCATCGTCTGATCGATCAATCTACTGCGGAAATCGTTGAAACTGCTAAGCGCACAGGCGCCCAGGTACGTGGTCCAATTCCACTACCAACGCGCAAAGAGCGTTATACCGTTTTGATCTCTCCACACGTTAATAAAGATGCGCGTGATCAGTACGAACTTCGTACTCATAAGCGTCTTGTTGACATCGTAGAGCCGACTGAGAAGACTGTAGATGCGTTGATGCGTCTAGATCTTGCGGCAGGTGTTGACGTTCAAATTAGCTTAGGTTAATTGAGATCCTTAGAAGAGGTTTGAGAGATGGCTATCGGTCTTATCGGTCGTAAAGTAGGTATGACTCGCATCTTCACTGAAGATGGTGCGTCAATACCTGTAACAGTAATTGAAATTGCAGCTAACCGCGTTGCTCAAGTGAAAACTTTAGAAACAGACGGCTACCGTGCACTTCAAGTTACTACTGGTACCAAAAAAGCTAATCGCATCACTAAACCAGAAGCAGGTCACTTTGCTAAGGCTGGCGTTGAAGCCGGTCGTGGTTTGTGGGAAGTGCGTTTGGCAGATGGTGAAGGCGAAGGCATTGAAGTTGGTGCCGAGCTTAATGTTGATATCTTCGCTGACGTAGCGAAAGTTGATGTTACTGGTCAATCAAAAGGTAAAGGTTTCCAAGGCGGTATTAAGCGTTGGAATTTCCGTACCCAAGATGCAACACATGGTAACTCATTGGCACATAGAGCTAACGGTTCTATCGGTCAAAACCAAACACCTGGTCGCGTTTTCAAAGGTAAGAAAATGTCAGGCCACATGGGTGCCGAGCGTGTTACTACTCAAAATCTAGACGTTGTACGTGTAGATGTTGAACGTAACTTGCTATTGGTTAAGGGTGCAGTTCCAGGCGCTACTAATGGCGACCTGATCATCAAGCCTGCCGTTAAAGCTTAGGTCTGAGGAGATAGTAATGGAATTGGTATTGAAAGACGCACAGAGTGCTCTTGAAGTTTCCGAAACTACCTTCGGCCGTGACTTTAATGAAGCACTGGTTCATCAGGTAGTTGTAGCATACGCTGCAAACGCGCGTCAGGGCACTCGTGCTCAAAAGACTCGCGCAGAAGTAACTGGCTCTGGCAAAAAGCCATGGCGCCAAAAAGGTACTGGCCGCGCACGTGCTGGTACTGTTAAAGGCCCAATCTGGCGTGGCGGTGGCGTAACATTCGCTGCTAAAGCACAAGATCACAGCCAAAAAGTTAACAAGAAGATGTACCGCGGAGCGCTTAAGAGCATTCTGTCTGAATTAGTACGTCAAGATCGCCTTGTTGTCGTTGAGTCATTTGGTGTTGAAGCTCCTAAAACTAAAGAGCTGAAAGCTAAATTGGCAGAAATGAACCTGGAAGACGTTTTAATTGTTACTCCAGAAATTGACGAGAACTTGTTCTTAGCTGCACGCAACCTATACAAAGTTGACGTTCGTGACGTTGCTGGTATCGACCCAGTTAGCCTAATCGCGTTCAACAAAGTACTAGTTACTGCCGATGCTATTAAGCAAATCGAGGAGATGCTGGGATGATAAGCGAAGAACGTTTGCTAAAAGTTATTCTAGCGCCACACATCTCTGAAAAGAGTACTGTATGCGCTGAGAATAACAACACGGTCGTTTTCCGTGTGGCTATCGATGCGACTAAAGCTGAAGTTAAAGCTGCAGTAGCTAAGTTGTTCGAAGTTGAAGTAGATTCAGTTCGCACTTTGGTTAACAAAGGTAAAACTAAGCGTCATGGTGCCCGTACTGGCCGCCGTAGCGATTGGAAAAAAGCCTATGTGACTTTAGCTGCTGGTGCTGATATCGATTTCGTCGGCGCTGAGTAAGCAAAGGAGAATTATCATGGCAGTTATTAAGTGTAAGCCAACCTCTGCTGGTCGTCGCCACGTAGTTAAAGTGGTAAACAGCGATCTGCACAAGGGTAAACCTTTTGCTGGCTTGTTGGCGAAAAAGTCTAAAAGTGGTGGCCGTAACAATACTGGTCGTATCACTGTTCGTCACGTAGGTGGTGGACACAAGCAGCATTACCGTATTGTTGACTTTAAGCGCAACAAAGATGGTATTCCTGCAAAAGTTGAACGTTTGGAATATGATCCAAACCGTACAGCTAACATCGCACTTGTTTTGTATGCTGATGGTGAGCGTCGTTACATCCTTGCAGCTAAAGGCATGCAAGCTGGTGATAAGATCCAGTCTGGTATCGATGCAGAAATCAAAGCGGGTAACGCTTTGCCATTACGCAACATCCCAGTAGGTAGTGTTGTACACGCAGTTGAAATGAAGCCTGGTAAAGGTGCTCAAATCGCTCGTTCAGCAGGTACTTATGTACAAGTTGTAGCTCGTGATGGCGCTTACGCTACTCTACGTCTTCGCTCTGGCGAAATGCGTAAAGTACCTGTAGATTGCCGCGCGACACTAGGTGAAGTTGGTAATGCCGAACACATGCTACGCCAGTTAGGTAAAGCAGGTGCTAAGCGCTGGAGAGGCGTACGCCCAACAGTGCGTGGTGTTGCAATGAACCCTGTAGACCATCCACATGGTGGTGGTGAAGGCCGTACTTCTGGTGGCCGTCATCCGGTTTCTCCATGGGGTGTCCCAACTAAGGGTTATAAGACCCGTAGTAATAAACGCACCGACAAGTACATTGTACGTCGTCGTAACAAAAAGTAAGAGGATTCGCCATGCCACGTTCTCTCAAGAAAGGTCCATTCATTGACCTACACTTGCTGAAGAAGGTAGAGAAAGCGATGGAAGCGGGTGACAAAAAGCCTATTAAGACTTGGTCTCGCCGCTCTATGATCATCCCTAACATGATTGGGTTGACCATCGCTGTCCATAATGGTCGTCAGCACGTACCTGTGTTCGTAACTGACGAAATGATCGGCCACAAGCTTGGTGAATTTTCACCAACTCGCACTTATCGCGGCCATGCTGCTGATAAGAAAGCGAAGAAGCGTTAATACGGGAGACTCAAGATGGAAGTTTTAGCTAAACATCGTTTTGCCCGTACGTCGCCTCAAAAGTGTCGTTTGGTTGCAGATCAAATCCGTGGACTGCCTGTTGCTAAGGCTCTCGAAATTTTAACTTTCAGCCCAAAGAAAGCAGCTGTACTTGTTAAAAAAGTACTAGATTCTGCTATCGCTAATGCTGAGCACAACGAAGGTGCTGACATTGACGAGCTGAAAGTTGGAAAAGTCTTTGTAGACGAAGGTCCAACAATGAAGCGTATCATGCCACGTGCTAAAGGCCGTGCTGATCGTATAATCAAGCGTACCAGCCACATCACTGTGGTTGTATCAGATCGCTAGGAGTTAGCAATGGGACAGAAAGTACATCCTAATGGTATCCGTCTGGGTATCACTAAGCCTTGGATCTCGACTTGGTACGCTGATAAATCAGATTATGCCAATAACTTGAGCAGCGACTGGGAAGTGCGTAAGTTTCTAGAAAAGAAACTTAAGCAAGCCTCAGTTTCTAAGATTGTTATCGAGCGTCCAGCTAAGAGTGTTCGTGTTACTATTCACACTGCCCGTCCAGGTGTTGTGATTGGTAAGAAAGGCGAAGACGTTGAAAAATTGCGCAACGAAGTTGCCAAGTTGACTGGTATTCCAGCTCAAATCAACATCGCTGAGATCCGTAAGCCTGAGCTAGATGCGAAGCTTGTTGCCGAAGGCATCGCTTCACAGCTAGAGCGTCGTGTTATGTTCCGTCGTGCTATGAAGCGCGCAGTACAAAATGCAATGCGTCTTGGTGCCAAAGGTATCAAAGTTGAAGTGAGCGGCCGTCTAGGCGGTGCTGAGATTGCGCGTTCGGAGTGGTATCGTGAAGGTCGTGTGCCTCTACATACACTGCGTGCTGATATCGACTATTCTACTGCAGAAAGTCACACTCAATACGGTGTGATCGGCGTTAAAGTTTGGGTCTTCAAAGGTGAAGTCCTAGATGGCGTTGTTCCTGCGCACGAAGAGCCGAAACAGCAGCCGAAGCGTAAGCCTCGCGGTAAATAGGAGAGCTGGCAATGCTGCAACCAAAACGAATGAAGTTTCGTAAAATGTTCAAGGGCCGTAACCGCGGTCTAGCGAACGGCACTGAAGTAAGCTTCGGTGAATTCGGTCTGAAAGCTGTTGGACGTGGTCGTCTAACCGCACGTCAAATCGAATCTGCGCGTCGTGCTATGACACGTCACATTAAACGTCAAGGTCAAATTTGGATTCGCGTTTTCCCTGACAAACCAATTACCTCTAAGCCTCTTGAAGTGCGTATGGGTAAAGGTAAGGGTAACGTTGAATACTGGGTTTGCCAGATTCAACCTGGTAAGGTTCTTTACGAGATGAATGGTGTACCTGAAGCTCTAGCGCGTGAAGCGTTTGCTTTAGCTGCGGCCAAGCTTCCAATTAAGACTACCTTCGTAACTAAGACGGTGATGTAATGAAAGCGAGCGAACTAACACAGAAGAGCGTTGAAGAATTGAACGCTGAACTGCTTGGTCTGCTGCGTGAGCAGTTTAATCTGCGTATGCAACACGCCACTGGTCAGTTGACTCAAACTCATCAGCTTAAAATCGTGCGTCGTAACATTGCGCGCGTTAAGACCATTATTACTTCTAAGGCGGGTGCATAATGACTGATAAAATCCGTACTATGCAGGGTCGAGTAATTAGCAACAAGATGGATAAGTCTATCACTGTCGCTATTGAACGTATGGTTAAGCATCCTTTATACGGGAAGTTTATCAAGCGTACTACTAAGATTCATGCACATGACGAAACAAATCAGTGTAATGCTGGCGATATCGTGACTATTCGCGAATGCCGTCCGCTGTCTAAGACTAAGTCTTGGACTCTGGTTGAAGTAGTAACGAAAGCCTAATTTATTTAGGTATTAGTGAAACGGCTCCTTCAACTGGGGCCGTTTTTATTTTTAGTACTATCTATTCCTATTTTTGGGTGTTATACTTGCGCGCCTTTTTAGACAATAATGTCGTCTAGATTGGTTAAAATATGCCCCAAATGTGGGATTTGTGAAGTAACGATAGCGGAGCACTTAAAATGATCCAAATGCAATCGACTCTAGAAGTCGCCTGTAATAGCGGCGCTCGTAGAGTTCAGTGTATTAAGGTCTTGGGTGGCTCTCATCGTCGTTATGCCGGTATCGGCGACGTCATCAAAGTTTCTGTAAAAGAAGCAATTCCTCGCGGTAAAGCGAAGAAAGGTGATGTGTATAACGCGGTGGTAGTCCGTACTAAGAAAGGCGTTCGTCGTCCAGATGGTTCTGTCATTCGCTTCGATCGGAATGCAGCGGTATTGCTTAACGCAAACCTAGCACCGATTGGTACTCGTATCTTTGGACCAGTGACGCGTGAATTGCGTACCGAACAATTTATGAAAATTGTTTCTCTGGCACCAGAAGTACTGTAAGGAGCTTCAAAATGGCAGCTAAAATCCGTCGTGAAGACGAAGTAATTGTACTAGCAGGTAAAGACAAGGGTAAACGCGGTAAGGTTTCTCGAGTTTTGCCAACTGGTAAATTAATTGTAGAAGGCATCAATCTTATCAAGAAGCACCAGAAGCCTAACCCACAAATGGGTGTGACTGGTGGTATTGTTGAGAAAGAAGCACCAATACAAGCATCAAATGTAGCGATTTTCAACTCTGCCACTGGCAAAGCTGATCGCGTTGGTTTCCGATTTGAAGACGGCCAAAAAGTCCGTTTCTTTAAGTCGAACAGTGAACTCGTTAAGTAATTGGAGTAAACGATGGCGAAACTGCATGATAAATATAAAGAGACTGTTGTCGCTGAGCTTGCAAAGAAGTTCGGTTATACCAGTGTCATGCAAGTCCCTCGGATTGAGAAAATCACCCTCAATATGGGTGTTGGCGAAGCTGTAGCAGATAAGAAAGTTATGGAGCATGCGCTTCGTGACATGACTGCTATTGCTGGTCAAAAGCCAGTAGTAACTGTTGCTCGTAAATCAGTTGCTGGTTTTAAAATCCGTGATGGCTACCCGATCGGCTGTAAGGTAACTCTGCGTGGCGAACGCATGTGGGAGTTCCTTGAGCGTTTAGTTGATATCGCAATCCCGCGTATCCGTGACTTCCGTGGTTTGAGCGCTAAGTCGTTCGACGGACGCGGTAACTACGCGATGGGTGTACGTGAGCAAATTATCTTCCCGGAAATCGAGTACGATAAAATCGATAAAATCCGTGGTATGGATATTGTTATCACTACTACTGCGAAGAATGACGAAGAAGGCCGTGCTTTACTAGACGCCTTTAACTTCCCATTCAAGAAATAAGGGTAGCGAAATGGCAAAAAGTTCAATGAAAGCACGTGAAGCAAAACGTGCCAAGCTCGTGGCTAAGTATGCTGAACAGCGTCTAGCTCTTAAGGCTATCATTAGCAGTCCAACTACTTCTGATGAAGATCGTTGGGATGCAGTTCTTAAGCTGCAAGGCCTACCACGTGACTCAAGTTCTGCGCGTCAGCGCAATCGTTGTAGTCAAACTGGTCGCCCACATGGTTTCCTACGCAAATTCGGCTTAAGCCGTATTAAATTGCGTGAAGCTACCATGCGTGGTGAAGTTCCTGGCCTGCGTAAGGCCAGCTGGTAATACTTGTCACGGAGTAAGCTAATATGAGCATGCAAGATCCAATTGCGGATATGTTAACTCGCATTCGTAACGGCCAAGCTGCTAACAAAGTATCAGTATCTATGCCTTCTAATAAGCTAAAAGTTGCTATTGCACAGACGCTTAAAGAAGAAGGTTATATTGCTGACTACGCCGTAGCAGGCGAAGCTAAGCCGGTTTTAGAAATCACTTTAAAGTATTTCCAAGGCCAACCAGTCGTTGAGACTATCCAGCGCGTAAGTCGTCCTGGTCTTCGTATTTACAAAGGTAAAAACGAACTTCCAAAGGTGATGGGCGGACTGGGTGTCGCAATCGTGTCCACTTCTAAAGGTTTGATGACTGATCGTACTGCCCGCCAAAATGGCATGGGTGGGGAAGTTATCTGCTACGTAGCATAAGGAGCTAGCAATGTCTCGTGTCGCAAAAGCACCAGTCGCTATTCCTGCAGGCGTAGAAGTGACTTTAAACGAACAAACTATCACCGTAAAAGGTGCTAAAGGTAGTTTGACTCGAGTAATTAACGCTGATGTTTCTGTTGTTGTAGAAAACAATGAAGTTAAGTGTTCACCAGTTGAAGGCGCTAAAACCGCTGCACAAGCTGGTACTGCTCGAGCTCTAATCAACAACATGGTTGTTGGTGTTCACGAAGGATTCGAAAGAAAATTGACTCTAGTAGGTGTTGGTTACCGTGCAAAAATTGCTGGTAACGGTATCGACTTGACTCTAGGTTTCTCTCACCCTCTAGTACACCAGCTTCCTGACGGCGTAACTGCAGAGTGCCCAAGTCAAACTGAAATCGTACTGAAAGGTACTGATAAGCAGTTGATTGGCCAAGTTGCTGCAGAGATTCGTGGCTACCGTCCACCAGAACCTTATAAAGGTAAAGGTGTTCGTTATGCTGATGAACAAGTACGCCGTAAAGAGGCTAAGAAGAAGTAGGTAACGCGATATGGATAAGAAAACATCTCGCTTACGCCGCGCTACTCGCGCCCGTAAGAAGATCCAAGAGCTGGGCGTTAACCGTCTGGTTGTACATCGTACACCACGTCACACGTACGCACAGGTTATTGATGCCAACGCGCAAGTTGTGGCGGCAGCTTCTACTGCTGAGAAAGCGGTATCAGAGCAGCTTAAATACACAGGTAACGTTGATGCAGCAAAAGTAGTGGGTAAAACCGTTGCAGAGCGTGCTATCGAAAAAGGCGTAACTGTAGTTGCATTCGATCGTTCCGGCTTTAAGTATCACGGACGCGTAGCTGCATTAGCAGACGCTGCTCGTGAAGCTGGCCTCCAGTTCTAAGGAATGATTTAAAATGGCTAAATTTGAAGCTCAACAAAAAGACGATCTGCAAGAGAAGTTAGTTGCAGTAAATCGTGTTTCTAAAGTAGTTAAAGGCGGACGTATCTTTAGCTTCACTGCACTAACTGTAGTGGGTGATGGTAACGGTAAAGTCGGCTATGGCTATGGTAAAGCGCGTGAAGTACCTGCAGCAATTCAGAAAGCAATGGAAAAGGCTCGCCGTAACATTGTTTCTGTTGAACTTGTAAATGGTACTTTGCACCACCCTGTTAAGGGCCGTCACACTGGTTCGCGTGTTTACATGCAACCAGCCTCTGAAGGTACTGGTATTATTGCCGGTGGTGCTATGCGCGCCGTATTGGAAGTAGCAGGCGTTCATAACGTTCTGTCAAAAGCATACGGTTCTACTAACCCGATCAACATCGTTCGCGCAACTGTAGATGCGTTGGTGCACATGAAGTCACCAGCTCAAATCGCAGCCAAGCGTGGCCTGAATGTTGATGAAATTCGAGGTTAAGCACCATGGCTACTAAAACTTTAAAAGTGACTCAGACTAAAAGTTCTATTGGACGTTTGCCAAAGCATCGTGCCACTTTAACTGGTCTAGGTCTACGCCGTATTAATCACACTGTTGAAGTTGAAGATACTCCTTCAATTCGCGGTATGATTAACAAGGTTTACTACATGGTTTCGGTGGAGGAAGTATAAGATGCGTCTAAATACTCTATCACCTGCTGCAGGTGCTAAATCAGCAGCTAAGCGTGTAGGTCGCGGTATCGGTTCTGGCTTAGGTAAGACTGCTGGTCGCGGTCACAAAGGTCAGAAGTCTCGTTCAGGCGGCGGCGTTCGCGTCGGTTTCGAAGGTGGTCAAATGCCACTTAAGATTCGTTTGCCGAAGTTTGGTTTTACCTCGCGTAAAGCGTTGGTATCTGCCGAAATTCGTATCAGCGAACTAGCTAAAGTTAACGGTGATGTTGTCGACTTGAATGCACTGAAAGATGCGAATCTCGTTACTCGCAACATACAGTTTGCTAAAGTCGTTCTTTCAGGTACCATTGAACGCCCTGTGACCGTTAAAGGTCTTAAGGTAACTAAAGGTGCTCGTGCAGCTATTGAAGCTGCCGGCGGAAAGATCGAGGAATAATACGTCGATGGCAAAACCAGGACTTGATTTAAAAAGCGCGAAAGGTGGATTTTCTGAATTGAAGACTCGCCTCCTGTTCGTGATTGGTGCGATTATCGTCTTTAGGGCCGGTTCGTTCGTACCAATTCCTGGTATTGACGCAGCTGTATTAGCAGAGCTGTTTAATCAGCAGAAGGGGACCATCCTAGGCATGTTTAACATGTTCTCTGGTGGTGCCCTTGAACGTGCTTCTATCTTTGCATTAGGTATCATGCCGTATATTTCGGCATCGATTATCATGCAACTATTGACCGTCGTACATCCAGCACTTGCCGAACTGAAAAAGGAAGGCGAATCTGGGCGTAAGAAGATTAGTCAATATACACGATATGGAACACTGGTCTTGGGTACATTCCAAGCAATCGGTATCGCAACTGGTTTACCAAACTTAGTCCCAGGTTTAGTTTTAAACCTCGGCTTAAGTTTTTACTTCGTTGCTGTGGTGAGTCTAGTAACAGGAACTATGTTCCTTATGTGGCTAGGTGAACAAATTACCGAGAGAGGCATAGGTAACGGTATCTCGATTCTGATTTTCGCAGGTATTGTTGCTGGTCTACCATCTGCTATCGGCCAAACGGCTGAGCAGGCGCGTCAAGGCGACTTGAACGTACTAGTATTATTGTTGATTGCGGTAATTGTATTTGCTGTAACCTATTTTGTTGTGTTTGTTGAGCGTGGACAGCGTCGAATCGTTGTTAACTATGCTAAGCGTCAGCAGGGCCGTAAGGTATTTGCTGCGCAGAGCACTCACTTACCGCTTAAGGTTAATATGGCGGGTGTGATTCCCCCAATTTTTGCGTCAAGCATCATCTTGTTTCCAGGCACACTGGCTCAGTGGTTTGGACAAAATGAAGGTTTATCTTGGTTGAGTGACTTTTCACTCGCAGTATCGCCAGGCCAACCGCTTTACTCATTATTGTACGCAACAGCAATCATCTTCTTCTGTTTCTTTTATACTGCGTTGGTATTTAACCCACGTGAAACAGCAGACAACTTGAAGAAGAGTGGTGCGTTTATTCCCGGGATCCGTCCTGGAGAACAGACTTCGCGTTATATAGATAAAGTAATGACTCGCTTAACATTAGCTGGCGCTTTATACATTACCTTTATCTGTTTAATTCCGGAGTTCATGTTAATCGCGTGGAAGGTGCAGTTCTATTTTGGCGGTACCTCACTACTAATTATGGTAGTCGTGATCATGGACTTCATGGCTCAGGTTCAGACCCATATGATGTCTCATCAATATGAGTCTGTGATGAAGAAAGCTAACCTAGTTAACAAAGCGAACTTAGATCGCTTTGGACGCTAAGTAGCTTTACGGAGTGATGAAATGAAAGTTCGAGCTTCCGTGAAGAAGATCTGCCGTAACTGCAAGATCGTCAAGCGTAGCGGCGTTGTACGCGTTATCTGTGTTGAACCAAAACACAAACAGCGTCAAGGCTAAAAACTTTTGACCAGCTCAATAGTTGAGCTGGTCAAAATATTATTTGCAAAATTGTCATCTGTCGAGTATCCTACCGGGCTTTTCACAGATGGCCTTTAACTTATGAGGAGTGCATAGTGGCCCGTATCGCTGGCATTAACATTCCTGATCAAAAGCATACAGTCATTGCATTGACTGCTATCTATGGTATTGGACTTACTCGCGCACAAAAAATCTGCGCGGCTACTTCAATTGCTGAAGATGCTAAGATCAAGGAATTGAGCGAAGCTCAAATAGACACACTACGCGAAGAAGTTGCTAAATACATTGTAGAAGGTGACTTACGTCGTGAAGTATCCATGAGCATCAAGCGTCTAATGGACCTTGGTTGTTATCGTGGTCTTCGCCACCGTCGTAGCCTGCCCCTTCGTGGGCAACGTACTAAGACCAATGCGCGTACGCGTAAAGGTCCACGTAAGCCAATTAGAAAGTAACGGGAAGGTAAACCAATATGGCTAAAGTTCCGTCACGTTCAACGCGCAAGCGCGTACGTAAACAGGTTGCTGATGGCATGGCTCATATCCATGCATCTTTCAACAACACAATTATTACCATTACAGATCGTCAAGGTAATGCACTATCTTGGGCAACTTCTGGTGGTTCAGGTTTCCGTGGTTCACGTAAATCTACCCCATTCGCTGCACAGGTTGCTGCTGAGCGCGCAGGTGTTGCTGCTCAGGACTACGGTGTTAAAAACCTTGAAGTTTTTGTGAAGGGTCCAGGTCCAGGTCGTGAATCAGCTATTCGAGCGCTGAACGCGGTTGGTTATAAAATAACCAACATTACCGATGTGACGCCGATCCCTCATAATGGTTGTCGTCCTCCTAAGAAACGTCGCGTTTAATCGCCCGTTTTTAATAGGATAGTTGGAGAAAGAACATGGCAAGATACTTGGGTCCAAAGCTCAAGCTCAGCCGCCGAGAAGGTACTGACCTTTTCTTAAAAAGCGGTGTGAGAGCAATTGATTCGAAGTGTAAGCTTGAAGCTGCACCTGGACAACACGGCGCTCGTAAAGCTCGTTTGTCTGAGTATGGCGTTCAGTTACGCGAAAAACAAAAAGTTCGTCGTACTTATGGTGTGCTTGAAAAGCAATTCCGTAACTACTACAAAGATGCTGCACGTATAAAAGGCAACACTGGTGAAAACCTATTGACCCTTTTGGAAACTCGTTTAGATAACGTCGTTTATCGCATGGGTTTCGGTGCTACACGTGCTGAATCACGTCAGCTAGTTAGCCATAAGTCAATTATGGTCAACGGCCGCGTTGTTAACATTCCATCATTTAAAGTGTCTGCGAATGATGTAATTAGCGTTCGTGAGAAGTCTCAAAAGCAAGCTCGTATTAAAGCTGCTTTAGAAGTTGCTGCTCAGCGCGAAAAGCCAACATGGGTTGAAGTAGATACTACTAAGATGGAAGGTGCTTTTAAGCGTCTACCTGAGCGTAGCGATTTATCTGCGGAAATTAACGAACAGCTGATCGTCGAGCTTTACTCTAAGTAAGGCTAATAAACAAGAGAGGACACAATGCAGGGTTCTGTTACAGAATTTCTTAAACCGCGTCTCGTTGATATCGAGCAGGTTAACCCAACACGTGCCAAGGTTACACTAGAACCGCTTGAACGTGGTTTTGGTCACACTTTAGGTAACGCGTTGCGTCGTATCCTATTGTCGTCTATGCCCGGCTGCGCGGTTACCGAAGTCGAGATTGATGGTGTACTGCACGAATACAGCAGCAAGGAAGGCGTACAAGAGGATATCCTTGAAATCTTGCTTAACCTTAAAGGTTTGGCAGTGGTTATCGAGGGTAAAGACGAGGCTATGCTTACTTTAAGCAAGTCAGGCGCAGGCCCTGTTACCGCAGCAGATATCACGCACGATGGTGATGTTACTATTATGAATCCTGATCATGTTATCTGTCATTTGACTGGTAATAACGATATCAGCATGCGTATCCGCGTTGAGCGTGGTCGTGGTTATGTTCCGGCTTCGGCTAGAGCACAAACTGAAGACGATGATCGCCCAATTGGTCGTTTGTTAGTGGATTCATCTTTCTCACCTGTCGCGCGTATTGCTTACAATGTTGAAGCAGCACGTGTTGAACAGCGTACTGACTTAGACAAACTCGTTATCGATATGACCACAAACGGTACTATTGATCCTGAGGAAGCAATTCGTCGTTCAGCGACTATTCTGGCCGAACAGCTAGATGCGTTTGTTGAATTGCGAGATGTGACTGAGCCGGAACAGAAAGAAGAGAAACCAGAGTTCGACCCAATTCTGTTGCGTCCTGTCGACGATCTAGAGCTAACTGTACGTTCGGCTAACTGTTTGAAAGCCGAAGCGATTCATTACATCGGAGATCTGGTACAGCGTACTGAGGTTGAGCTACTTAAAACACCTAACTTGGGTAAGAAATCTCTTACCGAAATTAAGGATGTGTTGGCTTCTCGCGGACTTTCATTAGGTATGCGTCTAGAAAACTGGCCTCCAGCTAGTTTAGCAGACGACCTATAAGTCTACGTTTGTACAGATTTAGGTAATAAGGATTAGGTCATGCGCCATCGTAAGAGTGGTCGTCAACTAAACCGTAACAGCAGTCATCGCCAAGCTATGTTCCGTAACATGGCAAGCTCTTTAGTCCGTCACGAAGTGATCAAGACTACTGTTGCTAAAGCGAAAGAACTGCGTCGCGTAGTTGAACCTCTAATAACACTTGCTAAGAGTGATAGCGTTGCAAATCGTCGTTTGGCGTTTGCTCGTACTCGCGACGCTGAAGTCGTAGGTAAGTTATTTAATGAGTTGGGTCCACGCTACCAGGAACGTCCTGGTGGTTATACCCGTATCCTAAAGTGCGGTCTGCGTACTGGTGATAAAGCGCCTATGGCGTATATTGAACTAGTAGGTCGTCCTGAAGCTGCTGAAGCTGTTGAAGATACAGCTGAGTAATACTAGGATTAATTGTTAAAAAGCCGGGCTCTGCCCGGCTTTTTTTATGTCTTAATTTTATGCGCTCACGATATTTTGTATTCAAATAGATGCCTGAAGAGAGCAGTTAAACTTTATACATTGTGAGTAGCTTTTAGTGAGCAGAGTAGGGCTTATCGTGGAGAGCGTAGTATTATTCGAAAGTTTATAGTATTTTATTACATTGATAATAACCACTCGATGACAAACTTAGGCTCCCAGTTTGACTCAAGAGTTAATCAATATAACCCGCTATAGAGTGGTAATTTAAGCTTATAGAATTGCTTAACGTTTTATCATGCTAAACAGAGGCGACGATTAGTTTTGAATTTAAAGTAATATTAAAAATACACCTATAGGTAGGCATGAGTTGCATTTATTGGGCATAAATCACTCAACCCAATGGGTTTCAGCATCAATGTCTTTTGGTAAGGTTATATGCCATTTATTCACGCCATAACGACTAAACATAAATTGCCCTTTTCGATCGCTTACATAAGGTAATGAACTAGGTAGTGCTCCAAGTAATATCTGTGCAATCAGCTTACTTGCGAGTTTTCCGTGCTGATAGCCATCCAATACATAGCCTCCAATATTGGCTTCTTTGCTGACATTGAAATCCCAAAAACCAAAATGGGGAACAGGTGAGTATTTGGCTGTCCATTTGAGTATCGCCTGTGGATCACTATGGTTAGTAAACTCATCTGTTAAGGTGTGGTATAGCGCGATAAACAGCCCATCATAACCATCAGTTTTAGCTTTAATGATAGTCTCCTTCCAATCTTTTTCACTCGTGATCAGTTTAAAGTCTAATTGTATCTTACCTATATGAGTCGTTTCATTATTACGAATTAGCGGGGTAAAAGCGGCAATAGATGTTGGACTTGCATCTGAAAGGATGAGCAGTTTTTTGTTTTGTTTATTGGGTAAGATAAAGTCTATTAGTAATAATGAGCGTTTGAACAATGGCCGTTCTAAAACGCCAGTGAAGTTTCTATAGTCTTGCAGTTGATGATCCCTAGGGTTTGTATTTAATCCAAGAAATACAACAGGCGTCTCGGTTCTACTTAAACGCCTGCTGAGTAATGCAATTGCATTATCATCAGCAAGTACGACCAAATCAGGTTTATTCGCTATATATGCTTCCCATGCGGCTTCTGCAAGCCTTGAATAGTGAGAGTAGGGTAGTCGTTTAGAGTTTAGGTAAACATGGGTGATATGCTCGTTTGGCTTGAGTTGTTCTTCAAGGCCTAGGCTGTAACTTGCAGTCCATGGATTATCACTGTGATAACTGTGGATTATCATTATGTTTGCAGCGTTGAGTGGGAGACTTAAGATGTAGATGAGTAATAAGAGAATGCTGCGCATGTATAATATCCTTATTGAAATGCCTACTATAGTTATAGTCTCTCTTATGCTTGAGGAATAGTGGTAATAAAAAAGGCCTCGATAGAGGCCTTTAATAATGAACTTATTTAGTAACTGGCTTTCTGCTCGCTGCCATACTCAAGCTTTTCATGAGTCTGGCCCATTGCTTCGGCGACTTCGGGTGGCATGTAGTTCTCATCATGCTTAGCTAACACCTCGGTTGCCTCAAGTTTACCATTCTCAATTAATACGCCTTGAGCAACGATACCTTGCCCTTCACGGAAGAGGTCTGGTAGAAGATCGTCATACGTGACAATGACTTCCCCCCCGAGCGAGTCATGTACCGCAAATTCGACATGTAAGCTGTTAGGGTCGCGGATCATTGAGCCGACAGTAACCATGCCGCCGACACGAATACGTTGGCCAACTTTGGGTTTTACTCCTGTATCTTTTTTACCCTGCACAATTTCGGTAGGGGTATAAAACAGGTTTAGGTTCGAATTCAACGCATATAATAGTAGCGAGGCAATGGCGGCAACTCCTCCGATTAAAGCGGTTGCAAGGGCAAGTCTCTTTTTACGTCTGGCGTTCACTATTGATTACTCCGGTTTGCTTTGAGGCGCTCTTCACGTTGCATTTTCTTTGATATTTCAATGAGTATCTTACGTTTTTGACGCACACTGAAAAAAATCAAGGTTGCTAACGAAAAGACCGTTATCCCATAAGATAGCCATACATAAAAAGCATAGCCACCCATATTTAAAAAATCTGTTAATGAATCGAATTGCATTATTTGACTCCTTCAGCTTTAGCGAGTTCCCGAACCCATGGGCGCATCCCATTTCTGGCCAAGATTTCTGCCCTAAAACGAACTAAAGTAATCGCACCTATCATTAAGCCGAACCCAAAGATATTTATCAGCAGAGGGTAAAGCATCTCAGGCGCCATTGAAGACTTCTCGGTAATCTTGATTGTTGCTGGTTGATGTAATGAGTTCCACCATTCAACTGAGTACTTGATGATTGGGATATTAATTACACCAACGATGGCTAAGATTCCTGCTGCTCGAGCTGCTAGTACTTTATCTTCGAATGACGCATACAGTGAGATGACACCCAAATAAAGGAAGAGCAGTACTAACTCAGATGTTAACCTCGCATCCCATACCCACCATGTTCCCCACATAGGCTTACCCCATGCCGCGCCGGTGATTAATGCGATAAAGGTGACAACTGCGCCGATAGGTGCAATTGCCGCCGCAGCCCAATCGGCCGATTTGATCTGCCATACCAAACCGATAAAGGCTGATGTCGCCATGGCCATATAGGCTGACATCGACATGGATGCAGCGGGTACGTGGATAAAGATAATGCGGTAACTATCACCTTGTTGGTAATCTACTGGGGCAAAGAGTAGTCCCCAAACTGATCCGACACCAATAAAAGCTATCGCTAACGTGGCAAACCAAGGCAGTAGTGTGCCTGAGAGGTTATATGCACGTTGAGGATCTGCATATGAATGTAGCCATTTCCACATATTAGTTAGTACTCACTCTTAGTGAAGCACCTATTGCAAAAGGTGCTAAAATTAACGAACCGACCAACATCGCGCCAATAATCGCGAGATGGCCGCTATAGGGTAGGTTTAATCCTGCAGCATCGATTGCGCTGGTCGCGAAAATCAATACTGGAATATATAACGGCAAAATCAACAAGCTTAATAATACGCCCCCTTTACGCAATCCAACGGTCAATGCAACTCCGATTGCGCCAAGCAAACTGAGCACTGGGGTTCCTAGGGCTAGGGTTGCCATAAGCGCGCCATAGCTATTGTCTTCAAGGTGTAATAATACCGCTAGTAATGGTGCGACTAAAATTAAGGGGACGCCAGTTAATATCCAATGAGCTAATACTTTAGCTAATACCATTAGTGACAATGGCTGTGGACTTAACAACATCTGCTCAAGGCTACCGTCGACAAAGTCAGCTTTAAAAAGACGCTCTAATGACAGCATCGATGCGAGTAATGCGGCGACCCAGATTATCCCAGGTGCTACTCGCGATAATACTTGTGGTTCAGGACCAATACCAAGCGGAAATAGGGTGACTACTAGGATAAAAAATAGCAGTGGATTAAAAATATCGCCCTTGTGCCTAATGGCAATCTGTAGATCGCGCTTGAGTAGGGTATAAAACGCTTGGGTAAAACTAATGCCTTTGTTCATCTACTGCACCTCATATAAAGCGGTAATCGAGGCGGATTTTTCGCAAGATATCATCACCTATAATACCCATATCTTGATGGGTCGTCATGATGACGCACCCCCCGTTTTCGGCATGACGCAAAAATAGGTGTTCCAACTCTTCAACGCCTTTCTTATCGATGGCAGTAAATGGTTCATCGAGTAGCCATACTTTACAGTTGGTATGCCATAGCCTGGCTAATGCTGTTCTTCTATGTTGGCCTGCAGAAAGATGCCCTGCAAGCGCTTCTTCAAACCCTGATAAATTGACTTTTGCTAATATGTCATTGGTATTGAAATCATCATACCCACTGATTCTTAAATTAAAGTTAAGGTTTTCTTCTGCAGTTAATTCACTCTTAACGCCTGCTAAATGGCCTAGATAGAGTAGGTCATCGTTATATTCGTCACGGCAGCGTGTAATATCTTCGCCTTTATAGCGAGTTTCTCCAGCATAGGGACGGGACAAACCAGCGAGTATGCGCAATAGACTCGTTTTACCGGCACCATTAGGCCCCTCAATCTGGACTATTTCACCAGCTTGGATGTGAAAACTTAACTCATCAAATAAGATTCGCTCTTCTCGAATGCACGTTAAGCTGTCGGCTGATACCAGTGTTGTTGCTGTTTTTTCTTCTACCACTGAACCCTCTATCTCAAGCCATATGTCAACTTAAACGATATTAACATACTCCCCCTAATGGGGTTTAGTATTGGTTACTTTTTAGTGTCAGCAATTTGATATGCTTCCAAAAAGTGAAACCTTTTAATACCGAGTGTTGAACTTTTTCAACTTTTGCTAATGTAGCAGTCAAGTTTGGTAGTTGTGGTAGTTGAATGCTTCAAATTCCGATACTAGTCACAAAAAGATGAGATTTGTTGAAGTTTGATGTATCCTTGTGGCGCTAAAATAAGTCTACCCAACATACCGTCAGGGTGGCATTGAGCTTTGTTAATATTTGCATTAGGAACTCTGAACATGAAAAAACTGTTAGCATTGTCAGCAGTGGCTGCATTGACCTTGTCTGTAAACGTATTTGCGCAAGACGGTGAAGCTGTTTATAACAAGGCATGTCAAGTATGCCACAGCATGGGTGTCGCTGGCGCACCAAAATCGCACGATGCTGCTGCATGGGAGCCTCGCTTAGCTAAAGGTATGGATGCTTTACTGGGTAGCGTTAAAGGTGGTCTAAACGCAATGCCACCAGGTGGTATGTGTACAGATTGTACCGACGAAGATTACAAGAATGCTATTGAGTTCATGTCTAAGTAATTTTTCGTGAATAAAAAACCGGCTTAAAGCCGGTTTTTTTGTGCTCAAAATTCACTTCCGTGGCCCATTTAGTCAATGTAGTCCACAAAAAAAGCCGACCCGCGGGTCGGCTTTTTTTGTTTTGGCTAGGTTATTGGACTTGAGTGTCTAACACTAGTGTCGCGGTCGAGCCTACGGCTACAATCTCTAAGCGCCCTTGAATATCGCCAGGTTGTGCTTTAACTGAGCCATGCTTGGACAGTACAGCGATAATCTCAACATTATTTACGTCACTTAACTTGATATCGCCACCCATACCTGTACTGTCATCTAAGGTGACAGTCATAGGGAGTGATTTTGCTGATATCTTAGTCGCGGCAAGTGGTACCTTAGGGCCTTCGATATTGCGAGCGAAGATAAACAACATATCACTGCTTTTTACTTGGGCTTGTAATTCTGGAGCAATTGAAACATCGACGTTAATAGTTTTACCAATGCCTGCTTGCTGATGTGTGGTATCGTTTGGCATTTCGCCAGTTTCAGCTTGCATTCTCATTTTGGCACTATCGATGGCGTTGATTATGGCACCACGATCAACATCGCTACGTTCGCTATCGAGAATGGTTTGCCAGGCTTCGATAGATTTAGCGTAATTAGCGTTGAAGAAAGCATCCATTCCGACCAACAACAAGGTCGAAGGATCTTGTGGGTCTAAAGTTAAAGCTTGATCGATGAGAGCCTGAACTTGTGGCGTCATACGCTGATCAGCCTTGTAGTAAAGTGCTGTCGCTTTAGGGCCGAGTAATTCAGCGTGGGTTCCGACAAGCTCCATAGCCTTATCGAATGCTTTAACTGCATCATCATAGCGGCTGGCACTAATATAAGTATGTCCTAAACTAAAGAGTAATTGACTATTGTCTGGCTCGGCTTTTAATTGAGCCTCCATCATGCTGATACGTTGAGCCATAATTTGGCTTGCATCCATTCCGGCATGTGGATTAGCTGGCTCGGCGCGATCGAGGTTGGCGTATGCTCCCAAGTTGCTATACATGTAACCAGAGATGCCCAATACCATGACGGACATCAAAACTGGCCATAACAGGCCTTTAGGCTTGGTTTGATCAACTAGAGATTCATCTTCACCTTGCTTCATATCTTGCAGTAAGCTGATTTCAAGTTCTTTCTTAAGTGCGTCGAATTCGGCTTGATCGAGTAATTCGTCGTTGAGTTCTTTTTCTAGTGTTGCGAGTCGATTATTAAAGAGGTCGAGGTTCGTTTCGTTGCGAACACCTAACTCAGCCGCCTGCAGCATTTTTCGCTGACGGAAGTGAGGAAACCAAATCAGCGCTAGGCTGACTAATACAAAAAGCGCAATAAAAATCCAGAGAGTGGTCATTATTTCATTTTCACATTAGTTGCAGGAGAGCGGGAATACCGCAGGATTAGGGACTAGATTATACGGAAAGATTATTCATTGAACAGTAATATAAGCCATTAAATGACTTTAAAAAGCGATACTTTTGCACTGGTTCACAGTTCGATTTTATTTTAAATAATTACGTGAAACTTAAGTTTCAGACAAGGGTCAGACATTAAAATCTGTCAGTTTTTAACAGAGTCACTTAGCGAGTCTCGGTGGGTAAGAATGAGACTGGTCACCCATAATTGGTCGAAAGAAGCAGACAGATACAATAGCAAATACTAAAATGACTCAAAATTTGTACCTTGAGTAGTGTGAATTGCAAACTCTCGTGAATCAGTAAAGCGCTGGCTTAACTGATGACTATATAGGACTGAGGAAAACCCATGATCCCTGAATTAGGACACTTTTCGTTGATAATAGGTTTGGCTTTTGCCTTTCTATTAGCCAGCGTACCTTTAATCGGTGTTGCCCGTAAAGATCAATACCTTGTACGATATGCTTGGCCATTAAGCTATGGCATGTTCTTCTTTATTTTTCTCTCTGTTATCGTGCTAGGCTATAGCTTTGCCGTCGATGATTTCTCTGTTGCCTATGTAGCTCACCACTCCAATTCTCAGTTGCCTATTTTCTTTAAGATAGCTGCCGTATGGGGCGGGCATGAAGGGTCATTACTGTTCTGGGTATTTGCTTTATCAGTGTGGACCGCGGCCGTGGCGCTTTTCAGTAAAGGGTTAGAAGAGGTGTTCACCGCTAGAGTGTTAGCGATCTTGGCTATGATCGTTATTGGCTTTAGTTTGTTCATGTTATTGACTTCGAGTCCTTTCGAGCGTCTGTTCCCTACGCCAATGGAAGGGCGCGATCTTAACCCTATGTTGCAAGACGTTGGATTAATCTTCCATCCGCCTATGCTTTATTTAGGATATGTGGGCTTCTCTGTAAGCTTTGCATTTGCGATCGCGGCATTAATGGGTGGGCGTCTTGATTCTGCTTGGGCGCGCTGGAGTCGTCCTTGGACATTGGCCGCATGGATTTTCCTTACTGGTGGTATTTCATTGGGTTCATGGTGGGCTTACTATGAACTCGGCTGGGGTGGTTGGTGGTTCTGGGATCCGGTTGAGAACGCTTCATTTATGCCTTGGTTGATTGGTACTGCATTACTGCATTCGGTTATCGTTACCGAAAAACGTGCCACATTCCGTAACTGGACCGTGTTACTGTCTATTTTTGCATTTTCATTAAGCTTGCTAGGTACCTTTATTGTACGTTCAGGTGTGTTGACATCTGTACACTCGTTTGCCGCCGATCCCGGTCGCGGTATGTTTATTCTGCTGCTACTTGGTTTAGCTATCGGTGGCTCGCTAACCCTCTTTGCTTTCCGTGCGAGTGATATGAAGAGCCCTGCACGTTTTGAGTTAATGTCAAAAGAAACCATGCTTCTGGTGTGTAATATTCTGTTGACTGTGGCTTGCGGTACCGTATTGCTTGGTACCTTATACCCACTGCTGATTGATGCGCTAAATATGGGTAAGATCTCGGTAGGCCCACCATATTTCAACGCAGTGTTTGTACCCATAGTCCTTGTGCTGTTTGTGTTTATGGGGATTGGTCCCAATATTCGTTGGAAACGTGCTAAATCGGGTGAGCTTAGTCGTAAATTAGTTGTACCGGCAATCGTTGCCGCCATTGTAGGTATTGCAGCACCTTTCTTAGTCGATGGTAAATTTAATATCTGGGTCACTCTAGGTATAGGTATTGCGACTTGGGTTGTACTGGCTACATTACGAGCTGCCTACGACATTGTTAATGGTAAAGATGGCGTTAGTCTTGCGCGCATGGGACGCAGCCAACTGGGCATGGTCATAGCTCACTTTGGTATTGCGGTCTCTATTATCGGTGCGACTATGGTTTCGAACTATTCTATCGAAAAGAGTGTGCGCATGGGACCTGGTGTTACCCAGGAGCTGGCTGGCTACAGTTTCCATTACGTTGAAACTAAAAATGTCGTGGGGCCTAACTATACTGCCCAGCAGGGTCAGGTCGAGGTGAGTAAAGATGGTGAGTTTATCACCCTGCTTAAACCTGATCGTCGTCAATATAACGTCCGTACTATGGATATGACCGAGGCGGGTATCGATTGGGGTCTGTTCCGTGATTTATATATCACTATGGGCGATCCAATTAGTCGTACTGAGTTTGCTGTACGTTTGAACTATAAACCATTTGTGCGTTGGTTATGGTTTGGCAGTATCTTCATGATGGTTGGCGGTGTCTTTGCCGCTTCAGATAAGCGATATCGTAAAGTCAAAGTAAACGAAACAACCAAAGAAAAAGCTAAAGAAGATTTAGCAACGGCATAACTTGAATTGGGGCAAGTATGAAAAACAGGTTAGTACTATTTATTCCGTTGGTATTATTTTTGGTGATGGGGGTATTCCTTTATAAAGGACTATTCCTTAATCCTCAGCAGCTCGATTCGGCTCTTGAAGGAAAGCCAATCCCGGCTTTCCAGCTAGAACGTCTAGAGAATGCGAACGAAATCATTACCAATGAGAGCTTAAAAGGCCAGGTGTCATTACTCAATGTATGGGCGACATGGTGCCCATCTTGTAAGTATGAGCATCCGCATCTAATGCGGTTAGCAAGACAAAACATCTTGCCTATCTATGGTATTAACTATCGTGACGAACGACCTTTAGCGATCCGCGAACTTAGCCGCGAAGGAGACCCCTATACCATGAACATTTTCGACCATGACGGTCGTCTAGGTTTAGATCTTGGGGTCTATGGTGCACCAGAAAGCTATTTAGTCGATCACAATGGTATCATTCGTTACCGCTACGCTGGCCCGATCGACATGCGCGTTTGGAACGAAACACTTTATCCAATGATCCAAGAGCTACAAGCTCAAGCTAGAGCAGAGGGGGCTTCTTAATGAAAACCTTTATCGCTTTAATTAGTGCATTATTGCTATCAATAAGCGTATTAGGCTCTGCGGTGGCAACACCAGTCGACACCTATGAGTTTAAATCTGTTGATAATCAAAAGCGTGCACTTGAGTTAGCGCATTCACTGCGTTGTCCACAGTGTCAAAATCAGAACTTAATCGATTCAAACTCACCAGTTGCACAAGATTTACGTCTAGAAGTGTATCAAATGGTTGATGCAGGCAAGGCGGATGAAGAGATCATTAACTTCATGACCAGTCGATATGGTGAATTTGTCTTATATAAGCCTAAGATGGAAGCCAAGACCTATGCCTTATGGCTTGGTCCTATTGGCCTATTGCTGATTGGTTTATTAATTGGTTTTATCTTTGTTCGTAAACAACGTATATCAGGTGCTGTAGAGCAAGAGATAAGCGCTGAAGATCAAGCGGAACTAGATAAACTACTTAAGCGAGCATCAAAATGAGTAAGTCCTTTGCTGCTGCGCTTGTGGGTTTGTTATCAGTGACACTATTGTTTACTGCAAATGTACAAGCTTACCCTGGGATGCAGCAACAGGCACAAGGGCAAGTTCAATCGAGTGTCGATCGTATCAACGTGTTGCCTAAGTCTTATCCAATCGATGTGGTTGCCTTCTCAGATCGGAATGGTACAGCAATCGATTTTAGTCAATATCGCGGTCAAGTCATCATGGTCAACATGTGGGCAACTTGGTGCCCACCATGTGTGAGAGAGTTGCCAGCACTCGATCGTTTTAAAACTAAGTTCGATCAAAGTAAGTTTACTGTATTACCCATCTCTATTGATATCGATGGTACCGCTAAGGTTGAACCTTTCTTAAAGTCATTGGATATGGAAGGATTTAAAACCTACTATGATCCTCAACAGGCATTAAGTGAAGTGTTCCCCTTAGATACAATACCCGCCACCTTTATCCTCAATGGTAAAGGTGAGCTTATTGCGTTCGTTAGAACCTTTGTAGATTGGGACGATGCTAAAGCGGTAGAGTTGATTAATAGCTTTATCGAACAAGAGAGCACTAAATAGCTCTAAAACAGCCAATTTGATGTGAATTTAAACAGAAAAGATCGCATTTGCCTAAAAGATCGGCATGCGATCTTTTTTATTGTAAAAAGCCCTTGCGCCCATCTGAGAACTGCCTATAATGCGCATCCACTGACACGGCACAGCAGGCTAACTATCTAGGTAGTACGGGACTTGCAGCTAAGTCAGCCTCTCTTTTAACAAAGAGAGGCGAGTTAAACTCTTCGGAGATTTGATTCAGGTGATAAGCGCTTTTTAAGGGCTTCGATTGATGACTTCTGCTTAAGAAATCATCGCTTGGAAAACTTCTTAAAATAAGCACTTGACGC
>NZ_QPQT01000024.1 GCF_003605125.1 Shewanella algidipiscicola
AACACTGATCTGCCCAATCGCGATGGATGAAGGTTTACGCTTCGCTATCCGTGAAGGTGGCCGTACAGTTGGTGCTGGTGTTGTAGCTAAGATCATTGCTTAATAGCAAAGTGTCTTAATACAATATTGAAAAGGCAGCTTAGGCTGCCTTTTTCGTTTTTAGTCACTGATATTTGTTGGTAACAAGCTCTGTGCCGCCTTGCCAATTGCAGTGAATAAGAATACAATCTATGGCCGATTTTTGACCCTCTGGGCTTACTTTTTGCTCTAGTAATGGGTAAGCTCGGGCATATAGTGGAATGGTCAACACAATCTTACTTGAGAAAGACCAAACTTAAGCTCAGGTCGTAGTGAGTAACGGAAGTAACCGATGACAACAAATACTGAAAATCAGGGTAACTCTCTGGATATGGTAAAATGGGGCGTAGTAGTTATTCTGCTGGCTGCTGCCATTATTGCTAATCAGATGTATAGCGAAGCAAGCGTATTGGTGCGTGCTATCGGTGTCGTAGTGGCATTTGCAATAGCCGGCTTTATCGCTCTTCAAACCGAGAAAGGCAAACAAGCTTTGGCCTTTGCTCGTGAGTCGCACATTGAAGTTCGTAAAGTGGTTTGGCCTACGCGTCAAGAAGCGCTAAACACGACTTTTATCGTTTTAGCGGCAACAGGCATTTTGGCTCTTATCCTTTGGGGTATGGATGCTGTATTGCTGAGAATTGTTAATTTTATTACAGGCGTATAGGCACTTCGTATGACTGAAGCTAAAAAAAGATGGTATGTGGTTCAGGCCTTTTCTGGTTATGAAGGTCGCGTATGTAAATCATTGCTTGAACACATCAAAATGCATGAAATGGAACACTATTTCGGTGAGGTTTTAGTACCGACTGAAGAAGTGGTTGAAATGCGTGCAGGCCAGCGTCGTAAGAGTGAGCGTAAATTCTTTCCTGGCTATGTATTAGTCCAGATGGAAATGAATGACGAAAGCTGGCACTTGGTGAAAAGCATCCCTCGTGTAATGGGCTTCATTGGTGGTACGTCAGATCGTCCTGCGCCGATTTCAGATAAAGAAGCTGATGCGATTTTACAGCGTCTACAAGAAACTACTGAGTCTCCAACGCATCGAGTGATGTTTGAGCCTGGTGAAGTTGTGCGTGTGACCGATGGTCCATTCGCTGACTTTAACGGCACGGTAGAAGAGGTGGATTACGAGAAGAACCGCGTTAAAGTGTCGGTAATGATCTTCGGGCGTTCAACGCCAGTAGAGCTAGATTTTAGTCAGATCGAAAAAAGCTGATTAAATAAACCACAAAACGTATTGGAAATGGCTGCGGATTTTTGTATAATCCGCAGCCATTATTTTCGGGGAGCTAATAGGCATGTCGCCTCTAGCGTTTGTACCCATACTTGAGGAAAATGTCTCATGGCAAAGAAAGTTGATGGTTACATCAAACTACAAGTAGCAGCCGGTGCTGCAAACCCGTCGCCACCAGTTGGCCCAGCATTGGGTCAGAAAGGTGTTAACATCATGGAATTCTGTAAAGCATTCAATGCTCGTACTGAAAAGTTCGAGAAAGGTATGCCAATTCCTGTAGTTATCACTGTATACACTGATCGCTCTTTCACTTTTGAAACTAAGACTCCTCCAGCTTCATTCCTACTGCTTAAAGCAGCGGGTCTTAAGTCTGGTTCAGGCCGTCCTAACACTGAAAAAGTGGGAACTATCAAGCGTAGCGCTGTCCAGGAAATCGCTGAGACTAAAGCCGCTGATATGACTGGTGCTGATATTGAAGCGATGATTCGCTCAATTGAAGGTACTGCGCGTTCAATGGGTTTGGTAGTAGAGGATTAATATAATGGCAAAGCTAACTAAACGCGCGCGTTTGATCCGCGAAAAAGTAGAAGTAACTAAAAGCTACGACATCAACGAAGCTGTTGCACTACTAAAAGAACTAGCTACTGCTAAGTTCGTTGAAAGTGTTGACGTTGCGGTTAACCTAGGTGTTGACCCACGTAAATCTGACCAAAACGTGCGTGGTGCTACTGTACTACCACACGGTACAGGTCGTGATGTACGTGTTGCTGTGTTTACTCAAGGTGCTAATGCTGAAGCGGCTAAAGAAGCTGGTGCTGAACTTGTTGGTATGGATGATCTTGCTGCACAAGTTAAAGCGGGCGAAATGAACTTCGACGTAGTTATCGCATCTCCAGATGCAATGCGCGTTGTTGGTCAGTTAGGTCAAATCTTAGGCCCACGCGGTCTAATGCCTAACCCTAAAACTGGTACTGTGACTCCAAACGTTGCAGAAGCAGTTAAGAACGCTAAAGCGGGTCAAGTACGTTACCGCAATGACAAGAACGGTATTATCCACACTACTATCGGTAAAGTGGATTTCGATACTGTTCAACTAAAAGAAAACCTAGAGGCTCTACTTGGCGCGCTTATCAAAGCTAAGCCAGCTGCAGCTAAAGGCGTTTTCGTTAAGAAAGTAAGCATCTCTACCACTATGGGTGCAGGTGTGGCTGTTGATCAGAGCACTCTGACTCCAGCAGCTTAATTTCTTAGCATGATTTTACAAAGTGGGCAGGTTAGCATATAATGCGCGCACTTTGTGGGTTGAGGTCTATTTTTAACGCTTTACTGCGCTATCGATAGACCCTCGTCCAAGACCGTAGGTGTTAACGCAGCGCGCTAACTTAATTTCCTACGTAGACGGTGTCGGACCCCAGTTAGATTTTATTCTGCCTGGATATTCGCGCCGTAAGTAACTAAGTCAATTGACTTAGTTTGGTAATTGCTAGGGAATTCCCTAGATAGAATCCAGGAGTAAAGCCAATGGCATTAAGACTCGAAGACAAAAAAGCGATTGTTGCTGAAGTCAACGAAGCTGCCAAAGGTGCTTTATCTGCAGTTGTTGCCGATTCACGCGGTGTAACTGTAGGTGATATGACCGGTCTTCGTAAAGCCGCTCGTGAAGCTGGTGTGTACGTTAAAGTTGTACGTAACACTCTAGTTAAACGCGCTGTTGAAGGTACTGCTTTTGAGTGCCTTAGCGATACGTTTACTGGTCCTACTTTGATCGCATTCTCTAATGAGCATCCAGGTGCAGCAGCGCGTCTTCTTAAAGACTTCGCTAAAGTACAAGGTAACTTTGAGATCAAAGCAGCAGCCTTTGAAGGGGAACTAATCCCTGCAGATAACATTGATCGTTTAGCAAAACTACCAACATACGAAGAAGCACTAGCTCAGTTCATGATGACTCTAAAAGAAGCATCTGCTGGCAAGTTTGTTCGTACATTGGCCGCTCTACGCGATCAGAAAGAAGCTGCTTAATTTTACAAGCCGCTTAATTAAATTGAATTCAGTACAATTAGGAATTTTTTGTTATGTCTATCACTAAAGACCAAATCTTAGAAGCCCTTGCAGCAATGTCTGTAATGGAAGTTGTTGAACTAATCGAAGCAATGGAAGAGAAGTTCGGCGTTTCTGCCGCTGCTGCTGTTGTTTCTGGTGGTGGCGAAGCTGCTGCTGCTGAAGAGAAAACAGAATTCGACGTAATTCTTACTTCTCACGGCGACAACAAAGTTGCTGTAATTAAAGCTCTTCGTGGCGCTACAGGTCTAGGCCTGAAAGAAGCTAAAGGCATGGCTGAATCTGCTCCAGTAGCAGTTAAAGAAGCTATCTCTAAAGAAGAAGCTGAAGCTCTTAAAACTGAACTTGAAGCAGCTGGTGCTGCAGTAGAGATCAAGTAAGTTATAATATAACTTACATCCCACCCGAGTCATCGGGCGGAGGCTGGCGGTTTTTTAACCGTCGGCCTTTTTTGCGCTGTAAGCGTTGGCGATTTTTTTTTCACCGTTTGTCGCCAGATTTTGCAGTCCCTAGCAGAGATTACTGGTTAGGTTCTTGCTATCAACGGTGATGGGCAAACGTGCTGATTCAACTCCTTAGCGTTGATTCAGTCTTGGTCACATCTCGCAATCAGAGGAAACCCATGGTTTACTCCTATTCTGAAAAGAAGCGTATTCGCAAAGACTTTGGTAAGCGTCCACAAGTTTTGGATATCCCTTACCTATTGTCAATCCAGTTGGACTCCTTTAAGAAGTTCACCGATCAAGATCCTACAGGTGAGCGTGGTTTAGAAGCCGCTTTCCGTAGCGTTTTTCCCATCAAGAGCTTTTCTGGTAATTCTGAGCTGCAATATGTCAGCTATAAACTGGGTGAGCCTGTTTTTGATGTGAAAGAGTGTCAAATTCGCGGTGTTACATACTCTGCACCACTACGTGTTAAGTTACGTATGGTTCTGTATGACCGTGAAGCGGCGCCTGGCACAGTAAAAGATATTAAAGAACAAGAAGTCTATATGGGGGATATCCCTCTGATGACTGACAACGGTACCTTTGTTATCAATGGTACTGAGCGTGTTATCGTATCTCAGTTACACCGTAGTCCTGGTGTATTCTTCGATCACGACCGTGGTAAGACCCACTCTTCTGGTAAGGTGCTGTATAACGCACGTATTATTCCTTACCGTGGTTCATGGTTGGATTTTGAGTTCGATCCAAAAGATGCGCTATTTGTCCGTATTGACCGTCGTCGTAAACTTGCGGCGTCTATCATCTTACGTGCATTGGATTATTCGACTCAAGATATCCTAGATCTGTTCTTTGAACGTGTTCAATACAAGATCAAGAAAGATACCTTGGTGATGACGCTAGTTGCTGACCGCCTGCGCGGTGAAACAGCAAGCTACGATATTAAAGATGCTGAAGGCACTATCTTAGTTGAGAAAGGTCGTCGCATTACTGCGCGTCATATTCGTCAACTTGAGAAGACCAATACCACTGAGCTTGAAGTACCGGTTGAGTACATTTCAGGTAAGATTGCTGCACAAGACTATATCGACCCAGATACGGGCGAAGTGTTGGTTTCTGCAAACGCAGAGATCAGTCTAGAAGATCTTGCTAAGCTTTCAATGGCTGGTATCAAAGAGATCGACACACTGTTCATCAACGAGCTTGATCACGGTGCATATATCTCTGACACGCTGCGTATCGATTCTACAACTAACCGCTTAGAAGCGTTAGTTGAGATCTACCGTATGATGCGTCCTGGCGAGCCACCAACCAAAGATGCTGCAGAAGCCCTATTCCAGAACTTGTTCTTCAGTGAAGAGCGTTATGATCTCTCTAAAGTAGGTCGTATGAAGTTTAACCGTCGTCTCGGTATCGATGACGATGAAGGTACAGGCATTCTGACCAAAGAAGATATCGTTGCAGTAATGCAAAACATCATCAAAATCCGTAACGGTAATGATGAAGTCGATGATATCGATCACTTGGGTAACCGTCGTATCCGTAGTGTTGGCGAAATGGCTGAAAACCAGTTCCGTGTAGGTCTCGTTCGTGTAGAGCGTGCAGTCCGTGAGCGTTTAAGCCTTGGCGATCTGAATGAGCTAATGCCTCAAGATCTGATCAACGCTAAGCCTATTTCTGCTGCAGTGAAAGAGTTCTTCGGTTCTTCTCAGCTGTCTCAGTTCATGGATCAAAACAACCCACTATCAGAAGTGACTCATAAGCGCCGTATTTCGGCTCTAGGTCCTGGTGGTTTGACACGTGAGCGTGCAGGTTTCGAAGTTCGAGACGTTCACCCAACTCACTATGGCCGTCTATGTCCAATTGAGACTCCTGAAGGTCCAAACATTGGTCTAATCAACTCGTTAGCAAGCTTTGCACGCACTAACTCTTATGGTTTCCTTGAAACACCGTACCGCAAGGTAATTGATGGTGTGATTACTGACCAAGTAGATTACTTGTCAGCAATCGAAGAAGGCCGTTATGTTATTGCACAGGCTAACATTGAGCTTGATGCCGATGGCCGTATGGTTGAAGAGCAAATTGCTTGTCGTCATAAAGGTGAATCAACCTTTATGCGTGCTGCCGACGTTCAATATATGGACGTATCGCCACAACAGATTATTTCTGTTGCTGCGTCACTGATCCCGTTCCTAGAACACGATGATGCTAACCGTGCATTGATGGGTGCGAACATGCAACGTCAAGCGGTTCCAACCTTGCGCGCCGATAAGCCGCTGGTTGGTACAGGTATCGAACGTACGCTAGCGGTTGACTCTGGTGTTGTTGTTGCCGCTAAGCGTGGTGGTTATGTTGATTACGTTGACGCTAGCCGCATCGTAGTTAAGGTAAATGAAGCAGAGTTGACTCCAGGTGAAGCTGGTATCGATATCTACAACTTGACTAAATACACTCGCTCTAACCAGAACACCTGTATTAACCAGCGTCCATGTTGTAGCGTCGGTGACCCAGTCGTTCGTGGTGACGTTCTAGCCGATGGCCCATCTACCGATTTAGGTGATTTGGCACTTGGTCAGAACATGCGTATCGCGTTCATGCCTTGGAATGGTTACAACTTCGAGGATTCGATCTTAATCTCTGAGCGCGTTGCGCAAGAGGATCGTTTTACTACTATCCACATTCAAGAGCTTTCATGTATCGCTCGTGATACTAAGTTGGGTAGCGAAGAGATCACTGCTGATATTCCAAACGTAGGTGAGTCTGCGCTTTCTAAGCTAGATGAATCAGGTATCGTTTACATTGGTGCTGAAGTTAAGGGTGGCGACATCCTAGTGGGTAAAGTGACACCAAAGGGTGAAACACAGCTGACGCCAGAAGAGAAGCTCTTGCGTGCTATCTTCGGTGAAAAAGCATCTGATGTTAAAGATAGCTCACTACGTGTACCTAACTCCGTTAAAGGTACCATCATCGACGTTCAGGTATTTACCCGTGATGGCGTTGAGAAAGATAAACGTGCGGTAGAAATCGAAGAGATGCATATCGCTCAGGCTAAGAAAGACCTTACTGAAGAATTTAAGATTCTTGAAGACGGTGTGATTGGCCGTGCTCGCAACCTATTACTAGGTGCTGGCTACACTGAAGCACAGCTTGATGCAATTCCACGTTCACAGTTGTTAGTGCAAACTATCGATGATGAAACTAAGCAAACTGAATTAGAGCAGTTAGCTGAGCAAGCAGAAGAGCTAAAAGCTGACTTCGATAAGAAGTTCGAAGTTAAGCGTCGTAAGATCACTCAAGGTGATGACTTAGCACCTGGCGTACTTAAGATTGTTAAGGTTTACCTAGCAGTTAAACGTACTATTCAGCCTGGCGATAAGATGGCGGGTCGTCATGGTAACAAGGGTGTTATCTCTAAGATTAACCCTGTAGAAGACATGCCGTACGACGAAAATGGTAACCCAGTGGACATCGTATTGAACCCACTAGGTGTACCATCGCGTATGAACATCGGTCAGGTTCTTGAAGTGCATTTAGGCGCAGCGGCTAAAGGTATCGGTGACAAGATCACTGCTATGCTAGAAGAGCAGCGCGAGTTAGCAGAGCTTCGTAACTACATCAAGCAAGTTTATGAACTTGGTGAAGACGTGCAGCAGCGCGTTGATATCGATTCATTTACTGATGAAGAGGTTATTCGTCTTGCTAAGAACCTAAGAGGCGGTATTCCGACTGCGACTCCAGCATTCGATGGTGCAAAAGAGAAAGAAATTAAGGAGATGCTAGAATTAGCAGGTCTTCCTACTTCTGGACAGCGCACCTTGTTTGACGGTCGTACCGGTAACCAATTCGAACGTCCAGTAACCGTTGGTTACATGTACATGCTTAAACTTAACCACTTGGTTGACGATAAGATGCACGCCCGTTCAACAGGTTCTTACAGTCTTGTTACTCAGCAACCACTGGGCGGTAAAGCTCAGTTTGGTGGTCAGCGTTTCGGTGAGATGGAAGTATGGGCACTTGAAGCATACGGTGCCGCTTATACTCTTCAAGAGATGCTTACTGTTAAGTCGGATGATGTTAATGGTCGTACTCAGATGTATAAAAACATCGTTGACGGTAATCATCAGATGCAGCCAGGTATGCCTGAGTCCTTCAACGTATTGCTGAAGGAGATCCGTTCACTCGGTATTAATATCGAGTTGGATCAACAGTAAGACTAAGGCACGCCAAACTTTGGCAATAAACGGTGCTCTGCGAGAGCGGAGCACCCGGTTTAACTCCTTCAGGAGAGAAACGTGAAAGACTTATTAAAGTTTCTGAAACAGCAAAGCAAGACTGAAGAATTCGAAGGGATCAAGATTGGCCTAGCGTCGCCAGATCTCATCCGCTCTTGGTCATTTGGTGAAGTTAAGAAGCCAGAAACCATTAACTACCGTACTTTCAAACCTGAGCGTGAAGGTTTGTTTTGTGCGCGTATTTTTGGTCCAGTAAAAGATTACGAATGTTTATGCGGTAAGTATAAGCGTCTTAAGCACCGTGGTGTGATCTGTGAAAAGTGTGGCGTAGAAGTTACCCAGACTAAAGTACGTCGTGAGCGTATGGGTCACATCGATCTAGCAAGTCCAGTGGCACACATTTGGTTCTTGAAATCACTGCCGTCCCGTATCGGTTTGATGCTAGATATGACTCTGCGTGATATCGAACGTGTACTTTACTTCGAATCATTTGTTGTGATCGAGCCTGGCATGACCAGCCTCGAACGTGGCCAAATGCTGACAGAAGAAAACTACCTCGACGCACTCGAAGAGTACGGTGATGAGTTTGAAGCTAAGATGGGTGCAGAAGCCGTTCTAGAATTGCTTCGTGCTATCGATCTTGAAAAAGAGATTGAGATGATGCGTGAAGAGTTGCCATCAATCAACTCTGAGACGCGTCGTAAGAAGATCACTAAGCGTCTTAAGCTCATTGAAGCTTTCTTCACTTCAGGCAACAAACCTGAGTGGATGATCCTCAAGGTGCTACCGGTTCTGCCACCTGATCTGCGTCCTCTAGTACCACTAGATGGTGGTCGTTTCGCGACTTCTGATCTTAACGACCTATACCGTCGTGTGATTAACCGTAACAACCGTCTAAAGCGTCTATTAGACCTAGCGGCTCCAGACATCATCGTGCGCAACGAAAAGCGTATGTTGCAAGAGTCTGTCGATGCGCTATTAGATAACGGTCGTCGTGGTCGTGCTATTACGGGTTCAAACAAGCGTCCGCTTAAATCTTTGGCCGATATGATCAAAGGTAAGCAAGGTCGTTTCCGTCAGAACTTGCTAGGTAAGCGTGTTGACTATTCAGGTCGTTCGGTAATTACCGTAGGTCCTACTTTACGTCTACACCAGTGTGGTCTTCCTAAGAAGATGGCACTTGAGCTATTTAAACCATTCATCTATGGCAAGTTAGAAGGTCGTGGCCTAGCTACTACCATCAAAGCTGCTAAGAAGATGGTTGAACGTGAAGTACCAGAAGTATGGGACGTGCTAGATGACGTGATCCGCGAACATCCAGTGATGCTTAACCGTGCACCAACACTGCACAGATTGGGTATCCAGGCGTTCGAGCCAGTCCTTATTGAAGGTAAAGCGATTCAGCTACACCCACTCGTTTGTGCGGCATACAACGCCGACTTCGATGGTGACCAAATGGCTGTTCACGTGCCGCTAACGCTTGAAGCGCAGCTAGAAGCACGTTCACTCATGATGTCTACCAACAACATCCTTTCACCTGCAAACGGTGAGCCGGTGATCACACCGTCACAGGACGTTGTATTGGGTCTTTACTACACCAGCCGCGAACGCGTTAATGGTTTAGGTGAAGGCATGGCGTTCGAATCTGTTGCTGAAGTTGAAAAAGCTTACCGTACAGGATTTGCTGAACTGCATGCACGCGTAAAGGTTCGTATTACAGAGACTACTATCGGTGATAATGGTGAGCGCACTGAAGCACGTCGTATCGTAGATACTACTGTGGGTCGTGCACTATTATCTCAGATTCTGCCAAAAGGCTTATCGTATGATTTGGTTAACCAAAACATGGGTAAGAAGCAGATCTCTAAGCTATTGAATACTTGTTATCGTCAATTAGGTCTTAAAGATACCGTTATCTTTGCTGACCAATTGATGTATACCGGTTTCCACTTTGCGACAGTATCGGGTGCCTCTGTTGGTATTAACGATATGGTTATTCCTGATGAGAAGTACACGCTTGTGGCAGATGCTGAAGCTGAAGTACTTGAGATTCAAGAACAGTTCCAGTCGGGTCTGGTTACTGCAGGTGAGCGTTACAACAAAGTCATCGATATCTGGGCAAGTGCGAACGAAAAAGTTTCTAAAGCGATGATGGATAACCTGTCTACTGAGACAGTGATTAACCGTGATGGCGAAGAAGAGACTCAAGCATCGTTCAACAGCATCTACATGATGGCCGACTCAGGCGCTCGTGGTAGTGCTGCACAGATTCGTCAGCTAGCGGGTATGCGTGGTCTGATGGCTAAGCCAGATGGCTCAATCATCGAAACCCCAATTACGGCTAACTTCCGTGAAGGTCTAAACGTACTACAGTACTTTATCTCTACTCACGGTGCGCGTAAGGGTCTAGCGGATACGGCACTTAAGACAGCGAACTCGGGTTACCTGACTCGTCGTCTAGTTGACGTTGCTCAAGATTTGGTTGTTATCGAAGACGATTGTGGTACTCACGAAGGTCTAACAATGAAGCCGCTTATTGAAGGTGGTGATGTTGTTGAGCCATTACGTGAGCGCGTACTTGGTCGTGTGGTTGCAGAAGACGTTTACTACCCAGGTACTGAAGACGTTCTTGCTCCACGTAACACCCTGCTTGATGAAGCATGGTGTGACACGCTTGAAGAGCATTCAATCGATGAAGTGATTGTACGTTCTGTTATCAGCTGTGACACAGACTTTGGTGTGTGTGCTGCCTGCTATGGTCGTGATTTGGCTCGTGGTCATATCATCAACCAAGGTGAAGCTATCGGTGTTGTTGCCGCTCAGTCAATTGGTGAGCCAGGTACACAGCTTACGATGCGTACGTTCCACATCGGTGGTGCGGCATCTCGAGCGTCTGCTGAAAACAACGTTCAAGTTAAGAATGCTGGTACGCTAAAGCTGCATAACGCTAAGCACGTTAAGAACAGTGTCGGTAAATTGGTCATCGTTTCTCGTTCATCTGAGATTGCGATTATCGATGAACTAGGCCGTGAGAAAGAGCGCTACAAAGTACCGTACGGTACCGTGCTTGAGAAGCTGGAAGATGCTACGGTTGTCCCTGGTGAAATCATCGCTAACTGGGATCCGCATACTCACCCAATCGTTTCTGAAGTGGCGGGTAGTATCAAGTTTGTTGATATGATTGATGGTGTCACTATGACACGTCAAACAGATGAACTAACGGGTCTATCTTCAATCGTAGTATTAGACGTTGGTCAACGTCCTGCTGCGGGTAAAGAGATGCGTCCTGCGATTCGTCTAGTGGGTGCCGATGGCAACGACTTGATGATCCCCGGTACTGAAGTACCAGCGCAATACTTCTTACCAGGTAAGGCGATTGTAAACCAAGACGATAATGCACCAATTAACGTTGGTGATGCGTTAGCACGTATTCCACAAGAATCGTCTAAGACACGCGATATTACCGGTGGTCTACCACGGGTTGCTGACTTGTTCGAAGCGCGTAAACCAAAAGAGCCTGCAATTCTTGCTGAGTACTCAGGTACTATCTCGTTTGGTAAAGAAACCAAAGGTAAGCGTCGCCTCGTGATCACTCCTGCGGATGGCGGTAAGCCATACGAAGAGATGATACCTAAGTGGCGTAACCTAAACGTGTTCGAAGGTGAAAAAGTCGAACGTGGTGAGGTTATTGCTGACGGACCAGAAGCGGCACACGATATTTTACGTCTACGTGGTATCCATAAGGTTGCTAACTATATCGTTAATGAAGTCCAAGACGTATACCGTCTGCAGGGCGTAAAAATTAACGATAAGCACATCGAAGTGATTATCCGTCAGATGCTGCGTAAGTGTGAGATCACTGAATCGGGTGATAGTGATTTCCTACCTGGTGAGCAAGTTGAAGTCTCGCGCGTTAAGATCGCTAACCGCGAACTTGAAGCACAAGGTAAGGCTCCAGCGAAGTTCGAACGTGAACTGCTAGGTATCACTAAAGCGTCTTTGGCAACAGAGTCGTTTATCTCTGCAGCATCGTTCCAGGAAACGACACGCGTATTGACTGAAGCTGCCGTTGGCGGTAAGAGCGATAAGCTGCGTGGCCTGAAAGAGAACGTGATTGTAGGTCGTTTGATTCCAGCGGGTACAGGTTATGCTTATCACCAGAAGCGTAATCAAGCGAATGTTAATAAAGGCCAGGCTGAAGAAGCTCCTGTTATTAGCGCAAGCGAAGCTGAACAAAACTTAGCAGATCTACTAAATCTAGCGGGCAGTGCTGACTAATTAGCACTTAAACGTAAATAGGTTGTAAAAAAGGCACCTAGGGTGCCTTTTTTTTACTTAAATTGGGTAAAAAGTTGGCTATTTCTTGACAGGAACTGATTACCTTTCTAAAATTTCGCGTCCCACACCTGTGGGATATAGATTTTTCACACCTTACTGTTGAGTTTATCAACTGATTCGGAGCTATACATGGCAACTGTAAACCAGTTGGTACGTAAGCCTCGCTCGCCAAAAGTCATCAAGACTGCTGTGCCAGCGTTGAATGCGTGTCCACAAAAACGTGGTGTTTGTACTCGCGTATACACAACCACACCAAAAAAACCTAACTCTGCACTACGTAAAGTAGCTCGTGTGCGTCTAACCAATGGTTTCGAAGTAACTTCGTACATCGGCGGTGAAGGCCACAACTTGCAGGAACACAGCGTGATTCTAATTCGTGGCGGTCGTGTAAAAGACTTACCAGGTGTTCGTTATCACACTGTACGTGGCGCATTAGACTGTGCTGGTGTTAGTGAGCGTCGTCAAGGACGTTCTAAGTACGGAGCTAAGCGTCCTAAGTCTTAACGTTTTCCGTTAAGTAAGGCCAAGCTAGAGACATATTGAGATTCCAGTTTTGGGGTCCCTGAAGCATACGGAGAAATTGTTATGCCAAGACGTCGCGTTGTAGGACAACGTAAAATCCTACCAGATCCAAAATTTCATAGTGAGTTGTTGGCTAAGTTCATCAACGTCATTATGCAGGACGGCAAAAAGTCGACTGCAGAAAAAATTATTTACAAGGCATTAGATGTTGTTGCTGAAAAGAAAGGCGAAGAGCATCTAACTATCCTTGAAGCAGCCCTGGATAACGTCCGTCCAACTGTCGAGGTTAAGTCTCGTCGTGTTGGTGGTTCTACATACCAGGTACCATGTGAAGTTCGTCCTGTGCGTCGTAACGCACTAGCGATGCGCTGGTTGGTTGAAGCTGCACGTAAGCGTGGTGAAAAATCTATGGCTCTACGTCTAGCTGGTGAAATGCTAGATGCTTCTGAAAATAAAGGAACTGCTGTTAAGAAGCGCGAAGACGTGCATCGTATGGCAGAAGCGAACAAAGCGTTTGCTCATTACCGCTGGTAATCTTTTGGTGCAGGCTATTGCCTGCACCACGTTTTACATGACCCAGGTATTTGCCTGGGTAAAGAGGGTTTAATCGTGGCTCGTACAACTCCTATTGAGCGCTACCGTAATATTGGTATTTGTGCTCACGTTGACGCAGGAAAAACCACAACTACAGAACGAGTACTGTTCTTCACTGGTATGTCTCATAAACTCGGTGAAGTCCATGATGGCGCTGCCACAATGGACTGGATGGAACAGGAGCAAGAGCGTGGTATCACTATCACCTCAGCTGCGACTACGACGTTCTGGCGCGGTATGGAAGCACAGTTCGCTGAGCACCGTATCAACATTATTGACACTCCTGGCCACGTTGACTTCACTATCGAAGTTGAGCGATCGCTGCGTGTTCTCGATGGCGCTGTTGTCGTATTCTGTGGCGCATCTGGTGTTGAACCTCAGTCAGAAACTGTTTGGCGCCAAGCGGACAAATATCACGTACCTAGAATTGTGTTCGTCAACAAGATGGACCGCTCTGGTGCGGACTTTGAACGTGTTGTTAAACAGATACGTACCCGTCTGGGAGCGACTTGTGTACCAATCCAAATGAGTATTGGTGCAGAAGAAGAGTTTAAAGGGGTCATCGACCTGATCAAGATGAAAGCCATTAACTGGAATGAAGCTGATCAAGGCATGACCTTCACTTATGAAGATATTCCTGCAGAGCTCGCTGATAAAGCGGCTGAAATGCGTGAATATCTCGTTGAGAGTGCAGCAGAAGCCTCTGACGAACTGATGGACAAGTACCTAGAAGGTAGCGAGTTATCAGAATCAGAGATCAAAGCTGCGCTACGTAAACGAACTCTCGCTAATGAGATCGTACTTGCTACTTGTGGTTCTGCATTTAAGAACAAAGGTGTGCAAGCCGTACTCGATGCTGTTGTGGATTATTTACCATCGCCTGTCGAAGTTCCGCCAATTAAGGGAATTGACGACAAAGAGCAAGAGGTTGAGCGTCCTGCGGACGACAATGCACCTTTCTCTGCGCTAGCATTTAAAATAGCAACAGACCCATTTGTGGGAACCCTAACCTTTATACGTGTTTATTCAGGTGTATTGGAAACTGGTTCTGGTGTGTATAACTCAGTTAAGCAAAAACGTGAGCGTATCGGTCGTATGGTGCAGATGCATGCAAACGATCGTAATGAGATCAAAGAAGTGCGCGCTGGCGACATCGCCGCAGCTATTGGTCTTAAAGATGTCACCACCGGTGACACGCTATGTGATGCTGACCATAAAGTTATACTCGAACGTATGGAGTTTCCTGAGCCCGTAATTACGATTGCAGTGGAACCAAGATCCCAAGCGGACCAAGAAAAGATGGCTATTGCGTTGCAAAAACTTGCCGCAGAAGACCCATCATTTCGCGTTGAGACTAACGAAGAGTCTGGTCAAATACTGATCTCCGGTATGGGTGAGTTGCACTTGGACATTATCGTTGACCGTATGCGTCGCGAATTTAATGTTCAGTGTAATGTGGGTAAACCACAAGTTGCCTATCGTGAAACTATTCGCTCGAGTGTAGAAGTTGAAGGCAAATTTGTGCGCCAATCTGGTGGTCGAGGTCAATTCGGTCACGTTTGGTTAAAGCTAGAACCGCAAGAAGAAGGTTTTGGCTACGAATTTGTCAACGAGATTGTTGGTGGTGTTATTCCGAAAGAATACATCCCTGCAGTAGATAAAGGTATCCAAGAGCAGATGAAGAACGGCGTTGTCGCAGGCTTCCCTGTTTTGGATGTTAAAGTCACTCTGTTTGACGGCTCATATCATGATGTCGACTCAAACGAGATGGCGTTCAAAGTCGCTGGCTCTATGGCCTTCAAGAAGGGCGCTTTAGAAGCTGACCCAGTGTTACTCGAACCTTGTATGAAGGTCGAAGTAACAACTCCTGAAGACTATATGGGAGATGTAGTAGGTGACTTGAATAGACGACGTGGCATGATTGAAGGAATGGACGACGGCATTGGCGGCGTTAAACTTGTTCATGCTGTAGTACCTCTATCTGAAATGTTTGGTTACGCAACAGATTTGCGTAGTGCTACTCAGGGACGCGCTTCATACTCTATGGAGTTTTTGAAGTACTCTGATGCACCGCAAAATGTCGCAAAATCTGTTGTAGACGCGCGCGGATAACCGCAAACTAGTCTATAACTCATATTGAATGCTATTGCTCAGCAACGCTGGGCATTTTCTGAAAAGAAAGGAATATATCGTGGCTAAAGAAAAATTTGAACGTAGTAAACCCCATGTGAATGTTGGCACCATCGGTCACGTTGACCATGGTAAAACCACTCTTACTGCAGCAATCTCTGCTGTATTGACTAAGACATATGGCGGTGAAGCTCGTAACTTCGCACAAATCGATAACGCTCCAGA
>NZ_QPQT01000025.1 GCF_003605125.1 Shewanella algidipiscicola
ATGACGGTGCCCATCGCCGATGCCGCTAACCTCACCTTTATGCCCGATGAGAACTGGAACGGCCAGACCACCTTTGACTATCATTCGGTCGATAATGATGGCTTGGCCGATACCACGCCTGCCACTGTCACTATCACCATTGATGCCGTCAACGATGCGCCTGAGACCGATAACTTAGCCACTTCAGGTAACGAGGACACCTTGATCACGGTGCCGGCCTTAAGCGGTAGCGACCTCGATGGTCAGGTGGTGAGCTTTGTGATTGACAGCCTGCCTGCCAATGGCACCTTGATGCTCAATGGCGAGGCCGTGAGTATTGGCATAACGGTGCCCATCGCCGATGCCGCTAACCTCACCTTTATGCCCGATGAGAACTGGAACGGCCAGACCACCTTTGACTATCATTCGGTCGATAATGATGGCTTGGCCGATGCCACGCCTGCCACTGTCACTATCACCATTGATGCCGTCAACGATGCGCCTGAGACCGATAACTTAGCCACTTCAGGTAACGAGGACACCTTGATCACGGTGCCGGCCTTAAGCGGTAGTGACCTCGATGGTCAGGTGGTGAGCTTTGTGATTGACAGCCTGCCTGCCAATGGCACCTTGATGCTCAATGGCGAGGCCGTGAGTATTGGCATGACGGTGCCCGTCGCCGATGCAGCCAACCTCACCTTTATGCCCGATGAGAACTGGAACGGTGAAACCACCTTTGACTATTATTCGGTCGATAATGATGGCTTGGCCGATACCACGCCAGCCACTGTCACTATCACCGTTGATCCCGTTAACGATGCGCCTGAGACCGACGATTTAGCCACTTCAGGTAACGAGGACACCTTGATCACTGTGCCGGCCTTAAGCGGTAGTGACCTTGATGGTCAGGTGGTAAGCTTTGTGATTGACAGCCTGCCCACCAACGGCACCTTGATGCTCAATGGCGAGGCCGTGAGTATTGGCATGACGGTGCCCATCGCCGATGCCGCTAACCTCACCTTTATGCCCGATGAGAACTGGAACGGCCAGACCGCCTTTAACTATCACTCAGTCGATAATGATGGCTTGGCCGATGCCACGCCTGCCACTGTCACTATCACCATTGATGCCGTTAACGATGCGCCTGAGACCGACGATTTAGCCACTTCAGGTAACGAGGACACCTTGATCACGGTGCCGGCCTTAAGCGGTAGTGACCTCGATGGTCAGGTGGTGAGCTTTGTGATTGACAGCCTGCCTGCCAATGGCACCTTGATGCTCAATGGCGAGGCCGTGAGTATTGGCATGACGGTGCCCGTCGCCGATGCAGCCAACCTCACCTTTATGCCCGATGAGAACTGGAACGGTGAAACCACCTTTGACTATTATTCGGTCGATAATGATGGCTTGGCCGATACCACGCCGGCCACTGTCACTATCACCATTGATGCCGTCAACGATGCGCCTGAGACCGATAACTTAGCCACCTCAGGTAACGAGGACACCTTGATCACGGTGCCGGCCTTAAGCGGTAGTGACCTCGATGGTCAGGTGGTGAGCTTTGTGATTGACAGCCTGCCTGCCAACGGCACCTTGATGCTCAATGGCGGGGCCGTGAGTATTGGCATGACGGTGCCCATCGCCGATGCCGCCAACCTCACCTTTATGCCCGATGAGAACTGGAACGGCCAGACCGCCTTTAACTATAACTCAGTCGATAATGATGGCTTGGCCGATACCACGCCAGCCACTGTCACTATCACCGTTGATCCCGTTAACGATGTTCCTGAGACCGATAACTTAGCCACCTCAGGTAACGAGGACACCTTAATTACGGTGCCGGCCTTAAGCGGTAGTGACCTCGATGGTCAGGTGGTGAGCTTTGTGATTGACAGCCTGCCTGCCAACGGCACCTTGATGCTCAATGGCGAGGCCGTGAGTATTGGCATGACGGTGCCCATCGCCGATGCCGCTAACCTCACCTTTATGCCCGATGAGAACTGGAACGGCCAGACCACCTTTGACTATCATTCGGTCGATAATGATGGCTTGGCCGATACCACGCCGGCCACTGTCACTATCACCGTTGATCCCGTTAACGATGTTCCTGAGATCACAAATATTGATCCGGCAAGGGTTTCAGAAGAAGGACTACTCTATGGAATAGAGGATGATAATACTGGTGATGCCGATACCACAAATGAGGTCAGTACATCTGGTATTATTAGCTTTACCGATGTTGATAGCTCCTCCTTTGATGTATTGGTTTCTGATCCCGTAGGATTGACCTCGGGTGGTGACCCCGTAGATGTGTGGGAGCGAGATGGTAACACTTGGACTGGTAGCACACAAAATGGGCTTCTTGTAATGACCATTATAATCGGAGAGGTTGAAGGCACTTCTCCTGACTACACCGTCGGCTATCAAATCACTCTCAATGCAAACATTGATCACCCCTCAAACAGCGATGAGGATATATTACAGTTCAATTTAGGGGTTACGATAAATGATATGCTGGGTAACAGTATTCCAAGCGAGCTGCAGGTAACAATTGAAGATGACTCTCCCATAGATGAAGTTGACGAGTCTGCCGAACTTTCAATACTCAACGCTATTGGTCAGTCTATATCAGGCGATCTCTTCGCTCCTGGTGCGGATGGAATTGGTGAAGTTGTTTTTACCGTGGAAACCGCTGGGCTTAAATACAATGGTGAATATTTGAGCTATAGCATGAGCGGTAATACATTAACCGCGACGGCCAAAATCGATGAACTCACAACTATAGATGTATTTACCCTTACAGCAGTTCAAGATCTTGATGGTCATTACGACTATCAGTTTAATCTGTTACAGGAAATTCAATTAGAATCGACAATCAGTTATGATGTCAGTGGCGCTCCTGCAAACAGCAAAGGCACCTACTTCGTCCATTCTGATGGCTCAATATCAGCTGGGGATCCAACACCCGGGCTTACTGTCATCGCAGAAATAACAGGCACAGGCAGTCAATCCAAGATCAACTCTAACAACGCTGGCATTGGCGTTGATGACAATGTTTCAATTGGCAATGGTGAGGCCGTTAGATTCGATTATGTAAATGGTGGTACTAGCTCAGCATTGATTAGTCTCGGAGTGGGTAATAATGATACTCGTGATGGAACAAGTTACTTTTATTATAAAGTGACTTATCAAAACGCTGGAGTCGTTGAATTTACAGATCAGTCTTTCGTTGGCACTCAAGATCTAGAAATCATTGCTCCCATCGGAGACACAATATTAGCCATTGAAATTTTCTATGATAATACCCATGATGATGACCCTAATAACCCCGGAGAAGCTTTCCAAGTTTTTGCTGTCTCATCAAATACAATAGTTACAGAGTTGCCTATCGGAGTAGAATTCTCTTATATAGCAACAGATGGTGATAACGATAGCGTTATCTTTGCTGATGATCCAGATGATGGGCATTTCACTATTGTAGTTGAGCCATCCGAAACTATGCAATTAGCAACGATGTCAGCAGATAGTAGTAGCCCTAAAGGCTTAATCGTGAATGAATCTACTGACCCTAGTACAGGGATAGAAATTCTAATCGGCACAAATGGGTCTGATACGATTGATTTAGGAAATGACACTGACCCTGATATCGCTATTTGGGAGGTGGGCGCAGCGGATGGAAACACAGATATCATCATTAACTTTGACATAAACAACGATATGCTTGATTTATCAGATATTTTGGTAGATGAGCAATCAGGTAATTTAGAGGATTACCTTAACATCACATTCGATGCTGTAAACGGAGACACCATTATCACGATCGATGCCAATGGAGACGGTAGTGGATTCGATGATCTAACCATTATCCTACAAGATACGAATGTTAATCTTAGTGATTTAACAACTATGAATAATTTACTTGGTCAAAATCCATTGGTAGTCGACACTATCCCTTAAGTCAAAAATCTAACACAAAATAAAGCCAAACAGACAATAAAAAGCTGTTTGGCTTTCTACTTCAAACACATACCAAATGGCTTATTCATGCGAAGTGAACACTCAACCACTAACCTTTGTATGATTTATGCGTCAAAAAATTGACCCCCAAACAATAGCTTGCTAGCATCCCAGATTGAGATAAATTCGATAACAACTGCAATACACCTGTATGCAGAAATGTTAATTAAAGGTGTGGGAGCTGGTCATGCAATCAATCGTTACAACAGCAAATGGAAAGATCACAGATACTCATGGAAAGATCTTGATTGAAACCGCTAGCGGAACAAAAAATATAGCTATTGGTGAGCAGATCCCTGCAGGGTCAACACTATTCATTCCCACGGAATCAAATCTATCTATCGCATTTGAAGATGGCAGCATGTTCAATAGCAGCGACTCAATGGCACAACAACCTAATATTGCTGATAATAGTGAAACAAATAACACTGAAAACTTTGATGCATTAACTGAAATAGAGCAACTTCAAGCTCTGATTGAATCAGGAGAAGACCCCACAGCAAACTTACCTGATACTGCAGCAGGTAACGCTCAAGGCAATGAGGGAACATCTGGTTTTGTTTCTGTAACAAGAAGCGGCGCTGAAACCCTAGCAGCCAGTGGTTATGAGTCCACAGGAGCTGCTCCTACTGCAATTGCCTTAGAAGATGACTTGACACAAAACACCTTTGAGTTAACTCAAGTCGCACCCAGCACAGTCACTTTACTCGCCCCAACCGAAGTCAATGAAGGTAGTAGCATCACCTATACTGCTGTAGTAGATAATGCCCCTCTAGAAAGCGATTTAGTTATCACTCTTTCCAACGGTGCAACCATCACCATCGCAGCCGGCCAGACTTCAGGTACTGTGACCATTGACGCCCCTAGTGATGATGTCTATATCGATGGCGAGACCCTAACCGTCAATGTCACAGGCAGTGAAGGCGGTAACTATGAAGATCTCGAGCTGGGTAACACTGTCGACACCCAGATCAATGACACGATTGACACCACAACCGTCACGCTCAGCGCCCCTAGTGAGGTCGATGAAGGTGGCGACATTACCTATACCGCTACGGTCAACAATGCACCACAAACCGATCTGGTTCTAACCCTCTCCAATGGCGCCACCATCACCATCGCTGCCGGCCAGACTTCAGGTACTGTGACCATTGACGCCCCTAGTGATGATGTCTATATCGATGGCGAGCCCCTTACCGTCAATGTCACAGGCAGTGAAGGCGGTAACTATGAAGATCTCGAGCTGGGTAACACTGTCGACACCCAGATCAATGACACGATTGATACCACAACCGTCACGCTCAGCGCCCCTAGTGAGGTCGATGAAGGTGGCGACATTACCTATACCGCTACGGTCAACAATGCACCACAAACCGATCTGGTTCTAACCCTCTCCAATGGCGCCACCATCACCATCGCAGCTGGCCAGGCTTCAGGTACTGTGACCGTGGAAGCGCCAAGTGATGATGTCTATATCGATGGCGAGACCCTTACCGTCAATGTCACAGGCAGTGAAGGCGGTAACTATGAAGATCTCGAGCTGGGTAACACTGTCGACACCCAGATCAATGACACGATTGACACCACAACCGTCACGCTCAGCGCCCCTAGTGAGGTCGATGAAGGTGGCGACATTACCTATACCGCTACGGTCAACAATGCACCACAAACCGATCTGGTTCTAACCCTCTCCAATGGCGCCACCATCACCATCGCAGCCGGCCAGACTTCAGGTACTGTGACCGTGGAAGCGCCAAGTGATGATGTATTTGTTGACAGCGAAACGCTAGTAGTCGGAATAGATAGTGCTCAAGGCGGTAATTTTGAAGACTTGGATACCAGCAACACAGTCTCAACACTGGTTAATGACACTACAGACACAGTTTTTGCCCAGATCAGCGTTGACACAACCAGTGTCAATGAAGGTGGTGAAATCACTTACACTGTGTCTTTGGTGGATGCAAATGGAAACCCAGTAACACTTCCTGACGGAGCTTCAGTTAGCGTTTCACTCGACTGGACTGGCTCAGCTTCAACGGCAGATGTCGACAATTTACCCACAAGTGTGACTATCACTGGCGATAACCAACAAAGCTTTACAGTTAATACGATCAACGATGACATCTATGAAAACAGTGAGAACCTAATTGTTACCATCAGTGATGTCACAGATATAGACAATAGCCTCGAACAGCTTGAAATCGGTACTAACAGCAGCGCCGACACCACCATCGTCGATGCGCAAGGTGCCCCTGAGGTCAGCATTACCGCGAACCAAAGCAGCGTCACCGAAGGTGAGACCGCAAGCTTTACCGTCAGCATCGACCAAGTGGCCAGTGAAAATGTCGTAGTCAACTTCACCTACTCTGGCGTCGCCAAAGACGGCAGTGACTTCACCGGCGTCGCCAGTGTCACCATTCCCGCCGGCAGTGCCGATGTGCAGCTGGACATTAACACCCTAATCGATAGCGTCTATGAAGGGGCCGAAGACTTCACCGTCACCATCGACAGCGTCACCGGCGCCGATGCCACCATTGGTACTGACAATAGCGCCGACACCACCATCGTCGATGCGCAAGGTGCCCCTGAGGTCAGCATTGTCGCGAATCAAAGCAGCGTCACCGAAGGTGAGAGCGCAAGCTTTACCGTCAGCATCGACCAAGTGGCCAGTGAAGATGTCGTAGTCAACTTCACCTACTCTGGCGTCGCCCAAGACGGCAGTGACTTCACCGGCGTCGCCAGTGTCACCATTCCCGCCGGCAGTGCCGATGCGCAGCTGGACATTAACACCCTA
>NZ_QPQT01000026.1 GCF_003605125.1 Shewanella algidipiscicola
CATATCGATATCGAGACGGCTAATAACTGGTCAGATAGGCAAGTGGTTGAACAGTGGCATAAGTTGTTTACTGGTAATGACCTAACTCAACGCTTTGCCAAAGGTGAGCTAATTGAAGTTCATTACGTTAGCCAGTTAAAATACCTTATTGCCACATATCGTTCAAGGCTCAGTGATATCAGTTGGTTTATGCGCTGCCTCAATGAGCCCATCGCTAGGCAAGCCAACATGGAGGATAACTGCACTGGGCATTTTTGGGAGGGTCGCTTTAAAAGCCAGGCCTTACTTGATGAAGCGGCACTGTTAGCTTGTATGGCGTATGTTGAGTTAAACCCTGTTAGAGCCAAGATGGCCAGTACTCCAGAGCACAGTGACTACACCAGTATCCAATTACGTGTTAATGCTGCACTGAAAGGTGAGCAACCTAAGCATCTTTTGGCGTTTATTGGCAATGAGCGAGCACAACAACCGAAAGGCATAGCGTTCAGCTTTAAAGATTACCTTGAGTTGGTGGATGAAACCGGAAGAGTTATCCGAGAAGATAAACGAGGCGCTATGTCTAAAAGTGCTAAAAATATCTTACAAAGGCTTAATCTCCCCGCCGAAAACTGGCTAAAATTAACGACTGATTTTGGCAAACTTTTAGAGGGCCCGTTGGTTCATTGCAAGAGCTTGATGACTATTATACTCACCTAGAAAAACGACGAAGGCACTTTGCAAGCAGTTGTCAGCATCTTCAGTTCAGCTAGTATTTAGCCGCTTCCCACTTCTGTACTAGGCCTGTCAGTCAGGTCAATTTGTGATGCCTTAAATTCTGCCTTTTTGTCTTCTTCTCATCAATTCAAACTTATCTGATGCTCCCCAGTTGCCATTTTGACGAGTTTTCTCATTTATGATGCCTATCATGGGCAGCATAGGAGTAATCTGCAAATAATGGTGCTATGTTATTGATTAACTATGGGTGGCTTACTTTTTTCAGCTATAAAACTCGCATCTTCAACATATAGCGATTTTTGTTCATTAGTAGGTCCTAATTGGGGAGATCTATCTAAACTGGCTGAAAGGCATCCTTACTACGTTAACGCCGAAGAGTCAGTTGATGAGAAAGTCAAAAGAAGAGCTGCTTTTTGCACGCTAATGAGTTTGGCTCGCTCGGATTTGAAAGGTTTAGCCAATGCCGATAAATGGTCTTCCATGAAAGACCGACTAGAAGTTGTATTGCGATTACTAGAAGAATCTGGGTGTTTTATTTTAAGGAAGGGGGCGATTGAATCATATTATCAAGCTTCTGATATTTATACGTCAGAAGGAAAGCCCACTGCTGCCGTCGATGAAATTGAGCACTTAGATCAGAGTTCAATCACAGAAATTAGAGAAAACCTAGGTGATGTAGTCCGCTGTATTGAGCATGCATCTGACGGAAAGCGGATTGATGAGGCTGAATCATTAAGGGATATACTTCTGTCCATTGCAGCACCAGCTACTGCCAGATTAAGCGCAAGTGAAAAGACAACTACCCAAGATATCAATATTTTGGCTAAAACTATTCTTGGGGAGCGCGCCAATATATTTAAATGTTCTGTTGATGGTGGAAAGTTAACTATAGACATAGAAAGCAAAATTCTTAATGTTAAAGGCTTTCCTGTGACAATAGATAAAAACGGTGACGTAGTTAAAATCATTGAGCGTGTCTTGCGTAGCAATGCATAACAAGTTGCTGTACACGGAAAAATTACTCGCTTCGCTCCCAATTTTCCGGTGAGCAAAGCGTTATGTTTTGGGTGATCTTTCGAAGAGTATTCTAGACTTTAAGTTTATTTCTCTAGCTAGGATACCTCTATGAAACTAGAAAATTTAATACAAGAAATTGCAGGGTTTGTTAGTAACTCTCGAGGTAAAAATAAAGCGAGTGTTAACTTGGAGCTTTATAATGGACGTATAAAATTACGTGCGCATCCAATTAGTTTTAAACGCAAAAATGATAATGTCGCTATAGAAGACTGTAAAATCATAGACATTAATTTACATCCCAACGGGAAATTGGTCACTGAAGAGGTTGACTTGACCGAAAATAGTGATACTCAAGTGGCTGAACTATTAATTCAGTCACTTCAAAAAATGTTGTCAGTTCAAACATAACAAATAAGGATAGGCCGCGCGCAGCCGCGTCCTTATCCCGAGTGTTGAACAAGCCCTAGCTTACTGGAAGTGATACCTTTATATAGTAAATAGCGGCGCGAGAGTTCACGCTGGTTTAGATCGGGATCTTGAATTACACTTTTGGCTAGCCGTAACTATCCCTTAGCAACGCTAGCTAATTAATTAACTTCACTATATCAGTGCCTTAATCACCTCCTTTAAGTCCATCTCTTTCGGTCTATTAAGTCTGTATTCTTGAACTTACCCGCTTAAACAGCGGCGTTAGGCAGTGTTGCTTAGCGGTGTTTTTAAGCTTGTCGGTCGCGCATGCTTATTCTCATGTACTCCCATAAATGTCATTGGCTGTTGGCAGCAGGGACAAGGCCGTATTGCTGCGGTGTGCTTTGTATCCTCTACTATAGGAAATACCGCACCAGCGACAGCGAGCAGCAGCTGTATCTGTTGCCTCAGTTTGCAGAAGTTCCCGCTAAGTAATCCATAATCTCGTACCCGCCGTAACCCTTTGGGCAAAACATGCTGAAGCACTAACCATAGGAACTCTATCGCGGGTAAGGTACGCACTTTATTGGTTTGAGTTTGGCTGTCTAGATACTCGAAGCTGACGCGCCCATCGATATTACTGATGATATTTTTATCAGGCAATACACCGCGATAGAGGTATCTTGATAAGTACTTCAGTGCAGGTAAGCCTTTGCCAACATGCTGGCAATCTACCACCCACTTCTTTGGGGTAGCTGCTGGCAGTGTGATATCTAGCTTATTTGTCAGGTATTCCAGCAACCTTGCTCGCCACACTGTGGCGAGATTAAAGGCGTTGAACTGATATTTACCTCTGCTTTTTTGCCACTGCTTTTTGTCTTTGTTGAAGCTTCCAGCAGGAATGATGAAGTGAAGATGCGGATGGTAGTCTCGGCGTCTGCTGTGGGTATGCAGTACTCCCGTGAAACCTATCTCTCCGCCAAGTGATTTTGAGTTGTGTGCAAAGTCTTTAAGTACACTGGCCGCAACTGAAAACATAGCTTGATAGAGCAACTCAGATTGATGTTTTGCAATGATTCGAAGCTCAAAAGGTAAAGTGAACGTCACCATGTAATACTCAACGGGCAATAACTTAGTCTGTTGTTTAGCTAGCCAATCTGCCGTGGTGTTGTGCTGGCATTGAGGGCAGCTCCGGTGACCACGTGAGAGTGGATAATCAGTGGTATGAGTACAACTCTGACATGCCCAATGACTCGTGCGTTCAGTATTGGTGCGGCAGCTGAGCATCGAATAAATGGCTTGTCGCATCGCGGTTGTTATCTGTTGCTCGTATGTCTGATTAAACGCATCAAGATGAGCATGTAAAATATCGACGAACTTCATACGCCACACTCCCATTTCAGCGCTAAACCATCCGTCAGCAGGTTAATTGCTTCGACCGTGTTCTTGCGAGTGATCTGGGTAAGTCGTGTATAGCGTGCAGTAGTATTTAGGCTGTTATGGCCGAGCAGACTTTGAACAGAGCGCAGATCTAATCCTTGTTCTAGCAAGTGAGTGGCATAGCTGTGGCGTAGATTATGCGAGCTGATGGATTTATGAATATTGCACTCAGTAATCACTTTTTTTAGTGCTTTCTGGATGCCGCCTTTGTCCAAAACCGAGTTAGCTTTTTAACTAGCTACTCGCACGAAATGAAGCAAAATCGAAGA
>NZ_QPQT01000027.1 GCF_003605125.1 Shewanella algidipiscicola
AAAAAGTGGTATCCCATAGGGGATTCGAACCCCTGTTACCGCCGTGAAAGGGCGGTGTCCTAGGCCTCTAGACGAATGGGACACTGTTGGTACCTTATACTCTGCACCGAGTGAATACTCATTAATGTCTGTAGGCTAAACATCAATGCTAGATGATACGTTAGACTCTGTATCGAGTGAATACTCATTGATGCCTGTAGGCACTTGTTAACCAAGAATATCAATGCTTTGATAAAGTAGATGGTGGAGCCTAGCGGGATCGAACCGCTGACCTCAACACTGCCAGTGTTGCGCTCTCCCAGCTGAGCTAAGGCCCCTTACCTAACTTATCACCTTTGAGTGCACTGCAAGCATTTGCTACGCTGTGTCCCAACTGCGAGGCGCATTCTATGCAGCACACCCAAAAGTGTCAACTCGTTTTTTAGGAATTTATTCTATTTGCTACAAATTCAATCGCTTTGGAGATTCTTTGCTCACAACGGGCCTTGCCAACGAGGAATAAGGTTAAATCCACAGCTGGCGACATACCTGCACCAGTTACGGCAACGCGCAGTGGCATGCCAACCTTACCCATACCGACTTCTAATTCTGTCGCGGTATCTTCAATCGCTTGGTGGATTCCTTCCAAAGTCCACTCTGATAATGCGGCTAATTTTTGCTGAACCAGTTGTAATGGCTCCAGCGCCACACCACGAAGATGCTTTTTAGCGGCAGTTTCATCGAACTCAGCAAAGTCTTCATAGAAATAACGACTAGACGCCGCCAACTCTTTAAGGGTCTTCGCTCGCTCAGCCAACGCAGTAACCACATCAGCGAGTGCAGGACCATTACTGGTATCGATGTTTTGATCAGCCATATGCCATTCAAGATGCTTAGCGACATATTCTGGTGCAAGCGCTTTCATATAATGCTGATTTAACCAAATAAGCTTATCGGTATTAAAGGCCGAGGCCGCTTTATTGATATCCTCAAGCTTAAACAGTTGCTTCATCTCATCGATTGAAAACACTTCTTGGTCGCCATGAGACCAGCCTAGACGCACCAGATAGTTAAGCAATGCTTCAGGTAAGAAGCCATCATCACGATACTGCATCACCCCTACTGCACCATGACGCTTAGATAGCTTGGCACCATCATCGCCCAAAATCATCGCCACATGGGCGTATTCAGGAATTGGAGCGCCCAAAGCTTTGAGAATGTTGATTTGACGAGGTGTGTTATTAATGTGGTCTTCACCACGTACAACACAAGTGATCCCCATATCCCAGTCATCAACCACAACACAGAAGTTATAAGTCGGCGTACCGTCGGTACGAGCGATAATCAGATCATCGAGCAGGTCATTAGATATTTCGATACGACCACGAACATGATCATCAAATATTACGCTGCCTTCGGTCGGGTTTTTAAAACGGATAACAAAAGGCTCGTCAGTGTCTCGTGGCGCTTTATCGCGGCAGCAACCGTCATATTTTTGTTGCTCCCCCTTGGCCGCTTGTGCTTCACGCATAGATTCGATGCGTTCACGGGTACAGTAACACTTATAAGCTGTGCCCTGCTCTAGCATCTGAGCAATGATTTCGTTGTAACGGTCAAAACGCTTAGTTTGGTAGTATGGGCCTTCATCCCAATTAAGCCCCAACCACTGCATGCCCTCTAAAATGGCCTCACATGCTTCAGGTGTTGAACGCTCAATATCGGTATCTTCGATACGTAAAACAAATTCACCTTGGTTAGCACGTGCATATAGCCATGAATAAAGTGCAGTACGAGCACCACCTACGTGTAAAAAGCCGGTAGGACTTGGAGCAAAACGCGTCTTAGTCGTCATAATGGGACATAAACCTATTGTCGAATAGTCTAAAAATAGACTGAACTATTAAATGTGGTGGCTATTCTAACAGCCAAATCCACTTAGAGAAAATACTCTGCACCATATCATCACATTAGCATCATCGACAGCCTCTACAGGTCCGCAAGTAACTAATGTATCAACTTAGTGTATCGACACTTACGAGCCTTAACGCATGAGTGATACAAATCATTAGATCCATTCGCTTAAGGTCGCTGTATTACGCATTTATATAGCGCATGGTGCTTAGTGTATTTGGATGCCGGCGATAAATGCACTTCAATAGCAACGCAGGATGTAGCAGTATCATAGCAATGGCCCGCTGCTCCTAACAGGGAAAAGGCGCTAAACTCGCCTGACGAAAAATTAACACCGCACCATTTATCCTGACTAAGCAAGAACAGCCAAACAATGCCCCTAATGTAGAACATTCAATAGCACAAGATTAAGTCAGCCTCTATAAGCCTGTGGCTTTATCTGTAGCGTGTCCATTGCCCCACCGATTCAATGCGTTTTCCTAAACCACAACAGACAATATATAATCGTTTCAGGCTAATGTAAGCCCTCCATCTGTTTAACATTAACGCAGTCCGCACAAATTTGAACCGGACTAACGCTTTTATCGAAAAAAGCGTTGACACTCGATCAACGCCCCCTATAATACGGCCCCACACAGCGAGGTCGATTAGCTCAGCTGGGAGAGCACCTCCCTTACAAGGAGGGGGTCACTGGTTCGAGCCCAGTATCGACCACCATTCTTTTCATA
>NZ_QPQT01000028.1 GCF_003605125.1 Shewanella algidipiscicola
CCTCTAAAGGGCCGTAGGAGACTACTACGTTGATAGGCAAGGTGTGTAAGCGTTGTGAGGCGTTGAGCTAACTTGTACTAATGACCCGTGAGGCTTAACCATACAACCCAAAAGGGTTTTACTTGAAACGTTCCAGACGTTGAAAGTACTTCCTCCATCCATGGAGGTCGCGATAATGGTTAACTTTAGCGAAAGAATACAGACACTTGATTTAGTGTGACTCAATTTAAAACTTTCTGCGTAAGCGGGAACAGCTTTCTAAATTTCCAATTTTGTCTGGAAACCATAGCATTGTGGTACCACCTGATCCCATCCCGAACTCAGAAGTGAAACGCAATCGCGCCGATGGTAGTGTGGGGTCTCCCCATGTGAGAGTAGGTCATTTCCAGACGCCTAATTTGTTTTCAATATGAAAATAAAATAGTTTAGTGAATGATGCAGTTAAATGTAAGACATCAATTTGCGCAGAGTTTTGTGCTGATATGGCTCAGTCGGTAGAGCGCATCCTTGGTAAGGATGAGGTCCCCAGTTCGATTCTGGGTATCAGCACCATTATTTAGATACTTAGTTAAATACAAAGTATCAACAAAATTTTTCTGGAAACCATAGCATTGTGGTACCACCTGATCCCATCCCGAACTCAGAAGTGAAACGCAATCGCGCCGATGGTAGTGTGGGGTCTCCCCATGTGAGAGTAGGTCATTTCCAGACGCCTAATATGAGAAAAGCCCGTTGCTAATGCAACGGGCTTTTCTCGTTTAAGCCTAGAGATAACCACTCGAACATGGGGAAATAAAAAGTCCGAATGTGGTGAGGCTCAAAACCATGTGGAGGTCGATAAATGTTCCAGACAATATCGACACTTCCGCCATCCTTGGCGGTCGTAGGGGGCAGCGTCTGTGCTTATCAAGCGCAGCTTGATGCTGGACCTGAACGCGGAGAGCTAGCTCGAAGCTGGACATGACGGACGCCTAATTTACTCGTAAAGCATTGTTGAGAAGCCACCCGAATAAGGTGGCTTTTTACGTTTAAAGAGTTTTAATATTTTAACCCTACTCCTCGAATTTGTCTGTGATGATAACAGCTGGCTTCTCTGCTTATGTAAGCATGAACGCCCCACTATGTGCGTCGATAAGTGCTCCTAGGTAACAGTTACATGGGTTAGCCTATTTCCTATATCCTTTTAGTTGTTCAATATCGACACCTCCGTGATGCATTGCGGTGGCCACATCGCTGAGCTTGGTGAAAATCCGCATCATGCGTTTATGATATTCTTGGCATCAATGTTATAAACGCGAGGAGGTTACTTGTAGCTGGGCATGTCAGGTACTTGCTTATTTTCGAAAGAGAATTTAACAAGCACTAGCAACTACCCAATGAAAAGGGGGGGCTAGAGCTTGATTGCTTTTTATGTTCACCTAAATTACGTCAGGCAATTACAGGTCACTCCTTGACTGCATTTGGAAGTGGAAATAATAGTGCTCAACACGAGATATTTGCACAAATCTGTTATCAAAAATTGAGAACACCTTGTTCGATATGGATTTCTGGTTGAGATGCTGCACAAGCCTATGGAATTGGAGGGCAGCTCTGGTGTGTAGGATGGTCGCTAGATCAATGATAAATGTCTAAAGGAGTTGGAAGTATCATTATATGCCTGTAAGTACTGATAAGTGAATCACGTCCAGTTGTGTAGTGCTTGTGAAATCCTTTGTCTTGTGGTTGTTTTAGCCGATAGGGGCATTATTTACTTTTGTTGTTTCAAGCAAACCTTGTTTGGAATCAATAATGAATGGGTTCGAGAAGTAGATACGCTGAGATGTTAATAAACGTTTGAACTGTATTTTAAGCTTTGCCTGCGTTGCGATATGCAATAGTGTGAGTGTGGGCAGGTATTACCTGGGTATTAGTAGTATATGCCGAAAACCTTGGTTGGCTGTGATTGCAGTGCATTCAGTTTTGATTGGTTTATATGTTCGCTTGTTATTTGTGGGTAAGTCTGTGCATAAGCCGTGTGAGGTATGTGCTTAAGTGAGGTATAAAAACTAATTCCATTTTTAGTGAAAAAAGCCCTTGCGCCCATCTGAGAACTGCCTATAATGCGCATCCACTGACACGGCACAGCAGGCCAACTATCTAGGTAGTATAGGACTTGCAGCTAAGTCAGCGTCTCTTTTAACAAA
>NZ_QPQT01000029.1 GCF_003605125.1 Shewanella algidipiscicola
CCAAAAGGGTTTCAGTTAATGGTTAACTTTAGCGAAAGAATACAGACACTTGATTTAGTGTGACTCAATTTTAAAACTTTCTGCGTAAGCGGGAACAGCTTTCTAAATTTATAATTTTGGTGAATTACGCAGGTAATTGTTTGGCTGACAAAGCCGTAACGAGCGAAGCGCGGAGTGTACTTTAGTACATGAGCACTGTAGCGAGGAAACAATGCCGTCAGACGGACAATTAACCAGTAAGAATTTGTCTGGAAACCATAGCATTGTGGTACCACCTGATCCCATCCCGAACTCAGAAGTGAAACGCAATCGCGCCGATGGTAGTGTGGGGTCTCCCCATGTGAGAGTAGGTCATTTCCAGGCGCCTAATACGCTCAATAGAGCACGTCTCCTAGCCATGACACGTTAGCGACGATAAAAGAATTTAGACTCAGGTCTAAAGGAGCGGTAGTTCAGTTGGTTAGAATACCGGCCTGTCACGCCGGGGGTCGCGGGTTCGAGTCCCGTCCGCTCCGCCAACATTACGATAAGCCCTTAGCAGCAATGCTAAGGGCTTTTTCGTATTTATTTCTCAGAGAAATGATAACGATGGTACTAGGTACTAGGTACTAAGTGTAGTGCGTGAGTCGTTGCTAAAGCAGTGGTCACTCTCGAGCATCCATGGTCTATGTGGCATTTATGCACCCATGCTCTTCGTCGTTCAGTTGGACCTTCAAGGTTCCTAACATTGTTTGGTATTTACCCGAACCTAATGATTTCGGTTCTTTAGAATCTCAATCACATTCATGTAGTGATCTAATAACGGCTCCAGAAGGGGTCATCATGACGCAGGCCTTACCTAAATGTATTAAGTTCACATTTAACGCTAGGCTCTGAATGTTTTATCTCACTGTATTCCATTTTTTCGAAGAAAACAGCCGTATAGATACCGTTAAGTTTCTTAAGGTGAGTCGAGTATGTGTCAAAAAACCATGGACGAGTAATCCTCCCATTTTTAACCACAGTTGAAGACCAAATAACATAAGGTATTGGCTGCTTTGCGTTGTATTGTGCTTTTAAATGACCCTACTGTTAAAGCTGATGCTGACTGTGTGCAAGGGAAATATATTGGTTTATATTGAGAAAAATTTAGGTTTCAAGCATCAGTTTGTATTGATTTATCGACTATTGGATGAAATAGGCAGTAGTTGGCTCTCGATCCGCTTTAAGCACCTAAAACAGTCAATAGAAGCCCAAGATGCTTTTAAACAAATCCGAATCGAAACGGTTCTAGAGCCCCAGAGAGTGTATTCCTTAAAGACGTCTAAATATAGTTTCAGGACGAAGCAAAATTTGGGCTGCATATGAATATGGGCCGAGAAAGGAGCACGTCCCAGAGCGGTGCAAGAGTAATATTTGAGTATGCGTATTTATTGGGAGCTACATATGTCATTACAGATAACCATGCTGTTGTCATTATGGGTCACAAGCTGGCGGCCTTCAAAATTGCTGCCTGATGAATTTGAACCCTCTCTATCATGTATATATCGCCATATTCACTAGAGCTCAACCCTATCGATCAGGTATTGCCAGGCTATTAGTCTTATATGCCGAAAACCTTGGTTGGCTGTGATTGCAGTGCATTCAGTTTTGATTGGTTTATATGTTCGTTTGTTGTTTGTGGGTAAGTCTGTGTATAAGCCGTGTGAGGTATGTGCTTAAGTGAGGTATAAAAACTAATTCCATTTTTAGTGAAAAAAGCCCTTGCGCCCAACCGAGAACTGCCTATAATGCGCATCCACTGACACGGCACAGCAGGCCAACTATCTAGGTAGTACGGGACTTGCAGCTAAGTCAGCCTCTCTTTTAACAAAGAGATGAGAGTTAAACTCTTCGGAGATTTGACTCAGGTGATAAGCGCTTTTAAGGGCTTCGATTGATGACTTCTGCTTAAGAAATCATCGCTTGGAAAACTTCTTAAAATAAGCACTTGACGCCAACAACGGGAAGTGTAGAATACGCATCCCTAAGCCAACGACC
>NZ_QPQT01000003.1 GCF_003605125.1 Shewanella algidipiscicola
ATGACGAGAAGCTAAGGGAAACGCTGAGTACAAAAAGGGTGAGGATTTGGCTTAGGGTTTTACTTTTACTTTTACTTTTTTAATAACTCTTGAACAACAGAGCGAGTGCATAATAACAGTCTTTGCAGACTTTGCACGCTTTATTTTTGCGACTCTCTTGATGATCTAGGCCGCATCTTGGCTATAGCCATAGCAATCATTGCATTAAGTTGACAGATTGAGTCGTTTTATTTTGGATTTAAATCGCGATAATCGCTGCTGACCTTAAATTAGGGGGACGTGCCTATCTGTTTACCCTTATCTGTATTGATCTTACCTTGTACATCGCGGTAATAGAAAAGCGCGCCAAGTCGTCGACTGAGGCGCGCTTATAGCAAGCAAAATCGTTGCAGGGAAAAAGCCAGCTAATAAGGATATTAGCGTAAATAAAACTAAAGAACTAGTTTGCTACGCCACTCTTCTGGTGCTTGTTCCCTCGTTGGCTTGCATCACCGGTATTAAAGTGCTCGCTCAAAAATCTGACAAATCTCGGCGTGGGTCGCTTGTTTAGGGTTAGTAAAACCACAAGCATCCTTAAGCGCATTATCGGCAAGGGTTGGAATGTCTTCTGCTTTAACACCGAGCTTGCTGAGATTTTCAGGGATCTTCACCGCAACTGAAAGCGCCTTAATCGCATCAATTGCTGCTTGGGCGCCTTGTTCATCATTCATCGAATTAACATTAACCCCCATAGCTTTAGCCACATCTTTTAGGCGAGGCGCTGCCACTTGTGCGTTATAAGCTTGTACATGAGGCAGTAGGAGTGCATTACACACACCATGGGGAAGGTCATAGAAGCCCCCTAGCTGATGCGCCATTGCGTGTACATAACCTAGGCTTGCATTATTAAATGCCATTCCGGCTAGAAATTGAGCGTAGGCCATCTGTTCACGAGCATCGATGCTTTTACCATTTTCAACGGCTTCTACCAGGTTACCCTTGATGAGTTCGATAGCCTTGATTGCGCAGGCATCGGTAATGGGGTTAGCAGCTGTTGATACGTAAGCTTCTACGGCGTGAGTCAGGGCATCCATCCCTGTCGCGGCTGTGAGGCCAGCAGGCTTAAGCAGCATTAACTCTGGATCGTTTACCGATAAGATTGGGGTAGTGTGCTTATCAACAATGGCCATCTTAATGTGGCGCGCTTCATCGGTAATAATACAGAAACGGGTCATTTCACTGGCGGTGCCGGCAGTGGTGTTAATGGCTACCAAGGGCAATTGTGGCTTAGTTGACATGTCTAAGCCTTCATAATCTTTAATGCTGCCACCATTGGTTGCCACTAAGGCGATCCCTTTAGCGCAATCATGAGATGAACCACCGCCTAACGAGATGACAAAGTCACATTTATTGGCGGTAAGTAGCGCGAGACCCGCTTCGACATTGCCTAGTGTTGGATTAGGCTGCACTCCGTCAAATACGGTAGAAGTGATACCTGCGTTTCCGAGTTTTTCAGTTACTTGCCCGACAAGTCCAATATCCATGAGCGGCTTGTCGGTTACGATCAGCGCCCGTTGAAAGCCTAATGTTTTGATATCTCCGATAGCATCGTCAACGGCACCTTGCCCTAACACGTTTACTGATGGGATAAAAAATTTAGCAGCCATTAAAATCTCCTTATTATGGGTTCGTATTTAAACGTTACCTAGGTATGTAAATTTGATATTTAAACGTTCTGGTTTGACTGTCCCTAACCTAACAACCTCACCTGGCTAAAAGCGTGATCTAGATCAAGTAATGGCCAGTGCTAGACCAACTGGGGGGCGAGTATGGCGATAAATACGACAAACAATGTAAATTAATAAAAAAGTAATTTATCCGCTTGTCTTTCAAAGAGTTATTTGTTATCGAAATGTAGGTGAACTAACTGGTTTGGCTATTTTTTGTGTCGAAACGGTACAACTCTACTGCCCTAATGCGCAATGTCAATAACCCGTTTAGTTATTTGTAGAATGGCGGTGTTATCTATGATTCTCTTTAGCGTCGATATCAGCGAATAGAAAAGACGGAGTTTTAAAGCAGCAAGGCTGCATCAATATTATGAAATTGTGCCGCCGCATCAATAAGCCCTTTCGCGGTCAGTTTGGGGACGCCATAAACTTGGGTTTCCAGTCGGTATTTTTGGCTGATGTGTTGTAGCAAAAGGGCAAAATCACCATCACCCGAAAGCAAAATAATGCTATCGACCTCATCAGCTGACTCCATGATATCAATGGTAATACCCACGTCCCAGTCGCCTTTAGCACTGCCATCACTGCGCTGAATAAAGGGCTTAAGTTTCACATCGAAGCCTATGTGTTTGAGCGCATCTTGGAATTTCAGCTGGCCATCGTCACCACGATGGATGGCATAGGCATTAGCGATGACAATATCGCCTTCATAACTTAAATGTTGCCAGAGTTTTCGGTAGTTAAATTGGCGGCCATAAGCTTCTTTACAGGTGTAATAGATATTTTGTACATCGACAAATACGGCGAGTTTTTTCAAGGAGTGTTCCGAAATTGAGCATGATTGCGCCACTATAGCACAAGGATTGCACCACCATAGTGATAACCCTGTATTCCCTTTAATGATTGCACACCGATAGGCAGTACTTTAGTTGTAGCTACTAGCTCTTGTTCAGTGATGAATTATCCGTCTATTGCATCATTAAGAGAGAATTATTTGGTGAGTTAATCATCTGGCTGGTTGTTAAAGTACATCGGCGTGAGGGATTTTCCTTGATTAAAATAACGTCGATGTAATTGCGCTATTTCTACGGGGAACACGCCTTCGGTGCTAAATTGATGTTGGCGATAAAAAGGCTCTAGCTCGGGGAGTGCAAATAAAAAATGGGCGCAGGTATTGAGCTCAGGCGACAGTGAGCGCATTAGGTGATGAGCTAGGCCTTGGTTGCGATGGTCTGGATGAACCAACATGCCAGTCAATAACTGATATGGCCCTATGGCTCTTAACCTTACCGCAGCAATTATTGGTTGTTGAGGATTATCGTTGAAATATTTGACCGCAAGGCGCTCTTTTTTTCGCAGTCGGGCATGAGGCATATAACGCTTGTAAAAAATAAACGCCTGTTGGCGCATCGAAGGGTCGAGCCAATATAGCGTCACGGCTTATCCTATGAAAGTCTTATTCTTGTATGGGGTTCACTAAGCCTAGCAGAATGCGTTGGCGCTCGAAATAGCCAAGTCTTATCTGTTATTTGTCATCTAGGGGAGTCAACGCTTGATATCTTAACCATGGCAATAGCGTGAGCTGGATCAAGTTATTTCTGTGTGAAGTTTGCTCATTTGTCGTTATTGTGTGCCACCTTTGTTTCTGGTTGTGTTATTTGGTTGCTTGTTTGATCTGTTGGCGTTGCTTTTTTGGTGCTGATTTGCGTGCATTTACACTGATTTACCCTATAAACGATGATTTGCCTTTAAAATGACAGCCACTTTCTAATGGACTTTTTAATCGACGAATAATCAATAATGAAAAAACCGCGTTTAACTACCAGCACGATTATTATTTTAAGTTTATCAGCCGCTTTATTGATCCCATTTATACTCAGCCCAAGCCTAGACTCGCAAGCGACAGAGGGGAGTGAGCAAGTGGCTAAAAAAATGCGAGTCATTCCTGTGGTGACATCAGTCGTTGCCCAGCAGGAGTTGAGCCAGCATCTGTCACTGGTTGGCAAGCTTGAGGCTAATCGCTCGGTGCAGATAGCCGCCGAAGTAGCGGGAAAAATCACTCGTATTAATGTGGATGCTAACCAAGCAATAGTCGCGGGTCAGACCTTAGTGGTGCTCGAACACACGCGAGCTAAAGCCAATGTGGCTCAGGCGCAAGCCTATTGGCAAGATGAACAACGCAAGCTAACGGAGTTCCAAAAGCTTATTGGTAATAACGCTATCACTCAAACCGAAATCGATGCCCAAAAAGCCAGTGTCGATATCGCCTTGGCACGCTTGCAAGCGGCGCAAGCCGAGCTGGATCTTCACCTGATCAGCGCACCTTTTTCGGGGACGGCCGGGCTGGTGGATTTTAGTGTTGGTAAGATGGTCAGTGTGGGCAGCGAGCTGCTCAGCTTAGATGATTTGGCTTCAATGCGACTGGATATTCAAGTCCCCGAACTCTATCTGTCACGTTTACAACTCGGCATGTCGGTTACCGCAACGAGTCGAGCCTGGCCAGATGAACGCTTTGTGGGCCACGTTGTGGCAATCGATCCGCGCATCAACCCAGAGACCCTAAACCTTAAGGTGCGAGTTAATTTCGATAACCCGCAGCAGAAGTTAAAACCGGGTATGTTGATGTCTGCCAATATTGGTTTCGCACCCATTAAACAGCCAATCGTGCCAGTGCAAGCACTAGAGTATTCAGGTACTAAGCGTTTTGTTTATATTATCGACAGTGACAATGTTGCGCGTCGAACACAAGTTACCTTAAGTGCACGTATTGACGATAAAGTGCTGATAAGTGAAGGCGTTAATAGCGGCGATAAGATAGTGGTGCAGGGGCTAGTCAATATGCGTGATGGCCTGAAAATTGAGGAGGTTGCCTCAGCCCATTTAAGCACTCAAGAGACCTTGGCCAGCGGTGATGATGTGGGGGTTACGCCTGCAACTCAAGGAGGGCGAGGCTAATGCTATTGTCTGATGTCTCGGTTAAACGCCCGGTGGTTGCCATCGTTTTGAGCCTGCTATTATGCGTGTTCGGTATGGTCTCTTTTTCTAAGTTGGCTGTGCGGGAGATGCCCGACGTTGAAAGCCCTGTGGTGACTGTGATGACCACCTATGAAGGTGCCTCTGCGACCATTATGGAAAGCCAGATAACCACAGTGCTCGAAGATGAACTTACTGGGATCAGTGGTATCGATGAGATCACCTCCACCACGCGTAATGGCATGTCCCGTATTACCGTGACCTTCGATCTTGATTGGGATCTGACCGAAGGGGTCAGTGATGTACGTGATGCGGTGGCCCGTGCTCAGCGCCGCCTGCCTGAAGAAGCAAATGACCCTATTGTATCTAAAGATAATGGCTCGGGTGAACCTTCGGTTTACATTAATTTAAGCTCATCGACCATGGATCGTACTCAGCTGACCGATTACGCGCAGCGGGTGCTCGAAGACAGGTTTAGCCTGATCAGTGGTGTCAGCTCCATCACTCTTTCTGGTGGATTATACAAAGTAATGTATGTGCAGCTTAATCCTGAGCAGATGGCTGGGCGTAACGTCACCACCAGCGATATTATTACCGCGCTGCGTAATGAAAATATTGAAAGCCCTGGGGGCGAGGTGCGCAATGATGTCACCGTCATGACGGTTCGTACCGCTCGTCTGTATCATCAGCCAGAAGATTTTGACTACCTGTTAGTGCGTACGGCAAGCGATGGTACTCCAATTTACCTTAAAGATGTGGCTTCGGTGTTTATTGGCGCCGAAAATGAAAACTCCACCTTTAAGAGTGACGGCGTACCTAACCTTAGTTTAGGCATAGTGGCGCAGTCAGATGCCAACCCTCTCGATGTCGCTAAAAAAGTGCACCTTGAGGTCGATAAGCTGCAAAAGTTTTTACCTGAAGGGACCCAATTGGTGGTCGATTATGACTCGACCATCTTTATCGACCGCTCCATCAACGAGGTATATAACACCTTGTACATTACGGGGGCGCTGGTGATACTGGTGCTGTATATCTTTATCGGTCAGGCTCGGGCCACACTCATTCCTGCCGTCACCGTGCCAGTTTCCCTTATCTCCTCCTTTATTGCGGCGCACTATTTCGGCTTTTCAATTAACTTATTGACTTTGATGGCACTTATTCTCTCTATTGGCTTAGTGGTGGATGATGCCATCGTAGTGGTGGAAAATATCTTCCATCATATCGAAAAAGGCGAACCGCCACTGCTGGCCGCTTACAAAGGTGCCCAAGAAGTGGGCTTTGCTGTGGTGGCGACAACGGCGGTATTAGTCATGGTGTTTTTGCCGATCTCTTTTATGGATGGCATGGTCGGGCGCTTATTTACCGAGTTTTCTGTCATGTTGGCCATGTCGGTGATCTTCTCGTCTATCGTGGCACTCACATTAACCCCAGTGCTTGGCAGTAAAATGCTCAAGGCCAATGTTAAACCTAATGGTTTTAACCGTTTGATGGACAGGATCTTTAGCCGATTAGAGTTGCATTATCGCCGCAGTGTGGCGCAAGCCGTCCAATGGCGTGCTGGGGCTCCGCTGGTGATCTTAGCGTGTATTATCGGCAGTGGTCTCTTGCTGCAGCAGGTACCTGCACAATTGGCACCGCAAGAAGATCGCGGCGTTATTTTTGCTTTTATTAAAGGGGCTGAAGGCACCAGTTATAACCGCATGACTGCCAATGTCGATATTGTCGAACAACGTTTAATGCCGCTGTTAGGCGAGGGGATAGTTAAGTCATTTAGTATCCAATCCCCAGCCTTTGGTGGCCGTGCTGGCGATAACACAGGCTTTGTGATCATACAGTTGGAAGACTGGCAAGATCGCAGCGTTAATGCGCAGCAAGCATTGGCTGTGGTCGCTAAAGCATTAAAAGGGATCCCCGATGTGATGGTGTACCCGCTCTTGCCCGGGTTTCGAGGGCAATCCAGTGAGCCCGTACAATTTGTGCTTGGCGGCGCCGATTATGATGAGTTGTTTAAGTGGGCCAGTATTATGCAACAGGAGGCTCAATTGTCTCCAATGCTCGAAGGTGTTGACTTAGATTATGCGCAAACAACGCCAGAGTTGTTGGTGACTGTTGATAAAGTGCGCGCCGCACAATTGGGCGTCAGCGTCGCCGAAGTGTCGCAAACCTTAGAGGTGATGTTAGGTGGGCGCAGCGAAACTACTTTTATCGATCGCGGTGAAGAATATGATGTCTATCTGCGAGGAGATGAAGACAGCTTTAACAGCATGGCGGATTTAAGCCAAATCTATATGCGCACTGCGACAGGGGAGTTGATCTCGCTGGATGCGATAACGCTTATTGACGAGGTGGCTTCGGCTCATAAACTGAGCCATAACAATAAGCTGAAGTCCATAACCCTAAAAGCCAGTTTAGCTGAGGGCCATACCTTAGGTGAGGCGTTAGACTTTCTCGATGCCAAGGCGATTGAACATTTACCCAGTGACATTTCGGTGAGTTATACTGGCGAGTCGAAAGATTTTAAAGAGAATCAAAGCAGTGTGATGGTGGTGTTCGCATTAGCCTTGCTGGTGGCTTATTTAGTATTGGCGGCGCAATTTGAGAGCTTTATCAATCCACTGGTGGTGATGTTTACTGTGCCTATGGGGGTGTTTGGTGGTTTCCTCGGGTTATACCTTACGGGCCAAGGACTGAATATTTATAGCCAAATTGGCATGATCATGTTGATCGGTATGGTGACCAAAAACGGTATCTTGATCGTAGAGTTTGCCAACCAACTTCGGGATCGTGGTAGCGATATTGAGCAGGCGATTATCGATGCTTCAGCCCGGCGCTTACGGCCGATCTTAATGACCGCATTTACCACCTTAATTGGTGCTGTTCCTTTAATTATGTCAACTGGTGCTGGGGCGGAGAGCCGCATTGCGGTGGGGACTGTGGTGTTTTTCGGTATGGCTTTCGCCACCTTTATCACCCTGTTGGTGATCCCAGCTATGTACCGCTTAATATCGGGTCACACGACTTCACCAGGTTTTGTCGAGGCGCAGTTACAGCAGGCTATCGAGGCTCAGCAACAAGGGACTAAAGCTTGAGGTTAGGGGAAGGTTTTTCAGTCTAGCTTGACTAGGGCCTGTTGATCTTTGTTGGTTGAATGTTGTTCTAGACAAAAACGTGTTAATCGAGGCGAGTGGATTGCAGCCTAGTCATCTAAGCAAAATTCACTTAACAAAGAGTAAAACGTTTTTAGCCGAACCCTTCGGGCAGCGTTTGTTGGGTATTTTTACTGGGTTCTCAGCTTTTTATGTAGAATAACTACACTACAAAGCTTCTGCCTTGTATAAATACCCAGCAATTCGCTGCAAAAACAACCTTGAAAGATCAACAGGCCCTAGCCATACCGCTGTTATTGACAGCGGTATGGCGTATGTATCTGTAATGCCTAACGACAGATACACCACTCTTTTATCATACCAACTAACCGTTTTACTCACTGCGGCTTGCTAGAGGTAAGGTACAGTTACAATATTGAACGCGCGCCATCATAGTGGCCACGGATTAATTGATTATCCTCGATAATCAGTAGTTCACCGGACTCACCCAGTTTGATGCTGCTATCGACCGCGATCACTTGGTTATCAAACAGGCCTAATACTTGTGATTGTGAGGTATGGCCCACCACAATCCGCTTTACGTTAAAGTAGGCCAAGATGTTGTCTAGCTCCTGCTGATTAAAGTTAGCTTTAAAGTAGCCACGGTACCAAGTGGGACCATTGCCGAAAAATAAAAAGTTAAGTAAATCATCTTGCTTCAGTTCGGGCTTAGACTTATCGATATGTTGTCGATATAAGGCATTGACACGGCTTAAGGTTAATTTACGATCGATCCACTCTTGGCTTATGCCACCGTGTAAAAATAGCGTGTCATTAATTTTGACTATGGTGTGCTTACTTCTAAGCCATTGGCCTAGTACTGTGTCATTAGCATAGAGTGCATCATAACTGCGCCCCAGCTGTTCGCTGGCGGTTTGATAGCGCGGATGCACATAGCGGAGGTCACCGCGCATCACCATTTGTTCGTGGTTGCCCATTAACAGATGCAGTTGGCCACCAGCGGCTTGGGCTTGCTGGTTGAGTTGATACATAAACCACAGGACTTCATTGACCTGATGGCCGCGGTCAAACATATCGCCGGTCATTACCAAGTGCGCATCTCCTGCGGCCCAGTGTAGTTGACTATCGATAACCTTATGACGACGCAGCAAGTTAATCAGTACATCGTATTGACCGTGAACATCGCTCAGGGCAATCACTTTGTTTACCCCTTCATAAGTATCGGGCAGCAGCGCTGTCGCATGAGAATTTAATGTGGGCTCAGGCAATTGGGCGCAATCACTGGGGCGGCTTAGCTTGGCTTGCTTAATTGGGGTTTGAGCTAATTGATTGTGGCAGATCCAGTGCGCCGTTTGCGGCTGGGCAGCCCCTGGTTCGATAAACACATAGGGGCCATCATAGATAGGCGTATTGTCTTGGGGCGCCAGTGGAGTGGCAAGCGAACTGTGGCTGAGTAATAACAGCCAAAACAAATGGATAGATTGCAGGGGCTTCAAAGGTCTCTCTCTTTTATTCTGTCGGCGCTCGCGGGGTTTTGGACGTATTGAGCGCGCGAATTCTCGGTTTGTGGCTGTGAGTTGTTGCCAGAGATGTTAGCACTATTTTGCATTGCTGTGTGTGTATTTGTTGGTGTAGCTCCAGGCGATAGGAGCTGTAGGATAGCCAGAGATCTGATGAAACTCACCTCGTTTAAGTCTGTTCATCCCTGCCTCAAACATAAGCCTTAAACTTCTGCGTTAAAATGTCAGTCTCAAACACACGTCATTGAAAATAAGCTCCTTAAATATGCCTAAGTTGATGCTAATAGAAAACGGAGACCCTAAGGTCTCCGTTTGGTCGCTTTAAGCCGTTATCCTATTTACCTGAGCTCGCTAGCATGGGGCTGGCGATTTCGAACGTAAATGAGATCAGCTGATGCGCTTGTATTTTAGGCGATGAGGCTCGATGGCATCGGTGCCTAAGGTCTCTTTTAACCAAGTGGTGTACTCGGTGTAGTTACCTTCGTAGAAGTTGACTTGACCTTCATCGCGATAATCTAAAATATGGGTAGCGATTCTGTCGAGGAACCAACGGTCATGGGAGATAACCATGGCGCAACCTGGGAATTCAAGCAGGGCTTCTTCCAAGGCGCGTAAGGTTTCTACGTCTAAATCGTTGGTGGGTTCATCGAGTAATAGTACGTTACCGCCCGCTTGCAACAGTTTGGCTAAATGAACTCGGTTACGCTCACCACCCGAGAGCGTGCCGATAATTTTTTGCTGATCGCCACCACGGAAGTTAAAGCGACCCACATAGGCGCGACTTGGGATCTCGGTGTTGTTGATCCGCATGATATCTTGGCCGCCGGAGATCTCTTGCCAAACGGTATTTTTATCATTCATCGAATCACGGAACTGATCCACCGAGGCAATCTTCACCGACTCACCAATTTCGATGCTGCCACTATCAGGCTGCTCGGCGCCGGTAAGCATCTTAAACAGGGTCGATTTACCCGCGCCGTTGGCACCGATAATGCCCACGATAGCGCCTTTGGGCACTGAGAAGCTTAAATTGTCGATAAGGACGCGATCGCCATAAGACTTGGTCAGGTTGTTAACTTCAATCACCTTGTCACCCAAGCGGGGCCCAGGTGGAATAAAGAGTTCGTTCGTCTCGTTTCGCTTTTGGTAATCGTTAGTATTAAGCTCTTCAAAACGCGCCATACGGGCCTTGCCCTTAGATTGCCGGCCTTTAGCCCCCTGGCGAACCCATTCAAGTTCTTTGGCAATGGTTTTTTGGCGGGCGTTTTCGGTGGCCGACTCTTGTTTAAGGCGGGCATCTTTTTGCTCAAGCCAAGAAGAGTAGTTGCCTTCCCAAGGGATCCCTTCGCCACGGTCAAGTTCTAAAATCCAACCTGCGGCGTTGTCGAGGAAGTATCTATCGTGGGTAATGGCCACAACGGTGCCAGTGTAATCTTGTAAGAAGCGCTCTAGCCAAGCGACCGACTCGGCATCCAAATGGTTGGTCGGCTCATCGAGCAGCAACATATCGGGTTTTTCGAGCAGTAAACGACACAAGGCCACACGGCGACGCTCACCCCCAGATAAGACTTCAATTTTAGTGTCCCAATCAGGTAGACGCAGCGCATCTGCGGCGCGCTCTAAGATGTTGTCGAGGTTGTGGGCATCTTGCGCTTGAATAATGGCTTCGAGGCGGCCTTGTTCTTTGGCTAACGCATCAAAGTCGGCATCGGGCTCGGCGTACAACGCATAGACTTCATCTAAGCGGGTAAGAGCATTTTTCGCCTCGCTGACCGCTTCTTCAATCGCTTCACGTACGGTTTGCTGTTCATCCAGCTTAGGCTCTTGGGGCAGGTAACCGATTTTAAGGTCCTGCATGGGGCGGGCTTCACCCTCAATGTCGGTATCTAGGCCGGCCATAATGCGCAGTAGGGTCGATTTACCCGAGCCGTTAAGACCCAATACACCAATCTTGGCGCCAGGAAAAAAGCTTAAGGAAATATCTTTTAGGATCTGCTTTTTAGGTGGGACAATTTTGCCCACTCGTAGCATGCTATAAACAAATTGTGCCATAACAAATTTACTCTCCGACAAAACAATGGCGCCAATTCTACTGCAATCGAGTATGAACTTAAATCGTATTTTAGAAGATGGGCGCCGGCGGCGTGTGCATCAATTGCTTTTGGGCTGATTTTTCGGTTTATGCCACCCAAGGTTTATCCTAAAACGAAAACAGTGTTTTTTCTCAAGACTCTGTAAATAAGCACTTTTATGCTTTAAAAAAGAATCCGCTTGCCAAACAACGACTCACTTACGGCATTGGGACGACCGGGGGGCTTGGATGAATATTTCTAAGGCTTAATTACGGCTAATTTCATGTTGCTAATGCTGGGATTGTGATCAATTGCACTGTAGAATACCGCGCAACCCTACTTAAATAAGACTTTAACAGCTGGAGTGACCAATGCTGAAAAAAGAGATGAATATTGCGGACTTCGATCCACAACTGTTTCAAGCGATCCAAGATGAAACTCGTCGTCAAGAGGAGCACATCGAGCTAATCGCCTCTGAAAACTACACCAGCCCTCGTGTTCTAGAAGCGCAAGGTTCTCAGCTGACTAACAAGTATGCCGAAGGCTACCCAGGTAAGCGTTACTATGGTGGTTGTGAGTATGTGGATATCGCCGAAGACTTGGCAATTTCTCGCGCCAAAGAGCTATTTGGCGCCACTTACGCCAATGTTCAGCCTCACTCCGGCTCACAAGCTAACTCAGCGGTATTTATGGCACTACTTCAAGGCGGTGATACTGTTTTGGGCATGAGCCTTGCCCATGGTGGTCACTTGACCCATGGCTCTCACGTGAGCTTCTCGGGTAAATTATACAATGCCGTGCAGTACGGTATCGACGAAACCACAGGCAAGATTGATTACGCCGAAGTTGAGCGCCTTGCCGTTGAGCATCAACCTAAGATGATCATCGCCGGTTTCAGTGCTTACTCTGGTATTATCGATTGGGGCAAGTTCCGCGAAATCGCAGACAAAGTTGGTGCTTACCTGTTTGTCGATATGGCGCACGTTGCAGGTCTAGTGGCTGCGGGTATCTATCCTAATCCACTGCCACATGCACACGTGGTGACCACCACAACCCATAAGACTCTGGCTGGCCCACGTGGCGGCTTGATCTTGTCGGCTTGTGATGATGAAGATATTTACAAGAAGCTAAACTCTGCGGTATTCCCAGGTGGCCAAGGTGGCCCATTGATGCACGTTATCGCGGCTAAAGCGGTGGCGTTCAAAGAAGCATTAGAGCCTGAGTTTAAAACGTACCAAGAGCAAGTGGTTGTTAACGCGAAAGCGATGGCAAACACCTTTATTCAACGCGGTTATGATGTAGTGTCTGGCGGTACCGACAACCACCTATTCCTACTTGATTTGATTGCTAAAGATATCACAGGTAAAGACGCTGATGCTGCACTTGGTCGTGCCAACATCACAGTGAACAAAAACTCAGTGCCTAACGATCCTCGTTCACCTTTTGTGACCTCGGGTCTGCGTATTGGCTCGCCAGCGATCACTCGTCGTGGCTTCAAAGAAGCGCAAGCGGTTGAGTTAACGAACTGGATGTGTGATGTGCTCGATGACATCAACAACGAAGCTACTATCGAGCGGGTGAAAAACCAGGTACTTGATTTGTGCGTTAAGTTCCCCGTTTACGGTTAACCTTAAGGGTTAAATCAGGTAAACTTCGATGGCCGCTATTATAGCGGCCATTTTTGTATCTCTCAGTTGGCTTTCTATGTATGCCAACCGATCTGTTTAAGTGCTTTTATGCTGGAGGCTCAATGTATTGTCCGTTTTGCAGCGCAACCGATACTAAGGTGATCGATTCTCGCTTGGTTGCCGATGGCCACCAGGTTCGCCGTCGCCGTGAATGCCTTGAGTGCCATGAAAGATTCACCACTTTTGAAGGCGCCGAGTTAGTCATGCCACGAGTGGTTAAGCAAGACGGTAGTCGCCAGCCATTCGATGAAGAAAAGCTGCGCGGCGGTATGTTACGCGCAGTCGAGAAACGTCCGGTATCTATGGATGAAATTGAGCAGGCACTAAGCAAGATTAAGTCGACACTGCGCGCCACTGGCGAGCGTGAAGTCACCTCTGAGATGATAGGTAACTTGATGATGGACCACTTGGTCAACCTCGACAAAGTCGCCTATATCCGTTTCGCTTCTGTGTATCGTGCCTTTGAAGATGTGTCCGAGTTTGGTGACGCCATTGCGAAACTGCAGAGTCCTAAGTCGCCCAAATAAACCGATTATTAATCATTAGATTGCATGGATATGGCACATGGTGTGGTCAAAATTTGATATTGAAATGATGGCAAAAGCCATTAAGTTAGCGCGTCAAGGGCGCTATACCACTCGACCCAACCCTAGCGTGGGCTGTGTTATCAGCTTGGCAGGCAAGGTAGTCGGCCAAGGTTATCATATTGCCGCGGGCGGCCCCCATGCCGAAGTGCATGCACTGCGTATGGCAGGCGAGCAAGCCCAAGGAGCAACCGCCTATGTTACTCTAGAGCCGTGTAGCCACTATGGTCGTACCCCGCCGTGTGCACAGGCATTAATCGATGCGCAAGTGGCGCGAGTAGTGGTGGCGGTAACCGATCCTAATCCGCAGGTGTCTGGCCGGGGGATTAAGATGCTGCAGCAAGCAGGCATAGAGGTCGATATCGATCTGCTGCGTGATGAGGCGGCCGCGCTGAATCAAGGCTTTATGAAGCGAATGGCGACTGGATTGCCTTGGGTGAGCATCAAGTTGGCCGCCAGTTTAGACGGTAAAACGGCGCTGTCCAATGGCACATCGAAGTGGATAACCGGTGCCAATGCCCGCCGCGATGTGCAGCGAATGCGTGCGCGTCATTGTGCGGTGCTAACTGGCATCGATAGCGTCTTGCAAGATGATCCCAGCATGAATGTGCGCCATCAAGAGCTCGGTAGCCTAGCCGATTCACTGCCTGTTGAGCTGTTAAAGCAGCCATTGCGGGTGGTGCTCGATAGTCAGGCTCGGCTAGGGAGCCAAGCAACATTATTGGCCATTCCATCACCTATCTTATTGGTGTCTTGCAGGCCTTATAGCCCGTCGATACAGGCCTCATGGCCACCACATGTGAGCCATTTACAGCTTGACGCCCAAGAAGGGCGCGTGCCGCTCGCAGCATTGCTGGCGCATTTAGGCCAAACGTGCAATAGCGTGATGGTCGAAGCTGGCGCCACCTTGGCGGGAGCTTTTATGGCACAGCAACTGGCCGATGAGTTGGTCTTATACCAAGCGCCTAAATTGCTTGGCGGCCACGGGCGTAATTTACTCCTGTTGCCCGACTATACTCAGATGGCGCAACTGCCTAAGTTAGTGTTAACTGATGAGCGCAAGGTCGGTGTCGATACGCGTTTTACATTTAATTTAAGTGCACATTCCTAATCAAGTGCAGAACAACCAAGTAGGTAAAGATGTTTACTGGGATCATTGAGTCAGTAGGAAATCTAAGGAAAATTGAGCGCCGTGGTGACGATATTCGCCTCACCGTGGCCTGTGGTAAGTTGGACTTAAGCGATGTCAAACTTGGTGATAGCATTGCCACCAATGGCGTGTGTCTCACCGTGGTGGAATGTTTGAGCGATGGTTATGTTGCCGATATCTCAGCCGAGACAGTGTCGCTGACCGGTTTTGCTCATTATCAAGTGGGGCAAGCGGTCAATTTAGAAAAAGCCGTTACACCGACCACACGTTTAGGCGGTCATATGGTGAGTGGTCATGTGGATGGGGTCGCTTACGTCGACGACAGGCAATACCGTGGTAAGGCTATCGAATTTTGGTTAACGCCACCTCAAGGCTTAGCGCGTTATATCGCCCATAAAGGCTCCATTACTATCGACGGCGTTAGCCTGACGGTGAATGAGGTGCAAGGCGAACGTTTTCGATTAACCATAGTGCCGCATACCGCGGGTGAAACCACTCTTATCAACTTAAAAACTGGCGATAGCGTCAATATCGAGGTGGATCTGATTGCACGTCATTTAGAGCGTTTAATGACGTATTCGGGGCATAATGCAGATGAAACTGTTAGCAAAGCCCCAGAAGTGACGATGGATCTGTTAGCTCGCTCAGGCTTTTTAAGATAGAGGCTGGTAATGCCCGCTAATAGCAGATTAAATATTTATTACTAGAAGAACATTTCAAGGTCTAACAATGACACTACATAGCATAGAAGCGATTATCGAAGATATTCGTTTAGGCAAAATGGTTATCTTGATGGATGACGAAGATAGAGAAAACGAAGGCGATCTCATCATGGCGGCAGATCTTGTCACCCCTGAGGCGATCAACTTTATGGCCACTTTCGGACGCGGCTTAATTTGCCAAACCATGACGAAAGCGCGCTGTCAGCAGCTGAATTTACCCTTGATGGTCACCAACAATAACGCGCAATTTTCGACTAACTTTACCGTGTCGATTGAAGCTGCTGAAGGGGTGACAACCGGTATTTCTGCTCAAGATAGAGCCGTGACCGTTAAAGCGGCTGTGGCGAAAGATGCTAAGCCGACCGATATTGTGCAGCCAGGGCATATTTTCCCGCTGATGGCCCAAGAAGGTGGCGTTTTAGTGCGCGCAGGTCACACCGAAGCGGGCTGTGATATTGCCCGTCTTGCAGGTTTAGAGCCTTCAGCTGTTATCGTTGAAATTCTTAATGACGATGGCACCATGGCGCGTCGTCCCGATCTTGAGGTTTTTGCCGAAAAGCATGGCCTAAAAATAGGAACCATTGCCGATTTAATCGAATATCGCAATACCAAAGAGACCACAGTGGTGCGCGAGGCTAAGTGCAAATTGCCAACCCGTTTTGGTGAGTTTGAGATGATCACCTACCGTGACACCATAGACAATCAACTTAACTATGCCCTTATTAAAGGTGACGTTAAGCCAGACAGCTTAGTGCGGGTACACCTGCAAAATACCTTTAATGACTTACTTCACTCTGAGCGCGACGAAAAACGCAGCTGGCCACTCGAAAAAGCCATGGCGCGTATTGCCGATGAAGGCGGCGTATTAGTCTTACTGGGTCATCAAGAGCACAGCAGTGAAATTTTGGCCAAGGTCAAAGCATTTGAAGCTCAAGATAAAGGCGAAGCCGCAGCCCCAGCACAATGGCAAGGCACCTCACGCCAAGTGGGCATCGGCTCGCAAATATTGGCCGATGTGGGCGTCACCACGATGCGCCTGCTGAGTTCGCCAAAGCGTTACCATTCGCTGTCGGGCTTTGGGTTAGAAGTCACTGAATATATTGCTGATTAATACTCATGTGAGTAAATTAACTCATTTGGTTTAAATTGCATGGGGATCAACGTCGTGTGCTGTGGTATTATACGGCCTCTTTTTTCCCGTGCCGGGTTTGTTAAAGCTAATTTAGGTAAGATAAATGAACGTAGTTCAAGGTAATATCGAATCGAAAAATGCCAAAGTTGCCATCGTGATCTCACGCTTCAACAGCTTTGTTGTTGAGAGTTTGCTTAATGGCGCGTTAGATACGCTAAAGCGCTTTGGTCAAGTTGCAGATGACAATATCACGATTGTACGTGTGCCTGGCGCTGTAGAGTTGCCTCTTGCGGCTCGTCGTGTGGCGGCAAGCGGTAAATTTGACGGTATCATTGCGCTAGGCGCCGTGATCCGTGGTGGTACTCCCCATTTTGATTTTGTTGCAGGCGAATGTAACAAAGGTTTGGCTCAGGTAGCGCTTGAGTTTGATCTTCCTGTTTCATTTGGTGTGTTGACCACAGATACCATTGAGCAAGCCATTGAGCGCTCAGGTACTAAAGCGGGTAATAAGGGCGGCGAAGCGGCTCTTAGTTTGCTTGAAATGGTCAATGTTCTGCAAGAACTAGAACAGCAGTTGTAAGATTAGGAACAAGAATGAAACCTTCAGAGCGCCGTAAAGCCCGCCGTCTAGCGTTACAAGCTATCTACTCATGGCAGCTAAGCGGAAATAATGTTGCCGATGTGGAGCATGAATTCCTCACTGAGCAAAAAATCGATGGTGTCGATGTTAGCTATTTTCGTGAATTGCTATCGGGAACCACCATCAAGTGCGCCCAGTTAGATGAGTTAATTACCCCTCATATTGAGCGTCCGTTCGATGAGGTTTCACCTATCGAAAAAGCAGTATTACGTCTTGCGACGTATGAGCTGACTTTCCGCAAGGACGTGCCTTTCAAGGTTGCGATTAACGAAGCGATTGAGCTAGCTAAGGCCTTTGGTGCCGAAGATGGTCATAAGTTTGTTAATGGCATTCTCGATAAGATAGTCGGTAGAAAGTGATAGTCGAAACGGTGTCCTAGGATGCCGTTTTTTTTGTTATCATCGCTAGGTTCTGTTGATTTTTCACGCTTGTTTCTGCGCCTTGATGAGTGATGTTGACAAGGTGTGGCTATGACTCGAGTCATGCTTCGCCAGTGGTTTAAACAGCACCATACTCGCTAAGCCCTGCGGCCATAGTGATTTGTTTCAATGCAGCACGCCCTGATGAGCCTTTGGTTTAGCTTTTAAGCCTTATGGCTCAAGCTTTATGATTTAGGCTTTATGATTTAAGTTTTGCTCTTAACCCATTGAGTTCGAACCATCACTAAGCTTGAAAAACAATATTCCCTAGGTGTCGCCTGCATGGATGTGGGGGATGACATTAACTTTATAATGGTTGTCAAACTGTGAAAGAGTTTAACGTAATTGAGCGTTTTTTTGCTGAGCGCGGTCAAGCTCGCCGCGACGTAGAATTAAGTGTTGGCGATGACTGTGCCTTGGTTAATCCCGCTGAACATAAATCTATCGCTATCTCATGCGATACCCTCGTTGAAAATGTCCACTTCTTGGCCGACATGCCCGCTAAGGCATTAGGTTATAAATCGGTGGCCGTTAATCTATCTGATTTAGCCGCCATGGGCGCTGAGCCTGCATGGATGACCTTGGCCATTACCCTGCCTAATATAGATGAAGCATGGCTCGATGCGTTTAGCCAAGGCTTAAATGATGCTGCCGAGTATTATGGCGTTGCTCTGGTGGGGGGCGACACCACGCGTGGACCGAAATCCATCACTATCACCATCAATGGTCAAGTCCCAAAAGGCAAAGCGTTAACTCGCAGTGGGGCGAACAATGGCGATTGGATCTATGTGACAGGCACCTTAGGTGATTCAGCGTTAGGCTTAGCCATTTTACGGGGCGAGCAAACGCTGAGTGGCGATGCCGCGCAGTATTTAATTCAACGGCATTACTATCCAACGCCAAGAGTTTTGGCGGGGCAATCGCTGCGGAATCTCGCCTCGAGTGCCATCGATCTATCCGATGGTTTGGTGTCCGATATTGGCCACATCCTCAAACACTCTAACGTGGGGGCGACTGTCGATGTCGATCAGCTACCGCTGTCGGCAGCCATGAGGGAGTCGGTTGAGTATGAGCAAGCGCTTAGCTATGCCCTGACGGGCGGGGAAGATTATGAATTACTCTTTACCGTGCCTGAATCACAGCGCGGTGCCCTAGAAACATCACTGGCTCATGCTGGGGTCTCTTTTGCTAAAATCGGCCAGATCTCCACAGGCAACAAACTGCGTTTGATGAAAGAGGGCGCCACATTTAAGCCAATCAATTTTAGTTTTGAGCATTTTACATCATGAAGTTACGCTCGACCGATCCACTGCTGCGCAGACTCTCTCTTACTAATCCTATCCACTTTTTGGCGTTGGGCTTTGGCTCGGGTCTACTGGCTAAAGCCCCGGGAACCTATGGTAGTTTGGCGGCCATTCCGCTCTACCTACTGATGAGCTACCTTTCGCTATCTTGGTATCTTGGTGTGACGCTGCTATTGATGCTGGTGGGGTTTTATATTTGTGATAAAGCCTCTAAAGATATGCGTGTGCATGATCACGGCGCCATCGTGTGGGATGAAATTGTTGGCATGTTAATCACCCTGACTGCTGCGCCCGCAGGTTGGGGATGGTTACTGCTGGGATTTGTGCTGTTTCGCTTTTTTGACATCCTTAAGCCATGGCCGATCAAATGGCTCGATGCCAAGGTGCATGGTGGTTTTGGCATCATGATCGATGATGTCTTAGCGGGCGTCTTTGCGTTTTTGTGCCTGCAAGGGGTGGTATACTTTGCCAGTTAGGGGGCGCCTTTAAACTCAGCAGCAGGCACTTTGGCATTTGCTTGAGTCGCCTGCCTAACTCGTACCTTACCCTGCTGTGATGTTATACCCCCACTTGAGTGTTATCCCCCTGTTGCTTTAAGTGATAATAATCGCTCGTTTAATGGCCTTAATGATGCGTGTGTCTGCACCTATTACAGGCCTTTTCGAGAGCATCGTAAGGTTATGAAGTGGAATTAACTCCTTAAATTGGCAAGAATTTCCTTATATATTAATGAACATCATTAACGATATTTCACCTTTAGCACGATATTTCAAGACGTTCTTTAACGATATTTCGTAATTAGTCGATCTCGCTTCAACTTATGCGCCTTTATCCCCCCATTTCCCGCTTTGGCACGTTAGCTGCTGTTAAGTGTTATTGGAATTAGCCAATACGCTATAACACAAGAATAAATTGGGGAAATGATATGAACAAGAAACTGTTAGCGCTTTTAATACCCTCCATATTAATGATGGGATCGGCGCAGGCCGTCGAGATATACAATGATCAAACTAACAGCGTTAATATGATGGGTTGGCTTGGTTTTGCGGCCATCAATGACACAAATGATACTGCTGTGGTTGATAATTTTTCTCGTGTTGGCTTTCGATTCGATCGCACAGAAAAAAATGGTTGGCGCAGTTTCGCTCACACAGAGTGGGGGATTAACATGGTCACAAGTGATGATGCCCTCAATTATACCGGTGGCCAGTTAGGCGCCTCGAAAGATTCAGATTTCTTATTTAACCGTTTAGGTTATGTCGGTCTTAGACATGATAAGTGGGGCAGTTTAACCTTTGGTAAACAGTGGGGCGCCTACTATGATGTGGCTTATACTACGGATGTGCTCAACGTCTATACAGGCTATTCCGTCGGTGCTTACACCTTTGGTGATGGTGGGTTAACGGGCGCTGGCCGTGCCGACTCGGCATTCGTTTACCGTAATTCGTTTGGTAACTTAAGCGTTGCACTACAGTATGCGGCTAAACAAAATGGCGATGTATCGCTATTTGACCGAAATGGTATGGCGATAAATGATGGCTCACACATCAATTTTGATACGAGTTATGGTGCGAGTGTGGCCTATCACTTCAGTGATAAATTCAAAGTCTTAGCCGGTATCAATCGCGGTGATTTTGAAGGTGAGTTAGCCGGTGAGACTGTTGATGACACTAACGAAATCATGGGTGTGGGAGTGCAGTATGGCTCATTCTATCAATATGCACCTAATCGTGAGGCTGACGGGTTATACCTAGGTTTCAATGCGCATAAGAGCAAGCAAAATGAGTTGGTCGCAGGCGAATTATATGACTCAACCGGTGGCGAGTTCTTAGTTGCTTATCAGTATGAAAACGGCTTTGTACCTAGCTTTTTGTTGTCTTATCAAGATTTAGATACCGATGCCTCAACCACTATCCAAGGTGACTGGACCCGTCAATTTGCTGTAGTTGGTCTACATTATCGTTATAGCAACGACACTATTATGTTTGCCGAAGCCAAACTCGACTTCAGCGATATGGACGATGAGAGTTTTGAAAAACTACAAGATAACAGCTACTCGGTTGGTATTCGTTATTTTTTCTAGCCTAGCTCATTACTAAAAAAGCCGAGGTGGCCGAATAACTACAGTATTCATCGACCTTGTGCTCGCTTTGCCATAAGCCTAAAATCACTTTTATGAAAGTCTTTTTAGGCTTTTCTTTTTGGTTTTTTTAATGAGGAAAAGGTTAGCATAACCCCAATTTCTTCATTTTACTCTTGAGGGTGTTGGGGTTGATATCTAACAGCTCCGCTGCACCACCGGGGCCATATAACTTACCGCCAGTGATACGCATAGCATGACCAATGTATTTGCTTATCATGGTGTCCAGCGGCACTAGCTTATCGCTAGCATGGCTAGGATCGATAATAATGGTTTGGCCCACTTGATTAACCACTTGATCCTCGGTTCCCATTTGCAATAAATCAAAGTTTAATGGGCCGTGGGGCTGTTGAATTATGGCTCGTTCAAGCACATTTATCAGTTCACGTACATTGCCCGGCCAACTGTAATGATTTAACACATTCAACTGCTCCGGTGTGACTCTAGGCAACTTCTCTAGATTAAACTTGGCGGCTAAATTTTCAATAAAGTGTTGAACTAACAATGGAATATCGCATCTGCGTTGTCGTAACGCAGGGATTTCTATCGGGAATACAGCTAAACGATACCAGAGATCTTCTCTAAAGGTCTTCTCATGAACCATGGCTTGTAAGTTTCTGTGAGTCGCGGCAATCACACGAATGTTTAGCTCGATACTTTCATAACCGCCGACGCGAGTTATTGAGCTGTTTTGCAATACGCGCAGCAATCTGACTTGCGCCGATAGTGGTAGTTCGCCAATTTCATCTAAAAAAATCGTGCCGCCATTGGCTTGCTCAAAATAGCCTGCTTTGCGTGTTTCTGCGCCGGTGAAGGCCCCCTTTTCATAACCAAACAACTCGGAATCGATTAAAGACTCAGGAATGGCGCCGCAGTTGACCTTAATAAAGGGTTTTCCCGTTCTATTGGACTTAGCGTGAATTGCGTTGGCTATCACCTCTTTGCCGCAGCCGGTTTCTCCCTGCATTAATACGCTGGTGTTGAGTGGCGCAATTGCGGCCACCTTTTCCATGACTTTCTTCAATCCAGCTTCGCTGCCCACTACGCCATCGGCCGAGAATATGGCGCGTTTCAAATTCACATTCTCCTGGCTGAGTGCTCGATTGGCTCTGAGTAAATTTCGACCCCGTAGGTTAAAGGCGGTAATTAAAGAAAAAGTATCCTTGTGCGGTTCGATTAAATCTGCGTGTAGAGGTTTAAACTGACCGATTTTTTTTGAGTAAAAGCCGACCACTCCCAGATGAGTGTTGCTGCTCATCATACGCAGCAGGATAACCGATTGAATATCAGGTACGAGGTGAGGAGCCACAAAATGGGTAACTTTATCGAGATGAATATCATTAATGATACGGATAATGGGGCGGTCATTTTGCTGTAGTACCTCCTCCATTTCGGGTGAAATTTTTACCTGTTTATCTATCGCCGAGGCGTGTGAATCATTGGCATGTGCCAAGAATTGAATGTCACCATGTTCAGGCCGATAGATGTTAAGAAAAATGCCATCGATAGGCAGGTGTTGTTTGACATATTCGTAATAATTTTGCAGAGCATTTTCCAGCGATAAACTGCTGCATAAGCACTGAGTAGCTTGGTAATAGAATTGTTTCTTCATTGATATGTCGAGGTAGTCACGAAGTTTCGTGATAATAAATCATTGTATTTCGTGGTTCTGTGCTCTCGTTCATAGATTGCCTAATCCCCCCCTCTTTTTAGGTAGTTGGCATAGTCACTGCAGTTTTCCCTTTATGTTATCGACCCTTAATCGCTTCGATACATCATTAAAAATAGTAATAGGGAAGCATTGAATATGAACGAAAAAAAATTGGCAAGCCCTGAACGGCGTCAACTGTTAAAAGGTGGTGCTGCCATGGCTGTCGCAAGCTTAGGAGCTGCGATGCCACTGTCTGCCAATGCCGCTTGTATGCCACAAGAAAAAGTTAAGTTCGATGAGATAGTCGACGTGATAGTCGTGGGTAGCGGCTTTGCTGGCATGTCTGCCGCATTACAAGCTAAAGAAGCCGGTGCCAGTGTGATGGTCATCGACAAAATGCCTGTGTTTGGCGGAAACTCCACTATTAACGGTGGTGCAATGGCCGTGGCGGGATCTCCTTTGCAAAAGAAAGAGGGGATTGAAGATTCAGTAGATACCATGGTTGCCGACATGTTGGAAGCGGGCCGTGGTATGAATGATGTCGAAATGCTTAAACTCGTCTGTAACGGGACAGCCGAATCCTGTGAATGGCTCACCAACTACGGTGTGCAATGGAAACCATTTGTACAACATTTCGGTGGACATTCTATTCCTCGGGTGTTGCAAACAGTACAAAGCTCTGGTGCTGGCATTATCCGACCATTAATTAGTGCGGCTAAAAAGCATGGTATCGCCATGCGCAACCAAGCCAAATTAGAGGGTTTTATTAAAGATGATACTGGGCGTGTGATCGGCGTCGAAGTTCGCGAAGGTTATTATTTCCCGAAGGAACGAACAGGTAAAATGGTGAACATTGGTGCGCGTAAAGGAGTGATTATGGCCACAGGTGGCTTTGGTCGTGACATCGAATATCGCCAAATGCAACAGCCAAAACTGACCAGTGAACTGGATTCTACTAACCACGCCGGCGCCACATCTGAAGCCTTAAAGCAGATGATGTTACTCGGTGCAAATCCCATACATTTAGATCAAATTCAACTCGGTCCATGGGCATCGCCAGACGAAAAAGGTTTCGGTACGGCATCGCAGTTTAACACTATCGCGACCTACCCTAGTGGCATCGTGGTCGATGTGCGAACCGGTGAGCGCTTCTTTAATGAGCTTGCCGATCGTAAAGCACGCGCCGATGCCATTATGACTCGTCGTGATGCTGACGGTCAGCCAGTCTACCCCATAGGCTTCACCAACGCTGAGGGGGCAAAAAATGCCCAGACTCTGGATTGGGGCCTTAAATACAAAGTGATCCAAAAAGCCAATAATTTAGATGAGTTAGCCGAACTTTATGGGATCCCAGCCGCGGCGCTCAAAGCACAAGTTGCTCGCTGGAATGATGCCGTCACCCAAGGTAAAGATAATGAGTTTAACCGCCCGATGCAAAAAGCGATGAAGTTAGAGCAGGGCCCATGGTATGCAGTAAGGATGTGGCCCAAAGTGCACTATTGCATGGGGGGCGTAAAAGTGAATACAGCATCGGAAGTGCTGCATTTAGTCAGTAATAAACCTATCCCTGGGCTTTATGCGGCAGGCGAAGCAACCGGAGGTATTCACGGTGCAAGTCGCCTAGGAGCGTGCGCCGTGGCTGAAGGAGTGGTCACGGGACGTAACGCTGGTAGCCACTGCGCGAATAACCAAGCTGCCTCATTACATTTGGCTTAGTTCAGTTGAAATACCCCAATTAACTTCGGTTAGTTCACCTGAACTAGCCTTTAAAATGATGGAATGGATGAATATGAAAGCAACTAAAAATATTGCAATTTCAACATTGGCATTAGCGTTAACAGCCGGCCAAGCCATGGCTGCAGACACGGTCGTGCTCGATGGACAACACTTCACTCAAGAGCAAGCATGGGCGATTGCCGATGGTGCTAAAGTTAAAATAGCGGCTCAGTCTGCTACCGCACTAGTTAAGGCTCATGAACTATTGATGGAGGCGGCGCGTTTAGGTAAACCCGTTTATGGCTTAACCGTAGGGGTTGGTTTAAACAAAGATCACAAACTATTTGATGCGAATGGTCAGTTAAGCCCTGAAGTATTAAAAGCTTCAGAATCATTTAATTATAGTACTCTTAGAGCACATAGTGCCGGTGTTGGCGAACCTATGCCAGTGCGGTTAACGCGTGTGGCTTTAGCGGTGCGCTTAAATACTATTCTCTCGGGGCACACAGGGGTACAGCCTTATGTTGCAGAGCTTTATCAAGCGTATTTAAATCATGATATTACGCCAATTATCCCGTCGAAAGGTACGATCGGTGAGGCCGATATTTTGCTTGCGTCACATGTCGGTCTGGCCATGATCGGTGAGTGGGACGTTATCTATAAAGGTGAACGCATGAGTAGTGTCGAAGCCATGAAAAAAGCAGGGATTAAGCCGTTACAACCGGTAGGAAAAGATGCGCTTTCCATTTTATCGAATAATGCCATCGGTGCCACCTATGCAATGGCAGGTTATCGGGATGCCAAGCATTTACTCGAAGTATCACCAACGGTTTTTGGCCTGAGTCTAGAGGGCTTAAATGGTAATGTGTCGCCCTTCTTACCACAAACCAATGATATCCGCCCATTCCCGCAGTTGCAGCGAGCAACTCAGGATATATTAAATAGCTTATCTGGCAGTTATCTCTGGGACGAAAATAACGAGCGTCCACTGCAAGACCCACTCAGTTACCGCACTACGGCGTACACCTTTGCCAGCGCATATAAGGCGCTTGCCGATCTTGATGAGGTAATCAATATTCAGATAAACCATTCTGATGACAACCCAGGTGTTATTCTTGGTGCTAGTAAAGATTATGGACAGCATTCTCAAGTTGCTAAATACTTGGTTGAAGGAAAGGGTGGCGTATTCCCAACCACTAACTTCGAACCACTCCCTGTCGCACTTGCGGTGCAGCAGTTAAGTATTGCTCTGACGCATGTGTCACATAATAGCGCCATGCGTACGATTCATTTATCGGATAATCATTTTACCCATTTACCGCGCTTTTTAAGTGCACCGGGTAACAATGGTCATGCGTTTGGTGCGATTCAAAAAACCTTTGTTGATATGCAGGTACGTAACCAAGCTTTGGCGATTCCGGTATCGTTTAATGGTATTGCCATTGCGGGTAATATCGAAGACACCTTTACCAACCTAAAGCTTGCATCAGACAACTTAATTCAAATTGTTGACAACATTAACGTGATGTATGGCCTAGAACTGATGCATTCGACTCAAGCCATCGATTTACGTAAACAGACGAACAACCATCTCAAGCAAGGTGAGGCGACAAAAGCGATGTATGATGCTTTCCGTAAACAAGTGCCATTTGTCGATATTGACCGTCCATTTACGCCCGATATTCGTGTCTCAAAAGCCTTTATTGCGCAGTACGAGTAACCTTTATCGGGGAAATGTTGCGCTTGCTGGCTATCGTCAATACCGCTCCCATTGACTTTAGCGAGCAAGCCGCAATTGGCCTGATACATCCTGTAAACCAGTCATCGATTAATCACCGGGCGGTAACAGTTATCGGGTAACAAAGATCAACGTAGTAATAGGAATAAAGATGTTAAGAATACTGACGACAATGTGCATCTTGATGCTGCTGTCAATTCCAGCGGCTAATGCCATGAAAATAAAAGACTATCATAAAGAAGTTATGACGGGGGATAATGGTAAGGTTGAGTGTAGTTTTTGCCACGGAGATGCAAAACGTAAAACGATTCCTCAGGCCAGTGCATGTGAAACTTGTCATGGTACGCCAGATGATGTGGCTGAACTTACTCAGCGTCCATCCGATGCCGATCATGATATAGAGCCAAATCCCCATGACAGTCTGCATTATGGTACAGACTTACCTTGTACTTACTGCCATCAAGAACATAAAGAGAGTCAAGTTTACTGTAATCAATGTCATGAGTTTCAGTACCCTGATATGAAGCGCTGATTGTTAATCTTTGCTCAACTTGCAATAGCTAATGGAGTGTCATTTTAAAGCCTGCTCATGACTGAGCAGGCTTTACCTTATCGAGATAAAGAGTGGCTTAGTGACGTTCGGTGACGATTTCACGTGAGAACACTTTCTCACAGTATTTACATTTTAGTTGTACATCTTGTTTTTTGGCGCTGACACTAAAGCTGCTGTCTACCGGTTCATTATGGGTGATGCAGTTGGTATTTGGGCACTTAAAAATGGCGTTGATCCGCTCAGGTAACGACAGGGTCAGCTTTTTAACGACCTCATAATTTTCAATCTGATTAACCGTAGCGTTAGGGGCGTACAGGGCCAATTGATTCGCCTGTTCTGGGCTGATAAAAACATTTTCAATTTTAATCAGATCTTTAGCGCCCAAAGCAGAAGAGGGCAGATTAAGACCAATCGTGACACGCTGATTGGTTTTATGCATCTGAAACAGCTTTAGCACTTTAATCCCCACATTGGCAGGAATATGGTCGATAACGGAACCATTCTTTATGGCTTCAACTTGTTGCGTTTCCTTGGTCATGGTGATTATCTCCTGCTTAAAGTTGTTCGTTCAGTACTAATGCCAGCAATGCTTCGCGCGCGTAAACGCCGTTTTGCGCTTGCTGGAAGTAATAAGCGTGCTTGGTCTTATCGACATCGACAGTGATTTCGTCAACCCGTGGCAATGGATGCAATACCTTTAGGTTGTCGCGCGCGTCGGCTAGCATGGCTGCATTTAGAATATAAGCGGCTTTCATATGCGCATACTCTGATTCATCAAAACGCTCTTTTTGAACTCGGGTCATGTACAACACATCAAGCTCTGGGATCACCTCTTCCATGGTCGCATGCAGGCTGTAGCTGATCCCCGCTTGGTCTAACTCTTCGCAAATGTAATCTGGCATGGCCAAGATCTCTGGCGCCACAAAGAAGAAATTAATATTGTTAAATTTAGACAGTGCTTGGGCCAGTGAATGAACGGTGCGACCATATTTTAGATCGCCAACGAAGGCGATATTTAAGTTATCTAATCGCCCTTGAGTTTCAAAAATGGAGAAGAGATCCAACAAAGTTTGCGTTGGGTGTTGGTTGGCACCGTCGCCACCGTTAACAATGGGGACGCCATGAGAAAACTCAGAGGCCAAGCGGGCGGCGCCCTCTTGCGGGTGGCGCATCACAAAAGCATCGACGTAAGAGGAGATCACCTGCACTGAATCGGCGAGGGTTTCCCCCTTTTTAGCCAGTGATGTATTGCCACTGTTATCGAAACCAATAACCCTGCCACCTAAGCGTTGTATTGCGGTTTCGAAAGAGAGGCGGGTACGTGTTGAAGCTTCAAAAAAACAGCACGCCACGACTTTATTTTTCAGTAGTTCTGGATTTGGCTCTGCTTTTAATCTTCCGGCAGTTTCAACGATGAGCTCAAGTTCACTGCGGTTTAATTCCGGAATGGAGATGATGTGTTTTTGAAACAACGAGTTCGCCATGGCTTCTCTTCCCTATAAATAGATAACTGATACAAATGGTTTTAAACTTTATCTGTTGCTTACATCTAAGATTGCCATTGAACGGCACGGCTGGCAGATAACCGTTTAAACTTGCCTGACCTTACGCAAAAGGCAGACAAAAAAAAGCCCCCTTATACAAGGAGGCTTTTTTTGAAATCGAAAAACAGAAACATAAAACCAACGCCGATCCTCGACGGTAATGAGTCAAGTTGTGCTTAACTGTCTGGTTCATTGCTGCACTCTGTTTTGAAAAATTCCGAGGGATTATACGCCCATTTCTTGCAAGCGCAAGGGTTCGTATTAACTCGTTATTTTGAAAGCTTGGTGTCGCAGTGAATCAATTAAATGCTGTTTAAGACTTCGGCCTAGCCGTGACTTATATGGTTTTGTTTTTTCTTGCTAGGAGTTATGGAGAGCGCAATTTGCTCATTAAGTACAATGGGATGAGTGAGATTAAATAGTGAATCACCGATATCAAAAAGCGAAGGTATTTCCTTCGCTTTAGGTGTTGTCAGTTTTTAACCTCTGAGTAGTTCTTTGGCGTTGGCTAGGGTGTTACTGGTTATGGTATCACCGCCAAGTAAGCGGGCGAGCTCCTCAATGCGTTGGGTTTTATCCAGCGGCACCATAGAGGTCTCGGTCTGTCCGGCTTTACTCTGCTTATTAACAAACATGTGCTGATGACCATTACCGGCGACTTGAGGCAGGTGGGTTACACATAGCACTTGAGTCGACTCACCCAGTGAGCGTAGCATTTTCCCCACCACGGCAGCCGTTGGCCCCGATATCCCCACATCCACTTCATCGAAGATAAGCGTTGGTGTGGCGACCTTCTTTGCCGTGATCACCTGAATGCCAAGGCCGATACGCGACAGTTCCCCGCCTGATGCGACTTTCGAGATAGGTTGCAGCGGTTGCCCTGGGTTGGTGGTCACTTGAAACTCGATAGTGTCACAACCGTTGGGCGACATGAGCTCTTCGTTAAAGTGAATATCGATAACAAATTTACCCTTAGGCATGCTGAGCTCATGAATCGATTGGGTCACCTGTTTGTCTAGCTCTTTGGCATAACGGCTACGGCTTTGGCTGAGTTTTTTTGCATGGGCAATGAAGCCTTGTTTGCAGCTTTGGAGCTGCTCAGCTATCTCGTCAAGCTTCTCTTCGTCTGAGTCTAAGCTGCTTAGCTCTTGATTTAAGGCTTGATGGTGCTGATAAAGATCTTTGGCGCTTACGTGATGCTTGCGTGCCAACTGCATAATTTTAGAGAGGCGCTGTTCAAGGTAAGCAAAATGGTCGGGATCGAGTTCTAATCCATCGAGGTAGCGTTGCAGCTCACTGCTGCTTTCTTGCACTTGGATTAAGGCATCGTTGAGCATATTGCCAATGCTATTAAGAGCGGTGTCATAGCCCTCAAGCTCTTGAGCTTGATCTATGGCTAAGTTGAGTACCGATTCTACCGCACCTTGCTCGTTGTCTTGCAATAGGAAGAGGGTGTGCTGGCAGGCTTGCACTAAGGCGGTGCCGTTAGCGAGTTTTTTATGCTCGGTTTCTATCTCGTCAAATTCGTGCTCGCCTAAATTAAATTCATTAAGCTCTTCTACTTGATATTGCAGCAGCTGCTTACGGGCGATGCGCTCATGTTGCGATTGTTGTAGCTGTTTAAGCTCTTTTTCAATCAGTTTGTAGCGTTGATAGCTAGCACTGACGCTGTCGAGCAGCATGCGGTGGTTAGCATAGCTGTCGAGCAGTGTTAGTTGATGTTCGCTCTTTAACATGGCGTGATGGGCGTGTTGTCCGTGGATGCCGATCAGTAATTGTCCAAGTGCGCGAAGTTGACTAAGCGGTACTGGATTGCCATTAATGTAGGCGCGTGAGCGGCCATCACTGTTGATGGTGCGTCTGAGTATGCATTCATCATCAAGATCAAGGTCGTTATCTTCGAGCCAGCGCTTTGCCAAGGGAATATCGAGCAGAGAAAAGCGGGCGCTGACCTCGGCTTTATCTGCACCAGGCCTAACGGTACTGGCTTCGGCGCGATTACCCAGACACAGGCCTAGGGCGTCAATAGCGATAGATTTTCCGGCACCGGTTTCACCTGTGATACTGGTCATGCCGGCTTTGAAGTCGAGCTCTAAAAAACGAACAATGGCAAAGTTATTGATGCTGAGCTGGCAAAGCATAATGACATCCTTTTACAAAGTACTGTATTAATGCACAGTATATACTGATTTTTTATACAGTAAATACATGTGTGCTTTTTGTTCGCACATTTTGTTGAATTTAAGGGTATGGCAGCGCTACAGCAAATGATCAAGTAGTGGCAGTACCGCAAAGCTCAGTACTATCCCTAAGCTGATATTTTGCGCGCTGACGGTGGCGTTAGTTTGAAAGCGGTGCGCCAACAGGTAGACGCTGGCTGCGGTGGGTAGTGCCGCTAGCAGCACTGCCATCTTAAGCAGCGGGCCTTCAACGCCAAAGGCTTTACACAGAAGGTAGGCAAACAGGGGTTGTAACACCAGTTTTAATAGGTTGAGCAGGGTGAGTTCGGCGCCGGTAGAAAGCTTGCGAGGGGCATTGCGGCCTTGCTGTTGGTTGGCTTTGCATAACACCATGCCAATGGCGAACAGGGCACAGGGGCTGGATGTCATGCCAAATTGGCGAATGATGCCGCTGATAGGGCTATAAAGGCCAATCTGGGCCGCCGAAATGGCCACGCCTATTAAGCTGCCGATAATGATAGGATTTTGCAGTAATGCCAAAGCCACTGTCTTTAGGGCGCTGTCGGTTTGACCTTGATAAAGCGCGAGTTGGGCTAATACGATAGCAAAGACGGTCACCGAGAGTAGGCTAGCAATGGCTGCTGCAGCCAGTGCTAACTGGTTGTTGGGGTATAACATCATCATTAATGGGATACCGATAAACGACGTGTTACCAAAGGTGGTGTTAAGTGCCCTAATCGCCGCGAGATCGCGCTTCTTGTCGCGCCACAGCGAAATCCCCATAGTCAACAGGTAGATAATGGTCATCGCTAAGCTGTAACCAGCAATAAAGCCCCAGTCGGTGATCTGTTCAATTGGGGTTTCGGCTAATACAATCAGCATGATAGCCGGAAAGGCGATGTAATAGACGTACTGATTGAGTACGTTATCTGTCTCTTGTGGCAAAATACGTGCTTTTTGTACTACGAAGCCTGATAGCATGATGCCAAAGACGATAAACAGAGGTGACAAGATAGGTAGCATACGACAAATTTATCCATAAATTGTGCTGGTGGTTAAACTAAGGGGCTTTCCCTCTCAGGCTGTTTTTATGTGTTGGTGATGAATCGTGGCTCAGTGTTGATGACGCTCAGTGTTGATGACATCGTCATCTGATATTATCCATCCACTGTGGCTCAGTATCTGTGGCTCAGTATCAGCGCCCTAATATTCGTTGCCCTGCATCATAATGATTAAGCCCAACACAAACGTCAGAGACTAGCCGACCCTAGCATGATTACCTGGGGGCGGCTATTGAGCTAAGGTCTAATGTGGCTTAACGTAAAGCCGCTTGACTCAATGTGATGGCATTAATGGGGCGATATTAGGCTAAGCCACTAAAGTCACTAAACCACTTAGCGTCATTGCGTCATTCAGCTAACTGCGCTTATTGGGGCGGCGAGTACCTGTTTGGCGAGTATTAACCTTTGGCGAGCTAGGTTGCGTGTTTCGCTCGGTATCCGCGGTGGGTGCGTTGACTGGTGGCAGCACGCCCAGCTCTTGATAGAAGTGTATCTGACGCCGCAGTTCAAATAGGGAGCCGCTACGGCGTTGCTCCCCTATGCTGAGTGTCCAAGAATCGGTTAAGCCATCGTTGTTGGTTAACAGATAACCTTGGTAGATGAGCTTCTTCATGTGCAGTTACGCGACTGAAATGCCAATATTAGATACACCAGCTTCGATAATTTCTTTACGAAGGCCTTTGACAAAGTCAGCGCTGATCTTCGGATTTTGCTCAATGATATCCAATAATGAGGCCTGCAGCTCTTTTTCTTCGACCATTACGGGATGGTTAAAAATAAACTCATCTAAAGTGACTTCATCCATTTCATCTTCGATTGTGGCTTCAATATAATTGGCGACTGTGCTAGAAGAGAGTTTGCTGATGTTGATAATATCGTCTTCCACCTTACTTTGCAGTGCGCTCAATAGTGAGGTTAATGCGACTGCGGCGTCCATGGCTGGATAGACTCCATAAACGTCAAAGTCACTTGGCTCGGGGGTGTTGAGATCGAGTCGTTCGAGATAGATGTCGATGTTGAGTTTCAATTTTTTGTCATACATTGACTGCCATAACAGATTTAGCGCTGTGTCTAAAACCTGTGGATCACCAAACTCACACACTTCACTAAACAGTTGGTAGTTGGGGTACATGCGCTGACACAGCGCGATAGCAAACAATTTTTTTTGTTCAAGCTCTAACGCTTTTAATCGTTTGAAGAACCCTGGTTTATTACTCATCGATCACATCCATAGATAACTGGGATATTACTTGGTTAGTGGCTGATTCTACCTTAGAAAGCTCATCAAGTAACTCTAGTATTTCAGGTTCTACCTCTTCGACACTGGCGCCATTTTTAAGTGATGACTCTATTTCTTTACATAAGCGCTGGGTCGTGGGTACGCCGCAGTAGCAGCTGGCGCCATGCAGTTTATGCACATGGGCTAGCATGGCTTTGGCATCGAGGGTATCAAGTGCCAAGGTTAGTTGATTACGGGTTTCTGGCAGCGAGTCTAACAACATCTGTAACATCTCCAGTGCCAAGTTCGCTTTTTGATTCGCCTGAGTTAAACACAGTTCCCAATTGAGTGTTTGCTGTTCAAAGTGAGTAAACTTAGGGCGCACCTTCCAACTGTTAATGACCTCTTTGAGCGCCGCCTCGTCGATGGGCTTGGGCAGATAGCCGTTCATGCCGCTTTGATTAATACGTTCACGCTCCTCGGCGATGGCATGGGCGGTGACGGCAATAATAGGAGTGTTGCGATTTAACGAATGCTCACGGATCTGTTTAGTGGCACTAAAGCCATCGATACCAGGCATCTGTATGTCCATAAAGATTAAATCGAAGTGGCGCGATTTTGCAATCTCCACAGCGGCCTTACCGTTGTTGGCGACGGCCACGTGGGTGACTAGCTCGCGCAGCAAGGTGTCGATTAATTTAAGGTTGGCTGGATTATCATCGACCGCCAGTACGCTAAGTGGCTCGCGATTTAATGCTGGCACAACCTGTAATGGCTTTGGTTGTGACTCTGGTGGCGCACGGTAAGGATGGATAAGAGTGTTAGCCAATTCGCGCTCGCCAATAGGCGCATGCACAATTTTGTCGACAGCTGACTGGATCACATCAATATTGGTGGCGCTGTTGTTGCTGTTACACACATAGAGTGAATAATCGCTAATGTGTCTAATCCGAGTCAGGGTATCGAGCAGTAAGGGGCTTTTAGCCAGCTCGTTACAGCTGATAATGGCGTAATCAAACCGCTGTTTTGTGTTATTCATTAACTCATCGAGTTGTTGCAAGGTGGTGATAGGCGTCACCAGCATTTGCCAGTGCTGCAATAACCCCTGATGTACATGACGAGACAGTTTTCTGGGTTCAAACAGCAAGACAGATTTCTGTTTGAGCTTGCCGGTATCTAATGGCTGGCTGATGGGGTATTGACTCAGTTTTAGCGGCAAGGTAAACCAGAATGTCGAGCCTTTATCTGGTGTGGAGTTGCAGCCAATTTGGCCGCCCATCTGATTGATCACCCGTTTGGTGATGATGAGCCCTAAACCTGTGCCGCCAAAGCGACGTGATATGGATGAGTCTGCCTGACCAAATGCTTGAAATAGCTGATGTTGATGATGCTTGTCGATACCTATGCCTGTGTCGGTGACTTCGCAGCGAATAATGATCTTATCGGGCTCGGTGCCAGTAAGGCGCATCTTAAGGTGTACGCTACCTTCATCGGTAAATTTAATCGCATTACCTACTAAGTTAGTGAGCACTTGCCCTACCCTTAAGGCATCGCCAGAGACGTTATCATTGATAGCGGGCTCGATATCGACCACCAGCTCTAACTCTTTCTCTTTGGCGCTGTTAGCCAACATAGAGACGGTATCATCGACCACTTCACGCAAGGCGAATGGCATGTTTTCTAACACCATTTTACCGGCTTCGAGTTTAGAAAAATCGAGAATATCGTTAATGATATTAAGCAGGTTGCTGGCACTTTTTTCGATGGTTTTAATATAGTCTTGCTGGCTGGTGTGTAGCGGGGTTTTTAGCAGTTGCTTAGCAAAGCCGATAACGCCATTGAGCGGGGTGCGCAGCTCATGTGACATGTTGGCTAAGAATTCTGATTTAATTCGGCTAGCCTCTAAGGCGCGTTTTTTGGCTAAGTCGAGCTCGACGTTTTGAATTTCAATTTGCTCTAAGGTTTCGCGCAGATCTGAGGTGGCTTGGTCGATGTTTTGTTGCATCTCTTCATGGTAATCCGACAGCGAGCTGGCCATGGCATTAATGCCACGTTTGAGTAGGTCGAGTTCACCGATAAGATTGCCGTCTACACGCGTATCGAGTTTTCCTTCCCGTATTTTGGCGACTACGCGCACCATATCGGTGATCGGCTGAGTCACATTTTTGACTAATCTAAAGGTAAATAGCAGGTTGAGTTGTACCCCAATTAGCACCATGATAAAAGCCGCCACCGCGGCGCGGTGTTGCTCTAATAGGGCATTTTCTTTATTGAGTAAGACTGCGATATAACCCAGTTTGCCCGAGTTAACTTGAGCGGCATTAGCGTTATTGTCAAACGGACTGACGATAAGTTCACGTTGGCTAGAAAGAATAGGGCTGCGTAAAATAAGGCTATCGCCAAACTGCTCAATTTCAATGCCGTTTAATGAGTCTATGGGTTGGTTGTAACGCATAAACTCGTGACTTTTGTAGTGATGCGAGGTCACGACCACCCGGTTGTTAGTGTCGAAAATGGCGATAAATTGCACCAAGTTTGACTTATTGAGCTGTACCGAAGTAATGAGGCGTTTGGTGGTTTCAAAATTTTTGGTTTCTAGACCTATTTCGGCGGCGATCGCCAAGGGTTCAATGATATTGCTGCCACGTTCAATTAAGCTTTGTTCCAGCTCATAGAAGCGATTTATGGTAAAGTAACTGCCAAGTAAAATACCAACCAAAATAGTGGGGGCTAACGCCAGCACAAGAACCCAGGCTCTTAAGCTGTATTTAGTCATATTGTCGGCACTATTCATGGTGTTGGCTAATTTATAATGTTGTAGCGTATAGGTTACATTAAACTGCCTAACTTTGGGCAGTGTTTACTCCTATTTTTATCGTTTTAGAGGCCTAAATGGCGCAATTTTTTAAAGCTAAACCCAATAAAGCTAAGCAAATGTCGGCGAAGCAGCAATTTAATATCACTCAGCTTGATCATCTTGGGGCTGGTGTCTCTGAGGCGCAAGGCAAGATAGTATTTGTGCCCGGCGCCTTGCCAGGAGAGACGGTCACGGCGCAATTAATTGAGCAAAAGAAACGTTTTGCTAAAGCAAAGTTGCTACGCATCGATGTGGCATCTAACCATAGAGTCGCCAGTGGCTGTGCATTCTATGGCCAGTGCGGTGGCTGCGACCTGCAACACTTAGCGCTGCCAATGCAGCGCGAGAATAAGCAGCAAGCCTTAGTTAATTTGCTCGATAAAATGGGTCAAGCACAGGCGCTGCAGTTGGCTGAACCACTGGTGGGTGAAGCGTGGGGGTATAGGCGCAAGGCAAGGCTTGCCACTCAGTATCAACGCGACAGTAAAACCCTGAGTTTAGGTTTTCGCGCTTTAGCGAGTAATCAGGTGGTCGCTATCGATCAATGCCCTGTGTTGGCGCCAGCATTATCGCAACTCATCGCTCCGTTAACCTTGTGCTTAAATACGCTAGAGGCCAAGCGCAGTTTGGGCCATGTTGAGTTAGTGGCGGTGGAGTCGGCCAATATGGTGGTGCTACGTATTACCCAAGCGCTAAGCGATGCCGATATCGCTCGCCTGCGTGCCTTTGGTGTTGAGCACTGCGTGCGCCTGGTGTTGCTCGATGAACATGGCCACATCGACAACCTAGATGGTGATACTAGCCTGCCGTATTACCGTTTGGATGACGGCAGTCAATTGGGCTTTGCACCGGGGAACTTTATTCAGGTTAATGCCGATGTGAATCGCAATATGGTAAAACAGGCCATTGAGTGGCTTGATATTAAGCCTACTGAGCGAGTGCTGGATCTTTTTTGTGGTGTAGGCAACTTCACCATTGCACTGGCCAAGGCGGGCGCGCAAGTGGTGGGGGTTGAAGGTGTGCCTGCTATGGTGGCAACGGCCAAAGACAATGCGGTTGCCAACGGCGTTAGTGGTGTTGAGTTTTACCACGCCGATTTGAGCGCCGATCTGTCTGAACAACCTTGGCTGGGGCAGATTGATAAACTGCTGCTCGATCCTGCCCGCGCTGGCGCGTTCGAGAGCTTACAATGGCTTAAGCAGATGAAACCTAAGGCGGTGCTGTATGTCTCTTGTAATCCGGTCAGCTTGGCCCGAGACAGTCAACAACTGCTTAAACAGGGTTATCGACTGCAAAAGCTGGGGCTAATCGATATGTTTCCGCAAACACATCATATTGAGGCGATGGCACTATTTGAGCGAGATTAAGGGGTTAAATACGCCTTGAGTGTAAATAACGACGCGAGTCGATTGACAATGTGGGCGTAATCCTCAAGATAGTGGCTTTGGTTTTTAGGTAATAGAATGATATTTCACCGCGAGCTATCCTGCGGTGAGCGCGCGCCGCCAATATCAGCAATAAAGGACAATCATTAGATGGTATCTATTAGAGAAGCACATTTTAATGACAAAGATTTTCAATTAACTGAGTGGGTTAATCGCTACATCGATAACGAGCAAGAGGCTGGTATTCTGCTCGATTTGATGAAAAAAATTGAAGGACTGGTCGTTAAAGAAGGGGCTCAACGCCATTTACTCAATCAGCGCGGCCGCGAGATGATTGAGATCCTAGCTCCGCTCAATATGGATATCGAAACCCTACAAGCCGCGGTTATTTTTGTGGTGTATGACGCCGGACTGATAAGCGCCGAGCAGTTGCCAGAGCTGTTTGGTGAAAAATTAGCGGTCTTGGTAAAAAGTGTCGTGACCATGAATGCCATTGGCGCGCTCAAGGTGAACGAGCAGAGCCGTAATGCCGAGCCGCAAATCGATAATATCCGTCGTATGTTACTGGCCATGGTGGAAGATGTACGCGCCGTGGTGATCAAGCTGGCCGAGCGGATCTGTCTACTGCGAGAAGTGAAAAGTGCTGACGAGGAGACGCGGGTCTTATTGGCGCGAGAAATTGCCGATATCTATGCACCGCTGGCTAACCGCTTAGGGATTGGTCAATTGAAGTGGGAGCTCGAAGATATCTCATTTCGTTACCTGCACCCCGAAACCTATAAAGAAATTGCTAAACAGCTGGATGGTAAGCGGCTCGATCGCGAAAGCTACATCGACAATTTTGTGAAGCAGTTACAGCAACGTCTCGATCAAGACCAAATTCGCGCCAAGGTGTATGGCAGACCCAAACATATTTACAGCATCTGGAAGAAGATGCGCGGTAAAGATCTGACTTTCGATGAGTTATTTGACGTGCGCGCGGTACGTATCGTTACCGACCGCCTGCAAGACTGCTACGGCGCCCTGGGGGTAGTGCATACCCTTTGGCATCATATTCCTAAAGAGTTTGACGATTATGTCGCCAACCCTAAATCGAATGGATATCAGTCAATCCATACCATAGTGGTTGGCCCCGAGGGAAAAACGGTCGAAATCCAAATCCGTACCGAGCAGATGCATGAAGATGCCGAGCTGGGGGTGGCGGCTCATTGGAAATACAAAGAGGGCACCACAGGTAAGCAAAGCGGTTACGAAGAGAAAATCAACTGGCTGCGCAAGATTTTGCAATGGCAAGAAGATGTGGCCGAAAGTGGCAACTTGGTCGATGAGGTGCGCAGTCAAGTCTTCGAAGACAGGGTGTATGTGTTTACCCCAAATGGCGAAGTGATTGACTTACCCATGGGCTCTACCGTACTGGATTTTGCCTATTATATTCATTCCCACGTCGGCCATAAGTGTATTGGGGCCAAGGTCGATGGCCGTATCGTGCCGTTTACTTATCAGGTTGAAACCGGTGAGCGTATTGAGATCATCACCTCGAAAACTCCCAACCCTAAGCGTGACTGGCTTAACCCTAATTTAGGCTATATTCGCACCTCGCGAGCGCGGTCGAAAATTCAGCATTGGTTTAAGCAGCAAGATAGAGATAAAAACATTGTCGCTGGGCGGGAGATGCTCGAAGCCGAATTAGCGCGCAGCAATCTTACCCTTAAAGATGCTAAAACGGCGGTCGAGCGTTTTAACATGGTTAGCATGGACGATCTGCTGGCGGGCATTGGTGGCGGCGATGTGCGTCTTAATCAGGTGGTCAACCATGTGCAGAGCCGGATGCGTATCAATGAGCTGTCAGAAGAGGAAGCCGTTGAGGACTTACTCAAGAAAAATCAATCTCGTACAGACCATAAAAGTAGAGGTCAGGTCGAGGTTAATGGCGTAGGGAACTTGATGAGCCATATCGCTAAATGCTGTCAGCCTGTCCCCGGTGATGATATTTTTGGCTTTATTACTAAAGGCCGCGGGATCTCGGTGCACCGCGCCGATTGCGAGCAAGTGAAAGAGCTGATGCGGGTACACCCCGAGCGCAGCGTGGATGTGGTGTGGGGTAAAAACTACTCCGGTGGCTATAAGCTGCGCTTAAAAGTGTTTGCTAACGACAGAAATGGCTTGTTGCGAGATCTGACCTCAGTGCTGGCCGCCGAAAAATCGACGGTACTGGCGATGAGCTCATCTTTGGATGTTAAAAATCAAACTGTCATCATTGAGCTCGAGCTCGAGTTATACAATTTAGAGGGGCTCTCTCGGGTGATGGCTAAGCTATCGCAAGTCGATGGGGTGATGGAAGCGCGGCGCACCTAATCGTGTCGCCCACAAACAGATAAGAGATAAAGGCGGCGAGAGTCGCCTTTTATTATGAGGTTGTCCGATGAAGGTCAATAACGATATTAACCGTTTACTCGAGATCATGAGTCAACTGCGCGACCCACAAACCGGTTGCCCATGGGATAAAGCACAAACCTATCACACCATAGTGCCATTTACCCTCGAGGAGGCCTATGAAGTGGCCGATACCATTGAACGTGCGGCGTTCGATGAATTACCAGGGGAGCTTGGCGACCTGCTGTTTCAAGTGATTTTTTATTGTCAGTTAGCAAAAGAGCAAGGGTTATTTGATTTTGGTGTGGTGGTAGACAAAATCTGCCGCAAATTAACTGAGCGCCATCCCCATGTGTTTGGTGAATTGCCCTTAACATCGACAGCAGAAGTGAAACAAAGCTGGGAAAGCATAAAGGCCAGCGAGCGTGCTGGGCGGTCATTGCATTCGGTGCTCGATGATATTCCATTAAATCTACCTGCATTAAGTCGCGCGGCAAAGGTGCAAAAACGGGTGGCCAGTGTCGGGTTCGACTGGGATGAATTGGCCCCTGTGGTGGCGAAAATTCACGAAGAGATAGCAGAGGTGCTCGAGGAAGTTAGCGCACCAGAGCAGCAACCGCAAAGGATTAGTGAAGAGATGGGCGATCTGCTATTTGCGGTGGTTAATTTGTCTCGCCATTTAGGCGTGGATCCCGAGCAAGCGCTGCGCCTTGCCAATGGCAAATTCGAGCGACGCTTTCGGGGTGTTGAAGCCTTAGCTAACGCCGCCGAAAAGCCGATGAAGGCGCACTCCTTAGCAGAATTAGACGCTTATTGGGATCAAGTAAAGCGGGCCGAAACGGCAAAAGAGTAAAATATATCGCTTTGTTGTTTGTCGAATCAGCTGGGCTTTGGTATAATATTGCCCCGTCCTAGTGCTTTCATACAAGCACATATTTCCAACTCATTTTCTCAGGTTCAGCATGACTACAAGGTATATCTTCGTTACTGGTGGCGTGGTTTCATCACTAGGTAAAGGCATTGCAGCAGCATCATTGGCAGCAATTTTAGAGGCTCGGGGCCTTAATGTAACCATTATGAAGCTGGATCCTTATATCAACTTGGATCCCGGTACCATGAGCCCGACTCAGCACGGTGAAGTTTTCGTGACTGAAGATGGCGCTGAAACTGACCTCGACTTAGGTCATTATGAGCGTTTTATCCGCACAAAAATGAACCGTCGTAACAACTTTACCACTGGTCGAATTTACGAAGAAGTATTGCGTAAAGAGCGCCGTGGTGATTACCTTGGTGCAACCATTCAGGTTATTCCGCATATTACCAATGCGATTAAAGAGAAGGTACTTGAAGGTGGCGAAGGTCATGATGTGGCAATCGTTGAGATTGGCGGCACGGTAGGTGATATCGAATCATTACCTTTCCTTGAGTCTATTCGCCAGTTAGGTGTTGAGCTAGGACGCGATCGTACCCTATTTATGCATTTGACCTTAGTGCCTTTCTTAGGCGCGGCGGGTGAAGTGAAAACCAAACCGACGCAGCATTCGGTAAAAGAATTACGTTCTATCGGTATCGCACCTGATGTATTGGTGTGCCGTGGCGACCGTGCGATACCAGCTAACGAAAAAGCCAAAATCTCGCTATTTTGTAATGTAGAAGAGCGCGCGGTTATCTCACTGAAAGATGTGGATAGCATCTATAAGATCCCAGCGTTGTTGAAGGCACAAGGCCTTGACGACTTGGTTACCAAGCGCTTTGGTATCGACTGCAAAGAAGCGGATTTAAGCGAGTGGGAAAAGGTGATTTACCAAGAAGCCAATCCAACCGGTGAAGTCACCATTGGTATGGTTGGTAAATATATCGAACTGCCCGATGCTTATAAATCTGTTAACGAAGCACTTAAGCATGCCGGCCTATTTAAGCGTGTGTCGGTCAACATCAAGTATATTGACTCTCAAACGGTAGAAGCCAAAGGTATTGAAGTTCTCGAAGGCCTTGATGGTATTTTGGTTCCAGGTGGTTTTGGTGAGCGTGGTGTTGAAGGTAAGATTTTAGCGGCGCAATATGCCCGTGAAAACAACCTGCCTTACTTTGGTATCTGTCTAGGTATGCAAGTGGCATTAATCGAATTTGCTCGCCATGTTGCGGGACTTGAAGGCGCACATTCTACCGAGTTTAACAAAGAGACTCCTCATCCAGTCGTTGGACTTATTACTGAATGGATTGACGAAGAAGGCAACGTTGAGCAACGCCATGAAGAGTCTGATTTGGGCGGCACCATGCGCCTTGGCGCTCAGCTATGTCACTTAATTGAAGGCACGAAAGCAGCCGAAGCTTACAAAGGCTTGACCTGTGTTGAGCGTCATCGTCATCGCTATGAAGTGAACAACACTTATAGAGAGCGTTTAGAAAAAGCCGGTTTAGTATTCAGTGGACTATCATCCGATCGTCAGTTGGTTGAGATGATTGAATTGCCAAATCACCCTTGGTTTGTGGCGGGTCAGTTCCACCCTGAATTTACATCTACGCCTCGCGATGGTCAGCCATTGTTTGAAGGCTTCATTGGTGCAGCTATCGCCTACCAAAAACGCGATTTAGGCTAAGCTATAGTGAACAGCCGCTTCCGGTTATCGGAAGCGGCTTTTTTGTTCCAGATGATGTAGATTTAACGACAAGAATTTTTTAGTTTTGTATTAACTTTTCATTTTAATCTTAAACTTAAGTCGAGGAAATTATGGCTAAAATTATCAATGTCATCGGTCGCGAGATCATGGATTCACGCGGCAACCCAACGGTTGAAGCTGAAGTGCATTTAGATGGTGGATTTGTTGGTATGGCGGCAGCGCCGTCTGGAGCCTCAACGGGTAGCCGCGAAGCACTAGAGCTACGTGATGGCGACAAGAGTCGTTACATGGGTAAAGGTGTGTTAACGGCCGTCGCGAACATCAATGGTCCAATTCGCGATGCATTGTTGGGTAAAGATGCTGCAGCTCAAGCCGAGCTTGATCAACTGATGATCGATCTTGATGGTACAGAAAACAAAGACAAGCTTGGCGCTAACGCGATTCTGGCAGTTTCTCTTGCTGCGGCTAAAGCTGCCGCTGCTTTTAAAGGCATCCCACTTTACGCACATATTGCCGAGCTAAACGGTACTCCAGGCCAGTACTCTATGCCAGTGCCTATGATGAACATTCTTAATGGTGGCGAGCACGCCGATAACAACGTTGATATCCAAGAGTTTATGGTTCAACCTGTTGGTGCTAAAAGCTTCCGTGAAGCGCTGCGTATGGGCGCGGAGATCTTCCATAATTTGAAGAAAGTGCTGCAAGATAAAGGGCTAAGCACCGCCGTTGGTGATGAAGGTGGCTTTGCACCTAACTTAGCATCTAACGCCGAAGCGTTAGCGGTTATTAAGGTTGCAGTTGAAAAAGCCGGTTATACCTTAGGTGAAGACGTTACCCTAGCGCTTGACTGCGCGGCATCTGAGTTTTACAAAGATGGTCAATATGATCTTGCCGGTGAAGGTAAAAAGTTTGATTCGAACGGTTTCTCTGATTTCTTAAAATCCTTGACCGAGCAATATCCGATTGTGTCTATCGAAGATGGCCTTGATGAGTCAGATTGGGAAGGTTGGGCGTACCAAACACAAATCCTTGGCGACAAGATCCAACTTGTGGGTGACGATCTGTTTGTGACTAATACCAAGATTTTACAACGCGGTATCGACAACAATATTGCTAACTCAATCTTGATTAAGTTTAACCAGATTGGCTCTCTAACTGAGACCCTTGCGGCTATCCGCATGGCGAAAGCGGCTGGCTACACTGTTGTTATCTCTCATCGTAGTGGTGAAACGGAAGATGCAACCATTGCCGATCTGGCTGTGGCGACGGCTGCGGGCCAAATCAAGACGGGTTCACTGTGTCGTAGTGACCGTGTTGCTAAGTACAACCAATTGCTACGCATCGAAGAGCAGCTGGGTGAAAAAGCACCTTATAAAGGTCGCCTAGAGATTAAAGGGCAAGCATAAACGCCACTTTAACCAATAAATTATTAAAAGGTCACCACTTGGTGGCCTTTTTTGTTGTAATATCAGTGCAGAATTTCTAATAGTGATATAGCCATTAAGGATGAAGCGTCTTCTCATTGCCATGACCGTTTTATTTGGTCTACTTCAGTATCGACTCTGGTTTGGGCAAAATAGCCTGCCGGAATCATTTCAGCTGCAAGAGCAGATAGCGCTGCAGCGACAAAGTAATGCCAAATTGATCGAGCGTAATCAAGTTCTCAAAGAGGAGATTAACGATCTTCGCCGTGGGACTGAAGCGCTTGAAGAGCGTGCGCGAAACGAACTTGGCATGGTTAAAAAAGGCGAAACTTTCTTCCGTGTTGTGGGCGAGCCCCAACGTAATGCAGATATTCATCGCTAACCGTATTTTACGAAGTACCTTTAAGGGCTAGGTGAAATCGGATCACCCGTGACATGAGCTTTGATTAATGACACCAATTATTGAACACCTAGTTGCAATTGTTCCCGCTGCTGGCATAGGCAGCCGCATGGGTGCCGATATTCCTAAGCAATACTTGATGTTAGAACATCAACCTATTATTGCTCATACCTTAGATGTATTGTTGCAACATCCTAGGATCGCCCAAGTGATAGTGGCGCTGAGCCCAGATGATACTTTTTTTGAATCCTTGCCTCAGGCGCATCACCCTAAATTAAAAGTGGTACAAGGGGGCAAGGAGCGAGCAGATTCGGTTCTGGCGGGCTTATCGCATGTCGGGCAACGCAGCTGGGCGTTAGTGCATGATGCGGCGCGGCCTTGTTTACACCCAAGTGATATTGATAAGTTAATCAGCGCTGTCGAGCAGCAAGCAGATAGTGCGCCTCAAGGGGCTATTTTGGCCATGCCAGTGCGCGACACCATGAAACGTAGCAATAATGAAGGCAATATTGATACCACTATCTGCCGCAACAACTTGTGGCATGCGCTCACTCCGCAACTGTTTCCCGCCACCTCGCTTAAGGCCAACCTCAGTAACGCGTTAGCACAAGGGGTGAATATCACAGATGAGGCATCAGCGATGGAGTGGGCAGGTGCGGCGCCGCAATTGGTGGTTGGCCGCGCTGACAATATCAAGGTGACTCACCCTGATGATTTACGCTTAGCAGCACTGTTTCTCAACAGTCGTGATTCATTGACGGCTTTCAATCACAAACAATAAGCGTTAATAGCAGTATGATGGGCTGCAACGCGGGGATGACAGGTAAGTATGATGAATATTCGCATTGGTCATGGTTTCGATGTCCATAAATTTGGTGGTGAGCTGCCGTTGATTTTAGGGGGAGTGGAAGTTCCTTACGGTACGGGCCTAGTGGCGCATTCCGATGGGGATGTGGTGTTACATGCGATTAGCGATGCCATTTTGGGCGCGATGGCGTTAGGCGATATTGGTAAGCACTTTCCTGATACCGATGCCGAGTTCAAAGGTGCCGACAGCCGGGTATTACTGCGCCATTGTTACCAACTTGCCATCGATAAAGGCTATCGCCTCGGCAACCTCGATGTCACAGTGATCGCACAGGCCCCTAAGATGCTGCCTCATATTGAAGCGATCCGCGCCTGTTTAGCCGCCGATTTAGACAGTGATATCGACGCGATAAATGTGAAAGCCACTACCACAGAGAAGCTAGGGTTTACTGGTCGAAAAGAAGGTATCGCGGTGGAAGCCGTAGTGCTGATGACGAGCAATAGTTAACAAGAGAATTTTATGAGTTCATTGCATTATTTACATGGTCAGCCGCAAGCGAGCGCCGATCTTCGCACCCACAATCGTGATTTCATTGTTGAGGAGATTTTACCCTTTCTGCCTACTGGAGAGGGCGAACATCACATGCTGCATGTGCGTAAAGAGGGGTTAAATACCGCCGATGTGGCCAAAATGTTGTCTAGTTTTGCGAAGGTTCATCCGAAAGAAGTCACCTTTGCTGGACAAAAAGATAAACATGCGATCACTGAGCAATGGTTTGGGGTCCGTATTCCGGGTAAAGAAACGCCAAAGTGGGATGAACTCAATAGTGAGCAATTGACCATATTAAGCAGCAGTCGCCACAGTAAAAAGCTGCGCACTGGTGCATTGGTAGGGAATCGCTTCACCTTAACCTTACGTGCAGTATCGGATATTGCTGATGTCATTAAACGGATTGAATTAGTTAAGCAAACTGGCGTCCCTAACTATTTTGGCGAACAACGATTTGGTCATGATGGTAAGAATCTCATTTTTGGCCGACAGATGTTGGCTGGCCGCAATGTGAAAGATCGAAACAAACGCAGCATGTATTTATCGGCTGTGCGCTCTAATCTCTATAACGCAGTGGTTTCTGCTCGTTTGGCAAAGTATGGTACCCAAGTGCTTGAGGGCGACTGTGTGATGTTGGCTGGCAGTAAAAGTTATTTTGTAGCCAACCCATGGGACGAGGCGTTGCTTGAACGTTTAGCCCAAAAAGACATTCAATTATCGGCACCATTATGGGGGCGTGGTCAACCGTTGTCACAAGCTGAAGCCTTAGCATTTGAAACCTCCATTTCAGAGCAGTTTGCTGAAGATTGTCATGGACTCGAACAAGCGGGACTCAATCAAGAGCGCCGCACCTTGCTGCTTGAGCCACAACATTTGAGTTATGAAACTGACGAAGATGTGCTAGTGATTAAGTTTATTTTGCCAGCAGGCTGCTTTGCCACATCACTGCTCAGGGAGTTGGTCGATTACCAAGACGTTAATGAGCGAGAGTTTAATGCCAGACGAGCCGCTCGTGCAGAAGGTGTAGCCCAAGATGATTAAGATATTGGTGAGTAATGATGATGGTGTTACCGCGCCAGGTATCGCCGCCTTATCTCAGGCGTTATCTGCACAATATGATGTGATGACTGTTGGGCCCGATCGTAATTGTTCCGGCGCGAGTAACTCCTTAACCTTGACTAATCCATTGCGAATTAATAAGTTAGATAATGGGTATATCTCAGTTAGCGGTACGCCCACCGATTGTGTGCATCTGGCGATTCGCGAGTTGTACGAACAAGAGCCTGATATTGTGGTCTCGGGGATCAACGCTGGTGCAAACATGGGCGATGACACCCTTTATTCTGGCACCGTTGCCGCTGCGATGGAAGGACGTTTTTTGGGATTACCAGCCATTGCCATCTCTTTGGTGGGGCGCGATCTCAATCATTATGACACGGCTGCAGCGGTGGCGTGTAAAATCGTGGCTGGCTTGATTAAGGCGCCGATCGCCCAAGATCAAATTTTAAATGTGAATGTGCCTGACTTACCGCTTGAACACGTTAAGGGGATTAAAGTGACCCGCCTTGGTGCCAGACACAGAGCTGAGGGGATGGTGAGAACCTTAGATCCTGCAGGACGAGAGATATTTTGGCTGGGTCCCCCGGGGCAAGAGCAAGATGCCAGTGAAGGTACCGATTTTGATGCCGTCGCTAAAGGTTATGTATCTGTGACACCCTTGACAGTGGATCTGACCGCTTATGAACAAATTCCAAAAATGAAACAATGGGTTGAGCAACTATGAATGGTGTAGCCACCGCATCGGCATTGAATTTGGCAAACGCTTTGCGAGGTGCAGGTATCGGCGATCAAGCGGTGTTGTCTGTTGTGGCAAAAACGCCAAGAGAGCTATTTCTGGATGCAGCCTTGGGCCATAAAGCGTATGAAAATACAGCCTTGCCTATTGGGCAAGGTCAAACCATTTCGCAGCCCTATATTGTTGCCAAGATGACCGAGCTGTTGCTTGAATCTAAGCCCAAAAAGGTGTTAGAAATCGGTACGGGGTCGGGTTATCAGGCGGCGATACTTGCTCAATTGGTAGATGAATTATGTACCGTAGAGCGGATAAAAAGTCTGCAAATTCAGGCGCGGCAACGCTTAAAACGCCTCGATTTACACAATGTGTCGTTTAAGTACGGTGATGGTTGGAAAGGTTGGGCTAATAAAGGTCCATTCGATGCCATTATGGTCACTGCGGCAGCGGCCAGTATCCCGCAAGACTTATTGGCTCAACTAGGTTCACAAGGCGTGTTGATTATTCCTGTAGGGCAAGAAACACAACAGCTGCTGCGTGTAACCCGTTATGGCGATGACTATCGGTCTGAAACGATCGAAATGGTCAAGTTTGTGCCGCTGGTTAATGGTGACCTGGCCTAATGATAGTACAGATATCATATGCTTAGCCTTAGGCATATCGTGTCTGGCACAGTCGGTATCACCTGCATGTGTCGCGGCAGACTTTCTGTGAGCGCTGGGGGGATACGATACCTGTTATTGCTTATGCTATTGCTGCAGTTAACGGCTTGTAGCTTTCAAGCAGATAGACCTGCACCTGTTGTGACTGTTAATCCGCCTGTTAAAAAACAGTATCAAAAAGGTGGTCTGATCTCTGAGCGTTATCGAGTTAAAAAAGGCGATACCTTGTACTCAATCTCATGGGCCGCTAATAAAGATTTTGTCGATATCGCTAGGCGCAATGGGCTTAAAAAGCCATATACCATCTACCCTGGCCAGGTGTTAAATCTTAAGCTGACAAAACCTGTTACAACTAGAGTTAAAGCTCAAAATTGGAACGCTAACACGCCTAAACCCGCAAAAAAACCAATTAAAGCTGTTATTAAACAGCCAGTTGCAACTTCTTCTGCGAACGGTGCCACGAAAGTCAGCGTCGCAAAAAAATCACTTGATCAGACCTCAAATTCTGCGTACCCTGTACCAACTGGTAAACAATCTGTTAACAATGTTATCCACAAGTCAAAGTCGACCTTGCCACAGAAAGTGCACCGTTGGCATTGGCCCGTAAAAGGAGCGTTGATTGGTAAATTCTCTGCCAAAGAGCAAGGAAATAAAGGAATTAAGATAGCCGGAACGCGTGGTGATCGCATTCAAGCTGCGGCAGATGGACGTGTCGTATATGCAGGAAATGCACTTCGAGGCTACGGTAATCTAGTGATTATTAAGCACAGTGATGATTATTTAAGTGCTTATGCTCATGCGGATAAAATCTTAGTTAAGGAAAAGCAATTCGTAACAGCAGGACAAACTGTTGCGAGTATGGGGAAAACGGGTACCAATCGGGTCATGTTACATTTTGAGATCCGCTACCATGGTAAATCAGTCGACCCACTTAAATATTTGCCTAAAACATAATTTTTTTAGGCGCCATTTTGGCAATTGGAGGATAAAAACGTGCAGTAAATTCAGTGAGTAAAATTTGGGAGAACTATTATGGGTCGTAAAAAAACTACCGCGATAGCGGAGACCTTAGTTGACTTGTCTAAGAACGAGTCTGATGTTTCACTGTTAAATAACAAAGAGAGCGTAAAAGAAGCCGAACTGGAACAGCAAGTACAAGATGATTTGCAAAAAAATTTAGATGCCACACAGCTGTATCTAAGTGAAATTGGATTTTCCCCCCTACTGAGTGCGGAGGAAGAGGTTTATTTTTCACGTAAGTCCCTTAAGGGCTGTGCTAAATCTCGTAACCGTATGATTGAGAGTAATCTTAGACTCGTCGTAAAAATTGCTCGTCGTTACAATAACCGCGGTTTAGCCTTACTCGATCTTATCGAAGAGGGTAATTTAGGCTTGATCCGTGCGGTAGAGAAATTTGACCCAGAACGTGGTTTTCGCTTCTCTACCTATGCCACTTGGTGGATAAGACAAACGATAGAACGTGCCATTATGAATCAAACTCGCACAATTCGTTTGCCCATACATGTGGTCAAAGAACTTAATGTTTATTTACGCACCGCCCGAGAGCTGGCGCACAAGTTGGATCATGAGCCGACCGCCGAAGAGATTGCAGAGAAGCTAGATCTTCCCAGTGGTGATGTGAGTCGTATGTTAAAGTTGAATGAGCGCATTACCTCGGTAGATACCCCGTTAGGCGGTGACAGCGATAAAGCGCTGCTCGATGTATTAGCCGATGATGACAGTGTTGGGCCTGACTATAAAGTACAAGATGAAGATATGTCTAAATCGGTCGTACGTTGGTTGGACGAGCTCAACAGTAAGCAACGTGAAGTATTAGCGCGTCGTTTTGGTTTATTAGGATATGAACCTTCAACCCTAGAAAATGTGGGCAAAGAGATAGGCTTGACTCGAGAGCGAGTTCGCCAGATCCAAGTGGAAGCATTGAAGCGACTCAAGGACTTACTTGGCGCACAAGGATTATCTGTTGAAGCTATTTTTCGTCCATAAGGTCGCAATATTATAGAGTATTGAGGATAACTGCAGAGCCTAGCATTTCAGTATTAACTTATAATTTACTTATAAGTGCGATGAAATGTAGAGAAACAGTTAAGCCTGATAGGCGTTATGATGGACATTGTGACATATAAAAAAGCGCACCAATAATGGTGCGCTTTTTTGCTTGTTCGTTAACGTAATTGCTTCAGTTGATATAGCAAATCCAGTGCTTGTTTAGGCGAGAGTTGATCGGGGTCGATACTGTCTAAGTGTGTAAGTGCTGCTGATTCTGCTGGCGCACTAAAGCTCATGACCTGTTGTGTATCACTTGGCAATCCGTTATCTCGATCGCGGCTCTCTAAGTGATGTAATTTGTGTTTAGCCGCTTGAACCACTTTACTTGGTACTCCCGCTAATGCCGCGACCTGTAGCCCATAACTCTTGCTCGCCGCCCCTTCCTGCACGGCATGCATAAAGGCAATGGTGTCACCATGCTCAATGGCATCGAGGTGGACATTCGCCACATTTTCCAGTAATTCTGGCAACTGAGTTAATTCAAAGTAATGGGTCGCAAATAGCGTCATCGCCTTGAGATTATTGGCCAGGTGTTCAGCGGCAGACCATGCCAAAGATAAACCATCATAAGTCGAGGTGCCGCGGCCTATTTCATCCATTAAGACTAAACTTTCTGGCGTTGCATTGTGCAAAATGTTGGCGGTTTCTGTCATCTCGACCATAAAGGTTGAGCGACCCGAAGCCAGATCATCGGCGGCGCCAATGCGAGTAAAAATACGATCTACCGGCCCAATGGCTGCGCGCTGTGCAGGCACAAAGCTCCCGATATGAGCCATTAGGGTGATCAACGCGACTTGACGCATGTAGGTAGACTTACCGCCCATATTGGGGCCTGTTACGATTAACATGCGCCGCTGCGGGCTTAAGTTAACCGGATTGGCAATAAAGGGTGTTTGGCTAACCTGTTCGACAACCGGATGGCGTCCAGCGTCAATATCAATCCCGTTATGTGCGGTCAGTTCGGGGCGATGGTAATTGAGTAGATCGGCGCGCTCAGCAAAATTGTTGATCACATCTAACTCAGCAGCAGCCCTAGCAAACTGTTGTAGCTCATGCAGTTTAGGCATGAGTAAGTCGAACAACTCGTCCCAGAGTTGCTTTTCGAGCGCCAAGGCCTTGCCTTGGCTCGAGAGCACTTTTTCCTCATGCTCTTTGAGTTCGGCGATAATGTAGCGCTCGGTATTTTTTAATGTCTGGCGGCGTTGATAACTGAGTGGCACTAAGTCAGATTCTCTGCGGCTAATCTCAATGTAATAACCATGTACGCGGTTATAGCCTACCTTGAGGGTCGATGCCCCTGTTGCTTGCTTCTCTCTGGCTTCTAGATCCGCTAGATAATCGGTGGCACCTTGGCTAAGCGCACGCCACTCGTCGAGTTCTTGATGGTAGCCTGATTTTAATACACCACCGTCACGGATCAGCATGGGGGGATTATCGACAATAGCACGGCTCAGTAATGCGTGCTCTTCGGGAAATTCACCCAGCATTATCGCAAGCTTGCTCAGATGCTCACTGTGGCAATTAGCTAACAGTTGTTTGATTGCAGGCAACAAAGATAACGATTGACGTAAGCGCGCAAAGTCGCGAGGACGAGCACTGCGCAGGGCTAAACGGGCGGTGATACGCTCAACGTCTCCCAAAGCTTTTAATTGATCGTGTAAAGTTTCAACGTCGCCTGAGCTGAGTAGTTCTTCGACCGCATCATGGCGGGCTCGGATGATGTGATGATTGCGTAGTGGCTCGTGGATCCAGCGCTGCAACATACGACTTCCCATAGGGGTTGCCGTATTGTCGAGGATGGCGGCTAAAGTGTTATCAAAACCACCTTGCAGGTTTTTAGTTAACTCGAGATTACGGCGTGTGGCCGCATCGAGAATAATACTGTCACACTGATTAAAACGAACAATCGAGTTGATATGGGGTAAGGCGGTGCGTTGAGTGTCTTTAACATACTGCATCAGACAACCCGCGGCTTGAAGCGAGAGCCTAACGTCACCTAACCCAAAGCCATAAAGATCTTTGGTGCCAAATTGTGCCAGCAATAATTGATAGCTAGTATCGTAGTCAAACTCCCATTCTGGGCGCCGACGTTTGCCATTAAAACTGGCAATAATGCCCATCTCACTAAAATCTTCACTGTGTAACAGTTCGGCAGGGTTAGTGCGCTGTAATTCAGCTTCTAACGCTTCTCTGCTGGGAAGTTCAGTGACAACAAAACGTCCAGAGGAGACATCTAGCGTGGCATAACCGAAGCCGACTTTGCCATGATATACCGCTGCCAATAAATTATCTTGCCGCTCTTGTAATAAGGCTTCATCGGTTAAGGTGCCCGGTGTGACGATACGCACCACTTTACGCTCAACAGGGCCTTTAGAGGTCGCTGGGTCGCCCACTTGTTCACAAATGGCCACCGACACACGTAATTGCACCAATTTTGCGAGGTAGCCTTCGACCGCATGATAAGGGATACCCGCCATAGGGATAGGGTCGCCGCCACTCTTGCCACGAGCGGTTAATGAGATCCCCAGCAGCTCAGAGGCTAACTTGGCATCATCATAGAACAACTCATAAAAGTCACCCATACGATAAAACAGTAACATATCTGGTGCTTCGGCTTTTAGCGTCAGATATTGACGCATCATTGGGGTGTGTTTCTCGAGGTTTTGAATATCAACTGCGTTCATGAAGTAACCAAGGTATCCTGCAAAAAAAGCTCAGCATAACAACCCTTGGGTTGCTAGCGTATTATTGGCGCCAATATTAGCAATAATTTCACTTTAACGGGCGTATTTATCCTGCCAAAATTGTATTATTTAAACTCAACTGAGCTCAACCTTAGGGTAAGTGGCTGTTTTAAATTTAGTAAAAAATAATCATCAACAGCACTTGATACTGTATGATTGTACAGTATACTAGTGAGCATATTGAGACACATAAAGCACAGCTCGTTGTAAGCGCTATGCTTTATCCTAACGGATTTACCACAGCGCTACGTCTGTGATAGAGAGGAAAGCACCATGAAGATAGATGCAAATAAAGAGAAAGCCCTTAACGCGGTTCTAGGTCAAATTGAAAAACAATTTGGTAAAGGATCCATCATGAAGTTAGGTGAAAACCGCTCTATGGATGTTGAGACTATCTCTACAGGCTCTCTATCATTAGATGTTGCACTCGGTGCAGGTGGTTTACCCCTCGGCCGTATCGTTGAAATTTATGGCCCTGAGTCATCAGGTAAAACCACATTGACCTTAGAAGTGATTGCGGCAGCGCAGCGTGATGGCAAAGTGTGTGCCTTTATCGATGCCGAGCACGCACTTGACCCGATTTATGCGCAAAAGCTAGGTGTTGATATTGATAACCTATTATGTTCACAACCTGATACGGGTGAGCAAGCGTTAGAGATTTGTGACGCCTTGACTCGCAGCGGCGCGGTTGATGTGATCATTGTCGACTCGGTGGCAGCGTTAACCCCTAAGGCTGAAATTGAAGGTGAAATCGGTGACTCACACATGGGCTTAGCGGCGCGTATGATGAGCCAAGCAATGCGTAAGCTTGCCGGTAACCTTAAGCAATCTAACACGCTACTTATCTTCATTAACCAAATCCGTATGAAAATTGGAGTGATGTTTGGTAACCCAGAAACCACAACAGGTGGTAACGCACTGAAGTTTTATGCCTCGGTTCGTCTTGATATTCGCCGTACTGGTGCGATTAAAGATCGTGATGAAGTTATTGGTAACGAAACTCGCGTTAAAGTGGTTAAAAACAAAATTGCTGCGCCGTTTAAGCAAGCTGAATTCCAAATCCTTTATGGCGAAGGCATCAACCGCACAGGTGAATTAGTAGACCTAGGTGTGGCGCATAAATTGATTGAGAAAGCCGGTGCTTGGTATAGCTACAAAGGTGACAAGATTGGTCAAGGCCGTGCAAACGCAGGCAAATACCTAACAGAAAACCCAGAAATTGCCAAAGAGATTGATACCGCACTGCGTGCCATGCTGCTTGGTGGCTCAAAAGTGGCTGCTGAGCCTGCCGTTAGTGATGAAAATATCGACTTAGAAACAGGTGAAGTGTTTTAAGTATTAACTTGTTATGACAGCTTCTGCTATGCATATCGCGGTTGGGCTTCTTGCTCGCCGCGACTATTCACGCCATCAAATCAAAACTAAACTGCTACAAAAAGGCTTTGAGTTAAGCGAAATTGAGCCTGTGCTCGATCGTTGCATCGACAATGGTTTTTTAGATGATGATCGCTTTGCCGCCTTGTTGCTGCGTTCTCATGTTAGCAAGGGCCATGGCCAAAATCGTATTCGTCAATCGATGGCGCAAAAAGGGCTATCGAAAGAGGTGATTGAAAGGGCACTAAACAATAGTGATTGTGACTGGTTTGAGCTAGCAAAATCAAAAGCCAATAAAAAGTTTGGTGAAACAGTAATATCTGATGCAAAAGATAGGGCCAGACGTTGCCGTTATTTATACGGGCAAGGATTTACGTCTGAGCAGGTTTTTTATGCTTTAGAATAAGGTCATTTATATTAGTAAACCTGACTTATTTTCTGCCTGATATTGTTCAGGTATGGATCTGCTATCTCCCATTTTAAGCTTTGATTCCTCAACGATTAAACTTGCTTGAAAAGTGATCTTACCTTCTCACTCCCCCCTGTCCTTGTGAGAAAAAAGCTAAGTGTCATATCTCTTAAGTACCCTATTAACAGTGGCCGTATAGTTTTATTCTATATTGCGAGTATTAATTTATCGCTATTGATGTTTTTTCATCCCGAGCCATTGCATTAATATTCGGGCTATTTTTGAGCTAAAAGTAGTTCTACAGTTTTGTAAATGTATGATGGGTATAACATGTTATACCCATCAATATCTTGTATTAGTCCGTCTTTGAACCGCAATAAATAGGGTATTTATTGCGGTTAATTGGAGTTGTTAAGATTTAAATCCCGCTGCAGTCATCAATAATTTGAATCCCATAGATATCATGCCTAAGGCAAGCACACTTATTACCCAGATGCTCAGAAGCCATAGCCATTGTTGGAGTGTTCTATTTAGTTTCATTTTAACCTCCGTAATGATTAATTAGTGGTACGCTTCGCCTTCTTTTACTTTTCCGGCAAAGACGTAATAACTCCAAAATGTATAGGCAAGGATCACAGGAATAATGATCAGCGCACCATACAGCATGAAACTGAGGCTCTCTTTGGGGGCTGCAGCTTGCCATATTGAGATGTTCGGAGGAATGATGTTGGGCCATAGGCTGATCCCAAGACCGGCAAAGCCAAGAAAAACAATCATTAATGCCATTAAAAAGGGTGATGTTTCTTTTTGCTTTTTGACCGAATCAAATGTTTTCCAGCACAAAACAGCCGTTAGTAAGGGCACTGGAGCTAATAAGAACAGATTAGGTAGCGTAAACCAACGTTCGGCAATGGATACACTAGTAAGCGGTGTCCAAACGCTCACAACGAGTATTGCAATAATAAGTAAGCAAAGAATTTTAGGCACGAAAGTAAATATAGTCTGTTGCAGCTCGCCTTCGGTTTTTGTGAGCAACCAAGTGCTACCCAGTAATGCATATGCTGCCAACAGACCAAAGCCACAAAATAGTGGGAAGGGAGTGAGCCAGTCCAATTGCCCACCTGCAAATACACGGCCTTCTACAGTAAATCCCTGAACGACAGCCCCCACAACGACACCTTGACAATAGGTGGTAATAATTGAGCCTAGCATAAAGGCGCGATCCCAGAATTTAAGGTGACTAGGTAGTGCTTTAAATCGAAATTCAAAGGCAACGCCGCGAAAAATTAATGCGACTAGCATCAGTGTCAATGGAATGGTTAGTGCTTCAAGAATGATCGAGTAGGCGAGCGGAAAGGCGCCAAATAGCGCCGCGCCGCCCAGTACTATCCATGTTTCATTGCCATCCCAAACGGGGGCAACACTATTAACCATGACATCTTTTTGTGCATTACTTTTAACAAAAGGCATCACAATTCCTATGCCTAAATCAAAACCATCCATGAAGATGTACATCAAGGTAGCAAAGATGATGATACCAAACCAAACAATCGAAAGATCCAATTCCATAATGATTACCTCAAGTCATGCCGTAAATTTAAAGTCGACCAGAAATTGTTGAAATTTCATGGGAGTTAGTATCGTGCGCATCAGCTGGCAGAGGCCCCTGTTTCATTTGGCGCATCATGTAAAAGTAGCCAAAGCCAAAGACGAGGCTGTAAACAATGAAGAAACATAGAAGGCTAATACTCATTTGTAAGTCACTATGAGCCGATACCGCATCTTTGGTTTTCATCAGCCCGTATACAACCCAAGGCTGGCGACCGACTTCGGTGGTAAACCAACCTGCGAGTATGGCAATTAATCCGGATGGCCCCATGAAAAGAGAGAACTTTAGATACCAGCCGGTATCATAAAGGCGCTGTTTTTTACGCAGCCCAAGACTGTAGAAACCTTGTACAATCATGAGTATTCCTAGTGCGACCATGATTCTAAAAGACCAAAACACGACTAGTGAGTTAGGTCTCTCATCCTTTGGAAAGTCTTTTAGTGCTGGAATGGGGTCTACCAAACTGTGTTTGAGTATTAGGCTGCCAAGGACAGGGATGGCAATTGCGTAGTCAGTACGCTCTGTCTCCATATTCGGGAACCCAAACAGAATCAATGGACTTGGGCCACCGTCAGCGTTATCCCAGTGTCCTTCTATCGCTGCAATTTTTGCAGGTTGATGTTCGAGTGTATTGAGACCATGTATGTCTCCTATATAGGCTTGGATAGGTGCAATCAGAGCTAACATCCACATCGCCATCGAAAACATTTTCTTAACAGGGCCAGTTTTGTTGCCCTTGAGCAGGTGCCAGGCGGCACAAGCACCGACAAATACTGCGGTACTGATAAACGCTGCGACGCCCATATGAAGTAATCTGTAAGGAAATGATGGGTTAAAGATGACAGCAAACCAGTCGGTGGGGACCACTTGACCATTGATGATCTCGTAACCCGTTGGAGTTTGCATCCAACTGTTAGAGGCGAGGATCCAAAAAGTGGATAATATGGTTCCAAGTGCCACCATACAGGTGGCAAAAAAGTGTAGCTTATCGCCTACTCGCTGCCAGCCAAAGAGCATAACACCAAGAAAACCCGCTTCTAAGAAAAAAGCGGTTAACACTTCATAAGTGAGTAGCGGCCCGGTAATGCTACCGGCAAAATCAGAGAAACCACTCCAATTGGTTCCAAATTGATAGGCCATGACTAAGCCTGAAACAACACCCATGCCAAAGTTAACCGCAAAAATTTTTGACCAGAAAAGGTAGAGAATTTTGTAGTCAGGGTTGCGTGTTTTGAGACTTAAACCCTCCAAAACCGCCAGGTAGCTCGCCAGCCCAATGGTTATGGCGGGAAAAATAATGTGGAAAGATACAGTAAATGCAAATTGTATCCGTGCTAATAAGAAAGCGTCGAACTCGAACATATGTGCGGGCCTTATTCATTTTTGAGGCTTGCCATATTAATTGACGGGTCAGGAGGTCAGTAGACACAGAAATCAAATCCAAATGTATAACAGATGGTTTGTTTAGGTGTTATAGTGCGATTGGTGTTAATCGTGATGGTGAATTCAAATTGGCAAAGTATGAAGATCTGGTTTATCAACTCAAACGACAGATAAACTCTGGCGTCTGGCGTGCGGGAGATAAATTACCGTCGCTGAGAAAGCAGTCTGAACATAGTGGTCTAAGTTTGATGACGGTGTTGCATGCTTATCAAGTGTTAGAGTCTCAAGGGTACGTGGTTTCTCAAGCGCGTTCAGGCTATAGAGTGACGCCTGAGTTAAAAGCAGCCGAATCTCATCAGCAAGTTGCAGTATCGTTAACTGAAAAAGTTGATATTAACGATTTTGTGTTTGAAGTACTGCAAGCTGGTCGTAATCCGCACATGGTTAATTTTGGTTTCGCGTATCCAGATCCGAGTTTGTATCCACGTCAACAAGTTAATCGTTCGCTAATGTCAGCCGCTCGAAATCTACCTATTTCTAGTACATTCGATAATTTACCGCCTGGTAATGAAGAGTTACGAACGATCCTTGCTAAACGCTATGCGACAAAAGGAATTAACATATCGCCTGAGGAGATTGTGATTACTGCCGGAGCACTCGAAGCATTAAACCTCAGCTTGCAAGTGTGCACTAAACCGGGTGATTGGGTGGTGGTTGAATCTCCCACGTTTTATGGTGCGCTGCAATCATTAGAGCGATTGGGGTTAAAGGCATTGTCGGTAAGAACGGATACAATAACAGGAATAGATCTCGATGCTTTGGAAAAGGCATTTCAATCTCATAATGTAAAGGCATGTTGGTTGATGAGTAATCATCAGAATCCACTGGGTTTTACACTGACATTAGAGAAGAAGCAGGCGTTAAATGATCTGCTCAATCGTTATAACGTGGCCTTGATTGAAGATGATGTTTATGCAGAGCTGTATCAAGAAGGCGCTCCAGTTATGCCGGTAAAACAGTTTGATCACAGCGGAAACGTAATGCTTTGTTCCTCTTTTTCAAAATCTTTGGTGTCGGGGTTCAGAATAGGTTGGGTAGCAGCTGGTAAGCGTGCGTTGCAGATGCAAAAGTTGCAATTAATGAGCACGCTCGCAACCAGTGCGCCAATTCAATTAGCGCTAACTGATTATTTAAGTAAGTGTAATTACGAAACCCATTTAAAGCAGCTCAGAAAAAAACTTCACGAACGCAAAAAAGAGATGGAGTGTTTACTGACTAAGTATTTACCTTCAGGAGTTAATATCACGAGTCAACGGGGGGGATATTTTATCTGGGTAGAACTTCCGTCTAGCATAGATGCCGTGGATGTGTTTCATGCTGCTATAAAACAAAATATCAGCATTGCGCCGGGAAAAATGTTCAGTGTGACCGAACACTACAATCATTGCATGAGATTGAACGCGTCCTTTGAACTGAATGACAAAACAGTGCAAGCAATAATGACATTAGGACAAATAATCAGTGAATGTATGCTGGCGAATGAATCAACAACTTTAAAATAACGCATTCAAGTTATAACCCGCAAGTGCTGATGCTCAATATCTGATATAGCTATAGGCGTCATTTCTGTATCTACTTTCGAATCCCTCTCACTTCTATAATGCCGTTCCTTTATCTGTGTCCAAGGTGTGTAAAGCCTCGGGGATATATTTTTACTACGTATTGGAAATACCAATGAGTAATTTAAAAACAGCTGCACAGCGTGCACTGCATTTGATGGACTTAACAACCTTAAGCGACAGTGATACTGAGGATAAAATTATTGAGTTGTGTAAATTGGCTAAAACCCTTGTCGGTAATACCGCTGGCATATGCATCTATCCGCGCTTCATTCCTATCGCCAAAAAGCAACTGAGATCACAAGATACGCCAAACATTAGTGTAGTCACTGTGACTAACTTTCCTCATGGAAATGATGATGTTGAAATAGCCGTTGCTGAAACAAAAGCTGCAGTTGCCTATGGCGCCGATGATGTCGATGTTGTGTTTCCATATCGCGCGTTAATATCGGGAGATGAGGATGTTTGTTTTGAGCTTATTGAGCAATGTAAAGCTGCTTGCGGTAGTGACATTTTCTTCAAGGTGATTATTGAGTCTGGTGAGCTAAAAACGCCTGCGCTAATTAAAAGAGCCTCAGAAATATCCATTAAAGCGGGGGCTGATATGATCAAAACATCTACGGGGAAAGTGTCCGTCAATGCGACGCCAGAAGCCGCTGAAATTATGTTATCAGTCATCAAACAGATGGGCGTTGAAGATAGCGTTGGATTTAAGGCCTCTGGCGGCGTTCAGACTGCAGAAGAAGCCAAACTATATTTAGATATGGCTGATAATATTATTGGAGAGGGGTGGAGCGAGAACTGTAAGCACTATCGTTTTGGTGCTTCTAGCTTGTTATCTAATCTACTTTATACCCTAGGTGAAACAAAAATAAACGTTGACGCTAAATATTAGATTGATCACTTATGAGCGTTCCGATTCGACAAGATGTTATCGGTAACTCTTCGCTGTGCTAGTAGCAAATCATCGCTATTGACCACAAGCACTTTGACTAAATACTACATAAATCGTGGTGGTTTTTTTGAATAATACCAAGGGCAGTTTTTTTATGGTTGCTTCGATGGCGGCGTTTTCTGTTGAAGATATGCTTATTAAAGCGGCGGCAGAGACGGCATCAATTGGCCAAATTTTAGCATTATTTGGTCTAGGTGGAATGCTTGTGTTTATATTTTTAACTTGGCGTAAGGGCGGGCAAGTTTTTCATCCTGCCATACTCTCTGCACCATTATTACTACGCGCCGTTTGTGAAGTTATTGGTCGATTCTGTTTCGCTTTAGCGATCACGTTAACACCGTTGTCGAGTGCATCGGCCATTCTGCAGGCCACACCATTGATAGCCATGGTTGGTGCCGCTTTATTATTCGGTGAAAATATTGGTGTTAAGAGGTGGCTGGCCGTGGTGGTCGGTTTTGCCGGCGTCTTGATGATTATTCGTCCTGGTTTCGCCGGCTTTGAGGTTAACTCGATATTTGCGGTTGTGGCTACCTTAGGCTTTGCTGGCCGTGATTTGGCGACACGCGCCGCGCCACCTGTGCTTTCTAACACTCAACTAGGGGTATATGGTTTTTTTGTGCTAATTCCAACTGGCTTGGTGATGATGGCGTATCAAGGTGAATCCGTTCAACTTGATTTGATGTTAGCCGCTCAGATCACAGGGGCAATCGTCTTTGGTGTGGTGGCCTATAATGCGTTAACTATCGCTATGCGTACTGGTGATGTGTCTGTGGTTTCTCCGTTTCGCTATTCGCGTTTATTATTTGCTTTAGTCCTTGGTATCTTGATATTTGGCGAGTCTCCAGATTTGGTCACTTTACTTGGGAGCTTACTTATTGTGGTAAGCGGTGGCTATACTCTTATTCAAACTCGTAGGAAAGTACCTGCAAATCTAAGCATCTAACATGCAATAGGCGTAGCTAGCTTATGGCGCCTATTGTCTATCGATTTCAATGCCTACCCATGGGGGATTTAGCTTCCGTCAGATGAGAGAGTGATGGGCTTACTCAGCTGATTAGAGCCTCATTTACTTTTGGTGCTATTTTTCGGTTTCTTTTACAATCCTAGGTTAAACCTCTGGTTGTTCAACAATAGACTGCTTATAATGTTGGGCTAACTATGAGTGTCGGTGAAGTTTCAATTTTCACCGCGAATGTAACCTAATTCAGGATGATTTCATGTATCAAACCACTGCAGCGCTGAGAAGTGCTTTCTTGGAGTTCTTCCGCAGAAATAGTCACCAGGTAGTGGACAGCAGTTCACTGGTACCTGGCAATGATCCGACCTTGTTGTTCACCAACGCAGGTATGAACCAGTTTAAAGATGTCTTTCTTGGTGAAGACAAGCGCGATTACACCAGAGCGACAACCTCGCAACGCTGCGTACGCGCTGGTGGCAAGCACAATGATTTGGATAACGTAGGTTATACCGCGCGTCACCATACTTTCTTTGAAATGCTGGGTAACTTCAGCTTCGGCGATTACTTTAAGCAAGAAGCAATCACTTTCGCTTGGACCTTTCTCACTGAAGAGTTAAAGCTGCCCAAAGAACGTCTGTGCGTCACGATTTATGAAACCGATGATGAAGCCTTCGAGATCTGGAACAAAAAGATTGGTGTTGCGGCTGAAAACATTATTCGTATCGGTGATAACAAAGGCGCTGCTTACGCTTCAGATAACTTCTGGCAAATGGGCGATACCGGCCCTTGTGGCCCTTGTTCTGAAATTTTCTATGATCATGGCGAGCATATCTGGGGTGGCCGTCCTGGTACGCCAGAAGAAGACGGTGACCGCTTCATTGAAATTTGGAACATCGTATTTATGCAGTACAACCGTCAAGCTGACGGTACCATGGAACCACTGCCTAAGCCTTCGGTAGATACCGGTATGGGCATTGAGCGTATTGCCGCCATTATGCAAGGCGTACATTCCAACTATGAAATCGATATTTTTCAAACTCTGATTAAAAAGGCCGCTGAAATTCTGAATGTTAGCGACCTTAACAATAACTCGCTAAAGGTTATTGCCGATCATATTCGCTCTTGCGCTTTCCTGATTGCCGATGGTGTGATGCCATCGAACGAAGGTCGTGGTTATGTATTGCGCCGCATTATTCGCCGTGCCGTGCGCCACGGCAATAAGCTAGGTGCTACCGAATCATTTTTCTACAAGTTAGTTCCGGCACTGATTGATGTGATGGGCGATGCAGCGAAAGGCCTTAAAGAGACACAAGCCATTGTAGAAAAGTCGCTTCAAGCGGAAGAAGAGCAGTTTGCCCGTACCCTTGAGCGTGGTTTAGGCATTTTAGATAATGCGCTTAATGGGCTCGACGGCAAGGTACTTGACGGCGAAACGGCATTTAAACTCTATGATACTTATGGCTTCCCTGTCGATTTGACTGCCGATGTGTGCCGCGAACGTGATATTACCGTAGATGAGGCTGGTTTCGAGGCGGCGATGGCAGAGCAGCGTCGTCGCGCCCAAGCGGCAGGGCAGTTCGACGCCAATTACAATGAAGGGCTGAAAATTGATCAACATACCCACTTCTGTGGTTATAGCGATCTTAATGGCGAAGCCAAAGTGGTAGCCCTGTATCGTGATGGTCAAGCTGTAACTGAACTGTCAGCAGGTGAGGATGCGGTGATTGTGCTGGAAAGCACTCCGTTTTATGGGGAATCTGGCGGACAATGTGGTGACAAAGGCTTACTGAGTGGCGATGGCGCTGAGTTTAGTGTGAGCGACACGCAAAAGTATGGCCAAGCGGTTGGTCATGTCGGTAAACTGCAAGCCGGTACTATCCGTGTTGGCCAAGTGTTATTGGCAGAGGTCGATAAAAAATTAAGACATCGCACCGAGCTAAACCACTCTGTCACGCATCTGTTACATGCTGCGCTGCGCCAAGTACTAGGCAGTCATGTGAGCCAAAAGGGATCGCTGGTTGATCCTGAGCGCCTACGTTTTGATTTTTCTCATTTCGAAGCGGTAAAGCCGGCGGAATTGCAAGCGGTAGAAGACTTAGTGAATACCCAAATCCGTCGTAACCACGAGCTGAAAGCTGAGGTGATGGATATTGAGCAAGCTAAAGCACAAGGTGCGATGGCCTTGTTTGGTGAAAAATATGACTCACAGGTACGTGTTGTGACCATGGGCGATTTTTCTATCGAACTTTGTGGTGGTACCCACGTTGGCCGCACGGGCGATATTGGTCTGTTTAAGATCACCTCTGAAGCTGGTATCGCAGCAGGTATTCGCCGTATTGAAGCGGTAACGGGGGCGGCGGCAATGGCATATGTGCGTGAGCAACAGTCTCAGCTTGAGCTGGCTGCTAGCTTGCTTAAGAGCGACAGTGCTTCCGTGGTGGCCAAGCTTAAGGCGCAACTTGATAAAACCAAGCAGCTTGAAAAAGAGTTGTCACAACTTAAAGACAAGTTAGCGGCCGCAACCAGTGCCGATCTCGCTGGAGAAGCCATCGAGCTTGGCGGCATCAAGGTGCTGGTTAAAAAGCTTGATGGTGTCGATGCGGGGGCGCTACGTGGCTTGCAAGATGAACTTAAGCAGAAGTTACAATCGGGCATCGTGGTGCTTGGTATTGCTGGTGACGAGAAAGTTAATCTGATCGTGGGTGTCACCAAAGACTTAACGGCAAAAGTGAAGGCTGGCGAACTGGTCGGTATGATCGCCTCTCAGGTTGGCGGTAAAGGCGGTGGTCGCCCTGATATGGCTCAAGCCGGTGGTAGTGAACCTGCTAAGCTCGACAGCGCCTTGGCGTCGGTATTGCCTTGGTTAACCGAACGTCTAAGCTAAACTCCAGTGGTGAATAACCCTCTTAAATTAAAAAGCGCTCATTGAGCGCTTTTTTTATCTCTTCGGCGCCTGCATGAAGGTGGCTTACCTCCAATGCGTGGCTAATGAGATAGTAATGAGGTGTGCTTAAGTTGGTTTTGTCATTGTTGATTATGTTTAGGGTTGAAAAATTGAACACTTGACCTGATATTAATGATTGTTGGACTCTGACAAGTGCTTGGGCAAGTGTTTGGCGTTGATGAGCATCGGCCAGCAATTGCAGGAGAAAAACGACAGAGGGTTGCCTATTGCACCATGGCAAGATAGCAAGGGTATTAGGCCGTGATGACGGGGTAAGTGGAAAGAGGGTTGCACTGCGAGTTGATCTTGTCTTTGATCTTTTAGATATGCGGCGTTGTCTATGCCGATATTTTTCTACAAAACGGTAGTAAAAAAAGCAATCCTACGCTAGGGAAAGCATACAAATAACCTAGTCAGGAAAATTTAAATCAATAAAGGTGCAATTAGCAGGGGTTTTTTGACAGAACACTATTAATTTGTACTAAGCTGACCGTATAATAAAGGTTATAACGGATTAGTGCCGTATAAGCAGAATTAGAACCAAAGGAGCAAAAACATGCTGATATTGACTCGTCGTGTTGGTGAAACACTGATGATTGGTGATGAAGTTACTGTCACCGTTTTGGGCGTAAAGGGTAATCAAGTTCGTATCGGTGTTAATGCACCGAAAGAAGTATCTGTTCACCGTGAAGAGATCTATCAGCGTATTCAGTCTGAAAAATCAGGTAACTCTTCTGACGGCGGTAACTTTTAAGCAAAACGCTTAATAAAGTCGACAACGATAAGAGTCAGCATATTGCTGACTTTTTTGTTTTAAGCCGCTAGCTTTTTAAGCGTAATGGCGATATTGCGGACACCTATTACCTATTAAGGCTATGAACTGCTTAAAAACAGTCCAAACAAATTTAGTTTCATAGAAATGGTTTGACTTATTTTCGGCAAACAGTAATATGTGCGCCAAGAAAACGGAGAGGTGGCCGAGTGGCCGAAGGCGCTCCCCTGCTAAGGGAGTATGGGCTTTAAATCCCATCGAGGGTTCGAATCCCTCCTTCTCCGCCATTTCTTAACTGTAAAAAAAACGATGCGCGTGTAGCTCAGCTGGATAGAGTACCTGGCTACGAACCAGGCGGTCGGAGGTTCGAATCCTCCCACGCGCACCATTACAGTAAAATAAGTTATAGAGATAAGATGCGCGTGTAGCTCAGCTGGATAGAGTACCTGGCTACGAACCAGGCGGTCGGAGGTTCGAATCCTCCCACGCGCACCATCTATAGTTTATTGGGATTATGTGTTATTTTGCGCGTGTAGCTCAGCTGGATAGAGTACCTGGCTACGAACCAGGCGGTCGGAGGTTCGAATCCTCCCACGCGCACCATATTCAAATAAATTTGACGGTCAATTCCGTCTTTTTTATGTTTTACGTAAAGTTTTGCGCGTGTAGCTCAGCTGGATAGAGTACCTGGCTACGAACCAGGCGGTCGGAGGTTCGAATCCTCCCACGCGCACCATTTTATGCGGAGAGGTGGCCGAGTGGCCGAAGGCGCTCCCCTGCTAAGGGAGTATGGGCTTTAAATCCCATCGAGGGTTCGAATCCCTCCTTCTCCGCCATTATTAAAACCCGTACTTGTTACGGGTTTTTTTATGCCTGTTTTTCACCGTATACTTTACTTACCCAAGTTACTTACCTAAGTTATTTGGGTAAGTTATTTGCTCAAGTGATTTACCTAAGTTATTTGCTCAAGTGATTTACTTAAGTTATTTGCCCAAGTGACTTACCTAAGTTATTTACTCAAGTGATTTACCTAAGTTATTTGCTCAAGTGATTTACTTAAGTTATTTGCTCAAGTGACTTACCTAAGTTATTTACTCAGGTTGTCCTCAGGCTCGATAGCGCCGCCTCTATAGCATTACACTTCCTTACGCTGCATGAGGACTGCACAATCGTCACCACTCAATCGTTTTATCTCAGTGAGTCTGCATAGTCGGTTTAACTCGATAGCCGTATCGATAGCTTAGTCGTAGTGATAGTTAAACGGCGTTAGTTAATGCCATTTGCCGATGTTGCTTGTCACCTCGAACTGACGCTCTTTAACATGCCGTGCAGATATGAGCCTCTATGTCTTGCCACTATTGATTGAATAACTTTGCATAATCGGTTAATCGGCTTATGTTGATGATGTCTATTTTTATCTGAATGACACGACTTTTTTAATTGATTGCTATTTCAGCTCGCTTTTTTGTCATATCTTCACATTTATCGCCTTTTATTTATTGAATTATCAGCTTGAGTTAGATAGTTTTAATAATTTTGGTATGACCAATTTACATTTTGCTCGTATTTTTGTTATAGATTGGTTATGGTTCTTCTGTGTTTGAAACATTTTGATTGGCTGATGCTAAATAACCACCTCGCGCTTTGAGGTGATTTTTTTTGCTTAAAAATTGAATAAGTAGTAAGTCGCTAGTATTTTTTCTGCATCCACAGAGATTAAGGTTATTCGAAGAGGACAATATGAATTCTATTGCTCAACAAATGAATGATGCATTGATGATTATGGTGTTGGGAATGGGACTGGTGTTTGTGTTCCTGTCGATGCTTATTTTAGCGATAAGCCTAGTGGCATGGAAATTTGGACCAGAGCAATCAACTACTGCCAGTACTGATTGCGATATCCCTGAATCTTCGCAGGCTATCGAGCCTAAATTGGTTGCAGCAATCACCGCGGCGATTCATCAATATCGCGCCAACGCATAATAAATAGTAGGGAGTTTTTATGAGCAAGCCACTTGCATTAACCGATGTTGCCTTACGGGATGCACATCAATCTATCCTTGCCACTCGTCTTCGACTCGAAGATATGCTGCCTATTGCGCCACAGTTGGATAAAATTGGCTTTTGGTCGCTGGAATCTTGGGGCGGTGCCACATTTGATGCCTGTATTCGTTACTTAGGGGAAGATCCTTGGGAGCGCATTAGAGCATTAAAAAAAGCGATGCCAAATACGCCGCAGCAGATGTTACTGCGTGGACAAAACTTGTTGGGCTATCGCCATTACGCCGACGATCTGGTGCAGCGTTTTGTCGAACGTGCCCATGACAATGGTGTCGATGTGTTTCGGGTGTTTGATGCCATGAACGATGTGCGCAATCTTGAAACGGCAATTAAGTCTGTGGTCGAGGTGGGTGGCCATGCCCAAGGCACTATCTCTTACACCACAAGCCCTGTCCATACTTTGTCTACCTGGGTCGATATGGCTAAACGCCTTGAGGATATGGGGTGTCACTCGCTGTGCATTAAAGATATGGCGGGTCTGCTTAAGCCATATGAGGCTTATGATCTCATCAGTCAGCTAAAAGCTCAAACCAACTTAATTGTGTCACTGCATTGTCACGCCACAACAGGCCTTAGTACTGCCACCTACCAAAAGGCGATTGAAGCAGGCATCGATGTGCTCGATACTGCTATCTCATCGATGAGCCAAACGTATGGTCACAGTGCGACAGAAACCTTGGTCGCTATGGTTGAGGGCACCGATAGGGCAACGGGATATGATATGGCGTTGCTCGAAGAGATTGCCGCCTATTTCCGCGAGGTAAGAAAAAAATACGCCGCATTTGAAGGTGAGCTCAAGGGGATTGACTCACGCATTTTACGTGCTCAGGTGCCAGGTGGTATGTTAACCAATATGGAAAACCAATTGCGCGAACAAGGCGCCGCCGACAAATTAGACTTAGTGCTCGAGGAGATCCCGAAAGTTCGCCAAGATCTCGGCTATTTGCCCTTGGTCACGCCCACATCACAAATTGTGGGTAGCCAAGCGGTGATCAATGTATTGACTGGGCAGCGCTATAAATCGTTGACCAAAGAGACCGAAGGGGTGCTTAAGGGCGAATACGGGGCAACTCCCGCGCCCGTTAACCAAGCGCTGCAACAACGTGTACTTGCTGGCGCAGAGGCCATCACATGTCGCCCAGCCGACTTACTTGCGCCAGAGCTAGATAAGCTGCGCAGCGAGTTATCGACTAAGGCTGAGGCCGAAGGGATGACATTGGCAACAGAGCTAGATGATGACGTACTCACTTACGCCTTGTTCCCACAAATTGGCCTTAAGTTCCTTAATAATCGTAATAACCCTGACGCATTTGAGCCAACGCCTCAAGCGCCTAGCAGGCAAGTGGCAAGTGAAGCGGCTATTACATCGCCAAAGGTGAGTGATAAGCGTGGAGCAGAGACCTATACGGTAAATGTTCAGGGTCAAAGTTTTGTAGTTGAAGTGGCCCCTGGTGGTGATATTAGCCAGATAGTGCCTAATGAGAATGTGGTGCCCTTTACGGCACCAACAATCAGCCCAAGCGTCGATGCCGATGCAGCGAAGGCTGCAATGAGTGCACCATTGTCCGGGAATATCTTTAAGGTGAATGTAGCCTTGGGGGATGCCGTCAAGGCGGGCGATGTGGTGATCATTCTCGAAGCCATGAAGATGGAGACTGAGATCCGCGCCGAATTTGACGGCGTGATCTGTCAGGTTTGGGTAAAAGAAGGTGACTCTGTTGCCGTTGGCAATCAATTGCTTGCCATAGCATAGGAGTTCACATGGAAGGATTTCTGGCTTTTTGGGCCGAATCAGGCATTGCCAACTTTAGTGCTGGGCAATTACTGATGATGGCCGTGGGTGGGCTATTGCTGTATTTGGCTATCGCTCGTAGGTTTGAGCCCTTGTTGTTATTACCTATCGGTTTTGGCGCCGTGTTGGCTAATATTCCTAATGGTGGTTTTACCGACGAGGGGGGCTTACTTTATTTTGCCTACCATGTAGGTATTGAAACAGGGGTATTTCCCTTACTTATCTTTATGGGGGTAGGGGCGCTAACCGATTTTGGAGCCTTGATTGCTAATCCTAAGATGCTACTGCTTGGCGCCGCGGCGCAGTTTGGGATTTTTGCCACCTTAATTGGTGCCATTGGCCTTAATTTAGTGCCTGGTTTTGAATTTAGCATGCAAGATGCAGCGGCGATTGCCATTATTGGCGGAGCCGATGGCCCTACTGCAATCTTCTTAGCATCTAAGTTAGCGCCAGATCTGCTTGGGGCTATTGCGGTTGCGGCATACTCTTATATGGCGTTGGTGCCCATTATTCAGCCGCCGATCATGAAGTTACTCACAACCGAGTCTGAACGTCAAATCAAGATGGAGCAACTACGTGAGGTCAGCAAGAAAGAGAAGATCTTTTTTCCGCTGATGGTGCTGGGGTTAACTATCTTGTTTTTACCTGCGGCAACGCCACTTGTGGGCATGTTTTGCTTAGGTAACTTGATGCGCGAGTCTGGTGTGGTCGATAGGCTATCTAATACCGCTCAAAATGAACTTATCAATATTGTCACCATCTTTTTAGGGTTAGCCGTTGGCTCTAAGCTCTCTGCCGATAAATTTTTGCAGCTAGAAACCTTGGGCATATTGGTACTCGGCGCCGTCGCATTTGCCATCGGTACCGCGACAGGGGTATTGATGGCAAAGTTAATGAATAAATTATCCGGCGGGAAAATTAACCCTCTGATTGGCGCGGCTGGTGTCTCGGCGGTACCTATGGCAGCGCGAGTGGTCAATAAAGTGGGTCTCGAAGCGAACCAACAAAACTTCTTATTGATGCATGCGATGGGACCAAATGTGGCGGGAGTGCTTGGCTCGGCGGTCGCGGCTGGTGTGTTACTGGCTGTGCTTGGCTGATAGTGTAAGCGCAGGCAGTGATAAAGATAATGCGGCCTACTGAGTTCAGTAGGCCGTTTTTTTATATCTGCCAAATGATTGTTTCGTCATTGATATCGCCAATGTTAGTGATTGCTTAGTCAAGCTAATGCTTAATCAGTTGATGCAGATCAACAACTCTCTATCTGATCCGTAGTCTGATGATGGTGATGTGCGTCACAAGTATTGTGATTGTTTGAACTGAATGAGGATGACGATGATGGAATTACAAGCTAACTGCCATACGGATCTGTGTGTGAATGGCAAATGGTTTCACTATGATCACGGCGAGGGTTCAGTTTTCATGTTAAACGGTGGTAGCCCCTTAACGTTCGAGCTTGATTCGTTACCGACAACCGAAGCAGAACTTGAGGCTTACCTTAGCATTATCTCGGATCAATTTTGCTGATGTAGCAATGATACTAACAGGCTATCACTGCTAAACCACTTATTGCTTACCACAACATTTTTTGTATTTTTGCCCGCTGCCGCAGATGCAGGGATCGTTGCGCTGTGGTTTTTTCTCCACAGTGGCGGTTTTGGGTTTATTTAAAATCCCCATCAAGGCGCTAATATCTTCAGCGACTTCAGACTTGATGTCGATGTTGGCGACTAGTTGATGTTCATCGACTAATGCCTTCACTTCTGCATACCTAGCTTCACTATTGACGATAAGTGCTAGCGGAAACGCTTCACTGCCAGGTTTAGCGACTCGCTTAGTGTTATAACCATAACTTTCATGTTTTGGCTTAGGCGTTTTACGGCCTTTAAAGAAAAACTTATCAGACATAGCATTTCCAGAGTATTGCCTTCACGGCGTCAAAAGGGCCGTTATCTTACCAGAACTTGCGATGAGCACTAGCGCCTTAGGCAAATTAATATCTCAGATTCTGATCGGCGGTGAGCCAGAGTATAAAGCCCAAAGATAAGATCACCGTCATACTGATCGCGATGATATAGATAAAGCCTTTTTTGCCCTGTTTTAACGGCACGCCAGTTAAATGTAAAAACAGGGTCCAAAATAGGCATAACACAATAGGAAGTAAAAACAGACGAGCCATAAATATCCTAAAAGTAAGCGTAAATATTGCTCAAGTATAATACGCTTTGCGCGCTATCCACATCATTATGTGAATATTTTCCATTAGCGCATTCAAGAGACTCAGGTTTGATAAATATCAGTAGCGCGGCAAAATAGCCATTGTTAAGCGTTAACATAGCGAGGAGTAGAGGATGTGCTCATGTGTAATAATTACGCAGAATAAGCCTACGCCAACGGGCGCTCCCTTGATATATTCGTTTAAGTTAGCCTGTGAAAGAGTATTTACCTCATTAAGGCTAAAATCAGTGTAGGCATAGCTTAATGTCAAAGCATAAAAAAACCGCATTAGCGGTTTTTTTATGGGGTTGCTTTAGGTTAACGGGCGGTTCCTCTTAACCCGCCGCGCTTACTGTGGACTCTTCGTTGTTGTAAAACTGCGCTTCGTCGAGTTGACCTTCAGACTTACCCACCACAACGGCCGTCATCATGTCACCTGTGACATTGGTAGCTGTGCGGATCATATCGATAACGCGGTCAATAGCGGCAATAAAGGCGATACCTTCTAGTGGTAGCCCCACAACGCCTAAAGTGACCGACAGCATCACCATGGCGCTACCCGGTACGCCAGCGGTGCCGACAGAGGCAACAGTGGCCGTAACAGCAATCAACATGTAATCGGTCATATCTAGCGGAATACCGTAGATCTGCGCGATGAATATGGCAGCAATGGCTGGGTAGATACCACCACAACCATCCATATTCATGGTCGCGCCAAGCGGTAGCACAAAGGCGCCATATTTTTTAGAGACGCCCATGGACTCTGTCGCGCGGGTACTGGCGGGTAAGGTGCCAAAGCTTGATGCGGTAGTAAAGGCTACTAGCTGGGCAGGCATCGCTTTACGGAAAAATTGTATTGGGCTTAGCTTAGCGGCAAATTTTATTAATCCGCCGTAAATAAATAGAATGTGAATGACGGCAGCAAGGTAGATAGCAGCAATAAACTTACCTAACGGCAGTAGCATTGATAACCCATATTCGCCCACAACCCAAGCCATTAGGCCAAATACGCCAATAGGAGTCAGCTGCAGTACCATACGGGTGAGTTGAAACATCACCTCGGCGCCTGCTTCTATAGTGCGCTTTAATGGCTCTGCTTTTTCCCCAACCTTATTGATGGCGATACCAATAAGGGCTGCAAACACGATAATTTGAAGCACCTTACCTTCGGCAAGGGAAGCGAACGGATTGACGGGCACCATATCAAGCAGCACCTGAGCAAAACCAGGCACATTACGCTCACGCACCTCTGTTGTCGCCAGCTCGAGCGTGCCACCCATATCAATTAAACTGCCAATGGTTAAACCGATCAATGAGGCGATAGTGCCGGTAAACATAAACATCAATAGGGTTTTAAAGCTCAGACGTTTAAGGCTGACACCGCTCCCTAACGACGTGATACTGACCACAATGGCGCAGAACACCAGCGGCGCGACCAACATCTTAATGGCTGCAATGAACAGGTCACCTAAAGGCTTTAATTGTGTCGCTTGCTCACCTAATACTAAGCCAAAGGTGATCCCTAAAATAAAACCAGCCAGCACCTTTTGCCAAAAGGGGATCTGTTTAATCGTTTGCCACATGGGATAATTTCCAATTTAATGTTGTGTTGAGGATGGAACCGTTGAGTCGGGAAGAGCGCTTGTTTTGCGCAAGTCATCGAGGCTGCTCAACATATTATTTTATTAGGCGTCATTCTATAGCCCCTTGGGCTTGCTTACAAAATTGATTTTGTTATAACTTATTGTCATTAAAAAGAATGTTTTAATATTTTTAAGTTTTAACCTTGGCATAACATGACCAGACACAGGATGTTGTACATAAAAAATTACTTTTTTTCATTAGGTAAGCCAATATGACCGAGTTATGGTTGATGTTTAGTGCGGCATTTATTGCTGCCACCTTGTTACCTGGCGGTTCGGAAGTTTTATTGGTGGCGTTAATCGATAACACGCCTGAGAAGTGGTTACCTTTGGTAATCGTGGCGACGTTAGGTAATGGATTAGGCTCCATTACCAGTTATTATTTGGGCACATTGGGGCGCTTTGCTACGACGCCCGAAGCGATGGCGCAAGGACGATACCGGCACAGTATTGGTTTACTGAAGCGTTATGGCTATTGGAGTCTATTACTGGCGTGGATGCCACTCATTGGCGATCTACTATGCCTGTTGGCAGGCTGGCTAAAGCTGCCAGTGGTGAAGTCGAGTATCATGATTTTTATTGGAAAAGGAATACGTTATCTGCTGGTTGCAGCGTTAACGCTACATTGGTTGTAAGGCACAGGCCTACGAGTTAACACAGGAGTAAAAAATTAATGAAGAAATGGATATTAGCTGCCGCTATCTCGGCAGCGTTGACCGCTTGTTCTGCGTCGAATGTGTCGACCAGTTTGCCGCAAGGGGTTTCGCTAGTTGAAACAGTCACCACCACCGAATCAGGTGTGGGAATTCCCTACAAAAAATATCAGCTGGCTAATGGCTTGACTGTCATATTACACCAAGACAAATCAGATCCTTTGGTGCATGTCGATGTGACGTATCATGTTGGCTCATCTCGCGAGCTGCCTGGGCGCTCAGGTTTTGCTCACCTATTTGAACATATGATGTTTCAAGGCTCAGAGAATGTTGCCGACGAGCAACATTTTAAAGCGGTTACCGAAGCGGGTGGTACGTTAAATGGCACGACTAATACCGACCGAACTAACTATTTTGAGACAGTGCCTAGCAACCAATTAGAAAAAATGTTGTGGCTTGAGTCCGATCGCATGGGATACTTTTTGCCCGCCTTGACAGAAGAGAAATTTGAGGTACAACGCGAGACGGTCAAAAACGAGCGCGCCCAGCGTATCGATAACCAACCCTATGGGCGTATGGGCGAGCGTTTTAACCAAGCGCTATATCCTGCAGGCCACCCCTATTCATGGCCAGTTATCGGCTGGCCCGATGATTTAAATCGTGCCGATGTGAACGATGTTAAACATTTCTTCCAGCGTTGGTACGGCCCCAATAATGCCACCTTGACCATAGGTGGTGATTTCGACGAAGTGCAAACATTGGCGTGGGTGAATAAATATTTTGGCGAGATCCCGCGTGGTCCAGAAGTGACCGCTGCACCTAAGCCGCTGGTGACACTAGATAAGACGCGTTATATCTCGATGGAAGATAGGGTGCACTTACCCCTATTAAGAATGGCGTTTCCTACGGTTTACGCCAGTCATCAAGACGAGGCAGCGCTCGATCTGCTGTCTAATATTATTGGTGGTGGCCCAACCTCGTTAGTCTATAAAAACCTCGTTAAAGACGGCTATGCGGTACAAGCAGGTGTCAGTCATCCTTGTCAGGAGCTGGCATGTCAGTTTTCTATTTACGCCTTAGCTAACCCTGCACGTGGTGGCGAACTGAGCGACATTGAAGCGCGGGTACTTGAGTCGATTGCCGAATTTGAGCAACGTGGCGTGACCGATGACGATCTACAAAAAGCCAAAGTGCAATTTGAAGCCAATACTATTTTTGGTTTACAGAGTGTTAAAGGCAAAGTGTCAACTCTGGCGTTAAATCAAACCTTTTTCGGCAATCCCGATATGATAGCGTACGATTTAACCCGCTACGCCAACGTCACCAAAGAAGATGTGATGCGGGTGTTTAACCGCTACATTAAAAACAAGCCTATGGTGGTGATGAGTGTCGTGCCTGAAGGGCAAACTCAGCTAATTGCCCATGAAGATAACTATGTTGCGCCAGCGCCGCAGATTGCAGAGCAGGCGGTAACCGGTCTTGAGACTGTTGAAGCCGTTGCGCCGTCGTTTGATCGCAGCATTATGCCAACACCTCAAGCTGCGCCGATGATCACCGTGCCTGTGCTATGGACCGACACACTCAGTAATGGCATTGACGTGATGGCCACCACCAGCACCGAAACCCCCACCATTGAGTTGATGATCTACTTAAATGGCGGACACCGTTTGGTGGATGTTAAGCAAGCCGGATTAGCCAACTTAACCGCATCAGTGCTTAATGAGTCGAGCCAATTACGTAGCACTGAAGAGCTGGCGCAGGCGTTAGAGATGCTAGGCAGTACGGTCAGCTTTGGGGCTAGCACCTATCAAAGCTACGTTAAGGTGTCGGCGCTGACGTCACATATTGACGAAACCTTGGCCATAGTACAAGAAAAGCTCTTTAAACCGGGTTTTAACAGTGCCGATTTCGAGCGTGTTAAGCAGCAACATTTGCAAAGTCTGCAACATATGCAGTCAGATCCTAACTATATCGCTAACAGTGGTTTTGATGCCTTGCTCTTTGGCGATAACACCCCTCTTGGGATCAGCAGCGAAGGCACCATTGCCAGTGTATCAGCGCTCACCCTTGATGATGTAAAAGGATTTTACCAGCAGCAGTACCGCGCCGGTAACGCGCAAATCGTGGCGGTGAGCAATTTAATGCAGCCACAACTGCTCAGCAAGTTACAAGGATTATCGAGCTGGCAAGGTGAGTCGAGTGCATTACCTGCCTTAGCGGCAATGCCGGCACTTGAGGCGGGGACTGTCTATATTGTCGACAAGCCGGGAGCGGCGCAGTCGGTGATTAAGATTGGGCAGCGAGCAATGCCGTTTGATGCCACAGGCGAGTATTTTAAATCTTACTTGATGAACTATCCCTTAGGCGGTGCCTTTAACAGTCGTATTAACCTTAACTTACGCGAAGATAAAGGCTACACCTATGGTGCGAGAAGTTACTTCTCTGGCGGCAGTGAGCAGGGGCTATTCCAAGCCACGGCCAGCGTTCGTAGCGATGTTACCGCTCAGGCTCTAGTTGAGTTTGCCAAGGAGATTAACCGCTATCAAGCCAGTGGCATGACAGATCAAGAGCTGGCCTTTATGCGTAACTCTGTCTCGCAAAGTCAAGCGCTCGATTATGAGACGCCTTACCAGAAAGCGGGCTTTATGCGCCGGATCCAGCGCTTTAACCTCGACCCTAATTTTACTCAGACTCAGGCTGATATTATTAGAAATATTCCTAAAGAGGAGCTAAATAACTTGGCGAGCGCTAAACTTCAGCTAGCTGAAATGATAGTATTGATTGTGGGTGATAAAGCCAATATTGAAGCCGACATTAAAGCCTTGGGTTATCCAGTGCGTGCTTTAGCATTGTAATTTGATATTTTTACCCCAATATTAACGATGCGGTGATGCTTGATTTAGCTCACCGCTTTATTTTTTTTGACTTGCCACTAAGCTCGTTCGGGTACTGTTTTTTGGCGAGTGAAATTTATCACGCGTTTTGTAGGTCTAGCCTGCAAATGATCATGTTGAAGCAATAAGAGACACAGATATTGAACTCTTTCACTGAAGTTATTGGCCTGCTTAACGATGAGCAGGGGCGAGATGCGCTAACAGGTATGGTACGTGGTATTGAGCGAGAAGCACTGCGCATTGAACCTTCGGGAGATCTAGCAACGGACAAACATCCAGAGAGCTTAGGTGCCGCGCTAACTAACTCTCGTATCACCACAGATTACAGTGAGTCATTGTTAGAATTTATTACTCCAGTGCATCAAAATATCGACGACCTACTGACCGACTTAACGCAGACACATGCCTTTACTGTACGCAATATAGGCCAACAACAGTTGTGGCCCGTGAGTATGCCTTGTTATGTGGGTGATGTTGCCGATATTCCCATTGCCGATTATGGCAGTTCAAACGTGGGGCAACTCAAGCGTTTATATCGTAAAGGGTTAACCTATCGATATGGCGCCCTGATGCAAATTATTTCTGGGGTACACTTTAACTTTTCGGTGTCGCAAGCCTTGTGGGACCGTCTCTATGAGGCGTCAGATAAACAGCTTAGCCGCGATGAGTTTATTTCAGAGTCCTATTTTGGCCTGATCCGTAATTACCGCCGTCAAGTGTGGGTGTTGCCTTATCTGTTTGGTGCATCCCCGGCCTTATGTAGCTCTTTTATTAAAGATCAACCCACGACTCATCCATTTAAACAGTTGGGTAAAGGCACCTTGTATTTACCGTATGCGACATCACTGCGCATGAGCGATTTGGGCTATACCAATAAAGAACAAGAGCGGTTAAATATAAGCTATAACTCACTGGCTGAATATTTAACCGGTATTCAAGCAGCGATTAAGATGCCCTCGGCGAAATTTGAAGCAATAGGGGTTAAGGTTGATGGTGAATATCGCCAGCTTAATGCCAATGTGCTGCAAATTGAAAACGAGTTTTACTCACCCATACGGGCTAAACGAGTGACTCAAGAGGGTGAAAAACCGTCAGAAGCCTTAGCGCGCGCTGGCGTTGAGTATATCGAAGTCAGAGCTCTTGATGTTAATCCGTTCTCATCTGTGGGGATTGATGCACAGCAGATCCGTTTCTTAGATCTGTTCTTATTGCATTGTTTACTCAGCCCTTCGCCAAAATCGACGCCAGCAGAAGAGGCGGAGATCAGCCAAAATCTAAATGCAGTGATCCTTGAAGGGCGTAAACCAGGCTTAATGTTAAGCCGTCATGGCCAGCCGATTGCGATGCAAAGCTGGTTACACCAACTGTTTGATGAGTTAAGTAGTGTAGCCAAATTACTTGATGGGGGTGAGCAAGGCGATTATCACACCACATTAGCCCATTGGCTTGCGGCTGTTGATGATCCATCAAAAACCTTGTCTGGCCAAATTTTAACTGAGTTGCTATCGACGCAGCGAGATCACAGTTATTGGGTGAAAGATTTGGCGCAAACCTATTATCAAGAGTTGATGGACTACCCATTGGCTGCCGATGTTGAGCAAGCTTATCGACAAGCGGCGAGCGACTCGCTGCAGGCTCAAGCGCAATTAGAGGCGCAATCTACTGTGAGTTTCGATCAGTATGTAAGCGACTATTTTGCCGAGCCTAAGTTAGAGGCTGTCTGATGAGAAAAAGCGCACTATTATTTCCCCTCGTACTGCTATTATCTGCCTGTGCCTCTGGGCCAGATAATAGTGCGCAGTGTGGCACGGTTTCCGGTTACCTAGTGCCAGATAGAGAAGATGAGCTCTACCGGGTTGTGGTGACTCACCTTAATGGCCAGGCTGTTATTTCAAAACCCAATTATCAGCTAGCACCGGGCGTTAATGAGTTCACTGTGGCGGAGCTTATCGATTCGCCGCAGTTAAAAGTGAAGTTGGCTGCAAGAGGAACTAAGACATTGACCATAGATGTTAAACCGAATCGTCGTTATCATTTAGGAGCGCGTTTTAATCAAGATAAAGTCTATCGTGGCTTAGATAGCGATTATTGGCAGCCGATAGTATGGTCAGAAGATGCCCACCAATGTGCATTTTTACCCGCGAGTTAAGGTCGGCATATTCACTTGTTCTTATCCCAACTTCAGCTTATTTACATTGATTCAATTTAACAACAATGTGAAACTATAGCGCTGATTAAATGATAGTTCTGGTATTCCCCATGATGAAGTTTCTTGCCCCTTTGCTCAGCGGCCTGCTGGTGTTATTGCTTAGTGGATGCGTCACCTCTCCCCCAAGAGATCCTGAAAATTTGTGTGCGATTTATCAAGAGCATCGAGATTGGTATAAAGCGGCAGTTAACACCCGTGAAAAGTGGGGCGTACCCGTGCATGTACCACTGGCAATGATGTACCAAGAAAGTTCGTTTAAACACAATGCTGCGCCGCCAATGGAGTACTTTTTAGGCTTTATTCCTATCGGCCGAGCCAGTGATGCTTACGGCTACGCCCAGGCTAAAACCATGACATGGGACGACTATGTCAGAGAAACGGGTAATAGTTGGTCTAGTCGTAGTGATTTCGATGATGCGATGGATTTTATGGGGTGGTTTATTTATAAAACCCACAAAATTAATGGTGTGTCTAAATGGGATGCGCGTAATCAATACCTCAATTACCATGAGGGGTGGGGCGGCTATAAGCGTAAAACCTATCGGCACAAAGCCTGGTTAGTCAAGGTGGCTGATAAGGTTGATGGCCGGGCTAAACGTTATGCAGCCCAATATCGTAGCTGCCAAGAAGATCTTGACTCCTCCTGGTTGTGGCGCCTGTTCTTTGGTTAGTCTAATAATATGAAATCAGCTATTAGCCTCGAGAATATCGGGGCTTTTTCTTATCTATCAAACCGCGAGTACAGTGGGATGTTTTAATATAGGAGCCACATATCATTGGTTTGCAATCAAAAGTCATGTTGAAAGTGGTGCAATTCATCCCTTTGTTAATCTTGCATCGAGTTAAACAATATTTGGCTAATTTATCGTTATGCTGCCCCTGTTATCAGAGGGTAAAAATGACTATAATGCGCCCAAAATAATAGCTCTACCCTACAAAAAAGGATAAAACATGACTAAGCCATTTGTTGCCGTATTAATGGGGTCTGATTCAGATTTGCCCACCATGCAAGCCACCTTAGATGTCCTCAAGACTTTCGGTATTCGCTTTGAAGCTAAAGTAACTTCTGCGCATCGCACGCCAGCGGCGACTCACGCTTATGTGACCGACGCCGAAGCCCGTGGTTGTAAAGTCTTTATCTGTGCCGCCGGCCTTGCTGCCCATCTTGCCGGCGCTGTCGCTGGTATCACCACTCGCCCTGTGATTGGCGTCCCCGTCGACTGCGGCCCGCTTCAAGGCCATGACGCCCTATTATCAACCGTGATGATGCCTGGTGGCGTGCCTGTTGCAACTGTTGCGATTGGCAGCGCGGGCGCGAAAAACGCCGGTTATTTAGCGGCGCAAATGTTGGCCGTGGGTGATGACGAGTTAGCGCAGGCAGTAAAACAAGAACGTGCTAAGTCGGCAGAAGCTGTGCAAGCCAAAGATGCCAAGCTACAGGAAAAATTAGCGGCTCTATAATTACGTATGTCGCCATCAAGGTGCCGTGTGCCTATTACCCTGATGGCAATATGAGTGACTAACTTATCGATTAATGCCGCCAAGGTTAACCTTGGCGGCATTTTTTATACTGTTTATCCATTAGTTTTGTATGATTTATTGCAACACTTTTGTGATTCGTTAACCCTTTTGGTGTCCGGCGACGTGAATATCAATAGGCGCTTGTATCTGAGTCTCTGAATCTAGACAAAAAGCTGCACTCAGTGCAGACTTTAAAACAATATTTAGCCAGATAAACGATTAGGGAGCAGATATTGGACAAGGTGTCTGAAACTGTCATGGCCGCAGAAGTGGACCACAGGTTGATGCAAGAGTTTGCTAATGGGGATCCGCGTGCCTTTGAACTACTCTATCAAAAATATAAAGGCGGGTTATATCGGTATTTTATAAGGCAAATCGGTGACAAACAGCTGGCTGAAGATCTGTATCAAGAAACATGGGCACGGGTGATTAAAGCCGCTGCGGGTTATGAGCGCCGCGCCAAATTTACCACTTGGCTGTATCGTATTGCCCATAATTTGTTAATTGATCATGTGCGGGCGCTCAAACCTGTTGAGCTTTTTAGTGATGCGGCTATTGAGGGGGAACCGATAAACGATGGGCAGCCTTGTATGCAGTACGCTCCCGAGCAACTGACAACGCAGGGGCAAAAAGCCACTATCTTAAAAGAGTGTATTGCATTACTACCTCACGTTCAAAAAGAGGCGTTTTTGCTCAATATGGAGATGGGGTTCACCGCTGTGGTGATTGCCGAGGTCGCGGGCGCAGGACTAGAGGCGATAAAAAGTCGGCTGCGTTATGCGACTCAGTCGCTAAAACAGTGCGTCGAAGGTAAATGGCAGGAACAACACTATGACACAAAATAGCCAAGATGACAGCGTAGATAAGGCGTTGCAACTGCTGTACCGCTCACAGGCAACCGAGCAACCTAGCGAGGCGTTAGACAGCCACATTTTAGCCATGGCGCAAGCATCCAAAATTCATGCGCCTAAGCAGGTGAGTTTCTGGCGCCAATATCGCTGGCCGCTCTCCTCGGCGGCGTCTGTGCTTTTAGTCGTGAGTATATTGCTGCTTAACCCGACCAGCCAAGACCCTTTGTTGATGGAGCCAGCGTTTATTGCGCCACAAGCGCTAGAGAGCCAAGCCGCGCGCGCGCCTCGGGTGATGAGCGCGCCAATGGCTGCCCCTGAAAATGGTGAGCCTGAAATTGTAGGATCTACAGCTGCTGATTCAAATGTTGGCGAGTCAATAGCGAGTGATGCTAGTGCCAACTTGGTAGAGACCAGTAAAATGACTGCCACGAGTCAGGTTAGCACTGAGCCAGCTTCTACTGTGAATGACTCAAACGAAACTACCCAACGCCATAAAGCTCTGGTGAGCACTGAAGGTGCGCCGATATTGCAAGGCAAGAGTGTTAGTTCTTCCCCTACGATTCTCGATAGCAAGGCTGACGCTAGCAACGTAAAGGATAGCGAGCCTAGCGCCGTAGCAGCCAGTGCTGCGGAGACCCGAGAGGCCCAACCGCCTGCCACATTAAAGGGGCAAGCCAAAGCCGTGATATCCGATAAACAAGCGCTTAATCACTTACAACAGCTTGTGAGCACTGAGCAATGGTCTGAAGCGATGGTATTGTTGCAGCGCATTAACCAGCAACGCCCACAATTAGCCGATAAGACGCACCCGTTACATCAAAAGTGGCGCCACTTAAGCCAACAAATCGACGCTCATAGCCAACCGTAGGCTGAGTTATCGACAGGCATAATGTTCACAGCCCGCAGGGGCTGTGGTTAACTTAATTGGACACATTTGCTAATAATTATTTGCTGATAAATTACTGCCTGGCTCGGTAAAGTTTGTTACCTTGTTACCCTAATAAAAACGAGATAAAACAAATAAATGAGCCGAATATGAAATTAAGTCATCTCTTTGCCTCTTGCGTGCTTGCATTAGGCACCTTACACACGACCCCGCTTATCGCTGCCTCCGATGCAGCCTCGAACTTGATTAATCAGGGTTACTATCGCGCCCCTGCTTTAAATGATAATACCTTGGTGTTTACCGCCGAAGGCGATTTATGGACTCAGCACTTAAACGATCCTCAAGCTCGCCGGCTTACCAGCTTGCCAGCAGAAGAACTGGGCGCCGCTATCTCTAAAGATGGTCAATGGGTTGCTTATGTTGCCAATTATGATGGCGCCAGTGAGGTGTACATTATTCCTATTCAGGGCGGTGTAGCCAAGCGGGTCAGTTTTGAGAATAGCCGAGTGCGAGTGCAAGGCTGGACCGCCGATGGCCAGGTGCTTTACGCCACCGACAATGCGTTTGGTCCGGCTAATTACTGGGTCCTTAAAAGTGTCGATCCTGTCAGCTTAACCACTAAAGATCTGCCGTTAGCCGATGCGATTGAAGGGGTTATCGATGATACTGGAGCTACGCTGTATTTCACCCGTTTTGGTCTGCAAACCACAGGCGATAATGCCAAGGTGTATCGTGGCGGCGCCAAAGGCGAGTTGTGGCGCTATACCTTAGGTAGCCAAGATGAAGCAGTAAAGCTAACAGGGACTCATAAAGGCTCGGTGCGTCAACCCATGTTGTGGCAAGAGCGGCTGTATTTTGTTAGTGATGCCAGTGGTAACGATAATATCTGGTCGATGGCCCTAAACGGCGATGACGTACGTCAGCACACACAGTTTAATGACTGGCAAGTGCGTGGTGCCCGTATGGATAATGGCCGTATTGTGTTCCAACAAGGGGCGGACATTCAATTGTATGATATTGCCACTAACCAGATGCAAACCCTCGATATACGGCTGACATCTGATTTTTCACAGCGACGTGAACATTGGGTTACGCAGCCGATGAAGTTTGCCACCGATACCCAGTTATCGCCTGCAGGCGACAAAGTAGTGGTCACTGCGCGAAGCCATGTGGCGATAGCGGGCACGGATGGTTCGCGCTTAGTCGAGTTGGCGTTACCGGGTGATCATCGCGTGCGACACGGGGTCATGAGCCCTGATGGCCGATGGGTGTACGGTATTAGCGATGCCTCTGGAGAGCAGGAGATTTGGCGCTTTGCTGCCGATGGCAGCCGACAAGCGAAGCAATTGACTACCAACGGCCATACTTTACGCATGGGGCTGCATTTATCACCCGATGGGCGCTATATCGCCCACGATGACTACGATGGCAATCTGTGGCTACTCGACATAGAAAAGGGCAGTAACAATAAGATCATCACTCAAGGCCAAGGATTGGGGCCATATCGTGATGTGGTATGGTCAAATGACAGTCGCTTTATGGCCATCACCAAAGATGAACAAGGTCAATTACGGCCGCAAATCGTGCTGTATTCATTAAAAAAAGAGAAAGCACAGGCTCTGACTAGCGATAAATATGAATCCTTCTCACCCGCCTTTAGTGACGACGGTCAGTGGTTATACTTCATATCTAATCGTGCATTTAAAGCGACTCCTACCTCGCCGTGGGGCGACCGTAACATGGGCCCTATGTTCGATAATCGTAGCCAACTGTTTGCCGTGGCGCTAAGCGCAGATGCGCAGTTCCCCTTTAGTAAACCCACTGAGCTGACACCTCAGCCTGATGACGAGCAAGACGATGACATAAAAACGCGTGTCGATTGGCAAGGATTGGCTCAACGTTTATGGCAAGTTCCGGTTGAATCTGGCAATTATAGTCAGCTGCAGGTGACCGAAAAGGGGTTATATGTGCTGTCTCACTCGGCTACACCAGACTCGGCTCCTTCGCTAAAGTGGATTAAATTTGATCCTATTAAGCCTAAAGTTGAGACCTTTGGCGATGATGTCGCCAGCTATAGCTTATCTGCCGATGACAGTAAGCTGTTTATCCGTCGGCACAGTAACGCTGGGCAAGAGATGCTGATCCTCGATACCGCCGAGAAGCTGCCAACAGATATTAGCCGCGCTAAAGTACGTACCGATCAGTGGCAACTGGCGATTTCGCCGCCGCTAGAATGGCAGCAGATGTTTGAAGATGCGTGGCTCATGCACCGAGATTCCTTTTTTGACAAAAACATGCGCGGTCTCGATTGGCAAGCAACGAAAGCTAAATATCAACCATTGTTGGCAAGACTCACTGACCGCCATGAACTTAACGATCTCTTTAAGCAGATGATGGGCGAATTAGACTCGTTACATTCGCAAGTTTATGGTGGCGATCTCCCCGCTGACGCTAAGCAGCCCAAGGCGGCTAATTTGGGGGCACGTTTGGAGCAAACTAAGCATGGGGTTCGTATTAGCCATATTTATCAAAATGATGCCGAGTTACCTAGCCATGCTTCGCCTTTAGGCCGTATAGAGGTTGACGCCGCAGTTGGTGATATCATCAGCGCCATTAATGGTAAATCCGTTAACACGGTGGCCGATGTCGCCAAGGCTTTACGTAATCAGGTCAATAAGCAGGTTTTACTGACGTTAAAGCGTAATAAAAACAGCATTAAAACCGTGGTTGAGCCCATTGATAATCGGACCAATGCCAAATTACGCTATTTAGATTGGGTGAATCATAATAGCCAGAAGGTGAGTGATAACAGCCAAGGTGATATCGGCTACTTGCATCTCTACGCCATGGGCGCCGGTGATATCGCCAGTTTTGCACGTGAATTTTACGCCAACATCGACAAACAGGGATTAATTATCGATGTGCGTCGTAATCGTGGCGGTAACATCGACAGCTGGATCATCGAAAAACTGCTGCGCCGTGCTTGGATGTTCTGGCAGCCCACCCAAGGCACTCCCAATAGCAATATGCAACAAGCTTTCCGTGGTCACATTGTGGTATTGACTGATCAACTGACCTATTCAGATGGGGAGACCTTCTCTGCGGGAGTTAAGGCGTTAGGCATTGCACCATTGATTGGTAAACAAACCGCCGGCGCAGGTGTATGGTTGTCGGGTCGCAACGCGCTTACCGATAAAGGTATGGCGCGTGTTGCTGAGTATCCACAGTATGCCATGGATGGTCGCTGGATTGTGGAAGGCCGAGGTATTAGTCCAGATATTGAGGTCGATAATTTACCGCTCGCGACATTCAATGGCCATGATGCCCAGCTTGAAAAAGCCATTAGCTATTTAAAAGCGCAATTAGTGGAGCAAGTCGTTTCTCCTTTAAAAGCACAGCCAATGCCGACTAGCGGTTTTGCTGATGATGTGAGTTTGCTGCAATAGCTGAGCTCGCGTTAGCGCGTTGATAAATCAGATCAGCGTGATGATGTTTTAGGGGGGTATTCGCCAAGCTGTTCCCAGGTGGATAGCCCCCATTTTTATGGGCTGCATAAAGTTGCGATAGTGATAGCTTGATGCTGAAACTTTAGCCTAACAGGTTCAAAATTCAATGAAGGCAACTAGGTTTGAACCCTGATGTGTATAACGTGAATCTAGTTGAGCGCAAAGGGGCAGATTAATTTTTGTTTAGTTTTATCCGTTTATGAGTGATATAGCTGCTTTATTATCAATATCTAAGCAAACAGGCTTGCTTTTAAACGGTAACGGCGTTACATATGAAGCAGGGCAATGAATGGAGATCTACTGGTTGTTGACCCATGATTAATTGAGGTCAAATTGAAAAAAAACGCATCAGCGACTTGTTTTTCAGCTAGCTGCCCCAAGTTCATTATTGAAGTCATTTTTAAAAGGAAAACCTATGAAAATAAATCTTTCAGGTCACCACGTTGATATTACCGATTCGATCAAAGAACATGTGAATCAAAAGTTTTCCAAAATCGCGACACATTTTCCGACGTTAATTTCACTCGATGTCATTATTTCCAAAGAACATGGCGAGTATCAAGCCGAACTTAGAACAAATTATGAAGGTAGCCGAATCTCAGCTTCAGGTAGTGGTGAAGTGATGTATCCGGCTATAGCGACTGCGGCCAAGAAACTTGATGCAGCGCTCAAGCATAGAAAAGGGCAACTCAAGGCCGATCTGCATGAAAAGCCTGTCAGCACCACGCCAGAAATTGCCCATGAAATCATCCAAGAGATGAAACTGGTATAAGCTTTATTGATAACAAAAACCACCTTAACCGGTGGTTTTTTGTTGCTAGGCCACGCTAAATAATATTAGCTAGATTCATTAACCGATCAGCTTTCTCCATGCTAGAGAACAAAGCCAAACCACTATGTTTTCTGCACAACATCGATTCCCATCACGTCACAATTTAGCTATCACATCGTCAAAACGCTAAGATCGTGGTCTATGTTAGTGGTTCACGGCAAACTCTATTGCACCAGTTTGGTAATGGCTTAGGCACAGAGACTTATCAAATATAATATTCTCAGGTTTGATGATATCGTTGAGCCAATATCTATCGCTGGGCACATTTATTTTAGCTTGAAATTTAGCTTGAAATAGAGTCAAAAGCATATGTTGGAGAGACTGAATAAAATGGGTCAATTAGCTAATATAACGGGGAGAAAACGTCTTTTAAAAGCCCTATAGCTAGAGAGTGGGTATATTAAGTTGTAGCAGCCTGGTTTTAAGTGGTTGATAGTAAAGGTAAACGTGCTCAACGCTTGGGCTTGCACTGAGCACGAGAGTGTTATTTGGCTAACCACTCAATAATAGCTTGGTTAAATTTTCCAGGGGCTTCAGTCATGATCCAATGGCGCGTATCGAAGGCGATAACTTGGTTACCTTCTCTGGCAGCCATTTTTTTAGCCCAAGGTTCAGAATGGAACATGCCTGGCTTGTTTTTGCCGTATAAAAACAGCAGTGGGCATTTAATCTCTAAGGGTAAATGGCCTAAAGGTTTACCTGTTAAGGTGCGGCTCCACTTCCAGTAATAGGAGTAGGTCATCGAAGCGCTGATCAGTTGTTGATCGCCAGGAGCATGCAGCCATGTGGCCATTTTGCGCGTCATGGTATCACCCAAGCCACCACCGATTTTCCAAGCGGTCGCTAACCACATCTGGTAAGCAAACATAAAGGCTTTCACCTTAGTGCTTAATTGGTGCTCCGCAGAGCCAGCATCGCCAATGTCTACGCCAATGATCTTTTCTACTTTCTCTTGATGGCGCATATAAAACTGGTAACCAAAAAAGCATCCCCAATCATGGAGCATGAGCACCACTTTTTGATTGGGACTGACGGCTGTGATAACCGCATCAATAAGGTCAACAATCTGCTCTAACGTATATAAGGTGCGTGATTGGCTGTTTTCATAGCCAGGTAGACTGAATCTGACACAGCGATAGTTCGATTGCAGCACTTTTACTTGGGGATCCCAGAGCCTATAGGTGTCAGGCCAACCGTGAAGCATGACGATGGTCTGTTCGCCCTGGCCTTGGACATGCACTTGGGTTCCGTTTACATCAATTATTTCAACCATTGTGACTCCAGCTATATCGTGAAATGATTAGAGTATATACTCTATTTTTACAATAGGACTAATGAAATAGACTGTCTAGTAAATGTTAATGCATGAGATCAAAGTTTTTGAGTTTTTGTTGTTCAATAGTAAGGGGCGTATTGGTAAGTAGTAGGTTACGCAGTGGTATAAGTTGCAACTAAAACGCTTGTTAAGGTCTACTTCATAACGTCTAAATTCGCGGTAAGCGACCATAGTGGTGATAGGCGATATTGTCGGCCCTAAACTCTTTGCTGTAACCATTAAACAGCAAAAGATCCTAATGATTAGCATACCTATTGAACTAAACGTCGCACCCATGCGTATACTCAGCATGAATAACGTTAATCCTAAAAAATTACTGCATAGTAAATGGACCAAAGTGGTCCCCATGAACCGTGAAAAGCACTTTACCATTGTGGAAGTCGAGTTAGATGAACAGCGCAATATTACCCTGTGTATTATCGAGGCGGTGATAAGTCACAAGCAATACTCCATAAATTGGCGTGAATTAAAAGACAAAGCGGTGTGGCGACTCGGTTGGTGTTGACTAGGCGTGCCTGTTAACCGCTTTTTTCGATAAGGATAATTTCTATTTTGGTACAATGATTGTGCGCAATTAGTTTGCGTGTATTTTATTTTGCGGTTATAAATAAGCTAATCAGTTGCGCACAACCTAGTTGTCGTAGATGTTGAAACTGCAGTTATTTGGCCGTGAGCCAATGGGCTGTGCATTGATAATAATTTTATTCAAGGAGAACATGATGAAAACCTTATATCAAACCAGTGCCACAGCGAGTGCAGGACGCAACGGCCATGTCGCCACCGATGATGGAAATCTAGCTCTCATGCTTAGTTATCCAAAAGAGATGGGCGGCAGCGGCGAAGCCACAAATCCAGAGCAACTGTTTGCCGCAGGTTATAGTGCCTGTTTCTCAAATGCGATTTTACACGTTGCCCGCGAAGCTAAAATCGATTTAACTGCAGCGCCAGTGACGGCCAATGTTGGGATTGGTGCGCGTGTAGAAGGTGGATTTGCCTTAAGTGTAGCGTTGAGCGTGATGCTGGATTTACCACAAGCACAAGCGGTTAAATTAGTCGCCACGGCTCATCAAGTATGCCCATACTCGAATGCGGTACGTAACAATATCGACGTGAGTTTGCATGTTAATGGTCAGCAGTTGTAATAAGTTGGTTAACACTGATTAATGGAGAATCATGTTGAATAATATGGCCCCAATATTTGTCACCATCGGCAGGGTGTTACTGGCACTTTATTTCTTGTTACCTGGGATGATGAAATTCATCAGCTGGGATATGCATGTGGCGCTGATGCAAAAGCACAATATGGTGATGATACCTGTGTTATTAGCCGCTGCGGGTGTGTTCCAAATTACTGCGGCATTAGCGTTAATCTTAAATCGTTACACCGGATTGGCTTCACTGTTATTGGCTGGTTTGGTTATCGTGATTAACTTTAGTTTGCATGACTTTTGGAATTTCAACGGGGTAGAAGGTGCGCATGAGATGCAAAACTTCGTTAAAAACCTTGGGATCTTGGCAGGCTTGTTGGTGTTAGCGGGGACAAATCAAACTGCCGACTCACAAAGAGTAAACGCTTAAGCTTGCGAATATGGTGCGCGATAAAATTGTCAAAGCTTATCTGCCATTGCGTTTGAATTGACATGATGAAGCCTGAATAAGGTTAATTGTGTCAATTCTTTTTTATGTTACTTAGTTTGGCGATTTTTCTGGCCACTCTTGACTATGTCTATCCTGCTGTTGTTTTACTGTACTTATCCGCTAAGTACGCTAGGGCGCACTCTGAGTTAGCGTATGGGCAGCGACGACTACCGTATTGGTTGCAACATGTTGCCATTAGCTTAACCGTGTTGGTCGGTGGTTACTGGCTGGTGGATGCGGTAACAGTGGGAGTGCCTCGCTTGCCGCTTATCGTCATGCGCCATTTTGCAGTAGTATTAGCCATTTTACCTTAATAAATTAGTGCCTTAGTTATTTAAGTCGCTTGGGCTTAACGGCGAATGTACAGGCATCACTGGACAAGCCTGTGTTGGCTTGGCGCTGAGCACGCCAATGGCCACTGCCTTTTGGGTAACCCACTATGCTGTTTATTTGCATTAATGGGTTAGTCTGGTTGTTTTTAGGGCTGCGTCTAAGTGGTATGCTAGCGGCGGTTCAAGCTGCCAGTTGCCATTGATGGTGGGGCTGTTAAACAAAAATGAACAGAGGAAGCGTTAGATGATTAATATCAGGTGTAAAAGGTTAGGGGGGCTAGTTAAGCACTTAAGCTATCGCTGCGATCATAGACATTGTTTCTTGGTATTCGACCACACAATTACGACCCTGCAACTTAGCTTGATACATGGCGATATCAGCTCGTTTCATCATGGGGTCAAGGCTTAAGTCAGTGTCGATATTCGTTGTCACACCAAAGCTGGCGGTTATCACTAAATCACTATAATGTGGTTTAGTATTAATGGCTTCTATTGCCGCACGGCATTGCTCTGCCATATTTAATGCAACATCAGCATCTGCATCAGGAAGAAATAGTGCAAACTCTTCTCCGCCCATACGCACAAACAGATCGCGGCTCTTTAACAATGGACGGACAACTTGAGCCACATGCTTTAAGGCCCAGTCTCCGGTCCCATGACCAAGAGTGTCATTGATGGCTTTAAAATTATCGAGATCAAACATCACCACACTAAACTTTCCCTGTCGGGCTATCACATCGATAAATAAGTTTTCCGCGAGATCTTGTCCGGTTCCTCGATTAAATATACCGGTTAGCTGGTCGAGTTCTGAGACACGTTTGTATTTTCGTTTTTGTAAAAACATGGTAGCGCCGAAAATAATAAAAAACACCGAACACCCTAATGCAACTAAGAGTGCCATACTTTCTTTATAGCGTTGTAGCTCCATCACTTTTTGCTGTGCTGTGTACAAGGCTCTATCTTGATTTAGCATTTTGATTTCACGTGTTTTTTCTACATTATCAAATTTGGCTAATTGATAGGCGTAAGCCTTAGCTTTAGTTTCATTATGTAAATTTTCACTGATCTCTTGATAGCGATTCAAATAGTTATAGGCTGATTCAAATTGGCCTTGTTGTTGCGATAAGGCCGCCAGTACTTTGTAAGCATCTTTTTGGTATTGAAGGTTAATTCCATGGCTGGGTGCAGCAATAACAAGATCAGCATAATATTGAGCTTGCTGTGGCTTGCCTAGGCGGTTATAAGCCATAGCCAATAGTGAATGTATATGGTTAATCTCAATCTGATATTGAAATGGTTCATAGGCCTGTAATGCTTTTTCTAAAAAAATGATGCTAGATTCTACGTTTCCTCGTTTGAGTTCGACATCGCCAATCCCTTTAAGTGACATAGCTTCAATCATCATAAAATTATTATCATGGCAGTAATTCATACTGTCATTAAATTGTTGATAGGCACTATTTAACTGATCTTTTTTCAGTTTGGCGACCGCAATATACAGTAGCCCATAACAATGATTTCTAGGATTTTGACGATTATTAAGGCGCAAGGCCTGATTGGCGTAGGTTTCTATTTCCTCCCAGGCCTCCATTTCAAGAAATAATGCCGCAAGCCGTATATAAGAGCTGGCTTTTAACTGCACATCATCTAAGGACTCTATACGGCTTAAATTCCTCTCCATGACGTCGAGAGCTTGTGAAAAAGCATTTAAGCCGATTAATGCTGTTGCTTTGTACAAATATATCGACGTCAGCATGCTATTGGTGGGCGATAACGCTTCGGCTTGATTTAAGATCTCCAGCGCACTGTTATAGTCAGACTGATAAATATGGTAGACGCTATTAAGCACCCAAAAACGGATCTTTTGTTGCTGTGAATAGTCGTCTAGTTGAGGTTTTAATTGTTGCTGTAGCGCTTCAACATCGGCTGGTTTAGAAGCTACAGCCGCTTCGAGCGCATCCAATGATGCATCAATATTTTGCACCACGTCCGCAACCACGATCTTTGGGAAGATCGTGGTTAATAAGGCTAAGAAAATTAAGGTATAGCGTTTCAATTTAGTTATTATCTTTAGGCGCATATACGACTTGATAAATGACACTCTTTTTACTCGGCCCTACCAGCTGGTCGATGCGTGCTTTATCGCCAGACATAATGGCTTCAATTGCTTCGTCACTTAAACCATTCGCTTTCATCACTCCTTTAGGATCGCGCTTATATGCGTCTAATAATGCAGCATCTGAGCCTAATTGTTCAAAAAACTCATTTATTGTTGCCATCTTTTTTACTCTCCATTTTATGCTGAATTTAATATTTGTAGTTTGTTGCGCCGGCAGTCGCATTATCCTAACTCGGCCGCTGTTATCCCTAATTTTGCCAGTACAGCATGGTTAATCGTTAACGCCTTCGATGGTGGCATCAATAACGTGGTAATTGGTGTTAACATGGCGTTGGATAAATCTTTTAATAACAAAGTCTCTATCCGTGGTTCTTGTATCGGTAAATTAGGCGCTTCGTATAAGACCACTTCATGCTCAAGTGGGTACCACTGACTCAATTGCTCAACCAACACTTGTAGCCTATCGGCGTTGGTGTGAAATTGGGTCATGGTATGTTCACCAGCAATGCCAATTTGCCAAAGTAGCAAATACGCCGTTGGATCGGGCGTATGGCAATAAAACATAAACTGACTTGCCTCGAAACTCTGATGGCCAGAGTTACCGGGATCAATCCCTAAATCGGCCCATAAACAGGCCTCTGCCGAAATTCCGGGTTCCATCTTAGCGCTAAATCCCAATTGTCGAACGTTGGCTATAGCCATGTGTGATACACAAGAAAACACACCAGGATGGCCATAAAGTGCACACACCACTTTTTTGTTGGCGCGCACTTCATCAACAATAGCATCAACCATTTGCTGATAACTGTCGCGGCGGTTTTTTACTTCATCGCCCTGAGCGTAATAACATTGCAATGAACGCACATCATTATTAAGGGACTCAAGCCAAGATTGTGCAAAATGATCTGGCACCAAACAAAACACCACATCTGCCTGTTCAATATGACTTTGACTCATGACACTAATCTGTCCGGCTAGATTGAGCCCTGTGCCAACACACACTAAACTTCCCACATTTATATTAGACTTCATTACTCAATCAATCCCATTATGACGTTAATCATTTACCTTCAGATCCAGTGACGATACCGAATATGGCTGTTTGTCATTGGTACAAGGCGTTACTAACGCTCACAAATCACCGGCTCAACATTTATGACTTAACTTACCACAATTATTAACATTGCAAATACTTGTTAATAACTCGGTTGAGTAAATGTGTAAGCATACAGTCCACTTTACCTAAATTAAGGGGATAGTCGTCATCAACAAGTGTGATGTTCCTCTATTCCAGTTATATTCATTTGTATCTGTTACCTGTAATAGATAGGCGATTAAGGTGTTAATCCTCTGGTTCGTTACACCCATGCTAAGTTTGAGGTAAAGTAATAACGTAATGGATCATTGCTCAAGGGGGGCAATCCTCCCATTTTTAACCGCAATTAAAAAGTGAGGTTAGACAGCCATCAGTAGATTATTCAACTGAGATAAGAAACTTATTGGTTTAATCCCTGTCAGACTGAGCATTCGACTCAAGGGATATTTGATAGTCCATTTTAGCTCAACAGCTTGTTTTAACGGCATGCGTCTTATCTGATTAAATAACGATAGCGCTTGTCAGCATGGTCATAGCTTGGGTATTATGGCTAGCAGATTTTTAGGGAAGTAGCGCATTTCAATGACAATAAAAAAGCACAGCATTACTCTATTCGGCGTTGCCGCATTATCACTTTCACTCAGTGCATGCAGTGTTTTTGACTGGCTGATTTACAAACCTGATGTGCCTCAAGGCAACTATATGGAAACTCAGCAAGTTGAAAAACTCCGTATCGAGATGACCAAAGAACAAGTAGAGTATATTTTAGGACGTCCCGTATTGCGCGATAGTTTCGCAGACGATACTTGGTACTATGTTTACCATTATAAAAGTGGTCGTGACGCTAGCATCATACACAAAGAGTTAGTGCTGCACTTCGAGCAAGATAAACTGACCCAAGTGGTTGGCGACTATGAATTATCACCGGAGTTTGCTACGCCACTGGAGCAAAGCTCTTTACCTGAAATGAGATCTTTGGTTAGTGAGCAAGGTGACTTGGTGCCACTAAACCCGGAACAACGTCCAGATACTAAGCCATTGGTTGAAGAGAAAAAAACGCAAGAGCTGAATAAACAGCAAGAATTTGAATGACACAGTTAAGCTCATTTAACTAAGCTTATTTAAAAAATGAGTGGCGTTTACTTCAATAAAAAGGTTCTTAACGCATAAGCCTAAGAACCTTTTTTATTGCAACCAATTTTACAAGCTTGGTTAGTTTACGCGGCCACCTGTAATTTTATTAGCACGGCCTTCATCTTTGGCTTTCTCGGCACGCTTGCGGCGCACATCCTTAGGATCGGCGATTAGCGGGCGATAAATCTCTACTCGTTGCCCTGGCTGAAGTACCTCATCATGCTTAACCGCACGGCTAAAAATACCTAGCTTGACATTTTTAAGATCTATCTCAGGGAAAAAACGGCATATATCACTCTGTTTAACCGCTTCGATGCACGTAGTGCCTGGAGCCACAGTTACCGTAATACGCTTCTGTTGTGTCGGCAGCGCATAGATCACTTCAACTGCAAAACTCTCTTGTTCTATCATAGTGACTCAACTTCCTTCAGTAAACTAAGATTGATAAACGACTTTTGCTCGGCTAGTAAAAGCCGTGACCATAGATGACATTAACTCCTTAAACACCTTACCAAATGCCATATCTACCATGGGATTGGAAAACTCAAAATTGAGTTCAAAATCGACTTTACAGGCATCTTCAGTTAATGCCGTGAATACCCAACAGCCGTTTAAATGCTTAAATGGACCATTTTCTAGAGCCAGCTCAATACGCTCACCGGGGATAACCTGATTTCGAGTGGTAAAGGTCTTACTTATTCCTGCCTTGGAAACATCGACAGAGGCCACCATGGTCTGACCGTCAAATTCATGCACTGTGCCACCAACGCAGCCAGGTAGAAACTCTTTGTAAGACTCAACATCATTTACTAACTCATACATCTGCATCGCACTAAAGCGCACTAATACACTGCGGGAAATCTTGGCCATATGTTCGCTTTACCTAACACCATCGGGCTGACAAATAAAAATCTGGCGCCAATTTTAACACGACCAGCCATAAGGATCACCTACACTGCACCGCGTAAAACTGGGTGAAAAACCATCAATACGTTCACTGAACCCAACAAAAAACAGAAATAATCTCTTCAGCCAATTCCAAATTAAATCGCCGCGCGTATAATAGCTAGCCTATGGCTAAGAAAAACGCAAAAAACTCAAAAAATCCATCAGCGACGATTGCACGCAATAAACGCGCAACTTTCGATTACAAATTTGAAGAAAAATTTGAAGCTGGTTTGTCCTTAATGGGCTGGGAAGTAAAGTCTATCCGAGTCGGAAAAGTAAACCTGTCCGAGAGCTATGTGTTCTTGCGCAACGGTGAAGCTTATCTTTTCGGTTGTACCATTTCCCCACTTAATACTGCATCAACTCATGTTGTATGCGACCCCATGCGCGACAGAAAGCTACTGCTCAATCGCAAAGAGTTGGACAAACTACAGGGATTAGTCGATCGTCAAGGCTACTCCATAGTGCCCATCTCTATGTATTGGCGCAAAGGTGCCTGGGTAAAAATTGAGATTGGTTTAGGTAAAGGCAAGAAAGAACACGATAAGCGCGACGATACCAAAGAGCGCGAATGGAAGATTGAAAAATCTCGTACGATGAAAAAAGCCGTTCAACAGTAATCCAAGATAATCGACTGTTTTAATAGGTGAAAACGTACAGATAAACAACAATCGATTGTATCTACTGGATTAATCCTTGGTAATAGAGGCATTCACGGTTACAATCATATTGTACTGGGGGCGATTCTGGATTCGACAAGATTCACGAAACCCTAGGAGCATGCCGAGGGGCGGTTGGCCTCGTAAAAAGCCGCACAGTTATAGTTGCAAACGACGATAACTACGCTCTAGCAGCTTAGGCTAGCTAGCCATCTTGCTCACGTTTCTCAAATGGGCAGAGTAATAAGATGGTCACCTTTACATTTGATAGCGAGGGAACCACGTTCAGGGGTGAACCGCGAAACAGTACTGAACTCGCCAATTGCAATCCTGTCTTTCGGAGTGTACTTGGTTAACCAAAAGAGAGACTAAGCATGTAGCGCCGAGGATGTAGGCTTTTTGGACGCGGGTTCGAGCCCCGCCGCCTCCACCAACAAAACCAAGGTTAGCAATAACCTTCAAAAGGCCGCTAAACCCCTACCAGACGGGTTTAGCGGCTTTTTTGTATCTGGTGATCACCCACTTAATAAGTAAATACTTAAACTGAAATTTGACTCCTATGTCCACAATTTGCCCACGTAACTAAGATTTTTGACCACAACTAGTCACTTGTCGCTTTATTGTTTCGCAAGTAAATCAGGTTAATTTCATTTCAGTTTTATTTTTGCGTAATTCACTGTTTTAAAACATTTCGATCATTACCCATAATTTTCACGCCTCACGCAAAAAAACACGGAAACGAGACAAAACCCAGCAACTATGCGGCTTTGGTAATTCCACATGCTCTCACAGCGCCTGTATGGAACTGTAAAACACTGAAAAAAACTTCGATCTTTTCAGATCTTCGATCGCATAAAAGCCCTAGGTGTGGCGCTGGCTGCGCCTATGAACTGCAATAATCTAAAACTGAAAAAAAATTAAGGTATAAAGCGCGCAGGAGGGTGAGGAAGAGTGCGGATTTCGTAGCGCAAGCTCAAGCCCCAGAACATTACCAATACAAGATTAACAATAACCTTCAAAGGCCGCTAAACAGTGAGTAGTCCAGCTTAGCGGCTTGTTATGCCAAGGCTCGGCACTTTAACAGTAAAGGCCAAATACTAGATTTGGCTACTGAACGGTATATAGCTTTTTCATGTGACTATGATCCTATCTACAAATCACCAGGGCTAATTTACTTGTCGAGTTTGGCAATTTTTTCAATGATTTTTACTAACTTTCTTTTTAAAAGCTAGGTTGTTAATGGTTATGGTTTACACCCACTTTAAATCTGCGGTTAATTTACCTCTATATTCACATCTTTGATGTTTGCTCTTTGCTGATGTTCTTTCTGCTTGTGAGGAACTCAGCTTAAAGTCAGAGTCTGCTTTATGTGTTTTTTCCTCATATCATAGGAGTTGTTTATATCTGGTTCATTTAACAATGGGCTACTCACTTAACTAAATATGTATCAAAGTCGATTTTTTATAAAAAAGTGCCGGTTAACCAATGTTTTTTGTGATGTTGATCGACAAACGTTGCGGTTATGTTGCGTAGCGCTGGTTGCGCGATGATTAACCTTTACGTTAACGTAGCTTTAAAACGATCGTTTGATTTTGGTGTGAGGATATTTTCTCTTATTAGTTTGATTTTAAACTCTTTTCGATGATTGCCTATAAGGTTAATCAAAACATACTTGACCCTTTGTAGCTTTTACTGAAGCTTGTTGTTGTGTGTTTTTTTTATTACTCGGTGTAATTAAATTACGTTATAAGTTTCATTGGTGGCAGCTTGGTCAAATTGTCAGACAACTTAAGTTAGCGTTAAGTGATATTTGATTGCCATTAATTAAACTCTTTTATTATCAGCGATCTAGGTTGGTTTTTGTGTTTGGTAATACCAATTTTATAGTGGTGTGAATTGCTCTTATTGTTAATTTTATGTTTAAGTTGACTGTTGCAAATACAACCTTTTGTTAGTAGGTTTTATTCAAAAGGTACATGTAGAAGCGCTTCACTCATGATCATCGCGACATTTAGTCTCTGCGGTTTAGTTAGTGAGTTGTTAATTGTGTTACGTCGTACCTTAGAAACAAACTGCCGCGAATAACGAGTCTCAGCAGGCAGAATCAAATGAATTAGAGCTTACTAAATACATACATTAAGACGCGACGCTATGCACTCGGGAGATATCAGGATGACTGAACCAGTATTAAATAAAGAGCAGACGGACACATCCATTCGCATTACGGGTGAAAGTGTTGAAGGACAAGAAACGGTACTTAATGAGGGGGCACTGAGTTTACTCGAAGTGTTATGTCGTGAGTTTGCCGATGAAGTGCCTAAGTTATTAGCTGCTCGCAAAGCTAAGCAAGCAGTGATTGATGGGGGCAGTTTACCTGACTTTTTGCCTGAAACTCGCGCTATCAGAGATGGCGACTGGCAAATCCGTGGTATTCCTGATGATTTAACCGACCGCCGGGTTGAGATCACTGGCCCAGTTGATCGTAAAATGATCATTAATGCCCTGAATGCTAACGTTAAAGTGTTTATGGCCGATTTTGAGGATTCACTGGCCCCCAGTTGGTCTAAGGTGATTGAAGGTCAAATTAATTTACGTGATGCGGTGCGCGGTGAGATTGAGTTTACCGCTCCGGAAACGGGTAAACATTACGCCTTAAAAGACGACCCTGCTGTATTGGTGTGCCGCGTACGTGGCCTTCACCTTATTGAAAAGCATGTCGAGTTTAACGGTAAGCCTATTCCTGGTTCGCTATTCGATTTTTGTCTCTATTTTTACCATAACTATCGTCAACTATTGGCAAAAGGCAGTGGACCTTATTTTTACATTCCTAAGCTGGAAAGCCATGTTGAAGCGCGCTGGTGGGCCAAGGTATTTGCCTTTGTTGAAGAACGTTTTTGTTTAACACCGGGCACCATCAAATGTACCTGTTTGGTTGAAACTCTCCCTGCTGTGTTTGAAATGGAAGAGATCCTTTATGAGCTGCGCTCAAACATCGTAGCGCTTAACTGTGGTCGTTGGGATTATATCTTTAGCTATATTAAAACCCTTAAAAACCATCCAGATCGTGTATTACCTGATAGACAAGCCGTCACCATGGATAAGCCATTTTTGAGTGCTTATTCTCGACTCTTGATTAAAACATGTCATAAGCGTGGTGCATTAGCCATGGGCGGAATGGCAGCATTTATTCCTGCTAAAGATCCAGCGCAAAATGAAGCGGTACTAGCCAAAGTTCGTGGCGATAAAGAGCTCGAAGCGCGCAACGGTCACGACGGTACTTGGGTGGCACATCCTGGTCTTGCTGATACGGCTATGAGTATTTTTAACGAATATATTGGTGAAGATCATGTCAATCAATTGCATATCACTCGTGATGTCGATGCCCCGATTTTAGCCCGAGATCTGCTATTACCCTGTGACGGTGAGCGAACCGAAGCCGGTATGCGCCTCAATATTCGCATTGCGCTGCAATATATCGAAGCTTGGATCAATGGTAATGGTTGTGTGCCTATTTACGGTTTGATGGAAGATGCTGCGACCGCTGAGATCTCTCGCACCTCTATTTGGCAGTGGATCCAACATAAGCAGAAATTGTCCAATGGCAAACTGGTGACTAAGGATTTATTTAAAGAGATGCTCGTTGAGGAGTTAGCCAACGTCAAACTTGAAGTCGGGCCTGATAGGTTTACCCGTGGTAGTTATACCCAAGCGGCGGTGCTGCTAGAGCAGATCACCACTTCTGATGAGCTGGTCGACTTCTTAACATTACCAGGTTATGAAATTTTAACGCAGGCTGATTAGTTTTATCGATTTAACCTATTAATTTAATTCGAATAAATGGGGTAAATGGGTTACCCCAACTCGCAATATTTAGCGCCTTTGGAATGAAGCAGTATTGATTGGCACTGAATCCTAACACACTTATGGAGATGATTATGACTAAGGCAACTACACAGATTTCACGTCAAGAGCAAATTGATGCGATAAAAAAGGACTGGGCTGAAAATCCTCGCTGGGCAGGCGTTCGTCGTCCTTACACAGCGGAAGAAGTAGTCGCCTTACGCGGATCAATTGTGCCAGAAAATACTCTTGCAACTCGCGGTGCTGCCAAGCTATGGGAGTTGGTTAATGGCGGCGCGAAAAAAGGCTATGTTAACTCGCTAGGTGCTTTAACGGGTGGTCAGGCAGTACAACAAGCTAAAGCCGGTATCGAAGCTATTTACCTTTCAGGTTGGCAGGTCGCGGCCGATGCCAACCTCGCGGGCACCATGTACCCAGATCAGTCGCTATACCCAGCGAACTCAGTGCCAGCAGTCGTACAACGTATCAATAACTCGTTCCGTCGTGCTGACCAAATTCAGTGGAGCAACGAAGTTAATCCAGAAGATGAAGGTTACACTGATTACTTCCTACCGATCGTTGCCGATGCTGAAGCCGGCTTCGGTGGTGTTTTGAATGCTTACGAGCTAATGAAAAATATGATTGACGCAGGTGCGGCCGGTGTTCACTTTGAAGATCAGCTAGCGTCAGTGAAAAAATGTGGTCACATGGGTGGTAAAGTACTAGTACCAACTCAAGAAGCGGTACAGAAGCTGGTCTCTGCACGTCTTGCAGCCGATGTAAGTGGCGTTGAAACCCTGGTTATTGCGCGTACTGATGCCAATGCTGCTGATCTACTGACCTCTGATTGCGACCCATATGATGCTGATTTTGTTACTGGTGAGCGTACATCTGAAGGTTTCTACCGCGTGAATGCAGGTATCGAACAAGCGATTTCGCGTGGTCTGGCTTATGCACCTTATGCCGATCTTATCTGGTGTGAAACCGCTAAGCCCGATCTAGAAGAAGCACGCCGTTTTGCTGAAGCAATCCATGCGCAATACCCAGATCAGTTGCTTGCTTATAACTGCTCACCTTCATTTAACTGGAAGAAAAACTTGGATGACGCCACTATTGCACGCTTCCAGCAAGCGCTGTCTGATATGGGTTATAAGTACCAGTTTATCACTTTAGCCGGTATTCATAACATGTGGTACAACATGTTCGATCTTGCTTATGACTACGCTCGTGGCGAAGGCATGAAGCACTATGTTGAAAAAGTACAAGAAGTGGAATTTGCCGCGGCGAAGAAAGGTTATACCTTCGTGGCGCATCAGCAAGAAGTGGGTACTGGTTATTTCGATAAAGTGACAAATGTTATTCAAGGCGGTCAATCTTCAGTGACTGCACTGACAGGCTCTACCGAAGAAGATCAGTTTTAAGGGTAACCCTTTCGACTTGCTGTAGTTTACAGCGGTTGTTCCTCGCACTGTGTCCTACGTGCAGTGCGAGGTTTTTATTTTCATCCAACTTGGATAGACAATTTAGCGTGTTTTGGCGGCCTACCTTGAGTCGCCTTTTTTATTGCCTCCCTTTCTTTTTAAAACCCTCTGACCGTATTTACTCATACTCGTTTGAAACAATAATCTGTCAGTATTGTATGCAGTTTTTTACATGGGAATCGGCATTAATAGATGCCTTCACTCGCTGTCGGCTAAGTTGTGAAGCCTGTGGTTACTCATTCCCAATGTGCTAAGTAAAATGGTAAAACTGTGATGTAATGCAAAAGTATAAAGTCATGTTTATATGTATCTGTTATGTTAATCTTTTTGTGGGTCTATACTTATGGCTACTTAGTGTGGGTTGTGGCGCTGTGACCCTATTTCATTTCTCTTAGAGTCGAGTAACCATTGAAGGCTATTAATCCAGGTAAAGGCACCGATTATTGGGCCAAACGCATCAGTGAACAAGAGATGCCTGCGCTGTCATCTATGGTCAAATCGTTAGAGAAACTGGCCAAAGATGATACCTCCTCCTTGGCCATTTTAGGTCGTAGTGTGATGCATGATAATGCGCTAACCTCGCGCATATTACGGGTTGCGAATAGTGCGATATACAATAAGGGCATCTCCCATGTCACTACGATCAGCCGCGCAGCTGTGGTATTAGGTTTCGATACTATACGTAATATCTGTATCACCGCTAAACTCCTTAGTAGCCTATTAGATAACAAGGGCTTATCTGAGCCTGTATACCAACGTCTGCTGAGTTTAATGGCGCGCGCTTTTCAGGCGGCAATGTTGGCTAAAATGATGCTTATTGAGCACGATGAAGAGTTACAAGAAGAGGTGTTTGTTGCGGCATTACTTTATCATCTTGGCGAAAGTGCCTTTTGGAGTATGGGCGGAGAGATCACCGAGCGGCTCGACGCCGACTTAACTCTCGCCGAACCTGCATTGCAAAGCGGCCTAGTACGCGAGCATTTAGGCACCTCTTTTAACCAATTGTCGATAGGTATTGCAAGAAGTTGGGGCTTAGGTGATGTATTGGTAAAGTCGTTATCTCACCCCGATGACCGTATGCCGGAGATCAGGGCTATTTTTTTAGCTAATAAGATCAGTGAGCAGATGCAAGCTAATCCTATCGACATGATCATGCTTAATAAGCGGATAAAGCAGGCGGCGGATATGTTAGCTATCGATATAGATGAATTTAAAAATCGTATGCTTAGCTGTAGTGACGCCACCCAAAAGTTAGCCGAAAGTTATGGTGCTCACGTGTTAGTGGATTATTTACCTAGTACTAAGGAGTTGGCATTGCCGATGGAGCAGGCTGCTGCAATGAACCCGTTACGTCAACCGAATGTCGCCGTACAAATGAATAAGCTCCGCCAATTAACCGACTGCGCCATGAGCCGAGCTAACTTTAATGAGGTCATTGGCATTACCTTGGAGGGGATGTTAATGGGTATAGGGCTCGATCGATGTAGTGTCATGTTGTTGTCGCCAAATCGCAAACGCTTGCAACCGCGCATTGTGTTGGGTGATAACGCCGAGTCGATGAAGCATGATTTGCTTATTGAGCTGCTGCCACGTAAAAGTGTCTTTTCTGACTGTATAGATCGCAAATTGTCGCTGTTAATCGATAATCCTTACGCAGATAAATGGCGTTTGCATATTACGAGCGAACTCATTAAGCATACCTCGGCAACGGGGTTTATGTTGGCTCCAGTGATCATCGACAATAAAGTGATTGGTATTTTGTATGCGGATCGCCACAGTTCAGATAGGCCAATTATTCAAGATGACTTTGAGCGTTTTACCCACTTTGCGCAACTTACCAATCTGTGTTTGTCTATGACATTAGGTCATTAGATCCACTTTTAAAGTAAAATCCTATTAATGCCAGTTGACAGGATCGAGTTTAAAAAACTGACTCATCTGCTGATAGAGTGCTGGATGTTGTTGATAAAATGGCTCAGGCTGCTCAAAAAAAGTTTCAGTGACGACCGCAAAAAACTCCGCCGGGTTGGTCGCACCGTAATAGTTAAACAGTGAGGGGAGCCGATGTTCAGCTTGATATTGTAAGGTTGCATATTCCTTACGCATTATCTCAGACCACGTGGCGTAATCTCGGGGTGAGGCTAAAATAGGCGCGCCGTTGGAGTGACCATCCTCTTGGTCTAGCTGGTGGGCAAATTCATGGATAACCACATTATGGCCATTATTAGGCTGAGCGGCATCGTCTTTCGCGGTATCCCATGACAGAACCACCTTGCCAAATTCCCATGACTCTCCCGACAAGACGTTTTGTCCATTCCATACTACGCCGTCGGTATTACGCAGTGAGTTGTTGACGATAAAGAGGCTAGGGTAGACCAATATTTGTTTCAATTTGGGATAGTAGTCTGTATTCCTATTGAGCAAGAGCAGGCATGCTTGTGCTGCAATAGTGACCCTGATTTCATCATCAATCACGATACCTTGGCAGCCAATAAATTGTTTTTCGGCAATAAAAATTTTGATGTGTTGTTTAAGTTGTAACTGTAAGTTACTCGGTAAAGCGCGAAAATAGGGCATACGCCGTTTGATTATGGTGCGCCAATGGCGAGGAAAAGGTTGAGCCTTAATTTTGTGCCGTTTAAACCTGATATATGCTGGCTTGAGCAAAATATAGCTAATGGCTGCGCCGCTAAGCAAGACTATGAGAAAAATTGCCAGCATTTCAATCTCCTTTATTCGATATGATTGATATTTGGGCGCGCAATGGGTTTTCAAGGGCGAGGTGCATTGTCTTTGGTGGTGTGCAATAAGTCACCTTGAGTACCCGAGTCCCAATAAATGCATTACAAGTGCTTGTTACTACAACCTTGTCGTTGGACTGTCATCCGCTAAATTGAAGGTCTTGTCTTGTTTGAATTGTGGTTTGGGAGCCTTGCCTAATTAGGGTAACGGTAGGTTTGCTTTCATGAGATGGTAATCAATACAGTAAAGTGGCTGAAACAAAAAAAAGCTGGCAGCGTGGATGAACTATTTGGGAAAGTTCACTGCCAGAAAAGGTCGGAAGAAATAGGGGCCTTACTGTCTTCGTAAAGTGTATTTTTTCGTATTCAAACGCGAGTTTTGAGTCTCTGTTACGTTATTTGATTGACATTTAGAGTTAATCGACATGCATTGATTGCTCTGTTTGTCGACGTTCGGTGTCATTAAGTGAGTAATGATGTTCAATCAAACAGCGGATTAACTTTGATTTAGCCATATCACAGCCATCGGCTAATTCAGCCAGATGGGCGATAGCGGACTCGCTCAAGGTGAAGGTCGCTTTTCGGTAGGGCGCGACGTTTTTATTACGCTGCGCTACAGCCGCACTTGAGGGTAAGGTTAGTGGCTCGCGTACGCCATTAAAGCCGGTTTCAAGTGCAATGACTTGTGCCGCGGTGCGGCTGTGCTCGGGGCGTCCGCTGGCATAATGGTCGGCATCATTAATGAAGTCATTAATCAATGCATCTAACGAAACCTGTTTAGCCTGTCGCTGACCATTGTTTTGTTCACACTGCGTAGCGTTTTTCTTGAGATCCGCCAGTCCCATAGTTACCTCTTAACTTATCCATCTGCTTTTTGGTGAGACGCTTGCGTATTTCCGTGGCACTGGCAGCTTGCAACATTTCACAGGCAATAGTGCGGATCTCGTCGGCGGCTTTGCTTTTTGGGTCGGTTTCCATAACGGATAAACCTGACTCTTCACTGTCATCATAAATATTACGACTGTAAGTGATCGCATCGAGTACATTAATATCGTAGGTTTTGCAGACTTCTTTGGCTTCGATAATGCGATTGGCCTGATTAGGCAGGCTAGGGCATTGAGTGATAACAAATGAAGCGCGCATGTTAGGGTTAATCATCATACACGTGGCGACGATATCGTCCATATGGCTTACGGTTTTGAGGTCGCGGCGTTTAGGTCTGAGCGGCATCAATACATGAGAGGCCACAGACATACTCGCTCGAAGGGCTAAGTTATCTTGTCCGCCACAATCAACAATCACGAAATCATAATGCTGTTCTAGGCTGAGCAAGTCGTTGCGAATTTTACCGTACAACTGCACGCAGTTAATACTGGCTAAATTGCTATTGTTATTGCGCGCTTGGATCCAGTCTGATGTGGTGCGCTGGGGATCGCAGTCAACCATGATAACCGAGGCGCCACACTCTATCGTTAGAAATACAGCTACGTTTTGGGCTAAGCAACTCTTGCCGCTGCCGCCTTTTTCACCGCCAACTAAAATGATCATTTCGTTCCTCTCGACTGTGAATGATTGCCGATGTTATTGATTTTTAGCTCGTAAATCCCTGAGGGGGACGCTACTTAACGCCTTGCTGAATCGATCTTGTTTGTTAATTTAGGGGCTAATGTGTTATCCGTCAACAGTATGATTTTTGACACTTTTTTTTGATAATGGCAGGCGCCATTATATTGACCTAGATGGATGAGCGGCAAAAAGTTGGCGCTAATCGTCGCAGTGGTTTAATTTTTTATTATATGTTTTTTAACAATGAGTTATATGTTTTGCATGACGTTATGATACGGAACATGACTCGGATGGATATGGCATAGGTAGATAAACAGGGTTGCTTATATGTTAATTTGTTTTGGTGTTTAGGTTTTACATTCAAATTTAATATATCTCTTATGGAGACAGCTGGGTGATTAGGGTGTGACTTAAGACTTAGGGAAGCATCCAAGGCTAGGCAGGGATGGTACTTTATGTTCCAATAGCCCTCCCAAATGGCTCCCAAATGGCTCCCAGATGAGGACACTCAATGGATGACAAGCTGCTGCTCGAAGCAATTAATCAAACCATGCCGTTTGGCAAATATGCCGGACGTAAGTTACTTCAGCTACCCGAACCTTATTTAGTTTGGTTCCATAGCAAAGGATTTCCTGAGGGTAAGCTAGGTCAACAGTTGGCCTTGATGTATGAGATCAAACTCAATGGATTAGAGGAAATGCTTGCGCCGCTATTAGTTCCCAAGCAGTAACCTTAATATTTGGGAATGAGAGCTTGCTCTAAAACTTTAGTATTGCTAGGCAATTTCCCTGAATCGACTAAAGATTTATCACCTAAGGCATGCTTTAATGCAAAGGTGATCTTAAATTAGATAAGGAAAGATGATGATAGCTAAATTAGTACGTTTGGTTGCAGTGGCTACTCTGGCTTTGGGTATTTCGAGCGCATGGGCGGCGGGTATTGTGCATGAAGGTAAAGTGCTCGACACCATGAATGCAGGTGGTTATACCTATGTACAGATTAAACAAGCGGATAAAACCTTTTGGGCTGCTGGCCCTCAGGTCGAATTAACCAAAGGTGATGTCGTTGTCGTGCAAGAGCAGATGTGGATGAATGATTTCACTAGCAAAACACTGAATCGCACTTTTGATGAATTATTATTTGTTGGCCGTATCGATAAAAAATAACCCGTCTGCTTACTATTCTTTTAATAGCACCGATATGCCATTATCGGTGCTATTTTTTTGTCTCGATTTAATGCAAACTAGCGTCACTTTAAGACTACCTTAACTATCTATGTACAGTGTGATCCCTTATCAGGCTGGATATGCCTTGCAAGTCAGTCGACTTTACCACAGTGCAGTGCAACAGATTGCGGAGTGCCATTACAGCGCGGCGCAAAAACAGGCTTGGTCAGCGGCACCAAGATCGGCCTACCATTGGCATAAGCGACTGACGCGGACAGCAGCCTGGCTAATGGTTGATACTGAGCAGTATGTGGGTGAACATTGGCTATGTGTTGGGTTTATTAATGTTGAAACCCATTTTCATAGCCGTGGTTATATCGACAGCTTATATGTGTTGCCTGAATATCAAGGGAAGGGACTTGCAAAGACGCTGTATCAAACCGTTGAGCGATGGGCGTTGCAAACAGGTGTTAACCGTTTGAGTGTCGATGCCTCTAGGCTGTCGCACGCCCTATTTACCTCCCAAGGCTTTAACTTGCATCACAGGCGTTATCAAGAGAAGTGTGGCCAAGTATTCCAAGCCTTTTACTTGTCAAAAACGCTGTCATAATCTTTTGTTAAATTAAATACTAGGGCTAAGCTTAAGGCCAAAGATGGCTGGTGTATTCGACTTGCGGTGTTAATAATCCGTTTAACCCCTGCTGACGTTCCATAAAGCGAATGAATGCGTTAGGTAGGGTTAACTCCTCTAAAGGATGTTGCCACTGCGCTTCGAGCAGCGGATGGTAGCCCTCCTTGCCTGACGCCGTATAGTTTGATGAGACACCATAATAATAGCTATCGAGGCTCACTGGATACCATAACTTTTGCTCATGTTGGATCCTTAACACCTCTAGCGTGAGGATCCGTTCACCTATGGGGCGGCGACCATCATAGCAATAGCGCAAACCATAAGTGTACGGAAAACTACCGGCCCCAGTACCAGAAATACTGTTATTTGTTGCCGAGTTAATCGCCGACTCTATAGTCTGATATAAAAACTTTCCCTGAATTCGGTATTGCACTAATGGTAAGGCGAAGGGCAATAAGCGGCCTAATACATCGGCCATGGTCACCGGACCTTTATTTAACGACTGACGCACACCGCCGGCATTGTGTAGGGCAAAGTCGAGCTCAGTGTTTAACCGCTTGGTTTCATGATAAATGCTTTTACATACCCAAGGGGCGATCTCACTGCCGTGAGGAAGTGCCTTACTGGGCAAGCGGGTATGAACTAAGTTGCGAGGAATAAAACCCAGCACTTGATGTTCCAGCGCGGTGATCGCTGGGCGATATTGCTGCTGAATAACCCTATGTATTTCATCGTCTTGTTCATCCCATAATACATGGGGGTGGTCATCGAGTTGTTGCCACAGCTGCTGATAAACCTCGGGATTGATTTGCTCTTCTGATTCGATGATCAAGTGTTTATCGAGCATAAAATAGTTACTGCCATCAAGGGCGGTAACTTCACCCTGGGCATTAAATTCGATATTACACAGCCCTAATGTTTCGGCGTATTTACCAGCATGCAAAATAGGAGTGTTATTGATGCGCTCACCATAGGGGAGGGCATTAATGCCTAGACTGGCAAAATCACCCTGCAGGGTATGGGAGTGGCCGCCCACGATAAGGCTGATGCCATCAACTGACGCTGCCAGTTGCTTGTCCATGTCCCAACCCAAATGGCTCAGCACAATTATGTGCTTTATCCCTTGGCGGTGTAATGCATTAACGGTATTTCGCGTGGTGTCGATGGCATTGGCAAATAGCGTGTCGTCATCGGGGCGCGCGATCAACTTCATTTGATCTAGGGTTATCCCCATGATCGCCATTTGAGTATTGCCAAGCGGTTTAAGTAAAGTTTTGGCTATCTTCTCTTGGTGAGCATAGTCAAATAGGCGTGGATGATTTCTCAGTGGCGCCTCTTTATTAGCCTCTTCCTGGCTCAGATCCATGTTACCCGCTAATAGCGGGAAGTCGATAGCGTCGAGAAAGTCTTTTACTGGGCCGTTGCCCGCATCAACTTCATGATTGCCTAGCACCATAGCATCTGGGCTAAGCCGTCTTAATAGGTCGGCATTGGCCACACCTTTAAATTGATTAAAATAAAGAGTGCCCTGAAAGCTATCGCCGCCATGGAGAAATAAGAAGGATTGCCGCGAGGCTTTTGCCTGCTTACGCGCGTGTTCAACGTGATAGCCAATGCGCGCATAACCACCACTATGGCCATACACTTCATACTGCTTTTGTTGCTCAGTAAGTAAAAATTGCACCCGAGAAGGGTCGAAATGTGAATGGGTGTCGTTAATGTGCGCAAGCTTAAGGGTATATCTTATTGTCATGTAGGCCTCTTGTTTCAAAGAAGGATTATAACGCACCAAACTAAAATGAAAAAGGGAAGCCGAAGCTTCCCTTTAAAATGCTATATTATCTAACGGAGCGTGTTGAGGCTCCGTTATGTCAGTTAGGCTTATTTAATGACAATATCTTGTTGTTTATCGTCGCCAATATGGTCGTTACTGGTATCGTCGTCGAAGGCGCCTTCATCAGAGATGCGGATACCTTTATGGGTCATTCGACGTTTCCATAACTTACGCGCCAGTTGCTGCATATCGGTAACCGGATCATTGCTGTCAACGATTTCAAGTCCCAGTAGCGACTCAATAATGTCCTCTAAGGTCACCAAACCTTGGTTACTGCCGTATTCATCGACGACCATGGCAATTTTGGTGCTGCGTTTAATCATCAATTCAAATAACGGTAATATTTTTGCTGTTTCAGGGACGATCAGCAAGTTACGCTTCAGTGCCGAAATTGGGGCGTCGGGCGTATTACGCTCAGACAGCAATATCGCGTTACGGTTGATGTAACCTATGATGTTATCGCGATCATCCTCGAATATGGGGATGCGAGTAAACGGACTTTTTTGGTGTCTTTTCGCAAAGTCTTGTTGAGTCATATTGCCGTCCAAGCTGAACATCACCGTTCTGGGGGTCATGATCGCAGTAACTGGCATCTCTTTAACCGATAACATCTGGGTTAAAATTTTAGACTCTTGCTCGTCGAGCTCACCTGACTCATGCCCAATCTTGGCCATCGCACTCAACTCTTGGCGTATGTAGGCACCGTCATCACCCTTACCCATTAATTGGGTCACTTGCTGCGACATCCAGATTAAAGGTTTGGTAATACGTTCCATCCAGACTAAGGCCAGCGATACGCTAGGGGCTAGGCTGCGCCAATAGTTTGCGCCTAATGTTTTCGGAATAATTTCTGAAAAGAACAGAATTAAGAACGTCAGTACACCAGAAAATATACCTAACATTTCATCGCCAAAGACTTTTGCAGCTTGTGCGCCCGCCACCGCGGCACCGACAGTATGAGCTATGGTGTTGAGCGTTAGAATCGACACCAGAGGTGACTCAACATTAGCCTTTTGCTGACTTAAACGTTCAGCTGCTGCAGGATTAGTCTCTTTCAAATTAGCAATGTAGCTAGGTGTGACAGATAATAGTACTGCTTCAAATACGCTACAGAGAAACGAGACTCCAATAGCGACCAAGATAATCACAATAAGGGTTATCATAGTGGGGTTAAAATAACTCCGAGTAACAAGCCAATATTAGCTCAGCGGCAATAATATCATAGTCTATTTCGTTGCTGGCTAAAATTTGCAGGTGTCTGTATAATTCGCCGCCCTGTGGCAGGTATTTGGTGTTGAGGTTAGTCAAAATGAGTGAGAAAAAGATCAATTTATTGGATCTTGACCGTAAAGGGTTAAGAGCATTGTTTTCCGAGATGGGTGAAAAGCCGTTTCGTGCCGATCAATTGATGAAGTGGATTTATCATTTTGGCGTGAGTGACTTCGAAGAGATGACCAATATCAACAAGGTGCTGCGTGGCAAGCTTGCCGAGCGCTGTGAAATTGTTGCTCCTGAGATCTCTAATTACCAAAAATCTGCTGACGGCACCATCAAGTTTGCCATCAACGTAGGTAACGGCCAAGAAGTGGAAACGGTATATATTCCTGAAGAAGACCGTGCCACCTTGTGTGTATCGTCGCAAGTGGGTTGTGCGCTAGAGTGCACCTTCTGTTCAACGGCGCAGCAAGGGTTTAACCGTAACTTGACGGTGTCAGAGATTGTCGGCCAAATCTGGCGTGTGTGTCATTTTTTAGGTTTTCAAAAAGAGACGGGTGATCGTCCGATTTCAAACGTGGTGATGATGGGAATGGGTGAGCCGCTGCTCAACCTGAAAAACGTCATGCCTGCTATCGATATCATGCTTGATGATTTTGGTTTTAGTTTATCTAAGCGCCGGGTCACGGTATCTACCTCTGGTGTAGTGCCCGCATTAGATATACTTGGCGATAATTTAGATGTGGCGCTGGCGGTCAGTATTCATGCCCCTAACGATGAACTGCGTGATGTGCTCGTTCCCGTTAATAAAAAGTATCCTTTGGAAGACTTCTTAGCGGCTATTCGTCGTTACTTAGCCAAGTCAAATGCCAACCGTGGCCGAGTGACGGTTGAGTATGTGATGCTTGATCACATTAATGACAGCACAGAGCAAGCCCATGAATTGGCCCAATTGATGAAAGACACCCCGTGTAAAATCAATTTGATCCCTTTTAATCCGTATCCAGGTTCGCCTTATGGTCGCTCGTCAAATTCACGTATCGACAGATTCTCTAAGGTGTTGATGGAATATGGCTTGACTGTTATTGTGCGTAAGACTCGCGGCGATGATATTGACGCGGCTTGTGGGCAGTTAGCCGGTGATATTCGAGACAGAACTAAACGTTTAGCGAAAAAACGCATGCAAGATAGTCAGATTTCAGTCACAATAAACTAACTTATTGTATCTGCTAATAGTATAGGCTTGCGAATCATGCTCAAAAAGCCAAAAATGGTGTTGTTGATTAGCCTGACATCCTTAATGATGTCAGGTTGTGTGACCGAACGAACCTATAGCGGCACCGATGTGCCGGTTACTGAGCGTGCCTTTGATAATGTCTCAGCTGCGCGTCAGCGAGTTCAACTGGGGTTGACCTATCTACAAAAGGGCAACAGCGAGCAAGCCAAGTATAACCTTGATAAAGCATTAGAATTCGCTCCCAATCTCGAAGATGTCCACGTGGCGCTCGCCTACTATTATCAGGCTGTTGGTGAAATTGAACTGACCGAAAAAGCCTATCGTCAAGCGATTAATGCTAGCGATGCTACGGGAGACTCGATGAATAACTTCGGCGTCTTCTTATGTCAGCAGAAAAAGTATGACCAAGCTGAACAAATGTTCCTTAAAGCGGTCAAAATGCCCAAATATACCCGTTCTGCAGCCAGCTATGAAAACTTAGGGATCTGCAGCCGTGAGTCGGGTGATTTAAAAAAAGCACAACGTTACTTTGGCATGGCGCTTAATTACGATCCTCGCCGTGCAACTTCATTATTAGAACTGAGTGAAATAGATTTTGAGCTCGGTCACTATCAAGCGGCCAAAGATGGATTAGCTCGTTATCATAGAGTTGTAGCTGAGTCCGCTCAAAGTCTAGCGTTGGGAATTAAAATAGAGCAAGGCCTCAATAATACGGAAGCGATGAAGAAATTTGGTATTTTATTACTGGCTAAATTTCCTAGCTCTGATGAGGCTAAGCAGTATCGAGAAAGTATGTACTAATGACAGATGATAAAATCGATATGCTCAATAGCGATGATAATAGCACTCATCCGGCCCCAAAACTTGGCGAGCTGCTCAAGCTAGCGCGAGAAAAACAGGGGTTAAGTGTGGCACAAATGGCAGATTTACTGCATTTACGCCCCTCCATTGTTATCGATATTGAAGCTGACAATTTTGATAATATCGCTTCGGTAACCTACGCCAAAGGTTATATTAAAAACTATGCCCGTATCGTTGGTTTAAACAAGCAGGAGCTTGACGAGGCGTTGGCGCATCATTTTCCGGTGATCAATGCACCAACTATGCAGAGTTTTTCACGAAAAACTACCCGTCAAGCCAGAGATGGCCGCCTGATGATGGTCACCTACTTTATTATTTTCGTCTTATTGGCTTTACTCGTGCTTTGGTGGGTACAAAAGTCAGATATGGCAGCGGTTGATCTGTCACAGTTAACTGCAGAGGAGGTCGCTGATATATCCCTTGAAGCATCGGCCAACCCGACGGGTACGCTGTTTGATGCTGGTCAGCAATTGATTAAAGCTGATGAAATAGCAGAAGATGTGGTTACCCCTGAAGAACTCAATGCTCCAAGTTCCAGTGTTGCTCAATCTATGGTATCTGGGGCTAATGATTCTGGAACTGCAGTAACAGAGACAGAAGGGATGACTGAACGTGCTAGCGAGACCGCTATCGCCCCCCCCGCTGCAATTATCCAAACTCCAGTAAGCAGCTCAAACAGCCAAGGTGCTTCAACTGCGTCGGCTGTGGCGATGAACTTAAGTGATGATTGCTGGATTAAGGTTACCGATGCGCAAGGCAAAACCTTAGTTAACGGTTTAAAGAAGGCTGGGAGTCAGTTGAATGTCTTTGGGCAGGAACCGTTTAAGGTTATATTAGGTGCGCCGCAATCGCTGACCTTGAGTATCAATGGCAAAAACATCGATTTGGCCAAGTTCCCTAAGGGGCGAGTGGCGAGATTGACATTAACTAGCTCAGCCAATCTTTGACGTAGAAGAGTAAATTAAGATGTACAACGAGTCTCCAATCATTAGACGCCCATCGACACGTATTTATGTGGGTGATGTTCCTATCGGTGATGGCGCACCTATTGCTGTGCAATCGATGACCAATACTCGCACTACCGATGTTGACGCTACCGTGGCTCAAATTCGAGCCTTAGAAAAAGTCGGCGCCGATCTGGTGCGTGTTTCTGTGCCCACCATGGATGCCGCCGAAGCCTTCAAGTTGATTAAACAGCAGACCAATATTCCGCTTATTGCCGACATTCATTTTGATTATCGTATTGCCCTTAAAGTGGCTGAATACGGCGTTGACTGCCTGCGTATCAACCCTGGCAATATAGGTAATGAAGAGCGTATTCGCAGTGTGGTTGAATGTGCTAGAGACAAAAATATTCCTATTCGTATCGGTGTTAATGGCGGTTCATTAGAGAAAGATCTAATGGACAAATACAAAGAGCCCACACCCGAGGCGCTGCTTGAGTCAGCCATGCGGCATGTGGATATTCTCGATCGCCTCAACTTCGATCAGTTTAAAGTCAGTGTTAAGGCGTCCGATGTGTTTTTAGCCGTCGAGTCTTACCGTTTACTGGCTAAGCAGATTAAACAACCACTGCACCTTGGTATCACCGAAGCAGGTGGCGCCCGCGCGGGCTCGGTAAAGTCTGCCGTTGGTTTAGGCATGTTATTGGCAGAAGGCATAGGCGATACCCTGCGTATTTCACTAGCCGCCGATCCAGTTGAAGAGATTAAAGTTGGCTTTGATATTTTAAAGTCACTGCGCATTCGCTCTCGTGGGATTAACTTTATCGCTTGTCCATCGTGTTCTCGCCAAGAGTTCGATGTGATTGCTACCGTTAACGCTCTCGAGCAACGCCTCGAAGATGTGGTTACCCCTATGGATGTGTCAATTATTGGATGCGTGGTCAATGGACCCGGTGAGGCGCTAGTCTCAGATATCGGTCTGACCGGTGGCCATCGTAAGAGTGGCTATTATGCCGATGGTGTTCGTCAAAAAGAGCGTTTCGATAATGAACATATTGTCGATCAGCTCGAGGCGAAAATACGCGCTAAAGTGGCGGCAGTTAATGCCCGCATCCCGGCGAGCGATATCAGTAAGTAACCCCATTTTTTGGTGTCACAGTCGCGGTAATGTCCGCCACTGTGGCATAGCTCACTGGCGCTAGTCGCCAGTTTTGCGTTTATGCATGATGCGCCTATAATGCGAGGCGCTTTTTTATTTTTACAGCTAATTTCGGACGAGTTGAACAGTGGCCAAACAGATCCAAGCGATACGCGGAATGAACGACATTCTGCCAACCCAAAGCCCTTTATGGCAAAAACTAGAAGCAGTGTTACGCGATACCGTTGCTGCCTATGGATATAGCGAAATTCGAACGCCAATTGTTGAAAGTACCGATCTTTTCAAGCGCTCTATCGGCGAAGTAACTGATATTGTTGAAAAAGAGATGTATACCTTTGCCGACCGCAATGGTGATTACTTAACGTTGCGCCCAGAAGGGACTGCGTCAACAGTGCGCGCGGGTAACGAGCATGGTTTGCTGTATAACCAAGAGCAACGTTTATGGTACATGGGGCCCATGTTTCGTCATGAACGTCCGCAAAAAGGACGTTATCGCCAATTCAACCAGTTTGGTGTCGAAGTCTACGGCATAGGCTCTGCCGATGTGGACGCCGAAGTGTTAATGATGTCGGCGCGTCTGTGGCAAAAACTGGGCATTAGCCAGCATGTAAAGCTTGAGCTTAACACCCTTGGCGATCCGGCTGAACGTGCGGTATATCGCGATGCACTTATTGCCTTTCTTGAGCAGTACAAAGAGCAACTGGACGAAGATAGCCAGCGCCGCATGTACACCAATCCACTACGGGTACTGGACACTAAAAACCCAGAGGTACAAGCCTTACTGGTTAATGCGCCAGAATTGATGGATTACCTAGGTGAAGAGACCAAAGCGCATTTTTCACATTTATGTGAACTACTTGACGCTGTTGGTATCCAATACACGATTAACCCTCGCTTAGTCCGTGGTTTAGATTATTATAATCGTACGGTATTTGAGTGGGTTACAGACAGTCTCGGCGCCCAAGGTACCGTACTTGCTGGTGGTCGTTATGATGGCCTTGTTGGCCAGTTAGGTGGCAAAGACACGCCTGCTGTTGGGTTTGCAATGGGGCTTGAGCGCATCGTATTGATGCTAGAAACCCTTGAGTTAACTGACGATGTACGTGGTCCAGTGGATGTGTATGTCACGGCGATGGGGGATAATTGCCGCGTTGAAGCCATTAAGATTGCGCAACAACTACGCGATATCCCGGGACTTAAAGTGATGAGCCATTGTGGTGGCGGTAACTTTAAAAAACAGATGAAGCGCGCCGATAAAAGCGGAGCGACAGTGGCTATCTTGATTGGCGAGAATGAACTGGCGAATGAACAAGTGGCCGTCAAATATCTGCGTGAAGATAAAGAACAACAATTAGTTGCACGTGATGCGTTAGCAACTTACATTGCAGAACTCATTTAAGGGGAAGTTGAACGTGGAAATTTATAGCACAGAAGAACAACAAGTCGATGCTATCAAACAGTTTTGGAAAGATTACGGTAGCTCTATCGTTATCGGTGCCGTTGTCGGTCTCGGTGGCCTCTATGGTTGGAACTACTATTCAGATTATCAAGTGGCACAGTCGCAAGCCGCCTCTGAAGTGTTTCAAACCGTCAGCGCCTCGGTTACCTCTGACACCAGTATGTTAGCCGCCGCAGAAAGTTTTGCTAAAGAGCATGCAGGACAAACAGGCTACCAAGCCTTGCTAGAACTTATTGTCGCTAAGGCGGCAGTTGAAGCCGGCGATTTAGATAAAGCCGAGCAGTCGCTAAAACAAGTCGTTGCGACTCAAGCTGACGAAGGCTTAGTGGCGGTTGCGACTCTGCGTCTTGCCCGTGTGCAGGCCGAACAAGGTCAATTTGCCACGGCTATCGCGACACTAGAGCAAGTGTCAGCGCCCGCGTTCGCGGTACAACGCGACGAGCTAAAAGGTGACTTTTTAGTGCGTCAGGGTGAAGCCGATAAGGCAAAGAGTGCCTACCAGTCTGCCATAGATAATGGCGGCACGACCACTAGCCCAGCGCTTCAGATGAAGCTTGATAACCTGAACAAGGCATAAGGATGCTGCCCATGAAGTCTTGGTGCAAAACGTTACTCGCTTGCGGTCTGAGCATTAGCATGCTGACCGCTTGCTCTTCAAATGATGTCGAAGAGGAACCCGTTAGTCCACTGCCAGAGATCGAGGCTAGCGTATTCCCAGAAGTAAGCTGGAGTACCAATATCGGTAGTGGCGTGGGCGATTACTATTCTGATCTGCGTCCAGCGGTTCGTTACGGTAAGTTGTATGCGGTTGATCGTTATGGGCAAATTTCAGCCTTTGATGAAGCCACTGGTGAAACAGTATGGAGCGTCGATATCAGCGCCTCATTTCGAGATCGCCCATTAGCGAAAAATGATGGTGCCCGTTTAGCGGCTGGCGTTACTGCAGCCAGAAACAAAGTTTTTGTTGGCGGTGAAAGCGGTTTCTTTGCTGCCCTTGACGCCGAAACTGGTGAGATTGTTTGGGATGTGGTCGCAGGTGGTGAGTTACTATCAGCCCCCACAGTTGGTGAAGATGTGGTGGTTGTTAACACCAGTTCAGGCACCCTCGAGGCGTATAATGTCGATGACGGTGAACTGCTGTGGGTGTACAAAAGCAAACTGCCCACATTGACACTGCGCGGCACTGGCTCGGCCATCTATGAGGCCGGTGGTTTCTTTGTGGGAACCGCCGATGGTAAGATTGCCGTTGTCATTAAAAACAATGGTCAAGCCGCATGGGAGCAAGCCATTTATACCCCAAAAGGGGGCAATGAATTTACCCGTATGGCAGACGTTGACATGAAACCACTGATCAGTGGTGAAAACCTGTATGCCGTCAGTTTTAACGGTAATTTAGTCTCGATGGAGCTACGCAGTGGTCGTATCGTATGGAGTCGTAAATACTCCAGCTTTAATGAGCTGGACACCGCAGGGTTAAATCTTTATTTGGTCGATGATCATAGCCGTATTTACGCGGTCGATAAACGCAATGGGTTAGAAAACTGGAGCAACAGTGAGCTGACCAATCGTGATTTGACTTCGCCAGCGGTATACCAAGATTATATCGTCGTGGGTGATTATGAAGGTTACTTACACTTTATCGATCGTACCAGTGGTAAAATAGTCGGTCGTGTTGAAGTGGATAGTTCAGGTTTGTTTAGCCAGCCGCTAGTAATAGATGATAAAATCTATCTACAGACGCGTAATGGCAAGGTTGCTAGAATAACGCTTCCATAAGGCGAGCTTTACAGTTTATGAAGCCCCTGGACGTTAGTTCTGGGGGCTTTTTATTTTAGATGTTTAAAAATGTGTAGATTAGAGGCAAGAAAATGATTCCAGTTGTGGCCCTTGTTGGCCGACCAAACGTAGGTAAGTCGACCCTGTTCAATCGTCTTACGCGCACCAGAGATGCCTTGGTAGCTGACTACCCTGGACTGACTCGGGATCGTAAGTACGGCCGTGCTCATCTGTCAGGTTACGAGTTTATCGTGGTCGACACCGGTGGTATCGACGGCACCGAAGAGGGTATTGAAACCCGCATGGCTGAGCAGTCATTAGCGGCGATTGAAGAAGCCGATGTGGTCCTGTTTCTAACCGATGCACGCGCCGGTTTAACCGCTGCTGATCAGGTGATTGCAGAGCATTTACGTCGCCGCCAAAAAACCACTTTTGTGGTGGCCAATAAAGTCGATGGTATCGATGCTGACTCAGCCTGTGCTGAGTTTTGGGCGCTTGGCTTAGGCGAAGTGTACCAAATGGCTGCCTCACAGGGACGCGGTGTCACCAACATGATTGAGTACGCACTCGCTCCCTATGCAGAAGCGATGGGGCTAACCCGCGACACGGATGAAGAAGCGCCTGAAGATGAGCGTGAATACACCGAAGAAGAAGCGGAGGCCGAGCAAAAACGCCTGCAGGATTTACCCATTAAGCTAGCGATTATCGGTAAACCTAACGTCGGTAAGTCAACGCTAACCAACCGTATTTTGGGTGAAGAGCGCGTTGTGGTTTATGACGAGCCAGGCACCACGCGTGACAGTATCTATATTCCGTTAGAGCGCGACGGTCAAGAATATGTGATCATCGACACCGCAGGTGTGCGTCGTCGCAGTAAGGTGCATGAAACCGTCGAAAAGTTCTCGGTTATTAAAACCTTGAAAGCGGTTGAAGATGCCAACGTGGTATTACTGATTGTGGACGCCCGCGAAGGTATTGCCGAGCAAGATTTAGGGCTATTAGGTTTTGCGTTAAACGCTGGCCGAGCGCTGGTTATCGCGGTAAACAAGTGGGATGGTATCGACCAAGAAGTAAAAGATAGGGTTAAAAGCGAACTTGACCGTCGCCTTGGTTTTATCGATTTTGCACGTATTCACTTTATCTCGGCGCTGCATGGCACAGGTGTTGGTCATCTATTTGAATCGGTACAAGAAGCTTATGAGAGTGCAACGCGCCGCGTCAGTACCTCAATGTTGACTCGTATCATGCAGATGGCGCAAGACGATCACCAGCCACCACTGGTTAACGGTCGTCGCGTTAAGCTTAAATATGCGCATGCTGGTGGTTACAACCCACCTATTGTGGTTATTCACGGTAACCAGGTGAAGAAGTTACCTGACTCATACAAACGCTTTATGATGAACTACTTCCGTCGTTCGCTTAAAGTGATGGGCACGCCAATTCAGGTGCGCTTCCAAGAGGGCGGTAACCCGTTTGAAGGTATGAACAGTAAGAAACTTACTGTTAGCCAAGAGCGTCGCCGTAAGCGTATGATGACGCATATTAAAGATAGTAAGAAGTAGTCTCATCACTTAGATTAACTTGACTTAAGGCCAGCGATTATCGCTGGCCTTTTTGTCGATTGTTTTAACGTTAACCCTCATTAAAAGCAATGATTTGTAGCCCTCAAGCTGCTCGGATACTCTGTTAGTTTTTAGTCATAAGGTTTGCTAAAGCCGCCAGAGTCGATTGCAGATATTGATCATAAACGCATGGGGTGAGTCGTCATCAATTGTGCTGTTTGATGTGAGGTAGCAATTAACGATATAAAGTGAACGATACGAATTCTGCTTGGTTGTTTGCCGTATCTAATAGAATGGTGAAAGGCTGTGTTTGGCTACACTGAAAAGGATAACAAATATTGATAGGCTAGGTGCAGCTTGGTTCTGCAAATGGTTCACGTAAGATATTCAGTGTCAGGTCTTGTATTTCCCTGTGCCAAAATACAAGACCTAGCACCATCAATTTGCCTCACTATGGGATGTGCTTCTTAAGAAAATAGCCCTGACGACAAATAGCGATCGCCTCTATCACAAACAATGGCAACGACAACTGCACCTGGATTATTTTTCGCTATCTCAATAGCGGCAAAAACAGCCCCTCCTGAGCTCACCCCTGCACTAATCCCTTCTTTTTGAGCCAATGCTCGGGCGGTATTTTCTGCCGATTTTTGGTCAATATCCATCACTTCATCAATAGTTGAATCATCATAAATACCCGGCAAGTATTCTTTAGGCCAGCGGCGAATGCCCGGAATGGCGCTACCTTCTGATGGTTGTAGCCCAACAATACAAATGTCTGGGTTTTGAGTTTTAAGATAACGAGATACACCAACTATGGTCCCCGTTGTTCCCATGCTTGATACAAAATGGGTGATCTTGCCTAGACTTTGTTGCCAGATTTCAGGGCCGGTAGAGTGAAAATGTGCATCAGGATTATCTGAGTTATTAAATTGGTCCAGTACAATGCCTTTACCCTCGCGTTGCATTTGCAATGCTAAGTCTCGCGCACCTTCCATTCCTTGCTCTTTAGTGACGAGAATGAGCTCTGCGCCGTAGGCTTGCATTGAATCTTTACGTTCTTGGGTGGCGTTATCCGGCATGATCAAAATCATCTTATAGCCTTTGATCGCTGCCGCCATTGCCAATGCGATCCCCGTGTTGCCACTGGTGGCTTCAATAAGCGTATCACTTGGTTTAATCGTGCCTCTAATTTCAGCCTGAATAATCATATTAAGTGCAGGGCGATCTTTAACTGAACCAGCAGGGTTATTGCCCTCAAGCTTAACCAGTACTGTACTTTGGCTACCAGCAGTAAGCCGTTGCAGTCTGACTAAAGGCGTTTGGCCTACATAAGATTCAATAGTTGGAAATTCAGACACTTGTAACCCTCTGCACTGGTATATATTCAGTCATTATTATGTGTTTCGCAGCGACAGTAACACAAGGTTAATTCACAATAAGTATATAATGTATTGTTTGTTTTTATTCCAAACTGTTCTAGTCGTATCGTTTGATATAATCAAATGATACACATACTCTTGTGACAAAGCATGTCATCTAGGCAAGTGAATTAGGAGTATGAATATAATGAAACGATTGAAGTCAGCGTTTGCAGCCTTGTTAATTGCAGGTTCATTTAATGCATCAGCAGCTACAGAGCAAACTATTCTGAACTCTTCTTACGATATTGCTCGTGAACTGTTCGCAACCTATAACCCGATTTTTGCGAAGCATTGGCAAGAGAAGACAGGTAATAAAATTGAGATTAAACAATCTCACGGTGGCTCTTCTGCTCAAGCTCGTTCAATTCTACAAGGGTTGTCTGCAGACGTAGTCACGTTTAATCAAATTACCGACGTACAGGTATTGCACGATAAAGGCAAACTGATCCCAGCCGACTGGCAAAGCAAATTACCCAATGCGAGCTCGCCTTATTACTCAACTACTGCATTTTTGGTTCGTAAAGGTAACCCTAACAATATTCAGGACTGGGGGGATTTAGCGCGTGAAGGCGTGGCTTCAGTATTCCCTAACCCGAAAACATCAGGTAATGCTCGCTACACATATTTAGCGGCCCTCGGTTACGCACAGAAAACGTTCGGTAAGGATAATGAAGCCAAACAAGATGAGTTCCTAAAGCAGATGCTGGCTAATGTAGCCGTGTTTGATACCGGCGGCCGTGGTGCGACGACGTCATTTGTTGAACGTAAGATTGGTGATGTTTTAATCACGTTTGAGTCTGAAGTGAACAATATTCGTAAACAGTATGGCGAAGGTAACTACGAAGTGGTTGTGCCGAAAACGTCTATCCTAGCTGAGTTTCCTGTCGCTGTTGTTGAGCGTAACGCAAAACGCAACGGTACGACAGAAGTGGCAACAGAGTACCTTTCTTACCTATACAGCGCCGAAGCTCAACGTATGTTGGCAGGCTTTAATTACCGCATCCATGATGAAAAAGTAAAAGCTGAGTTTGCAGATCGCTTCCCGCAAGTAGAGTTACTCACCGTTGAAGACATTGTTGGCGGCTGGGATAACGCGATGAAAACGCAATTTGCCAATGGCGCTAAGCTAGACCAATTGCAACGTCGTTAATCTGCTTTGTCTAAGATATTGTTACTCCTTCGTTTTTATTTGGGGGTGACAATCCACTTTTGATTAGTTATTTGAGGGTTTATGAGCGGATCTCACGCAGTTTCTCGCCCAAAACATCAACGTGTACTTCCAGGTTTTGCCATCAGTTTGGGGGTTTCTTTGCTGTTCATCAGCTTGATCCTCCTACTGCCGGCAACGGGGCTTGTGATGCAAACCAAGGGAATGTCACTTAGCGAGTATTGGTACGTCATTTCTGACCCTCGCCTTGTCGCAAGTTATAAAGTCACCGTTGGCTCGGCATTTGCGGCCTCTTTGTTTAATGGTGTTTTCGGATTATTACTTGCTTGGATTCTGGTTCGATACCAATTTCCCGGTAAGCGGATTTTAGACGCCTTGGTGGATTTGCCATTTGCGCTCCCCACTGCGGTTGCGGGTATTACGCTAGCAACGCTTTATTCGAGCACTGGTTGGCTTGGAAACCTATTAGAAAGTATCGGTATTAAAGTGGCTTACACGCCATTAGGCATTATCGTTGCCATGGCATTTACTAGCATTCCCTTCGTGGTTCGCACCGTTCAACCTGTATTAGAAGAAATCTCTCAAGAGGAAGAGGAAGCTGGGATGACGTTAGGCGCATCTGACTGGGCGGTATTCTGGCGAGTCATTATGCCTTCATTACGTCCGGCGTTATTGGTTGGTGTTGCCCTGTCATTTACCCGGAGCTTAGGCGAATTTGGCGCGGTTATTTTTATTGCCGGGAACATGCCTTATGTGAGTGAAATAACCTCATTAATGATATTTGTTCGCTTGCAGGAGTTTGATTTCCCAGCGGCAAGCGCAATTGCTTCTGTGGTTCTTTTAACCTCACTGTCTTTGCTTCTGATCATTAACTTATGGCAAGGCGCTTATTTACGCCGAATTCACGGTAAGTAAGGGGATATGATGTCGACACCGTCACGGGTTGGTGAGCAGCCGTTAGTCAAATGGAGCTTAATTTCAATAGCATTGTTTTTTGTCACGATTCTTTTGATTATTCCGCTATTAAGTATTTTTCAGCAAGCTTTTGCGAGTGGGCTCGCCACTTATTTTGACAACTTGAGCGAACCCGATACCCTGCATGCGATCGGGCTCACTCTTATCGTGGCATTGCTGACAGTACCGGTTAATTTAGTTTTCGGGGTAATGCTTGCGTGGGCTGTGACTCGGTTTGAGTTTATTGGCCGTAAATTTTTGATCACGTTAATTGATATCCCCTTTGCTGTATCACCTGTTGTTGCTGGCCTTTTGTATCTGCTGTTGTATGGAAGCAATGGCTGGATAGGGGAGTGGTTATATGAACATGATCTACAAGTCATGTTTGCTTGGCCTGGTATCGTGTTAGTGACGGTATTTGTGACCTGTCCGTTTGTGGCGAGAGAACTTATTCCACTCATGCAGCAGCAAGGTCGCTCTGATGAAGAAGCCGCCGTTATTCTTGGCGCTTCATGGTGGCAACTGTTTCGCCGCGTAACCCTGCCAAATATCAAATGGGCTTTGATTTACGGCGTCATTTTAACTAATGCTCGAGCTGTGGGTGAATTTGGCGCCGTTGCCGTAGTGTCTGGAAATATCCGAGGTGAAACCAATACCTTACCCTTACATGTTCAGTTGTTGTATGAGGATTATCAATCTGAAGCAGCCTTTGCTAGCGCATCATTATTGGCGTTTATCGCCTTATTAACCCTGATTTTGAAAGCCTTTGTTGAATGGCGACAAGAACGAAATCATATCAATGAACAAGATCAACAAGGTGAATTATGAGTATCCGTTTAGATAATATTTCCAAGCAATTTGGTAAATTTGAAGCGCTTTCACCGCTCTCTTTAGATATCAACAATGGTGAAATGATAGGTCTTCTAGGCCCTTCAGGCTCAGGTAAAACCACGCTATTACGTATTATCGCTGGATTAGAGAATGCCAATACGGGGACCATTCACTTCGGTGATCATGACGTGACTAATGTTCATGTGCGCGAGCGTCGTGTGGGATTTGTATTTCAAAACTATGCATTATTCCGTCATATGACGGTGGCAGATAATGTCGCGTTTGGTTTGCAAGTGATGGAGCGTGCATTGCGTCCCAGCCCCGCTGAAATGAGTAAACGTGTTAAACAATTATTAGAGATAGTACAACTTGGTCATCTTGCGGCGCGTTATCCAGAGCAGCTTTCTGGTGGTCAAAAGCAACGTATCGCGTTAGCTCGTGCTTTGGCAACTAAACCAGAAGTATTATTGCTCGATGAGCCATTTGGCGCATTGGATGCTAAAGTGCGTAAAGATTTGCGCCGTTGGCTGCGTAATCTGCATGATGAATTAGGCTTTACCAGCGTATTTGTGACTCACGATCAGGATGAAGCATTAGAGCTTTCTGATCGCGTGGTTGTAATGAGTAACGGAAAAATAGAGCAGGTGGATTCTCCTGTAGAGCTTTATGCCCACCCTAATAGCCGCTTTGTGTTTGATTTTTTTGGTAACGTTAATCAATTTAAGGCTAATTGGAATAATAAACACTGGCAAAATGGCAACGCCTTTATTCTGCCTCCGGTGGCTGAAGCGACTCAAAAAAATGGTTATCTCTATGTGCGTAGCCATGAATTGAGTTTATCGAAAAAAGCCAATAGCCAAGCCTCGCTGCCTTGTAAGGTGGTGGCGATTAATCCTGTGGGCGCTGAAGTTCGGGTGGAGTTATCACCTATTGGCTGGGATACAACCGAATTATGGGAAGCGAAATTGACTCATCAAGTTTTAAATGAGCAATCATTTAGCCGTGGCGATGAGGTTTATGCAACGCCCCAAGTTGGGTATTTTTTTGCCGATGGTGTGAGGGGAGAGCCTATTATTTTACGCTGGCCATTTCTTGCTCCAGGCCACTTGATGTTCGATATTTAGGTTTTACTATTGATAAGAAAAAACCCCTTATTTTATAACAGTATATAGGGTAGCGTATCTGTCCCGCGGGGAGTGAATTAAGCCCGCATTAAAATGGTAGCGATTACTTAGGTACGTTGCCATTTTTTAAGTGAAATTTGCCTCACTCCTCGTTATGACAGGAATTTTTCATAATAAATTCGGTATCACTTGGCAAGTTAACAATGGAGTTAATGTCTCGTACAGTATGCAGATACCGTTATAATGTAATTTGATGCATGTTAAGCGGCTTTGCGTGAAAGCGATAATGCATCCCTAGATGCTACCGACCTGACAGGCTGGTAAGTGCAAATCTTCACTTACCTTTTTAGTCTTTCTCTATGGGCAATGGGGTGTTTTCTCGATTTCATCGATGTAGTTCATCACGCTCAGGCCTTCTTAGGTGACACCTTGTTACAAGGCTTAGTGTTTTTCTTGTCTCTTTTAAAACAGACTTGTGCCAACTTCAAGTGACTTTGCCACATCAGCAATGCTATAACCTTGCTCTGGTACCATCAAGACGGCTTCACCTGTAAATGTCTGAAATAACTCTTATGTGTTATTTCAGACTCATATCGACCCATCAAAATACCTGTAAGACATACCGCAAGCCATTGCACAGGTTAAAGGTTAACGCGAAGGTCAGTGATATCGTCAACTACACCACAGTCGAGTGTACTTCACCATCAATAAGCTTTGTGGTTAGCCTATCGCCAGCATTCACATCGGCCACCTTGTGCACCACGCCTCCTTTTGCATCAAGGGTAATACTGTAGCCGCGGCTTAACGTGGCCAGTGGGCTGACGGTCTCAAGCTGATGGGCGGCATAGGCGAGTGCTTTATTGGCATCACTAAGCTGAGTGCGCAGTGCTTTATTGAGCTTTTGATTGAGATAATTCAAGCGGCTCTGCTCTAGTTGTAAGCGGTTGTGGGGCGACTGCTGAGCCAAACGGTGGGCCAACCCTTGGCTGTGCATTGTGAAGCTTGTGAGCCTAGCATTGATGGCAGACTCGAGCCTTAGCTGCATCTCATCGAAACGTTGTTCATACTGCTGCAAGCGCCGCTTAGGATCTTGGCGATGTAACTTGTGTTCTAACTGGTTAAAGCGTTGCTGCTGGGTTAAGCGGTAATGTTGCCAGCCTTGGCGCAGACGATTCATGGCGACGTTGAGTTTGTCGCTTTTACTTATGGCATCATTTGACAGTAACTCTGCGGCCGCTGAGGGGGTCGGTGCTCGTAGGTCGGCAACATAGTCGCTAATGGTGGTGTCCACCTCATGACCCACGGCGGAGACGATGGGCAGGGCACTATTGTAGATGGTATGAGCTAAGGCTTCGCTGTTAAAACACCAGAGATCTTCTAATGAGCCACCGCCGCGAGTCAGCAGTAGGACATCAACTTCATTACGATCGTTGGCCTGCATAATGGCATGGCACAGTGACTTATCGGCGTGTTCACCTTGTACGGCACTGGGATAGATGATCACCTCAATGGACGGATCGCGGCGCTTTAACACATGCAGCACATCCCTTATGGCGGCGCCTGTCGGTGAGGTGATAACCCCAATGCGCTGAATGTAGCTGGGGAGGGGGCGCTTGGTGTCCAGGGCAAATAGTCCTTCGCCAGCCAGTTTCATTTTTAACGCTTCATACTGCTGGGCTAATAAGCCATCGCCGGCAGGAAGCATAGAGTCAATAATAAGTTGGTAGTCGCCTCTAGGTTCGTAAACGCTAATGGCGCCTTTGACCAGCACTTGTTGGCCATTGGCTGGGCGAAAGGTGACGCTGCGGTTTTTACCCTTGAACATCGCCGAGCGGATCTGCGCCTGATTGTCTTTTAAGGTTAAATACCAATGGCCTGAGCTGGGGGCTGAAAAGTTAGATATTTCGGCTTCGAGCCATATCTTGCCTAGTTCACCTTCGAGGAGTTGCCGCACTTCACCGTTGAGGCGTGAAACTGTGTAAACATTATTTTTCGGCATTTTCATGGGCATTTTCATTCTAAAGCGACTTTTTTGCTATTTTCCATTTACCAAGGTCAATATGCAAGGTATAATCTCGCCGCAATATTTTACCTCTTATTTAACCCTCGTGGGGAGATGTTGCCATGCTACGATTGAAAAAAGAAGCGCTAACCTTTGATGATGTTCTACTGGTGCCAGCGCACTCTACTGTACTCCCTAATACAGCTATTCTAAAAACTCGCTTAACTCAAAAAATTGAACTTAATGTGCCGATAGTCTCTGCAGCCATGGATACCGTGACTGAAGCGCGTCTTGCGATTGCGATGGCACAGGAAGGTGGTTTGGGCTTTATTCATAAAAATATGAGTATCGAACAGCAAGCCGAGCAAGTTCGTCAAGTTAAGATTTATGAGGCCGGTATTGTTCAGCAACCTGTGACGGTTACGCCAACAACGACACTTGAGCAGCTTAAAGTGTTAACCGAAAAGAATGGCTTTGCGGGTTACCCTGTGGTGAATGATGCGCACGAGTTAGTGGGTATTATCACCGGCCGTGACGTTCGTTTTATCACAGACTGGAGCCGCACCGTTGATAAGGTGATGACTCCTAAAGAACGCTTAGTGACAGTTCCTGAAGGCACTAAGCTCGATGAAGTGCAAAAACTGATGCATGCTCACCGTGTTGAGAAAGTGTTAGTGGTCGACAGTGAATTTAGACTGAAAGGCCTGATCACGGTTAAAGACTTCCAAAAAGCCGAGCGTAAACCCAATGCCTGTAAGGATGAGTTTGGTCGTTTACGTGTGGGCGCAGCGGTAGGTGCAGGCCCTGGTAATGAAGAGCGTGTCGATGCGCTGGTTAAAGCCGGTATCGATGTACTCTTGATTGACTCATCTCATGGTCATTCAGAAGGGGTTTTACAACGTATTCGTGATACCCGAGCCAAATATCCAGAGCTGCAGATTGTTGGTGGCAATGTGGCGACAGCCGAAGGTGCATTGGCCTTGGTTGATGCTGGTGTTAACGCCGTTAAAGTAGGTATTGGTCCAGGCTCTATCTGCACCACACGTATCGTCACTGGCGTGGGTGTGCCGCAAATTACCGCCGTATCTGATGCTGCCGCTGCCGTTAAGCATTTAGATATTCCTGTGATCGCCGATGGTGGTATTCGTTTCTCTGGCGACTTAGCCAAAGCCTTAGCCGCTGGCGCATCATGCATCATGGCCGGCTCTATGTTTGCCGGTACCGAAGAAGCGCCGGGTGAAACCGAACTTTATAATGGCCGTGCGTACAAGTCATACCGTGGAATGGGCTCTCTTGGCGCCATGACACAAGGTTCATCAGACCGTTATTTCCAAAGCGACAACGCCGCTGACAAGCTGGTACCCGAGGGAATTGAAGGTCGCGTACCTTACAAAGGTAAGCTGAAAGAGATCATCCATCAACACATGGGTGGCTTGCGTTCATGCATGGGCCTCACCGGTTGTCCAACCATTAAAGAGCTCAGCGAAAAAGCCGAATTTGTTAAAGTGACTTCAGCAGGTATGGGCGAGTCCCATGTGCACGATGTGACCATCAGCAAAGAAGCGCCTAACTACCGTAGTGGTTCATAAAAAATGCATTCAGGCAGGGCATCAATATGCTCTGCCGGTGGTTCATTTGATCTGCCGAGATGTTTTTCGGCCAAGCGATAAATTTAAAAGATATAAGGTAAACCATGAGCAATATTCATGATCATAAGATCCTCATTTTAGATTTTGGATCTCAGTACACTCAATTGATTGCCCGCCGTATTCGTGAGATCGGTGTTTATTGTGAACTTTGGGCTTGGGATGTGTCTGAGGCACAAATCAAAGAGTTTGCCCCTAACGGTATTATCCTGGCGGGTGGCCCAGAAAGTGTCACCGAAGCTAACTCACCACGAGCGCCTGAATATGTGTTTAATGCTGGCGTGCCGGTATTAGGCATTTGCTATGGTATGCAAACCATGTCTGAGCAGCTGGGTGGTAAAGTGATTAAAGGCATAGGCGAAGGTGAATTTGGTTATGCCCAAATCGAGGTACAAAACCCATCTAACCTCTTTAAGAGCATCGAAGATGCGGTGAGCGATACTGGTAAGGCTCTGCTGGATGTTTGGATGAGTCATGGTGACAAAGTATCTGAAATCCCTGAGGGTTTTGTCACAGTCGCTAAAACCGATACCTGTCCATTTGCTGCCATGGCGAATGAGGACAAGCAATTTTATGGAGTGCAGTTCCACCCTGAAGTGACGCACACTCGCCAAGGTAAGCGCATGCTAGAGCATTTCGCACTGGAGATTTGTCAGTGTGAAGCTAACTGGAAACCGTCATCAATTATTGAAGACGCGGTTGAGCGCTTAAAGCAGCAGATTGGCGACGATGAAGTGATCTTAGGTCTCTCTGGTGGTGTTGACTCGTCTGTTGTGGCGATGTTGCTGCATCGCGCAATTGGCAAAAAGTTGACCTGTGTATTTGTGGATAACGGCCTGTTGCGTTTGAACGAAGCTGAACAGGTACTCGAGATGTTTGGCGACCACTTCGGGCTCAATATCGTGCATGTCGATGCTGAAAACCGCTTCCTTGACGCCCTTGCCAGCGAAGCTGAGCCAGAAGCTAAGCGTAAAATTATCGGTAAAGTGTTTGTCGATATTTTCGATGAAGAGTCGAAAAAATGCTCTAACGCTAAGTGGTTAGCACAAGGCACCATCTATCCTGATGTGATTGAATCAGCCGGTAGTGCAACCGGTAAGGCACATGTGATCAAGTCGCACCATAACGTTGGCGGTTTGCCTGATGATATGGAGCTAGGCTTAGTTGAACCGCTACGTGAGCTGTTTAAAGATGAAGTACGTAAGATTGGTCTCGAATTAGGCCTACCTTACAACATGTTGTATCGTCATCCGTTCCCAGGCCCAGGTCTTGGTGTACGTGTACTGGGCGAAGTGAAAAAAGAGTACTGTGACCTGTTGCGCCGCGCCGATGCGATTTTCATCGAAGAGTTGCATAAAGCCGACCTATACAACAAAGTCAGCCAAGCCTTTACCGTATTCTTACCGGTACGCTCTGTAGGCGTTATGGGTGATGGTCGTAAATATGATTGGGTGGTATCGCTGCGTGCGGTTGAGACTATCGACTTTATGACAGCACATTGGGCGCACTTACCTTATGATTTCTTAGGTCGCGTATCAAACCGCATTATCAACGAAATCGACGGTATTTCTCGTGTGGTTTATGATATTTCTGGTAAGCCACCTGCGACGATCGAGTGGGAATAGCTTATGCCGAATAGATTGCTAATTTGTTAGTGTATTGACTTGGTGGGGTGCTAGAAATTTCGAAAGCCAACGGTTGATTGAGTTGGCTTTTTAAGTTTTATAAACCATGTTAGGAATTACATCAACTATTACAAAGCGCAGATTGTGAGCTCTGAAGGGACAGACATAAGCGGTGGCAAAGCTACCATTAAATAGAACAGATTTGATGTGTGGGAGCTTTCATATGTCAGAAAGAAAGCAAAAGCGTTATGACGAAAAGTCTCTGCCTATTAAATATAGAGTCGAAGTTATTGATAAAGCGGAAGATATATGCTTTGAGAAACAGTTAAGGGTGTAAGAAACCAGGGGGGCTGTTGATCTTTCATGGTTTTTTTACCGCTGTTTATTGGCTATTTTGGCAAGGCGGAGGTGATGACGTTGAGCATTCTTCACCAATATCTACAACACAGCAAAAATAGCCAACAAGCTCGGCCCTTCGGGTGCTTTTCAATACAGCTATTGTTGCGTTATACGTTTTTCACTTAGCGAGCTAAGCTTCATCGCTCAAGCCTTGCACTAAAAGCATTGAGTTCGAACTGTAGTGGCATAGTCAATTTGGCGACCTAGTTAGAGGTGATATCATCACCTCATAAGTTAACAGGTGACACTATAAAAAAACGTACAAGAAGACTTTTTAGTGCAGAGTTCAAACTTGAATCTGCTCAATTAATGCTAGATCAAAATTACTCAATTGTTGAAGCTTCTCAAGCCATGAATGTAGGCAAATCAACTATGGATAAATGGGTTCGACAATTAAGGGAAGATCGACAAGGTAAGCAACCTAAAGCCTCACCTATATCGCCAGAACAAATTGAAATTCGAGAGTTAAAAAAGAAGCTCGCTCGCCTCCAGGAGCACAACGAAATATTAAAAAAAGCCACAGCTCTGTTGATGTCGGACTCACTGAACAATTCTTAATAATTGAGAAACTTAGGCAGAGCTACAGCATAAAGTTATTATGCGAAGTGTTCAGTATTCATCGTAGTAGTTACAAGTATTGGAGAAAGAGACCAACAACCATTAACGCAGATAAGGTTAAGCTTCGCAGCCTAGTCAGCGAAGTACACACTGCAAGTAATGGGTCGGCAGGTGCTAGAACGATTGCAGATATGGTTAGCCAGCAAGGTGTCTCGCCAAGCCGTTATCGTGCCACTAAGTTGATGAAAGAGCTTGGTATAGTTAGCTGTCAGGTACCTAAGCACTGATACCGAAAAGCTACATTAGAACATATTGAAATTTCTAATCACCTAGGTCGACAATTCGCTGTCATCGCTCGGAATGAAGTCTGGGTTGGTGATGTCACCTACGTGTGGGCTGGTAACCGCTGGATGTACTTAGCTGTTGTGATTGGTCTATTTGCACGTAAAGTCATTGGCTGGCCTATGCCGTTATCACCTGATAGCTGGTTAACTGGCAAAGCGCTTTCGATGGCCTATGAAGGTCGTGGTAAACCTAAAGATGTTATGTTCCATAGCGATCAAGGGACTCACTATACAAGCAGAAGATATCGGCAACTATTATGGTGATACCAGCTCAAACAAAGTTTATCTCGACGTGGGAATTGTTGGGATAATAGTCCTATGGAACGCTTTTTTAGGAGCCTTAATACAGAATGGATACCAACTACAGGGTATCGTAATTTTACTGAAGCGCAGAATGAAATTACACGATACATTATTGGATATTATTGTCAGCTTCGCCCACATCAATATAACGGCGGGCTGACGCCCAATGAGTCAGAACGATTGTTCTGGTTAAACTCTAAGACTGTGGCCAATATTTCTTGACCACTACAGAGCAACGTTTGAACACGGCAATGTGTTCTCTAAGGAATTCAAAGTGGCAATTGAAAAATATTCGAAACCATCGACATTCTACCTATCTTCGAAGAAGGATTTTTTCTCAAGCAATGAACCTCTGCTTAAGAAGGCTATAGAGCAAAATCAACTTTATGCTAATCAACCTAAAAGGGCTTGTTGTAAAATATGCCAAAGTAGACTTGTCGGAGATGTGGATTTTTCCTCGCACGGCGTTGGATACATTTTTTGTGAAAAATGTAATCACTTAAATGGGAGCTATGATGATACGCAATCTTTCGTTGAAAAAATGTATATGTCGGAAGACGGTAAGGAATATGCATCCAACTACTTAGATGAAAATTTTGAGAAGCGAGCAATAGAGGTTTATGTGCCTAAAGTGGATTTCCTCATAACCACGTTGCCTCCCAAAAAATATAAGATACTAGATGTTGGGTGTGGAAGTGGTTATTTTGTACTTGCGTCACTGTTGCGAAATTTGTCAGCCGAAGGACTAGATGTGAGCAGAACAATGGTTGAGTTTGGTAATTCGCAAATTCGTCACCATTGCGATTCCGCTCCATTGAAGTCTGTTGATGAAGTGGCATTTTTTGATGAGATTAAAAACACTGATGCAGATGTTATTTCCGCTATAGGCGTTATTGAGCATTTGAGAGAGCCTCAGAAGTTTTTTGAGGCATTTAGAGAGAGTGCTTCGAATTACTTGTATTATTCAGTTCCTATGTTTTCGTTATCTGTCGCATTAGAAAATGTTTTTTCCAATGTATTTCCACGCCAACTGTCTGGTGGGCATACCCATCTCTTCACTGAAGAATCAATTATTGAGATGAATAAAATTATGGATGTATCTTCGATAGGTGAATGGAGATTTGGCACTGATATTATGGACTTGTATAGGAACTTAACGGTTAATCTTCAATCGAATGGTGTATCTCAAAAAATGGTTGATTACGTGTATAAAGGCTTCGGTTCTAAGATAGATGCTATTCAACATATATTGGACTCCAACCATTCTTGTTCAGAAATCCACGTTGTTGCTGTTAAAAACTCGGGTGTTTGAAAGTCACATTCGCTTTTGTTAATGAATTCATAACATTGGTTTTTAGTAGTAACTTCCCCCTTGCTGATGAAGTAAGTTGTTGTAAATAGAGAAAGGGAATCAATGAATTATGTCGATGCTGTTATCTGGTGGGGATAACCTTCCTGCATTCAATTAAACAGAGGGGCATAGCAATATGCCCCTTTTTTTATGGGCGCCGTGTGGTCAATCTGTATCGGCGTGGTTAGCGGTCGCCGATGCTCACCTCGTTGATTATCTAGCGTATCGATTAGGAATTTATGTCAATGTGATGGCGATTAACGTGAGTTAATTGGCTTGCAGATAATAAGCTGCAACCATCATGTGTCACTTTGGGATAAACTATTGGCATTGGGCTGTGTTTGGGGAGAACGTCACTTGTCTCAGATAGTGAAAGACGAGCAACAAGAGCAAGATATTCAGTTTATGCGCCATGCGCTGGCGTTAGCCGCAAAGGCCGAAGCGGCGGGGGAGGTGCCTGTGGGGGCGCTGTTGGTGAAAGAGGGCAAGATCCTTGCAGAAGGGTTTAATCTTAATATCGGTCAGCATGATGCCAGCGCCCATGCAGAAATGCTGTGCATTCGCGCTGCGGGTCAGGTGATTGAAAATTACCGTTTGCTCGATACTACTTTGTATGTGACGTTAGAGCCTTGTGCCATGTGCGCCGCGGCGATGGTGCATGCCAGGGTGTCGCGTGTGGTATTTGGCGCGGCCGATCCTAAAACTGGGGCAGCGGGTAGCGTGTTGGATTTACTGCGTTTTAGTGCGTTTAATCATCAGTTGGAGGTCACCTCTGGGGTGTTAGCCGATGAATGCGCGACCCAGTTGAGTGCTTTTTTTCGTCGTCGCAGACAAGAGAAAAAGGCGATAAAGCAGGCTTTAAAACAACAAGGGCTTACTGAGTAAGCCCTTGTTGGTGTTAATCGATACAGGTTTCGCTGTTTTGTCTGATAAAAGTAAAAAACTTCTTTTGACGATTGAGCGTTTTTTGATGTTTAACTTTTATCTGTGTTCGACGTCGAGACGTTAAGTTATTTAGAGATTTTCTTTTCACCGTTAAGCTCCTTTTGATGCTGAACGCAGCCTTTGCTGCCGATGATGACACGCTTTTATGACAGCATTATGACCCTTACTTATTGCGCTGGAGCGGCACCTAAGCTTTGGGGTGTCTCGGGCTCTGTTTCGACCTCGGTCTTGTCGGCTGTCTGCTGAAGATTATCCTCAAAGCTATCTTGGAGTTGCTGGTTCTGATTGTCTATCCACACCAACGTATCATAGTAACGACGGATATTATCAACATAATGGACAGCCTCGCTACCACGAGCATAACCATAGCGTGTCTGCTTATAATATTTGCGTTTTTGCAACAAGGGAAGCACTTGTTTCACATCGCGCCAAGCACTGGGATTGAGCCCCATTGACTCGGCTAATTTACGTGCATCCTCCACATGCCCATAGCCAATATTATAAGAGGCAAGGGCAAACCACATACGTTGATTTTCCGGTATAGACTCGGGGAGTCGCTCCAGAATATCGTTAAGGTATTTAGCGCCGCCTTTAATACTTTGCTCTGGGTCTAAGCGATTGCTGATCCCAACCTGTTTAGCCGTCGGCAGGGTAAGCATCATTAACCCGCGCACGCCTGTAGGAGAGCGAGCATTGGGATTCCAGTGCGACTCTTGGTAAGCCGTTGCTGCCAGTTTACGCCAATCGATATTGCCTGCGTATTGTTGAAATTGTTTCTGGTACTTAGGCAATTTTGTGTCGATGGCGCGTAAAAAAGCGCGGGTATCGACATAATCGAATCGTTTAACGTGCGCAAAATACTTTTCATTTAAATGATCTAGGGTGCCAAGGCGTTGTTGTTCATGCCAAAAGCTCAACAGCTGGCTCATTAGCCGATCACTATTATTGGGCGGCAGCAGCCAGACGACGGCTTGCTCCTCCAGCAGCACAGGGCCAGCCCTGAGTTCTGGCATATAGCGACGATTGATCTCGAACGTTGTCGAGTCGGCAATCGTGTAGCGAATTTCATCGCGAGCTATCATAGCCAACAGCTCTTCGCTGTCCTTATCGTTATGTTGATTCCAGATCAACTCGGGGTAGAGTTTTTGTAAGTTGGCTAAGGTTTCAATAAACGATGAATCGGCAATCACATTGATATTGTCATCAAGCTGACTGATATCCGCTGGGTACCTTTCCCCTTGTTTAAACACCAAAACTTGATTGACATAATATAGCGGCGGTCCGATCCTAAAGCGCTCGCGGCGCTGCTGAGTATCGCTCAAACCGGCCGCAATGAGATCCACCTCTCCTTGTTGCAATGCATCATAGAGTTCGGCAATGGTTGCGTAAGGTCGCATATTAAGGGTTAAGCCTAAGTGCTCGGCAAAGCGCTCAGCCATCTCGTAATCAAAGCCTGCGGTGCCTTGGCCCGTGGTCACATAGACCTGCGCGCCATAAAGGGTGCCAACATTGAGTTGGGTTTTTACTTCCACTGGCGTAGGCACTTTTGTTGCGTCCACAGCGCTTGGCTGACAGGCAGTCAGTAATAGCAAGCAGCAAAGAATCAACAAAAGATGTCGCATTAATGTCCCCCGTAAATCATGTTGTTTGTCATAGGATTATCCCTAGAGCCTGTTTATTGGTTGAGATGGTATGTCGTCAATCTCAATGGGTCGAGTGCTAGGTCAAATCTTGTGATGCGCTGTGATGTCAGTGTGATAGTGCCAATGAATAAACCCACTGCGCGTCACTGAGCAATAAGCCTATTGAGAAGCGCCCTCAATTGCCCTTGTTACTGCGTAATGACTGGTATAACAGCATTGCAATACGCGGTAATCATATGTTTGAAAGCGAACAGGGTGTTAATTATATCATAAGGATATAAAACTCAATAACAGCCAAGTTTTTACTGGTATATGGCTGATTAATTGGGTGATTCCAGTTCACTCTCCAATGGTGGTGCATTATTTTACTGCCGGCATATTGCCCTATTCCCCCCCCTAAGTATGGTGATATTTTCTATTTTCAAGTCAGTTTTTTTATCACGTAATGCAGTTTTCGCATTACAGGGCTAATAAACTTAATGAAACAGGCTTTTGACGCTATAAGCCTGATGATTTGTGCACCGTATTTCCCTATAATAGCGCCAGATCTGACCCTGCAATTATAATTAATAAGGTGAAAAGACGTGATGGAGATCATCCGCGGAGCCCCTGCATTATCAGCGTTTAGAGTGCAAAAATTAATGGAAGCTTGTGATAATGCAGCTTTGCCCATTAACAATATCTACGCCGAGTTTGTACATTTAGCCGATTTAACCGCTACGCTAGATGCTAGCGAAACCCAACAGCTAGCCAAGTTACTGACCTATGGACCCGCTATCGAAGCACACGCTCCACAAGGTACCCTCTACTTTGTTACTCCCCGTCCAGGCACCATCTCTCCATGGTCATCAAAAGCCACAGACATCGCACACAATTGTGGTTTACACAAAGTTAAACGTTTAGAGCGTGGTATAGCCTATTACGTCCAAGGCGATAACCTTAACGATGAGCAGCAAAAGCAGTTAAACCAACTATTACATGACCGCATGGTCGAAGTGATGCTCACTGATTTTGAGCAAGCAGCTAGCTTGTTTGCCCGCACCGCGCCTGCCAAAGTCACCAGTGTGAATATTCTCGGTGAGGGCAAACGCGCGCTCGAGCAAGCCAATATCGAGCTAGGGCTCGCGCTAGCGGCCGATGAGATAGATTACTTAGTCGACAACTTTGTCCGTCTTAATCGTAATCCAAATGACGTTGAGCTGATGATGTTTGCACAAGCGAACTCTGAGCACTGCCGACATAAAATCTTTAATGCCGATTGGACTATCGACGGCGAAGTTCAGCCTAAATCGCTGTTCAAAATGATTAAAAACACCTTCGAAAAGACGCCTGATCATGTGTTGTCCGCCTATAAAGATAACGCCGCCGTGATGGAAGGTTCGGTGGCTGGGCGTTTCTTCCCTGAGCAAAATGGGGTGTATGCCTACCATACAGAACCTATGCATGTGTTGATGAAGGTGGAAACCCACAATCACCCCACGGCGATTAGTCCATACCCAGGTGCGGCAACTGGCTCGGGCGGTGAAATTCGTGACGAAGGTGCCACTGGCCGCGGCTCTAAGCCTAAAGCGGGCTTAACCGGTTTTAGTGTTTCTAACCTTAAGATCCCAGGTTTCGTGCAACCTTGGGAAGGTGATTATGGTAAGCCGGATCGCATCGTCACCGCGCTCGATATCATGACCGAAGGCCCATTAGGTGGAGCGGCCTTCAATAACGAATTCGGTCGCCCGGCATTAGTGGGTTACTTCCGCACCTATGAACAGCAAGTCTCTAGCCATAATGGTGTTGAGGTGCGTGGTTACCATAAGCCCATTATGCTGGCGGGTGGTTTGGGTAATATCCGCGAAGAACATGTACAAAAAGGTGAAATAACCGTTGGTGCCAAGCTGATTGTGTTAGGTGGCCCAGCGATGAATATCGGTTTGGGCGGCGGCGCGGCATCATCTATGGCCTCGGGTCAGTCTAGCGAAGACTTAGACTTTGCTTCTGTGCAGCGTGAAAACCCAGAGATGGAGCGTCGTTGCCAAGAGGTGATCGATCGCTGCTGGCAGATGGGTGATGACAATCCGATTCAGTTTATTCACGATGTCGGCGCTGGTGGTTTATCTAACGCTTTCCCTGAGCTAGTTAACGATGGTGAGCGCGGCGGTAAATTTGAACTGCGTAATGTGCCATCTGATGAACCCGGCATGAGCCCATTAGAGATCTGGTGCAACGAGTCGCAAGAGCGTTATGTGATGTCAGTTGCGCCCGAAAATCTAGCGGTATTTACCGCGATTTGTGAGCGTGAACGCGCGCCATTTGCCGTGGTCGGTGAGGCGACACAGGAGCGGCATTTATCGCTGTCTGACAGCCACTTTGACAATATGCCTATCGACTTACCTTTAGATGTATTGCTAGGTAAAGCGCCTAAAATGAGCCGCGATGTGGTATCACAAAAAGCGCAGTCTCCAGCGTTAGATCAGGGTGCTATCGATTTGAAAGAGGCGGTGCAACGTGTACTACGTTTACCCACAGTGGCGGAAAAAACCTTCCTTATTACCATAGGCGACCGCACTGTTACTGGTTTAGTGAATCGCGATCAGATGGTGGGGCCTTGGCAGGTACCCGTGGCTGATTGTGCGGTGACAGCGTCGAGTTTCGACACTTACGCCGGTGAAGCCATGTCGATTGGTGAGCGCACGCCGCTGGCCTTATTAGACTTTGGCGCTTCGGCTCGCATGGCTGTGGCCGAGTCTATTATGAACATTGCCGGTACCGATATTGGCTCGTTCAAGCGCATTAAACTGTCGGCTAACTGGATGTCGGCTGCCGGTCATCCTGGTGAGGATGCAGGCCTTTACGAAGCGGTTAAGGCCGTGGGTGAGCAGCTGTGTCCTGAGCTTGATTTAACCATTCCGGTCGGCAAAGACTCTATGTCGATGAAGACCGCTTGGCAAGATGATGGCGTCGATAAAGCGGTAACCTCGCCGATGTCACTGGTGATCACCGCCTTTGGTGTCGTACAAGATATTCGTAACACGGTAACGCCTGAGCTGCGCAGCGATAAAGGTGAGACCGAGTTACTGCTGGTGGATTTGAGTGCCGGAAATCAGCGTCTGGGTGGATCTTGCTTAGCGCAAGTCTATAGCCAGCTTGGTGATGTGGCGCCGGATCTCAATGATGCTGCGCTGCTGCGTGGTTTCTTCGAAGTGACCCAAAAACTGGTTGCAGAAAAAGCGATTATTGCCTATCACGACCGCAGCGATGGTGGGTTATTGACGACCTTAGTCGAGATGGCGTTTGCGGGTAATACTGGACTTGAGGTTAATCTTGAGGCCTTGAGCGGAACTCACGTTGAGCGTTTGTTTAACGAAGAGCTGGGCGCCGTTATTCAAGTGAGTGCATCTGATGCCAGTGCCATTAAGGCGCAGTATCAGGCTGCTGGCGTGGCGTGTGTCAGCGTCGCTAAACCTGTGGCTGGTGATGATATTGTTATTTGTGACGGCGCGAGTGAAGTATTACGTGAGTCGCGCACCGAGCTGAGAACTATCTGGGCTGAAACCACCTATCGCATGCAAGCTTTGCGTGACAACCCTGAATGCGCCCTAGAAGAGTTCGAGCTTAAGCAAGTGGCCGATGCTCCGGGTTTGACCGTGGATCTGACCTTTAATCCAAGCGAAGATATCGCAGCACCTTATATTCTTAAAGGCGCTGCGCCTAAGATGGCGATCTTGCGTGAGCAGGGCGTTAACTCACACCTAGAGATGGCGGCCGCGTTTGATAGAGCCGGTTTCGAAAGCCGTGACGTGCATATGTCGGATATCTTGTCAGGTCGAATTGGCCTTGAAGAGTTCCAAGGCCTAGCGGCTTGTGGTGGCTTCTCATACGGTGACGTATTGGGCGCAGGTGAAGGTTGGGCTAAATCGATTCTGTTTAATGCCCGCGCGCGTGAGCAGTTTAGCCGTTTCTTTGAGCGTCAAGATAGCTTTGCACTTGGCGTCTGTAACGGTTGTCAGATGTTATCTAACTTAAAAGATATCATTCCAGGTACTGAGCACTGGCCGCACTTTGTGCGTAACCGTTCTGAGCGTTTTGAAGCTCGCTTTAGTTTGGTTGAAGTGCAGCAGAGCCCGTCGTTGTTCTTTGAGGGGATGCAAGGATCGCGTATGCCGATTGCCGTATCCCATGGAGAAGGTCGCGCCGAGTTTGCTTCGCCTGCTGCCCTAGCTGCAGCGGAAGCTTCTGGCACCATCGCCCTACGTTTTGTTGACGGCCATGGGCAGATTGCCACTCAGTATCCAGAAAACCCCAATGGGTCTCCTAACGCTTTAACAGGGATCTGTAGCACTGATGGCCGCGTAACTATCATGATGCCACACCCTGAGCGAGTGTTTAGAACCGTGGCAAATTCATGGCATCCTGATGAATGGGGTGAAGATAGCCCTTGGATGAGAATGTTTAGAAATGCCAGAGCTAAATTAGGTTAACATGAACTGTTAGTGCTTGTTTAGTGACAAAAAAGGCCTCGAAATTTCGAGGCCTTTTTTATTCATCATTCGCTGCAAACATAAATGACAATTAATACATAGAGTTATAGGTTAGCAGTTATATCATCTTGTGCTAAACAGCGATAAAAGCTTATCTATCCGCTATTTTTATCTTTATATACTTAAACTTAGGGTTATGCGGTATTTTTTAAACCGCGGCGATTAACTTTCAGTAGGTATATCAGTAAGTGCTAAACTGTAATGTGATTATGGCAAATTAGGCTCTAGATATGAAAGCGCCACCACCCCGTTACCGAGATGATGGCGGTTCTGCGCTAACAAAACTCTAACTAAAACTCTTGCTAAACAGCGTATTAACGAGCATTAGCTTTATATAACTCAACAAAAATACGCTTATAGCTGTTTACTAAACGGTCAAATAAGCTTTTCATTTTGATATCTCTACATAGTGGTTGATGGTGTGAGTGGAGCTGGGCTTTACCGGGCGGCTTCACCGGAGTGCCCTAATCGGCTCATCTACAAGACAGTATATTAACGATAGCCTTCATTAAGGACAAACGATTAAAATTGATATTAATCATTAATAAATCTAATTAATAAAAATGTGACTGACTACTTATTAAACTGTGTGTCTACCTCAAGCTCCTGTTTTAATGTAGATTTATTTATTTCAGCTCGATGTTTTTGGTTAGCGAGATTAATGCTTTAAATGTTAAGTGTTGTTAAATGGTTGTTTTATGCGTTATGGGTAGGTTGGCTGCTAAAACAATGACTTTTTATTGTGAAGGGTGGCCGCCTAGCATGTTTTTTATATTTTGGCAATGGCGTTGGAGGGTGAAGTGTGTCGTCCGCCGCAAAACCCAGTATTGCTGGCGTGATTGATTGATTTGAATCAATTCATAATGGTATAAAATACCTACGGTATACTTGCGATGCCCTGTTGTAAGTTTCTGAAAAAATTAAATTTAATTGTTTCGCTGTTAATTTTAGGGAGTCGCAGCTCACAAAATTTACCGTATTGTGGGGCACGTCTCAGTTTAATGCTGAAAACGTCTTTTGAGACACTGTTTCATTCAATTTGATTGAAAAGTAAAAATTTGGCGGTTTGGTATATGGCGACATATACAAATCACTTTGAACAATAAAGTTCCTAAAAAAGGCATTTTACGGTGGATGGGGATCTCATCGTAATAATGTTCGCACCACCTAAGGAGTCACCGATGATTGTTGAAGAGGTTGTTGAGCTCTCGCGCTTGCAGTTTGCGCTGACAGCTATGTATCACTTCCTGTTTGTTCCTTTGACCTTGGGGTTAGCGTTCTTGCTAGCCATTATGGAATCACTTTATGTGATGACCAATAAGCAGATCTATAAAGATATGACCAAGTTCTGGGGTAAGCTGTTTGGTATTAACTTTGCCCTCGGTGTTGCCACCGGGTTGGCAATGGAGTTCCAATTCGGAACTAACTGGTCGTATTACTCGCACTATGTGGGTGATATTTTTGGCGCACCGCTGGCGATTGAAGGTTTGATGGCGTTCTTCCTCGAATCAACACTGGTCGGTATGTTCTTCTTTGGTTGGGATCGTTTTAGTAAGCGTCAACACTTAGCTGTTACTTGGTTAGTGGCGCTGGGCTCAAACATGTCAGCCTTGTGGATTCTAGTGGCTAACGGTTGGATGCAAAACCCAGTCGGTAGTGTATTTAACTATGAAACCATGCGCATGGAGATGACGAGCTTTGCCGAGGTGGTGTTTAACCCTGTAGCACAGGTGAAGTTTGTTCATACTGTGGCGTCAGGTTATGTGGCGGGTGCGATGTTTGTGTTGTCGATCAGTGCTTACTACATCTTGAAAAAGCGAGATCTGCCTTTTGCACGTCGTTCATTCGCGATTGCAGCGAGTTTCGGTATGGCCTCTATTTTGTCGGTTATCGTATTAGGCGACGAATCGGGCTATAAGGTCGGCGAAGTTCAACGCGTTAAATTAGCTGCGATTGAAGCCGAATGGCACACTGAGCCAGCTCCTGCTGCATTTACTGCTGTAGGTTTCCCAAATCAAGAAACCATGCAGACCGATTATGCGATTAAAATTCCTTATGCGATGGGGATTATTGCAACGCGCTCTCTCGATGAAGAGGTGACTGGTATTCGTGACTTGATTGCCGAACACGAAGTGCGTATTCGTAACGGTATGAAAGCCTATACCATGCTAATGGAGTTACGTGCGGGTAACGAAACCCCTGAGCTGCGAGCCGCTTTTGAAGAGGCTAAAGTAGACTTAGGCTATGGCTTACTGCTTAAGCGTTACACTGACAATGTGGTTGATGCTACCGAAGAGCAAATTCAAGCTGCAGCGAAAGATTCTATCCCATCGGTCGCGCCGATGTTTTGGAGCTTCCGCGTAATGGTTGGTCTTGGTGTGATCATGCTATTTGTGTTTGCTGCCGCCTTCTGGCAAAGCACGCGCCACCAAATCGAAGAGAAGCCATGGGTGCTTAAAGCTGCGCTATACAGCTTACCGCTACCTTGGATCGCGATTGAGTGTGGTTGGTTTGTCGCCGAGTACGGTCGTCAGCCTTGGACCATTTCAGAGGTCTTGCCTACCTTCATGTCGGCATCGAGCCTAAATGTCAGCGATCTGTGGTTCAGTATCATTTCAATTACCTTGTTCTATTCAGTGTTGTTAGTTATCGAGCTGTTCTTAATGATTAAGTTTGCTCGTAAAGGCCCTAGCAGCCTGAAAACGGGTCGTTATCACTTTGAACAACTAGATGCTTAAGCCGGAGATCTGATTATGTTTGATTATGAGATATTAAGATTTATCTGGTGGGCACTGATTGGTGTGCTATTCATCGGATTTGCCGTCACCGATGGTTTCGATATGGGGGTGGGGGCATTACTGCCTATTATAGGCAAAGATGATACCGAGCGCCGTATCATGATTAACTCGATTGCCCCCCATTGGGATGGTAACCAAGTATGGTTAATCACCGGAGCAGGTGCGCTATTTGCCGCTTGGCCTATGGTGTACGCGGTATCCTTCTCGGGCTTTTATGTGGCGATGATGTTGGTGCTGTTTGCCCTGTTTATGCGTCCGGTGGGTTTCGATTATCGTTCGAAAATTGAAGATCCAAGATGGCGTAAGAGCTGGGACTGGGCATTGTTTGCCGGTGGCTTTGTCCCGCCGCTGATCATTGGTGTGGCATTTGGTAACTTGTTACAAGGTGTCCCCTTTAACTTTGATGAGTTCCTACGTGCAACTTATCATGGTGGCTTGTTTGGTCTGCTTAACCCATTTGGCTTGTTAGCGGGCTTGGTGAGTGTAGCAATGTTCATGATGCAAGGTGCCGCTTGGTTGCAGATGAAGACTGAAGGTGAGCTGCGAGTTCGCGCTGCGAAAGCCACTCAAGTGTTTGCACTGTTATTGGCCGTTCTGTTTACTCTTGCTGGTGTCTGGTTAGCCAATGGGATTGACGGCTATGTGATCACCTCTGCACTCGATACCCATGGTGTGTCAAACCCAACCTTGAAAACGGTTGCTGTTGAGGCTGGAGCCTGGTTAGCGAACTATGATAAGTACCCTGTGACTATGTTGTTCCCAATCTTGGGGATAGCAATGCCATTACTGGCCTTGTTAGCAAGTCGTTTTAACCGCTCAGGTTTTGCGTTCTTGTTCAGCTCTGTTGCCGTTGCTATGGTTATTTTGACCTGTGGCGCTGCTATGTTCCCATTTGTTATGCCATCATCACTTGAGCCCAATGTGAGCTTAACTATGTGGGATGCGACTGCAAGTCATTTTGCATTAAGCGTGATGACATGGGCCGCCGCTATCTTTGTGCCGATAGTACTGAGTTACACTATTTGGACTTACTGGAAGATGTTTGGCCGCTTAAGTCGTAGCTACATCGAAGATAACAAGACGTCACTTTACTAAGGAGCCGACATTATGTGGTACTTTGCTTGGATTTTAGGCATTTTGCTGGCGTGTTCTTTCGGTATTATCAACGCCTTGTGGTTAGAAAATACTGAAAACATGGACAGAGACGCAGATAAACAAGATTAATCTCGTCGCTAAGATAAGCGTCGCTGCCTAAATATGGCTGGTCGCGTTATCTCTAAACCCCGTACTTTACTTTGGTAGATACGGGGTTTTTTATTGGGTGATAGATCGCTAAGTGCTGGTCATGCAACTCATTAACCTCATCAACTTAGTTTCGGTGACTTAGTTTCGGTGACTTAGTTTCGGTGAGTTAGTTCATTAAGGCGTAAGCGACTGGGTTACTCTGCTACCTAAACTTTCAATAGCTCAAGTGATTGAGTTTATATTGTATTTATCCATTTGCTCTCACTGTCATGTTATTGATAGATAGCCATTATCGTGATGTTAAGGCCAGTTCTAATGGCCTGTGGCATGAGCTTCCTGTGTTGGTCTTGCACACGTTAATTGAGCGAAGAGGTACCGTAGTTTTGCTAGCATATACACAGGACGAGAGGGCGTTGGCTGTGTCTATCGCTGTGGGCGGCGCTTGGCTGATGGGGCTATTGGGTGTCGAAGTCGCTTGCCAATGCTACAGAACACTTAGATCTAGGGCTTAGCTAGATCTATGGCTTAGCTAGATCTATGGCTTAGCTAGTGTTCTAAGACCGATAGCTTAGGTGGGGATCTAAAATGGATGGCTTAGATAATGGCTCTTAGATAATGCTTTGATATAGAAAACTTAGATGGGGCAATGAGGTTGGGCTAGTCGATATCAGAGCCACCAGGCCATTGATTATGTCGATGGCCAGGTGGTTTTTCGGAAGGTTATTTAAAGATGCTGATCTTCTGTTTTATCTCATGGGCGAGAGTCGATAAACCTTCTGCGGCATCAAGGGTTTCATTGGCGCGCAGTTCACCCTCGCGAGCCAGTTCAGTGATTTGATGCAAGTTACGGGTTATCTCATCGGCCACTGCGCTTTGTTGCTCTGTTGCACTGGCAATGCTGCTTGAGGTGATGGCTAGCTCACCGATACTGGTGGTGATTTGATTGAGCTGCGATGCAACCTCTTGGCCCTGATTGGCGGACTCTGTGCCCAGTTGTTGGCTTTGCCCCATTTGCTGGGCGGTAACCTTGACCTGTGATTGTAGTTGAGTAATGGTCTGGCTTATTTCAGAAATTGAAGACTGAGTGCGCTGGGCTAAGGTACGAACTTCATCGGCGACCACGGCAAACCCGCGTCCTTGTTCTCCCGCGCGGGCGGCTTCAATGGCGGCATTGAGTGCCAACAGGTTGGTCTGTTCAGCGATGCTGTTGATCACTTCGGTCACTTTACTAATCGCTTCACTTTCTTTACTGACGTTTTCGACACTGATGTGACTCGTATTGAGTTGCTCGCTTAAGGTGTTTAATCCTTGCACGACCATACCTAGCTGTTGATGGCCATCACGCGATGCACTGTCAACTTGCTGACTGCGATTCGCTCCTTCACCAGCATGGCTGGCCACATCACGGATAGAGGTCGACATCTCTTCAATAGCGGTGGCAATTTGATCGGTTTGTGCCATCAATGCTTGCGACTCTTCACCGTTGAGTCGAGCAGTTTCTTGGGCGGTTTCAGCTTGAGTTTCTAAGGTATTAACCGAGGTTTGTAGTGCATCAATTAGGCTTCTGAGGCTAGTCGCCATTTGGTGCGCGCTGATGGTAATTTTATCTACCTCGTTATCACTGTCGCTTGATACCGTGGCAAATTGCTGTGACAAGTCGCCTTCACCCAGTTGGGTGAGTTGGTGTTGCAGCACGCCTAATGGCTTAAGGGTTTTAAACAACACTAAAGAGAGGAGCAGGGTAATAAACAGAATACCGAACAATGCTACTGCCGCATTGATAGCCAATAAAGTTAGGCTTTCTTCATTGAGCTCGCGCATTTTGGTTTGCCCCAGTAGGGTCCATTGCCAGCCTGGAATATTGAGTGAATAAGCATACATGGCTTCATTTTGGCTATTGAGATACTCATGCTCACTTTTATCTTGCTTGGCTTGCTCAAGACTTATGCCGTCTAACATGCTGTCAGTGAGCGGTGTGTCCGCCTTTTGGTTTGGCTGTGAGATAATCATGTTATCGCTATTTCGCAGTAGGGTGAAATAGCCCGACTCTTCTAGCTTGAGTTTATTCATCGACTGGCGCAGTACTGACAGGGAGTCGGTGATATCGAAGCCGATATAAAGGATACCTATGATATCGCCAGCGGGCCCAGTTATTGGCCGATAAACTGTCATGTAATCCTTACCAAACAGCTTGGCGTAACCTTCATACTCTTCGCCTTTGATGATCGCGGCGTATCCAGGGTGCGTCGTACCCAGATAAGTGCCTAAAGCGCGTTGACCATCGGCTTTTTTCAATGAGGTTGAAATACGGATAAAATCATCGCCGTCACGCACAAATATAGTGGCATTGCCGCCCGTGAGTTTCGAGTAACGATCCACCTTACTCCTTGAGGCATTAATTTGTTCGCGTTCATGCGCTAATGCCGGCGTAGAAGTACCCAGTACCTTGACGGTTTTATCGGGTTTATAAAATTGCCCCGGATACATGGTACGCAAGATATCGGCGTTGCGACGAGCTAGTGATAATAAGCTGCTATATTGCAGCTCGATAAGGTCGGCGGTGCTGTTCATTTGCGCCTTCATGGCGCTAATGCCTTTTTGTTCAAGCACGTTACTGGCTGTGATATAGGAAACACTGCTAATAATACTAAATACTATGATAGTGAGTATAAAGGCGAGCACGCCTATCTGCTTCGCGACTGGCCAATGTTTGTAATTCATCCGTCTATCCATGCCTGTTTATAATTGTGTGATAATTATATATAAATTAATCTGCTAAAGCTTGATGTAGGTCTACTTCAACTTAATAATTATAAATTAGATGGTTACAGAGTAGCGCATACCTGCTGGCATACTTTACGATGTGTTTTTGACCTGCACCAAGGGATTAGCCTTGGTGCAGGAGCCTTGTGTAAGGTGTGGTGATTTAAACTACTCACTTATGTGTCTAACTTATGCAGCTAACTTAAGTGGTTATCGTAAACGCTGGCGCTGGATGTTAAATTACTGCGTTGCCCCTTGTGTTACTGTGGCGGTTTATCATAAGCAACTGATACATGGTCGGTACCCACACTAACGATAATAGGGTCGTTAATAAGGTGCCACCGGCAATAGCAATCGCAAACGGGGGCCAAAAGCCGCCGCCCGCAATAATTAAGGGAATAAAGCCGCCTATGGTAGTAATAGTGGTTGAACCGATATGGCGGCCACAGCTACTGACCACCTTGATGATATCGCCGATGCTTTCATGGCGCTTATTGGGCATATCTTCTAGCTCAGCCAAAATCACAATGGCCGCATTAATGGCCAGTCCCATGAGGCCTAAGAGGCCGATTATCACGGTAAAGCCAAACGGATAACCCAATAGATAGACCGCCAGTAATCCCAGCCCAGCAGACTGGGCCGCGCTAAATAAGATGATGGCGGTAAGCCTAAATGAATTAAATGACAGAACCACAGTGGCCAGCAATAGGGTGATCACCAAGAGGATACTCGACAACAGATTACCTACCGCTTCATTACGTTTGGCGCTTTCGCCGCCAACCTCAATCCGATAGCCTGCCGGCAATGGCAGCTGCGCAATGCGCTCCAGTGCTTGATTAAGCACAGTTTGCGGTAATATGCCGCTGACTATATAGGCTTCGATACTGTTGACGCGCTGACCGTCACGTCGGGTAATCGCGCCTAGACTGACATCGACACGACTGGTCGATAGCGCCGAGAGGGCGATGCTGTTACCACTGTGAGACAGTAAGGTGATTTCGGCTAACTTGTTTGGCTGCTCTCGAGTGGTTTGCTGGCTGCGCACTCTTATGGGCAGAGATTCGGTTTGTTCTAGTATGCTGCCGCCCACGATCCCGGAGGTGGCCATTTCAATTTGCTGGGCGATGTCGGTAAGCGTCAACCCACTCATCATGCTGGCATCTTCATCGACTTGAAACCACACCTTAGGCGCGCCTGCACTGAGCGTGGCGCGTGTGTGGATCACATGCTCTGTGGTGATAAGCACCTTGCGCACCGCGTCACCCATTTCACGTAAGGTATCAAGGTTTGGACCGAAAATTCTTAGCTCAACGGGCGCGTTAAAGGGCGGACCTTGCTCCAGCTTCCTAACGATCACCTGCGCCTGTGGAAAGGCATTATCCAGCTGCTGCTGAAACGCAGGGATCAAGCGATTGGCCGTCGCGAAATCGGCCACTTTAACCATAGCCTGGGCATAGTTACTGGCCCCTTGTTGACGTTGCAGCAAGTTATAGTAGAAGGAGGGCGCGTTGGTGCCAATCATCCAGTCGAGACGCAGGATCTCACCGCCTGCCCGTAGGGTTGTATCAATCTGTTTCACCACTGAGTGGGTGTGCTCAATACTCGATTGTGGTGGCAGGTAAACCTCGATTTGAAACATATCGCGATCCGAGGGAGGAAAAAACTGCTCGGTCATCTGCCCAGCCGCCATGAAACCTGAGACGGGTAAAATGCCGATGATGATCGCCGCCCATAATGGTCGTTGCAGTGCATGTTGCAAAGTGAAAGTGAATGCGCGGCTAAGGGCGGGAAAATCAATGCCCTTTTGATACCACTTGTTGGCGCTGGCTGTGGAGCCAAAACGACCCGCTAATCCGGCAATCAAGGTGTGGGATATTAAATAGGAACCCAGCAGGGCAAACATCACAGAAATGGCAATACCGCCGACAAACTCACCCGCCGCGCCAGGCATTAACACAATCGGTGCGAAGGCCAGCATAGTGGTGATGGTGGAGCCAGCGAGTGGCAACCATAAGTGTTTTAAGGTATCGCCCACGGCGGTGAGCCTGTTAAGACCTTGCTGGCGACGCTGCGCGATAGCATCGACAATCACAATGGCGTTATCCACCATGATCCCCAGCGCCACGACTAATCCAGTGACGGACATTTGGTGAATAGGTAAGCCAACGTATTTCATGCAGGCGAGGGTAAACAGGGCGGTGAGCGGTAAGGACAAGGAGACGATCACCGCATTACGAAGCCCCAAGGTCAGCATCAACACCACTAAGATGATGATAAAACCTAATAGCAAGCTGCCGATTAAGTCACTGAGCCGCTCTGTGGTGTAGCCCTCTTGATCGAACAGCCATTGAATTTCAACGTTAGCCGATAGCTCAGTCTGCATCTGCTCAACCACAAGGTGTACTTGTTGTAACCACAGATCGACTCGGGTGGTATTAAGCATGCGAGCTGCCACCATGACCCCTTGTTGCTGCTCTATTAAGGCGATGCTGCTTTGGGGCGTTTTGGCTTGGCGGCTGATGTGAGCAACTTCGGCTAAGCGAATAATTTGGCCGTTAGCATCCACTTTTAACGGTACCTGTTTTATCCGCGTGACCGAGTCGAGTTCGCCAGACACTTCGACTAGGGCGCGAAAACTGGCGTTATTAATTTCGCCAGCAGACACTTTGGCGTCGGCGTTCGTTAAAATCTGGGCGATAGCTGCTGGGCTCAGCCCGAGTTGATTTACCTTATGGCCATCGAGTTGCACCAAAATTTCTTCGCTAGGTGCGCCATAAAGCTTGACGAAATCTGTGCCACTAATTAAGCGTAATTTATTCTGTAACTCTTTGGCATACCTATGGATAATGTCGAGTCTAGGGGCGGTATCGCCTTGCCATACTAGGCCTAAAATGGCGGTGTTGGCGTAGCCTAATTGATCGTCAAAGCGCGGGTTTTGCGCACTGGCAGGCAGCTGACTGTTAGCATCGCTGAGCAGATCGCGCGCGCGCGACCACACGGGTTCGGTATCGATGACATTGTCTTTGAGTTCAAGTTGGATAACCGAGATCCCGGGCCGCGAAGTCGATTGAATTAATTTAAGTTCTTCCAATCGACGTAGCTGATTTTCAAGCACTTCGGTCACCAAGGCTTCGACGCGCTCTGCCGACGCACCAGGGTATGGCGTGACGATAGAGGCGAAGCGGTTAGTGATGTTGGGATCTTCCATGCGTGGCAGGCTGTTAATGGCACCGAACCCGGCTACTATCAATAGCGCGATCACCAAACTAGCTAGGCGACCATTTTCGACTATAGCTTTGATCATCGTCTACCTCGGTGCCGGGACGGAGTGAAGAGTGACGATTTCATCGACGACGCGTTTATGCAACCCAGTGGTGACATAGCGTTCACCATGCTTAAGCGCGCCGGTGACAAAGGCGTGTTCGCCGCGAGTGTAGAGAATATCGACGTCTCGGCGTTCGATACGGTAGCGCTCTTGGGCCTCCGGTATTAACACATAGAGGTTCCACAGGCCACGCAGGCCGTCGGTCAGTGAGGTCAGCGGTATCCAAAATCCCGGCTGTTGGATCGTTTTTTCATAGTACAGATATGCCAGCTCACCATTTAATGCCGGTGCGTCACTGGGCAAGGTAAAGCGCACTGCGACGGTGCGAGTCACAGGGTTGACCTCGGCGCTGATCCCTGCAATTTGGGCGGTGTAACGCTGTTGATTTACCGATAAAGGTAGCGACTGGCCTGCTTGTAGTGTTTGGGCAATATTGACCGGAACACCAATAATGGCTTGTGGGTTACCTTGTTCTACAAGAGTAAATAGCGGCGAACCTAGGGCGACTACTTCACCTAAGTTGTTATTTCGAATTGCAATGATGCCATCAAATGGTGCCACAAGTGTGGATTTGCTGATGCGCAGTTTATTGGCTTCAATGGCTGCGATTAGCCGTTGCCTGCCCGCCTGTAAGCTATTGAGTTGCCCTTTGAGTTCATCAAGTTGTTGCTCTGAAGCGAAGCCTTGCTGTTTAAGGAGCAAACTGCGCTCTAGGGTATTTTTAGCCAATTGTAGATCGGCACTGTTTTGTGCCAAATTGGCTTCAAATTCACGCTTTTCAGCCTCTAATAATGCAGTATCAAGACGGGCTAATACTTGCCCAGCAGCCACATTATCACCACTATCGACCGTCAGTTGTTTAATTTTTCCGGCGAGCTCAAAGCCGATACCTGTGGTGTTACCTGCACGAACGGTGCCTGTAAATTGTTGCTCAAACTGATAGCTTGGTGCTAACTCTAATAGAGCGGTTGCCACTTTAGGGGCTGCTTGCACGATAGTCGGCACTTCACTGGGTTGCTGGCACGCGCTACTAGTGACGGCTAACGCTAAAATGAGCAGTACGGTCGTTGACGTTGTGGCGCTAAATCGTTGCATTATGAGTGGGCTCTCTCTTTGGTTAATGTTAGGTAGCGATTACGTTAAGGAAATGCTAGTCTAATTTGTGTAAACTAGACTGTCTAGTCTAGTTTGCGGTGAGTTAAAAAATAGTTAAGTATTCAATTGATTAATCTGTTCAATATTCTCTGGAGAATTAATGGCGCATTCATCGGTCAGTCGTAGCGAACAAAAACGTGAACAAATATTGGCAGCGGCTATTGAGCTGTTCTGTGGGCAAGGGTTTCCCCATACCAGTATGGATGAGGTAGCTAAGAAAGCCGGGGTCTCTAAGCAAACGGTTTACGCTCATTTTGGTAGTAAAGATGAGCTCTTTGTGGCGGCGATAGAGTCTAAGTGTGTGGTACACCAAGTCACCGAATCACTCTTCTCTTCACCCGAAAAGCCAGAGCAGGCATTGCTGCAATTTGGCTATTACTTCAGTGATATGGTGCTGTCCGCCGAGGCCATTGATGTGTTTAAGGCTTGTGTGGCACAAGCCGACACCCATCCAGACATTTCAGCCTTGTATTTTAGTGCCGGCCCTGAGCACCTTATTGTCTTGTTAGAGAGCTATTTTATTGAAGTACAACGAGTTGGCCATTATCAGTTTGGTGATGCTCGTGATGCGGCAGTGCGTTTATGCCTTATGTTATTTGGTGAGATGCGCCTAAAGTTAGAGTTAGGATTGGCGGTAGAGGATATCGTGCCCCATCGCCTGCAGTATATTAAAGAGACGATAGAGATGTTTTTGCGAGCCTACCGTAGTGAAATTTGAGCGTAGATAAACCATAAACAGCAAGATCACGGCGAAATAGCTCACGTTTGTTGAGCTATAATCTGGGCGCGGATGATCGGTTTACTGCGCAGATGCGTAATGCTAACGCTTTACCTGTATACAGCGTCTCATTACAACACAGAGTCTATTAAACAGAATGAATGGCCTTGGGCGGTGAGTAATCTCAGTTGACCTGTATCTGCTGCAGGTCAACGTTAGTCTTAATCGTTTGGTGTGATGGTAAGCAATAGTGCGCTCAATATCAGCAACAACTGTTGTTAAGGGATCAACTTATTGCTGCAGTGAGCTTTATCCTGTTTGGTCACGATCATCCATATATTGGTATATTGCTGCGATGGAGTTTGCATGATTTTTTATAACAACAGCCGTTTTTCTCGTCTATCGATCTCATTACTATTTGGGGCGGTTGCCACCCTAGGGGCTAGTGCGCCTGCTGTGGCCAAACCATACTCGCCGCTTACGTTAAGCGTGTCTCGTATTGCGACCTTTGATGCTGAGGTGAATAACACCGGCTATGAGGTACAGCGAGATACCTGGTTGTTTGGTGTTAAGAGCGATATACCACTTAACCAGCAGTGGTCTATCAGTTTAAATGCCAACTATGACAAGTTAGATTTTGACTGGTCTGGCAGAGGAGCGGGATTAATGGCGGGCCAGCTGTCCCCTTGGTCATCAGTTGACCGTTACAGTGCCGGTGTGGGGCTGAGTTATCGACCTAATCAGCGCTGGATGTTCCTGTTTGCGCCTAAGATCCAATACGCTTACACAGAGGATGCCTCGCGATCAAATGCACAAAGCTATGGTGTGGTCGCCTCAGGTATGTACCGATTCAATAATGGCAATATGTTGGGGCTTGGTGTCGCTTATTTAAACGATATTTCAGAGGTTAGAACCGTGCCTTATTTGGCGGTTAACTGGCAAATTAGTGACAGACTCAAGTTGGGCAATCCATTTTCGGCTGGTTTTAGTGGTCCAGCAGGTTTGGAGCTGAGTTATAAGCTGTCTGATGATATCGATGCGGGAGTTGGTGCATCGAAGCGTACTCAACGATTTTTAGTTAAAGATGATAATGTGGCCGTCGAAATCGACGAGTGGGCGAGCTTTGTGCGTGCTGGCTGGGTGGTGAATGAGTCATTATCGCTCAACGGTTATATAGGTTATTACTTTAATGGTGAAATGGAGCTGAGTGACCCCAATCATACCGATACCCTAGATAATCAACTCGCTATGGCATTTGCAGCGCAATATAAGTTCTAATATAAGCGCTTGTATAAGTTTCAATATGCGCTGTTCATATACGCAAGTTTGCGTTCAATATCTGAGTGAAATTTTAATGCGGGTTAGGCCGGGTCATTAAGGGCCCCAAAGAGAGACGGTTAAATAAATGAGCCCAGCCAAGAGTGCTGGGCTCATTGTTTATTAGGCTGTGTGATGTGTTGCATAAGAGTTCGTGATTCACATCAATAAGTAATGTTAATAAGCACCAACAACTCGCATCAACAACTAAGAGCAATAATTCGCTCTATTCCAAAATAGCGCCAGATGGTGATGAGCGTTTATGTTAGCTCCGTTCCAATTGTTGGTACCTTATTGTCCCAGCATTGCCGCCTTTAGACTGCTTTGTGCTGGTGAGTCCCCAAGCCAAATATTAAGTAAGGCTTGTCTAAAATCTTCACCTTGAATATTTGCCTGTAATTGGTTGTTTTTATAGGCACTGACGCCAACGCCCTGAGTGGTCTCAAAGGTAAACTGATCGCCATCCACAATAGGCTCATTAAATAAGGCCATAAAGGTGTCGATGTGTTGCTTAATTGGAGCAACATGGCCTTGGGTGGCATCGTCAAACCCGGTGATAATGGCATCGCTCATTTTGTCTGAGGTGATCATCCCTGAGGTAATATTAAGCCGTATCACAGCCTTGGGGGCGTTGATAATGGCCTCAACGTCACTGCTTGGCTGCTGAAGGTAAAGACTGCCTACATACAAGTCCATAAAGAATTTACTGCGCACGCCAGCGCCATTGAGTTGCAAGGTGTTGTCAGCTAATTGAATCGTTTCAGCCACTTCGACATCGGCGATCGTTTTGGCATTTGCCAGACTGGTCATCAGTAAAGGCAGCAATAGGGTTAAGGTGGTAATGGGTTTCATCGTCGGTCTCATTTTTAGTTATTGGTTTGAGTCATGGGTGCCGTGGTGGCGATGATGGGGCGAGGTTAACCTCGCTGACCCACTTGGTATTGGCCACTTTGATGAAATATCGCCGCTTGTTTTTTCTTTGGGGAGATCAGTAGTGGGCCGTCATCAAAAAACAGGAAACACTTCCAGTTGCGTACAAAAACATCCCATCGAGTTTCAATAACTTGATATTTTTCATAGCAAAAGTAGATTGGGGTGTCATTTTCCCAGTCAAAATGATGATGTAATATTTCGGGCAGTTCGGCCGCTTCGCTGTCCCATGCGCTTTGCCAATGGTCGGTTTCAAGCCAAGCATCGGCTTTGGCTGCCCAGTCGCCCTTGGTAAATTGCTCGGCGCGGCTGCTCTTGTTACTTATCCATTTATTCCACACCTCCATTGATGATTTTTGATCAAGGGGCTTAATCAATGCCTTGTCATCATCAGTGACAGGAAGATCTTTGTGATTGAAGATCCATTTACGTTGGTATTGTTCGAGTGGAATATAAGTATGTGCCACAGAGCCTCGCTATCGAAATTGGGTGAGATATGCAAAGGCGTATTATACGGTTTGAATGCGAGCAAGGGAAAGGGCGCCAGCGGATAAATCTTTGCGATGACGCCCTAGGGCCTGTTGATCTTTGCTGGTCATTTCTACTGCGTTCTCAGCTTTTTATGTAGAATCACTACACCACAAAGCTTCTGCCTTGTATAAAATACCCAACAATTCGCTGCCAAAACAACCTTGAAAGATCAACAGGCCCTATCGCTTAGTCGCCGAGCTGCTGGATATAGCTTATCGCGGCTTGGTTATCTTCATCTAGGCTTAAGACGTTTTCAAAGCAGGCGCGTGCGCCATCGATTTGGCCGACATTGGCGAGAAAAATCCCCAGTTTTAACATTACCGGAATATCTTGCGGATATTTATCCAGATAATCCAGGTAAGTGGCTAACGCGTCTTGGGCATTGTCGTTTAAGTACAAAGCGTGAGCGTATTGCGGCAGATATTCGTCGCTATAGGTAATAATTTGGGCATATTGCGCCAACGCCAGTGGCAGGCGGTTAAGCTTTAAAGCCAGTAGGATTATCTGCTTTAACTCTGCTTCTTGTCGCTGTTCGATGGGGGTTGCCTGCACGGCATCGAGCGCCAGCTCTAGCCGGTTTTCGAGCCGATATTGATAACTTTTGGCTAAGTTATGCAGACGGGTAATATCAAGATCACTGTCGACATAAGGGGCGGTGTACTGCACCATTTTTGTGATGCCCAGCAGGTGTTTGTAATGTAGCAGAGCATGCAGTTTTTTAAAGGCATTGTTGAGTTGTGGTACCGCAGGCTCATCGCTGGGATCGATAAACGCCTTGACCACAAATTGAGCATGGTATTGCTGTCGAGTGTTTGCCAGTTCGCTTTGCTGAGCCGTTGTTAATTGTGCGTATAGCTGCGGATGTTGCTGTTGCCAAATAAGGGCGCGTCCCCACTGCGCATCTTTATCCCAGCGCTCACATAAGGCGTGAATATCCACTTCAGCTTGATGCTCTGCAAGGCGTGAACTTACCCGCGCGATAGCCTCATCAACTAATTGACTTAATGCGTTCGTGATGTCGCTAAAAGCTTGATAGTAAAGACGGGTATTGTCAGTCACATCTTGCTGTGACCAGTCATCGACTTTTTTGGTGGATAAAAAGTGGCTAAATTCATAATAACCATAAAATTTAACCAGCTTTGCTAGGCCAGAGTAGTTAGCGTTGATACTGCTTTCGATGTTGTCGAGCTTGCTAGCTAATGCGCCTATACGCTCTGGATACTGATGCGCCGCTTCTATTTGGTCGACCAATTGCAGTGCGTCTTGGTTGTAGTCATTTAACTGCGCCAGTTGTTCGCTAGTGGCCTTTAAGGCGTCGAGCGTGCTGCCAAGTAACTGACATTTCTTGTCGATACTCAATAGATGCTGGGCTGGGGCCAGCAGCGCGCGTTGCTTAGCGCTGATCTCAGCTAAGGTGATGTCATGGGCATTGACCTGTTCAACCCCGTTAACCTTGGCGGCATCAGGTGACAGATTGATATAGCGCGCCCCAGGGTAGGCCTCGATTGCTGCTGCCAGTGATTGTATGGCATACATGAGCTGTATCGGAGTTTCCGCCATTTCACCACAATTGGTTTCAACCCACTCGTACATAATCCCCATGTCCGGTCCAAGACTTGCGCCATAGGTGCCTGCGGTGTGGGTGATACCCGATTGCGAATGGCAAAAATCGACGCCGCACAACAAAATTCGGCTAAAACCCATCTCCCGTGCAATTTCGATAGCGCTATTGGTGACTGTGGGGCCGACGGACTCGATATTGTTGTTATCGTGGTCACTGTTCCAAGGTAAACGAGAGCCGGTATAGAGCGCGGCGCCGCGCCATTGACCGATAATTTGCGGGGTCACATGGTAGGAGTAGACGAGCAACGTATCGTGCTCCAGTGACATCAACTCTTTATTGACATCAAAACTTATCGATTGTGGGTCGACCGAGACAATGATGTCAGGTTTTATCTCCAGTTTGGCTAATTTGCCCACAATGCGTGAGGCGGCAATGATCACCAGTCGGTCGGCGTTGGCTTTTATCCAGTCAATATTGTTATCGAGGGAGGGCCCACCGCCTAATACGATGCAGGTTTTATCATTAAATTGGCCACGCAGTACTGAGGCGGGTTGCAGGTTTTCGGCTACATTGGTTAGCTGAGTCTTGATAAACAGCTTTTGATTAAAGGCTGTGCCTAGGCTAAAGGATTCATGCTCAACCTTTTTTTCGACTTCAGCATTGAGCTCACTGTAGGGCTCTAAATAATTACCATCGACGGCAATTGAGCGATGAATGGCGTACTTACCTTTGACTAAAAACACATTATTGCGGATATCGGCAATGGTCTCGTTAAGCTCATCAAATGAGATCACGCTTATCTCATCAGCGAGGTGCTCAGGGATGTCGATAGACAACATGGAGAGCACTTCTGGCAGCTCAACAAAAATAAACTTAGCCCCATCGGCAAGTGGATGCTCCATGACATAATTGGCCAGCAGCCCAGAATCGAGGCCGATGATGATATGTAAGGTATCGGGTTTAGATAAGGCCTGTTTGAAGCGCTCGTTATACAATGAAGTGGAGTCAATTTTTTCAAATATATTGCGATTGATGCTGGGCAGGTAATATTCGCCAAAGCGGCTGACAGCAAAGCTTCTGGAGATTTCTGGTGGATTATCTAACATGATGTCCTCATTCGTCGGTTCAAATTGTGCTTGACCAGTGATGAGCATAGCCTACCTGCTAATGCTGCGGATTCAAATGGGTTTCCTATCTTTACTGGCGAAATTTGCTGGCGAATTCGCTGTTAATCATTGCTAGCGACTTACGGTTGGCATGCTTACTTTGCCATGGTTGGTTATCTGCCTTGCTTCATGGTTGACCCCAATATCGGGGGGAGGCTGGTAATCCTATCAACTGGCTTGTGAGCTGCTATCAAGTGCTATTTGCTGTCTTTGATGCGTCAAAGTGAGATGTTTGTCACAAAAGTGGTGAGGTATAGGCCAGAGCATTGCATGTATGACGGCTTATTGTCGCTTGTATTCACCTTGCTTGGTGCCGCGGTATTTTACTCATAGGGTAAAAAGTGATTAGCTGGCTGCCGGTGAGTCGATAAATCGTACAATATGAGTAATGTGCTGCACTACAAGGGCAAATATAGTTAGACAATTAAGATTAAGTTACTAAAATTAAATGCGTTTATAAGTTTACTTTTTGTCTGGCTTTATCTATGAGTCTGCCTGATGTTTGGTTATCGCGATGGGCGGTATGTGTTATGCAGCAGCTTATATTTTTAGTGTGAACTCCATTATATTGGGTATCAGATTTCGCTACATTCATTTTAATTTTAGTCGTGCTGTTTAAAGCAGCTATTTGGAGACTATATGTTTAACAATAAATCCATCCTCATAACTGGCGGTACGGGCTCATTCGGTCAAAAATACACCAAGACAATTTTAGCGCGTTATAAACCTAAGCGGTTGATTATTCTCTCTCGTGACGAGTTAAAACAGTATGAGATGCAGCAGGTCTATAACGATCCTTGCATGCGCTATTTTCTTGGCGATGTGCGCGATGGCGATCGTCTTATGCAAGCGTTTAATGACGTCGACTTTGTTATTCATGCCGCGGCAATTAAGCAGGTTCCTGCAGCCGAATATAATCCCATGGAATGCATCAAGACCAATATTTACGGCGCTGAAAATGTGATTAAAGCAGCCATAGCGAATAATGTGACTAAAGTTATCGCATTATCTACTGATAAAGCAGCATCGCCTATCAATCTATATGGTGCGACTAAATTAGCGTCGGATAAATTATTTGTTGCTGCTAATAATATGGTTGGTAAAGGCAAAACACGTTTTGCAGTTGTTCGTTATGGTAACGTCGTAGGCTCTCGTGGTTCTGTTGTGCCATTCTTTAAGAAGTTAGTAAGTGATGGGGCTGATCACTTACCAATAACTCATGAAGAGATGACTCGCTTCTGGATAACGCTTCAACAGGGAGTAGATTTTGTATTAAAGAATTTTGAACGTATGCACGGCGGAGAGATTTTTGTGCCAAAAATACCATCTGTACATATTAAAGACCTAGCTAAAGCCTATGCTCCTGATTTAGAAACTAAGATAATTGGAATCCGTCCTGGTGAAAAATTGCATGAAATTATGTGTCCAGCAGATGACTCTCATTTAACGCTTGAATTTGACGATCACTTTGTGATCTGCCCTAGTATTAAATTTTATAACGATGAACATTCTTATACGCACAATTTAATTGATGAGGTCGGTACACCAGTTGATCAAGGTACAGAGTACCATTCAGGTAAGAACCCAGATTTTCTTTCTGTAGAGCAAATTTTAGAGTTTGATAAGTTAGCAGAATTGTAGTTTTAGTTCGTTTTGACATTTATAGGGATTTGCTTATGAAACCTAAGATACTCGCTATTATTCCTGCAAGAGGAGGTAGCAAACGAATAAAACGAAAGAATATTAAACCATTTTTAGGGCAAGAAATTATTGCTTATCCTATTAAGGCCCTTCTAGAATCTGGTGTAGTAGATAGGTTAGTTGTTTCTACCGATGATGTAGAGATAGCTTGTGCCGCCAAGAAGTTTGGCGCTGATGTCCCCTTTATGAGAAGCGCTAAAAATGCTGATGATTTTGCAACTACTTTTGATGTCGTTGAAGAGATTGTTACACAATTAGAGGAACAATATGATTACGTATACTGTGTGTATCCAACATCTGTATTTGTAACCAGTGATTTAATTAAAGATGCACTTAATACACTAAATATAAATCCTAGCGCTACTAGTATTGTTACTTGTGTTGCTTATTCTAATCCAATTCAACGTTCGTTATCTTATAAGGATGGATATCTTCAATCCAATCACCCTGAGTTCTATAATACACGATCTCAAGATTTGCCGAAGAACTATTCAGATGCAGGTCAACTATACTTATTCAAACCTGATGTTGTTCTGAAAAGCAAAAGATTAGTTACCGATAAGTGTCTGCCGTTGGAACTTGATGAAAGCCAGACTCAGGATATAGATAGCGAAGTTGACTGGGCGCTTGCTGAACTTAAATATGGCTATATGGTTAATTAAGTGGAAAAAGTATTATTAATAGGTAGTACAGGGTTACTCGGTAGTGCTTTATCAGCGCACCTTAAATCATCTGATCAATATGATGTTTACGGATTGAGCCGGCACTCAGCTAATGCTGATATACAGTTGGATATCAGCAACACTGAAGATGCATTGGTTTTTTTTGCGGAGTTAGAGCCTGATTATATTATTAACTTGGCTGCTATAACTGATGTGGAAGCATGCCAACGCAATTTAGACTTAGCGTATAAAGTTAATTGTAAAATCGCTGAAAATGTATCTTTGTATGCTGTGAATTTTTCTAAAAAGCCTGTGTTTATAGTCCACATTTCTACTGACCATTTTTATGATGGAGAAGGTGATTCGAAAGAAAATGATATTGTTATGCTAAATAACTATGCAATAACAAAATATTGTGCAGAAAAATCACTTCCAATCGAACAGTCTGTAATTTTAAGAACTAACTTTTTAGGACGTTCATACGTTAGTTCGGCCGCCAGTTTAACTGACATTATGTATGCTCGATATCATTCAGGTAGCGATATAAAACTTTTTAATGATGTTTTTATCTCACCATTATCAATGAAGACATTATGTAATGCGATTTCGGTGTGTCTACAGAAAAAGATTCCAGGCATATATAATGTTGGATCGAAAGAAGGATTAAGTAAAGAAGCGATTATTGTCAATTTTTTTAGATGGTTAGGTATTAATAATTTTAAATGTGAAAGTATATCGATAGATAGCGTGCCTCAACTTACTGTTAGGCCGAAAGATATGAGGATGGATGTTAGTGCTTTTGAAAAAGCCTATAATTATATATTACCTAACTTAAACGATGAAATTAGAGAAATAGCATATGAATATAAAGCGTCAGATATCAAGTGTGATTAAAATTGGAAATCGAGTTATTACTCGTGAATCTTTTCCTTATTTTATTGCCGACATCGGAGCTAACCATAATGGTGACCTTTCTCGTGCAAAAGATCTTATTTATTTAGCTGCAGAAGCAGGTGCCGATGCAGCTAAATTTCAACATTTTAAAGCTGAAACAATTGTTAGTAAGGCTGGGTTTGCGGCTTTAAAAAGACAATCTTCTCATCAAGCTAAATGGAAAAAATCTGTTTTTGAAATATATCAAGATGCTTCAATATCTATGGATTGGACTCAGTCGCTAGTTGAAACCTGTAAAGATGCGGGTGTTGAATTTTTTACTAGTCCATATTCATTATCGCTGGTTGACTATATTAATCAGTATGTATCTTGTTTTAAGGTAGGTTCAGGAGATATCACTTGGCTTGAAATTATTGAACATATGGCTCTTACAGAAAAGCCATTGTTTTTAGCTTGTGGGGCATCGACAATGGATGAGGTTAACGATGCCGTCAATGCGGTTTTAAAGCATAGCGATCAATTAGCAATTATGCAGTGTAATACCAATTACACTGCCTCAAAAGAAAATTTTCGATACATTAATCTTAATGTTCTAAAGACGTTAAATGCTATGTATCCCAATGCTATTTTAGGTTTGAGCGATCATACTCCTGGGCATTCGACAGTACTTGGTGCAATAGCCTTGGGAGCGAACGTCATTGAAAAACACTTTACAGATAGCAATGAACTTGAGGGGCCAGATCATAAGTTCGCTATGAATCCACGATCATGGCGCGCAATGGTTGATGCTGCACAAGAGTTGCATCTTGCATTAGGTACAGGAGTTAAAAAAGTAGAAGAGAATGAACGCGAAACGGTGGTTTTGCAAAGACGCGCTATTCGGTTGAAAAAAGGTATGAAAGCAGGACAGGTTATTACTGAGGCTGATATTGAATTTTTGCGTCCATGTCCTCTTGATGCATTAGCGCCAAAAGAAGCCGCCCTAGTGTTCGGAAAGCAACTTACTCATGATTTGTCAGCTGGAGCATACTTAAAATGGACATCGCTAAAGTAGCACTGGTTATTCCTGCTTATAATGAAGCTGAAACTATTCAATCAGTAATATGTGCTTTGCGGGATAAGATCACTGATAGTGATATCATAGTCGTTGATGACGGCTCAAGTGATGATACTGCAGAAAGAGCCTCTAGTATGGGGGTGATACTGGTGCGTTTGGAATATAATCAGGGGTATTCCAACGCGATTAGTCACGGTTTTGCTCAAGCTATAGCCTTAGATTCGTACGACTATATAGTGACTGTCGATGCTGATGGCCAACATGATCCTGTGTCAGTGTTAGCTATGATAGAAATGGCACAGGAAGAAGATGATATCATCATTGGGCAACGACCAAAAACGGCTCGCTTTTCAGAATGGCTATATAGCCTCTATTTTCGATATAAGTTTGGTATTAAGGACCCATTATGTGGACTTCGTTTATACAGACTAACACTCTTCACGCAATATGGCGCATTCGAGACATTTGATTCGATCGGCACAGAGTTGATGACCTGGGCTTTAGTTAATCATAAGCAATTTAAGCTGCTCGATGTTGTTATTAGAGATAGGCTAGATAAGCCTAGATTTGGTTCGGGAGTTAGAGTGAATTGGCGTATTTTTAAAAGCCTGCTCTCAACAATACGCTTTGTAAACTCACATTCCTAATGTTTGAAGGAGTATCTCATGTAGAGACTCCTTCGTAAGTGTCCGCTAAACCACAGCTTTATCATTTAACCTGAACTTGGGTTAAGAGATAGAATGATTACCGTACTCGTTTTCAACGCTTTAAATTTGGGCTGTTGGCGCCCAATACTATTAAATCAGCGCAATAGTCTCAAATGAGTTACTGCTGCGCTCGTAATAGTAAGGGCAGGTCATATTCGAGGCTGTCAGCCAAAGCAAGCCAGTCGTGGCGCTCCTGCGCCGCCAGCATCTCACGAAATAACTCAACCACAGTTACGGCATTTTGTAACTCAGGCAAGATGGGTTTGAGCAAGTCGATACACTGAGCAAAGTCATGTGAGCCGTCGGCCTCATGGCCTAACCTGAACTTATGAGCTGCGCTTATCAGCTTTATGATAAGGGTATCTGCAGGTTCATTTCTCATACGTTACACTCCTGATATTGGGTGCCATCAATGGCGGCACCATCTAAACTCGCATTATAAAAAGTCACCTCAGGTTTAGTGAGAATATAATGTTCAAGGGCAAGCAAATAGCCACGAAAATTCAGATCGGTTGCCACTTTTTCGCCATGTCCGTTCATCACCCAATGTTGCTTGGCATTGGCGATAGAAGGGCCTAATTTACCGTCTTGCCAAAAGGCGTGGGTCTTATTATGCGGATAACTAAAATCGCAACCAAATAAGGTTATCGATGGGCTGTTTAAATGTACGGCTAAATCGATGGCCGGATGGATGACGCTACCATTGGCAAATAGGCGCAGTTTAGGGCATTGCTGGTGGAACTCATCATAGATTTTACTGTGCGAGTAGGCGGCAAAACGTTGTCCAGGCCACCATTGCAACACTGCTTGCTGTGACTTGGGGAAGTAGACCAGTTTGACGCTATCAGGCACGTTATCGGGTAAAAAGTCACGCGTGACATTTTGATCTATGCTCACGACGATATCGGGAACAATCTGTTCCTTGAGTAAGGCTTTTAATGCGGTGTCGACGCTAATCATCAATGGCCGAGTCGGCTCTGGTAATGCTCGCTGCGCCCTAAGGTAAGCATAATGCTGCTCGAGCGTGGGCCCAGTGGCGATGACTAAGGTCTGATTAGGTTGATATTGCAAGCTTAAAGTGGCGGCATCGGCATCTTGTTGCATGGTCGCAAGATTATCCCGCATGCGCTGCTGAAGCTCAACGTCATCATTGCCATGGCTTCTGTTGGCAAAATCAAGGTTATTGTTAAATACCAATAAGTCACGCAATCTGGCATTGTCATCGCTGCTCAATAAGAGTTCGGGCGTGACGGTAATGTAGTGGGGCGGCAGTCGGTGTTGTTGAAGCTGGTGCACCAGCGTTAGGCGTGGATCGCTCAACCATTCGCGCTGATCGGTATAAGTCAGTAATAGGGCAAACAGACTGACATTGAGCAGGCCAATACGCATGCTTTTTATATGGGGGTGCTGCACTAGGACGGCGGGGACATCTCCCATACCGACACCATAAACCGTGAGGTCACGGCAGTTTGCTGGCAGTTGTTTAATCAACAGCTTCGCTTCGGCGATACGGTTATGCCGACTGCTCAATTGAATACCATTGACACTGATGGTTTGTTCATTGCCATTAACGAGACAAGCATCGAAGTGTTCAATGTTTGCCGCATGTAAGGCTGAAGCGAGCAGAGGCCAACGCTTATTAATGATCTCGAGGTTAGCAGTAAACAGCTCAGTCATTGACGCTATCCTTTATAGGGTTGAGGTAAATAGGAATAATGAAGATAAGTTGATGTTTATTGCGCAGCGTTGACGACAAAGCTGACTTCGGCTATCAGCATTATTTATCATGCGACTATTACGCTACTTTCACGCCGTAATACGCAGTGACTTTCATGGGGCTAAAGTACCTTAAAAATGCCAAAAAATCCATGATAAAGCGGATAGCAAGCCAGTCAAAAATCATCTCAGCGCGCTTGGCTCCCTAACCACAAGTGTGAGGATTTAAACTTAGACACTGGGTTTAAAAATGATCCTAGCCGCAAGGATTGGTGTGGCGCTGATTAAATAAGAGGATACCGATTTAATCGCAAGCTAAGCCGTGAATGTTAACCTATTCACCTAGCTACGCAGGAGCACTAAATGCTTGTTAAGCTAGAGGATTGTATTAGGATGTTGGCGGTTAGTGATGGTTATTTTACCTATGCATAAGATAACCATTTTAGTGGCTATCTTATGGTCTCCCCACAGGGACTCGAACCCCGATCGATCGCTTAGGAGGCGACTGCTCTATCCTGTTGAGCTATAGGGAGACGCTGTTGATTATACTGTTTTTCATCTCGATGAAAAGGCTTTAGATTTAGTTGCTTAATTAGTGGTCGCTTGTCAGCTACATTTTAATCGCAATGTCATTTACTTGTAGATTTAGCGTCCCATTTTGTGACTCGAGCAAGGCTGTGGCACTTTGCTGCGTGACTTGATCTATGGTGACCGTTGCGCGAGTTTCCCCGGCAATTGGGCGCATGTTGTCGAGCCTGTCGGGTAAGTTTTGTTGCAATACAATTTGAAAACGGTCGCCCACTTTTATACCGTTATTACGCCCCAGATTGATGATCACCCGTCTGTCTTGTTTAGACACAATTTGTCCCAGTAGTGGCCTGCAGTTAAGCACTTTATCGATATCTGCACTGGCTTGTGCTAATACGGCATCAATATGTTGACCATAGCTGGAATGCCAAAAGCGGGCGCTATTTGCCGGCACTGTGGCTTGTCGCTCAAATTCCCATGGGGCAGATGAATGATATAGCTCGCTCCATATTTGCTCACCACTGATGCCATGGTACAGCGATAGCTTTAAATGAAATTGTCGTTGTGGATAGTTATTCCAAAGGCCTAGTAATCCGCCTTCAACGGGATCGGTGGAGATATCGACGATCGCTGGCAGTAGGATATATTGACTGTCGGTGATGTCGCTTAGCCAACTGGGTAAACGGTAGCCTCGAACATCCACTAAGGACTGCTCAACATCTAGGCGTTCGTTGGCGTGAACATTGGCAAGGCTGGCATTGCTGCGCTGCTGAATGATATTTCCTAAGCGTTCTGATAATGCCTGTTCAAAGTGGCCGATATTGCCGTATCTGAGCTGCGCACGATCGGCAATCGATGCCTGCGGCACTAAAATAGCGGCTTTTAATGGTTCCATTTGGCACTGTTGCTCTGCGCCATCGATAACATCGGCTCTTAATGTCACTGTGATTTGTTGGTTTTCGATGCGCTCACTGAGTAGTTCGACTCGCGCAATGTTGGCTTGGTTCGACATAGAAAACTGGCTTTGTACCAGTTGACCGTTTTGCGTCTGTTGCATGCTGGTAAATTGGCCACCCGATTGCAAGGTGATAACACTTAAGGCTTGTTGTATGGCTTCTTCGCGTGCCTGATTAACATTGTTGTTGAGCACGTTGGCCTCGCCATGTGCTTCAATCCACTGTGCTGACACGTTAAGGTGGGTTAAACCGAGCAGTAGCAAGGATATGGTTAGCCGATTCATGTAAAAGTCTCTTTCAATAATAACAATGTAAACGCTACAACCTGCGTTATTAACTGCCAAGATGATGACAGTATTTGCGGTTGTTGGGCGATATTAGCCAGATGGCATCATAGCAAGCAATATACATGCCCGTATGTTCTTTGTGGCACGATTGCTTGCTTAATGGGGTTAAAGGTTGGCGTGTTGAGGCCGATACAGGGACGTGGGTAAGCCATAGTGGCTATTGGCTCATAATTTGCATTTAAATTTATGTCAGTCGAACGCGCCGCGAATTTGTCGTGTGACATAGCGATAGTCAAAGTTATCGTCTGCGTCAGTATCGACCGGGTTGTGATGTTAATGCATCAGCGCCGTCAACGGTTAAATAGTTAGCAGTTAACTTAAATGGGCGGCGACCAAGCCTTGCGTTCATATTGAAACGGCATTTTATATTGGCATTTTTTCCGGCTAAGCCTTGCTTAGCGTTATACAGGACAGAGCGATGCGAACAGCGATACTTTTGTCATCTTTATTGCTATTGGCGGGATGTGCGAGCAATGAGCCCGCTGCGCCGTCATTGACAAGCGGCAATACTTTGCCTGCTCAATCGGCAGTGCTACACCTGAGCCAACAATTGGCTAATGAACTGGTTAGGCAAAATGATCAACTCACACCTAAGCATCCGTTATTGGTGACAACGCCAGTGTTGTTAGACAGTTTAAATGGCACTAATCCTTTGGGGTTACAATTACAGCAAGGTTTAATTGCTGCTATGCATGATCATCAATTTAATTTGGTCGATCTCAATGTGGCACAGAGTGTGCGAGTGACCGACAGTGGTGATTTTATATTGAGTCGTGATTGGCGTAAGCTGGGTGACGATTTGCCCGTTGAGCATGTTTTGGTGTCGACCATGAATCTGTCGCTTGATGAGCTTGTGGTCAATAGCCGCATTGTGAATGTAACCAATAATCGTGTGGTATCAGTTGCGTCGGCGAGTGTCACCTTGGCTGAATTGCCTGGTTATCTTAGGGCGTCTGAGCGGGTGGAGTCTAAGCAAGGCTTGTTGATCCGTCACAGCACGCAGGGGCAGGGTAACATGCAAATGGTAGGAGAGATGCAATGAGAGTCTGGTTAATGGCATTACTGCTAACACTAAGCGGCTGCGCTTCTCAAGATAGATATATTCAGTGGGAAACAGAAGCGCCTGAGCAGTTTCCTAAGTTAACCGCTATCGGCTATGCCCCCTTAGCGACACAACCGGCCAAAGAGCAATCGCAGCGCGTGTTAATGGCGATGCAAGCATCCAAAATCGCAGCTTATCGCGAGTTGGCTGAGCAGGTGTACGGCCAGCAGTTGTCGGCCTCGAGCCAAGTTAGGGATTGGATGTTGTCTGATGATAATATTCAAGCGTCGGTGACCGGGGTCATTCGTGGTGCCAGAGTGGTTAAGAGTTACCCTGTGGGTGAACACTATGTGACTGAGCTGGAACTTGATTTTTCTCAAGTGTGGGCTTTGTACCAACAGCAACATCGTCCGCAAAAAGTGAAGCAAGTGACTTATTTTTAAATAGAGCTTCCTCTGCAACAGGACTCCATTATTAAAGCCTCTATTTCAGAGGCTTTTTTTGTGTCTGTTGTCAGCGGTTCCTGCATAGGAAACGCATGAAACTGGTGAGATAGGCGCTGATATAACTCAGCATTATAGAGTGCTGTCGTTAATCAAATAGAACGCTGTAGTGCATCAAAAGAGCCAAGCAACAGATAGGATGAGGTAGTGCTATGGACACAGTCGTCAGAGATATTAAGAATTGGGTAGAACGCTATAGACACTCATTGTCGAACCTGATGCCACAATGAGTGTCTGCTGTAATATTAGCGTAACAAGAATCCGTCTACGCTTTAAGGTTATTGCCTAAGGTCGAAATTGTTGAGGTTTTACCTTTACCATCGTAGGTAAGGCTGGATGCGTTTCGACTGGCTTGCAAGGCTTGTGAAAAGCGATTGATACTGGCCATGCTGTGTTCGATTAAAGTGGCATTTTGCGCGTTAAGCGTCTTACATTGGGCTAACACTTGTTTGGTAATTTCGACTAATTTTTGCAGTTTTGGATCGCTACTGAGTTTTCCGCTGTCAGGGTGCTCTGATAATCGTACATCGACCGCTTTGATCTCATCTAACAACTTAGCTTTATCTGTTGCTAGGGTTAGCAACTCATCGGCACTTTGTGCGATAAGCGCCACTTTCTCCGCTTCGATAAGGCGTTTTAAGTCGTTTAATAACGTATGTTGATTAGCGATGATGTCGATTATTGAGTTCATAACAGCTTAATTAAGATCCTTTAGTTCATTTTCAAACTGCGCAATATTACTGGCCAGTTTGTCGGCATCAATTTTATAGCGACCTTCAGCAATGGCCGCTTTGATCTGTTCGACTTTATTTGTATCGATTTCAGGTAAGCTGTTCAATTTAGCTTGGGCATTTTGCAGTTGCTGCGCCTGAGGCGTTATCGATACCGAGTCACTTTTTACGGTTTTAGCCGTAGTGGTTTCGGGCGATATGGCCTGGTTTTTTGCCGATGACTTATCGGTTGTCGGCGTGGCGACTCGATTGTTAGTGCTTGTATTTATATGCTTTATATCTATAGCCATAATAGGTTCCAACGTTACTTAGTGAGATCAACATAACTGTATATCGGCGTTCACTGTTAAAGCTTTAGTAGAATTTTGTAGTGATCAATAAAAAAATGCCCATCGATTGGGCCATGTGGTACTACATTCTAACCTCAACCGCGCCGATCCCAATAACGTTTGCATCTACCATTTTCTGTGAGTTACTGTTTCTAACCTGAATTCTATCGCCTAAGTTACCATCACGTAAGGCCTCACCGATAGTTTTTATCTCAAAATTGGCCGTGCGGGCAAAAATAGACACCATGTCGCCTTTGCATACAAAGCAAAGGTTACTGCTAAACAGGGTTTGATTGGCGGCAATTCTACGTTTTACTCGGGTACCTGTGACTTGTGCGGGATCATCAAATTGTTGGCCACGTAAATTACTCTGTTCGACATAGGCAAGTGTCACCTGCTCCGCGTCAATTAGATCGCCCGGCCCCAAGGTTTGTGTGGCCACAACCACTGGGTAAAGGATGTCGACTCTTACCGATATGTAAATTTGCCAAGGGTATTGTAGCTCTGGGGTTTCGCAACTGACTTTAACTGTGTTATTACGGCCTATTGCGCGATCGCTGGCGACCTCTACGCTTAGCGCTGAACTGCAAGCTGGTGGGCTGACTCTGGTGTCTAAGCTTTGCGGCGTAATATTGACCCTTGCATCACTTGGGGCTTCAATTTTATTTTCAATTGCCGCTATAGCTAATCGTGATATCGTCGATAAAGAGGGTACACTTGGCTCATCTGCACCGAAACTTGGGCAAGAGAAGAGTAAAGCGATGAAAAAGTACACAGTATTTACTTTCATAATGATTAGACTAGCTTGAACGGCCAGATTGCACCTATACTTCGTTGTGGCCCGTACCTTTAGACATTTTTTTTCATAGAAATTAGTGTCATAAATTTGACGAGTTTGGGCCTGGTTATCATTCAAATTTATTAAAGCAATTAGCATGCCTATACTTATAGTTACTATGGGTGGGGAAGCATTGACAAGGCAAAGGCATTATGTCGAGTATTCTTGATTCAGTAAATAAACGCACCCAACTCGTGGGGCAAAACCGCCTAGAACTGTTACTGTTCAAATTAAACGGTCGGCAACGATTTGGCATTAACGTATTTAAAGTTAAAGAGGTGCTACAGTGCCCTCCATTAACCGCGTTACCAAAGCTAAATCCAGTGGTTAGAGGTGTCGCTCATATTCGTGGCAAGACGATCTCTGTGATTGATTTAAGTGCAGCGACGGGTGGTCGCCCGATTGAAAACACCGACGAGTGTTTTATTATCATTTCTGAATATAATCGCAGCGTACAGGGGTTCTTAGTTAAATCTGTTGAGCGCATCATCAATATGAACTGGGAAGCCATAATGCCACCACCGCAAGGTGCGGGGCGGTATTCTTACTTAACTGCAGTCACCGAGATTGAAGGTGAGCTGGTTGAGATCCTTGATGTGGAGAAAATCCTCGATGAGATTTCACCCGTTAAGACGCAGATAAGCCAAGAAATGGATGATAAGTTAACCATAGATAGAGACCGCCATTATCATATTATGGTGATTGATGATTCAACGGTTGCACGAAAGCAAATAATTAGGGCGCTTGAGTCATTAAACCTGCAAATCGATACCGCTAAAGATGGCCGTGATGCCCTCAACCAATTAGAGGCGATGGCGGAGAATATGGATAATGTGGCTCATGAGCTCCCATTAATTATTTCTGATATTGAGATGCCAGAGATGGATGGCTACACCTTAACTGCAGAGATTAGGGATAACCCTAAGCTTAAAGATATTAAGGTGGTGCTTCATACTTCACTCAGTGGTGTATTCAATCAGGCCATGGTCGAAAAAGTGGGCGCCAATGATTTTATCGCTAAGTTTAATCCAGATGAACTGGCGGCCGCGGTGAATAAGCACCTTAGTTTGTAAATTGAGCGTCGTCATACAAGCTCCTAACTTTGAGTAGTTTATGCTTGTCTCAGTAGGTTCGCTAATGTATAACGCTTGGCTGTTTAATGCTTGCTATAGTAGTGTATGTTGTAGCCTGTTTTATTTTTTGAGATTGGGATATCTAGGTGCCGAATAAATCACTTGCAGAAGCTGAGTACAACCAATTTAGATTATTTCTGGAACAACACAGCGGGATCGTGCTGGGTGAAAATAAGCAGTATTTAGTTCGTAGTCGCTTGGCACCATTAATGGGGAAATATAACCTTCCGTCATTATCAGAGGTGGTCAAACATTCGATGAAGCCGACGGAGCGGCAGTTAAGGGCTGAGGTTATCGATGCGATGACCACTAATGAAACCTTATGGTTTAGGGATCGTTATCCGTTCGAGTTGCTCGCAAATAACTTGTTGCCTGAGTACACTCGTTTGGGGCGTCCACTTAAAATATGGTCGGCGGCGTGCTCCTCAGGGCAAGAACCTTATTCGTTAGCTATGACGATTTTAGAATACCAACAGCGTAAACCAGGGGCATTACCGGGTGGCGCATCGATATTGGCCACCGATTTATCACCATCTATGTTAGACAGGTGTAAAGCGGCGCAATATGATAACTTGGCGCTGGCGAGGGGCTTATCTGATGAGCGTAAGCGGCAGTTTTTTGCTCCGACCACACCAGGCTCTATGGTTGTCAAAGACAATGTAAAACGTTTGGTTAATTTCAGAGCCCATAATTTGCTTGAAAGTTATACCTTACTGGGTAAATTTGACATTATATTTTGTCGCAATGTACTCATCTACTTTGCACCTGAGGCAAAGGCCAAAATATTGCGGCAATTTGCTGCCGCTTTGAACCCCAAAGGGATCTTATTTCTTGGTGCTTCGGAGTCGATTGCCGGATTAACAGAAGAGTTTGAGATGGTGCGCTGTAATCCTGGCATCTATTATCAAAAACGTGGTTAGTCTTTACCGCCTAATTTAACTAAAATGCCAGCAATAAGCTGGCATTTTTTATCTTTGTGGTTTTTTATTAACCACTTCCTTTCTCTTTCTCTCTTGTTTGGCATAACAATTGCTTTGTTGTTGGTATCTGTATGAGGAGGCAATTTTATGGCGATTAGTTTTGATAAAGCATTAGGTGTGCATCAATTCACCTTGGGTGTGCGTTCAACGCGTGCGCAGGTGATCTCATCTAATATTGCCAATGCCGATACTCCTCATTATAAAGCCAAAGATCTCGATTTCGACAAGGCACTGCAAGCCGCTCGCAGTCGGCAAGGGGGGTTAGCTATGAGTCGCAGTGACGAGCGTCATTTCGATTTAGCGGCCTTAAGCCAACAACATGTGAGTTATCGCGTGCCCAATCAGCCCGATACTGGTGATGGCAATACTGTCGATATTCAACAAGAGCAGTCTGAATTTATGCAAAATGCCTTAGAGTATCAGATGTCGTTAGGGTTTCTTGACAGTAAGTTTGCTGGATTGAAAAAAGCACTTAAAGGAAATTAATGATGAGCTTATTTAATATCTTTGATGTTTCTGGATCGGGTATGTCGGCGCAATCGATCCGCCTCAATACCACGGCAAGTAACATTGCCAATGCCGACTCGGTTTCCAGTAGCATCGACCAGACTTACCGTGCTCGTCATCCTGTATTTGAAGCGGAAATGGCCAAAGCTAGTCATCAACAGCAAACCTCACAGTCGGTTAAAGTGGCGGGCATTGTCGAAAGTGATAAGCCGCTGCAGAAAGAATACTCTCCTGATCACCCGTTGGCAGATGCCGATGGTTTTATTTACAAACCCAATGTGAATGTGATGGAGGAGATGGCTAACATGATCTCTGCATCGCGCTCTTACCAAATGAACGTACAAGTTGCTGAAGCGGCCAAGTCTATGCTGCAACAGACTTTACGAATCGGCAAATCTTAGGAGGTAATTAGTGAGCCTCATTAACCCGTTAAGCAGCCAGTCACCCCTTAGCAGCGATAAGCAAAGTGGGCAGATCACGCCGCAATCAAACAGCAGATCGAGTGCCGTCACCGAATCTACGGGAAATCCGTTTCTAGACAGTATTCGTTTGCCTGAGGAATCCACGATTCCTGAGGCAAATAACCAAGAGCTGACTCAAGATGATTTTTTCTCTTTATTGAGCCAACAATTGTCGATGCAAGATCCATTTAAGCCTGTAGATAATGACCAGATGATTGCGCAGATGGCTTCATTTTCGACCGTCGATGGGATCGGTAAGCTCAATGAGGAGATTGTCAACCTCAACGCTGTGATGACTTCGAGTCAGGCACTCCAAGCCTCAGGCTTGGTTGGGCAGAAAGTACTGATTCCGTCAGATACTGGCCATATTTCTGCTGAAGATCCGCACCTAAAAGGGATCATCAGTACGCCAGAGGCTATCGATGACATTACTGTGCGCATCGAAGATGAAAAAGGTCAGTTAATCAAAACCTTTACCGTCGATGGCAGTGCAGGCGGCAATATTGATGTTAGCTGGGATGGCCTTGATAAAGATGGCGAGCCGGTGGCCAGTGGTAATTACTCGATTAAAGCTTCTGGCAAAGTGGATGGTAAAAGCGAAGACCTAGCGGTATCGACCTACGCTCATGTGACTAGCGTCTCATTAGGTACAGCCAGTACCGGCGCAATTTTAAACCTTAGGGGCATAGGGGGTATCAAGATTGGTGATGTACTCGCCGTCTCTGAAACCTAGATAAAGCTTACGTTAGGGCATAACGTCCACGACAACGAATAGAATTTTTAATGAGGTGATTTATGTCATTTAACATTGCATTGAGCGGTATCTCAGCAGCCCAAAAAGATCTTAATACCACGGCTAACAATATTGCCAACGTCAATACGGTTGGTTTTAAAGAGTCTCGCGCCGAATTTGCCGACGTGTACGCCAACTCCATTTTTGCTAACAGTAAAACCACAGTCGGTGGCGGTGTGACCACATCGCAAGTCGCGCAGCAGTTCCATCAAGGTAGTATGCAATTTACCAGCAACGCCCTTGATATGGCGATTAATGGCGGTGGTTTTTTTGTGACCTCATCTGAAGTGGGCTCACAAGATATGTCTTTTACCCGCGCAGGTGCATTTAAAGTTGATGGTAATAATTACCTAGTAAACTCATCGGGTCACTTCTTACAGACATTTCCAGTCGATAAAGACGGTAACTCAACATCAGTGAGTTTAACCACCACCAAACCGGTGCAAATTCCGGACACGGCAGGTCAGCCACAGAAAACCAATGATGTGGGCATTCAGATGAACCTTAATGCCGCTGAAGAGACGCTCGATCCGGCGAATTTCGATCCTACTAAGCCTGAGACCTTTAATAATTCAACATCTGTGACCATATATGACTCATTAGGTGAGCCACAAATTTTAACCACCTACTTTGTGCGCCCACCCGAAGCGGCGCACAATGGTGAGAGTAATTGGGTGGCGTTTTATGCCGTCGATGGTAAACAGGTCGATATTGCTGGCCCTGTAGCGACTTATGGGCGTGATACTACAGGTGATGGTACTGCCGATGCTACGGGTAACGCAGAAAATGCCAGCGGTTGGAAAGGTTCGGTATTGTCCTTTAATGACACAGGTACTTATACCGGCAGCGATCCTGCAGTGATACAGACCGAAGAACTCGGTGTCGGCGGGGCTAATGTATTAGGCCCTGGTACCGATGGCACGCAAACCCTGACACTTAATTTTAATAATCCGACGCAATATTCATCGGCTTTTGAGGTGACAGAGCTGAGCCAAGATGGTACCACCGTTGGCCGTTTAACCAATGTTGAAGTGGGTGCCGATGGTCTGATCAATGCCAGTTACAGTAACGGCTCTACGGTAGCGTTAGCCCGCGTGGCGTTGGCACGTTTTTCAAATGAGCAAGGCTTAACTCAAGTGGGTAATACGTCGTGGAAGGCCAGTTTAGATTCAGGCCCAGCGTTAGCTGGTGAGGCCAATAGTGGTACGTTTGGTGGTATTCGCTCGTCAGCACTGGAACAATCCAACGTTGATTTGACCACAGAGCTGGTTGATTTGATCTCCGCACAACGTAACTTCCAGGCTAACTCGCGTACCTTAGAGGTTAATAATACGTTGCAACAAACGGTACTCCAGATCCGTTAATGGTTGACTTAAGTGTGTTGCCGCCACGGCAACACACTGCCGCTTTTCGCTTAACAACTCCTTTCCCCGCATTATTTACCTTCGCATCCTATTGATCTTCCACTCTCATTGACCTTTGTTGTTGGCACGGTGCTTGCTTTGTACAGTGATACGACAGTTTTAGTTGAAACATTGACGGAGCAGCAAGTGGATAAATTACTTTATGTCGCCATGAGTGGCGCCAAGCAGAATATGCATTCGCTGGCGGTACGTGCGAACAACCTTGCTAATGCTAATACCGATGGTTTTAAGTCAGACTTAGAGCAAGCTCGATCCATGCAGGCCTTTGGTGAGGGCTTGCCGACACGGGTGTTTTCGATGACAGAAAGCCCATCGGCTAACTTTGCCAGCGGACCGTTAAAAACCACTGGCCGCGATCTGGATGTTGCCGTTAAAGGCGATGGTTGGATTGCCGTGCAGAGTGCCGACGGTGGCGAAGCCTATACTCGCTCTGGCAGTTTAAGCATAGATAACACTGGGTTGCTGCGAAACGACCGTGGTAATCCCATTATGGGGGATGCCGGCCCTATCGTATTGCCGCTGCCTATCGAAAAAGTCGAAATCGCCCAAGATGGCATTATTTCGGTGCGCCCTTTAGGGGCGACAGCGGAAGTGATTGAAGAGGTTGGGCGGATCAAGCTCGTTAACCCAGGTAACCAAAATTTAATGCGTGGAGAAGATGGCTTGTTCCGTCAAATCTCTGGCGAAATCGCACCTGCCAATGCGCAGGTGTTTGTAGAGAGTGGCGCCGTTGAGGGCAGTAATGTGAATGCTGTCGATGAAATGGTGTCGTTAATCGATTTGCAGCGTCAGTTTGAGATGCAGGTCAAGATGATGAAAACGGCCGAAGAGATGGATCAAGCCTCTTCGACATTAATGCGCATTAGTTAGGAGATAGATTATGCATCCCGCGTTATGGATCAGTAAAACAGGCTTAGATGCTCAACAAACCGATATTTCGGTTATCTCTAACAACGTGGCTAATGCGAGCACCATTGGCTACAAGAAAAGCCGCGCCGTATTTGAAGACTTGCTTTATCAAACAGTTAACCAGGCTGGTGGCATCAGTGCCTCTAACACTAAGTTGCCTAACGGTCTGAATATTGGTGCGGGTACCAAAGTGGTGGCTACGCAAAAGATGTTCACCCAAGGCAACATGCTAACCACGGATAACTCATTAGACTTAATGATTGAAGGCCCAGGCTTTTTTGAAGTGCAGATGCCAGATGGCACCGCGGCCTATACGCGTAATGGCCAGTTCACCCTAGATGATACTGGTCAAATCGTTACCCCTGGCTCAGGTTATGTGTTACAGCCGGCGATCACCATTCCAGATGACGCCACCAGTATCACAGTGTCGGCAGAAGGGGAGGTCTCGGTAAAAACCCCGGGAGCGGCCGAAAACCAAGTGGTGGGTCAGTTAGCCATGTCCGATTTTATTAATCCAAGTGGGTTAGATCCTATGGGGCAAAACCTTTACACCGAAACTGGCGCGAGCGGTGCACCTATTCAAGGTACGGCCTCTTTAGATGGTATGGGCGCGATTCGTCAAGGCGCACTGGAAACCTCTAACGTCAATGTTACCGAAGAGCTGGTTAACTTAATTGAGAGTCAGCGAATTTATGAGATGAACTCCAAAGTGATCTCAGCCGTCGATCAGATGTTGTCTTACGTTAACCAGAATTTGTAGAGGCTTAATATGACTAAGTATCTCATATTGGTGGCTGCCATCGCCTTAGCGGGGTGTAGCTCAACTAGCAATAATAAGCCGATTGCTGACGACCCCTATTATGCGCCTGTTTACCCAGAAGCCCCACCAACCAAGGTGGCAGCAACAGGGTCTATGTATCAAGACAGTCAGGCATCGGGATTGTATTCCGATATCAAAGCATTAAAAGTGGGCGACATCATCACGGTGATTTTGCAAGAGTCGACCCAAGCGTCCAAGAGCGCTAATAATGAGATTAAAAAAGGCTCAGATCTTAGTCTCGACCCCATTTATGCGGGTGGTGGTAATGTCACCATCAAGGGCGTACCTATCGATTTACGCTATAAAGACAGCTTTAACACTAAGCGAGAGTCAGACGCCGATCAGAGCAACAGCCTGTCAGGCAGTATCTCGGCCAATGTGATGCAGGTGCTCAATAATGGCAACTTGGTGATCCGCGGTGAGAAATGGATCACCATCAATAACGGCGATGAATTTGTGCGAGTGACCGGCATTGTACGTTCGCAAGATATTCGTCCCGACAACACGATTGACTCGCAGCGCGTTGCTAATGCGCGTATTCAATACAGTGGGACAGGCACCTTTGCCGATGCACAAAAAGTGGGTTGGTTAGGGAAGTTTTTCATGAGTGATTGGTGGCCTTTTTAGGAAGTAATATCATGAAAGTTAGAATTATTTTACTTTGTGCTCTGACCCTGTTTTCTTCAATAAGCTTTGCCCAGCGCATAAAAGACATTGCCAATGTGCAAGGGGTGAGAGATAACCAACTCATTGGTTATGGTCTCGTGGTCGGTTTGCCCGGTACCGGTGAAAAGACCCGTTATACCGAGCAGACATTTAAAACCATGCTGAAAAATTTCGGCATTAATCTACCGGATAACTTTAGACCCAAGATTAAAAACGTCGCGGTGGTTGCCGTGCACGCTAATATGCCGCCCTTTATTAAGCCGGGGCAAACCTTAGATGTTACGGTATCGAGCTTAGGTGAAGCTAAAAGCCTACGCGGCGGCACCCTAATACAAACCTTTCTAAAAGGAGTCGATGGTAATGTTTACGCCATCGCTCAGGGCAGCATGGTCGTCAGTGGCTTTAGTGCCGAAGGACTCGATGGCTCAAAAGTGATCCAAAATACCCCAACCGTTGGGCGTATTCCCAATGGCGCGATTGTTGAACGCACGGTGGCGACCCCATTTTCAACAGGCGATCATCTGACCTTTAACTTACGCCGTGCCGATTTCTCAACGGCTAAGCGTTTAGCCGATGCCATCAATGGCTTACTTGGTCCAGGCATGGCCCGAGCGCTTGACGCCGCTTCTGTACAAGTGAGTGCACCGCGTGATGTGTCACAAAGGGTGTCATTTTTAGCCACGCTGGAAAATATCAACGTTGAGCCCGCATCTGAGTCGGCCAAGGTTATCGTTAATTCTCGCACCGGCACCATAGTTGTAGGAGCAGACGTGCGTTTGTTGCCTGCTGCAGTCACCCACGGTGGTTTGACAGTCACTATTGCTGAGGCGACCCAAGTGTCACAGCCCAACCCCTTAGCGGGTGGCGAAACTGTCGTCACCAGTAACAGCACTATCGATGTGTCTGAAGAAGATAACCGTATGTTTTTGTTTAACCCAGGTACCACCCTCGACGAACTCGTTAGGGCGGTTAACTTGGTTGGCGCGGCGCCATCGGATGTACTGGCAATTCTCGAAGCGTTAAAAGTGGCAGGCGCTTTGCATGGAGAGCTTATCATCATCTAATTTTTGTCGGGTTGACTATGGAAAAGCTGTCACATTCATCGCACTTTATGGACATCGGGGGGCTAGACTCCCTGCGTGCCAAAGCACAAAAAGATGATAAGTCAGCTCTGAAGGAAGTGGCGCAGCAGTTTGAGGGGATCTTCGTGCAAATGCTGATGCAGAGCATGCGCGACGCCAATGCAGTGTTTGAATCCGACAGCCCGATGAACAGCCAATACACTAAGTTTTACGAGCAGATGCACGATCAGCAGATGTCGGTTAACCTCTCCGACAAAGGCATGTTAGGCCTAGCCGACTTGATGGTGCAGCAGCTCGATCCTACGGCCAGTGCTTATACCCCAGCGTCAGTATTACGTGGCGGCATGCAGCAGCCTATTTCATCTAGCGTCAATATGACGGCACAGCATGTAAGCCAATCTAAGGTTTCAGCGACTCAAACTCCCTCTTTACCCGAGGCACTCGACGAGGTTGTCAGCGGCAAAGTGTTGCCATCGGCGGCGCCCATAAATGGCTTCAGTAGCCGTGAAGAGTTTGTTAGTGCGCTATATCCCCATGCTAAAGCGGCAGCACAATCCCTTGGCACCACGCCAGAGGTACTCATTGCCCAGTCGGCACTCGAGACTGGTTGGGGACAAAAAATGGTGCGCACCGCACAGGGTGAGCCCAGTCATAACCTATTTAATATTAAGGCCGACAAGCGCTGGCAAGGCGATAAAGCAGGCGTGAGTACCTTGGAGTTTGAACAAGGTGTTGCGGTTAAACAACGGGCCGATTTTCGCGTATATGACGGCATAAAGCAGAGTTTCGATGATTTTGTGTCATTTATCTCTGAAGGGCCACGTTATCAAGCGGCCATGGATAAGGCGGCCGATCCTGCAGCGTTTGTACAAGCCCTGCAAGATGCCGGTTATGCAACCGATCCACATTACGCTGACAAAGTGATCAAGGTGATGCAATCGGTAACCAAAGGGCTGGGTTCAGCCATATCGGGAGTAACACCATGAGTCAAATTACCATTGCCCGCCCAGTAGGAGGGATTCTTTAATGTCATTGGACTTACTTAACATTGCTCGTACGGGCGTACTGGCATCGCAGTCACAGTTGGCGATAACCAGTAATAACATCGCTAATGCCAACACTCAAGGCTACCACCGTCAAGTGGCTGAGCAGTCGAGCCTCGACTCGCAGCGTTTAGGCAATAACGTTTTTGGTGCGGGTACCTATGTGAGCGACGTTAAGCGTATTTATAACGATTACGCCGCGCGCGAACTGCGTATTGGGCAAACGGCGGTGAGTCAGGCGCAGACCACGCATGTCAAAATGGGTGAGCTCGACCAACTGTTTTCGCAGATCGGCAAATCGGTGCCGCAAGGCTTAAATGACCTGTTTGCAGGACTCAGCAGTTTGAGCGATCTTCCCGATGATTTAGGGATACGAGGTGGTGTGCTGGGTAATGCCGAACAGCTGGCTAATGCGTTAAACCAGATGAATTCGCACCTTAATGGTCAAATGCAGCAGACTAACGATCAAATCGTGGCGGTCACCGACAGGATTAATGCCATCGGCAAGGAACTTGGACACATCAATCAGGAGTTGATGAAGTCTCAAGGGGCCGACATGCAGCTGCTTGATCATCAAGATGCCTTAATCCAAGAGCTGAGCGAATATGCCACAGTCAATGTGATCCCACTGGAATCAGGCGCTAAAAGCATCATGCTTGGCGGCGCCGCCATGTTGGTGTCTGGTGAGGTGACGATGCAAGTGGGCTCGACAATGGGCGACCCATTTGGCGGTGAACTGCGGATCACTGCATCGACTGGCGACCAGAGTCTGGTGCTCGATCCCACTAAAATGGGGGGGAGTTTAGGCGCCTTATTTCAATTTAGGGATGACACCTTGATCCCTGCACAAATGGAGATGGGCCAGCTGGCCGTAGGTATCGCCGATAGCTTTAATCAAGCTCAGAGCCAAGGTTTTGATTTAAATGGCAATGTAGGCGGAAACCTCTTTTTAGATATCAACGATCCTAAGATGTCGATGGGCCGCGTAGGCGCCTATGGCAATAATACCGGAGATGCCACCCTCAAGGTCAATATCGATGATGTTGGGGCGCTTTCTGGTGGTAACTATCAGTTAAGTTTTACCGCGCCTGCAACCTATGAGCTTAAAGATAACGACAGTGGCGTCGTCACACCACTGGTGCTTAACGGTAACGAGCTCACTGGTGGCGACGGCTTTAGTATTCAAATAGCCGCAGGCACCATGGCATCGGGCGATCAGTTTGAGATCAGGCCCACAGCGGGCGCCGCAGCGGGGATTGATGTGGTGATGAGCGACCCTAAAGGCATTGCTGCTGCGGGTCCGAGTATCAATGCCGATGCGGCCAATACGGGTAGCACGAGCATCACATTAAACAGTATGGATCCTAGCCAAGCCAATTTCCCTGGCGTTGGCGGTGAAATCACCTTTGAAATAGACACCATCACCAATAGCTATCAAGCCTTTGATGCAACAGGTGCCGTTTTAGGTGCGGGGACATTTACGCCACCTAATATTGACGCCTTTGGGATGAATTTCGATGTGCAAAGCAGTACCGCCGAGGCCGGTCAGCGTTTTACCTTTGATCTCAATTTTGCCGAAGGTAATAACAATAATGCCCTTGAGATGGCCAAGTTAAACGAAGCCAAATTGATGCAGGGCGGTAGCGCCACCTTAAGTGATGTGTATGAGTCGACTAAATTAGCCGTAGGTGGCAAAGCTAAATCGGCTGAGGTGGCATTAGGTTCGGCCGAGGCGATTTACGCACAGGCTTATAGCCGAGTGCAAAGTGAGTCTGGTGTAAACCTCGATGAAGAGGCCGCCAATCTAATGCGTTTTCAACAGTCTTATCAAGCATCCGCTCGGATCATGACCACAGCTGCTGAAATTTTTGACACTTTATTTAGTTCGGTGAGATAGGAGTAAAGCTGATGCGCATTTCAACGGCACAGATGTTTAACCAAAGTATTACCAGTGTGTTAGACAGGCAATCATCGACCAGTAAAATCTTAGAGCAACTATCAAGTGGTAAGCGAGTCAATACCGCAGGTGACGATCCGGTTGCCGCTATTGGTATTGATAATCTTAACCAACAAAATGCCTTAGTCGATCAGTTTATGAAAAATATCGACTATGCCAATAACCGTTTGTCATTGACCGAAAGTAAGCTTGGCAGCGCCGAGACATTGACGGGATCGGTTCGAGAGCAAATGTTGCGTGCAGCAAATGGCGGTTTAGAAGATTCCGAGCGGCAAATGATTGCCGTTGAACTGCGCACAACCTTGGAAGAGTTGGTGGCGATTGCCAATACCCAAGATGAATCGGGCAATTATCTATTTGGTGGCTTCGAAACGGGTAAGCAGCCGTTTAGTTTCGATGCCGCAGGCAATGTGGTTTATAACGGCGATAGTGGCGTACGTGATGCGGTCGTCGCATCGGGCGTCACCTTAGGCACTAATATTCCGGGCGATCAGGCATTTATGAATGCGCCATCAGGATTAGGCGATTTCAGTGTCAATTATTTGGCAAGCCAAGTCGGTGATTTTAGTGTGAACAGCGCCAGTATTACCGATCCTGCAGCTTATGTTGAAGACAGCTACACCTTCACCATGGTGGGCGGCGATCTAGAGGTGAGAGACTCAAGCGCGGCCTTGGTGACCACGGTATCGCCGTTTGACCCGTCCACCCCTGTAAGTGTTAATGGTATTGAGGTTTCTCTCTCTGACATGCCTGAAAACGGCGACAGTTTTACCATAAATCCCCAAAGTGAAGTCAGTATTTTCGACACCATTAATCAAGCGATTTCCTTGATAGAAGATCCGAATAAAATAAATACGCCCCAAGGAAGATCAGAGTTGGCACAGGTATTGAATGATATCGATAGTGGTGTAAATCAAATCAGTATTGCTCGAGGTCAATCGGGCACTCATTTGAAAAGTCTAGAGAGTCACAGTTCGGCCCATGTTGAAGAGAAGTTAGTCAACAGTTCGGCGTTATCGATGCTCGAAGATTTAGATTACGCCTCTGCTATTACAGAGCTCGAAAAACAGCAATTAGCGTTAAATGCGGTGTCGAGTGTGTTTAGCAAAGTCGGGTCGACGACACTATTTGACTATATCTAACGAGGCTTATCTCGGTAGATGTTAACTCAGGATTTTTAGCCAAGCTCAGCGTCTTGGCAGTGCAACCAAGAAGAGGAAAACACAATGGCTATTACAGTAAATACTAACGTTACATCAATGAAGGCGCAGAAAAACCTCAACACCTCATCTCAGGGGTTGGCAACGTCAATGGAACGTTTGTCTAGTGGTTTGCGGATCAACAGCGCTAAAGATGATGCGGCAGGTCTAGCCATCTCGAACCGATTAAATTCGCAGGTACGTGGTTTAGAAGTGGGTATGCGTAATGCCAATGATGCCATCTCTATCGCACAGATTGCCGAAGGCGCGATGCAAGAGCAAACAAACATGCTACAGCGGATGCGTGATTTGACCATCCAGTCTGAAAACGGTGCTAACAGCCCCGCTGATTTACAGGCGCTAAAAGCAGAGATGGATCAGCTGGCCGATGAAATTAATGAGATAGGTCAAAATACCGCCTTTGGTAATACTAAGCTGCTAAGCGGTGGCTTTGCTGCGGGTAAAACCTTCCAAGTGGGTCATCAAGATGATGAAGATATCACGATTTCGGTAGGCAGAACCGATAAAGACAGTCTTTCAGTAGGTGCCTTAGCTAATGCTTCAGCAGGTGATCGTAAGTCGGCATTAGACAAGATTGATGCAGCCATTAATACTATCGATACCCAGCGCGCTAAATTAGGTGCGGTGCAAAACCGTCTAGCACATAACATCAGTAACAGTGCCAATACTCAAGCGAATGTCGCCGATGCTAAGAGTCGTATTGTGGATGTGGATTTCGCCAAAGAGACCGCCACTATGACCAAGAACCAGGTACTACAACAAACGGGTTCAGCCATGTTAGCCCAAGCCAACCAGTTGCCTCAGGTTGCCTTATCACTATTAGGCTAATGGCTATCAATAAGATCAATTTAGGTTAAATGGAGTCGCAAGTGTCGGCTCCATTTAACCTATTTATTCGTGTAACAATGATATTTTTAAATACTAAATTCAATGCATTAATTGAATTTAGTATTTTTTTTAAAAAAAAACTAAAGATTAAAATCCTCGTGCCGTTACATTTACTGTAACCAATTAGCTCCGCCTGGCTCAAGTCAGACAGGCAAGTGATTAAGTCAGGCATAGTAGAGGAAACGATAATGGCTATTACAGTAAATACAAACGTTACATCGATGAAAGCTCAAAAGAACTTGAATCAGTCTAGTGGTAACCTAGCGACCTCTATGGAGCGTCTATCAAGTGGTTTGCGTATTAACAGTGCAAAAGACGATGCCGCCGGTCTGGCCATCTCTAACCGTCTAGATTCTCAGGTTCGTGGTCTTGAAGTGGGTATGCGTAACGCTAACGATGCGATCTCTATTGCCCAGATTGCTGAAGGCGCGATGCAAGAGCAGACTAACATGCTGCAACGTATGCGTGACTTGACCGTTCAATCAGAAAACGGTGCCAACAGTGATGACGATTTAGCGGCGTTAAAAAAAGAGATGGACGCCCTAGCAACCGAGATAGGTGAGATTGGTAAAAATACCGCCTTTGGTAATACTAAGTTAATGAGTGGTGGTTTCGCTGGTGGTAAATCATTCCAGGTGGGTCATCAAGATAGTGAAGATGTTACCCTAAAAATTCCGAAAACAGATCAGACTACCCTAAAGGTTAGTGGGTTATTGAACGCAACATCTGCTAATAGAGGCAGTGCGCTTAAGCAGATTGATGATGCGATTAAACAAATCGATGGCCAGCGCGCCGACTTAGGTGCGGTGCAAAACCGTCTGTCGTACAACATCAGTAACAGCGCTAACACGCAAGCCAACGTTGCCGATGCTAAGAGTCGTATTGTGGATGTGGATTTCGCCAAAGAAACCTCCGCAATGACTAAAAACCAGGTACTACAGCAAACGGGTTCAGCCATGTTAGCGCAAGCTAACCAGTTGCCACAGGTTGCACTATCGTTACTATAACGAGCCAAGGTTAAGCATTGATACGATAAGGGAGGTTCGGCAACGAGCCTCCCTTTCGTGGTTTTAAGCAACAAGGTGAAATAGAGGGTTATCGTTATGGACATCAATATGGTTAACTCAGCTACTCTTGCTCCGACTAAAGTGGATGTAGGTCATGCGGCGACGAAACCTAGTCAGCAGGATGTTGAATTAGATACTCGCTCTGCCATTAACGCGGTGGAAGCAGCAGAAGAGGTGCCCGCAGCACCAGCTGAGCCAGAGCAACTGCAAGGCGTTGTCGATGAGCTGTCTGACATGATGTCGCTGATGCGAAAAGGGTTGGCATTTAAAATCGATGAAGATTCTGGCACGAATGTTGTAAGCGTTATGGATATAGATTCTGGCGATATCATTCGTCAAATTCCTAATGAAGAAGCTCTAGAATTGGCGCAAAAATTGTCGGAAGTGACAGGTTTACTAATGAAAACTGAAGTTTAAGGCTTTAGAACATCATAATTAAGTTGAGGTATTTATGGCATTAACAGCAACGGGAATTGGCTCTGGACTCGATATCAACACGATTGTCGGCGTACTCGTTGATGCCGAAAAAGTGCCTAAAGAAGCGATCTTCGATAAAAAAGAAGATGCGCTTGAAGCGCAGGTTTCTGCCATTGGTACGTTAAAGAGTGCTTTGTCTAAGTTTCAAGATGCCTTAGAAAAACTTAAAGATGGTAATAGTCTAAACCAACGCCAAGTCAGTACCGGTGAGAGCAATTATTTTACGGCTAGCGCCGATAAAAATGCCCAGTCGGGTAGTTATAATATAGTGGTTGAGCAACTTGCCCAGCGTCATAAGGTGGCTGGTGGCTATACCGCCGACCCTAAAGCGGCTGTGGGCGAAGGTAGCTTAGATTTTACGGTAAATGGTAACTCCTTTAGCGTTGATGTCGCGGCGGGTGATTCGCTCGATGCGATAGCCGCCAGTATTAACAATGCCGACGATAACGTCGGTGTCACAGCGACCATAGTCACCACAGATGGTGGCAGCCGCTTAGTGATAAGCTCTGACACCGAAGGTTCTGACAGTAATGTCACCGTTGCGGCTAACGATACTAGCGGGACTGGGCTTAATGATATGTTTGGCACAGGTAATTTGACCGAAGTACAAGCGGCCAAAGAAGCGATTGTGTATATCGATGGGCAAAAGTTACAGTCGCAAACCAATGAAATTAGCAATGCGATTTCTGGGGTGACCTTAAATTTAACCGATGCCGATCTGAATAAGACTTCAGTACTCAAAATTGAGCTTGATGAAGAGGCCGTTAAAGAGAATGTGCAGGGCTTCGTTGATGCCTATAACGGTTTGATTGACACGATAGAAAAGCTATCCTCCTATGACGCGAAAGAGAAGAAAGCCGCGGCCATGCAAGGGGATTCAATGATCCGCTCTATCGAGTCGCAAATGCGCAATATGATTTCGACCCGGGTCGATACTGGCGGTGGCGACAGTATTGCGCTTTACGATATCGGAATTGAAGCCGATCGCTATGGTAAGTTATCTGTTAATAGCACCAAGTTAGATAAAGTCATTAATGAAGATATGGGCAGTATCGAGAACCTGTTTGCCACCAAAGACACAGGTCTAGCAACACGCTTAGATACCTTAGTTGAAGGTTATGTTAAAACCAGTGGGCTGCTTAACACACGCAATAATACCTTAACAGAAGATCAGCAACGTTTAGAAGATCAGCGCGAAGCTTTCAACATGAAGATGGAGCAGCTACAGGCGCGATTATTTAAACAGTTCAATGCCATGGATTTAGTGGTGGGTAATTTAACTTCCCAAGGTAATGGCGTGATTAGCGCATTAAATTCTCTGCCAGGTGTGGTCAAGGCATCTGGTTAATTGTAAGGTTATCTAGATTTGCAATCACTGAATACACTAAATACTCAGTTGGCTGCTGTATTGAGTCAATTAGAGGCGATTACAGCCGAAGATGAAAAAGCTGACAAGTTGGTATTAAATTTGCTAGATTTGGTTAATCAGCGTCAACTTTTACTCAATGAGTTGCTTGAGTCTCCTAAAGAGGAAGATAGACAAGTACTGCAGACGCAATTAACGCTCACGAATCAGTTTACTGCTCGTGCGGTACCATTGTTAAAACATCGACAAGAGCTGCTGCATTTAGGGCAAAAGAGCCAGAAGCAGCTTAATGTGTATAAGTCTATAGGTTCAGAGTAGGTAGGTATTTATGAGAACGTCACTGAAATCATATCGTAAGGTATCAGTAGAGAGCGAAATTTCGGTCGCTTCTCCCCATCGTATAATTCAATTGATGTTTGAGGGGGCGCTGCAACGTTTAGCGCAAAGCCGTTATGCGATTGAAAATAATGATATTGCCAACAAAGGGATCTTTATTGGCAAAGCCATTGGTATTATTACTGGCCTAAACAATAGTTTGAATATGGAAGCTGGCGGTGATATCGCCAATAATCTTAGCGAACTCTATGATTTTATGCTGCGTAAAATATCGGAAGCTAATATCAATAATGATGTGCAGGCCATTGATGATGTTAGTGAGATACTCAGAACCATTAAAGAGGGTTGGGATGCTATTCCGCAAAAAGACCATCATATAGTGTCACACAGTGATGTGTAATTGCGTGGTTCGTAAAGCCTTGTGCGCCACAATTCTGTCAGGTGTCAAACCTTTGACATCTTGTGCTTGAATCGTAGATAAATTGTTCTAGAATCAGATGAGTTTGTCATAAAGTGAATCTGATACTTGCTAATACGTTGCTGATAATACACTATTCCTTAATGGTAATTAGTTTATTTAAAATCAGTAGTAACTGCATTATCTCGTTTTCTAAGCTACTAACACTAATAATTAATGCGAACAACACTGAGCGCTTCTACGGCCTTCTTAAATGATGCAAACAGATCAACGAATTCTACTTGTCGGTAATGAGTCAGAGCGAACTAATCGCTTATCTTGTGTTTTTGAGTTTCTTGGTGAACAAGTTGAACAGCTTGGCGTTGATGAACTTGAAGTTCGAGTTTCCAATACCCGGTTTCGGGCATTGGTGCTAGCTCAAGAAGCACAATCAAAAGAGCTGTTAAAGACGATTGCCGCCGCGGTTCCTTGGCAGCCGATATTGGTATTAGGCCAAACCGACCCCCTTAGCACATCTAATATTCTTGGATGTATCGAAGAACCCCTTAACTACCCGCAGCTCACTGAGTTGTTACATTTTTGCCAAGTTTTTGTTCAGGCTAAACGGCCTGAAGTACCAACCAGTGGCAATCAAACCAAGTTATTTCGTAGCTTAGTTGGGCGAAGTGAAGGTATTGCTCAAGTTCGTCATCTGATAAATCAAGTGGCGGGTTCTGATGCCACGGTACTCGTACTGGGGCAATCCGGTACAGGTAAAGAGGTGGTAGCGCGAAATATTCATTATATTTCAGAGCGACGTGATGGCCCCTTTATTCCTGTTAACTGTGGTGCGATTCCTGCTGAATTGTTAGAAAGTGAACTCTTTGGCCATGAAAAAGGCTCTTTTACTGGTGCGATTAGTGCCCGTAAGGGACGATTTGAATTAGCCGAAGGCGGTACACTGTTTCTCGATGAAATTGGTGATATGCCGCTGCAGATGCAGGTAAAACTGCTGCGTGTACTGCAAGAGAAAGTCTTTGAACGCGTCGGTGGCAGCAAGGCGCTTAAGACCGATGTTCGAGTGATTGCCGCTACCCATCGCGAGCTTGAAACCATGATTGCCAATGGCGAATTCAGAGAGGATCTCTTCTATCGGTTAAATGTTTTTCCGGTCGAGATGCCCGCCCTGTGCGAGCGTAAAGACGATATTCCCCTATTGCTACAAGAATTAGTCAGTCGAGTCTATAACGAGGGGCGTGGTAAGGTACGTTTTACCCAGCGCGCCATCGAATCGCTTAAAGAGCACGGTTGGTCTGGTAATGTGAGGGAGCTGTCTAACCTAGTCGAGCGTTTAACCATTCTGTATCCTGGTGGCCTTGTCGATGTGAACGATTTACCACTGAAGTACCGTCATATCGATGTACCTGAGTATCAAGTCGACGTCAGTGAAGAGGAGTTAGAGCGTGACGCCTTAGCGTCAATCTTTAGCGATGAAGTGGAGGTGGATATGCCTGAGAGCCGCTTCCCCAGTGAATTACCGCCTGAAGGAGTCAATCTTAAAGACCTCTTGGCTGAACTTGAAATTGATATGATCCGCCAAGCATTAGAACAGCAAGATAATGTGGTCGCCAGAGCCGCAGAAATGCTGGGTATTCGCCGCACAACCTTAGTTGAAAAAATGCGTAAATATGGCATGAGCAAAGACTAAACGTAATCAAGTTGATTATGTAGAAAGGGCGCTTAAGATAGCGCCCTTTCTGTTTTCTATCTATTTTACTGTTTATTATAGTTTTTTATTGGCACAAAACCTGCAAAGACTCCGTTGGCAGCAATTTATTGACGGAGTGACTATGTCCGCTACGCCCAAATTACACTTTACTGAGTTTGACTCTGTGCCACCTATGATGGCCAACAGCGTCGCTAACGATGCGATGTCTAGCACCATGGAACATATTCTCCAAGCGATGCCATCGGGTGTAGTGATCATTAATGGCGACGGTATTGTGACCGAGGCTAATCCGGTTGCGGTGCAGTTACTTGGTCAGCCACTGGCGGGCATGCGCTGGTTGCATATCATTAACCGTGCCTTTTCGCCGCAGCATGATGATGGTCATGAAGTCTCTCTGAAAAATGGTCGCCGAGTTAAGCTGGCGATAACCCCTTTAACGCCGGAGCCTGGACAGTTGATTGTACTGACCGATCTGACCGAAACCCGCTTGCTGCAAAAGAATCTATCCCACCTGCAGCGTTTATCTGCCTTAGGTAAAATGGTGGCAAGCTTAGCGCATCAAGTGAGAACGCCTTTATCGGCCGCTTTGCTGTATGCCTCTAATCTTGGCAGTCCTAAATTAACCACAGATTCACGCCAGCGTTTTCAATCAAAGCTTATCGACCGGCTCAATGAATTATCGCAGCAGGTCGATGATATGTTGCTCATGGCTAAAGGGCGTCAACAAGAGTTAACCGATGCAACGAGTATGGCCGAAGTGGTCGATATTGTGCTGGCCAATTGTGAGCCGATCGCGGCGCGTAAAGAGTGTCGCTTGCACCTTGATATGGCCTCAACACAGACCTTTATGGCCAATCGCGCTGCATTGAGTTCTGCCATTAATAATTTAGTGATTAACAGCATTGAGGCCGGAGCCACACATGTTTGGATTAAGGCGCAAGATAATGCGCAGCAGATCCTGTTTGAAGTGGTTGATAACGGTAAAGGGATGGATAAATCCATGCAGCAACAGGTATTAGAACCGTTTTTTACCACCAAGTCGCAAGGCACTGGCTTAGGTCTGGCCGTGGTGCAAACCGTGGTGGCAAACCATCATGGCCAACTGCAGCTCAATTGTATACACGGCCAAGGGTGCCGCGCCTCATTCGCCTTACCCGCTATGGTCGAACAGGACGTGGAGGTGACCCATGGCTGAAGCTCATATCTTATTGGTTGAAGATGATATTTCACTGCGTGAAGCCCTCGTCGATACCTTACTGCTAGCCCAGTATGCATGTATTGATGTTGGGTCTGCCGAAGAGGCGATCGTGGCGCTAAAGGAACATCAGTTTGACATGGTGATCAGTGACGTGCAGATGGACGGCATCGGCGGCTTAGGCTTACTCAATTATTTACAGCAGCATTACAGTCAGTTGCCTCTTTTATTAATGACCGCCTTTGCCACCATAGATAATGCGGTGAGTGCCATTAAATTGGGGGCGGTTGATTATCTAGCTAAACCTTTCGCGCCAGAGGTGTTATTAAACCAGGTGTCGCGCTATTTAAAACCTAAATTAATCGAAAATCAGCCGATTGTGGCCGATGATAAAAGCCTAGCTTTACTGGCGTTGGCGCAAAAGGTGGCACATTCAGATGCCTCGGTTATGATCTTGGGACCAAGTGGTTCGGGCAAAGAGGTATTAGCGCGCTATATTCATCAGCATAGTACTCGCACCGATGGCCCGTTTGTGGCCATTAATTGTGCGGCGATCCCTGAAAATATGCTTGAGGCGACCCTGTTTGGTTATGAAAAGGGAGCATTTACTGGCGCTTATCAGGCCTGTCCGGGTAAATTTGAACAGGCGCAGGGTGGCACCTTGTTGCTTGATGAGATCTCTGAAATGGACTTAGGCTTACAGGCCAAGCTATTACGGGTATTGCAAGAGCGCGAGGTCGAGCGTTTAGGTGGTCGTAAAACCATTAAGCTAGATGTGCGGGTTTTGGCGACCTCCAACCGTGATTTAAAAGCTTTTGCTGCCAGAGGCGAGTTTCGTGAAGATCTCTATTATCGGATTAACGTGTTTCCGCTGACGTGGCCGGCATTGTATCAACGCCCCGCGGATATTTTGCCGCTGGCAAAACACTTAGTGCAGCGTCATGCTAAGTCGAGCGGATTAGCGTACGTGCCACAATTAGATGAGTCGGCATCACGGCGTTTATTGACCCATCGCTGGCCGGGTAACGTACGCGAGCTGGATAACGTGATACAGCGAGCCCTGATCTTACAGTCGGGCGATACCATCACGGGAGGCGATATTATTATCGATAACCAAGATATTGGTATCGACAGTGCCCCGCAGTTTGGCGAGTCAAAAAGCGCCGAGTTAGATGGCCTCGGCGATGAGCTCAAAGCGCAAGAGCACGTGATCATCCTCGAGACATTGTCCCAGTGTAACGGCAGTCGTAAGTTAGTGGCCGAAAAACTGGGGATCAGTGCCCGTACACTGCGCTATAAGATGGCTAAGATGCGCGATTTAGGCATTCAACTGCCAACGTAATTCCTCCTTACCTTAAAGTAGAAGGCACAACATAGGTTATGTCCGATAAGCGCAGCAGAAGTTATCTTCTTATGCTGCGTTTTTATTTGTGCTATTTAACGCCCGCGGTTCGCAGCTTATTTGCGTGGTCAACTCTAGGCCTAGGCTTGACTTAATTGTCACCTCTAGGTGGTTATTTAAGCGATTCGCTGGCTTAAAGTGCTATCGGTTGACCATTTTGGCAATAATATTGCATTAGCCTTGCTAACAGAAATTTTTCGTCAATAATACGACGACTAAGAGGTTAGTATGCAGATTGGTGCCAATTCATTATTGCAGGAGATGCAATCGCTTAGCGGTGAAATTAAGCCTAGCGGGATCACTCCTAACATAACTCAGCAAGTCGCTAACACCAGTGGCAGTGACTTTGGTCAACTCCTCTCACAAGCGGTCGGCACAGTGAACTCGTTACAGGGTCACTCATCGTCGATGCAAACACGTCTCGATATGGGCGATACCCGGGTCACTTTATCTGATACGGTTATCGCGCGCGAAAAAGCCAGCGTCGCATTTGAAGCCACAGTGCAGGTGCGTAACAAACTTGTCGAAGCGTACAAAGAGATCATGAGCATGCCAGTATAATGGGCAGCTTTTCTGATCAGGCATTTCTTAAATAAAACACACAGCAGGTATCTATAGTGAGCACAGATATGGTAGTGGGAACAAACTCTACTGCAGACGACATGTTAGCCGGTGGGGTCCAAGAAGAGCACAAACCCAGTGGTGGTGCTTTTGGCGGCGTCGACATGCTACGTCAAGTGACCATGATCTTAGCGCTGGCGATCTGTTTAGCCTTGGCTGTGTTTGTCATGTTGTGGGCGCAAGAGCCTGAATATCGCCCTTTGGGCAAAATGAACACCGAGGAGATGGTACAAGTCCTCGATGTGCTAGATAAAAATAAAGTTGACTACCAAATTGATGTCGATGTGTTAAAAGTGCCAGAGGATCAATACCAAGAAGTTAAAATGATGCTCAGTCGTGAAGGTATTGACAACTCGGCGACAAAAAATGACTACCTGTCTCAGGACAGTGGCTTCGGCGTCAGTCAACGCATGGAACAAGCGCGCTTAAAACATAGCCAAGAGCAAAACCTCGCCCGTACTATCGAAGAGCTTAAGAGTGTCAGCCGCGCTAAAGTGATTTTGGCCATCCCCAAAGAAAATGTTTTTGCTCGAAATCGTTCAACCCCAACCGCAACCGTGGTCATCAGTACTCGCCGAGGCGGATTAGGCCAAGAGGAGATTGACTCGATTGTCGATATCGTCGCCTCTGCGGTACACGGCCTTGAGCCCACACGCGTCACGGTTACAGACTCTAATGGTCGTTTACTCAATTCGGGCAGTCAAGACGCAGTATCGGCGCGGGCCAGGCGAGAGCAAGAGCTAGTACAGCAAAAAGAGTCAGAATATCGTAATAAGATTGAGTCGATATTGATGCCTATTCTCGGCCCAGAAAACTTTACCGCTCAGGTCGATGTGAATATGGACTTTACTGCCGTTGAGCAGACCGCGAAACGCTTTAATCCTGACTTGCCTGCCATGCGCAGTGAAATGACTGTTGAAAACCAATCGGTGGGCTCGACTACGGGCGGCATTCCAGGCGCCCTGACGAACCAACCGCCAATGGAGTCGAACATTCCTGAAAATGCGTTGGATAACCAACAAGAGCGTACTGTTCCTGGCTCGAGTCACAAAGAAGCCACCCGCAACTATGAGCTCGACACCACCATTAGCCATACCCGTCAGCAAATTGGCGTGGTTAGGCGCGTCAGTGTATCGGTCGCCATTGACTTTAAAACCGGTCCTGCTGGCGCCGATGGGCAAGTGCAACGTGTGGCGCGCACAGAGCAGGAGCTGGCCAATATTCGTCGGCTACTCGAAGGTGCCGTGGGCTTTAATACTCAGCGTGGTGACATGATTGAACTGGTTACGGTTCCCTTTATGGATCAGTTGATTGAAGATGCACCTGCTCTGGAAATGTGGGAGCAACCTTGGTTTTGGCGCGCGGTTAAGCTAGTAATGGGTGGACTTATCATTCTGGCCTTGATCCTCTTTGTCGTGCGGCCTATGTTAAAACGGCTTATCTACCCCGATGCCGATAAGATGCCAGACGATCCAATGCTAGGGGGAGAGCTTGCAGAAATTGAAGATCAGTATGCCGCCGACACCTTGGGCATGTTAAATCGCCCTGATGCCGAATACAGTTATGCTGATGATGGTTCAATTTTGATACCGGATCTGCATAAAGATGATGATATGATCAAGGCCATCCGCGCCCTAGTGGCGAACGAACCGGAACTGTCCACCCAAGTAGTCAAAGGTTGGTTACAAGAAAATGAGTAATGATAAAGATATTGCAATCAAAGGTAATGCCGCCGAGTTCAATGTTGATGATCTGAGCGGCATTGAGAAAACAGCGATTTTATTACTCAGTTTGAGTGAAGCTGATGCAGCCTCCATTTTAAAACACTTAGAGCCTAAGCAAGTGCAAAAAGTCGGCATGTCGATGGCTGCCATGAAAGACTTTGGCCAAAGTAAAGTGATTGGGGTACACAAACTGTTTTTAGAAGAGGTGCAGAAATACTCTTCTATTGGCTTTAACAGTGAGGAGTTTGTGCGCAAAGCCTTGACGGCAGCCTTAGGTGAAGACAAAGCAGGCAACCTGATTGAACAGATCATCATGGGCGGCGGAGCGCGCGGACTTGAGTCATTAAAATGGATGGACGCCAGACAGGTTGCCACCATTATTCAAAATGAACACCCGCAAATCCAAACCATTGTCTTATCATATCTTGAGCCGGATCAAGCGGCGGAAATTTTTGCTCAAGCACCAGAAAATACTCGTTTAGATTTGATGATGCGTATTGCTAACCTAGAAGAAGTGCAACCTGCAGCGCTGCAAGAACTTAATGATATCATGGAGAAACAGTTTGCTGGCCAGGGCGGCGCGCAAGCAGCCAAGATGGGCGGGCTCAAAGCCGCAGCCAGCATCATGAACTACCTCGATACCGGAGTTGAAAGTCAGTTGATGGAAACCCTGCGTGAATCCGATGAAGAGTTAGCCCAGCAGATCCAAGACTTGATGTTTGTGTTTGAAAACCTCTCCGATGTTGATGATATTGGTATTCAAACCTTACTGCGTGAAGTGCAGCAAGATGTGTTGATGAAAGCCCTTAAAGGCGCTGATGATCAACTAAAAGAGAAAATATTACGCAATATGTCCAAACGTGCCGCTGAAATTCTTAACGATGATTTGGAAGCCATGGGGCCTATTCGCATCAGCGAAGTGGAGATGGCGCAAAAAGAAATTTTGTCTATTGCCCGTCGTTTAAGTGATGCTGGTGAGATCATTCTCGGCGGTGGCGGTGGCGATGAGTTCCTATAATGAGTAATACCGACGATCGCTCAACGGCCAAAGATAAGGCTGACTTTAGTCACTGGCAGTTGCCCGATGTGACTGTGGTCGACAAGACGCCCAAGGAGAATCTCTTTGGTCGCACAACTCAGGTAAAAGAGGCGGTAGAAGTCGAACAGCAGGTGTTGCCGCCGACGCTTGCCGAAATCGAAACTATTCGCGCCGAAGCCGAAACCGAAGGGTTTGAACAAGGCCAGCAACAAGGCTATCAAGAGGGCTTAGAAAAAGGCCGCCTCAGTGGGTTAGAACAAGGCCATCAAGAAGGCTTCAGCCAAGGCGAAGAGCAAGGTTACCAGCACGGCTTGACTCAGGCGCAGCAACAAGTTCAGCAATTTGAAGCCTTAATGCAGCAATTAGTGGCACCTTTATCGCTACTCGATACCGAAATTGAGCAATCTCTGGTAAATCTCAGCATGACCTTAGCCAAGGCGGTAATAGGCCATGAGCTGCAGGTGCACCCTGAACATGTCTTGGCCGCCCTTCGCCAAGGTATTGACGCCCTTCCGCTAAAAGAGCAAGGCGTCAATGTGCGTTTGCACCCAGAAGACGTCACCTTGGTTGAGCAGTTATATGGCAGTGCCCAACTGCAAAAAAATCGCTGGGAGATAGAGTCCGATCCGTCACTGCGCCGCGGCGAGTGCATCATCAGTAATGATAGAAGCCGTGTCGACATGGGGCTTGAAAGCCGCATTAAGGCGGTATTTGAAAACTTAGTCCACAGCGAAAGTCACTTAGAACAACAGAAGCTGCAACAGCAGCAGGTGTTGGCTAAGCAGGCGGGTGAGGCGGTGAGTCAGGTATCTGCACCCGAAGGACAATCCACCTCAGAGGCGGATGCCGCGACGCCCCATGATGATACGCGTGATAGCCAAGGCCAAGCAGATGCAGACACGACAACACCAACTGCTGAATAAATTTAAACAGCATAATCATAACGTCAATCCGTTTATGCCTGATGCCAGTGGTCAACTGGTTAGGGTGGTGGGCTTGACGCTGGAGGCCACCGGTTGCCGTGCATCGGTAGGCAGTTTGTGCAGTATTGCGACCATGGCCGGTGACCTTATTGCCGAGGTGGTCGGTTTTGACGATAAACTACTGTATTTAATGCCTGTTGAAGAGCTCAGAGGCGTGATGCCCGGCGCTAAAGTTACGCCATTGGGTGCGCAGGCTGGGCTCAATGTGGGCCTGTCCTTACTGGGACGAGTGCTCGATGGTAACGGTGCGCCACTCGATGGCTTAGGCCATCTGCATACCGACCAAAAAGCCCCGCGTCATGCCGCGCCCATTAATCCATTGGCACGGCGGGCGATCACCGAGCCGCTCGATGTTGGCGTACGCGCCATCAATGCGATGCTGACCGTCGGTAAGGGACAACGTATGGGGCTGTTTGCCGGCTCTGGCGTCGGTAAAAGTGTGCTGTTGGGTATGATGACCCGTGGGACTACCGCCGATATCATTGTCGTAGGCTTAGTTGGCGAACGTGGCCGTGAGGTGAAAGAGTTTATCGAAGAGATCTTAGGTGAAGAGGGGCGAGCCCGCTCTGTGGTGGTGGCCGCCCCTGCCGATACCTCACCGTTAATGCGGCTGCGCGCCTGTGAAACATCGACCCGTATCGCCGAGTATTTTCGCGATTTGGGCTATAACGTCTTACTGTTAATGGACAGTCTGACTCGTTATGCGCAGGCGCAACGTGAAATTGCACTGGCCGTCGGTGAGCCACCAGCCACCAAGGGCTATCCGCCCTCGGTGTTTGCCAAGTTACCTAAGTTAGTGGAACGGGCCGGTAATGGTGGTGTTGGACAAGGTTCGATCACCGCGTTTTATACTGTGCTCACCGAAGGTGATGACTTACAAGATCCTATAGCCGACTCGGCGCGAGCGATCCTCGACGGTCATATTGTGCTATCACGTGCCTTGGCCGATTCGGGCCATTACCCTGCTATCGATGTCGAGGCATCCATTAGCCGTGTGGCGCCTATGGTGATCAGTGAAGCCCACTTAGAAGCCACTCGCCGAGTTAAACAGATGTACTCCTTATATCAACAAAACCGTGACTTGATCTCGATTGGTGCTTATACCCAGGGCAGCGATCCGCGTATCGATAACGCCATTCGCCTGCAACCGGCAATGAACGCTTTTTTACGTCAAACGATGAAAGAGTCGCTCAGCTTTGACAGTTGCGCCTTGATGTTAGGCCAACTGAGTGCCCAATGTCAGGGGTAGCGATTATCCCTGTATGCGATAGATGCCCTCGTTTGATGATATAGAGGATGTGATGGCAAAACATGATCCACTCGATACCGTGCTTAAATTGGCGCTCGACGCCGAAGAGCAAGCGTCACTGCAGCTGCGCTCTGCGCAGATGGTGCTGCAAAAATGCCAGCAGCAACTAAGCGCATTACAACAGTACCGTCTCGATTACATGAAACAGATGGAGCAGCAACAGGGACAGGTGATAAGTGCAAGTAATTATCATCAGTTTCATCAGTTTATCCGTCAAATTGATGAGGCGATCACTAAACAACATTTTGCCGTCAATGAGTCAGATAAACAGCGTCAAATTGGCCAGCAAGCGTGGCAAGTTAAACAGCAAAAGCGTAAAGCGGTGGAGCTGCTACTTGAGCGCAAGGCGCATAAGCGGCAACTTGCCGAATTAAAGCAAGAACAAAAGATGATTGATGAGTTTGCCTCTCAGCAATTTTTTAGAAAACCTCAACGTTAGGTGCCTCAGTCGCCGCAATATTGCTCTTCATTAAAAATAATCATCAGACAAGGCAATAACTTAACAGTTGGCGCTTTATTTGCATTGTTTATCAAAATACTAATTTCTTATCGGCAGTACGACCGAATAATTGACACTAAAAGCGTGACATAAGCGCCGCGTGTTACGCGTAACAGTGTTGGAGGATTTATGCCACAAATGAATAGCGTGCTGTTATCTAAAGCGGATACCGCAGGCGATAAATTAGGTTTGCAACCCAACAAATCTAGTGCTAACAGCTCGAAAAATAACGACTTTTCGACGGCGTTAGCGCAAGCGTCAGCCGATAATGGCTCAAGTCATAAAACCCAAGGCCCTTCTGAAGCCGATAAGATAACGCATGACACTCAACAGGTCGTGGCAGCGGATGAGCAACAAGACGAGGATAATGACGTCGCCAATGTGTTGGCGCAAATTAACTGGGCGACACAGTTAGCGGAAAACCAGGAACTTGCCGACGGCGGCGTGCCATTGCCACCCGATGCAGAATTAGGCTCAGAGCTGAAGCTGTCAAGTGAGACGAGTACCGACGAGCTGTTAGCTAGCCTAACTCAATCCCAACTAGAGGTGCTTGAGAGTCAAACTGGCCTGAGTCAGGCACAGTTAGCGCAATTGCCGCCGCAAATGATGGCGGCGTTAATGGAGGGATCGCAGCAGGGTAACAGTACTGCTTTTAATGCCTTAGTCGAGCAGGCCAACACGTTTTTAGCCGCGCAGGGGGCGGTTAACCATGGTCTCGGTGCTAACAGTCTTGGGGCTAAGATGGGCGGCGACGATGCTAAATCGAGTTTGGGTGGAGCTCAATCTGGCGTTTCTCCAGAGCTTAAACCTGACGCCGCCGGGCAAATAACCGCCAAAGTGCAAGCTCAAGCGGACGCTAATGCAAGTGCTGGCAATGAGCTTAAAAATGCTAAGTTAATGGTCACTATGGCCGCAAAGGGTGATATCGCCGACAATGGCGTTAACGAGTTAAAGCCCACATCATCGACCATGACATCGACTCCTTTTGCGCGAGCCGAGGCACCAGCCCAGTATCAAGTCTCCATTCGACCGCAAGGTGAGCCTGCACAGCAGATGCAGGAGATGATTCAAAAGTTTTCCCCGGTCATGCGGCAACAATTGATCGCTATGGTCAGCCAAGGGGTGCAACATGCAGAGATCCGACTCGACCCGCCAGAGCTTGGGCAGATGATGGTGCGTATTCAAGTACAGGGCGATCAGACCCAAGTGCAGTTTCAGGTGATGCAACATCAGACCAAAGATCTGGTCGAACAGGCGATCCCACGCTTACGTGAGATGCTGGCCGAACAAGGAATGCAGTTGACAGACAGTAATGTGTCGCAAGGCGGTGGTGGCCGAGAGCAAGGTGAAGCCGATGGCTCAGGCCATCAAAATGGCACCTCAGCATCGGATGTGGATGAAATATCAACAGATGAAAGCTTATTGGCCGCGAATAATGCAACAAGTTACCGCTCAGGTATAGATTATTACGCATAAGCAGGTAACCTATAGGGTTATTGATTCCTCCACTTAGTGTAGGCGCTTAAAAAGTGGCGTGTGATAGGAAATAAACATGGCAGAAGAAGAATCGTTACAACTGGAACAGAATGCGCCGCTCAAAAGCAAAAAGAAGCTGATTATTTTTGCCTCTGTAGGACTTGTCGTTCTCCTTGGTGTGGTCATCGCGTTATGGTTGTTATTGGGGACGAGTGACTCATCCGATAATGAACCGATTGATGATACCTCTGTAGAACAAGTCGCTCCCGCTAATAGTGGTGAAGCGTTTTATGTCGGCATGCCTCGGCCGTTTCTATTCAACCTGCCAGGGCAAAACCGTGCACGTATAGTCGAGATAAAAGTGCAGTTAATGGTGCGAGGCGCTGACGATGATGTGTTACTGAAGAAACACATTCCATTAATCGAAGATGCGCTTTTAACGACTTTTAGTAGTGCCAATGTGCAAAAGTTAAGTTCGTTAGCGGGTAAAGATGAGCTACGACAACTGGCACTGCTGAATGTGCAAAACACATTGCAGCCTGTGACCGGGCGTAAAGTGGTCGAACGGGTACTCTTTACTGGATTTGTAATGCAGTGATGCTAGCGGCAATCTTGATTAACCAGGTAGGGCAATATTGTGAGTGATCTATTAAGCCAAGACGAAATCGATGCGTTATTACATGGTGTCGATGACGTTGATGAAGATGAGGCAAGTGATAACGAGCTAGATGCGCGATCCTATGACTTTTCTTCTCAAGATCGTATTGTCCGTGGCCGGATGCCGACCCTTGAGATCGTTAACGAACGTTTTGCGCGCCATTTACGCATCAGCATGTTTAATATGATGCGCCGTGCGGCAGAAGTGTCGATTAATGGCGTGCAGATGCTCAAGTTTGGTGAATATGTGCATACCCTATTTGTGCCCACTAGCCTTAATATGGTGCGTTTTAGCCCACTAAAAGGTACCGCCTTGATCACCATGGAAGCCCGTCTGGTGTTTATTTTGGTGGATAACTTCTTTGGTGGTGATGGCCGTTTTCATGCCAAGATTGAGGGGCGAGAATTTACCCCCACCGAACGGCGTATCGTGCAACTGCTGCTTAAAATTATCTTCGAAGATTATAAAGAAGCTTGGGCACCTGTCATGGATGTCGAGTTTGATTATCTTGACTCTGAAGTGAACCCCGCGATGGCCAACATTGTTAGCCCTACCGAAGTGGTGGTGGTGAGTTCGTTTCATATCGAAGTCGACGGAGGTGGGGGCGATTTTCATATTACCATGCCTTACTCGATGATAGAGCCGATTCGCGAGTTGCTTGATGCGGGTGTACAAAGTGATACCCAAGACACAGACATGCGCTGGTCGCAAGCCTTAAAAGATGAAATCATGGACGTCAAAGTGGGCATCGATGCCACGATTGTCGAAAAAGAGATGTCCTTGAAGAGCGTACTGAGCTTAAAGGCGGGCGATATTATTCCTATTGAAATGCCTGAGCACATAGTCATGCGGGTCGAAGACTTGCCGACTTATCGTTGTAAACTTGGGCGTTCAAGAGAAAATTTAGCCTTAAATATTCGGGAAAAAATCCCACGGCCTGAAACGGTGAAAAGCGAATTACAGCTAGTGACCAAAAAGGGTAAGGCACGAGAGATTGGTAATATCTAGTTAATCCGAGTTTAGGTTAGTTAACCATTATTTGAGTTTTAAAGGTAAAAAGTGATGAGCACAGAAGATACAGGTGATGATTGGGCTGCAGCAATGGCTGAGCAGGCGATTGAAGAAGCTCAAGCAGTTGAATTAGAAGAATTAGCCGACAGTTCTAAACCGCTAACCGAAGAGGAAGCGGCCAAACTCGATACCATTATGGATATTCCTGTGACCATCTCGATGGAAGTGGGGCGCAGTTTTATTAATATCCGTAACTTGCTGCAGTTGAACCAAGGCTCGGTGGTTGAGTTAGACCGTGTCGCTGGTGAACCCTTAGATGTTATGGTCAACGGCACCTTAGTTGCCCACGGCGAAGTGGTTGTGGTCAATGATAAATTTGGTATTCGATTGACCGACGTCATTAGCCAAACCGAACGCATTAAAAAGCTTAAGTGAGGCAAGGTTAATGGGAATGTCATTATCGATGCCAATGATGGCAAGTGCAATAACCAGCACCGCAACACAGGCTACAGCAGAGCGAGAACCGGCATTAAATACCATGGCGAATATGCTTGGTGGGCTTATTCTCGTTATCGTGCTGATCTTTTTATTGGCTTATGTGGTGAAGCGCCTCAAGTTAGTGCCTACCAGCCATGGAGTGCTTAAGACGGTGGCAGTTACCCCATTAGGCCAAAAGGAGAAAATGGTTTTAGTGGAGGTTGAAGGGCAGCAATATCTGTTGGGCGTGACCAGTCATCAGGTGACCCTTATCGATAAACTTGAGACGCCTGTGACAGTATCACAAGACTCTTTTGCCAGCCGATTACGTCAAGCTAAATCATCACAATTATGAAACGGATTATCCTCCTCGTTAGCTTAATTAGCGCCTTATTACTGCCTCAGTTAGCGTGGGCGCAAGAGGGTATTTTACCCGCGGTAACGGTCACGACAGGGGCCGACGGCGCCACGCAATATTCTGTAACTATGCAGATATTGTTGTTAATGACCGCACTGAGCTTTTTACCCGCGATGGTGATAATGCTGACCTCTTTTACGCGCATTATTGTGGTGTTATCGATACTACGCCAAGCGATTGGTCTGCAGCAAACCCCGTCAAATCAGGTACTGATTGGCATGAGTCTGTTTATGACTTTCTTCATTATGGCACCGGTATTTGACAAGATTTACGCTAATGCCGTACAGCCTTACATGGATGAAACCCTCACCATAGAGCAGGCGTTTGAGACGGGTAAAGCGCCACTGAAAGCCTTTATGCTGTCACAAACTCGCCTGACTGATCTGCAAACCTTTGTCGAGATCTCGGGTTACCAAAACATTGATACCCCAGAAGATGCGCCCATGAGCGTGTTAATCCCCGCATTTATTACCAGTGAGTTAAAAACCGCTTTTCAGATTGGTTTTATGTTATTTGTGCCATTCTTGGTTCTCGACTTAGTGGTCGCCAGTATCTTAATGGCCATGGGGATGATGATGTTGTCGCCGATGATTGTATCGCTGCCTTTTAAAATCATGTTGTTTGTGTTGGTTGATGGTTGGAGTCTAGTGATGGGCACCTTAGCCAATAGTTTTGGGATTTAGGAGCACCTATGTCACCCGAAGCCCTGATTGATATCTTTCGTGAAGCCTTGGCCGTCATCGTTACCATAGTGTCGATGATCATTGTGCCAGGTTTAGTGGTCGGGTTAGTGGTGGCGGTATTCCAAGCGGCGACATCGATAAATGAGCAGACATTAAGTTTTCTGCCTAGGCTGCTTACGACCTTGTTGGCACTAATGTTTCTAGGACATCTGTTAGTGCAAACCATGATGGAGTTCTTTTTTGAAATGGTCGACATGATCCCCATGGTCGTTGGCTAACATGACCGTTTATTCTGCCATATTTAACCCTGATCAGTTGAGTATGGTTAGGTTACGCCCGGAAGTTGGTTAAGCGGTGAGGCGAATATGGAAATATTAATGTCCACCATTATGGAAACCATTTCCGCTTATATGTGGCCGCTTTACCGGGTGTCCAGTATGTTGATGGTGATGGCTGTTTTTGGCGCTAATACCACCTCAGTGCGGATCCGTCTCTTGTTGTCTGTGGCAATAACCTTTGCCATTGCTCCTGTGTTACCCGTTAATACCGATGTGGAACTGTTTTCATTAGCGGCTGTATTTGTCACCGCGCAGCAGATAGTGATCGGTGTGGCGATGGGATTTGTTACCTTGTTAATCATGCAAACGTTTGTGTTAACAGGCCAAATTATCGGTATGCAAACCAGCTTAGGTTTCGCTTCAATGGTGGATCCCAGTTCCGGCCAGCAGACACCTGTGGTGGGTAACTTTTTTCTATTGCTAACCACTATGATTTTTCTTGCTATCGACGGCCATCTCGTGATGATCCGCATGCTGGTCGCTAGCTTTGACACCATCCCCGTATCGAATCAAGGTATTTCTATCGCCAGTTACCGTCAACTGGCTGAGTGGGGCAGTTATATGTTTGGCGCCGCGCTGACCATGTCTATTTCGGCGATTGTGGCGTTGCTATTGATTAACTTAGCGTTTGGGGTCATGACCCGCGCCTCACCGCAACTCAATATTTTTGCAATTGGCTTTCCGGTTACCATGGTCGGTGGTTTGGTGATTTTATGGCTTACTTTAACGCCCATTATGGCGCATTTCGATGAAGTCTGGCGCTCGGCGCAGTTATTGCTGTGTGATGTGGTGCAGTTACAGTGTCGTGCTGATGGGAGCTTCTAATGGCAGAAAATGATTCTAGCCAAGAAAAAACCGAAGAAGCCACCTCCAGAAAGCGCCAACAGGCGCGTGATAAAGGCCAGGTTGCCCGCTCAAAAGAGCTAGGTACTTCTGCGGTGCTCATGTCGGCGGCATTTGGGTTTGTCATAGTGGGCCCTGACTTAGGCGTGGCGCTTATCAATGTAATGAAAAAGCTGTTCACCATGGAGCGCGCGGCGATTTTCGATACCAATAGCATGTACAACGTGTGGGAGCTGGTGCTGCGTGAGTTGGCAATGCCAATGGCGATTTTTATCGTGTTTTTGGCTGTGGTAGCCTTTTTGGGCAACATCGTTATCGGAGGGATCACCTTTTCAGTGAAAGCCTTTATGCCTAAAGCGAGCAAAATGAACCCAGTTAGCGGCTTTAAACGTATGTTTGGTGTGCAAGCGTTAGTGGAATTAACCAAGGGAATTGCAAAGTTTTCTGTGGTCGCTATGATGGCGTACTTTTTACTGTATTACTATTTCGTCGATATCTTAACTCTGTCACAAGGGCACCTACCGGGTAATGTTTATAATGCGTTAGATCTGCTGATATGGATGTTTATTATTTTATGTTCATCGACAGTGATCATTGTCGCTATCGACGTGCCGTTTCAAATTTGGAACCACAGCAAACAGCTGCGCATGACTAAGCAAGAGATCAAAGACGAATATAAAGATACCGAAGGGCAACCCGAAGTTAAGGGGCGGGTGCGGCAGATGCAGCGTGAGATGGCGCAGCGTCGCATGATGACCGAAGTCCCTAATGCCGACGTGATAGTGGTCAATCCTGATCACTATGCGGTGGCGATTAAATATGATGTCACTAAGGCCGCTGTGCCCTATGTGCTGGCTAAAGGGGTCGATGAGGTTGCCTTTAAGATACGTGAAATTGCCAGAGAGCACGAGGTGGCTATCGTATCTGCGCCACCGCTGGCACGGGCGATTTATCATACGACTAAGATAGAGCAAGAGATCCCTGAAGGGCTCTTCACCGCAGTTGCTCAGGTATTGGCCTATGTCTTTCAGTTGAAGCAATATCAACAAAAAGGCGGTAAGCGACCCACACCCGTGCCGTTAAATCAGCCTATTCCCGATGAGCTGAAATATTAGCGTGGTGTTTGCTGTAGCTAGGTGACTGCAAGTAGGTTGGCGCGCTTTTTGCTGTTAACCGTTCAGATGTCAAAGTTCAGGCGCTAAAATTGATGGATTTGAAAGCAACATTAGGTCAACTAAAACAGGTTAAACCGGCAAACTTTAAGGGCATAGGCACGCCTGTACTCGTGCTCGCCGCCTTGGCGATGATCATCTTGCCGATGCCGGCATTCTTACTCGATATCCTATTTTCGTTCAATATTGCCTTGGCCTTGGTGGTGCTCTTAGTGGCTATCTATTCTGATCGCCCGCTCGACTTTGCAGCCTTTCCAACGGTATTGCTGGTCGCTACTTTGCTGCGACTGGCGCTAAACGTGGCCTCGACCCGTATCGTATTGCTCGAAGGCCATAATGGTGGCGATGCCGCCGGTAAAGTAATTGAAGCGTTCGGATCTGTGGTGATTGGCGGCAATTATGCTGTTGGTCTGGTTGTATTTCTTATCTTGATCATTATCAACTTCGCCGTGGTCACCAAAGGTGCTGGGCGTATTTCTGAAGTGAGCGCCCGTTTTACCCTCGATGCGATGCCAGGTAAACAGATGGCTATCGATGCCGATTTAAACGCTGGGGTGTTAAACCAAGATCAGGCGCGCTTGCGCCGCGCTGAAGTCACTAAAGAAGCCGACTTTTATGGTGCAATGGATGGTGCGTCAAAATTTGTAAAAGGTGATGCAATTGCGGGCATCATGATTTTAGTGATCAACATTCTCGGCGGCTTTGTCATTGGTATGGTGCAGCACGGGCTAGATTTCTCCTCAGCTGTAGAAATTTATACCTTGCTGACAATTGGTGATGGTTTGGTGGCGCAGATCCCGGGCCTGTTATTGTCGATTGCCGCCGCGTTAATGGTGACGCGTCAAAATGAGTCGGGTGACATGGGTCAAATGGTGATGGGGCAGATGTTTGACAGCCCTAAATCCTTAGGTATTGCCGCCGCGGTATTGTTAATTATGGGGATAGTGCCCGGCATGCCGCATTTTGCTTTTCTCAGCTTTGGTTTACTGACTGCTGGTGGTGCCTATTATATTCACCGTAAAAAAGATCTCGACCGTCAAAGAGCGTTAGAGCTAGCGAAAACCTCCCCGAGTCCTGCTGGCGATGCTAAGCCTAAAGAGTTAAGTTGGGATGATGTGCAACATGTTGATACCATAGGGTTAGAGGTTGGCTATCGTCTAATCCCCTTGGTCGATAAGGGCCAAGGTGGTGAATTACTCAATCGTATCAAAGGGGTGCGTAAGAAGCTGTCACAGGAATTAGGCTTCTTGGTGCCGGCGGTGCATATCCGTGACAATTTAGATTTATCGCCCAACACCTATCGCATCTCCTTGATGGGCGTGGCGTCGGGTGAGGCTGAAATTCGCCATGACTGTGAACTTGCGATTAACCCAGGCCAAGTGTATGGCAAGCTCGATGGGGTTGAAACCACGGATCCCGCCTTTGGGCTTGAGGCCGTTTGGATAGCCCCCGAGCTGAGAGAGCACGCACAAACCTTAGGTTATACCGTGGTTGACGCGGCAACAGTGGTTGCTACGCACCTTAGCCAATTGCTCACCAATAACGCTTCTAAGTTGTTAGGTTATGAAGAGGTACAGCAGTTAATGGATATGCTGGCTAAGCATTCACCTAAGTTAGTTAATGGTTTTATTCCCGATGTCATGCCGCTGGGCACTGTGGTAAAAGTGATGCAAAACTTGCTTAACGAGGGCGTGTCTATTCGAGATTTGAAAACCATAGTACAAACCCTGTTAGAATATGGGCCCAAGAGTAATGACACTGAGGTGTTGACCGCTGCGGTGCGTATCGCCTTGAAGCGCATGATCATTCAAGAGATCAGCGGCCCAGAGCCTGAAATTCCTGTCATTACTTTGGCGCCAGAGTTGGAACAGATGTTGCATCAGTCAATGCAAGCAACAGGAGGCGATGGGCCGAATATCGAACCTAGCCTAGCTGAGCGGATGCAGAAATCGCTTATCGATGCATCGCAACGTCAAGAGATGGTGGGAGAACCCGCTATTTTATTGACCTCAGGAATGTTACGTTCGACGCTGTCTAGATTCGTTAAACATACGATTCCAAATTTACGGGTGATCTCCTATCAAGAAGTGCCCGATGAAAAACAAATACGCATCGTATCAGCGGTCGGCCAGTAGAGGGTATTTAGGTGAAAATTAAACGTTTTTTAGCAAAAGATATGCGCTCAGCTTTGGCCCAAGTGAAAGAGACCTTAGGTTCTGATGCGGTGATCATGTCTAATAAAAAAGTCACCGGTGGCATAGAGATTGTCGCCGCTGTCGATTATGACGAGCCCAAGAAGACCCCAAGTTCAGCCTCGGTGAATCTGGCGCCGTCGAGCTTACTGGATCTTGCCGATGAAAAAGTCTCTATTGGCCGACAACCCATCAAGACCGAGTCAAAAAAACAACCTGCGCCCGCCGCCGATTCATTGCAAGCCCTGCTTGAGCGTCAACAAAGTCGTGTCAATCAACAGATTGGTCGCACCAATGAAGAGTTAGAGATGCCCGAATGGGCTAAAGGGTTACAAGCGCCTAACAACGACCCTAAGCCGGCACGCGCAGAAGCGAGTCAACATCACTTTGGTCAAAAGCGAGATAAACCGGCACCTGCAAGTGCAGAGCTTGACTCAATGCGAGAAGAGTTAGCATCACTGCGTAACCTATTGACCCATCAAGTGACTTCGCTACTAAGCGAGCAAAAGAGTCGCCAGGATCCTGTTGGTGCCATGCTTGAAAGCCGCCTCTTAGCGGCGGAGTTTTCGGCCGAAGTGGCAGCCAAACTGTCTAGATTAAGCGAACATTATCCGCCAGCTGAATTAGTCAAAACCTTGCCGAGAAGTTTAGCCAACATGCTCGATAATCAAGGTGATGATATTGTGCGCCAAGGTGGCGTGGTCGCTTTTGTGGGGCCAACGGGTGTCGGAAAAACCACCAGTGTTGCCAAAATAGCCGCTCGATTTGCTGCACACCATGGTTCAGATCAAGTTGCATTGATAACAACCGATCATTATCGCATTGGAGCCTTTGAGCAACTGGCAACCTATGGCAAAATAATGGGGTGTCCAGTAAAGCAGGCTCATGATCTCAATGAGTTGGAACAAATTTTATATCAGCTGCGCAATCGCAAGCTAGTATTGATAGATACAGCTGGCATGGGGCAGCGAGATATACGCTTATTCCAGCAACTTGACAATTTAACGGCAAATAGCAGATTACCTATACGCAGTTATCTGGTACTGTCGTCAACGAGTCAAAGAAGAGTACTAGAAGATGCGGTGAAGCAGTTCGCTAGAATCCCATTATCGGGTGTAGTATTAACCAAACTGGACGAGTCGGTCGCCTTAGCACCAGCCTTGAGCGTATTGATCCAAAGTGGTTTACCATTAAGTTATGTCACTGATGGCCAACGAGTTCCAGAAGATATGCAGGTTGCAGATACACTCGCGTTAGCACACAAGGCGCTTTCAGTATTAGATAAGAAAGAGCAACCTGTACAACAAACTGAAAGGTCACATCAACAGGCCTATGCATTTGAGTAAAACAATGAGTCGGGATCAAGCAAGCGGTTTACGAATGATGAATCAACCAAATAACGAAAAAGTAAAAGTAATTGCAGTGAGCGGGGGTAAAGGGGGCGTGGGTAAAACCAGTGTCTCTATCAATACCGCGGTTTCGCTCGCTGAAAAGGGCAAACGTGTCTTAGTGCTCGATGCCGACTTGGGCCTAGCGAATGTCGATGTGATGTTAGGCCTAAGGGCTGAACGTAATTTATCCCATGTGCTGTCAGGCGATGCCGATCTTGATGATGTGATCGTTAGAGGTCCTAAGGGCATAGGCATTATTCCCGCCACGTCGGGCTCACAGTCGATGGTTGAGCTCTCTCCTGCCCAGCATGCTGGACTAATCCGCGCCTTTAGCGAAATGCGGACTCAATTTGATATTTTAATTGTCGATACCGCCGCCGGTATTTCTGACATGGTGCTGAGCTTTTCACGGGCATCGCAAGATGTACTCATAGTGGTATGTGATGAGCCAACGTCGATTACTGATGCTTATGCTTTAATTAAGATTCTAAGCCGCGAGCACGGTGTGTTCCGCTTTAAAATTGTAGCCAATATGGTCAGAAGCCTGCGTGAAGGGATGGAGCTGTTCGCTAAATTAAGCAAAGTCACCGATCGCTTTCTTGATGTCGCTCTTGAGCTTGTTGCCACGATTCCATTCGATGAAAACCTGCGAAAATCAGTACGTAAGCAAAAGCTTATCGTTGAGGCATTCCCCAAATCACCTGCGTCAATTGCTTATCATGGGCTAGCGAATAAAATCATCAGTTGGCCTATCCCACAGCAACCGGGTGGTCACTTAGAGTTTTTTGTTGAACGCTTAATACAACGTAACGATCAGCAAGAGGAACGCACTAGTGAGTAAAGCGGCCGCGTATACCTGTTTAGATAATAAAGCGTCTATCGTTGAACAGTATGCGCCGCTAGTAAAAAGGATTGCCCACCATTTATTAGCCCGTTTGCCAGCATCTGTTCAATTGGATGATCTATTACAAGCAGGTATGATGGGTCTGCTTGAAGCATCGTCAAATTTCGATGGCAGCAAAGGCGCCAAATTTGAAACCTTTGCGGGAATTCGAATTAGGGGCTCGATGCTCGATGAAATAAGGCGTGGCGATTGGGTACCGCGTTCGGTACATCGCAATCAACGCCGTGTTGCACAAGTGATTGACGAGCTCGAACAAGAACTTGGCCGTGACGCTAAAGATAATGAAATTGCTGACCGATTAGACATGACATTAGATGAATATCATCACATTCTTAACGATGTGTCTGTCGGAAAAGTAATTGGTATTGAAGATCTGGGCGTTTCGGTCGATATAGTAAGGCAGGAAGACGATCACCAAGACGATGCATTCCATGCATTAGCCGAAACTCAGTTTCATCAAGCCTTGGTTGACGCGATTAAATTATTACCAGAAAGAGATGGTTTAGTTTTGTCATTATATTATGACGAAGCATTAAATTTAAAAGAGATTGGTGCCGTGCTGGACGTTAGCGAGTCGAGAGTGAGCCAGATATTAAGTCAGGCCATGTTGAGATTAAAAGCTAAGTTAACGCATTGGACCCAAATATAACGATTACATGAGCAACATAAAAATAGCTCCGCGGAGGAAACCTTGGACAAGAATATGAAGATTCTCGTCGTTGACGACTTTTCAACAATGAGGCGTATCATCAAGAACTTGTTAAGAGACTTGGGTTTTAACAACACTCAGGAAGCTGATGACGGTTCAACGGCATTGCCTATGCTACAGAAAGGCGATTTTGATTTTGTCGTAACCGACTGGAACATGCCTGGTATGCAAGGAATTGACCTACTAAAGGCCATTCGCGCAGATGACAATCTTAAGCACCTACCGGTGTTAATGGTGACAGCGGAAGCAAAAAGGGAACAGATCATCGCAGCGGCGCAAGCTGGTGTAAATGGTTATGTTGTTAAGCCTTTTACCGCAGCAACATTAAAAGAGAAGTTAGACAAAATTTTTGAACGTCTCAGTTAATTAAGGTTGAGCTATGCAGGCAGATACTTTAGGACTGATCACGTTAGCACAAGCAAAACAACTTGTTGAATTGCTAGAGGCTAATGAGCAGGATAAAGCTGACGATATCGTAAGGGACATTGCCAGTCCGATTCAAAAAGAGTTATTTGATGAAGTCGGTAGATTAACACGTCAACTTCACAGTGCCATTGTCGATTTTCAGGTCGATGATCGCTTGATTGAACTGACTAACAGTGAAATTCCTGATGCTAAAGAGCGCTTAAGTTATGTCATCGAGATGACAGAGCAAGCGGCCAATAAAACCATGGATGCGGTTGAAGAGTCATTACCCCTCGCCGATGCACTAACCACCAATATTAAAGCGGTTAAACCAACGTGGGATCGCTTAATGAAGCGAGATATCCAGCTGCATGAGTTTAAAGCCTTATGTCACGATGTGCAGCAGTTTATCGACCGCAGTGAGTCTGATTCAACTCGTTTGAAAGAGCTGTTGAACAATATTTTGTTAGCTCAAGATTTCCAAGATCTTACCGGGCAGATGATCCGCCGAGTGATTGAGTTAGTGCGTGAAGTCGAAAATAATTTGGTGTCCATGTTGACCATGTTTGGTGAACAACCAGCCTCGAGTCAGACGTTTAAATCAACCAAGAGTGTCGAAGCCGAAGGTCCGATTATGAACGCAGAATTGCGTGATGATGTGGTAACTGGGCAAGATGAAGTGGATGACTTACTGTCGAGTCTAGGTTTCTAAGTAGGAGTCATATTAATGTCGTTTGATGTTGATGAAGAGATACTGCAGGACTTTTTGATAGAGGCGGGAGAAATACTCGAACTGTTATCTGAACAGCTGGTCATGTTGGAAAATAATCCAGATGATACCGAACTGCTCAATGCCATTTTTCGTGGATTTCATACCGTCAAAGGCGGAGCGGGCTTTTTAAGTCTCACTCCCATGGTCGATGTCTGCCATGAAGCAGAAAACACCTTTGATTTGTTGCGTACAGGCAAACGAAGCGTCTCTGCTGAGCTTATGGATATTATTCTACAGGCGGTCGATGCAATTAACTCGATGTTTGCCGAGACGAAAGCTGGACAGTCTCAAAGTCCCGCCGATGACACTCTATTGGCTAACCTGAAGCTGTTAAGTTCTGGCGGTATGCTAGCGTCCGAAGTGGCATTGTCTGCCGATACGCCAGTGGCAACGATTGTCGATGAGCAACCCGATACCCAAAGCAACGAAGGTGCTACGCTGTTTGAGCCGCTTGATTCGAGCGAGCAAGCAACAACGGATATGGGGGAAAGCAATGATGGCGATGGCAGTATCGATGAAATCAACGAATCTGAATTCGAAGCCTTGCTTGATGCACTTCATGGTTCTGATAAAGGGCCATCTGCGACTGAATCTGCTTTTGACGACATAGGTAGCGCTAGTGACGATATCACCGATGATGAGTTTGAATCGCTGCTCGACGAATTACACGGCGCGGGTAGCTTCAAGCCTCCAGTGGCGCCAATTGCTAATGAGCCTGAACCGCCTGCTTCAGCAGTCGATGCCGACGAAATTAGTGACGATGAATTTGAAAAGTTACTCGACGAATTACATGGCTCTGGTGCAGGTCCGGGTGTCTCCTCGGTAGCTGCTCCTGCAGCAAAAGCGGCTGAACCGCCCAAGCCCGCAGCGCCGGCTCCGAGTTCTGCTAAAACCGTGGTCAAAGAAAAAGCTCCATTAGCCAAAGCACCTGCAGCGAATACGCCACAAGCAGAAACCACAGTGCGGGTAGATACCGCCAGACTCGATGAGATCATGAACATGGTCGGTGAGTTAGTGTTGGTACGAAATCGTTTACTTAGCCTTGGTATTTCTCGTGATGACGAAGATATGTCAAAAGCTTTAGCTAACTTAGATTTGGTGACTGCCGATCTGCAAGGCGCGGTCATGAAAACCCGTATGCAGCCGATCAAAAAAGTATTTGGTCGTTTTCCGCGCGTGGTTCGAGATTTAGCCAGAACGCTTAACAAAGAGATCGATCTTCGCATGATAGGTGAAGACACAGATCTGGATAAAAACTTAGTTGAGGCACTGGCAGACCCATTAGTTCACTTGGTGCGTAACTCTGTTGACCACGGCATTGAGATGCCCGATGAACGTGAAGCCAATGGTAAAACGCGTACCGGCACCATTACCTTGTCAGCCAGTCAAGAGGGGGATCATATCCTGCTCAAGATTGAGGATGATGGCGCAGGGATGGATCCCGATAAGCTCAAGCAAATCGCTATCAGTCGTGGCGTGCTCGATGAAGATGCCGCAGCTCGCATGACAGATTCAGAAGCATATAATCTGATTTTTGCACCTGGTTTTTCAACTAAGGTTGAGATCTCTGATATTTCAGGGCGTGGTGTAGGGATGGACGTTGTTAAGACACGTATCACCCAACTTAACGGTACTGTGCATATTAATTCCTTTAAAGGTAAGGGCACTTGTTTAGAGATTAAAGTACCTCTTACCTTAGCGATTATGCCGACGCTGATGGTTGAAGTTGCTCAACAAGTGTTTGCCTTACCGTTATCGAGCGTCAATGAAATTTTCCATCTTGATTTAACCAAAACCAATGTGGTTGATGGACAGTTGACTGTGATCGTCCGTGAAAAGGCGGTGCCACTATTCTATCTAGAAAATTGGCTTAACAGGAAAATGAGCGGTTTTAAACATGGTGATAAAAAGCATGGCCATGTGGTAATTGTCCAGTTGGGTACGATACAGATAGGTTTTGTGGTTGACTCCTTGATCGGTCAAGAAGAAGTGGTGATTAAACCTCTAGGGACCTTGCTTCATGGGACGCCAGGAATGGCGGGTGCGACGATCACCTCTGATGGTGGTATTGCACTGATTTTAGACGTCCCAGGATTATTAAAGCATTACGCTAAAAATAAGCAGTAACCTTGGTAATACAGTCTGATTGTAACTAAGCGTGACACCGTAATGGGGTCGCGCTTTATTACTAACAGACGCATGCTGTCGATAGGAAATTGAATGGCCATTAAAGTATTAGTTGTCGATGATTCGAGCTTTTTTCGTCGAAGAGTCAGTGAGATCGTAAGCAAAGATCCTGATTTAGAAGTCATAGGTACCGCCGTTAATGGCGCTGAAGCGGTTAAACTGGCCGAACAGCTCAAGCCTCAAGTGATCACCATGGATATCGAGATGCCCGTGATGGACGGTATTACGGCCGTGCGTCAGATCATGGCGAAGTGCCCGACACCTATCTTGATGTTTTCCTCTTTGACTCACGATGGTGCTCAAGCGACGTTAGATGCGTTAGAAGCTGGCGCGCTCGACTTTCTTCCAAAACGTTTTGAAGATATCGCCACTAATAAAGATGATGCCATTCTATTGCTACAGCAGCGAATAAAAGCCTTGGGTCGACGTCGAATTTACCGACCCATTGCCCCACGTCCTGCACCAGTGAGCCCTTCGACTAGACCGAATATGACTGGTGCCGTGGCGGGTCGAGAAGTGGTACAACCGGTAAGGCCTTCACTACGTAGCCAAACACCGCATCGCGCTAGTGGTAAAAAATACAAGATATTGCTTATTGGTACATCAACCGGTGGCCCGGTGGCTTTGCAGCGCATTTTAACTAAATTACCCGCGAGTTATCCGCATCCGATTTTACTGATACAGCACATGCCAGCGGCATTTACTCCTGCCTTTGCTGCTCGCTTAAATGGCCTCTGTGCCATTAATGTTAAAGAGGCTGAAAATGGTGATCAGCTACGGGCTGGTTGTGCTTATTTAGCTCCAGGCGGCATGCAAATGATGCTTGAGCGCAGTGGCGCTTATGGGCGTATTAAAATTATCGCTGGTAGTGCCGATATGAATTACAAACCTTGTGTCGATATTACGTTTGCTTCGGCATCAAAGTTAGTGGGTGGCGATGCGCTTGCCGTTATTCTCACTGGTATGGGCGCCGATGGACGCGAGGGGGCACGAATGCTGAAAAATATGGGGGCGACTATTTGGGCGCAAGATGAAGCCAGCTGTGTCGTCTACGGTATGCCGCAAGCGGTAACCGCTGCGGGTATATCGAGTAAGTCCTTAGCTCTTGATGATATGGCAGAAGCTATTTTGACCGAGAGCGCGCGTGGCTAAGCAACAGCCCAGTACCACACTCTTGTTGTGGTTATTTTTATTGACCATGAGCACTGTGGTTACAGGGGCGCTGTATTTCGATATGCGCCACAAGAATAGTTTATTAGAAGCTCAAATTACAGAGCTTGAAAATAGCCAAGTGCTGCTCATGGTGCCCGAGGAGCAGGCGCAACCTCTAGCCGATTGGATGGCTGCGAACCCTAAGGTGACGCAGTCGATTATCGATCAAGCTAAGCCAGGCTCGCAAGTGCGGGTGGAAATGGGCGGGGCTGCGCCGCCGTCCCACTTAGATAATAATGTTAAGGCATTGACTATGCCGCCACCTAATACGACAGCAGTGCATGGGTCTGAAAATAGCGACGTCGTTATCAAAATTCAAGCCGATGAGCTGCCAGAAAGTAAAGATGGTGTTAAGGTGATCACCTTGCCCCATGGTGGCATTAGAGTGACTACGCGTGATGATAATTAAGTCAGTAAACTAGCCAACGCTGGACGATATGACGATATAAAGGGGTTTTTGTTGAAGATCTGGACCATAGCAAACCAAAAGGGTGGTGTCGGTAAAACGACAACGGTAGTAAGCCTTGCCGGTGCGTTAGCAAAGCGTGAGCAGCGTGTGCTGATGGTCGATACCGATCCTCATGCATCACTGGGCTACTATCTGGGTATTGACTCTGAGGCGGTGTCTGCGTCTTTATATGATCTGTTTTTAAATCATAAAGCCCTGACTAAAGCGCAGGTATCTAGCCATATAGTATCCACTAAAGTCGAGGGGATAAGCTTACTGCCAGCAACCATGGCACTGGCCACATTAGATCGCTCCTTAGGTCATCAAGAAGGTATGGGGCTTATCTTAAAAAAATTGTTAGCTTTAGTGGCCGAGGATTACGATACGGTATTAATCGATTGCCCACCGGTTCTCGGGGTATTGATGGTCAATGCATTGGCTGCAAGTGAGCATATATTGGTGCCAGTACAAACTGAGTTTTTAGCGATAAAAGGCCTCGATAGAATGGTGAAAACCATGATTTTAATGGGGCGTTCGAAACAGATAACATATAGCTACACTGTTATTCCGACTATGTATGACCGACGTACTAAAGCGTCCTCATCGGCACTACAACAGCTAGAAACCGATTACGGTGCTGCGTTGTGGCCAGATGTCATTCCAATAGATACCAAGTTCAGAGACGCGAGCTTAGCTCATCTTCCAGCATCGCACTATGCGGCTCACTCTCGTGGAGTAAAAGCCTATGATCGCTTGCTAGATTATTTGTTCAGTAAGGAGTTTGCCCATGTCAAACTCAACTGATGATGCGGTATTAGACTATTTTGCATTATTATTAGCGGACGATGTGAGTGATAGCAGCGAAGTCAGCAATAAGCCGACGGTAACCAATCAACCCGATAAGTTAACAAGCTTTGAGGAGCTATCTACTTCTTCGCCGCAGGTGAAACCGGCCTTAACGCAGCCGAAAACGACAGCAAGGGTTTCGTTTGCCAGTCACAAAGCGAATAAAAAATCGTTAGCTCAACTGCTAGCCCCAGTTGCCGGAGCTCATGGGAGCGATATCGAGACTCAACTTGTGACCGCACAGGCCGAGCCTAAGGTGCAGTTAAGTACCCAACCTAAGATAAAGCTTGCCGAAGATGTCGCGGCCATAGCAACTAAAAAACCATCGGTGGTTGCGCCACAAATCAAAGAAAAGCTAGAAATTTCCACTAGTATTAAGTTGGACAGCCAACAAGATAAAGATATTCAGCAAGTTGTTGTGCCACCAACCCAAACCGGCGCAACGCCACCTGGGATAACGGAGTCGTTAATTGACACCTTAGATGAACAATTTCAGGTGTTATTTTTTAAAGTGGCTGGTTTGACCCTTGCCGTTCCATTAGTGAGTTTAGGTGGCATAGTCAAAATTGAGCGGGTTAACCATATTATGGGGAGGCCTAATTGGTATTATGGTGTCCAAGCGCACCGGGACTCGCAGCTCAACGTGGTCGATACCTGTGCTTGGGTGATGCCCGAAAAATACGATGACAAGCTAGCACAATCGGTTAATTACCAATATATTGTGTTGCTAGAGAACAGTAATTGGGGATTGGCGTGCGAATCGCTGGTCAACTCGGTTAAAATTTTAAAATCGGAAGTTAACTGGCGCACCAAAGCGGGTAAACGCCCATGGTTAGCTGGCGTAGTGAAAGAGCAGATGTGCGGCATATTACATGTGCAAGCATTGATTGAATTATTGAATTTAGGATTAAGTAGTCAGGACTCTATTGACTGAGGTTTATATGGCAGATGTAAGAAACGTCGCGGCAGTGGCTGCAAGTAAAGATGATGAAGTGTTGCAGTGGGTTACTTTCCGTTTAGACAATGAAACCTACGGCATTAATGTAATGCAGGTTCAAGAAGTGCTGCGCTATACCGAAATTGCTCCGGTACCAGGTGCACCGCATTACGTATTGGGTATCATTAACTTACGCGGTAATGTGGTTACTGTTATCGATACTCGTTCACGCTTTGGCTTGGCTTCATCTGATGTAGATGACTCTACCCGTATCGTGATCATCGAAGCTGAAAAGCAAGTGATTGGTATTTTGGTCGATAGCGTTGCTGAAGTGGTCTACCTTCGAGCTTCTGATATCGACAACGCGCCGAATGTGGGCACTGAAGAAAGCGCTAAGTTTATTCAAGGCGTCAGTAATCGAGATAATGAACTGCTGATTTTGGTTGATTTAGATAAGCTATTATCCGATGAAGAGTGGATGGAACTCACTCAATTATAATAGATTTATCTATTCAGAGTATTACTCTGTTAGTGTAAAAGCCATCGCGAATACCGATGGCTTTTTAGTATAATGACAACACTCATAGCATGATTGTGGTTTTACGATCCTTGCGTATCAGTTATATCAATAAATGGAGTGGAACCAGATATGATAGCCGATGAAATCTTAATCGCGGCATTGCTCTATGTCGTTGCTTGTTTAGGGTTAGTGTTATATCAGCAAAAACAAACGGCTAAATTACGCTCCAAAGTAGAAGCGCTGACGTTATTAGTCAAGGAAAGTGATCGCCAGCGCGAAGCGGTTAAACGTGAATTGCAAGAGTTGCGTAGCGGCACCATAGGTGTTGGCCGCCGGATGTTAGAATTGGAAAAACGACTCGCAAAGCAAGACGCTAGAATTGATGAAACCAGCCAACAAGATCCTCAAGCGCGGCTCTATTCCCGAGCGATGAAAATGGTATCGTTGGGCGCTGGCGTTGAAGAGTTGGTGGCAGAATGTGAATTGCCTAAAGCTGAAGCGGAATTGCTGCTTAGGTTACATGGTAAAGGCTAGTTCAACATGTGCTGGTACTTTAGGTGCCAGCCAAATCTATGTTGTCGAGCTAAGATTTCAAACGTAATACTTTTCGCGCAAGGTTAAAGCGAGCCATGGTCAGGGCAAGGATAGGGTCACTTAGTTTAAACAAAAAAGTCGCACCACGTATCAATGCCAGCAATGAGCGCAATCGCTGTATAAGAGCATTGAAAGCCTTTACCAAAAAGCAGGGCTTCTTGTTTTTTACCGTATTGCAGCTTCTTGAAAGAGAATGCGCCGTTATCATTGTTTACCTTACCATATCGCCAAAAACTCAAGTCATTGATAGGTATCACATACCTCAAATCGCCAATAACTCAAATTGCAACTGTGGTAAAAAAGCATCAAGGTTTAACCGATCTTAAGCTTCTTGGACGATTTTATGGTGCATGTTATCCCAGCGCTCGGGAAATTTACCGTCTAACATATAGGCAAAAGCGATTAACTCGGCAATAAGCAGGTAAAGCTCCTTTGGAATTTCTTCACCAATCTCAAGCTTTTGTAAAAAATTACTCAGGTCGGGGTTTTGATGAATATAAATGCCAGACTCTTTCGCTAAGGCGATGATCTCTGCCGCCACTAAACCACTGCCTTTGGCGGTGATTTTCGGACTAGATATACCATCATAGCTTAATGCAACCGCTTGGGTTGATGCCGGTGTATTGTTATCTTTGGTCGACATAATGAACTTTACCTATGCTTTAATTTTGACTAAGTAGTGTTCACCAGGTAACAGGCTGGCAGGCACCTGGCTTTGCTGGGTGACAATGTTAACGCTTTGCATACCGATACTGGACAACTTTTGCTGAAGTGATTCAAGGCGGAGATTAATCGTCGTGAGCAGTGGCTTGCTATCTGCGGTAAAACTCAGGCTAAGTTGCTGTTGTTTGATATCAGCATTGATCAGTAGGCTGCCACTGGATAAGTTAAACTTAAGCTGTAAACGCCATTTATCATGTTTATCTGAATCTTGTGGGGTTTGTTCAAAGTGGCCTTCTAGTTCCTCTTGCTTGTTGTCTAAGGTGTAAGGTAAGGCAAAATACCAGTTAATGCCTTGGTTGTTATCACTGCTGGCTTGCTGGTACAAGGAGAGCCCTGATAACAGCTTACCCATTGATTCTCCAGTTCCGGCTTTATCTAATAATCTAAGTAATGTTGAGCTAACGCCAATTTGTCGCTGTAATTGTTGGAGGTACTTATTGGCGTCGACCTGAGTATTTTGCTGCAGATTACGACCTAACAATAACTGAAAAAGCACGGCAATAGTGCCACTATGGCTGTTATTACCTAAAGTATGATTGGAGATTGGTGGGGTTATCCCAGCTAATGTATCAATGAGTTCTCGTTGCACAAGGCTTGGTACGGCGAGATCGGCTAATGGACGTGGAAAGGCAAGCGCTAATTGTTGCTTAACTAAGCTTAGAAGGGATTGCTCAGTCGCTATTTTTACTGTGTCAGTATTGCGGGTGGCTTCGCTTCCTGCCATTTGCTGCATGGCTTGGGTCAATCCTCGATGTAAGGGGGGCGATGCTGCTTTTCCTAAGGTGTTGACTGTTTGACGGTTGGTGTCATTCACTGGTAATGCGAGTGATTTTGGTTTTAGCATCAATTGGCTAATGCCGTTTAGCATTGGTGATACTCGATTGGCATCAGTGAGTGAGGTGCTAATGCTTGCTGCCATTTGAAACAGGTTTGTCTTGCTAAGTGCATCACTTGGCGCCGTGATGGGGCCTAAAAGCTGACCCATACCTGCTGGACGCTGGGCCGTTAAGTGTCCCTCTGCCAATCTGTCTGGCACTTTTAGCCCAGATAATGCGGTGTGTAAGCTGGCAATTTGTGATTGAGGCACAGCAAGTGCTGCAAGTTGCTGACTCAGCTGACTGTAAGTGCTCGTCAGTGAGGGAAGGGTGAGCAGTTGTTGGTTGGTTACGTCTTGTTTTGGTGCTTGATTTAACACTACAGGGAGCAAGGTAACTGCTATTTGATCAAGTTTGGTTGTTAAACTTAATTGTAATTGTCCGTTTTCCATTATGATAGCTGCGCTATAGGTGCCTGAGGGTAAGTTGCTATTGCCAGAGGTAAAGGCGAGAGCACCTGCCAAGCTAACCATACCCGCTACCACTTTCGCCTCACCAAGGGGGTAGCCTTGTACTCTTGTTGCTAGCTGAGTTAGCTGTGCAAGATTGACTCGATTTCCCTTAATGTAAGCCTGCAAAGGGGCGGGAATTGGTTCGTTATAGGTATTGCCCAGTAATTGTAATGTCGCGCTTAAATTGGCTGATGCCGCCGTGGAGGGCACAACCCGAGTGACCACAACTTGTTGCGTGTCAATCCTGCTCAGTGCTTGGCGATCAACACGGCGAGAATAATCGATGCGATAATCATGTTTATTAAGCTTTATTGAATCGCCTTCGGCGGTACGTTTGATCTCAACCGGAATGAGTACCTCTGCTTTACTGCCACTGGGCGTGCCGGGTTTCTGTGCCCCTGCGCCCGTGGTTACAGGCGTTGTAATGCTATTTTGACTCAAGTGGCTGCCCCAAATGATGAAGTGTTTAAAGACATTTTACAAATTTCAATTTGACCTAGTCATTTTGCTGAGTATCCTTAGCGGTCTGAAAGGAAAAGCAAACTGTGTAGTCTAGTATTACCTATATCGTCATAAGTACAGATGACTTTAGCTATAGGCAATACTGTATAGGAATCCGAGTTATATGAAGTATAAATGGAGTGCGTTGAGCCTGCTATTGCTTGGGGCGCCATTGGCAGCCCAAACGCCACAAGAAGATGAAGCCAGTGCTAAGGAAAGCGCCACAGAAGTGTCTATTATTTATAATGATGACAGAGATCCTTTCGAGAGCTTTAACCGTGCTATGTGGGATTTTAACTATCTATACTTAGACAGATATTTATACCGTCCTGTCGCCCACGGCTATAATGATTACTTGCCACGCCCGGTAAAAACTGGGGTTAATAACTTCGTACAGAATTTTGAAGAGCCAAGTTCCTTGGTCAACAATGCCTTACAAGGTAAGTGGGGCTGGGCAGCGAATGCTGGTGGTCGCTTTACCATTAATACGACATTGGGCTTGCTCGGGATAGTTGATGTGGCCGATATGATGGGACTACCACGTAAGCAAGATGAGTTTAGTGAGGTACTAGGCTATTACGGCGTGCCAAACGGTCCCTATTTTATGGCGCCTTTCTTAGGGCCTTATGTGACGCGTGAATTAGCCTCTGATTGGGTTGATGGGCTCTATTTCCCATTATCAGAACTCACTATGTGGCAGTCACTGGCTAAATGGGGCTTAAAAAACTTGCATCGACGTGCTTCTGCAATCGATCAAGAGCGCTTAGTGGATAACGCATTAGACCCGTATGCTTTTGTTAAAGAAGCTTATTTTCAACATTTAGACTATAAAGTCTATGACGGAGATGTACCTGTCTCGACCGATGATGATGAGCTGCTCGATGAATATATGAAAGAGTTAGATTAGCGGATCACTCGCCCCTTGATTAACCAATCATGCTTAAGGGGTGAGTTTTATTGCTTATTATCACGTACAAAGATGTACTAGGTTAGTTAGCTTTGTCGCTGTGCAAAGCATGAGGAAGCTCAATGGCGTTAGAAGATCTAGTGATATTGTTGGTTGAAGATGATCCGGTTTTTCGCAGTGTGGTCGCCGCTTTTCTCTCGAGCCGAGGAGCCACGGTTGTTGAAGCCGATGATGGTCGTCAGGGATTAGCGCGTTTTAGCCAGACTGATTTTGATATCGTATTAGCGGATTTAAGTATGCCGATCCTAGGCGGTTTAGACATGCTAAAGCAGATGGTTAAGCGCAAGCCTAATACCTTATCAATCGTTATTTCGGGCAATCAGGTGATGGCCGATGTTGTCGAAGCGCTGCGGATCGGCGCTAGCGATTATCTTGTGAAGCCTGTCAACGATCTTTTTTTGATTGAAAATGCCATTCACCAATGTATCGACGGCCCGCGTCAACAAGATGTGAAGCTTGATGATCTAGAAGAACTGTCCTATCAAGAATTACAAGAGCACCTAAATTTACTTGAGCAAAACGCTGAAGCAGCCAAAAGTGTGCAGCAACAACTCTTTCCCCCATCAGCTATTGATTATCCCAAAGCTACCATCGACTATAGTTTATTCAAGAATGACGACGTTAGTGCTTACTTTATCGATAGTGCAAATGTTGGTGAGCAGTATCAAATTATGTATATGGCTCATTTTCATCCGCAGGATAATCGTTCAGCATTTGCCAGTGTACTACTTAAAAGTTTTGTGAACCAAAAACTAAAACTCTTTCGTAACGGTAATAGTCACACAGTTATCGAGCCGTTTAGTATGCTCAGCTATCTCAATGACAGGCTCAGTAAGTCTGGCTTGAATATTTATGTTGACCTTATTTATGTGGTGGTGGAGTTAACCCATTATCGCGCTTCAATAGCTCAAGCTGGTAAAGGGCTGAGATGTTATATCCGTAATGATGAGGGGTTATTACCATTAGCTATGCCTGATGCCTTGCAGTTGGGTATTTTTGATTGGGGTCAGCCTAGTACCCAATTTAGAGATTTATTGCCAGCAGAACGTTTGTGTATTGTCTCAAGTGGTAGTGAACATAAAGCCATGCTTTTGGCCAATCATTTTGTTGGCTTAACCTATGAAACCACAATTGCGCCAGGTGGTTATGTACAGATGAGTTGTTAACTGGCTTAATTTAAGGCAACACATCCGCTGACATCAAATCTAAGACATAAAAAAACGCCTTACTAAGTCTAGTAAGGCGTTTTAGTTATATCGTTATCTTTTATCTTTTATCTTTTAACTGTTATCGCTTCATGTTCAGCCGTCACTGCAATTTCAGCTTCTAGTGCTTCTTCTTCAGTATGCGGGCCATCTTCAGCGCCGTGCATCCAGTCGACAAGTTTGTCAGCCATAAAGTAAAGGATAACCGCTGAAATAGCTGCTGTGATGGCAATACCCGCAAAGATAGACATAGCGTTAGCTAGCTGATCTTCTACCGAGCCACCAGGACCAATTAAGGAGCCGACAAGACCACCAATTTTATTTGCAGCTGCAATAAACAGGAACCATGCACCCATCATGAGTGATGCAATACGCAGCGGTGCCAGTTTAGTCACCATAGATAAACCAATAGGTGATAAACACAGCTCGCCCATAGTATGGAAGAAGTATGCACCGACTAACCACCACATGCTTGATTTAGCACTCGCATCGCCACCCATCTCGAGTACGGCACCAATCATAAATAGGAAACCGATGGCCAATAAGGTTAAACCAAGGGCAAACTTTACTGGTGAATTGGGTTCTTTTTTACCTAAATGAATCCAAATAGAAGCCACTACAGGAGCAAAGACCACAATAAATATAGCGTTAAGTGATTGGAACCAGGTAGTAGGCACTTCAAATGAGCCAATCATACGGTTGGTAAAATCATTAGTGAACAAGTTCATCAGGCCACCAGCCTGCTCGAAACCTGCCCAGAAAATGATGGTAAATAGACCCATAACCATGATCACTTTAATTCGATCGCGTTCGACTTTGGTTAAGGGCTCTTTACGGATCTCACCTCTAGCTTCTGCATTTTGTTTTTCTAATTTAGCCGCGGGAACAGTACCAATATCGCCTAATAATTTTTGTGCGAACAGAAACTGAATAATGAGCGATATCACCATACCGACACCGGCGCAGAAGAAGCCTGCTTGCCAGTTATTAACAAACACTTCTTGTCCATCGATCACTTGAGTGTAACCAAAAGTCGTGTAAGCCCAGGCAACGATAAATCCTGAAAGTGCAGCGCCTAAGTTGATACCCATATAGAAGATAGTAAATGCGCCGTCACGACGATGATCACCTTCTTCGTATAAATCACCAACCATAGTTGAAATGTTGGGTTTAAACAGACCATTACCAAAAATTAGCGTACCAAGACCAATATAAAATACAGTTGTTTCTAAACCTGGCATCCAGCTATGAGGTGCGGCGAGAACAAACTGACCAATGGCCATCAGTGCGCCACCAATATAGATAGCTTTACGTTGACCTAAAATATTATCGGCTAACCAACCACCGAGCAGTGGCGTTAAATATACTAAACCTGTAAAGGTACCATATAAGGAGAGAGCATCGGCTTGGGTCCAGCCCAATCCATGTCCACCTTGCGATTGAACTGCATCGACTAGATATAGCACCAAAATCGCACGCATTGCGTAATAACTAAACCGTTCCCATAACTCTGTTGTAAATAACAGAAACAGCCCTTTAGGATGCCCGAGCATCGTACCTTGAGGTTTTGCTGCGCTCATGTAAGTTTTCCCACCTTCGCTTGTGATTGCCTACATAACAGTATCTATGTAGAAAAATTTGTTGTTAATATTATCAATGCCTTAACAACTGACGTTTACTTGAGATGATCTGATTTTAAGTTAAAGAAATCATTCAAGTTTTTAGTTGTCTATCTGTTGCAGACTTTTGTTATTTATTAATATCTAACGTGTTAAATTGTTTTAAACCCACCTTGTATACACTTTTAAGCCCCTAAAAGTCAATTTGATTGGGTCAAGTGGTGAGGATTTAAGCATGGGATAGTGGTAAAATTAAATACCTTTGTTATTGCTAGATCCCATCTCTAATCAACAGAGTTCAAAAACTAAGACCATATCACTTGAACTTCATTTTTGTGTGACTTTCGAACGCATCAAAGCAAAGTATGTAACAACTTTTGCGTGGCAGCGTTTAAAGCTTGCATTTTGTTTTCCTCCTCCTGCTTGTCTGTGTCAGTATAACGACTCCCAGGTATTCAAATTCTCGAGTTCTGGGAACTATATCTTGCTAGTATTTTATGTTGGTATTGACTACCGCTAGATTTATTAAATAGATAAAGAGTCGTTGGAAAACCGTTATTACATCAGATCTGCAGAGTTTACACCTGAGTGATTTATTAATGCGGTTTGCACAGGGAGATAGAAAATCGACTTCACAAGTGCTGGATGTCAGGATGAATGAGGACGCAAGCTAAATTTAGCGTGGTTAATGTAGCAAAACGGTAAAGCTGGAATACGTCATATAACGCTTACTTTGTTGCGAGCGAAAATGAATGAAAAGTATTACAAATCATTTGCTTGGTAAGGGGTGGTTACAATTAGAAGTATTTATTTAGATCAAGGAACATTAGCCAGTATTAACAGGGCTAGCAAAGACATGAGTACTCGTTCTCTAGGCTAGGGATTGTTTGGATGGTTCTTATACTGTACTGAATTCATTAAAGGCGTATAATCATCCGGAATTTTTAGTTATTAGTTTTGATGGTTTATTTTCAAACTTCAGGATTGGTACTAATGTCATCGATTTTTTGGGAAATATTAAGGTGATATCCTCAATTTAGGATTAACCCCAACTTTAGCCTTAGTCCTTACCCAAAGGAACTGGTTGTAAGTACGATTATCGGAGAGTGTGGTGTTGCAAAAAGTGAAGAAACTAATCATTGCGAGCATAAGTATCTTATGTTTAATAAGTGGAGCGGTACATGCTGTGACTCCTTCACCGCAGATGATAGAGCAATTCAAGAAATTACCTAAAGCAGAACAAGAGCGTGTAGCTAAGCAATATGGATTTGATTTATCAATTCTAGCGGAAAACGCCTCCTCTCAGCAGAGTTTCGAAAATCCACAACTAGTAAACCCAAGAGAGGTCGAAGATCAAAAGCTTAAAGATATGGAGGAGCAACGACTTATCGTTGAGGAAGTTACTCAGTTTCTTAAAGAGCAAAAAGATAAAGATACTAAACTGTTAAAGCCATTTGGTTACGATCTTTTTGAAGGTGAACCAACAACTTTTGCTCCGGTTTCAGATGTGCCTATTCCAAGTGAGTATTTAGTCGGTCCAGGAGATACCATAAAAGTTCAACTGTATGGTAAAGAGAACAAGGAATATGACTTAGTTATTGGCCGTGATGGCATTATTCAGTTCCCAGAGTTGGGGCCCATAACAGTATTAGGTTTGAAGTTTGAGGATTTGCGTAAAACTATTTCTACACGAATTAAGCAGCAGATGATAGGTGTGGAATCTAATGTCACTATGGGAGAGCTTCGTTCGATACGGATTTTCGTTGCTGGTGATGCTTATAAACCAGGTTCATATACTGTCTCCAGCCTTTCAACAATAACTCAGGCATTGTTTGTGGCTGGTGGTATTGCTGAAATTGGATCGTTAAGAAATATACAACTAAGACGTAAAGGTGAGCTTATAGGTACATTAGACCTTTACGATCTACTGATGCGTGGTGACGCATCGAATGATATGCGCTTACGCTCTGGTGACGTTGTATTCATACCATCCGTAGGTGGTTTAGTTTCTGTCGATGGTGAAGTTAGACGTCCGGCAATTTATGAGCTAATAGGTAATGAATCGGTTGATGACGTTATCGCTATGGCGGGTGGCCTTAAAGGTGGTGCTTACCCGAAAAGTAGTATCGAACGCTATAATAAGCAAGGCTTGAAAACTATAAAAAATGTTGATTTGACAGCTGGAAATGGCAAGTCAACAAAAGCAAAAGCTGGCGATATTATCAGGGTGAAAACTGCGACATCTCAATACGAAGATGCGATAACTGTTCTAGGTGCTGTCGTTCGACCTGGTAAATATCAGTGGTATCAAGGGCAAAAGATAAGTGATTTATTTCCATCTATTTGGGGGGATTTTCAGTCTTCAGCAGATCTCGATTATGCGATTATTATCAGAGAGCTTAATAAGCATGGAGATATTGAGGTTCATCAATTCGCACCATCTAAGGCGATAATTGATAAATCATATCATCAGAATCTCGAACTCAAACCTCGTGATATTGTAATCATATTTAATTTTAGTGACGATGCTCAAAATCGCTTCGAGCTTAACAAACTTGTTAGGGAAAGAGTTGAGAAAGTCGTACAACTAGTTGGCGATAATTCACTTTCAAAAGATCTATTTAAAGTAGGCTTTTCACAGCTGGAAAATCAAAAACTTCGCGATCGCAGCCAACTTGGCGGGGTAGTTGTTAATCGTGAACAAGTTGATGATGATGACGCATTAGCTGTTAAAGGTGAAGTCAATAGAATTATGGCAAACCTGTTTGAAGATCCTGAACTTATTAAACTTAGCGGGTTAATGAATCGTAGTGAATTACTCTACCCTGTTATTATGAAGTTAAATCATCAAAGCCGTTTGGGCGATGAGGTACAAGTAGTAACAATCAAAGGGCAAGTTTTTCATGAAGGGATTTATCCACTTGCGACAAATGCTAAGGTTGCCGACATAATCAAAGCTGCTGGTGGTCTGAAAGAGGGAGCCTATACGGCAAGAGCTGAATTGACACGTACTATTACCATTGCCGATGGGTCTACTATAACACATCAAAATATTGAACTTTTAGCGGCTCTAAATGATGAACCTAGTTCAAATTTACCGTTAAAGGGACGAGATATTCTGACTGTAATGACAACTCCTGAATGGCAAGAGAATAAATCCGTAGAAATTCGTGGCGAGGTTAAGTTCCCTGGAGTTTATAACATTAGGCGCGGAGAAACCCTTAAAGAAGTGATAGAAAGAGCTGGTGGTTTTACTAGTTTTGCTTATCTTCCTTCGGCGGTGTTTGTGCGTGAGTCAGTTCGTCTCCAAGAGCAGCTAGAAATTAAAAAGTTGGCGGATCAGCTACGTAGAGATATCGCTACTCGTGGTGTATCTAAAGATGGTGATGTAGTTAATTATGCCGATGCCCAAATGATGCTAACTGATCTTGAGAATATAGAGGCTGTAGGACGTTTAGTCGTAGACCTTTCTGCGATATCAAAGGATATAGCCGAAGCCGATATACAGTTAGAAGATGCCGATGTACTTTATGTGCCATCCACAAAGCAAACTATTGCAGTGATGGGAGAGGTTCAGCATGCAGCGACTCATAGATATAAAGAGGGCTTAACACTTGATCAGTATCTAAATATGTCGGGTGGTGTAAGAGAACGTGCCGATGATGGGAGAACCTACGTAGTAAAAGCGAATGGTTCTGTAATGTTACCCAGCCGATCAATTTGGTTTAGCGGTGAAGATAAGCTACAGCCAGGAGATACCATTATTGTGCCATTGGATACTGAATACAAAGATAATTTAACTCTTTGGACTCAGGTGACCAGTATCATTTATAATACAGCGGTCGCATTTGCCTCTATTTCTAATATTAAATAGAAATGGTAGTTGTGATATCTTAATATCATGTTCAAGAGCGAACTTCGGAATTTAGAAGTTCGCTTTTCGTTTTTACTTAAGCAGTAGAAGGTTTATGCCACAAATGCAGAATATATCTTTAAATTGTAAGAGAAAAAATGGTTTCACTCTTATTGAATTGTTGATTGTGATCGTTATTCTAGGGCTTTTAATGTCCCTTGTAGCTCCTACTATGTTTTCAAAGGTTGGTTCAACTAAAACTAAAACGGCACAAGTTCAAATGGAAATGATTTCCACAGCCCTAGATACTTATCGTCTTGATATGGGGGATTATCCGTCAACCTTGAATGAACTTAGAAGCTCATCAAAGCCTCAATGGGATGGTCCGTATCTGCCAAAAGATGTCCCGTTAGACCCTTGGAATAATCCATATATTTACACAGTGCCTGGTGAAAATGGTCAGCCTTACAGTATGAAATCTTATGGCAAAGACGGTGTTGCGGGCGGCGAAAATGAAAATGCGGACGTTGTTTATCAATGATGGATGTTAACTCGCTATTGCAAGAAGAGTTTCAGGTATCTCAATCTGATCTCGACAAAGCCGCAATTTTTCAAAAAAAATATGCCGGACGTCTCGAACATATCTTAGTTAATATGGGATCTTTGTCGGAAGATATGTTGCCCCAATATTACGCTAAAATACTGGGCCTTACTCTTCTTAGTAGTGAACAATATCAAGCGGTTGATATCAATAAAGTTAAACAGATTGATATCAATAAGCAGCTGATTGGTTTTGATTGGATTGCTTTAGATAGGCTCAACGAGGATCAGAAGTTCCTCGTTATTGCTGGTGATCCTCTTTCTGCGGATGCTAATCAGTATATTAGTCAACAACAGTTGATGATAGAACTACGAGTCGCTTCTGATGAACAGATACAGGCATTAAAACAGCAATATCAGGAAATTGAAGTAAACAGCTTACCTGTCAGTGAAGAGTTATCGGACGTTGAAGAAGATAGGCTTCGAGAACTAGCCGGCGAAGCACCTACGGTTAACTTACTTAACTCATTAATTTCCCGAGCACTAAAGGCTAGAGCTTCCGATATGCATCTCGAGCCAATGGGGAGCCGATATCGGGTAAGGTTCAGAATCGATGGTGTGTTAAAAGAAGTCGATTGGATCCCGCCAAGAATGCGCCTTCCGGTTGCATCAAGATTGAAGATTCTCTCAGGAATGGATATTGCTGAAAAACGCCGTCCTCAAGATGGCAAGATTGGCATGAAAATTTCTAACGAAGACCTCGATATTCGTGTATCTGTGCTGCCACTGCACGATGGTGAAAGTATAGTGATGCGGTTCTTGAGGCAAGATGCAATCAGCTACAGCATGGAGATGCTGGGACTTTCAAGAGACATCGAAAAAAATATCAGGGAAGATATCGAGAAAACCGCTGGAGTTATTCTGCTTACAGGCCCTACTGGATCGGGTAAAACCACAAGCCTGTATACCTTTTTGAATGCTATTAATGATGAAACAGTAAAAATTATCACCCTTGAAGATCCGGTAGAGTATCAGTTGGAAGGGATCAACCAGGTACAAATTCAATCCAGTATTGGTTTTGATTTCTCTGCGGGTCTGCGTAGTATTGTTCGTCAGGATCCAGATGTGATTATGTTGGGTGAAATTCGAGATAAGGAGACAGCGCAGATTGCCATGCAGTCTGCATTAACTGGACACTTAGTGTTTTCAACGGTTCATACCAACGATGCATCGAGTGCTTACACTCGATTACTTGATCTTGGTGCAGAAGAATACCTACTGAATGCGGCAATCGTATCGATAATTGCTCAGCGATTGGTGAGAAAGTTATGCAGTCACTGTAGTCAGCCAGATGAGAATCAACAACAGAATATCGTAAAATATGCATTGCAACCTTTAGCCGATACCTATGGTACCGATATTCGTTTACATAAGGCGGTAGGTTGTGAACATTGTTCAAATACTGGTTATCGCGGTCGTGTCGGTATCATCGAGTATCTGAGATGCGATGAGGCGATTAAGGCCTTACCTAAAGATGAGAACTTTCCAAGCCATGCGGTGCGATTAAATCAGGAACGCGGGGGGCGCACCCTGATGCAAGATGGGTTTATTAAGGCAATTAATGGCCAAACAACGATAGAAGAAGTGATTCGGGTTGCGGGATAATGGCATTATTTGAGTACAAGGCATACGACAATACGGGTGCTGCAGTTAATAGCGAACTGACCAGCAACACGTTGGAAAATGCTAAAAAGCTTATTTCAGATGAAGGCTTACATCTCGTTTCGATTAAAGAAAAAAGCACGCAAGCATCATTAACACTGTTTCGCTCTGAAAAGCTCAGTTTGGATGAGCTAGAGTTCATTACATCTGAGCTGTCGCTGCTGTTACGTAGTGGAGTAAAAATCGATAAGAGTTTGCACATCCTCAGTAAAGGCAAGGCGAATACCCCCTCCGGTAAGCTACTGGGTGAGCTTTCTCAATCGGTAAAGCGTGGTGAGTCACTGGCCGATGCTCTCTCCCATCACCCAGACTTTGATAATTTATATGTCAACTTAGTGAAAATGGGAGAGGCCAGTGGTGAACTTAGTAAAGTATTTGCCGGTTTAGCCCAGGATTTGATTTTTAGAAAAGAATTAAAAAGTAAGATAATACAAGCGCTCACGTATCCAAGCGTAATTCTCATGGTTTGTATTTTGGCTATCGTATTCGTGTTTAATTTTATTGTGCCGCAGATGGGAGGCTTGTTTGAGGGGAACGATAATTTACCCGTTTATACCCTTTTCCTACTTGAGGCCAGTAAATGGATGCAGGAGTATCAATGGTTTTTGTTTGGCGGCATTATTGCTGCGGGAATCGGTATTAAAGTTGCCCTGCAAAAAGGGATGATTAACGATCAGCTAGATGAAATTTTGATTAAGTTACCGCTATTAAAATCAGCAGTACATCAAATTGAGCGCATTCGCTTTAATACTAGCATGGCACTGATGCTCGATGCTGGAGTACAACTCGATAAAGCTATCGAACTGGCTGCTGGTACTGTTAAAAATAGGTATTTGCGTGAAGGCTTGCTCTCTGCAAAATCTAAAGTTAAGCGGGGTGTCAGTCTGACAGATGCATTAAGTGCTAGCCCAATCTACCCCGATTTTTTTATATCTTTGTTAGAGGTTGGTGAGGAGAGTGGCCAATTAACACCCGTTTTTGAAGAGATAGCCAATCGGAGTCGTAACGATTTCGGTAGTTGGACCAGCCGTGTAACCAGTCTGCTCGAACCTTTGATGATCTTGATCATGGGAGGCATTGTTGGCTCAGTGGTTGTAGTAATGCTATTAAGTATCATGTCGGTTAACGATGGTCTCTAGATGCAGTTAACCAGCGGCAAAAAACCATCTTGTCTCTATTCACTAAAAGCTCAATCTGGGGTGACTCTGATTGAGCTTTTAGTCGTTATCGTATTGCTTGGGGTTGCTATTGCATTAGTGGGCCCCTTTACCATGAAACAGGTCGACAGCGCTAAGGCCCGCAACGAACAACTACTGCTACAGCGCTGGTTGCAAAGGCAGAGTTTCAGTGCGTTCACCAGCGACAGCCCGATACAGTTAAGGTTTGACGGCAAAGCGGTTTATCGAACCTTGTTACCCGGCACGCCACTGTATAACCAGGAGGTTCTTGGTAGCGCTCAAGGGATAGATAGTTCAGATCACGGTACCGGCTATGGTAGCAGTTTTGGTGAGAGTTATGACTCTGTCGCAGGGAATGAAATGGCTCCACAGTTTAATGACCTGAATGATTACCTTAACCATGATAAGTACCTTACCAGCCAGAATAACAGTGACTATGTCGTTCCTGATATTATCTTTAACCATATTTTTTTTGAGCCTCAAATACTTAAGATAAATAATCATGGTTACATCAAAGCTGAGACATTAAATTATCACTATCGCGGAACTGAGGTCTCTTTGAATCTTTCAAATCTATTAACAAACCCCCATGGTGGCTAAGCAAATAATGAATTGCCGTTATAGTCGTCCTCAAAAGGGCTTTACCTTAATCGAGGTACTTATTGCCGCAACCATCTTGTTTGCCGTTATCGGGGTGGTCAGCCAAACCTATCGCGGTGCCACGATAGCAAGCAGTAAGGCAACACGCTCGGCTGAACTTCTGGGTATCACACCACTATTGCTTGATACTATACGTTTCAGGCTTAAGATGGAGCAAACCGATAAACAGATAGACGATGAGGGAGTACTCAACGGCTTTGAGTTTCAGTGGCGTGCCAACGTTATCAAGAAAGGGGCACCGCCTTCAAGATTCAGCCCGGATGATGGAAGAGTGGTTACTTTTGACAATAAGTTTTATTTATGGCAAGTGAGCCTGACGTTAAAAAAGCAGGATTATAGTCAGACCTTCGAGTTTGAAGAGTTGACCTGGGGCACACAATGATAAGGCGAAAAAAATCATCGGGCTTCACCCTGATTGAGATCCTGATCGCTATGCTTGTGCTGAGTATAGTGATGTTTATCGGTAGCCTTAGCTTCTCAACCTTTAGCCAACGCTGGCAACAAGATATGGGCAGTTTTACCCAAGAGGTTGCTACTGCCAAAAACTTAGTGCTGTTGCAAAAAGCGTTGAATGGCGCCTCCAACTATATAGTAAAAGATGACAAAGATGACAAAGATGAGGCAGTCTATTTTTTCAAGGGTAATGATAAATATCTTCTGTTCGTTACTAATAATCCTGTTTTTAATACCGATGGCCAAGCTTTAATCAGACTCAGTGTTACTGTCTTAGCGGATGGCAAGCAACAACTAAGGTATGAGGAGACGCCATTTGGGCTATCCCCACTGCTGAGGTTAAGCTCACTGCCTAAATCGAATTACAGTCAAATACTGCTCACAGACAATGATATCCGCTTTAATTTTTATGGCTGGGAAGATCAAAAACAACGGACTGCATTTTTTGAAGGGGAGCCTATGGCCCCCAAATGGATGAAGGAATATTTTGGCGAGAAAACTGGCATGTTACCCTATGCAGTTAATATTACATGGGGCAACAATGAACCCATTATATTCCCACTGCTTAACGATAACAGATATCAAATGTTCTATGCCCGTGAGAAAAGTACTGATGCTTAATTTATTCATTTTTATCGTCGTTAATCATTAAGATGCAATCAATAAGGTTGAATGTTGCTCAACGAGGCGTAGCCTTGATTCAGGTACTGCTTCTTACCGCCATTTTATCTATGATGGCCCTGCAGTTTACCCTGTCCAGCCGACAGCAGGTGACTATTGCTACCGATCTGCAGCACAAGATACAGGCCGAAGTAAAACTACGGACTCTGGAAAGTCGGCTGCTTTTTGCTCTGTTGACAATTTCTAAAAATGATGTTGACCGCGCATTGCAGCAACAAGATGAAATAGGTCGGTTATGGAACTTTTATGGCAAGCCATTCACAGTTTCAGATGGGGCTACTGTGTCCATTCAGGATATTAATGGCTTGCTATCGGTTTATGGTGTGCATAATTCATCACAATTGCAGCAATTACTACAGTTTCTTGGTAAGCAGCCTCAAGAGGCTCAAACTATTGCCTCAAATTTACAGTATTGGCAAGGCTATGAAAGTAATCAATTTACAACTATGAATGGAAGCGTTGTCAGGGGCGAACACATACTCAGTGTCGGTGAGTTAAGAAATGTTGACGGTATCGACGATAAGCTTTATCAGCAACTCTCGCCCCTTGTTACCACATTACAACAACTCATGTTCAACCCCATGACGGCGCCACTGCCTCTGTTGCAGGCTAAGTTAACTCCTGAAATCGCCATGGAAGTCGACAAGCTGCGCAGAGAAGGGAGATTAACCCGTCAACGTTTTTCCGAGCTGACGCAGATAGAGGAGGGAGATACCATAATTTTTGCACCAGGGAGACGCCTTCAAATTGAGTTGACGGCCTCTGTTGGCACAGCGGTAGCAAAGCGGCGCTTCATTGCTTACCTTCGGCCCGAGAATAGGTTTCCGGTGGTATGGTTTCAATAAGGTGGAATGAAGTGCATAAAACAACAGGTGTATAGTTGCTCTCCACTGCCATTGACGATATGACTTTTCCTCTTATTCTCGATAAATGGCGCAGAATGGAGGGGGCGCAGCAATAAAGTGAGATTTAGGCATTATTTAAGCTGGCCTTAATTTCATTTTGTTTTAATGCTTCGCCAGTTACTGATATGATGCACGCTGTTTTGTTGAGAGAAACGCCAAATCAACAATCGAACATAATGGTAGCCTAAGCAGCTCGTATGGACGTTAAAAGAACCCAAGATGATAAGAATGAATGATGCTAAGTGCTAGTCCAAAAATAATCAATAAAATCAAAAGAATGGTTTTGAATCAGGTTATCTATGTCGATAGCCGAATTTACCGTTTCAATCAAACAGCAGCTGATGCTGTTCTTTCATTTGAAACCATCAAAGCTAGTGCTAATCAAGATTCTCAATCTGAGTCTAAAGAGGAAACTCTCACTTCGGTTAATGCCCATCTACATAAAGGCAAAATTGCCATCTTGAGTCGTAACTGTTATCGCGAACAGCTGCAATGGTATCCGATAGCTAAAAAATCCGATGTGGTTAAGTTGGTCAAATTACAGGTACAAAATAGCCCTTCTCAGGTGTTATTTATTGTAGGGACAATCATCAATGGTAAAACGCCCGTCACCTATTATTACCTCAATGAGCTAACTCATGGGTTGAAAGCCTGGTTATTGATCCCCGAAACAAGTTTATTAGGTCATGGGCTTTCATCAGATAGCTTATTAAGCTATCAAACGGTAAACCCTTGTAACACCGTATTTGTCTCTAACAGTGTTGCCGGTATTGTGTCAGCACTACAGGGCGGGATAATTCAAAATCTCGAGCAGTTTGCTTTGTCACAAGGGGTGACAGCTCAACATAAAGTTCACCTTTCGGCTCAAGAGCATATATTGTCGTTAAAAGCGCGATTGAAGCACCTTTATCAACTGCCGCTAAATGGTCTGGTAAACAGAGCGGCTCTGTCATTTGACGCGAGCTCTACAGTCTTATATCGCATGGCTTTGCCTGGACTTGTCGTGATCACCCTTTATCTTGTGTTAGCCGCGCAGGTATCGGAATTTAAAGCCGATAGCACCAAGCAAGAGTTGCGCGCAGCCACCAAAGAAGCCAACCAAGTATTAAACCAATATCAGGATATCAATGAGATGATTGACCGCTATGGTCAATTGGCAGAGAACCGGCCGCAAAGTACTCAACTGCTCAGTGTGTGGAAGATACTTGCCCCCATGTATGAATTGGGGGTGATTTTTAGTGATGTGCAGCAGCAACAGCAAACAGTCACCTTACGTTTTACCGCAGAGTCTGCCTCGCAAGCCCTGCAGCAACTCATTAAACAAGCTGGCGTAACCAATGCTAAATTTGTCGGCTCTGTACGCCGCCAGCGTAATATGGACGCAGCAACGGTTCAGTTTGAGCTACTACAAGTCAAACCAACCTCAGTTCATACTGCTTCGGCTATGAAGGCCGAAACTGAAAGTGACAAGATGATCGACTCGGCTGCATATAAGCCCAGCGTGGAGGCTCAATAATGCAGGAGCTAATCAAGTATAAGCGATACCTGATCTTAGTCGCCGTGTTAGTGTTAATGAAATTTGTCTGGGTCCCATTGTGGGAAACCAAACAGGATAACTGGCAACAACAACAACAAGCCCAGTCAAACCTGAATAAAACCCGCGCCTTGCTGGCACTTAAAGATGAAATGCTGGTCAGAAAAACAACGATGTCAGTGCGACTAGAGCAAGCCGAGTCCGGTTTTGCTCAAACGGCTAGCATCACTAGCTATAAACTGACAGCGCAATCGAAATTGGAGAGCCTATTCAAACGTCATAACATCGAGCTTAGTAACTCATCATGGCGTGATGGCCTGAAAACTAACGATATTCAGACCTTGTTATTGGATATTCGATTTACGGGCTCTCTTAAACAATACCTTAGTTTACTGCAAGAACTGCAACAAAATGGCGATTTCGCCAATGTTAGTTTGGACTCTAATCAGTTGAGTATTCGCGGTCAAACGTCAGACAAGCTTGGCAGTGTAAATGGGCAAGTGTCGTTAAAACTCGCCGTCAAGTTGCTTTCAAGTGAGGAATCCTGATGACAATCTCGTTAACTCGTGTGTTTGGCAGCATATCGCAGCAGGGCCGTGATAATGCTACTTTTGCCGAAAAGCTAACATGGGTAGCCATTAGCCTGGTACTCTTGTTTGCGCTGCTCGTTATCGATTATTTTATTAATCAGTCAGATGAGCAATTCCGAGAGTCGGATCTGTTACCTGAGTTACCTGTTGAGATTCAAATGAAACAGAGCAGTGGTGACGAAATCGAGGTGATTGGATTATATAGTCAATTCGATCAACCCAAAGTTGTTGAAGTTAAAAAAGAAGTTAAATTGACAACTAATATTATCGACAGTATGTCACTGGTAGAGCAAAACAAGCAGTCAGGACTGTTGAGTAAGTTGTATATCGGCAATGCGATATACAGACTCAGTGGGGTTGTCCAAGCGGGAGAGTATAAAGCCGCATTTAGTGTCTCTTATACACAGGCTCCCGAGAGCCGTGTTGTGTCAGAAAGTGATGCGAATGAGGACCGTTTAAGGGAAAAGGTGCAACAGAAGGTAGGTAAAACAAATATCAGTGTGTTCAAAGGTGATTTACTGGGGCCATATACCGTCGAATCGATTGATAGCAGGCGGGTGGTTTTGGTCGATAACGGGCGGCGCCTTTGGCTTGAACTGTTTGCCCCATTACTAACTAAGCAAGATTCAGTTATTAAATAGTAACAGATGAGAGAATGGGTAATTTAGTTCAATTTAACTCTTATCTTGGAAAGCATAGCTAAGAAAATTTTGTAGACAGATAACAGATAACAGATAACAGATAACAGATAACAGATAACAGATAAAACCATAATTTTGGATTGGATAATTTAATGATGTCACAAAAGCGAGACTACTTTATTACGCTGCCAGCATTACCCGAAAAGCAAATCCCCCGCCAGCTAAGGGTGGGAGCTGCTGTGTGTATCAGTATCCTGCTACTTAACGGCTGTGCGAGCTTAGAGAGTCAAAGTGAAAGAAATCATAAGAAGGTAGGTTCCTCTTACCTTCTCAACACCAGTATTGGTGAGAGTCAGGTAGGGTTAGCTGACAAGTCTGAAGATGATGGAGTATATGAAGCTAAAAGTGAAACTTCACTAACGCGAGTCCCCACGTTGTCCAAACCTCAGGTGGGCTTTAGTAACGATGACGCAATAGCAGACACCTTTTCAACTAAAGCCAGCCTTACTATTGCAGCTGATAAAATGCCTCTGGTAGATTTCCTGCATTACAGTTTTGGTGAGCTTCTACAAAGTAGTTATGTTTTAGGGCAAAAATTAACTGATGTACCAAGTACAGTTACTTTGAATGTTCAAAATAAGATTAGCCCACAGAAGCTATACAGCCTAACAGAACAGCTTTTGCTCGAACGTGGCATAGGCATAAAGAGTCAAAATAATGTTATTTATATTCACAAGATCGAGAAAAATGATGGGCAGAACACGTCGGTGGGTTACGGCAGAACGGTAGATAGCATTCCAAATGCGCTTCATGTTCAGCAGATAGTGCCCTTAAGGTATCTAATTAATAGTAACTCAATCAGAACGCTCAGAGATATCACAGGCGTGAATACAGCTGTTGATATGGCGCAAGGAGTATTATTTTTAAAGGGAGAGCGCGAGCAGGTAATTCGCTCCCTCGAGCTTTTGGCGATTTTGGACTCTCCCGGCAGTCGCAGCCGAAATATCGGCTTCTTAAAACTGACCTTTATCGATACCGATGTCTTTATCGAATCACTTACTGAAATTCTACAAAATGAAGGGATTATGGGAGTCGATAAGAGCGTAGATAGTCGAATCTCTATGGTACCAATCTCTCAGCTAGGTGCTGTGGCCGTATTTGCCAGTGAATCTGATTTTATTGAGCGGGTCGAATTCTGGGCAAAGCAGCTGGATAAGCCGAGTAAGGGTAATCAGAAGCAGTATTTTGTCTATACACCAAAGTTTGCCAGAGCATCCGACCTTGGGGCAAGTGTATCTGCTTTAATATCTGGGCGTAGCGCCTCGACGCAGAGGGCCGAAAAAGCTTCCGGTGATAAGGCGGCGGCAATAGAGAATAGGGCCCCAAGTAACATCAGCAGTGCCAGCAATGAAAATATCAATATGGTAGTGGATGAACGCTCAAATGCACTTATATTCTACTCTTCTGGGCCTGAATATCAGGCTATTCTACCTTTGGTTGCGCGTCTTGATGTCATGCCAAAACAGGTCATTTTAGAGGTCTCTATTGCCGAAGTGACCCTGACAGATGAATTTAAGTTTGGTGTCGATATGGCATTTAGTTCGGGTAAATTTAGTTTTAGTAATAAACATGGTGCGTCTGCTATTGGGGGAAGTGTTTTTAGCTGGGCCAGTGGCGGTAATAAAATCGATGCTCAGGCATTTGAAAGTAATAAATGGGTCAATGTACTGTCAAAGCCCAGTTTATTAGTGCGTGACGGGGTCGCTGCAAGTATCCAAGTGGGTACAGATATTCCTGTTGTCGGTAAAACGACAACCGATCCCACCAATGGGGTAACAAAATCGATTGAGTACCGTAAAACGGGTATCGATGTTACGGTAACGCCGACCATTAATGCTCAGGGGGTGGTGATTATGACCATACAGCAGAGCAATTCTAATCAGGTTGATGGCGGCGCCGAAGTTGAGGGGAATCCGCAAATTTTTGAGCGCAGTATCGATACTGAAGTTGTCGCTGAAAGTGGGCAAACAGTGATCTTGGGTGGTTTAATCAGTGAAAACGCCACCGATAACCAGGTTGGATTACCTTGGATAAGTAAGTTGCCGTTAATTGGTGCGCTATTTGGTACCACAACACAGAATACTGTAAGGACGGAGTTAGTCATCATGGTTACGCCAAAAGTTATTACTCGCAGTGATGAGTGGGATGACATCAAAAATAATCTGGCTCAGGGGTTGAGGTATATGGATCTGAATCCGGTACAATGATGTGAGTCAATCTCTCCTTTGAGCAAACCAAACAACAGCGCTGGAAACATACATGCCAGCGCTGTTGTTCTGTATGGGGTGTAACATTGCTAATAGCGTTTTAACTTTAGGTTGTTAACAAACGGATGGTTGTTACTTACTTGGTGGTGAAAAACTGCTCAGATAGACATGGGGGGGGCAAAAGTGGTGAACCAATCGCTTGATTTTTTCTGCCTAGCACTATAATTTGATTGCGAGTTTTTACTCTGGTTTGTTACTTATTTAACTGGCTGTTTATTTGGCATTAATCAGTGTGTTTAGTTGGATATCTACTATTGAGTCGATGTTCAAAAATGAGAGTGTTAATGCGGATTACAGGCATTCAAAGACATAACCGTGCAGGTGACTAGACGCTGGCAGGCTATAGTCAGACCGTAATTTAAAGGCCAGTTAAGGGAAATAAAGTAACGTGGTGATGCTTAAACTGGTTTATGTTACATTCAATGCTACAGCATTCTCGTAACATGTTTATTGTGGTAACCAGTTGAGTTGGGAGCATATCTGCCTCCTAACAATGAGTGTTACTTTAAATAATAAGAATTGGTTGAAAATTGAGCGAGTTACTATATGTTTAACAATATGGTTAGCAATTTTGTTTATTTGTACTTGAATAGTTCAATCTGCAGTTGACTTATCATGTTGAATACATAAACTAGAGACCGGAAAGTTAAAGTAAATGTGCGCTAGGGGTTTCTAGTGCTCCCAGCTTAGCTTTACATTTCTGATTGTTCAAAGGACAGTAGCTTCTTAGCAATTTAGATAATAATTTAACTTTCTCAAGGAAAGTTGTAAAAAAAAACGGAACAAAAGTTGTCAATGCATAAAAATTGATATTGTAACTTGTTCCAATTTCATGAAATTGGAGATTTTGAAATATGAAAAAGGTATTTAATGCCTCAATCCTTGCAGCTGCAGTTGCATTGTCTTTTGGTGCTAGCGCTGCAGACGTAGAGATCAGCACTGTTCTTGGGCTGACAAATGAAGCTGCTGCTGCAGGCGTAACTTTGGTCAGTGCTTATGATACAGACTTCACATTCTATAACCGTGAAGAGCTATCTGCAGGTGATATCGTTACTATCACTTTCCCAATCGGTACTGTAATTGGTTCTGCAGTGGCTCAAGTCGGTGCTGGTGTTGGTACTTTTGAGACGCCTGGAGTTGTCGATCTTGGTTCTGCAACAGTTGCTCCTACCGTTAAGTTAACTGTTGCTGTTGGTAGCCCAGTATTAAACAACTCTAAGACAGTTGTAAAACTTACTGATTTTAACCCTAAAGCTGGCAACGCTGTATACACAGCTGAAGATGGTTTCAGTGGCGAACCAAAAGATACAACAGGGTCAAATGCAGTTGCATTAACTTCAGCAGCTGACCAAGAAGTTGCTTCAGTAGTGACTAAATTAGACGGTTTCGTTAACCGTGAAAACCGTGATACTTTTGTATTTTCTAAGGGTACACTCGTTGGTGAAATTCAAATCACTCGACCAGTAGTAAAGGGTGATACGTCTTTAACTGCTGCTGTATCTACTGACACAGTTGTTCTTTCAGCTAAATCTTTCAAAGATCTAACAATGAAAGCAGCAACTTGTTCTGATGGTTCAGCTGTTTCAATCGATAGTTCTTACACCCCTAGCTGTGCTGGTGCTGCAACTGTAGTAGCTCCAGTAGCTGCTGTAGTTAGTTGTTCTGACGCAACAGCCATTCCAGCATGTACTGATACAGCTACATTTGACGTAAGTACTCTAACTGGAGCTCTTCCTACTGTAGCTGCACCAGGTACTGGTAAAGCGGGTAAGATTTCAATCTGGGGTGAAGCGACAGCGACTAAAGATATCCAGCTAACTAACTTCGACATCACTCGTACAGTAACTTATGCACCAGTTGCACCTGTAACAGTTGCTCCTAAGTTAGACTACATTAAAGATGCTTCGTTTGGTGAGTACCAACTTGACGCATCTGTTGTTAACGTTCCATACCTACCAGTTGGTTACGATTTAACTCCAAACGTAGAAATTGCTAACAAAGCAATGACTGATGCTGAAATTATCCTTGAAGGTTTTGACCACAAGGGTAACCAGTATGGTCCAGTGACTCTTACTAAGAAAGCTGCAGCTCATGCTGTAACTAAAATAAGTGAAGCTGATATTGCTGCTGCATTCGGTATCACTGGTAAAGCTAAGTTAAGTGTAACTTTCATTCTTGATGCTGATGAAGACGAAATCACACTTGCTCCTTACTATCGTGAAGGCGAAAGCCGTGTAAACGTTCTGTCTGACCAATATAAAGCTGACAGCATCCGTTAATATAGCGTTTTTCAATAAAAAACGAGCCAGTGGCTCGTTTTTTTTTGTATCATATTTTGCTACTAATAGATCTTGTCTTGACTGGTTTTATGACTTTCCAGTTTGAGTAAACGCCTGAATGGTATTTAAGTGATGTTTTATGGGATAAAGGTATGGCTAGATTGTTGGAAATTAAAAATATGTTCTTTACCAAACATAGTTTGCTAATCCTATTGCCCATTATTTGTTTTATATTTGTGCTTACTGCGTACTGGCCAAGCTTTAGTGTGCCCTTTTATTTTGATGATACTGTTTCAATTGCAAAAAATCAGTTATTACAAACTGGCACTATTCAAGAGCTTTTATCTGCTTATGGTATGAGATTTTTTGGTTATCTTACTTTTTGGATAAACATTCAATCAACAGGACTTAACTTATATGCATTTCATGTAACCAATTTTATTATTCATTTATTTAACGGCATTGTATTATTCTATTTGTGCTTGTTATTGCTTAAAGAGTATCAAACGAATACAACTTACAAATATAAGCTGTTAGTTTCAATGTCGATAGCTATGCTATGGTTGCTCCACCCGCTTAATACTCAAGCAGTGACTTATGTTGTTCAGAGGTTGGCATCTTTAACCACATTATTTTATTTAGTTTCACTCTATTGTTATTTCAAACTGCGTTTAGAATACTTTTCTAAGAAGTGGTGCTTCGGATTAATTTTAACAATACTGTTTGGATTGATGACAAAGCAGAATTTTGTAGTTTTCTTTGTTTGTATATATTGCTTCGAACTTATTTACTCCAATGTAAGAATACGTAAATCGATAGTAATTCTAACTGCTGTAGCCGTATTATCATTCATTATACTCGCTCACATACTGCCAGCATCAATCATTGAAGCTTTAAACCAGTCAACGAAAGAAGTTCAAGAATATTCTAGGCTCGATTATTTTTTGACTCAGTTATTTGTAGTTTTGGAGTATATAAAGAAATTTTTTATACCAGTAAAACAACAACTTTTCATGACGAATTTGTTATCAACAGAAGTTAGTGTTCTACATGTTTTAGCCCTTTTGGCTCATGTTTTTTTGATTTTTTTAGCGGTAGCGCTTAGAAATATATTACCTTTGTTTACAATTGGAGTGGTTATTTTTTACACTGGACATTCAGTTGAATCTTTTATCATTCCTATAAGAGACATTGCATTTGAGCATCGTACTTATTTACCAAATATTGGCTTGTCGATTTCATGTGTAAGCGTCTTTGCTCATCTTTTAAATCGTTACCCAAGGTTCAACGTTTTTGTATTAATCAGTCTATGTGTGACCTTAACTGCGATGACTTATAATCGTAACCAACTCTGGCAAGAGCCATTTAAGTTTTATGAAAATGAGTATAGACTTTCTCCTCAAAACCCACGTGCGATGGAGCAATTTGCAGTAGAGCTAATGTCAATTGATAAAAGAGATGCTGCAGAAGTATTACTTAGAGATGCAATAAATATTAATTTGTCCTCTGGTAAACTTAGTGCGAGCAGTCTAAATAATCTGATCGTTATTTTAACAAAACGAAGAGATTTAAATGGAGTTATAGAAACAGCTAATATTGCATTAAAATATGTAACGAATCGTCATGATCGTAGCATGATAATGGCAAGTACTAGCTACGCTTATCTAAGTATGGGTTATTGTGAATTCGCTTATGAGCTTAGCCAATCAGCACTAGAGCTAGATCCAACAAATATAGATGCTAAACGATACATAGATAAGTGCTCTAGCAGTATTTCTCATCATTAGTCGCTGAATGAACAGCGGTACTTTGTACTGCGCTTTATTGTGTCGGTTATGATAATTTAGCATCTCTGTGCACAAGAAGAATGTTGCTAGTTTCTTTGGCTTTACAGTTAACACTAGATTGAGTCAGTACTGAGAAGGCCGGCGACGACACCTCGGATTGAAATCGATTTCTTAGTAAAAGCTGCTATAATCCGCGTTTGGATTTTATTAACCATTTGAAGTATGCAGGGATGCGGGCTCCATGGATTATGGACCGTAGCATGTCTTAAACTTTTGCTCAAAGTATCGAGGACAAGATGAAAACCGCTATAGTCATACCCGCTTTTAATGAGCAGGTCAGTATTTGTGAAGTGTTAGCGCCTCTACTTCAAATGACAGAGTTTGATATCATAGTTGTAGATGATGCAAGTACGGATCATACATTAGAACTGGTATCCGCAAATCCTCAGATCATAGTGCTTCCTTTAGCCGTCAATATTGGTGCATGGAAAGCGATGCAAACTGGTATACGTTACTGTCACCTAAATAATTATCAGCGGGTTATAACATTCGATGCTGATGGTCAACATTTGGCTAACTGCATCCCTGCGTTATGTTGTTATCAAGAATCTAGTGGTCATGATGTGGTGATAGGTTCCTGCCCGGAGCGAGGAAGTATTGCTAGACATATTGCATGGAAATTATTCAGAGCCCTTTCTGGCATTAAAGTCGAGGACTTAACTTCTGGATTGCGTGTATACGGTCGTGCTGCCATAGAGATTCTAAGTACTAGAGAAGCTTCTCTATTAGAGTATCAAGATGTTGGTGTGTTGCTAATGTTAAAAACATTTGGTCTCAGCTTTAGCGAAGTGCCTGTAGATATGAACCGCAGAGTTGATGGCATTTCCAGGATTTTTTATTCGTGGGGGGCAGTGGCTTACTATATGACACATACGACTTTACTTTGTATTAGTAAGGTGAGGATGAGTAACGAGTTGAGTTATCAAAAGACAATCCAAAATTACACTAAATAAGAGTATTCTAGTGCAACATTATCAAATTTTTTCTTCGTTAATTGCGGTTATCTTTTTCATTATAGCATTTGTTTTAGTCCGTAGAGATAACATACATCCTAGCTCTGCGATACGATGGACCATGCTATCTGTTGCAATCCTGATAGTAGGATTGTTCCCTCAGATATCAGACAAATTAGCAAGACTATTAGGGATCAGTTATGCGCCAATTATCCCTGTCTTATTTGCCTGCATTATTTTACTGTTAAAAGCGCTTTTGAATGATATTGAGCGAACAAAAGATAGAGTCAAAATTGACAGGCTTATTCAGCGGGTTGCAATTTTGGAACAAAAACAGATGGATATTAATCGTCAAGAAAAGTAATAAAAAGCAGCTTTTTGAGATTCAAAAGCTATACATCATATTACATTTATTAGGTTGTAGATCATGGAACACAAAGTATATCCAGTAATCCTTTCTGGTGGCTCAGGGACTCGTTTATGGCCTCTTTCCAGAAAGCACTACCCAAAACAGTTATTAAAATTAACTAGCTCATATACCATGTTGCAAGAAACCGCATTACGCCTTACTGGTTTCGAAAAACCTATTGCTGTATGTAACGATACCCACCGATTTATGGTTGCCGAGCAACTGCAAGAGATCGGACAAAATCCTACTGCTATAATTCTTGAACCCGTTGCACGTAATACCGCGCCAGCGATTGCCTTAGCTGCATTTGCTGCATTAGAACAAAATGCTGATGCAACGTTAGTTGTTTTACCTGCTGATCATGTCATTGAAGATGTAAATGCATTTCAGAATGCAGTCTTATCTGTTTTAGACGTTGCTCAAAATGATTCGCTTGTCACATTTGGGGTTGTTCCTTCAAAGCCTGAAACTGGCTACGGTTATATACAAGCAAGTGATGACAGTGGAACAATATCGAGTATTGCGCAGTTTGTTGAAAAACCAGATCTTATAACGGCTGAGCACTACGTCAATAGTGGAAAGTTCTACTGGAACAGTGGCATGTTTGTCTTCAAAGCACAGGCATATCTCAATGAGTTGAGTAATAACAATCCAGATATTTACAAGCACACAAAAATGGCGTGGGATAACTCCACGCGAGATTTAGATTTTATTAGAGTCGATAAAGAGGCATTTTCTCAATCTCCTGATGACTCTATCGATTATGCGGTGATGGAAAATACCCGCAAAGGTATGGTTTTACCTATCAATGTTGGTTGGAGCGATGTCGGCTCTTTTTCTGCACTTTGGGAAGTACTAGACAAAGATGAAAGTGGTAACGTCAGCCTTGGGGATGTTAAACATATCGATTCTAATAATTGCCTTGTGCAATCAGAAAACCAATTTGTAGCGACAATTGGTGTACAAGACTTAATTGTTATTGGCACTAAGGATTCGATTTTGGTTGCGCATAAAGACGAAGTTCAGAAAGTGAAAGAGGTGGTTAACCATCTTAAAAACACCGGAAGAACTGAGCATCTGTTACATCGTGAAGTTTATCGTCCCTGGGGGAGTTACGACTCAATTGAGTCAGGTAAGCGCTACCAGGTTAAACGGATAGTTGTTAAACCTGGAGCCTCCTTATCATTACAGATGCATCACCATAGGGCTGAGCACTGGATTGTGGTATCAGGTACGGCTTTAGTTGAAGTAGATGCAAAGGAAACCTTACTAACCGAGAATGAATCAGTTTACATTCCTCTGGGCGCTACCCACCGTTTAACAAACCCTGGTAAAATTCAGCTTGAATTGATTGAAGTGCAAAGTGGTTCTTATTTAGGTGAAGACGATATTGTGCGTTTCGAAGACGTATTTGGTCGTTGTTAGAATGACTAATTTTTTATAGCACTTGATTTACTAAGGTTACGTATTTTTTGTATTGACTGCATTTATGTAGTCAATTGCATTATTACGATTAAGAGAGTTTTTAATGTCGTTAAAGAAAGACTTGTCGTTAATTCATGTCATGTCAATCATGAAGCTAAAAAGTCAATCAAGTAAGTTAATACTAAGTTACCTATGGTGGGTGTTGGAACCCATTTTTCATGTTCTTACTTTTTATGTTGTGTTCAAGTATTTACTTGGACGCGGAGAAGGGGACTTTTTTACTTTTTTAATGGTTGGTCAAATTCCATTTCTTTGGTTTCAAAAAGGCGTAGTAGCTGCTTCTACAAGTTTAGGGCAAAACTTGAGTCTAATGATGACGAAACCTATTCCTAAATACATATTTCCTACGGTGGACATCCAAGAAGTTACCTACAAGCAGTTTTTTGTGTTCTTTGTATTGCTGTGTTTTTTGAGTATCAACGGTAGTTTAGTGGGTACTAACTGGTTTGACTTTATTGTGATTATCGCTGTCCAATATCTGTTTATGCTAGGCATAGGTTGGCTGTTTTCCATATGTGTTGCCTACACCCCGGACTTCTCAATGATTATTCAAGTGCTAATGATGGGGTTGATGTTTGGTTCAGGCGTGTTTTGGGATGTTAATGCATTAGAAAATGAATCCTTAAAAGAGATTGTTTTTACTTTTAATCCCATGGTATCGATTTTAGATGCATATAGAGTGGTATTGATGCACAAAACTGAGCTTGATTACGCGCTTTTATTGCCCGCTATTGTTTTTGGTTTGATGTTTTGTATTCTTTCATTGGGCATGTTTAAATTTTGCAATGCTAGTCTAACCAAGAGGTTAATGGCATGAGTGATATTGTGTTAACATGTGAAGGCGTTTCATTAACCTACAAATCAAGAAATGGCTTGTTTTCTTCTTTCACGCACAAAGCACTCAGCGACGTTTCATTTTCAATAAATAAGGGTGAAGTTTTTGGTATTCTAGGTGGCAATGGATCCGGTAAGTCATCATTGCTTGGTATTATAGCTGGAGTGATTCCTGCAACAACAGGGACGGTTATAATTGCACCAGATAAGCAAACTTCACTGTTGTCTTTAGGCTTAGGGTTTAACAATAGTTTGTCAGGAAGAGATAATACTATTTTGAGCGCTATGTTAAATGGTTTTTCACAAAAAGAAGCTAAGGACTTGACTTACAAAGTAAAAGAATTTTCTGAGTTAGCGGATTTCTATGAACAACCTGTTCGAACATACTCATCAGGTATGCGCAGTAAACTTGGTTTTGCTACAGCTTTGTATACAGATGTCGATATTTTACTCATCGATGAGGTGTTAAGCGTGGGTGACCAGTTATTTAAAAATAAAGCTGAAGAAGCTTTATTAAAAATCATAAATAACAACGATAAAACTGTGATATTTGTTTCTCATAGTGCTCAGCAGGTTAAAAGAATCTGTCAACAAGCCATGTGGTTGGACAAAGGTAAAATTAAAGTGATTGGTGATATCACTGATGTCATGAATTGTTATCAGACTAATTTTAAGAATATAGGTTAACCATGATGCAGGATAATTCAGAGTTAGAACTTATGGCTTTACAGAACGCACAGCTGCAGGAAGAATTAGAGTTTCAGCATAACAAAATGTTGAAAACGGAGTCTTTGGAATCACAAATTCTTGAGCTTGAAGCTGAATCAGAGCTTTCATTATTACAGATAGCCCAACTACAAGAAGAGCTGGAGTATTACTATTGTAAATATTCACAGTTAAAAAGCGAGCGTGTGAAAATTAATTCGCCACAGTCAGTAGCGGCTTCTTTAGTTCGACAAGCCAGATTAAGTGATAGAGATTACTCAACGTCAAGCCATCAAAACTATATTGAAAAACTCATCGCAGACCAGAAGATATTGGTAGCGGAAAATTCAAAACAAGCATCCTATATCACACAGCTTGAAGAAACTAAGGTATCGCTCGAAACTCATAATTCACAGCTAGTTAAGGGTAAGGCGGAACTAGAAGCCTCTCACGCACAACTCGTTACCCGTCATAGTGAGCTTGAAGCGTCTCACACGCGAGTCGTTACTAGTAATAGTGAGCTTGAAGCGTCTCACACTAAACTCGTTACCCGTAATGCTGAGCCTGAAGCGTCTTACAGGCATCTTGTTCCCCGTCATACTGAGCTTGAAGCGTCTCACTCGCAACTCGTTAGCCGTCATACTGAGCTTGAAGCGTCTCACACGAAACTCGTTACTAGTAATAGTGATCTTGAAGCGTCTTACAGGCAACTCGTTACCCGTCATGCTGAGCTTGAAGCGTCTCATACGCAACTGACTGCTAGCTTTAATAAAGCAGAATCAGAGCTTGCAGACATGGTTAAACAACGTGATGAAGTGCGTAACAGGTATTCTGAGCATAAACATTTATCTGAATCACTAAATTGTCAATTGGAAACGCAAAAAAATGAGTTGCTAAATATGAGCCAAAGTAATCATTTAGGGCAAAAAATGCTAGCCAAATCTCAATTGGATTTAGACCATCTGCGTAATAGCTACGCTGATAAAGTGCAATCGGAACAAGAGTTGATTGAGTTGGTTAAGGAGTTAAAGCAAAAGTTAACGTTGGCTTCTCGATATTATGTCAAATTACAACAAGATCATCCTGAATTATTAAGCTCTGTCGAATTATCAGAAGAAAATTAGTCATGACTTCTACATTTGAATTATTTAAAAACCAGTTGGATGATGCGCTAGCGCTAATTGATCAAACAGAGTCGTTCGCTGGTCAAGCGAAAAGTAGTGATTTGACTCATATATCTAGTTCAGTTAATACGGTAGTTGACACCCAATCGCTATTAGCACGCTGTGAAAAAGTTTGTAATAAGCATGAACCTAAAAAGCCAACCATTAGAATTATTCATCATTTAGCTTGTAGTGGGGGCACTCTGATTTCTAAATGTATTTCAGCCATGCCGAACGTATATTTGTTAAGTGAAGTTCATCCGTATACGGATTTGGCAATGGGTAAAGATAAGCCAAAATATGCGCCGTCTGATATTATTTCTTTAACTAAGTATTCTGGGATACCTCAGCAAAAGGAACTCGCTCAAAAGTTGTTTAAGAGTGCCATTGATGAGGTTTATCAACATGTAAACAAGCTAGGTGGCACCCTAGTACTAAGAGACCATACCCATGCGGACTTCCATACCAAGTCCCCTATTCCGGTACGATGCACTCTTGTTGAGTTGTTAGAAGAAGACTATGACGTTAGGTCAGTATTGACCATTCGTAATCCGATTGATTCCTACGCTTCGCTTATAAAAAATGACTGGGTCCATTTTGAGCCACAAACGTTTGATGAATATTGTCGTCGTTTTTTGTGTTTAATAGAACAGTTTAAACCTGAGCAAATCTTCAAATACGAAGATTTTGTAGAAGGCTCTGAAGTTGTAATGGCCAACATCGCTGCTTATTTACGGTTCAACTATTGCGACAGCTACAAGGATACTTTCGCTATATTCTCGGTAACTGGAGATAGTGGAAGGAGCGGGGGCGAGATATCCAAAAGAGTGCGGCGTCCTTTGGATGAAAAACTTATACAGGAAATTGCACAGAGCAATAACTTTAGGCGAGTATGCGAAATGCTCGATTATCAAGGATAAACTGTAGCCTTTGACAACAAACGCAGTGTTACAGTTGATAATTAATATAAGAAGATAATCATATGCTTTACCAACAATTTGAACAAGCCATATCTCTAGTAAAGAAGCCGGAACAGAATCCAAAGTCATTGCAAGAAGTCATTGAAAAGATTGTTTGTGAAATGACTAAAAATGGTGCAAGCGGATCCACGTTGAAGTTATTTAAATATTTATTCCTTCGAACGCGCAGAAACTCCAATATTAGTTTTTTTAGTGATTCCGTATTTCACTCCTTAAAAGCGGATTTTCAGAGAGATCCATCGGATTTCACGTTAATGTTCGTCTATTCTCTGGCAATTTTTGAACGTGATTCAAATAGTTACTTACTTGAAAAGTTGCTGTTTTCAGCTTGGAAAAATAAAGCGGTGGTTGAAGAAGTATTGAGGGAATTAAAAGTATATGGATAAATTTGATGTAATAACTTCTTTCGCGTTTTTTGATGGCGTAATAAAAGAGCCTATCGAAAAAGCCCTAAAGAGCCATATTGATAACGATAGCATTCACTTAATCCATATTGTTACCGAATCAACTAAGCAAGCTATCAGACAGCATTTTAAGTACGCTGATCATGCTAAGGTACACATCATAGAAAGTGAGTCGCGGCCTACATTTCAAGTACTTATAGATTACAGTAATCAGCTTTTATACGCAGAGGATGCGCAATTCACTGCGCTAATTAACGGAGATGTCAGCTTCGCTGGAGCAACCGAGGTAGGAAAAGTAACCAATTTTTTTGAGCACAAAAATTTTCCAGATAGTGGGATGTTGGCACTCAGCAGACATGAGATTATTGATGGAGAATTGAAGCTTTATTTATACCTCGACAATGGACTCCCGAATTACTTATCGGCCGATGCATGGATCTTTAGACGTCCATGCATTTTAAAGCAAGACGCTTTCTATTTTATGGGGCAAATGAACTGCGACCTTATGTTAGCATCTGATTTAATGTCAGCAGGATACAAGCCAATAAATCCATGTTTAGATATTGTTATAATTCATCATGAAGATGAGTTTAAAAACGACACCTTTTACAGTGGTGAAAATCAGAAAGAAAGTAATATTGATGCTCAATATAAGTTTTTCGCTTCAAGACTAAATACCCATGGGGTAATGAGAGCAGTCCCATGGGTATCATGTTCATGGTTGGATTCTTACTACTCTGGTGAAGGGTATTATTTCAGTAGCAGAAAAGTAATGTGGTTGCTATTGAATAATGATGGTAATAACAATAATAAAAAGGTGAATTCACTTAAAGTTTTAGAAATTATCGCTGCTCATTATGGTATGCAAATTAATATTGTAGCGGAAGGCGAATTCGATACATCGTTCGTATCACTTTTCAAAGAAGTACTCAAAGAAAATAGTACAATCTATTTCCATTTCGTTCCTAATATAAATCGAATTATTGAAAATTCGCTATCAGGGACAGTTTCATGGTCTGATTCTTTCGTTTTGGTTAATGATATTTCTCGGCTGAGTGAAAATATACTCACTAGAACTCAAGAAATAATTATTGACTTAACTCAACTTGATGAACGCGTAAGGCTAGAGTGTAGCGCGAAGGATGTTCTCGGAGTCGATGTGAAATGGTGTTTGGACGGTAGGTATGGACCATCCTCTTCGGAGTTAATTAACTACGAACGCTATAAAATCAGGAAATGCTCATTCATCACTTCTATGTTTAGAACAGACGAGTTTATAGGTACATTTATCATCAACTGTAATCAGTTAGATAAGTACGGCGATATTGACCATTTCTATCTAATAACTAACCCAACGAAAGTGGAAGTACAGAGCATTAAGCGTGTACTTTGGGAGCAGCGAAATGCCATTTTCGTTTGGAACAGGCAAGATCCTGGGCTTTACGAATGCTGGAATATCGGTATTCGTATGTCCTCCACCGAATTCGTGTCCAATGCTAATGTGGATGACTTGCGAGATCCGGGGCATGTAAGTGTACTATTGCAGGATTTAACAACTAAGAATGATTATGCGTTCGCTGCCAGTGCACTTCATCCCTTTTACACTTTTTCGGGAGATTTGGACGCTCATAAAATAGAATGTCCTTGGTATAGCGACCAAGAGGGAACGGTTGACTTTCTTTCTTTGGCTAACGTTGAGGAAGATGCTAACGGTAGCTATGTCCTAAATCCGCACAACATTCCCCATTGCATGCCCATATGGCGACGCGACTTACACGATAAATACGGCTTTTTCGACGAAGCAAGGTACGGCACATTCGCTGACTGGGCGTTTTGGCTAAAGGTTACTAATGAAGATGAAGTTGGATATTTGAATGGACAGGGGCTAGGGTATTACTACGTAAATTTAGAATCACATAATAGACGTGGTGATAAACTGGCGGCCTTCCACAAGCAAGTAGAAGATGATTTCATTCCTTTTTTTCTGTATAAGCAAAATTCGAAGAAATTAGCCCCCCCCAGGAAATTAAATATTTTCGGTTCCGATTTACATTATGGAGAGCACAGAAACAGTTTTAACAAAATCGCAGAATCTTTGTCCCCTCTCGAAACTGATGGTGAGGGAGTGTTGCTTCTGCCATTTATTGAGCGATATTTTGTATGGGGTAATGAGCCGGGTGAGGCCGCATCGTCAACACCAAAATCTATACAAAAACCTTGGGTTGGCATCATTCATGTGCCCTTCTTTGCGCCATCATGGTTCCATACGCCGGTTTCACCGGAAGCTTTTTTTGAAACTGAGCTCTGGAAAAAATCGCTACCACACTGTAAAGGTATCATCACATTAAGTGACGACCTTAAAAGAGATGTAGAGTATCATTTACCGAGCGTTCCGGTTGTATCCTTACTGCATCCAACAGATTTTGATAACCTAAAGCCTTTCGACTTTGAGGTGTTCGCCATTGCACCTACCTTAGTACAGGCAGGAGATTGGCTTCGTAAGTTGCAAGCCATACATTTGATAAAAGCCGAAGGTTATCGCCGTGTAATGCTAAAAAAAACCTACACAGATGATTATCTTGCTAATGAAATTGCTACCTTTGGCAACAACATTGACCCCAATGTTGAAGTGTTCACTATGGTGCCAAATGATGAGTACGATGAATTACTTAGTAGTTCGGTCGTTATTTGTTGGTTATATGCGACGGCTGCGAATAATTTAGTATTGGAATGTATAGCCCGAAAAACACCGCTGCTGATAAACCCACTGCCGAGTGTGGTGGAATATCTGGGAGCCGACTATCCGCTTTACATAAACGACATGGATGAAGCTGAAGTAATGCTGGCGGACAAGGCGCGCATTAAAGAAGCGCACCTTTATTTAAGTAATGAGAGATTTCGCACGGATTTGTCGTATCAGACATTTTTTGAAAACTTCTTGGATTCTAAGTTTTATAATAATTTATAGGTTTTATTATGTGGAAACCGCTATTTATTTGTGGTTGCCCTCGTTCTGGAACGAGTGCATTAAGAAATGTATTTAACGCGGACCCTAGGTTTGCTTTAGGTATGGAAAGGTATTATTCAAGAGGGAGTACAACGTTTAGTTTAAAACGGGAGCACTTTAGTAAGTCGCGTTTTTATGATTTACAAGAGGGCGATACTTTTTGGGCGTCACTTGACAATTGTAGTAGTAATAAAAGTTATTTTGATGATTCCATTTATCGTGGTGATAAAATTCCACTTTTATATAAGCACTTACAATCATTATTTATTGAAATGCCCGATAGTACAGTGTTGTTTATTGTACGAGATATTTACGAAGTTGCGGCATCTTATAATGTTAGAGCTAAAGATGAAAATGATAGCTTATGGGCAAGAAATCAAGACTTTAAAGTTGCTGTTGATGACTGGAATGAGTCACTTGTACATTTTTACCAATCTTTTCAGGAGAGGAAAGAAAAGGTTATTCCTATTTTCTTCGACGACTTTTTTTCAAATGAAGCTGCGCTGGATGTAATATTCCGTAAATTAGGGTTAAATAACGAATACATTGACTTCGTGCCCTTTGTTAGTAAATACATTGATATAAAAACAAAGAAAAAAGATACAATACTTTCATATGAAGAAAAGAATTACATCTCTGAAAACGCAAACTTAAAACTTCTTGCATGGTTGAAAGAAAAATTTAAATAGAGAAACAAGAAATGAAGAAAGCACTAATTACCGGTGTAACCGGCCAAGACGGCTCTTATTTAGCCGAGTTTTTATTAGAAAAAGGTTATGAGGTACATGGCATAAAGCGTCGTGCATCTTTATTTAATACGGCGCGCGTTGATCACATTTATGAAGATCCCCACGTGGAAAATGCGCATTTTAAGTTGCATTATGGGGATTTGACTGATTCGTCTAACCTTATTCGTATCATGAAAGAGGTTGAACCTGATGAGGTGTATAACTTAGGCGCGCAGTCTCACGTTGCCGTTTCGTTTGAAGCGCCAGAATATACCGCTGATGTTGATGCCATGGGTACATTGCGCTTACTTGAAGCGATTCGCTTTTTAGGGTTAGAGAAAAAAACCAAATTTTATCAAGCGTCTACCTCTGAGCTTTATGGTGAAGTACAAGAGATACCGCAAAAAGAAACGACACCTTTCCACCCGCGTTCGCCTTATGCCGTTGCAAAAATGTACGCCTATTGGATCGCGGTGAATTATCGTGAGTCTTATGGCATTTATGCGTGTAATGGTATTTTATTTAACCATGAGTCGCCGCGCCGTGGTGAAACCTTTGTGACCCGTAAAATTACTCGTGCGATTGCGAACATAGCCCAAGGGCTAGAGCCGTGTTTGTATTTAGGTAATATGGATGCATTGCGCGATTGGGGTCATGCAAAAGACTATGTACGTATGCAATGGATGATGTTGCAACAAGACAAGCCAGAAGATTTTGTTATCGCCACGGGCAAACAAATTTCAGTGCGTGAATTTGTGCGTATGTCTGCTGAATACGCCGGCATAACTTTAGCCTTTAGTGGTGAAGGTGTCGAAGAAATCGCCACAGTTACAGCAATTACGGGTGATAATGCACCGGGTGTTAATGTAGGCGATGTTATTGTAAAAGTGGATCCGCGTTATTTTCGTCCAGCCGAAGTAGAAACCCTGCTTGGCGATCCGACTAAGGCGAAAGAAAAATTAGGCTGGATACCAGAAATTACCGTAGAAGAAATGTGTGCTGAAATGGTCGAGCATGACTTAAGCAAAGCCAAACAGCATGCGTTGCTTAAGCACCATGGTTATGAGGTATCAGTAGCAAAAGAATAATTCACCTATATTGTTTGTTATTGCATACGTTAAGGGGCCTATATTTTTTAGCCCCCTTAGTTCTGTGCGAATTAAGGTTTTGTTATGAAAAGAATTTTTGTTGCTGGCCATCGAGGCATGGTCGGCTCGGCGATTGTTCGCCAGTTAGAAGCGCGTGGCGATGTTAATGTCGTTACAATGACGCGTAGTGAATTAGATTTAACCTCTCAAGCTGCTGTAGCTGCATTTTTTGCTACGGAAAATATTGATCAAGTGTACCTCGCTGCTGCTAAAGTTGGTGGAATACACGCGAACAATACCTATCCAGCTGAGTTTATTTATGAAAACTTAATGATCGAGTGTAATGTTATTAATGCTGCGTATCAGTCGGGAGTGAAAAAGTTATTATTTTTGGGTTCTTCTTGTATCTACCCTAAACTTGCATCGCAACCGATGGAAGAGACGGCATTATTAACCGGGACGCTGGAAGAGACTAATGAGCCTTATGCGGTTGCTAAGATCGCAGGGATAAAGCTTTGTGAGTCTTATAATAGGCAATACGGTGTTGATTATCGCAGTGTCATGCCGACTAATTTATACGGACCGCATGATAACTTTCACCCTGAAAATTCACATGTAATTCCTGCCTTATTGCGCCGCTTTCATGAAGCTAAACTACGGGGTGACAAAGAAGTAGTCGCTTGGGGAAGTGGTAAACCCATGCGAGAATTTTTGCATGTTGATGATATGGCTGCTGCGTCGATTCATGTTATGGAGCTCGAACAGGCGGTTTATAGTGCTAATACTGAGCCGATGTTAAGCCACATTAATGTTGGGACTGGAGTTGATTGCACCATACGCGAGCTGGTCGAAACAGTTGCCAAGGTTACCGGTTTTGAGGGGGAGATTGTTTGGGATGAGTCCAAACCTGATGGTGCACCGCGCAAACTGATGAATGTTGAGCGCTTGTCGGCTTTAGGTTGGCAATACCGATATAGTTTAGAAGAAGGGTTGCTCGATGCTTATCGGTGGTTTTTAGATAACCAGCATACTTTTCGTGCGTGATGCTTTTTAAAGGACAGCCTCGCGTCAGGTCATTTTGATTACGTATTGTTGTAATTATCTGTGTATCAGCTGTCGCAGAACCGTTATTACATAGTCATATGTGCCTTGAAAAAGGCACGATAAAGTCGTGATCGATTCTATCCAGTGATTTCAATTGATTCAGTAATCATAAATTTGTTGGTCTGGGTTGGTTTGGTATATAAGGTTTAAAGTTACAAAACAATAGACAGCACCTGATGAATGCGTTTTAAAAATAAAACGCGAGATACTAGGTTTAAGTGGTTAAGCCTAAATGCATTAGGAATTGAGTTAGTGCACAAAGTTACAAATACTGGTAGTTTTTCAAGCTTTTTTATTATGGTAGCATGTGCGCGAAGAATACTTTTTTAACCCATTATGGTGTTGTTGCTTGTTTTCTGACCGCCCGAATTCAGATAGCGCATCTGCCTAGCTTGCAAGTGGATTATGGCAAAGAGTATTTTCTTGGCATTAATATCCAAGTAGATTCAGTGTTACGTTGAGTAAAAAAGCACCTCATTAATATATAGAAGATGACATGAATATAGACAGTGATGAATCAAAGCAGATAATTGAAGATATTTGTTATTTAGAAAATTTAATTGACACTGAAAAAACTCAATTTAGACAGGCAGTTGCTACAAAGCTGGCTAATGCTGAGTCAATTGACGACAAAGCAGAGGTCATAGTTGATGAGGTGGCTCTAGTTTTAGCAACCATGTCGGCTCGTATTTCGGTGATTGAAAAGGTTCTTACTAGCGATGAAAAGATAAGCCCAAATACTGTGTTGTCACAGAAAAAAACGAGCTCTAAAGTTGAGGTAAATAACACTGCATTGCTCGATGAAGTTAAGCTGTCAATTGTTGATATAGGTAAGCGTAATGACTTATGGCATTTAACGCATACGCCAGACAATAAGCCATATTATGCACTTGCACCAAATAGTAAAGTAAATTTTGTATTGCCGATAAACAGAAAAATAAAGCAAACGCTAGCGGTCGATATTATCCAAGCTAAGCCCCACGGCTTATTAAATGGTGTTCAATTTCATATCGATGGCCATAAACTGAAGCATAAAGTTAAAACTGTTGACGGCATTACACGCTTAATATGCTACCTACCAAAAAGTAAAACGGGTAATACCACTTATGTAACAGTCATTTTGCCTGATAGTAATGGCGATGAGTACAAATTTATGATGTCAGATGTTAATTGTGTGCCTAAATTATCGCTGTCTTCTTTTGCACAAAAACTTGTTAATTAATGTTTTCAGAGAATGAAATGGAGACTAATTTTGATGTTTTGACGCAGCGTGCAATCACTCTCCATGTTGGCTTACCTAAAACAGCAACCACCACTATACAAAACGCGTTGTTTGCTAATGCTGAACTACTCAAGAGTCATTATGGTATTGATTATTGTAAGGACTTGTGTGGTTTAGCTGACGTAAATTGCACGGGGCATCACCCTCTGGCTTGGGCTGAATTTTTACCTACTCATTCTCACTTTAAACCAATAGATACTGCACTTGTTAAGGCTCGTTTTAAGGTGCCAGGTAATATTTTGCTCAGTTCTGAATGGTTTTCTATGGCAACAACAAAGCAATTATCTATAACTCTCGAAAAATGGGATCTGCCTTCAGACCGCCGTGTGCTTTTAATTTATCGCAATGAATTTGATCATATTAGATCTAGCTGGTTACAAGCCATCAAAATGGGGTTGTGTTTCTTGTCTCTTCAAGAATACTATTTGCAGCGTTATAAGCCTTGGCGTTCGCCGATATCAATGAAAGTAAAGAAGTGGGCTGATCTTGGCTTTGCTGTTGAGGTGATGTCATTCGATGAGTTAAAAACTGCTGAAAATGATATGACGTTAGAAATTTTGAATAAGCTCTATGGTATCAAAGTGGATAAGAAATTGTGGGTCAATGTTGAAGCGAGTAATGTATCACCGCCACGAGTTGCTGTTAACTTGTACCGAAAACTGATTACGCTGGTTAAACGTTTTTATCCTTCCTTGACTTCCAATTGGTCTGAAGCAGAGTATCATGTAGCACATGATAAATTGTGTCGTGTTTTAGCTTGGCTACCTTTGAAAGACAGAAGATATGATGAAGAGGAAGCCAATGTTCGTCATGATCTGGAAATGCAGCCTCATTTTTATGATTATCAAAAAGACAGTGTAAAATAATTAAGTCATTTTTTCTTCAATAAGGCCGTGGCTTAATTTGAAAACTTTAATTCTGGAAGTTTAATTTGTTAGATAAAAATATTAGCCTGGCATGGCCAAAAATCAGTGTAGTTACCCCCTCTTTTAATCAAGGTAAGTATATAGAACAAACCATTTTATCTGTGATTGAACAACACTACCCTAATATTGAGTATATTGTTATTGATGGTGGGTCTAATGATGAAACCAATCATATTTTGGCTAAATATGCCGATACTATAGACTACTGTGTTAGTGAGCCGGATAAGGGGCAAAGCCACGCAATTAACAAGGGCTTCGCTGTTGCAACGGGAGATATTTTTTGCTGGTTAAACAGTGATGACCAGTTTGCGCCAGATGCACTTAAATCAGTCGCACTAGCATATTTAGAAAAGAAAGCGGATGTTATTGCTGGTATTTGTGAAGTTTATCAAGATGATAAACTAGTGCATCGCCATTTCACTTCTTGTCAGGATGGTCCTCTTCCTCTAAATGAAATTCTAGACTTGGATAATGGTTGGAATGCAGGTCAGTTTTTTTATCAACCAGAGGTGTTTTTCACTCGTGAACTTTGGCAAAAAGCCGGTGGCGCGGTGAATGAAGATTGTTTTTATAGTATGGATTACGAATTGTGGTGCCGTTTTGCATTACATCAAGCGAATTTGGTCGGCATTGGCGTTCCATTGGTGCATTTTAGGATGCATAGTGAGCAAAAAACGGCTGATGAAGCTGCGTTTAAGTCTGAGCTTATTAACGTGCGGGATCGATTTCTGCTCGAACACAATATTAATTGGACGCAAAGTGAAAGGCCTCCAGTTAATTGGTCTCGTAAGTTAAAAGTCGCCTTTATTAATGACTTAGGCTATAAATTTGGTGCTGGTACGGCTCAATTACGCATTGCTGGGGCTTTTGATTTAGCTGGGCAGGACTGCAGTGTGTTTGATTTGCTTACTTATCAGCAGGCGGACGGGAGTTATCGATGTTTATTTGGGAAAGTTGCTGAATTTGACCCTGATGTTGTCATTTTTGGAAATCTTCATGCTATTACTCCCAATGATATTTCAGTGCTAAAAAGTATCGAACAGTTATATCCCACGTATTGGCTTACCCATGATTTCTGGTTGTTAACAGGGCGCTGTCCATACCCTTCTAATTGTACTAAATATATAACTGGTTGCGACTCCGATTGCCCAACCAAAGACGCTTATCCTGTCATAGCGAGTGACGACATTGCCAGAAGTTGGCAAAGTAAGCACGAATTTTTGTCTGCAACCAACCAGTTAACGATTCTTGCTAATTCAGAGTGGTCTAAAAGCTTTATTGATAACGCCTTGCCTAAAAATACATCAGCTCCAACTGACTTGATTAGGCTTGGGGCCCCTGTTGAGATATTTAAACCCCAAGATAAGTGGGAAGCAAAAAAGCAGATTGGAGTTGAGAAAAATTCATTTACTATCGCCTTTAGCGTTTCTTCATTAAGTGATTTACGTAAAGGTGGGGATTTGTTACTAGGTGCTTTGAAACTCCTCAGTGATATGAATATTACTTTATTGCTTATTGGTCGTTTGGACGTTGATTGGGAGTTCCCTAATGTTAAATGCATCTCACTTGGCTACATAGATAATGTAAAGCAACTCGTACTTGCTTTAAATGCTGCTGATCTTTATGTTGGCCCAAGTCGTGAAGAAACATTTGGGCAAGTTTTTATTGAGGCTGCACTGTGCGGTACGCCAAGCCTAGGTTTTAGTGCTAGCGGTGTAACGGATGCCATCATTGACAATGTCACTGGTTTTAAGCTCGAATCTCAAACCGCTGAGGCTCTCGCTGCGGCTATTGAAAGCCTTTACCTATCGCCAGATACTTGTTTACGAATTGCAGAGTTAGCGCCTATTTATGCAAGAGCTTTTTATTCTTTAGAGGCGAGTTATCGCACCTTTTTTAACGTGCTTGATCGACAAAATGTGATTGATACTTGTAAGGCTCCCCATAAAATTAGTTTTAGTGCTACCAGTGATTTGATTGCTAATTGCACTAAAGGTTGGGTGGCATTATCGTGGTTTGATAACTTAAACTGGAAGCTACGTGGGGTGACTACTAGATTGATAGGATGTTTTTCTCCTGAATTTACATCTAAAGTGCGTCAAAGCTTGCCTAAATGGCTAGAGAAGAGAGTTATGATTTGGCTTTTAGGGAAATAATTAGTTCATGAATAGCAAGCCTCTTATTACTGTGGTCGTTCCATCTTATAATCAAGGGCGCTTTCTTGAATGCAATCTTGAGTCAATATTTGCACAAGATATTCCTGTTGAAGTTTTTGTTATAGACGGTGGTTCAGACGATTGTTCGCTTGAGATTATTAAGAAGTATGAGCATAAGTTGGCGGGTTGGCGCAGCCACCCTGACAATGGTCAGTCTGCTGCGATTAATGAAGGGGTGAAACTTGGGACTGCTCCCTATGTTTGTTGGCTTAACTCTGATGATTTTTTCTATCCTAATGGTTTGAAAGCATTACTTTTAAAATTAGAAGCGGCCCCCTTATCTCCTTTTGCTTACGGCCGCTGCTGGACAACTGATAGTTTGGGCCGCCAACTAGCAAAGTACCTTACGCTGCCCTTTATTCCTTATTTATTCGCTAATTATTGCTTTATTTGCCAACCCGGTACGTTAATTAGAAGAAGCAGTTGGGAGCAAAACGAAGGGCTAAATGAGCAGTTGCAGATGGCAATGGACTATGATTTATGGTGGCGGTTGTTTAAGTCTTCTGGAAAACCGATTTACATCGACCATATTGTCGCTGCAACTCGAACACATAATGATGCTAAGACCTTAAACAATATTGATGTGCATTATCTAGAATCAAAAAAATTAGTTAGACGTTATTGGGGCAGGTTGCCTCTTAAGTGGTATTTGTCTTTGCCATTGATGAAAATCATACGTCGAATTGAAAAAATATCATACAGAAAGAATTAGGTTTTATTTAGAATTAAGATTTCAGTTTTGCTTATTTTTTATCATATGGCCCTTGTTTTTTGTTTTTTACTTTTGCTCATAATGAGTGACTTTTACATTTAAAATGGAATAGGTATGCGACAATATTTAACTCATCTAAAGCAGTTAGAAGCTGAGTCAATTCAAATTATGCGTGAAGTTGCCGCAGAGTTTGATAATCCTGTGATGCTGTATTCAGTTGGCAAAGATTCTTCTGTACTGCTGCATTTGGCTCGAAAAGCCTTTTATCCAGGTAAGCTCCCGTTTCCATTAATGCATGTCGACACCAATTGGAAATTTAAAGAGATGATCGCATTTCGCGATGAGACTGCTAAGAAATATGGTTTTGAGCTGATTGTTCACAAAAACCCACGTGGTATACAGATGAATATTTCACCTTTTACTCATGGTAGCGCTAAACACACCGATATCATGAAGACAGAAGGACTCAAGCAAGCTCTTGATATGCATGGCTTTGATGCGGCTTTTGGTGGGGCTCGTCGTGATGAAGAGAAGTCTCGTGCAAAAGAGCGTGTTTATTCTTTCCGTGACAATAAGCATCGCTGGGATCCGAAGAATCAACGCCCTGAGTTATGGAACATCTATAACGGCAAGGTCGATAAAGGCGAAAGCATTCGTGTGTTCCCCTTATCCAATTGGACTGAGTTAGATATCTGGCAATACATCTATCTTGAAGGCATTGATATTCCATCTCTTTATTTAGCCGAGCCTCGCCCTGTGGTGAAGCGTGGTGGCACGTTGATTATGGTTGATGATGAACGTATGGAACTCGAACCAGGGGAAGAAGTCGTACACAAGATGGTGCGTTTTAGAACTTTAGGGTGTTATCCGCTTACTGGTGCTGTGGAGTCGCAAGCGACGACATTACCTGAGATTATTCAGGAGATGCTGCTGTGTACAACATCTGAGCGTCAAGGGCGAGTGATTGACAATGACTCAGCTGGTTCGATGGAAAAGAAAAAGATGGAAGGCTATTTTTAGGCTGCCGCTCCACAACCGTATAAATGCCTTAAGTGTGCCGTTCACCTACAGAATATGAGAAAGACCATGACAACAGAACAGACGTTATTGCAAACCGATATTGAATCCTATCTTAAGCTGCATGAAAACAAAGATATGTTACGTATCTTGACTTGCGGCAGTGTCGATGACGGTAAGTCTACCCTTATTGGTCGTTTGCTGTTTGATAGTAAAATGATTTTTGAAGATCAGATGGCGGCTATTGAGAAAGACTCAAAGCGTTTTAATACCACTGATGATGCGTTTGATTTGGCATTGTTGGTCGATGGTTTGCAATCTGAGCGTGAGCAGGGGATCACCATTGACGTAGCCTATCGCTATTTTGCTACCGAACAGCGTAAATTTATTATTGCCGATACTCCTGGTCATGAACAATATACCCGTAACATGGCGACAGGTGCATCGACTTCGGATTTAGCCATTATTCTTATCGATGCTCGCCACGGTGTGCAGGTGCAGACACGGCGTCATAGCTTTATTTGTTCGCAATTAGGCATTAAACATGTGGTGATCGCTATTAATAAGATGGACGCTGTCGATTATGATCAAGGCGTTTATCAAAAAATTAAGCTGGAGTATCGTGAGTTCGCCAAATCATTAGCTTTTGAAGACATCCGTTTTGTGCCTATTTCTGCTTTAAAGGGCGATAATGTAGTCAATGAAAGTGACAATATGCAGTGGTACCCCGGTTCTACGTTGTTGAAGTTGCTTAATACTGTTTCTGTTACACGAGATGATAATGCTTCATTTCGTTTTCAGGTGCAGTATGTTAATCGTCCAAACCTTGATTTTCGTGGATTTTGCGGAACAATCTCCTCGGGAGATATTCGTGTTGGCGATAATCTTATCGCCTTGCCATCTGGTAAAGAAAGCAAGGTTAAGTCAATTGTTACTTTTGATGGTGAGCTTGAAAAGGCATCAGCAGGTATGGCTGTTACCCTTACGTTAACGGATGAAATTGATGTAAGTCGCGGAGATATGTTAGTTAGACCCCACGATCAACCATCTTCATCAAGCCATTTTGCGGCCGATGTAGTATGGATGGCGGAAGAGTCGTTACATTTAGACCGTGAATACGCTATCAAAATGGGTAGTAAATCAGTCTACGGTTATGTCGATGCAGTAAATTATAAAGTTGATGTAAATACACTTGAACAACAATCTGCTCAGCAACTTGTATTGAATGAAATGGGTAATTGTTCTTTTACGGTAACATCTCCTGTGCAGTTTGATTCGTACCGTGACAATCGTACGACCGGCTCGTTTATTATCATTGATAGGTTAACAAATGTTACCGTAGGTGCCGGGATGATCAGTAGTGCCATTGATGGAAGTGATAAGAAAGTTAATGAATATTCAGCGTTTGAGATTGAAATGAACGCATTGGTCCGTAAACATTTCCCACATTGGGGGGCTAAGGATATTTCAAGGTGTTAAGATGTTTTGATGGGCGGATAATGACTCCACTTTAAGTAGTATGATAGAAATGGAACTCGCTTACAGCAATTAGCAAGTTTGTTGTAAGCGTTTTTTGTTTTATCAACTCTTAGAGATAACCTAAAGATTGCAGATTATAATCCGATCAATAAGAAAAATATGCCATTAAATACTTATATAACAGTAGCCATTTTTGTTCTCACTATTGTTGGTTTGATACGTTATCAGCGTAAACCTGCTGCAGTTTTAGGAAGTGCGTTACTCGCTTTATCTTTATTGGGGATAGTAAGTAAAGAACAGTTACTCAATAGTATGGTTAACCCTGGATTAGTGACGCTTATTTTGCTTATCTTATGTTCTTTTGTACTTGAAAAAACCCATTTTTTGCGTGTTATTGCTTCGAAGGTAATTGTCTGCAGTTATACATCGACTTGGATTCGCTTATTTGGCGTAACGGCATTGTGTTCAGCTTTTCTGAATAATACTGCTGTTGTGGCAACGCTCATCTCTCCTATTCGTAATAATCCACATCATACAGCCAGTAAACTCTTATTGCCCTTATCTTATGCCGCTATTTTAGGTGGTACACTGACGTTGATAGGCACTTCAACTAACTTAATAGTGAACAGTTTATATATTGATGCGACAGGCAATGGGTTAGCCTTTTTTTCTTTTACTGCTTTAGGGGGGATATTGGTTATCGGGTGTGGAATTACCTTGTATTTCACTTCTAAGTGGCTACCGAATGTTGAGGTGAACGAACTTGATTTTAAAGGCTACTTTATCGATGCAAAAGTTAAACCTGGGTCCGATTTAATTGGGCGCTCTGTTGAGTCAAATGGTTTACGCCATTTAGAGTCTTTGTTTTTAGTTGAAGTCGTGCGAAAAAATCGGCTTATCACGCCTGTAAGCCCGAGTGAGGTTTTGCAAGAAGATGACAGATTGGTGTTTAGTGGTGATATTACTAAGGTGATGCAAATTAGTCAGTTTTCAGGTCTAGAGTTGTTTGCCGATAAAAATGGGCTACTAGGGACTAATCTCAATGAGGTTGTTGTGAAAGAAGAGAGTGTTTTAGTTGGTAAAACACTAAAATCTGCGGGATTCAGAGCGCTATTTGATGCTGCTGTTGTCGCAATTAGTCGCGATGGCGCACATATTTCAGGGAAATTAGGTGAAGTCGTTATTAAAGCGGGAGATTTTTTAATTTTAGCTGTCGGTAATGATTTTAGTTCACGACGAAATTTGACTAAAAACTTCATTATTCTTAGTGGTGTATCTCCTGAAAGCAGAATTAATGGGGTCAAAGCTTGGGGAGTAACAATAGGTTTTATCGCTGTTGTTGCACTTAGTGCATTAGATTTTATAGACATGCTGCTTGGTTTGCTGGCGCTTTTAGGAGCGTTCATTTTTAGCCGCTGTCTCACCGCCAATGAAGTTGTTAGGCGTTTCCCTATTGATATTTGGATAGTGGTGACTGCGGCTATTTTGATGTCTCAGGCTCTAGTTAATGCTGGTGTTGATACTATCATTGCCCAATGGGTATCGGGATTTACTAGTTTGGGGCATGCATACATCGGATTAGTGTTAGTGTATTTGTTAACTTGGGTGTTGACTGAGTTGGTAACGAATAATGCCGCTGCTGCGTTAATGTTTCCGATAGCCTATAGCATTGCTTTGGGATTTGGTGTTGATGTAATGCCATTTGTTATGACCGTAGCCTTTGCGGCCAGTGGTAGCTTTATGAGCCCTTATGGTTATCAAACAAATTTGATGGTTTTTAATGCTGGTCAATATAGATTGATCGATTTTATCAAAGTAGGTCTACCGGTGAGTCTAGTGTATGGCATTATCGTATTAACGGCCGTACCGGTATTTTTCCCGTTCTAAAATCAAAGAGATGGCAAGCTAGGTTATGTCATTGGAGAAAAGATGTGGGGCTCTGAGTCATATTATACTGGAAACTAGATGTTGCGAGATAATATCAATTTAAAACGTTACCTTTATTATTGTTAAGGATTGGACATGTCACCTTATAAAATCGTAGAAAGTGATGATAAATCCACTGATTTGATGTGGCACCTTGCTAGCGTGTCGCATCAAGACAGGGTTGCAGCTAATGGCCATCAAGGGGCTGTTATGTGGTTCACAGGCTTAAGCGGTTCGGGAAAATCAACACTTGCGAATGCGGTTGATAAGATACTACATGAAAGAGGAGCCAGTACCTATGTGCTTGACGGTGATAATGTACGTCATGGTCTGAATGGTGATTTAGGTTTTTCAGACAACGACAGAGTCGAAAATATTCGCCGTATCGGTGAGGTGTCTAAATTATTTGTCGATGCTGGCTTGCTAGTTTCTTCTGCGTTTATTTCGCCGTTTGCCGAAGATAGAACCATGGTGCGGAGGTTACTCGGTGATAAGAAATTCGTTGAGGTCTTTGTGGATACCCCACTTGAAGAGTGTGAATTACGTGATCCCAAAGGTTTATATAAGAAAGCCCGTGCTGGTGAGATAAAAAACTTTACTGGTATTGATTCGACCTATGAACGTCCTATCAGCCCCGAAGTACATATAAAGACCGCTGAGCAATCCATCGAGGTAAATGCTTTGCAAGTAGTCGATTATTTGAAAGACAATGGCTATCTCAATTTTTAGAGCCGTTCGTTTTATTATGGATAATCTGCTTTAGCTAGGTTTCACCATATTGAACTCGCTTCAGGGGGCTGTATTTTTTCTTTAGCTTGCGACTCGAAGCTTTTAAGCAAATAGCTTCTTTTAAGGAATTTATGAATTACGATATTTTTAATGGTGATGCCGATGGTATTATTGCATTGCTGCAACTTCGATTAGCTAATCCTATAGAGAGCGAGCTGGTGACAGGCGTTAAGCGTGATATTGACTTGCTTACAAAGCTTACTCGAAACGTCAAACTGGTTAAAGGGGATAAACTTACAATTCTAGATATTTCCATGAAGAAAAACCAAGCCGGTTTAATGAAAGCTCTTAATGATGGGATAAGTGTTTTTTATGCCGATCATCACATAACGGGTGAGATTCCAGTGAGTAAGCATTTAAGTGCACATATCGACTTGGATGCTAACATCTGTACGGCTTTGATTGTCGATAAGCTGCTGAATCGGAAATATCACCATTGGGCTATTACTGCTGCTTATGGTGATAACCTAATTGGAGTTGCTGATAATTTATCTAAAGTTGCAGGCCTGACACTTGAGCAAGCGCGTTTTTTAAATGAGTTAGGTACATTGATTAACTACAACGGCTATGGCTCTGATATTACAGATCTTCATTACCATCCTGCCGAACTGTTCGCTGAGTTATTGAAGTATGAATCACCTTTTGACGTAATTGCAGAGTCAAACTCTCCATTTTATAAGTTACAAGATGCATACCAAACAGATATGACTCAGGTTGAGTCTATCTCACCAATGTATCAAGCTGATAAATTGTTTATCATTGAGCTTCCAGATGAAGATTGGTCACGTCGTATTAGTGGCGTTTACTGTAATGCTCTTGCCAATAAAAACCCACATGCTGCTCATGTAGTATTAACAAAAAATAATGATGGACTGTCATACACAGTTTCATTACGTGCGCCACTTTCAAATAAATTTGGCGCCGGTGATATCTGTAGTCAGTTTGATACTGGTGGAGGTAGAGCTGCGGCCGCTGGGATTAACACTCTACCTATAGATAAGATACAGCAACTGATCAACGTTATTGAAGCTACCTACTGAGTGGAAGAAAGGTTGGCAAATGAATACAATAGAAACAGAAGTTTGAACAATAATTGGAGTCATTAGTTTAAAAGCTCTTTCAACATGATTGCTGCCAAATGTAAACTTGTTTAGATAGTATTTCCTTAATCAGGTATGCGAATTTTTATCAATCTTAGATTATGAATATCCAATTTGGTCTGCCAATATATTAAACGGATAAGTCAATAGGTTGTGAGTTTTTGGGGTTGTTGATGCAGTTTTGAATGAGAAGCGATTAAATTTGCTGGTGTGAAGTATTGCATTGGTGGCGAATAACGAAAGTGCTAGTTGTTAATTATTTTTATGACATCAAAAGCTTCTGTTATATGGCTATTTAAAACCCAGATAGCAAATAGTAATAAGTTTATAAAATGCATGCATATGTTAAATCACAGAATATAGATTAGGACTGTTAGATGTTAGAAGAATTAACTTGTTTTAAAGCGTACGATATTCGCGGGAAGCTAGGTGAAGAACTCAACGAAGATATTGCTTATCGAATTGGCCGAGCGTTTGGTCAAGTATTAGTGAGGGAAGGCGGTGAGTTAGGCTCTAAAACAGTAGTGGTCGGGGGGGATGTTCGGCATACCTCTGAGACGCTTAAAAATGAACTGGCAAAAGGACTTTGTGATTCAGGGGTTAATGTTCTCGACATCGGGTTGACGGGTACCGAAGAGATTTATTTTGCAACGAAATATTTGAATCTTGCCGGTGGCGTAGAGGTGACAGCTAGTCATAACCCATTAGATTATAATGGCATGAAATTAGTTAGAGAAGATTCAAAACCTGTTAGCGGGGATACGGGGCTTTTTGAAATTAAACATTTAGCAGAGCTAAATGAATTTGCAGATGTTGATATCAAAGGGGCGCTGAGTCAGAGAAGTAACTTACCAGCTTATGTTAATCACTTGATGACGTATATTAACGCTGAAAATATTACCCCCTTAAAGATAGTTGCTAATTCTGGTAATGGTGCGGCTGGTCATGTAATCGATGCATTAGAATTATTATTTAATGAGTTAAATATTCCGATAGAGTTTATCAAAGTACATCATCAACCCAATGGTGACTTCCCCAACGGGATCCCCAATCCTTTGTTGCCTGAGTGTCGGCAAGATACCTCAGATGCTGTGAAAAAGTTTGACGCAGATATGGGCATCGCATGGGATGGTGATTTCGACCGCTGTTTCCTTTTTGATGAAACGGGTGAGTTTATAGAGGGATACTATATTGTTGGTTTGTTAGCCGAGGCTTTTTTACAAAAAAATGCAGGAGCAAAAATAATCCATGATCCTCGATTAACTTGGAACAGTATCGATGTCATTGAGCAAAATGGCGGTTTACCGATTATGTCTAAGACAGGACATGCATTCATCAAAGAACGCATGCGGGAAGAAGATGCCGTTTATGGTGGCGAGATGAGTGCTCATCATTATTTTAAAGATTTTTCCTATTGCGACAGTGGTATGATTCCATGGTTACTTGTTGCTGAACTATTATGTGTAAAAAATAAGCCTTTATCGGTATTGGTTAAAGAACGAATCGCTGCATTTCCATCTCCCGGTGAGATTAACTCAGCTGTTAAAGATGCCGATCTTGCAATTGAACGAGTTTTGCATAAATACATTGATTTAGCCATCAATGTAGATAGGACTGATGGTATAAGCCTTGAGTTTAATACTTGGCGTTTTAATTTAAGAAAATCAAATACAGAGCCATTATTAAGACTTAATCTAGAAACTCGAGGTGACAAAGAATTGATGGAACAAAAAACTAACGAGTTACTCGAGATAATACGAAGCTAAAAATGAAATCAATCTTACACATTGGCAAGTTCTACCCTCCATTTTATGGAGGGATTGAAAACTATATGTCGGAATTGTTACCTTTAACCAAGGGCTCTGAATATCGAGTTTCAGCTTTGGTTCATCAACATAAAATTACGCCATATAGTGATAATGAAACGATAGAGGGAGTTAAGATATATCGCGCAGCTTGTTTTGGCAGTCTGATGTTTGCTCCTATTAGCCCTTGGTTCTTAAGAGATGTTAATCATTGTCTCAAACTTGAACAGCCTAACGTTATCCATATTCATATGCCAAACACTTCAGCTTTCTGGCTATTATTAAGTGCAGAAGCCAGGAAGTGCTCTTGGGTGGTTCATTGGCACTCTGATGTGGTGGGTGACAAGCCAAAATGGTTTATCAAAATGTTGTATCCGATGTATCGAATATTTGAAAAGGCGGTGCTTAAAAGGGCTGAACGCATTATTTGTACATCGCCAAGTTATTGTGACTCCAGCAAGCCTTTAGCTAACTTTCGCGCTAAAGTGACAATAATCCCTTTGGGCTTGCCTCGATCTAATTCTAAGACAAGTTTAATTAGGGCAAGTGAGGAGCAAAAGCTTAGAATTCTCGTTGTAGGAAGGCTTTCTTATTATAAAGGTCACAGGGTATTATTTGACGCTATTGCTTCTTTACCGGAACCCGTTCAACGCTGTATTGAGGTAAAGGTAGTAGGGAGAGGTGAGTTATTTCAAGAGCTTAATCATCACTTGAATCGACTTGGAATTAATTGTGTTCAAATGTTGGGTGGAGTAAGTGAGCAGCAACTTAATGATTGTTATGCTTGGTGTGATTTACTCTGCCTCCCTTCGATTGAAAGAACTGAAGCTTTTGGTTTAGTGATATTGGAAGCTGCCCGTCAAGCAAAGCCAGCGTTAGTGACCGATGTGCAAGGCTCTGGTATGGGCTGGGTTGTCCAAAATGATAAAACTGGCTGGGTCGTACCTTCAAAATCGCCTTCGGCAATAGCGGAAAAGTTAATAAAACTGTGTGAACAGCCTAAAGTTTGTAGTGATTACGGGCAGGCTGCTTTGAAACGTTTTGAGTCAAATTTTTCCATCGAAAGCGTAGCTCAACAGACATTAGATCTTTATGAGTCTATCTTTGCTGATAAAAAATAATGTGGTATTGGGCCTATGGTCAAGTTAGTGGTGTTTGTGTTGCAGGCAATATATGTTGTAAAATTTTACGCTATTTACTCAGAGGTTTTCAGTTTTTAAGCGGTGTTACCTTTTGTAGCTAGTTGTAGAGGTTTTCATCTATTTAGCGAAACCTCAATTTTGTAGCATTTCCATTGCTTTAAATTTGTGTGGAAAGCCGCTATCATGCGTCTCTGTTGCCTTTTGGTGCCGTTGTGAACGTAAATACCTAGGTATTTACGCTTGCTGCGCACTTCAGGTTAGTCTGACTTACTTCTTAGATAGATTAGTGTGTAAATTAATGAATAATATGTCACCTCAAGTTCCCCAAGAGCCTAATGTATCTGCTTCTGGCTATGCCATTCCCCCAACAGCTAATGAGATAGATTTACGAGCGCTTTTCTCGGCCGTCTGGGACGGAAAGTGGTTGATAGTGGCAGTCACCTCTGTTTTTGCTATTGCCTCTGTCGTGATAGCCCTGATGCTGCCTAATATCTATAAGTCTGAAGCCTTGTTGGCTCCGGCGAACGCTGAGCAGCAGGGCGGGCTCGGCGCACTGGCATCTCAATTTGGTGGTTTAGCTAGCATGGCTGGCTTGAATTTAGGCGGCGGAAGCAGTGTCGATAAGACTCAACTTGCGATCTCAGTGCTTAAGTCGAGGCAGTTTGCCAATAGCTTTATTGAAAAGCATGACATTTTACCTCAGCTTATGGCGGGTGAATCCTGGAATCAAAATGATGATTCATTAACCTATGACCTAAGCCTATATGATAGCAGCAGCAAGTTGTGGGTCAGAGAGGTTGAAGCGCCGAAGCAACCTAAGCCTTCGCCGCAGGAAGCGTATAAAACCTTTGCTGAAATTGTTGAGGTTCAAGTTGATAAGGATACCGGTTTAATTCGAATTTCTGTTGAACATCTCTCGCCCTCTATTGCCCAGCAGTGGGTTACCTGGCTGGTTGAAGATATCAATGCCGAAATGAAGCAGAGAGAGGTCGCTGAGGCGGTAAAGAGCAGTGAGTTTCTTGAAAAACAGATTAGCGAGACCCATGTGGCCGATATTCGCACCGTACTGTATCAGCTCATTGAAGAACAGACTAAAACCATTATGTTTGCCGAGGTGCGTGATGAGTATGTTTTTAAAACGATCGATCCGGCCATCGTCGCCGAAGAGAAGTTTAAGCCCAAACGTGCCTTAATCTGTATTGTAGGTACCCTGTTTGGCGGTTTCTTGGCGTGCCTGTTTGTTTTTATTCGATTTTTTTTACATAAAGCAGATTAATGACGCCATTTATTAAGAAGGCACTGGCTAATACCTCCTGGCTGGTGTCTGAAAAAGTGATCTCCATGTCGGCTAACTTGCTGGTTAGCTTAGCGTTGGCGCGCAGTCTCGGGCCAGAAGGGTTTGGGTCATTAAGTTATCTGATTGCACTGGTTGCTTTAGTTGCGCCTTTGGCGGCATTAGGCCTGAATGCCATCATTACCCGGGAGTTAGTTAACGACCCTGATAACCGTGATAAGATCATTGCCAGCGCTACCTTTTTTAGATTAATTGGGGCGTTAACCGGTACACTCGTTTGTGTTTTGCTTGCCGTTAATGGTTGGGGGGTGTCGTCCGATGTCGCCAGCCATGGCTTAATACTGCTTGCGATTGCAAACATATTTTATGCCTTTAATGTGTTAGAGTTTTGGTTTCAGGCTCAGGTCGCTGCTCGTCAGGTTGTGCGTATGAGGTTGAGTGTTATCCTAATATTTGCCTCATTAAAGCTTGTTGCCGTTGCTATGAGCGCAAGCTTATTAACGATAGTTGCCATTTTCGCCGCCGAAACCCTAGTGCTGGGTATTGGTTTTGTTGTTATCTACTCTTTTTATGCTTCACCCATTCGTGTTTCAAGTGTTGATTTTTCCTATGGACTCGGCCTGTTAAAGCAATCTTACTGGCTGATTTTGTCGGGAATTGCGGCGGTTATCTACCTTAAAGTCGATCAGGTGATGCTTGAAAATATGGTCGGGACCGAAGCTGTCGGTATTTACGCTGTCGCTGCTAGGCTGTCTGAGGTGTGGTACTTCTTTGCCGATGCCGTTGTCATTACGCTTTTTCCGGCGCTATTGGCGCTAAAGAAGAAGCAGTTATTTGACGCTTACCAAGTAAAGTTACAGCAGATATCTGATCTGCTGTTTGTGTGTGCATTCATCATCGCCATTGCGGTAAGCTTGGTCGCTAAGCCTGCCATTGTCATCCTGTTTGGACAGGAATATCTGCAATCTGCGTTTATTTTACAGCTGCATATTTGGGCTGGGTTATTTATCTTTATGCGGGCATTGGTGAGCAAGTGGCTTCTGAGCGAACATTTACTTGCTTTTTCGTTGCTGAGCCATGGCTTGGGTGCGGTGATTAATGTGATCGCAAACCTTATGCTTATTCCCCTGTATGGTGCTAAAGGCGCGGCGATTGCGACCGTTTTTTCCTATTTCATCGCATCGTACATCGCGTTTTGGATAAGCCCTAAAACAAGGGACATCGCGCGTATTATGTCCCGTTCTTTATTACTTCCATTTACACTTGGGCATCGTTATTGGCCTAAGCAGACCAACGAGATTTCTTGAATGAAGCAAGCTCTTGTAAAACTATTGCCGAAAAATACCATTTCGACACTCAAAAGCAAGGTGGACAATGTCGATTTAATGTTCATTCGTCTGTTTTCTAAAAATGGTTTTTTAGCCTCTTTTTACTATACGTTTTTCAGTCGTCAGTTTTACCGTGAACACAAGGCGGTACTGGATGGCAGACTGGCTTATGAGCACTCTTTAGCCTTGATAGGTAAGAGCTGTATATTATTACGTAGAAATATCCATCGGCTCGAGAAAGGGTTGATCATGCAGCCCAGAAGAGAGATTTTCGCCGACGGATATATTCTTGAGACGGTTGAGTGTTATAACGCTGCCATCAACAGTACTGAGTTATGTAGTGATGAAAAAAAATGGGCAACAGATGTGTTAACCCGTTATTTTGAAGTTGTGGGACATAACAGTAAAATTGATAAGGCTAGGGCCATCTTCACCTCCCAGACTACTGCTGACTCAGAGACACTCAGTGTACCCTATGCTTATAAAGATCTGCCTGATTGCCCGGTTGATTTTGATCAGTTGTTAACGCTGTTTCAACGTCGAAGATCTGTGCGTTGGTATCAGGACAAGTCGGTAGACATCGCCGATATTCGTAAAGCCGTCAATGCCGCGAGTCTCGCTCCGTCTGCTTGTAATAGACAGCCATTCGAGTTTCATGTTGTTAATGACAGTGATAAAGCCACCGATATTGCCAACTGCGCCATGGGTACTGTTGGTTTTTCAGATAATTTACCCTGTATCATTGCTATTGTCGGTAACCTCAATGCTTACCCTGCTGAACGTGACCGTCATATTATCTACATTGATGCTTCATTAGCCAGTATGCAACTCATGTTATCTCTTGAGACACTGGGACTATCAACTTGCTCTATCAATTGGCCGGATGTTGAACAACGTGAAAAAATGTTAAGTAAAAAATTAAATCTTAAATATCATGAGCGAGTCGTCATGTTACTTGCCGTCGGATACGCAGATCATGAGGGTGGGATCCCATTCTCACAGAAGAAAAGTGACAGTTTGTTAGTTAAGGAAGTTAAGTAGATGATGATCGAAATTAAGGGTTCTCAATTCGTTAATAAAGGTGCCGAGTTAATGGTGCATGCTGTGATTGAACAGATCAAAGCGAATTGGCCTGATGCGGAACTTGTGATGGCGACAAACCCCAACTCACCTTATGTTGAACGTGCCAAGTTGGGCGCTTATCAGAAGCTTTCTATTCGTAAAAATATTATTGATCTAAATTTTATCAGCTATAAATTACCAGTAAAATTCAGAACTTGGCTGAAGCATAAGTGGGGAATCGTCACTGAGGCTGACATCACTCATGTTTTCGATGCGTCAGGTTTTGCTTATGGTGATCAGTGGGGCAGTTTAACGATTAAAGCGTTAGCCGGTGAGATTATTCGCTCTAAGGCTCATGGGCAAAAGTATCTATTCTTACCTCAGGCATTGGGCCCTTTTACCCGAAGCAAAGATTTGAGTTACCTTAAAAAAGCACTGCCACAAGCCGATCTGATCTGTGCCCGTGAAGAGACCAGTTACCAACATGTTAAAGGTATTGTCGGAGAAAACAGTAACTTGCACCAGTTCCCGGATTTTACCAATCTGGTCACGGGTGTTTTACCTGACTATTTTGTTAATGGTGATCAGAAAGTACTGATCATCCCTAACAGTAATATGGTGGGTAGTCGTAATAATCAATCAGCATGGAAAAGTAATTATCTCAGAGTGTTACAAGATGCCGTTGCGATGATCCGTGAACTTGGCTTACAGCCTGTTTTGCTTAACCATGAAGGTGCGGGTGACGGTGCTATCTGTGAGCAAGTTAATCAAGCTTGCGGTGGCGACTTAGAGTTAATTCATGAAACCGATCCATTAAAAGTGAAGGGGATTATCGGTGCCAGTCATGGCGTTATCTGTTCTCGTTTTCACGGTTGTGTGAGTGCGCTTTCTCAGGGGGTGCCATGTTTAGGAACCAGCTGGAGCCATAAGTATGAACGCCTGTATGAAGAGTATCTGCAGTCTGAATGTTTAATCACACCAGAGATCACCGCAGAGCAGCTAAGAGAAGCCTTCAGCACTGCTAAGCAGTTAGCTTGTGGTGAAAAGCAAGTTAAAGCTAGAGATCATTTTAAACAACAGTCCAAAGATATGTGGAAGACTGTTTTTCAACGTGCTTAGAAGATAATATTGCTGATGCCACTTCCTAACTATAAAGATAGAAACTCTTTGTTTATGTATTCTATCTTTATTTTCTTTATTTTCATTGGACCTTCAATTAGTTTAGGTCCTTTGAAAATGTATCATTTCTCTGTTGGGGTAATACTGGCTGTTGCATTTTTTTCATGCCTAAAATTCATGCATGTCGCCAAGGAGGAATTGCTCTCTTTTCTGCTTTTATTAGCCTTTTTATCTGTTTTGTTTATTAAACACCTTGCATTCGATACTATCGATTCTCGATATTTCTTATATGTCTTCTATTTCTTTGTAACTTATTTTGTATTTACTTTTTCACGGCAAGCTCTACATCGTCTAGGGCTGGAAAGAGTTGCTGAAATAATTATTTTTGTGTCATATCTGAACTTTGCCGTAGCCTTTGTTGAGTTACTTCTTGGGGTTAGTATATTTGGGTTGAATCCACTGAATGGTGATTTTCAAAATGCCTCATCTCTATGGGGAAATGTTAACTCTAATGCAATCTGTCTTTTATTTTCATCCGTTGCTGTTTATTATTCAGGTAAGAAAGGGCATTATTTCTATTTGACCATATTGTTAATTGCCTATTGTTTGGCTATTCATTCCAAACTTGCTCTCATGGCAACTTTAGGGCAAATGTGTTTCTTACTTATGGCAAATAGTAACAAGGCTAGGGTTTATTTTTTAATTTTTTCCGTGATTGCAAGTACTATTGGTGTTGTGTTTTTGTCTAATCACCTTGAGTCTCTTATTGAAGCGGTGTCTAGAGCATGGCATTTTTTGGCGAATACTCAGGAGTTAAAGTCTGTAGTCGAGAGTGGCTCTTTAGAGTCTATTGCGGTGCGAGCTTATGCGTTAAGTGAAATGATCAAAATAGTCAATGACTTTGGTTTATTAGACTTTATGTTTGGTGTCGGTTTTGGAATAATTAATATTTCATTTTATAATGAAGTATGGATGAAAACAGTATCACATTTTCCTCCACACTTTTTTTATATGGAAATGCTGATTTATTCTGGACTTAGCTTTTTTATATTTTATTTTTTGCAATTTAAAATTCTGTCTGGAAGGTTTGCTTTGAAGTATGTTTTGATTTTATCGCCTTCATTGCTTTCAATTATATCTGTTAGTTCAGCGGTATATTTTACACCGTATTACTTCTTTTTAGCATTAATTGTATATTTGAGTACTGTTAACAGTAAACGGGATTTTAGTCAGGCATGAGTAGAAACATTATTTTTTGTAAGGATGTAATTATATGAATCAGCCTGCTCAGATGCCATTAATCAGTGTTTATATACCAACACACAATCGCTCAGGTCTGCTAAGGCGTGCTGTGGATTCAGTATTAGGTCAGAGTCACAAAGACGTTGAGATCATTATTGTTGATGATGGTTCTTCTGATGATACTGTTTCTACTGTACAAAGCTATCTTCAAGAATATGACAATATTGTATTTCTTCGTCACGATAAGCCCAAAGGAGCTTGTGCTGCTCGAAACTATGCAATTTCAGTGGCCAAAGGTAAGTACATTACCGGCTTAGACGATGATGATGAATTTAAGCCGGATCATTTATTGGGTTTATATAATGCGTTCGATGAAAACTATGCTTTTGTTGCGGCTTGTTTGCTGGAGGATACTGGAACTTCGCAGATTGAAAGGTCTCTCGATTGTGGCGTCATAGAATTATCAAGTCTACTGCATTACAACAAGGTGGGTAATCAAGTGTTCACGCTGACCTCCAGAATGAGAGATATTGGGGGATTCGATGAAGCATTTCCTGCGTTTCAGGATTACGATACTTGGGTTCGACTCGTGGCTCGGTTCGGCCCTGGTATAAAGGTCTCACAGGCGACCTATGTATGGCATACTTCTCATGAGCAAGATAGGATCAGTAATTTTCCCACCAAAAGACTGGCCGCTTTGAGACTTTTTACTGAAAAGCATAACGATATGATGTCTCAGGGTCATAAAAATTCGTTAGAGGTCATGCGTATTCGTATGGCAAGTGAAGCGTTTTCACTATCCAGCTACTTAAAGCTGGTTAATAAAGGTAATTGGAAAGCGGCTACCGCTTTATACCTAAATATGAATTTGAAAGTTGTCAAAAGTCTTATTGATCGATTTAGGTTTTAGTAGGGTTGCGCAATCAGTTATCACGACACCATACAACGCAGTATAATCGTTGTGATTTTGGGGCGATAAGGCTTTTAAATGAAAATTGTTTTACTTTCTGCAGCAAATAATGTTCACACCGTAAAATGGGCCAATGGCCTAGCTCGAAGTGGTATCCATGTCCATGTGATCTCTCTTCACGGCGTTACTCAGGATTTTGACCCACGAGTGTCTGTACATGAGCTCCCTGTCAAGGCGCCTTTCGGTTATTTTTTGAATGTTTTTAGACTTAGAAAACTATTAAAACAGATTCGACCCGATCTGTTAAATGCTCATTATGCTACGGGTTATGGATTATTATCTGTTTTAGCATGTCAATATTGTCCTAATGTGATCTCTTTATGGGGCAGTGATGTTTACCTGTTTCCTAAGAAGTCTGCTGTACATTCATGGGTGCTAAACCAGATTCTAAGTCGAGCAAATGCGATTTTTTCAACAAGCCTTTGCATGCAGAATGAATTGAATGACCAATCATTGGCTAAGGGTGTACCTGTATATATTACTCCTTTTGGAGTGAACACTGAGTTGTTTAAACCTATGCCAGTCATTCAAGAACACAATGGTCAGCGTTCTAAAATTGTCATAGGCACAGTTAAGTCACTTAAGCATATCTATGGGATCGATGTGTTACTTCACGCCTTTGGCCGGGTAGTGAGAGAGATGCCTGAATGTGAGTTTGAACTGCAAATATACGGTGAAGGGGGAGAAGCTGATTCATTGGCTAAACTCACAGCAGAACTTGGTCTCTCTAATCTAGTCTTTTTTGGCGGTTTTGTTCCTAACATAGAAGTACCGAATATATTAAACCGTTTCGACCTGTATGTTGCTTTGAGTCGCTCGGAAAGCTTTGGCGTGGCGGTACTAGAAGCATCCTCTTGCGAATTACCGGTTTTAGTTTCAGATGCCGATGGTTTATGTGAGGTTGTATCAAACCGTTCTACTGGGTTGATTGTCCCTATCGATGATATCGCTTCGACAACCGCAGCATTAAAAGAGTTAATAATGGACCCCGTTAAGAGACGCTTATATGGCCTTGAGGGACGCAAGAATGTTGTCGATAAATATTCTGAAACAGCCTGTATCGACACTATGATAGCGGCTTATAAGCAGGTCATTAGTGCTAGTCATCACTATGTGAAAACATAGCAATAGATTTTTACTATAACAAATGGATTTTAAAGGAATACAGTTGGGGCACTCACTTTGAGAATATTATATCTACATCAATACTTTGCGACTCCTAGCTCAAATGCTGGGACGCGCTCATACGAAATGGCTAAACGGCTTGTTGCTAAAGGGCATGATGTTACCTTCGTGACCTCTTCAGCTTACCTTTCTACTGAGAGTGCATTTACAGAAGGTTGGAACTTTCTTGAGCTTGAGGGTATCAAGTTACATGTCTTACACCTGCCTTATTCTAACCGGGATTCCTTCATAAAACGTATATTCAAGTTTTTACAGTTCTCACTTTTATCTACATTTAAATCTTTAACCGTTAAAGCCGATGTTGTTCTGGCCACCAGTACACCTTTGACCATTGCTATCCCGGGATTGATTTATTCGAAATTGAAGCGTAAGCCTATGGTGTTTGAAGTTAGGGACCTTTGGCCGGAACTGCCGATTGCTGTTGGGGTCATAAAAAATCGCTTTGTTATCAAGCTTGCTCAATGGTTCGAAAAGTACACTTACCATAACTCAAAAAGGCTTATCGGTCTTTCACCAGGTATGTGCGATGGGATCACGCGGCACGGAGTTGCTAAAGAGCATGTTTTTCTAGCGACCAATAGCTGTGATACCACATTATTCGATGTTGAAAAGTCAGTGGGGGAAAGATATAAACAGGAAAAACTCCCTTTTTTGAATGGACGAAAATTGGTGGTTTATACCGGTACCTTTGGTCTAATCAACAATGTTGGCTATCTGGTCGAGCTGGCTGCAAAGATGCGGATAATTGATAACAATATCTGTTTTGTTGCGATTGGTGATGGCATGGAGAAGCAGGCTATTATTGAGAAAGCTAAGTTGGTGGGTGTATTTGAACATAATTTATATTTTCTCGATCCTGTGCCAAAAACTGAAATCGTTTCCTTATTGTCTGCAGCCGATCTCTCGATGTCGCTGTTTGGTGATGTCGAGCCGATGTGGCATAATTCTGCCAATAAATTATTCGATGCATTAGCCTCTTCGACACCTATTGCAATCAATTATGGTGGGTGGCAAAAAGACTTTATTGAAGAGTACAAGTGTGGGTTGGTTTTGGATCCAAAACACCATGACAACTCTGCAGCAAGCTTGTCTGATTTCCTCTTGAATGACATATCGTATCAAACTGCAGTGACAAACTGTCACTATCTTGCGTATAACAAGTTTTCACGAGATATTATGGCTGGCAGAGTTGAAACAGCTTTGATGGAGGCGGTGAATGATTAAACGATCTCTCGATATCATATTATCCTTGTTTGCGTTGATTCTACTGTCTCCGGTGCTTTTTGTTGTCAGTCGGAAAGTGAAAACTCATTTAGGTTCCCCTGTTATTTTCAGACAAAAGAGACCCGGTCTGAATGGTCAGATCTTTGAGATGTTAAAGTTTAGGAGTATGAAAGATAGCGTTGATGAACAGGGCAATGTGTTACCTGATTCTGAAAGACTGACACCTTTTGGCCAGAAATTGAGGTCGACAAGTTTAGACGAATTACCCGGGCTTTGGAGTGTACTAAAAGGAGACATGAGCCTTGTAGGTCCGCGTCCTCTTCTGGTTGAGTATCTGCCGTTATACAATGAAGAGCAGGCTAGGCGGCATGAGGTGCGTCCAGGAATTACCGGTTGGGCACAGATAAATGGCCGTAATGCAATTACCTGGGAAGAAAAGTTCAGACTTGATATATGGTATGTTGAGAATCAGTCACTCTTTTTAGATCTGAAAATCCTCTTGTTGACGGTTAAGAAAGTATTTTTCAAAGAGGATATTTCAGCGCAGGGCCATGTTACCATCGAAGCTTTTAAGGGAAGTAAACAAGATTGAGTAAGCTTGCAATATTTGGTGCCAGCGGCCATGGAAAAGTTGTCGCTGAGATTGCTGAGTTAAATGGTTGGTCTGAAATTGTATTTTTCGATGATGCATGGCCAAGTATAACTCAACTGGAGGGGTGGCGTGTTAACGGTGTTACCGATACGCTTATCAACTCTTTGCATGAGTTTGACGCCTTCTTTGTTGCTATCGGCAATAACGCAATCAGACTCGATAAACATATCACTTTTGAATTAGCTGGTGGGAAGGCTACAAGCCTAATTCATCCGTCAGCTGTTGTCAGTAAATATAGTAAACTTGCATCTGGGACGGCTGTAATGGCTAATGCCGTTGTAGGGGCTTTTACCAGTGTTGGCAAGGCTGGGATAATTAATACAAATTGCACCATTGATCATGATTGTAAGCTTGAAGAAGCCGTACATATTAGCCCTGGTGCTAATCTTGCCGGTGGCGTCAAAATAGGGCGCTGTTCTTGGATTGGTATTGGAGCAAGCATCATTCAGCAGATACAAGTTGACTGTAATGTAATAGTCGGTGCTGGGGCAGTTGTGATAAACGATGTCATGCAAGGTTTATCTGTGGCAGGCGTTCCTGCGAAACGTATTCATATAAAATAGAGGTTTTTGTGCTTAACACTCCTTTTTCCCCTTGGCCCTCATATTCTATAGAGGAAGCTAATATTGTCCGTGATATTTTATTGTCTAACAAAGTTAATTATTGGACCGGTCATGAGGGACGTTCTTTTGAAACTGAGTTTGCGGCTTTTGCGGGCACCGAATATGCGGTCGCTTTGAGTAATGGTACTTTAGCGTTAGATATTGCCTTAAAAGCGTTAAATATTGGTTCAGATGATGAGGTGATAACAACCCCTCGCACTTTCCTTGCTTCAGCTTCTTCAATCGTCACTACAGGTGCTAGGCCTGTTTTTGCTGATGTTGATTTGAATAGCCAAAATATTACTGCTGAATCTATCGAGGCTGTACTAACCCCTAAGACTAAAGCTGTTATTGTGGTCCACCTTGCTGGTATGCCAGCAGATATGGATCCCATTATGCAACTTTCCCAAAAACACGGTTTTTATGTAATTGAAGATTGTGCACAGGCTCATGGGGCCCGCTATAAAGGCCGTTCAGTTGGGAGTATTGGGCATATAGGGGCTTGGTCATTCTGCCAAGATAAAATCATGACCACCGGAGGTGAAGGTGGAATGGTAACAACAAATGACAGGCTATTATGGTCAAAAATGTGGTCTTATAAAGATCACGGTAAAAGTTTTGATGCTATCTATAACAAACAGCACCCTCCTGGGTTTCGCTGGCTACATGAAAGCTTTGGAACGAATTGGAGAATGACTGAAATACAGGCTGCTCTGGGACGGTACCAACTCAAAAAAATGGATGAGTGGACACTTAAGCGTCAGGCTAATGGATTGGCCATTGATGAAGCGGTAAAAGATATACCTCTGGTACGGACTGTGCGAGTTGATGATGATTTAGTTCATGCTGAATATAAACATTATGTCTTTATCAATGAATCATTTTTGGCGCAAGGCTGGAGCCGAGATCGTATAATAGATTCGATAAATGTCTTAGGTGTTCCAGCTTTTCAGGGGAGTTGTTCTGAAGTTTATTTAGAAAAGGCATTTGATGACACTGGTTGGCGCCCTAAAGATAGACTTAAAAATGCGGTCGAGTTAGGTGATACTAGCTTAATGTTTCTTGTTCATCCGACATTAACTCCTGAAGAGATCGACACTACATGTGCTGTGATCCGTCAAGTTTTAACGCAAGCAAGTACATTGTAGTTACTTCCTAGTACGTTCAGACAATCAGCTTTGACTGCGTCGTAAGGCGTCATAAAGGAGAATATTGGCTAAGTATTCTCCTTTTTATGTAATCAAATCTTAGTTCATTGCTTTTAGTCAATAGCAGGATTCATCGGTGCACATGGGATGGATTATGTTAGTGTATCCGGTGTGTTTGGAGTCCTTATATGGTAGTCTTACTTGTTTTTATTATGTCTCTATGTGCCTTGTGCTATAGTCGTGCGAGCTCGTTAGTTCACTAAAAGTAGTCTTATATGCTAAATCGTACAAATCTTGAATTAAATTCGGGTTTTTTGAAGTTTTTATTTTCTTTGAAGCGTTCCCATAAACGCTTTATCAGTATGTTTCTCGACTCCATATTTCTGCTGACAGCTTTTTGGTGTGCATTATTCGTTCGATTAGATGTTATCAATATCCTCTCTCTAGGGCATTTTTGGGCTTTAGGGTTTTCATTAATTCCCATCAGTATTATGGGTTTTTATAGGTTAGGTTTATATCGGACCGTTCTTCGTTATCTTGGTTTTCAAGCGTTAGATGCCATATTTTGGGGCGTATTTCTTTCTACTATTTCATTAGTACTCATATCTTACTTTTTTTAAGTACCTCTCCCCCGTACCGTACCCGTAATATATGCTGCTTTTGCGTTAATATTTGTCGGTGGCTCTAGGGCATTTATTCGCTCATTTGTAGGCACAGGTTTAAAACGTATTGGTGAGCCTGTGGTTATTTATGGTGCGGGTGTCGCGGGCCGACAATTGATGACGGCATTAGTACAGAGTCATGAATATTATCCTTTCGCTTTTGTTGATGATGATTCGGCTCTACACGGTACCGTGATCCAAGGGGTGCATGTTCATTCTCCATCTATCATCAGAAAGCTTATTCGACAAAAGAAAGCGACTAAAGTATTGCTGGCGCTGCCGAGTGCTTCCCGCAGGAGAAGACAAGACATTATATTGTCTTTGGAACCGCTGGCTGTACAAATTTTAACTCTCCCTTCGATGGCTGATCTAGTGAGTGGCAATAAGCTATACAGTGATATTAAGGAGGTTGAGATTGATGATCTGCTAGGTAGAGATGCTGTCACTCCTAGAAAGGAACTTATGGCTTCAAATATTACGAACAAAGTTGTTATGGTCAGTGGTGCTGGTGGTTCAATTGGCTCTGAGTTGTGTCGCCAGATATTGAAACTTAGTCCTAAGAGTTTAGTGCTGTTTGAAATCTCAGAATTTGGTTTATATTCAATTGAAAAGGAGCTTGTTTGTACCGCTGAACAATTAGGTATTGATGTGAGGATTTTTCCTATTCTTGGATCAATTCAGCGTGAAAACCGTGTTCAGGCTGTGATGGAGGCGTTTCAGGTACAGACCGTTTATCATGCTGCAGCCTATAAACATGTGCCACTTGTTGAACATAATGTCGTAGAGGGGGTGCGTAATAATATCTTTGGCACTCTGTATACTGCAAAGGCCGCTATTGCTGCAAATGTTGAGACTTTTGTTCTCATTTCAACCGATAAAGCAGTTAGACCTACCAACGTCATGGGAACAACTAAACGAATGGCTGAGTTGGTGCTACAAGCTCTATCTGATGAGCCACATAATACTCGGTTTTGTATGGTGCGTTTTGGTAATGTTTTAGGTTCATCTGGCTCGGTAGTACCATTATTTAAAAAGCAAATTGCTAGTGGTGGGCCTGTTACAGTAACGCACCCAGAGATTACTCGTTTCTTCATGACTATCCCAGAAGCCTCACAGCTTGTGATTCAAGCTGGTGCAATGGGTAAAGGGGGGGATGTGTTTGTTCTGGATATGGGAGAGTCAATAAAAATTGTAGACCTTGCTTCTAAAATGATCCGATTAAGTGGTTTTGAAGTAAAGGATTCGACTCATCCAGATGGGGATATTTCAATTGAATTTACAGGTTTACGACCTGGTGAGAAGTTATATGAGGAGTTATTAATTGGGGATGACGTGACAGGCACTGAACATGAGCGAATTATGACCGCAAATGAGGTGTGTTTATCATGGGATGATTTAGAACCTATTTTAAGTCGGCTCGATATGGCTTGTCACAATTTTGATCATGAGGATATTCGTGATTTATTGATTAATACACCTACTGGTTTTAGCCCGACTGACGGTATATGTGATTTAGTTTGGCAAGTAAAGGCGATTTCAAAGGACAAAACAAGTAATGTCGTCAATCTAGTCTCTTTATAACCCTCTCTTTATCGATAAAATATCAAGGAGTTCCTTTTAAGAGGACTCCTTTGCTAATCCCGCCGAAAAATAATCGCCGCTAAAAATAGAATTTTCTCGTAAGTTAAATATTGGAGATTCTGCAGTGAAAAAAATGATGATACTCGGATAGTCAAATTATCACGATTTTCAAGTAATCAGAAGCAGGCACTGTAGCTGAGCTTTGTCGAGAGCATGGTAGGAGTAACACCACATTTTATAAGTCGATGTGCTAAATATGGCGGGATGCATCACTAGTGGCTCGGATGAAAGCGCAGGAAGATGAAAACCAGCGATTGAAAAAGGTGTTGGCTGAAGAGGGTTTTAAGGTAGAAGTGATTCAGGAAGCCATAACAAAAAAGTGGTGAAGCCCTGATAACGACGCCAAACCACATAAAACTTATAATGGCAGACCATCACTGATGGCTGCCTAAAGTCTACTTTAACTACGGTTACAAATGGGGGGGAGCACCGTTGAGGGGGGGGCTGTTACCGGATTATCATCCAGTAGTGTTCTTATCTGTGTTTTAAAAGCATCACCTAATTTAGCGTCACGCAAACCATATTCTACGAAGGCTGCCATGTAGCCAAGCTTATCGCCACAATCGTGTGATTTGCCTGTCATATTGAATGCTTCGACAACATCCGACTCAATAAGCATATCAATAGCATCAGTTAACTGGATCTCATCGCCAGCGCCAGCTGGTGTCTTGGCAAGCAGCTCCCAGATTTTAGCTGATAGTACATAACGACCTACGACCGCAAGGTTAGAGGGCGCTTCAGCAACCGCAGGCTTTTCAATCATGGCCTTAATAGGTGCAGCGTTACCGGGGGCGATATCTACCCCATAACAATCTGCGATACCATATTTGTTGACTTCACTTTCAGGCACTGGGGCAACCATAATTTGACTTGCTGATGTGGCTTGATAACGCGCGATCATTGCAGCCAAATTTTCAGTTTTTTGGTTAGCGCTATACTCATCCAAAATTACATCAGGAAGTACTACAGCAAAAGGATTGTTACCTATACAAGGTTTAGCACACAATACCGCATGACCAAGCCCTTTAGCTTCACCTTGACGGATATGCATGATGGTCACATCTTTGGGGCAAATAGATTGTACTTCCTCAAGTAATTGACGCTTAACGCGTTTTTCAAGTGTTGACTCGAGTTCATAAGAAGTATCAAAATGATTTTCGATAGCGTTTTTACTAGCATGGGTAACCAAAACAATTTCTTTAACCCCTGCTGCTACACACTCATTGACGATATATTGAATAAGCGGCTTATCAACAAGAGGTAACATTTCTTTAGGAATAGCTTTAGTAGCGGGTAACATCCTTGTACCTAGCCCTGCCACTGGGATTACAATTTTCATTAAAATATCCAACACCTGAAAACAAGCTTTTACAAGACATGAAGCGCCAATCGCGACATGTGGTTATTTATATCTAACAGCGTTAGTTTTTACCTACATAAATGGTTAGCATGAATTACATCTTTGGCAACTCTATTTCCCTTATGAAAACCGGGATACTAGCTTAATCAATAATTAACAGGCAGCACAGCACAAATACTTTCAGATAAAAATTAAAAGGATAATAACTTATTATTAGAACCTTTAAATCGAGTTAACTGTCTAGGGCCTGTTGATCTTTCAAGGTTATTTTTGCAGCGAGTTGCTGGGTATTCATACAAGGCAGAAGCTTTGTAGTGTAGTTATTCTACATAAAAAGCTGAGAACGCAGTAGAAATACCCAACAAACGCTGCCCTAAGGGGTCGGCTAAAAACGTTTTACTCTTTGTTAAGTGAATTTTGCTTAGATGACTAGGCTGCAATCCACTCGCCTCGATTAAAACGTTTTTGTCTCGAACAAAATTCAACCAGCAAAGATCAACAGGCCCTAGTGATAAGTATTTTGTTTTTGTTGTTGGCTTTATGTTTTGGTATTGTTAGTCAGAACCAAATAAGTCACGGGTATATACTTTATCTGCAACATCATTAAGTTCATCAACCATACGATTTGATACAATTACGTCCGCAACTTCTTTAAACTCATCAATATTTTTTATCACTTTTGAGTTAAAAAATTCAGTTTTTTCAAGTACGGGTTCATATACCACAACCTCGATACCTTTGGCTTTAATACGCTTCATGATACCTTGAATTGATGAGGCTCTAAAGTTATCAGAACCACTCTTCATCACTAATCGGTAAATACCTACTGTAGTTGGTTTTCGCTTTATTATTGCATCTGCGATAAAGTCTTTACGTGTAGTGTTTGCGTCTACAATTGCACCGATAAGGCAATTAGGTACATCAGCATAGTTTGCCCGTAACTGTTTAGTATCTTTAGGTAAGCAATAGCCGCCATAACCAAATGAAGGATTATTATAGTGGCTTCCAATTCTTGGATCTAAACCTACGCCTTCTATGATCTGTCTTGTATTTAAACCATGGCTCTCAGCATAAGTATCAAGCTCATTAAAGTAAGCCACACGCATAGCTAAATAGGTATTTGAAAATAGCTTAACAGCTTCAGCTTCAGTGGAATCTGTTAATAGAATCGGAATGTCATCTTTAATCGCAGCATCAGTTAGTAGGGATGCAAAAACTTGCGCCCGTTGTGAGTTCTCACCAACGATCACTCTAGAAGGATGGAGGTTATCGTATAAGGCTTTTCCTTCTCGCAAAAATTCAGGAGAAAAAATAATATTATCGCAGGTAAACTTGGCCCGAACACTCTCAGTAAACCCAACTGGAACTGTCGATTTAATGATGATAACTGCATTGGGGTTTATTGCTAATACGTCCAGAATGACAGATTCTACTGAATTGGTATTAAAGTAGTTTGTTTCAGGGTCATAATCAGTTGGTGTCGCTACAATAACATAAGAAGCATTTTCATAAGCAAAGAGCTTGTCACTAGTCGCTATCAGATTTAATGATTTAGTGGACAGATAATGCTCAATCTCTTTGTCGGCAATGGGGGATTTCTTATCATTGATTAATGCGATTTTTTCTTCATTTATATCTACAGCAACAACCTCATTATGTTGCGCTAATAATACTGCGTTAGACAAGCCAACATAACCAGTGCCAGCAATAGCTATTTTCATCTTAAAACCTTTCCAAAAAATATCGGCGTACGTTACCATCTAAAAAGCAAAAAGTCTCGGTTCCATTGCACACAAAAGGTACGGAAGTACGTAAATGAAATTTTTAATTACTGGGGGGGCGGGGTTTATTGGCTCTGCAGTTATTCGACATATTTTAAAGAATACTGATAACTCAGTAGTTAATGTCGACTGTTTAACTTATGCTGGTAACTTAGCATCCCTAAGTGATATTGATCAAGACGCTCGCTATGTATTTGAACTCGTTAATATTTGTGACCTCGCCGAGCTTGAACGAGTTTTTACTGAACATAAGCCGGATGCCGTTATGCACCTCGCGGCTGAATCTCATGTTGATCGCTCAATCACAGGGCCTGCTGCTTTTATTCAAACCAATATTGTCGGTACCTTTACTTTGCTCGAAGTAGCACGAGCATATTGGCAACAGTTACCAGATACGGCCAAGCAAGTTTTCCGTTTTCATCATATCTCGACCGACGAAGTCTATGGTGATCTAGAGGGTGGCGATGACTTATTTATCGAAACCATGCCTTACCAGCCCTCAAGCCCTTATTCAGCGTCTAAAGCCTCTAGCGATCATCTTGTACGTGCTTGGACAAGAACCTATGGTTTTCCGGCGATTGTGACTAATTGTTCTAATAATTATGGTCCTTATCATTTTCCTGAAAAACTCATCCCATTGATGATCCTCAATGCCTTAGAGGGCAAACCGTTACCGGTTTATGGTGATGGTATGCAAATTCGAGATTGGCTCTATGTCGAAGACCATGCTCGTGCACTCTATAAAGTGGTCACAGAGGGCGTTGTGGGTGAAACCTATAATATTGGCGGTCACAATGAGAAGGCCAATATTGAGGTGGTTAATACCATTTGCAGTTTACTTGAAGAATTAGTCCCCCATAAGCCTCAAGGTGTAGCTTTGTATGCTGATTTAATTACTAAGGTCGCAGATCGCCCTGGCCATGATGTTCGCTATGCTATAGACGCGTCGAAGATTGAACACGAGCTTGGCTGGACACCGCAAGAGACGTTTGAGTCGGGCATGCGTAAAACCGTTGAGTGGTATTTAGCTAATAAACAATGGTGGTCGCGAGTGCTAGACGGCTCATACGCGGGTGAGCGTTTGGGGTCGTTAACAGGAGCGGTTAAATGAAAGGGATAGTATTAGCCGGTGGTTCAGGTACGCGTTTATATCCACTGACGCGTGGCGTCTCTAAACAATTACTGCCCATTTATGATAAACCCATGGTGTTTTATCCTATTTCAATCCTCATGTTGGCCGGTATTCGCGAGATATTAATCATCTCGACACCCGAAGATAGTGATAGCTTTAAGCGTTTATTAGGTGATGGGGCTGACTTTGGCGTCCAGTTTGAGTATGCCGTGCAACCTAGCCCTGATGGACTCGCGCAAGCGTTCATCATAGGTGAAGACTTTATTGGTGATGACTCGGTGTGTTTAGTGTTAGGTGACAATGTTTTCTATGGGCAGTCCTTTTCTAAAACGTTGCAGAGCGCGGCAAAACGTGACGTTGGAGCCACAGTATTTGGTTATCAAGTGAAAGATCCTGAGCGCTTTGGTGTGGTTGAGTTTGATGATGAGATGAAAGCGGTGTCGATTGAAGAAAAGCCCCTTAATCCCAAATCTAACTATGCCGTGACTGGCCTGTATTTCTTTGATAATCGCGTGGTAGACATGGCAAAACAGCTTATGCCCTCTGAGCGCGGAGAACTTGAAATTACCGCTATCAATGAGATGTACCTTAACGATGGATCACTCAATGTTGAGTTACTCGGGCGTGGATTTGCTTGGCTTGATACCGGCACTCATGAAAGCCTGCATGAAGCCTCTTCCTTTGTTCAAACCATTGAGAATGTGCAGGGGCTTAAAGTGGCGTGTTTAGAAGAGATCGCTTGGCGTAATGGCTGGCTGACGAGAGAGCAGGTGTTAAAGATTGCTAAGTCTATGATGAAAAATGAATATGGCCAGTATCTTACTCGGCTCGTTACAGAGAAAAACAGGTAGTTTCATAGATGAAAATACTGGTTACTGGCTGTAATGGCCAAGTCGGTCGCAGTCTAACAAGGTTGCTTGCTCAACGTGACGCTATGGTGGTGATTGCCGCCGACAGAGATACCTTAGATATTACCGATAACAGCGCGGTAGCGGCGTTTATATTGGCTAATGTCCCCGATATTATTATTAATGCCGCGGCTTACACTGCGGTCGATAAAGCCGAAGATGAGGTTGAGTTAGCGTTTGCCATCAATAGTGATGGCCCTAAGCTTATAGCGTTAGCGGCGCAACAGATAGGCGCAACCTTATTACATATTTCCACCGATTATGTGTTTGCTGGTGATAAACAGGGGCTTTATCAAGAAAGTGACAGCCCAGCCCCACAGAGTGTGTATGGCGAGAGTAAGCTTGCCGGTGAGCGTGCCGTCATGCAGTCGTGTGATAAACATATCATTATGAGAACCGCTTGGGTGTTTAGTGAGCATGGTAATAACTTTGTCAAAACCATGCTTCGCCTAGCCAAGACGCACGACAGTTTGAGCATAGTGGGCGATCAATTTGGTGGCCCAACGTATGCTGGTGATATTGCCAGTGCACTGCTCACCATCGTCGATGCGGTTGCTGCACAAGAGCCGATTGAATATGGGGTTTATCACTATTCAGGTTTACCGCATGTGAGTTGGTATGAGTTTGCTGATGCTATTTTTGATATTGCGGTTAATGAGTCACTTATCTCTAACAAGCCCAAGTTGACTCCGATCCCCACTCAAGAATACCCCACACCAGCCAAGCGCCCAGCTAATTCAATGTTAGATACGGCTAAAATTACTCAGCACTTCGGTATCGAGGCGAGCGACTGGAAACAGGTGCTTAACACCAATATACACGCATATAAAGGTTGATAGTTACGTTATGAAGGTTATTGATACAGCGATCCCAGATGTGAAAATTATCGAGCCGACGGTATTTGGTGATGAACGTGGTTTCTTTATGGAAACCTGGCATCAACAGAAATTTGAACTGTTAGTCACAGGTAAACCAACTTCTTTTGTGCAAGATAACCATTCGAAGTCCAAAAAAGGAATTTTGCGTGGTCTGCATTACCAAACTGAAAATACTCAAGGAAAGTTAGTACGTGTCATATCGGGTGAGGTGTTCGATGTCGCGGTTGATATTCGTAAAGGCTCACCAACGTTTGGCCAATGGGTAGGGGAATATCTATCGGCTGACAATAAACGGCAACACTGGGTACCTGAAGGGTTCGCCCACGGCTTTTATGTCATCAGTGACGAGGCGGAGTTTGTCTATAAATGCACTAACTTTTATCATCCTGAGAGTGAAATTTCGATAGCTTGGAATGATGCAGACATTGGCATAACCTGGCCTATGAATGCAGAAGCCCCGACTCTCTCGAGTAAAGATACTACGGCAATGAGCCTACAAGCATATATAGAGGCGCATTGTTAGTGTGGATTACTTTAGGGTGCCATCGATAAATTGATCACAGATAAGCGTGTTATCGATGCCTTAATGCTGCAGTTTTTGCCGATCCTAAATTAAGGCTCAAGATGTGTCTTAACCCTGAGATCACGGCGTAATCGCAGGGGGGCAGAGACTTACACATTAAAAATCATGACTGCACAGAGATTGCATGATGGGTCTTTAAGGTTACATAGAGAAAGTGTGCTTAACATAGTAAACTGGATGCCAACTTTTTCGACTCAGGAAATGAGGCTTATCATGAAATTTCTCGTTGATGTTCATGCGCATACCATCGCCTCCACTCACGCCTATAGCACAATACACGATTACCTTAGCGTGGCGAAAGAAAAGGGCATTAAGCTGTTTGCCATTACCGACCATGGCCCAGATATGGCCGATGCGCCGCACTTTTGGCACTTTGTGAATATGCGCGTGTTACCTAGGATGGTTGATGGTATTGGTGTGCTGCGCGGTATCGAAGCCAATATCAAAAACGAACAGGGTGAAATTGACTTTTTTGGTGAATATTTACAAGAGCTGGATATCGTACTGGCAGGTTTCCATGAGCCCGTTTTCCCACCTTCGACTAAAGAGGCCCACACCCGGGCACTGCTCAACACCATTGAAAGTGGTCATGTCGACATTATTAGCCATCCTGGTAATCCGGCTTATCCCATTGACATTAAGCGTGTCGCTGAGGCCGCTGCGGCCCATAACGTGGCGCTGGAGATCAATAACTCCTCTTTTTTGACATCCAGAAAAGGCAGTGTAAATAACTGCACTGAGATTGCCAGAGCGGTAAAAGCGGCTGGAGGACTCCTAGTGATGGGCTCTGACTCCCATGTTGCTTTTAGCTTAGGGGGCTTTGATAAGGCGATAGACATTATTGAGGCGGTGGCATTTCCAATGGAGCGCTTACTCAATCGTAGCCCCGAAGCGTTATTGTGTTTTCTTTCTGCAAGAGGGCATAAGTCGCTCGATGAATACGCTGTGTTAATCGAATGATATCTCTATCTCGCGTCTTAACTCCTTGTTAAGTCGCGACCTCGTTTGCTTCCCTTAAAACGGTGCAGGCTTGGGGACTCAAACGCTATGAGGGCTAGCGGGTGGCGATGATGCTTTTATCGCTGCTTGTCGCGAGTTTGTGAGCGCTAACATCAACAGAAATAGGCTGAATTTTAGCATATGCTATGGCAGTGTGCTTCATGTCAGCTGATGATTTTACCCATTAAGAATGGTCCTCTCTTTTATTTAATGTTGATGACAATCTCTTCGTTAAACCTAACCCCTTATTGCGAGCTAGAGGGCTAAGTGTCTGGGTCTGTGCTGCAACTTAAGCAATACTTTTACATCTGTCGATACGGTGGTATATCACGCACTTCTCTGGCCATTTCTGCTGTTGTTTACATTCCTCTCTTTCACTTTTAGCACTTCTTATTTCTTTTTGGTATAGATAAATTAATATTTATAACTTCTAAAACATATTGGTGCTGTTATCATCTTCTCAATGCCATCATCTGGTTAGCCTATCGGTGTTTTTTGCTTGTGCATAAACGAGCCTGTGGATAGGTGATAACACTAATTAGCCAATTGATATTATTAATATTATACGGAAGCCGATATGTCTACAGCGCAAACTCATTTGAAACAACTCGAAGCAGAATCGATTCAGATCATGCGTGAAGTGGCCGCAGAATTTGATAACCCAGTGATGTTATATTCTGTTGGTAAAGACTCTTCAGTATTACTGCATTTGGCCCGTAAAGCCTTCTATCCCGGTAAGATCCCGTTTCCTTTAATGCACATCGATACTCACTGGAAGTTTAAAGAGATGATTGCATTTCGTGATCTGATGGCGAAAAAGTATGGTTTCGACTTGATAGTGCATAAAAATCCGCGCGGATTAGCCATGAATATCTCTCCCTTTACCCACGGCAGTGCCAAGCATACCGACATCATGAAAACCGAAGGATTGAAGCAGGCACTTGATATGCATGGCTTTGATGCGGCCTTTGGCGGTGCTCGTCGTGATGAAGAGAAATCACGTGCTAAAGAGCGTGTTTATTCGTTTCGTGACAGTAAGCATCGCTGGGATCCTAAAAATCAACGCCCCGAATTATGGAACATCTACAATGGCAAGGTCGATAAAGGCGAAAGTATTCGTGTGTTCCCCTTGTCCAATTGGACTGAGTTAGATATCTGGCAATACATTTACCTTGAAGGCATTGATATTCCGTCTCTTTATTTAGCCGAGCCTCGTCCTGTGGTGAAGCGTGATGGCACGCTGATCATGGTTGATGATGAACGTATGGCACTCGAGCTCGGTGAAACAGTTGAGCACAAAATGGTGCGCTTTAGAACGTTAGGCTGTTACCCGCTCACCGGCGCTGTGGAGTCGAATGCGACCACCTTGCCTGAAATCATTCAAGAGATGTTGCTGTGCACCACCTCGGAGCGCCAAGGGCGAGTGATCGACAACGACTCTGCCGGCTCGATGGAAAAGAAAAAGATGGAAGGTTACTTTTAGGCTGCCGCTCCACAACCGTATAAATGCCTTAAGTGTGCCGTTCACCTACAGAATATGAGAAAGACCATGACAACAGAACAGACGTTATTGCAAACCGATATTGAATCCTATCTTAAGCTGCATGAAAACAAAGATATGTTGCGTATCTTGACCTGTGGCAGTGTGGATGACGGTAAGTCGACCCTCATCGGTCGCCTGTTGTTCGATAGTAAGATGATTTTTGAAGATCAGATGGCGGCCATTGAAAAAGACTCTAAGCGTTTTAATACCACAGACGATGCGTTTGATCTGGCGTTGCTGGTCGATGGCTTGCAATCTGAGCGTGAGCAGGGGATCACCATTGACGTGGCCTATCGCTATTTTGCCACCGAGCAGCGTAAGTTCATCATTGCTGACACCCCTGGCCATGAGCAATATACCCGCAATATGGCGACCGGGGCCTCGACTTCGGACTTAGCCATTATTCTTATCGATGCTCGCCACGGCGTGCAGGTGCAGACGCGGCGCCACAGTTATATTTGCTCGCAGCTTGGCATTAAACACGTGATCATTGCTATCAATAAGATGGACGCCGTGGGGTACGACCAAAGTGTGTATCAAGGCATTAAAAAAGCTTACCGTGAATTTACCCAAGACTTGGCGTTTACGGATGTGCGTTTTGTGCCGATCTCGGCATTAAAAGGCGATAACGTGGTCAATGAAAGCAGCCATATGTCTTGGTACCCAGGCTCTACCTTGCTCAAACTGCTCAATACTGTGTCGGTTGAGCAGGATAAGAGCGACTCATTTCGTTTCCAAGTGCAGTATGTCAATCGGCCTAATCTGGACTTTAGGGGATTTTGCGGCACCTTGGCGTCGGGCGACATTCGCGTGGGTGACACCATTGCCGCCTTGCCCTCTGGCAAAGAAAGTTGCATCAAATCGATTGTGACTTTTGACGGAGCGCTAGACAAAGCCGTGGCGGGTCAAGCGGTAACCTTAACCCTAACCGATGAAATTGATGTTAGTCGCGGCGATATGTTGGTGCGTCCACATGACAAACCCAGCTCAAGCGCACATTTTGAAGCCGATGTGGTGTGGATGACCGAAGAGCCGCTGTGTGTGGATCGTGAATATGCTATTAAATTAGGCAGTAAGTCGGTATACGGCTTTGCCGATGCGATTAATTATAAGGTCGATATTAATAATTTGACTCAACATCCGGCGCAGCAGTTAGCACTTAATGAGATGGGTAACTGCCATTTTTCACTGACAGAGCCGGTGCAGTTTGATGCCTATGACGATAACCGTGATACCGGGGCGTTTATCATTATCGACCGATTAACCAATGTCACGGTCGGTGCCGGAATGATCCGCAAGGCGATTGATGCCGCTAAGGGCAACAAGCGTGCGATCTCCGAGTTTGAACTTGAGATGAATGCCTTAGTGCGTAAACACTTTCCGCATTGGGGGGTTAAAGATATATCCAAGGCTTAAGAGGCGTTGTCAACATCGGCCAGTGCAGGTATTTGGCATGACTTTACGCGTGCTGCTGTGAGTCATAAAAGATAAGCGCTAAATTAACAGTAGAAGGCTAGGTTATGGGTTGTTAACACCTAGAACTTAAAAAATAATACTTTGTCTTATAAAGGAAAGTCGATGTCACCCTATAAAACCCTACAGAGTGAAGATAAATCCACCGATGTGGTATGGCATCAGGCTAGCGTGTCGCATCAAGATCGCGTGGCGGCCAAGGGGCATCAGGCGGCGGTATTATGGTTTACAGGCCTCAGTGGCTCAGGTAAATCAACGCTGGCCAATGCGGTCGATAAGATGCTGCATGAGCGAGGCGCCAGTACCTATGTGCTTGACGGTGATAATGTTCGCCACGGTCTCAATGGTGATTTAGGCTTTGCTGATAGCGACAGAGTTGAAAATATCCGCCGCATTGGTGAAGTCGCTAAGCTGTTTGTCGATGCGGGCTTAGTCGTGTCGACGGCATTTATCTCGCCCTTTCGTGCTGACAGAGCCATGGTGCGCGGTTTACTTAACGACAAGCAATTTATTGAGGTGTTTGTTGATACTCCGCTTGAGGTCTGTGAGCGGCGCGATCCCAAAGGGCTATACAAGCTGGCACGCGCCGGCGAGATTAAACACTTTACTGGTATTGACTCGGCTTATGAGGCGCCCAGTTCACCTCATCTTCGTCTCGATACCGCGCGCCACAATGTGCAGCAATGTGCTCAGCAAGTGATTGATTACTTAATCGCACAACAGATCATCAGTGCAGGTTAGACACGGCAAATTGTATGGCACACTCATCTTTTTCGCGCCACAACAGAGGTAGAGCAGCTTGACGACACCCTTTAATCCCACTTGGTTACCCCAGGTTGTCGCCATTGCCCAGCAGGCTGGCGAGGCGATTATGGCGATTTACGCGCAAGAGACGTTTGCCGTCGCGGCAAAATCAGATGACAGCCCAGTGACGGCGGCCGATATGGCGAGCCACCATGTGATTGTCGATGCGCTTGCTAAATTAACTCCCAATATTCCTGTGATGTCGGAAGAGGCTGCCGATATCCCATGGGCTACGCGTCGCCAATGGTCGCAATACTGGTTGATTGACCCGCTCGATGGCACGAAAGAGTTTATTAAGCGAAATGGTGAATTTACCGTCAACATCGCCTTTATCGACCATCATCAAGCCGTGGCGGGAGTGGTCTATGCCCCGGTATTAGCAAAGTGCTATTACGGCGCCAAAGGCCTTGGCGCTTGGTTGTCTCAGGGCGGCGAGCTGGTTGATTTAGCATCGCAGGTACCACCTGTGCCCAAGGTGCCTCGGGTGGTGGGAAGCCGCTCGCATGTGAGCCCCGGGCTGGCGGATTATCTCGCCTCGCTTGGGCCCCATACCTTGTTAAGTATCGGTAGTTCATTGAAATTTTGCATGTTAGCCGAGGGCGCAGCAGAGATCTATCCCCGTTTAGGGTTAACCAGCGAGTGGGACACCGCAGCGGCTCAGGCGGTGCTTGAAAGCGCGGGCGGCGCGGTGATCAATCATGCTACGGGTTTGCCCTTGGCTTATAACCAAAAAGAGACAATATTAAATCCCTATTTTATTGCCACTGCTAAACATTGGCAGATAAACTGATCCATCAAGTTATCCAGTGGAGTGTAAACATGTTGCGGATCGGGGTTGATTTAGGCGGCACTAAAATTGAGCTGGTGGCCTTAAATGAGCAGGGCATGGAGCAATTTCGAAAGCGAGTGGCTACGCCTGCTAACTATGTCGCTACCCTCAATACCATTGTGTCGTTAGTCAATGAGGCAGAGGCGCAACTGGGGCAAACGGCCACGGTTGGGGTCGGGATCCCTGGGGTTATTTCTCCTTTTTCAGGCTTAGTTAAAAATGCCAATTCGACTTGGATCAACGGCCAGCCGTTAGACCTTGACCTAAGTGAGCGCTTAGGGCGTGAGGTGCGGGTGGCTAATGATGCCAACTGCTTTGCCATTTCAGAGGCAATCGATGGCGCGGCCGCGGGGAAGGTGATGGTCTTTGGGGTGATTATTGGCACCGGGTGTGGTGCTGGTATTGCTATCAATGGCAAGATCCATGGCGGCGGTAATGGCATCGGCGGCGAGTGGGGTCATAATCCTTTGCCTTGGATGACGGCAGATGAATTTAATTCCACCGCGTGTTTTTGCGGAAACAAAGATTGTATCGAAACCTTTATATCAGGCACTGGTTTTGTGCGTGACTATAACCACAGCCTAGCTCCTCATCAGCAAGGTAGCGTGTCTAGCGCTGTTGAGGTGATGGCGTTAGTCAGCCAAGGTGATGCGCAGGCCCAGGCCTGTTTTGAGCGCTATATCGACAGGCTTGCCCGCAGTTTGGCCCATGTGATCAATATTCTTGACCCAGATATCATAGTGTTAGGCGGAGGCATGTCCAATGTCAGTGCCATCTATCCTCGGCTGCCGGACTTATTACCCCGCTATGTATTAGGCGGCGAATGCCGCACGACAGTGGTGCAAAATTTATATGGTTGTTCATCAGGTGTACGCGGCGCCGCTTGGCTTTGGTGATAAGTGAGTGTCAATAAACCACGCTAGCGTTTGGTATTGCACATCGCTTCAGTTAAACTTGCGCGACGCTAATATTGAGAGGCAAGGATAGCCATGTTCTGGATAAAAAAAATCATCTCGCAGCTGCTGATGCCTGTGCCGTTAACCCTCATCCTGTTGCTTATTGCGATTATGATATTAAGGCGGCGTAAACTGGTTAAGTCCTTAATGGTAAGTGCGTGCTTACTGCTGTTATTTTGCAGCAGTCAGTGGGGCAGCTATTGGATGGCTTCATCGCTTGAGTCGCAATATGCGGTGAATAATCAAGCCATGGGGGCAGGCTGCGTGGTGATGGTGCTTGGCAGTGCCCATGATTCAACCATTAATGCCAGCGCTACTCAACAGTTGTCTGCCACCGCCTTGGCCCGTTTAACCGAAGGGGTGCGTCAATTAACATTAGGCCCCAATTGTCAGTTGGTCGTAAGCGGTTGGAGGGGAGGCGATGAGGTAGCGCAAGCCCAAGTAATGGCACAGGCGGCGATTGAACTTGGGGTTGATGCTGCACGTATTATTCGTTTGCCGCTGGCTAAAGACACGCTCGAAGAGGCGCAGCATCTTCAGTGGGAGATTGGCAATGTGCCATTTCGCTTGGTGACCTCTGCGACCCATTTACCGCGGGCGATGCAGATTTTTACCCAAGCGGGGACTCAGCCACAGCCCGCACCCGCAAATTTTATTGCTCGTCGAGGTTATGTCTGGCAGTTTGATGCCAAAAATCTGCTGATTTCTCAGCGGGCTATTCATGAATATCTGGGGTTGTTGTGGCTTAAGATTAAATCTGCTGTTGCAGGTGACGTCTAGGTTATTGAGCCTTGCAGGGGCTTGGCAATTACCTACTGGCAGTAATATGGGCAGCCATAACAGTGGCTGTGATAAATCGTTTTAATTTTCAGTTTGTTGCCTCGATGGCACACTGAATGGTAGTGAGAGCAATAGGTGCAAGAATCAATCGTTATTCGTGCGGTATCGAAACGCAATGGCTGGAGTTTTACTCTGATAGGCACTATCGCGTTAGTGGGCGCAATAGTGATGTTTATTGTATCGAGTTCGTTAATGGGGCTGGGGCTCGCCTGTTTTGTATTTGGCGCCATTTTTACTGTGCTTGGGGTGGCGAAATTAATGCAGCCAGAGGTGAGTGTCGAACTGCGCCCACAAGGTTTGGTCTATCATCACCATCGTGGCAGCATCTATTTGGAGTGGGACAATATTCAGCGTTTAGATATGCCACGAAACGTTCAAGGCTTTGATAATCAAGAGTTGCCCTATATTGGGGTTAGATTAAAACGCTTATCACCGCTTATCGATGATATTCCGATACGTTTAGCAACGGGGTTACTAACAGAGCAGCGGCCATTATTAATGTCATCGTTGACCTTAGATGGCGAGCTGGCCGATTTAGAGCGTTATCTTAATTCTGAGTTTTCGCCGTTAACCCTAGAGGGTAAAGCCTATAAAGGCGTGCAGGCGATGTTTTCACGTCGATGTGAGCAGCTCAATAGCCAGTTTGGCTATCATGTTTATATTCCTGTGGATTGTTTAGATAGAGAGCCGCGCGATTTTTTAGTTTTAATAAGGGATTATAAACAACGCATGCTGGTTACGCAGCCATAGCTTAAGTGTTAGCCCCGATGGTATCATCGAGCGTCAAGGCTCGGCGCCGTAAAGCACATTTGGCGCCTTGGTGATAACGTTTAAAGCCGTTAGTTAACCAGCTCTGGCTCGCCATGATGGCTGTTGTGCTCGGCAGGTGCTTGGGGTTGCATCTGCTCATTGGATAGTAAGGCAATCTCTTCTCTAACCCGGACACCGATAAACTGGCCGCCGGAAAAAATCTCCATCGAGTTACACGCTATCTCGCCTTCCACAGTCCCCGTACTGGTGATGTTAAGCTTTTCGCACTTCAGTTTACCCTTAAACAGGCCGGAGACCTTTAACTCCTTGCACTGTAGCTCGCCATTAATATAACCATCGGCTTCGATCGTAATTTTATCCTGTGCGCTGACTTTGCCGTGCAGTTCTCCACCGATCAGTGCTTCACCTGTAAAGTGGCTTTCACCGCAAACTTTGGTGCCTTGTGCAATAAAAGTTAGGCCAGCGTTACTGTTTTTTCGTTTAAACATAATGGTCACTATTGTTACGATTCTGGCTTGATAGTACCCGTTAAATCCCACGAGTAAAACCACTAATATTTGGCGCAGAGTGTCAGTTTTTTGGCAAGCTAGCGGGGCTCTTTAGCGGTGATGGATATCGACTGGCTAGGGCAGGGCGAGACACAAGCACCGCAGCCTGTGCAGCTATCAAGCATGATGGCAGGTTGCGGAGCGCAGCCAATGGCAGGGGTAAAGGTAATTGCGCGTGCATCACAGGCATCTTTGCAGGCTTGGCACCAGATGCCACTGAGTGCCAGGCAGCTGTTATCTATTACGGCGCGCAGTTGCCAAGGCTCTTGCTGGGGGTCGTTAAAGAGAGGCTCTTTGCAGGCACTGACGCATTTGGTGCAAAAGGTGCACTCAGCCTGACTAAAATTGATTTCAGGAAAGCCGCCGTCACCGCGAAATATAATCGCCGTTTCGCACGCCTCAATACACAGATTGCAGCGCGTACAGATATCGGTAAATTCAATATCGGTGCGGCTCCATGGCGGGCGTATTGCCTGTTGAGCACGGCGGTTAAACAGCCTGCGTCGGCTTTGATCCATGGTGTTATTCATGCTGTTAGGCTCCTATACCTGAGATTGTTGAGCACTTAGGCGCTCAACAATCTGAGCTAGCTTTAATGATAGCCCGGCTAGTCATGGTAACCGTTAGGGTTGTTTGATTGCCAGTGCCAGCTGCTGTTGGCCATATCTTCGATGCTATGCGTCGCTTGCCAGTTGAGTGCGGTTTGCGCCTTGATGGGATCGGCGTAACAGGCGGCAATATCGCCGGGTCGACGCGGCGATATTTGATATGGGATACTGTGGCCGCAGGCTTTTTCAAAGGCCTTAACCATGTCCAATACGCTATAACCTTGGCCTGTGCCTAAGTTATAGGTGACTAAGCCGCAGCCGCTATTGAGTTTCTCTAGCGCTTTCAAATGGCCTAGAGCTAAGTCGACGACATGAATATAGTCACGCACACCGGTGCCATCATGGGTGTCATAATCATCGCCAAATACACTCAAAAATGCCCGCTTACCCACGGCAACTTGAGCGATAAAGGGCATTAAATTATTGGGGATATCGTTAGGGTCTTCCCCTATTAGTCCGCTAGCGTGGGCGCCAACCGGATTGAAGTAACGCAAGCGTGCAATATTCCAGCTAGGATCAGAGTGATACAGATCGCTTAAGATATGTTCAACCATCAGTTTAGATTGACCATAAGGGTTGGTTGCGCCTGTCGGAAAGTCTTCGGTGATCGGCAGTGAAGCGGGGTCGCCATAAACGGTTGCCGATGAGCTAAAGACTAATTTTTTAACATTAAAATCGGCCATCACTTCACACAACACTAAGGTGCCTGTGACATTGTTTTCATAGTAACGCAGTGGTTGCGCGACCGATTCTCCGACCGCTTTTAGCCCTGCAAAATGGATCACTGCAGTAATTTGGTGATCGGTAAAGACTTTGTGTAAAAAGGCTTTGTTGAGCACATCGCCTTGATAAAAGGTGATCTGCTTTTGGGTAATACGCTCGACGCGTGCTAAGGCCTCGACGCTCGCGTTAGATAAATTATCGATAACGACAACATCTTGATTATCATTGAGTAATTCAACTAGCGTATGGCTGCCAATATAGCCTGCGCCGCCCGTTACTAAAATGGTCATTGATCATTGTCCTGTGGTAATGCGGCAACCAGTGTCTTGAGGTATTGGGTAAACTCTGGGCCTATTTCTCGGTGGCGCAGCGCATGTTCGACACACGCTTGCATATAGCCCTGTTTGTTGCCGCAATCGTGGCTTTTACCTTTCATGTAATAGGCATTAACGGTTTGTTTTTCCATCAGCATCGCTATGGCATCAGTGAGTTGGATCTCATCGCCAGCGCCAGCAGGTGTTTTCGACAGTAATGGCCAGATCTCGCGCGGCAGAATATAGCGGCCGACCACGGCTAGGTTTGACGGCGCCTCTGTCACATCGGGTTTCTCAACCAAGGCGTTGATGGGTTCAGATTGGCCTGGGGTTAAGGCGTGGCCATTGACATCGGCGATACCGTATTGGTCGACGCAGTGGGCCGGTACGCCCTCGACCATGATTTGTCCGGTTTCGGTGTCGTCAAACAAGTTAACCATGTCAGCGAGGTTATCACGGCGTACATCGCAGCTAAATTCATCGATGATCACATCGGGCAGCAGCACGGCAAAAGGCTCATCTCCTACCACTTTTTGTGCGCAGAGAATCGCGTGCCCCAGCCCCTTTGCTTGAGACTGACGCACACTGATCACAGTTACCCCCGCAGGGCAAATAGCCTGCACTTCAGCTAATAATTGTCTCTTTACCCGGCGTTCAAGCTGGGCTTCTAGCTCAAAGCTGGAGTCAAAGTGGTTCTCAATCGAGTTTTTACTGGCATGGGTGACCAGCACAATTTCATTAATGCCGGCGGCAATCGCTTCGTTAACGACATACTGTATCAACGGCCTGTCGACCACTGGCAACATCTCTTTGGGGATAGCTTTGGTGGCTGGAAGCATGCGGGTACCAAGACCTGCCACGGGGATCACTGCCTTACGGACTTTGTGCTGTTTCATCCTATTCCTAGATGTGGGGCGAGATTGGCCTTATTCTAATAAAAAACCTTCGAAAAGCCATTTTAAACTGCAGTAAAAAGACAATTATTGCCATTTTATGACGCTAATGCGCCGATTTCGTTACATCTCTTAGCTTATTGAAAATCTGTGGTTTTAATGTACAGACTCGCCGTGTTGTAAATTTTAGGTTACAAAAATGACTCGGGTATTGGGGAATTTTAAAGTGTGATCCAGTTAACAAATCATCGGTTTTCGTCAACTATGGAGGCAAGCGCAGTTAAGGGTTGTATTTATCATGAGCAAAGCGACAGCATATCAAGCCAAGTATCCCGACCGTCACGGTCATATCGATTATACCTCTTGCGAGCATGAAACATGGCAAGCCTTGTATCAACGTCAGCAAGACAATGTGCCGCGATATGCGTGCGATGCCTATTTAAATGGACTCAGTGAACTGGCTTTACCCAGTGAGCGAATTCCGCAATTGAGTGAAATAGATACTGTCTTGAGCCGCACGACAGGCTGGAAAACCGCGGCGGTGCCTGCATTAATCTCTTTCGAGCGGTTTTTTCAGTTGCTGGCTAATCAAGCGTTTCCTGTGGCGACCTTTATTCGCTCTAAAGAGGAGTTTGATTACCTGCAAGAACCCGATATCTTTCATGAGATTTTTGGCCACTGCCCGTTATTAACCAACCCCTCGTTTGCTCGTTTCTCTCATCAATACGGCAAGTTAGGCTTGGCTGCCTCGAAAGAGGAGCGGGTCTTTCTGGCACGTTTATATTGGTTTACGGTGGAGTTTGGCTTAATTAGGCAAGCGGATCACCAGCTTAAAATTTATGGTGGCGGGATTTTAAGTTCGCCAGGGGAAACCTTGTACGCCATGAGCGAAAAGCCGTTGGTAAAGCCTTTCGATCTCATTGATATATTGAGAACACCGTACCGTATCGATATTATGCAGCCGATATATTACACCATTGAATCAATAGACTATCTCGATGAAATTGTGAAGATGGATGTGATGTCGGCGGTCACTCAGGCGCGCCAACTCGGTTTACATGCGCCATTATTTGAGCCCAAAGCTAACGTCAGCTAGGCTGTGGATTAACCCTACTATCAAGATTTAAGGATGATATATGTCTGAATTAGCACAAATGAAGTGTGAAGCCTGTCAGGCCGATGCCCCTAAGGTGAGCGAGGCCGAGCTGGGAGAGTTACTCAAGATGATCCCTGATTGGAGCGTGCAGGTGCGTGACGGTATTATGCAGTTGGAGCGTGTGTATAAGTTTAAAAACTTTAAGTTGGCACTGGCCTTTACCAATAGGGTGGGCGAGCTTGCCGAATCTGAGTTTCATCACCCGGGGATCTTAACCGAGTGGGGCAAGGTAACTGTAACCTGGTGGTCACATTCCATTAAGGGGTTGCATCGTAACGATTTCATTATGGCTGCCAAGACAGACCAGTTGCTGGATTAAGTTAAAAATTATTGGGAATCAGCGTTATAAGTTTTTTATAGCGCTGTTTTATTTGATGAGTTCATTTTCCGCTGTAAACAAGTCTTGCCACTTATCGCAGAACATTCTAACGTATAGGCGTTTTATCGGCACCGGTATCGCCGCCCTTATTTTACCAGGGTGATGCGGGGCGGTCGCAAAGGATATTCCCAATAATGCAGTAATAAGAACAACAAAGGGACGATAATAGTATGCGCTTAGCGGTAAGTTGTATTGACCGTGTGGGTCTAGCAAAAGATATTTTGGTGGTGTTAGAGGGTTATGGGATTAACCTGTTTGCCATTGACGCCAGCAATCAAGGGTTTCTCTATCTCCAATTTGCTGAGGTGAAGTTTGATGTGCTCAGCGAATTACTGCCGTTAATCCGCAAGGTTGAAGGGGTCAGTGATGTGCGAACTGTCTCTTTTATGCCGTCAGAACAAGAACATTACGCGCTTAAAACTCTGCTTAAAACCCTGCCCGATTCGGTGTTCTCTCTCGATGTAAAAGGGCGCATCCGTATCGTTAATGAGTCGGCATTGATGACCCTGAACATGGGCGAGCATGAGGTCGTCGACGAGTCTCTTAACCATTGGGTACAAGGGTTTAATTTTTCCCGTTGGCTTAGCGAGCCACAGGTGCTTGCGCAGGCGACGCGGGTCAACATAGGTCAAAGTGAATACTTGGCCGAGATGCTGCCGATTTATCTGCCCGATGAGCAGGATAAAAGCATTCTTGCTGGCGCCGTGGTATCACTCAAGTCTCCGGCCCGTTTAGGTAAGCAATTTAACGCGCTGCAAAACCAGACCGCGGGCTTTGAAAACGTGCTGGCGGTCAGCGATAAAATGAAAGAGGTGTTGGTACAAGCCAGAAGGATGGCGCAGCTGGATGCTCCTTTGTTGATCACTGGTGAAACCGGCACGGGGAAAGAGTTAATGGCGCGCGCCTGTCACGATGCCAGTATGCGCCGCGAACATCCTTTTATTGCCATTAACTGTGCGGCTATGCCTGACAGTGCCGCCGAAGAGGAGCTGTTTGGTTATGTCAGTGGCGGCGAAGTGGTCAAACGCGGCTTTTTTGAAGAAGCCAAGGGCGGCACGGTTTTTTTAGATGAAGTGGCCGAAATGTCCAAGGCGGCGCAGGTGAAGTTGCTGCGCCTACTGCAAGATGGCACTTTTAGACGCGTGGGTGGCGATGTTGAGGTACGCTCCGATGTGCGTATTATCTGCTCGACCCAGAAAAACCTTGCTGAACTGTGTCAGAGCGGCGAATTTCGTGAAGATCTCTATTATCGAATTCATGTACTGAGTTTTCATCTGCCGAACCTGCGCGATCGTAAGGTGGATGTGATCCCACTCACCGAGATGTTTTTAGAGCATTATAGTCAGCAACTGTCTATCCCCATTCGCCGCATCTCGGCGCCGTGTCGTGAGCACCTGCTCAGTTATGCGTGGCCGGGCAATGTGCGTCAACTAAAGAATGCGATTTTCCGCGCAGTGTCTATGTGGGACGGGTCGGCCGAGTTAACGGTAGAGCAGCTTAAATTGCCCTCTTATGCGGAAGGTTTTGGCTATTTTGATCATGAGTTTGAAGGCAGCTTAGATGATGCCATGAAACAGTTTGAGGCTAATATCTTGAGGCGCCTTTATCCGGCTTACCCCAGTACGCGCCAATTGGCTAAAAAGCTGGGTATGTCCCATACCGCTATCGCCAATAAACTACGCGAATATAAGATCAGTAAACCCAAAGGCAGTTAAGAGGGGACTGTCATGCAAGTGTGGCACCCATTGTAACGCTGGGTTTACAACAACCAATCAGGGCTGTTTTAGTGTGATTTAGCTCACGCTATTTCTATCTGAGTGGGCTTAGGGTATTTGTATGCCCATACCGAATAATTAAGTACGCCAGAAAACGATGCGCGGCCAGTGCGGTGCCATCGCCAATAAGAATATTGAGGAGTAGCTATGAAGTTAGCGAGTTACAACAATGGCCGCCGTGACGGCCAGTTAATGCTGGTGAGTAAGGATTTAACCAAAACCGTTGTCGTGCCAGCCATCGCACATACCCTGCAGCAACTGCTTGATGCTTGGGACTTACTGCAGCCTCAGTTGCAAGAACTATATGAAGCGCTCAATAGTGGCATGCTTGATAATGCTATCGATTTTGATGAAGCCAAATGTCTGTCGCCCCTGCCTCGCGCCTATCAATGGGCCGATGCCAGTGCCTATGTTAATCATGTGGAATTAGTGCGCAAAGCCCGCGGGGCCGAGATGCCAGAAAGCTTTTGGACCGATCCCTTAGTGTATCAAGGTGGCTCAGACAGCTTTATAGCACCTAAGGCTGATATTGAGCTTGCAAGCGAAGAGTGGGGCATCGATTTTGAATCGGAAGTGGCGATTATCACCGACGATGTGCCTATGGGAGTCGATGTCAATGCTGCCGAAAAGCACATCAAGCTGATCATGTTGGTGAACGATGTCTCACTGCGTAATTTAATTCCGGCTGAATTGGCTAAAGGCTTTGGCTTTTTTCAATCGAAACCCTCAAGCAGTTTCTCACCTGTGGCGGTTACCCCTGATGAGCTTGGCGATAAGTGGCAAGATTCCAAGGTACATTTGCCCTTAATCACCCATCTCAATAACCAACTCTTTGGCCGCCCTAATTGTGGTGTGGATATGACATTTAATTTTAGTCAGTTGATTGCTCATTTTACCAAGACACGTCCCTTAGGGGCTGGGGCTATCATTGGCTCTGGTACTATCTCTAATTACGATCGCAGCGCTGGCTCGAGCTGCCTAGCAGAAACCCGTATGTTAGAAACCATTGCCGATGGTAAGCCATCGACCGAGTTTATGCATTTTGGCGACAGAGTGCGTATTGAAATGCTCGATGAGCATGAGCAATCGATATTTGGTGCTATCGATCAGCAGGTAGTCAAATACCAAGGGTAAATTGATCTGACGTGTAATACGGGGCGACAGCAATGCGCCCCGTTGTTATCGTCAGGGTTTATCGGCTTAGGGAGTGGAGCATGAAATTATTAGGTTATTGGCGCTCGAGCGCCGCTTATCGCGTGCGCATTGCACTGAATATAAAAGGTGTCGATGTTGAGCATCAATCGATACATTTAGTTAAAGCGGGCGGTGAGCAACATCAAGCCGATTACGCCGCATTGAATCCTCAGGAGTTAGTGCCAACCTTAATTGAGGGCGATGATGAGCTGGCGTTATCACAATCGCTGGCAATAATTGAATACCTCGATGAGGTTTATCCTGAGCCACCCCTCTTACCTCAAGATGTGAAAGATAAGGCCATAGTGCGCGCCATGGCACTGGCTATCGCCTGTGAAATCCACCCGCTTAATAATCTTAGAGTGTTGCAATATTTAAGTGGCCCAGCGGGACTTGATGAAGCGGCCAAATCGGCCTGGTATCACCATTGGATCCATAGCGGTTTTAGCGCGCTTGAAACCCAATTGGCAACCTATGCCGGGCGTTACTGTTTTGGCGATACTGTTACCTTGGCGGATCTGTGTTTAATCCCTCAGGTATATAACGCCAAGCGCTTTAACGTTGCATTGAGTGCTTATCCGCATATTGAGCGCATTTATGACAATTGCCTGCAGCTTGATGCGTTTATTCAGGCCTCTCCAGAGCAGCAAGCCGATGCATCGTAAGCTTCAAGGCTATTTTTGGCTTAGGAGGAAGGCATCGGGACTCGCAAAATCGCTCAGTTAACGATTAGACATCAGAAAATCGACAAAGGCACGGTCAGCAAGGCCGACGGGGCGCTCTTTGTTCCAAGCAATATGTAAATCTAAGTAGACCGCCGGTGAAAAGGGCCGCGCCAAAATATTATCCCGCGGTTCTATCACCATCTCTAGCACACTCGTGATGGCATAGCCTTGTGCCACCACCTGTTTAATCAAGTTGATCAAGTTGGTTTCAAAGGCAATGTTGGCCTCTAATCCTAGCTCTGTGGCTTGAGACAGCATCCACTCTCGATGAAAGTAACCGGGTTTGAACATCACCAATTCATGTTGAAAAAACTGCGTAAGATTGATGCTGTTTTGTTCTGCCAGTGGGTGATCTTCACCTAGGGCGACCACCATTTGTTCTCTCAACAGTAGGTGACTGTCGAAGTTGGCCTGCAGATCTTGGCCTGTGATGATGGCAATATCGACCTCTTCATTTTGCAGCATGCGCAAACTGTCGCGGGTACCGCCCTCAAATAATGACAGTTTCAAATCGGGGTAACGATGGCGAAAGGCCATTAAGCGCGAGGGTAAATAGTAAGAACCCAGCATGCCGGGCACCGCAATGCGCACTTCTCCCTTAGTCAGGTTCGCCATCGATTTGATGTGTGCCTCAGCTTGCTTAAGTTGTTTGATGATCAGGCAAGCGTGCTGATGTAGGGCGTTACCTTCGGCTGTGAGGGTCAAACGACTGCCATCTTGGCCACGATAATGTTTATTACGATTAATTAAGGTGACACCTAAATCGGTTTCCAATCGTTTAATGCTTTGACTCAGTGCCGGCTGGGCAATATTGAGTTGTTTTGCCGCTAAGGTAAAACTGCCTCTGGTGGCTAAGGCATCGAAATGTTTAAGCTGTTTGATATCCACATCATCGCTCGCTTGAGTTGGTTAGCTACTATTGTTGTTATCGCTAGGGCCTGTTGATCTTTGCTGATTGAATGTTGTTCGAGACAAAAACGTGTTAATCGAGGCGAGCGGATTGCAGCCTAGTCATCTAAGCAAAATTCACTTAACAAAGAGTAAAACGTTTTTAGCTGAACCCTTTGGGCAGCGTTTGTTGGGTATTTCTACTGCGTTCTCAGCTTTTTATGTAGAATAACTACACCACCAAGCTTCTGACTTGTATAAATACCCAACAATTCGCTGCAAAAACAACCTTGAAAGATCAGCAGGCCCTAGGATCGTTAGTCAGGTTATCTTGGAGCTTGCTCAATATTGCCTTGAATTCCAAATCACTCTTGGACTTAAGCACTCTTGGAATTAAACCGCCTGAGCTCAGACTTGTCCATAATAAAATAATATGGATGCAATCAAAATAATCTATTTTTGTTATGTTAGGGCTAATGCTAGCCTGTGTCTATCGAGACAATAGAGAAGCGCGTTATCCATGAGTCAACAACAACTGCAAATCCGGTTAATATGGGGGCTGTCCTTAGCCTCTGTGGTTGTGTATATCAATTTATATTTGGTGCAAGGCATGCTGCCACTCATTGCCAGCAGTTTTCAGGTATTACCCGCGCACGCCACATTACTACTGTCGGTGACCAGCTTCTCGTTAGCCTTTTCATTGCTGTTTTATGCCACCTTATCGGACAAAATTGGTCGCAGAAAGCCACTGTTGTGGAGTTTAGGGCTGCTAGTACTTGCCGATGTCATGTTGCTATTCGTGACAGAGTTTAGTGATTTGATTGCACTGCGGTTGATCCAAGGGGCTCTATTGGCGGCGGTGCCCGCCATTTCGATGGCCTATTTCAAAGACATGCTCGATAAGTCGGTTTTACTGAAAGCGGGAGCGGTTTACATTGCGGCCAACAGTTTGGGCGGTATTGCTGGGCGATTACTCGGCGGTGTCATGACCCAATACCTTAATTGGCAGCAGTCGATGTTATTACTGATAAGCATTACCGCCCTTGGCACCTTAGTCGTGATAGGGCTATTGCCTAATCGCGATAAAATTCGCGCCGAGCGTGGTGAGATTAAATTACGTTTTCAGCGCAGCGACGCCCAAGGATTTTGGCTACACCTTAGCGATAGCACCATGATTAAATTGTATCTACTGGGTGCCATGGCCTTTATGGTGATGGTCAATCAATTTAGTTATATTCAGCTGCACCTGATGCAAGCCCCCTTCAACTGGGGGCGTTTTGAGGTGACCTTGATTTTCCTCTGCTATTTGAGTGGCACTTATGCCTCGTTTCGCTCCGCTAAGTGGGTGAATAAATTAGGCCGCCAACCCTTATTTGTGTTGTCGACATTAATGATGTGTCTGGGAAGCATGGTGACCTTAGTCGATAGTAGTGAGGCGATTGTGGTTGGCTTTATCTTATCCAGTTTTGGGTTTTTCACTTTTCATAGTGTCTGTAATGCCTGGGTGGCCCAGCGCGCGCAGCAGCATAGAGCAAAAGCCACAGCCTTGTATCTGTGCAGTTACTATCTTGGTGCGGCGATAGGTGGCCCTTATCTATTACCTTTTTGGCAGCATTGGGGCTGGAATGGTGTAGTGGGCGGCAGTTTAGTGGTGCTATCGCTGGTGGCCGTGTTGGTATTGTATTTGGCACGCGCCCAGCGGCGCGCCCCCGCATCTTTGATTGATGTGGCAGGCTAGGGGAAATACCTCGGCGGTTTATCTACAGTGACTGCCAATGCCTTATTGAATAAAGGTTTTACGATTGAGACCAAATTTTTGCATCTTGTCATACAGGGTTTTGCGCGGTAATTCGAGCTGCTGCATGGTCAGTTTGATACTGCCTTTATTGACATTGAGCGCCTCCTCAATCAGCAGGCGCTCAAAAAATTCTACCCGTTGCTGCAATGACATATTGGCATTGAGTTGATGGCTTGGGGTCATCGATGTGGCAAAGGCCGCTTCGCCGCCAAGCAGGACATAGCGTTCGGCAAGGTTTCTTAACTCCCTGACATTACCCGGCCAATCATGAGAGATCAGCTGAGCGGTATTTTCTGTCGATAGTGGAATAAGCGCTTTGTGGTAACGCGCCGATGCGACACGAGCAAAGTGTAAAAATAACAGCGGAATATCTTCCCGGCGTTCACGCAGCGCAGGGATAGGTATGGTGACGAGGTTGAGGCGATACAAGAGGTCTTGGCGAAACTCGCCAGTATCGCACAGGGATTTAAGGTCCACCTTAGTCGCGGCAATGATGCGAATATCTAAGGTAATACTCTTGTTTGACCCCAGTCGTTCTACTTTTCTATCTTCAAGCACGCGCAGTAGTTTTACTTGTAAGGCCAGTGGAGTGCTCTCTATCTCATCGAGAAACAGGGTGCCACCGTTAGCGTATTCGAACTTACCTATGCGGGTTTTGTCGGCGCCGGTAAAGGCACCGGCCTCTGCGCCAAATAGTTCACTTTCGATAATGGTTTCAGGGATCGCGCCGCAATTGATGGCGACAAAATTGGCGGCGCTGCGGACACTATGATCGTGTAAGTAGCGCGCCACTAGCTCCTTGCCTGTGCCCGTTTCCCCCTCAATTAAGATGTCGGCGGGCATGTCGAGCACTTGCTCGATAATATGGCGCATCTGTTTTATGCCTGGGCTGTGACCCAGTATGCGTGGCCCTGGTGTACTGTGTGATTCGAGCTCTTTTTTAAGGCTGCGATTTTCCAGTGTTAGGCTGCGTTTTTCAAGGGCGCGTTTAGCAATGTCGAGCATATGTTCGTTATTAAACGGCTTTTCAATAAAGTCGTATGCCCCCTGTTTTAGCGCCTGCACCGCCATGGCGATATCACCGTGCCCCGTGAGTAAGATAATAGGTATGTCCTTATCTTGGCTTAAGAGGTTCGCCATCAGTGTTAGGCCGTCGATATGTGGCATGTTTACGTCGGAGATCACCACCCCAGGCCAGTTTGGAGGCAAGGCATTCATTAGCTGTTGTGGTTCGGCAAGGGCGAGGGCTCGATAAGATTCCAGCTCAAATAACTGGACCAATGCGCAGCCGATAAGGGGTTCATCATCGACAATAATAACGTCGTACTCTGTTAGGTCATCGGTTAGCATCATGGCGTTCCTGGTGTATATGTGGCCAAGGTAATGTTAAAAATGGCGCCGCCTTCGATGCGGTTAGCCACGTTTATTTGCCCTTGCATGGTTTCGATGATCCGCCGTGAAATAGACAAACCAAGTCCGAGCCCATGGCGAGAATTAGTATAATAGGGGTCGAAGATTTTTTTCATTTGGCTCTCTTTAATCCCTGAGCCACTATCTTCGATGCTAATGTTGACTCTATCCGTCACTGTCACGCCGATAATCAACTGTTTAGGTGAACTGTGTTGCATCGCTTTAATGGCATTGCTCATTAAATTCACCAGTACCTGCTGTAGCCGGATAGGATCGCACCAAATATGGGTCTGGTTATCGGCGACGTTGAGTTGCAGCTCAACTCCCTGTTTATCGACTTCTGGCTGAATAATGGTGAGGGCATCGTTGATGCACTGGGCTACGTTGGTGGCTTTCTCATTGCCAGCACTTTTTCGGGTGAAGCTTTTAAATTGCGACACGATAGCGGCCAGCCTATCGGTTAACTCTATGATAGTGATGATATTACGCCCCACATCTTCCCACTTTGCTCTGGCAAGTAAGGTTTGGGTATTCTGGGCGTAGCTGCGGATAGCGGCCAAGGGCTGATTGATCTCATGATTGATACTCGCCGATAAACTGCCTATCACGGTGAGCTTAGCGGCTTGGATTAACTCATCTTGAGTCTCTTTGAGTTGTCTATGGCTACTTTCTAAAGCCTGAGTACGCTCTTGTACTCTTTGTTCTAACTGTTCGTGTGCGTGACGCATTCGTTGGCTGTTTTTACGTCGCTCAACGGCGTACAGCAAGGCTAGGGCCATTAGCAGGTATAAGGCGCCATAAAGCAGTAATAAAGGGGGCATAGCCTGATAGGTTGGTGCCATTGGGGCTAGGATATGCAATTTCCAACCAGCCTCTGCCATTACTGTTTTGTTGTCCATGTAGTCAATGGTGTTGTCATTGCTGTGGTTAATACGGTAGATAGGGTAACGCTCATCCGCTGAATCTGTGTATGGCGGCTCAATGGCTAACTCGTGGATGGTTCTATCGGCATAGCGGCGTGATTGCTTAATCTGCCGTTGCCGCTCGGGCGTTACAGGATTGAAAGCGGCGAGGCGCCATTGTGGCACGCTTGAGATAAAGATGATGTCATCGGGATCGCTAATGGCAAATTCATAATTGCTGGCTCTGGCCATACCGGTACCGTGCTGCTCTATCTCGGTAACATCGACCTTTACCACTATCACACCAAGAATTTCTGGTTGCACTTGCTCTGTTGACTGACGTTGTCCGCTAGCATAGATGGGGTAAGAGAAGTAATAGCCGCGTTTATTGGAGCTGGTGCCCACGGCAAAATAACGCCCTTGTTGGCCCTTTATCGCCTGTTGGAAATAGGGGCGAAAGGCAAAGTTCTGTCCGATAAACGAGTAACTTTGTTGCCAATTACTGGCGGCAATGGCATCACCATTGGCATTAACCAGATAGATATCGAGCGCTTCGGTGATGCTCTGGATCTCTTGTAAATACTGATTTAACGCGGTGAGAGTTGCTGTGTCATCTTGTTGTTGCAGTGCATTGACTAATAATGGATTTTTAGAGAGTACGTGAGGAATGCTTTGATAGCGAGATAGGGCACCCGCTAGAAAACTGACCAACTCTTTCATTTGAGCGCCAGATTGACGTTGAGTTTGTTGGTAGCCGTGATCTAGATGAGACCAATAGGCGATATTCAACACCAGTACTAGGCCTAATGCGATAATCAAAGTGACGCTGAGGTATTTTTTTGTTTTTATTTTCATTGACATAAAATGCATGTCCGCATCAGCAATAGTGAGTCTGGCAAGGGAAATTACCTTTGCCAGACTCACTCAATTGTTAAGTAAAATCAAGTTATTTAATAACCATTTAACTTATCGATATATTCAGGCAGGAATAACGAGATCTGTGGAACGTAAGTGATCAGCGCTAAGAAAAACAGCAGTAACACCAACCAAGGCAAACAGGATTGAATCACCCATCCCATGCTGCGCCCAGTGATCCCTGCGGTCACAAACAAGTTGAGCCCCACCGGCGGGGTGAGCATACCAATCTCCATATTGACCACCATAATGATGCCTAAATGGATAGGGTCAATGCCCAACTGCGTTGCGATTGGGAATAAAATCGGCGCCATGATGAGCAAAATTGCCGAGGGCTCCATAAAGTTACCGGCGGCCAGTAGCAACAAGTTGACTATGATGAGGAAACCCCATACGGGAAGCCCCATGCCAACTATGGTTTCGGCAATCAGGTGCGGGATGCGCTCCGTGGTGAGCACGTGGGCAAATAACATCGCATTAGCGATGATAAACAGCAGCATAATACTGACTTTAGCGCCATCTCTGACCACGTGACGGATCTCTTTGTCCACCGGGGTTTTAAGCACGGCAAGCAAGATAAAGCCGATATTACGTGCACAGGCCTTTATAAGGGACTCGCCGCGGTCACGCCAGCTGACATTTTTCAGTGGCCCGATATCGCGATAGCCAAATACAGCAATAAAATAGGCGTAAACACAGGCCACCGCCGCGGCTTCAGTCGGGCTGGCTACCCCACCATAGATAGAACCTAAAACAATAAAAATCAGCGCTAGGCCGCCCATGGCTTTGGCACTGGAAAGCGCTAACACCTTAATTCCCGGAAAGGGACGTGAAGGCAGCTTTTTGATACGCGCGACCACATAAATCGCTAGCATTAATAAAAGCCCCATCATCAAGCCCGGTATCAAGCCCGCCATAAACATTCTGGCCGCCGACACTTCGGTGGCGGCGGCGTAAACCAGCATGACGATAGAAGGAGGGATCAAGATGCCTAGTGTCCCGGAGGTGGTAATCACGCCGGCGGCAAATTTTTCAGGATAACCCGCGCGCACCATGCCCACGATGACGATAGAGCCAATGGCGGCCACTGTAGCAGGCGATGAGCCAGAGACAGCCGCAAAGAGCATGCAGGCCATGACAGAGGCCATGGCTAATCCGCCACGAATATGCCCGACGCTGTCCATGGCAAAGTCGATGATCCGCCGTGCCACACCACCGGTGGATAAAAAGGCTGAGGAAAGAATAAAAAAGGGGATTGCCAGCAGGGTATAGTGCTCAGAGGTCGACTCATACAGTTTTAGGGCGATAGAGGCCAGTGAGTCATCAGAAAACAATAAGATGGTGAGCATGCTGGAAAAACCTAGCGCAATAGCGATAGGCATACCGATGAGCATACACAGAAATAGGCTAATAAATAGAATGGCAATGGTCATTATTTATCTCCCTTAGTGCCAACATCAGGCTTATCATTATTATTTTCAGCAAGATGCATGCTTTCCTTGGCTTCATCAGCAAACCTAAAACCGTCGGTCTTATTTTGTAAAATGGCGATAGCTAATTCGATAAAGCGCCATGTGAGTAATGAAAAACCAATTAATAAGATACTTTGTGACATCCACAGCGGCATCGCGGGCTCTTCAACATCGATGCGTAAATATTCCCAAGCATTATCAGGGTCAAGCTGGTTGACTAAAAAGTGCGGCAAGTCGATATCTTCCATCGGGACGCCCACTTGGTACATTTTTACAAGGTAATCCCAGCTACCTTGTAAAAACATGGCGCAGTAAACTAAGCAGACAATGACGGCAATAATGGCGGTGACTTTACGGCCTTTTTTGGGCAGTTTTTTGACAAAAGCATCGACGCCGATGTGAGCGCCGACTTTCACGCCATATGACATACCAAATAGCACAAACCAGCCACACAGGGTGAGTGTTAGCTCCTGGATCCACAGAAAACCTGTGTTAAAGAAAAAGCGCGCAATCACTTCGGCGAACACCAGCACTGTCATGGCGGTGATTAATGCATTGAGCATACCTTCTTCAAAATATGAAAATAAACGAGATATCATCTCTGTTGCTCCTTAAATAGGAAAGAGGCCGTAAGCCGTTAGCTAGGCCTCAATACTTTCCTATTAATGTTAGCTAATCGTTATCGTTATTATTTGTTTGAAGCAACAGCGGCTTCGATAAGATCTTTACCAATTTTATTTTCAAACTGTGCCCAAACGGGTTTCATCGCGCTGACCCATGCGGCACGTTGCTCTGGGGTTAAATAGGTGATTTCTGAGCGCTTTGAGTCGATAATGGCTTGTTTATCTTTATCGACTTTAGCAGCAGCAATTTCGTTACCATAGGCAACGGCTTCATCTAAGGCGGCTTTGATCACTTTACGCTTATCTCCTGGAAGTGATTTCCAGAAGGTATCTGAAGTCACGACCATATAATCTAAAACGCCATGATTACTCTCGGTGATATGGCTTTGTACCTCGAAAAATTTCTTTGAGTAAATATTCGACCAAGTATTCTCTTGGCCATCGATAGCACGTGTTTGCAGTAGCGTGAATACTTCAGAGAAGGGTTTTTTCACCGGTATCGCATTGACAGCTTGAAATTGGGCGGCTAAAACGTCAGATGCCATAATACGAAACTTTTTGCCACTAGCATCTTCGGGCAAGATCAGTGGGCTACTGGCGGAAAACTGTTTCATGCCATTGTGAAGGTAACCAAGCCCGACAAGGCCTTTGCGCTTCATCGAGTTTAATAATTTTTGTCCAGATTCACTTTGCTGAAAACGGTTAACCGCATCCATATCTTGAAACAGGAAGGGTAAATCAAAAATTTGCAGCTTCTTGGTGTAACGTTCAAATTTCGATAGTGACGGTGCGACAAATTGCACATCATTAAGCAGTAATGCTGACAATTCGTTATTGTCACCAAACAGCTGTGAATTTGGAAATACGTTAACCTGATACTCGCCAGGGAGTCGCTCTTCAACTAAGGCTTTAAACTTAAGGGCCATTTGGCCTTTCGGCGTGTTCTCGGCAACCACGTGAGAGAATTTAATTTCTACTGGGGTGGCAGATACCGACAGACTGGCGCTTAATAGGGTCACTACAGAGGTCAATTTAAGCAGTTGCTTAAGTGAGTGCCGGGTGAAGAAGATGTTAGATATACTCATGCTATTTTCCCTTATGTTATTAATCTTTTTGGCTTTATAGGCCATAGAGGTTGAGTTGACTGACGAACTAATAAGGAAGTATAGGCAAGGAGTAGGCCATAAATGTTATTTATTGGTAAACATAAAGATCTCAATAGGTTGCATTTTGGCGTGAAGTTAAGTGCCATTGAGAATGGGGCGGATCTCGCCAGTTAAATCTGTTTGAATGGGTGGAAAATGACCCATTTATCAACTGACATATGGATAGCACACTTGCAATGTAAACTTGGTCGGTTTTCGTATTCATGAATTGATTGGCTCAGCGCTGAAGCATGACATGCTAGCAACTTGAGATGAGAAAGTGATCATGTAAGACAACCCCTTAAGCAAATGCATAGAGATGTTAGCAAGGCCGTGACCTTATTTGGGGATTAAGCTTACTTAGAGGCGAATCATAGGGGATACTATAGCGGGAAATAACTGCAGTATTCGTCATAGGATCAAATACCTGCTTATTCTTGATGATTAGCATGTACAACTAGAAGTTGTCACTTGAAGTCCATTTTCTCATTAATACATAGAAAATAGGGCACTGATTCAGCTTGGTGGTTTCTGTGACGGAGTAAAGCAATACTATGCCAAGAAGGGCAAGCGTATTATTTTATCGGCTCAATTCGTTTCATGATTGCATCACTAGGTAATAATTCTAAATGGCCGTGAGCATCAAAATACCAGCCTGTAATAAAGCCTTTTTGCCGCATAGCGACCAAATTTTGCATCACCTCTCTGGCTTCGACCATGGCTTGTTGTTCATCACACTCATGGGTGAGCTTTAAATAGGCTGCAATACTTGCCAGTGAGGCTGATTGTGTGACTTCTGCCATATGAACCACCGATACTCAACAGGTTTTATCTCAATATTATTGAAGAATAGTCCAGGTGAGTGGTTTAGCAATGGTCAATTTTGGCCAAAACTTATGGCTAATATGCTGATTAATTCTAAATAGGGGGATTGTAATACATAAGAGGAAATATGGTGGTCGATACTGGGCTCGAACCAGTGACCCCCTCCTTGTAAGGGAGGTGCTCTCCCAGCTGAGCTAATCGACCTGGGATTTCATAATGTTTTAATTCTTTATGAAAAGAATGGTGGTCGATACTGGGCTCGAACCAGTGACCCCCTCCTTGTAAGGGAGGTGCTCTCCCAGCTGAGCTAATCGACCTGGGATCTCATAA
>NZ_QPQT01000030.1 GCF_003605125.1 Shewanella algidipiscicola
CATCAGCCCCAAGGGCATGGAATATGAACTCACGGATTGAGTAGCGATAACCTCCTCTCTCCGAAAGTAAAGAACAAGCCGTTACACGAGACCTTCGGCTCGTGAACTAGATCGTTATGCCCCTAATTACGAAGAATACATAAGATATGAGTGACGAAGATAATTATTTCAAAGATATCGTTTACACCATAAAAACGAAGGATGGAAAAACGATCAAAATGCCCGCTAAAAAGCGCTCTCAATCAGAGTACACCAAGCGAATTTGGGAAAAGCTAGGTGAGGATAAATCATCTGGTGAATTCAGTGAAATTTTTGCATCCGTTTTTGATGATGTTTTCAAAAATATAAAAGGTAAAACCTCTGATTTTATTGAAAAAACTTTTGAAGAGTGGGATGCTGAAAAAAGGAAGAGCATTCGAGAGCTAAAGGGACATTATGAGAATGAAAGCCTCACATTGATACTAGGTGCTGGTGTATCAATGGACTTTGGCCTACCGTCGTGGGATGAGCTGTTGAAAAGGCTATTGGCGAAAACACTGGAAGATGATGATGCAGAAAGCCAGCTAATGGCTGGAATGTTTAACTCAGTTTTTGGTCCAAGTAGTTTAATTGCAGCAAGATACCTTAAATTGCATTTTGAAAACGAAAAGCAAAAAGGAACTAGAAAATACCCTTTTGAGACCGAAGTTAGAAAAGCCCTTTACGAAAATATAACAGACGTAGATAGCCCTATTTATAAGGCCGTTGTTCAGCTTTGCGTATCCCCTGGGAAAAACCCAAGCTTGGATTCGGTTATTACCTATAATTATGACGATATTTTGGAGCAAAAACTTAAAGAGCTCGATCTAGGTATTAAATACAAAAGTATTTACACGTTAGGAATGAACCCCAAAAAAGATGAGCTTCCTATTTATCACGTGCACGGCTATCTTCCAAGAACTGGCAACGTAACAGATAAACATGCCGTCATTTTGTCGGATGACAGCTATCACAAGCAATATATGGATCTTTACCACTGGAGCAACTTGGTTCAAATCAACAAATTTAAAGATTCAAATTGTTTGTTTATTGGTCATTCTTTTTCCGATCCTAATCTAAGACGTTTGTTGGATATTGCTAAATCTCAACGAGGGCACGACAAAACCCAGCACTACTTGATAAAGCGAAAGTACAAGGTTGAAAAAGTAGAAGAAATCTTAAAAGAGTTACTAGCTAAAGGTGGCTTTTTTAAAGAAGATGGTGCGGATGAGAAGCTTAATATTATCGCTCAGGGGCTCGTCAGAACCGTTCATACTTTTGAAAACAATGATGCGAAGTCATTTGGTGTCGACATTATCTGGGTCGATGAATATTCAGAAATAGCAGACGTCGTGAATGAAATATCTAAATAGCATAACAAACGCGTAAATATGGACACTCGCAAGCTCGCGCCTATTGCGCGAGCGTTAGCCATAGAAATATTAATCTTAAACTCACATAGTAGAGCAAAAATCCTAACGCAGAAATGTCCAAAACCGAGTTAGCTTTTGATTGTCCGAGTGACACTAGTAAGGTCAAATCGAAGAGATTCAGAACTCGGTGTAGGTGCGGCTGAGGCCTTCGATTTCAGGGATGAAATCGCAGAGCGCCCAAGGATGGGTTTACAGCGGTGCCGAAGAAGCACCTGCACGAAAGGCCTGCGGCAAGCAATTCAAAACAATGTAAGTTAACGCTACCATCAATCAATAAAACCTAACTCGACTAAATGCTACCAACCAAACAGTTGACTAGGACACCCATCATTAATGGAGCAGAAGTTAACCTTCGGCTATGCTTTGATTGAGCATTGAACAAGGAGGTTTTTATGCCACGCCCTCGCAGAACTCAAATAAGTATCGAAGACACACCCTATTATCATTGTTGTAGCCG
>NZ_QPQT01000031.1 GCF_003605125.1 Shewanella algidipiscicola
CCTTCGGGAGGGCGTTTACCACGGTGTGGTTCATGACTGGGGTGAAGTCGTAACAAGGTAGCCCTAGGGGAACCTGGGGCTGGATCACCTCCTTACCTATACGACTAACTTAATGTTTGTTGAGTGTTCACACAGATAACTTGTTCTTGTTAGAGCAGGTGGCACGCCTTAACGGCGATGCTTGTTCTTTAAAAATTTGGAAAGCTGATAGTGTTAATGTGAAAGGGATAATGGCGTACTTGTGCGTGATTATTTGTAGCATTGACGCGAAAATTAAAATTGAGTTCTCAAACACTTAAATCAAGTGCCGAATCATTGTAATGATGATTCATGAGTATTCTTTTGGCGAAAGTAAACACCATTAGTTGCGATACAACATCAAGCTTACCCGCTTGAAAGAGTTTGTTTCCTTGTGAAACTCATTTGGGTTGTATGGTTAAGTGACTAAGCGTATACGGTGGATGCCTTGGCAGTCAGAGGCGATGAAGGACGTAGTAACTTGCGAAAAGCGTTGGCGAGCTAGTAACAAGCATTTGAGCTAACGATGTCCGAATGGGGAAACCCACATGCATAAGCATGTATCACAACATGAATACATAGTGTTGTGAGGCGAACCCGGGGAACTGAAACATCTAAGTACCCGGAGGAAAAGAAATCAACCGAGATTCCCCTAGTAGCGGCGAGCGAACGGGGATTAGCCCTTAAGCGTAGAGGGTGTTAGTGGAATGTGTTGGAAAGCACAGCGGCACAGGGTGATAGCCCCGTACATGAAAACTAACTTTACGTGAAAACGAGTAGGACGGGACACGTGACATCTTGTCTGAACATGGGGGGACCATCCTCCAAGGCTAAATACTCCTGACTGACCGATAGTGAACCAGTACCGTGAGGGAAAGGCGAAAAGAACCCCTGTGAGGGGAGTGAAATAGAACCTGAAACCGTATACGTACAAGCAGTGGGAGCGGTTCTTGAGACCGTGACTGCGTACCTTTTGTATAATGGGTCAGCGACTTACATTTTGTAGCGAGGTTAAGCGAATAGCGGAGCCGTAGGGAAACCGAGTGTTAACTGCGCGTTTAGTTGCAAGGTGTAGACCCGAAACCCGGTGATCTAGCCATGGGCAGGTTGAAGGTTGAGTAACATCAACTGGAGGACCGAACACACGTATGTTGAAAAATGCGGTGATGACTTGTGGCTGGGGGTGAAAGGCCAATCAAACCGGGAGATATCTGGTTCTCCTCGAAAGCTATTTAGGTAGCGCCTCGAGCGAATACCATTGGGGGTAGAGCACTGTTAAGGCTAGGGGGTCATCCCGACTTACCAACCCTTTGCAAACTCCGAATACCAATGAGTACTACTCGGGAGACACACGGCGGGTGCTAACGTCCGTCGTGAAAAGGGAAACAACCCAGACCATCAGCTAAGGTCCCAAAGTTATTGCTAAGTGGGAAACGATGTGGGAAGGCTTAGACAGCTAGGATGTTGGCTTAGAAGCAGCCATCATTTAAAGAAAGCGTAATAGCTCACTAGTCGAGTCGGCCTGCGCGGAAGATTTAACGGGGCTAAGCAATACACCGAAGCTATGGGTACTAGCGCTTGCGCTAGTGCGGTAGAGGAGCGTTCTGTAAGCCGTTGAAGGTGAAGGGGTAACCCACGCTGGAGGTATCAGAAGTGCGAATGCTGACATGAGTAACGATAAAGGGGG
>NZ_QPQT01000032.1 GCF_003605125.1 Shewanella algidipiscicola
ATGACGAGAAGCTAAGGGAAACGCTGAGTACAAAAAGGGTGAGGATTTGGCTTAGGGTTTTACTTTTACTTTTACTTTTTTAATAACTCTTGAACAACAGAGCGAGTGCATAATAACAGCCTTTGCAGACTTTGCACGCTTTATTTTTGCGACTCCTTTGGTGATTTAGGCTGGATTTTAGCTAATGTGATAGCAATCATCATCTTAAGCCTCAATCTTTTGCCATTTTATTTTTACGCTGTTATCTCGTAATCTGCATGTAGCCGATGCTCTGCTCTTAAAGTGGCATGGTGATATGGATTTTGAGGTCAGCATAAGCATCAAAAAATGCGTAACACTACTGAGGAGGAAGTAGAGGTTAAAAACGACGATGGCCATATTCCTCCGCCTAAAGCCCAACAACAGACTTAGCAATGGCCAAGCCTAAGCACCAGTAGTTAGCAAAAATATTAAGCAACTTGCTACCGCTCGTGTGTCGTTCCCAAACTTGATGCTTATATGCGGTAATATGCGAGTCGGTTCAAGAGAGTAAATGACCGCAGCGATAGGCGCTGTAATGTATTTTAGATGAGCTTAGAACAGTCGCAAGCGCCAGGGGGAATGAGGGTAAGTGCGTATAAAATGACAGTCTATCGATAAGGAATTATCGATAGTGAGCGTTGATGATATTACAGAGACAAAAAAGGCGACCTAAGGTCGCCTTTTGTTCGCAGTTAAGCGGGGTAATGTAGCTGCTTATGCAGGAACTACGTTAGCCGCTTGAAGGCCTTTTTGACCTTGCTCAACTTCGAAAGAAACTTTTTGGCCTTCTTCTAAGGTCTTGAAACCGTCAGAAGCGATAGCACGGAAATGAACGAACACGTCAGCGCCGCCATTTTCTTGAGAGATAAAGCCAAAACCTTTATCTTCGTTAAACCATTTTACAGTACCAGTAG
>NZ_QPQT01000033.1 GCF_003605125.1 Shewanella algidipiscicola
TTAAGACACTTTGCTATTAAGCAATGATCTTAGCTACAACACCAGCACCAACTGTACGGCCACCTTCACGGATAGCGAAGCGTAAACCTTCATCCATCGCGATTGGGCAGATCAGTGTTACTGTCATCTGTACGTTGTCACCAGGCATTACCATCTCTACGCCTTCTGGCAATTCGATAGTACCGGTTACGTCTGTTGTACGGAAGTAGAACTGTGGACGGTAACCTTTGAAGAAAGGAGTGTGACGTCCACCTTCTTCTTTTGACAGAACATAGATTTCTGACTGGAATGTAGTGTGTGGAGTGATTGAACCTGGCTTAGCCAATACTTGACCACGCTCAACTTCATCACGCTTAGTACCACGTAGTAGTACACCACAGTTCTCACCTGCACGACCTTCGTCAAGCAGTTTACGGAACATTTCAACACCAGTACAAGTGGTCTTAGTAGTATCGCGAATACCAACGATTTCTACTTCTTCACCTACTTTGATGATACCGCGCTCTACACGACCTGTTACAACAGTACCACGGCCAGCGATTGAGAATACGTCTTCGATTGGAAGAATGAATGCACCGTCAATTGCACGCTCTGGCTCTGGAATATAAGTATCTAGCGCTTCTGCAAGCTCAAGGATCTTAGCTTCCCACTCTGGCTCGCCTTCTAGGGCTTTAAGCGCAGAACCTTGGATAACTGGTAGGTCATCACCTGGGAAGTCATATTCTGATAGCAGTTCACGAACTTCCATTTCTACTAGTTCTAGTAGCTCTTCGTCATCAACCATGTCACATTTGTTCATGAATACGATGATGAAAGGTAC
>NZ_QPQT01000034.1 GCF_003605125.1 Shewanella algidipiscicola
CAAGCAGTTAGCCACCCATAGTTAATCAATAACATAGCACCATTATTTGCAGATTACTCCTATGCCGCCCATGATAGGCATCATAAATGAGAAAACTCGTCAAAATGGCAACTGGGGAGCATCAGATAAGTTTGAATTGATGAGAAGAAGACAAAAAGGCAGAATTTAAGGCATCACAAATTGACCTGACTGACAGGCCTAGTACAGAAGTGGGAAGCGGCTAAATACTAGCTGAACTGAAGGTGCTGACAACTGCTTGCAAAGTGCCTTCGTCGTTTTTCTAGGTGAGTATAATAGTCATCAAGCTCTTGCAATGAACCAACGGGCCCTCTAAAAAGTTTGCCAAAATCAGTCGTTAATTTTAGCCAGTTTTCGGCGGGGAGATTAAGCCTTTGTAAGATATTTTCAGCACGTTTAGCAATAGCGCCTCGTTTATCTTCTCGGATAACTCTTCCGGTTTCATCCACCAACTCAAGGTAATCTTTAAAGCTGAACGCTATGCCTTTCGGTTGTTGTGCTCGCTCATTGCCAATAAACGCCAAAAGATGCTTAGGCTGCTCACCTTTCAGTGCAGCATTAACACGTAATTGGATACTGGTGTAGTCACTGTGCTCTGGAGTACTGGCCATCTTAGCTCTAACAGGGTTTAACTCAACATACGCCATACAAGCTAACAGTGCCGCTTCATCAAGTAAGGCCTGGCTTTTAAAGCGACCCTCCCAAAAATGCCCTGTGCAGTTATCCTCCATGTTGGCTTGCCTAGCGATGGGCTCAT
>NZ_QPQT01000035.1 GCF_003605125.1 Shewanella algidipiscicola
CAAGTAAAGCAGCGATGCTTCCCTCACGCCGCAGGGGGCTCACATCAGCCCCAAGGGCATGGAATATGAACTCACGGATTGAGTAGCGATAACCTCCTCTCTCCGAAAGTAAAGAACAAACCGTTACACGAGACCTTCGGCTCGTGAACTAGATCGTTAACCATAAACCTAAACGGAGTTTACAGATGAATGACAAGGTAGTAGAAATTAGCAAGTCCTTATTTTTTGCATCAATAGCCGTGCTTTTTCTAACAGCCTCTTATTTAGCATATATCAACCCAGCTTTCAATTTCAGCTTAGCGAAGGAAATAGATGAGGCAGCAGCTATAAAGAGGAGCTTAGAGCTTGAGGAATACAATAAAAAGAATGCCAAACTCAAAGAGTGGAAGTGGTTTAATTGGTCAGATGTAGCTACGAATAGTGAAAAATATCCATTGGTTATAGTTAGAAATGGATTCAAGGTTATAAATATAAGTGACATAGATGCGCTGGTCGGGTGCCCTGACTAGGACACCCATCGTTAATGGCGCAGAAGTTAACCTCCGGCTATGCTTTGATTGAGCATTGAACAAGGAGGTTTTTATGCCACGCCCTCGCAGAACTCAAATAAGTATCGAAGACACACCCTATTATCATTGTTGTAGCCGCGTCGTTCGCCGTGC
>NZ_QPQT01000036.1 GCF_003605125.1 Shewanella algidipiscicola
ATGAGCCCATCGCTAGGCAAGCCAACATGGAGGATAACTGCACAGGGCATTTTTGGGAGGGTCGCTTTAAAAGCCAGGCCTTACTTGATGAAGCGGCACTGTTAGCTTGTATGGCGTATATTGAGTTAAACCCTGTTAGAGCCAAGATGGCCAGTACTCCAGAGCACAGTGACTACACCAGTATCCAATTACGTGTTAATGCTGCACTGAAAGGTGAGCAGCCTAAGCATCTTTTGGCGTTTATTGGCAATGAGCGAGCACAACAACCGAAAGGCATAGCGTTCAGCTTTAAAGATTACCTTGAGTTGGTGGATGAAACCGGAAGAGTTATCCGAGAAGATAAACGAGGCGCTATGTCTAAAAGTGCTGAAAATATCTTACAAAGGCTTAATCTCCCCGCCGAAAACTGGCTAAAATTAACGACTGATTTTGGCAAACTTTTTAGAGGGCCCGTTGGTTCATTGCAAGAAAGTTGACTAGGACACCCATCGTTAATGGCGCAGAAGTTAACCTCCGGCTATGCTTTGATTGAGCCTTGAACAAGGAGGTTTTTATGCCACGCCCTCGCAGAACTCAAATAAGTATCGAAGACACACCCTATTATCATTGTTGTAGCCGCGTCGTTCGCCGTGCGTTCTTATGCGGAGAAGACCA
>NZ_QPQT01000037.1 GCF_003605125.1 Shewanella algidipiscicola
CATTAAGTTAGTCGTATAGGTAAGGAGGTGATCCAGCCCCAGGTTCCCCTAGGGCTACCTTGTTACGACTTCACCCCAGTCATGAACCACACCGTGGTAAACGCCCTCCCGAAGGTTAAGCTATCTACTTCTGGTGCAGCCCACTCCCATGGTGTGACGGGCGGTGTGTACAAGGCCCGGGAACGTATTCACCGTGGCATTCTGATCCACGATTACTAGCGATTCCGACTTCATGGAGTCGAGTTGCAGACTCCAATCCGGACTACGACAAGCTTTGTGAGATTAGCTCCACCTCGCGGCTTTGCAACCCTCTGTACTTGCCATTGTAGCACGTGTGTAGCCCTACTCGTAAGGGCCATGATGACTTGACGTCGTCCCCACCTTCCTCCGGTTTATCACCGGCAGTCTCCCTAAAGTTCCCACCATTACGTGCTGGCAAATAAGGATAAGGGTTGCGCTCGTTGCGGGACTTAACCCAACATTTCACAACACGAGCTGACGACAGCCATGCAGCACCTGTCTCAGAGCTCCCGAAGGCACTAAGCTATCTCTAGCGAATTCTCTGGATGTCAAGAGTAGGTAAGGTTCTTCGCGTTGCATCGAATTAAACCACATGCTCCACCGCTTGTGCGGGCC
>NZ_QPQT01000038.1 GCF_003605125.1 Shewanella algidipiscicola
AAACCCTTTTGGGTTGTATGGTTAAGCCTCACGGGTCATTAGTACAAGTTAGCTCAACGCCTCACAACGCTTACACACCTTGCCTATCAACGTAGTAGTCTCCTACGGCCCTTTAGAGGACTTAAAGTCCTAGGGATGACTCATCTTAGGGCTCGCTTCCCGCTTAGATGCTTTCAGCGGTTATCGATTCCGAACGTAGCTACCGGGCAATGCCATTGGCATGACAACCCGAACACCAGCGGTTCGTCCACTCCGGTCCTCTCGTACTAGGAGCAGCTCCCTTCAATCATCCAACGCCCACGGCAGATAGGGACCGAACTGTCTCACGACGTTCTGAACCCAGCTCGCGTACCACTTTAAATGGCGAACAGCCATACCCTTGGGACCGACTTCAGCCCCAGGATGTGATGAGCCGACATCGAGGTGCCAAACACCGCCGTCGATATGAACTCTTGGGCGGTATCAGCCTGTTATCCCCGGAGTACCTTTTATCCGTTGAGCGATGGCCCTTCCATTCAGAACCACCGGATCACTATGACCTGCTTTCGCACCTGCTCGACGTGTATGTCTCGCAGTTAAGCTGGCTTATGCCATT
>NZ_QPQT01000004.1 GCF_003605125.1 Shewanella algidipiscicola
AAAGATTTATGCGACATTAGCTCAGTTGGTAGAGCGATACCTTGCCAAGGTATAGGTCATCGGTTCGAACCCGATATGTCGCTCCAAATTTGATTGCGACATTAGCTCAGCTGACTCTTTTTTAGAGCAAAAGGGCGATACCTTACCAAGGTATAGTCATCGGTATCCATTTCGAACCCGATATGTCGCTCCAAATTACAATCTACAACATTACCGAATGTTATAGATGCAAAGATTTATGCGACATTAGCTCAGTTGGTAGAGCGATACCTTGCCAAGGTATAGGTCATCGGTTCGAACCCGATATGTCGCTCCAAATTTAAAGATGTAAGCGACATTAGCTCAGTTGACTCTTTTTTAGAGCAAAAGGGCGATACTTTGCCAAGGTATAGGTCATCGGTACCTATTTTAAGCCCGATATGTCGCTCCAATCTCCCTCAGGTTTTATTATCCCCTTAAACTCAAGTTAGATAAATTACTGATTTATAGAGTATGGCGTGCTTCTAACACGACATGTCGTTCCAATTTCCCTATTTTTGATTATCTCATCTTAAGCGATATGAGTTCTGCTGATTCTATTATTTAGGTAAGAGGGATACCATATAAAGGTTAAACGTCATTGGTATCTATTTCTAACCTCATCTATCGCCTCAATTGTGCATTGTTTGTTGTGGTTGCTTTTTAAACGTCTTGCATAAGTTCAATTTTAACTTGGGTGATTTGTGCCCCATTTCTTTAACGAAACCTAATATAAAGATGATTGAACTGTGTAAACTATGACCTTGTTCAAAAAAATATCCGCAAAATACTTCATAATAAAATCGAGTCAATATTATCGCCTAGTCAAATGGCTTGGATTGGAGAGGGTAAGATGAGATTTCAGCAGCTTAATGAACAATTGGAATATGTCTCTAAGTGTCGCTTAGAAATGGCTCGATTATATGGGCGTTTGCACAGTGCGGTTGATTCATCACGCGTCAAGTTGATGCTTGAGTATTTACAACAGCATGAAAAAGAGATGTCACAGAAGATAGATGACTATATCGAAGAGGCCCCCTCTAAATTATTAGAACTTTGGTACAACGATATTGTGTTTGAAGATTTTATCAAACGTTGTCAAGATATCGTTCCTAAAGCCAATATGAACGAAGAAGATCTATTGGAATTACATTTAGATCTAGATAATCGTTTGATTGGACTGCTGCAGAAAACGGCCGAATCATCCGTTCCCGGCGATGTGAAAAATGCGATGAGCGAGTTGGTACGAGTAAAGAAAATTCAACAGCAGCGTTTAGTGCATAGTTGTATTCGTATGGATGATATTTAAATTCTATCGTAAACTCGGTAGTTTAATAGGCTAAAGCTACCGAGTTATTTGTTGCTAGGGCTAAGCCCATCATCTGGTGTTATTGCCATTGGCTTGAAGCACGAGCACCGTTCTCATTCTGGCGCGCTTCCCCTCTGCTTTATCGTTCAAGGTCACCACATCGTTTAACTCCCGCCCTACTAACGTTTACTTAAATTTCAGACTTAAGCCTTACTATCTAGCTCATTTTTTTGTGCAAGATCAAACTTATCTCAATAATTACAGTAACCCGTGAATCTAATGACCAATATGTTATCTAACATCGAATATGCTAAGCCTTAGCTAGCGCATAGGATGTTTTATTAACGTATTTAGGAGTCTCCCCATGTTGTTTTGTGATGCACAGCTACCACAAACATTATATTCGACTCAAATGGTGAGAGAGGCTGAGGCCCATTTTATCCATTCAGGCGACATATCTTTATTAGGGTTAATCGATCGCGCAGGGCAGGCGACCTTTGCATTACTGCAACAGCAAAATAAGTTAACTAGCCATATTTTGGTGTTAGCTGGATACGGCAATAATGGGGCTGATGCTTATATCTGTGCCACGCTTTTGCTTGAGGCTGGCTGCCAAGTTAAGCTGTATGCTTTAGAGCGAGAACCTATTGGTGAAGGCGTGAGCTATGCCAAAGCCGTATTTTTGGCAGCAGGTGGTCACCTAGAGCAGGATTGGCAGCAAGCATTATTAGCGGCAGATGTGGTGATAGATGGCTTACTCGGCACTGGCTTTCACGGTGAGCTCAATGAGACGTTTATGACCATCATTACCGCCGTTAATCAGCAGCCTTCTTGGGTGTTGTCTATAGATGTACCTTCGGGCATTAATGCCGATACAGGAGCTGGGCAACTGGCGATTAAAGCCGATGTGACATTGACCATGGGAGCGGTAAAGCAGGGGCTTGTTACGGGTAAGGCCCGAGATTGCGTCGGTTACTTATGGTTTGCCGATATTGGATTAACCCCATACCTTCCCGCGTCTACCGTCATTAATATTGCGCACCGAGTCACTGACTTAGGCATGCCCACTCGCGCTAAAAACAGCCATAAAGGCTCTTGTGGTAAGGTCACTGTGATCGGGGGGGATATTGGTATGGCGGGCGCGCCAAGGCTTGCCGGAGAAAGCTGTTTACGCGCCGGAGCAGGTCTCGTGGCTGTGGTTTCTAGGCCGCAGCACCTCCCTATTATCAATGCTGGGCGACCAGAGCTGATGTTTTGGGGCTGTGAATTGGTTGATATGGAGGTATATCAACGCTTAGGGTGGGCCGATGTATTGCTAATTGGACCTGGACTTGGCAAGCACGATTGGGGATACAATTTACTCAAGGCCACCGGATTGAGTGACAAGCCCTGTGTCATGGATGCAGATGCCCTTAATTTACTGGCACTTGAGCCTAATAAGCAGCGACATTGGGTGTTGACGCCCCATAGCGGCGAAGCGGCAAGATTACTGGGGATAAGTATTGCAGACGTTGAACAAGATCGCTTTGCAGCGGTTTATGCTCTACAGGCCAAGTATGGTGGTGTTGTGGTATTGAAAGGTGCGGGCACACTTATTTACGATGGTACTCGTTGTCATGTCGCCCCAGTGGGTAATCCTGGATTAGCTAGCGGTGGCAGTGGTGATGTATTAGGGGGCATTATTGCGGCGTTTATGGCGCAAGGGATGTCCAATATGGATGCTGCCAGTGCTGGTGTTGTAGTGCATGGCGTCGCCGCTGACATGGCTGCTGAAGAGGGAGAGCGTGGCATGTTGGCTTGCGATCTGTTTCCGCATATTCGGACACTAGTGGACAAGATTTAAAGCCGTCAGATTAAAAACAGCTAATGTTTGTTTAGATAGAATTCAGTTTGGGTTAAAGTATCTGGTTATAATCAGTTTGCCCAATTTAGGTTACAACGAATACACCATGACGCCAGTGACAGTTTATCTTGAAAATGAGTTTGATACCGTGAGCTTAGGGCAGCAGTTAGCTCAAGCAATCAGGCCTCCGCTAACCATCTATTTGAGTGGTGAATTAGGCGCTGGAAAAACGACATTTAGTCGTGGTTTGATCCAAAGTTTAGGCCATCAGGGAGCAGTTAAAAGCCCTACTTATACTTTAGTTGAACCCTATGAACTGAATGGTATTGATGTCTATCACTTTGATCTATATAGGCTCAGTGATCCTGAAGAGTTAGAGTTTATGGGGATTAGAGACTATTTTGCCGATAACAGTTTATGCATTGTGGAGTGGCCCGATAAAGGGGCGGGTATTTTACCTGAAGCCGATCTGCTTATCGATATAAAATACCTTGATCAAGGGCGAGAGGTCACCTTAAGGGCAAATAAGCCTGCAGGACAGTTACTGATAGATAGCTTACATAATAATGATAACAACTGACTCGATTATCAAGCGCGTGTTGCTACTGTTACTGCTGTGTGTTCCAGCAGCAATAGCTCACAGCGCAAACAGGTTAGATGGTGTGCGAATTTGGGCCGCGCCAGAATCGACGCGGGTGGTATTTGACCTGCGTCAGCCGCCGCAGTACAGCCACTTTACCCTGACGAATCCTTATCGACTGGTGGTCGACCTGAGTGGCACTTCCACCGCAATGGATCTGAGTAAAATCGAGAATAATAGTAAGCTGGTCAAAAAGGTGCGCATTAGTCAGCCGCCGAAAAAAGGCACGCTCAGACTCGTTATCGATTTAGTTAAGCCTGTAAAAGCGAATTTATTTGCTTTAACTCCTACAGCGCCATACGGCAATCGTTTGGTTGTCGATCTCGATGGCGGTGGGCCGGATAAACCGGTAGTAAAAGCACAATCTGTTCCTGAATTAAGGGATGTGATTGTCGCGATTGATGCCGGCCATGGCGGAGATGATCCTGGCTCTATAGGCCCTAAGGGCACCTATGAGAAAAAAGTGGTGTTGCAGATTGCAAAAAAAGTCGAAGCGAAAATTAACGCCACCCCAGGTATGAAGGCGGTCATGACCCGCTCTGGAGACTATTTTGTTAATCTCAATAAGCGCTCTGAAATTGCACGCACCAGTAAAGCCGATCTATTAGTGTCAATCCATGCCGATGCATTTACCTCGCCTCAGCCACAAGGTGCCTCGGTTTGGGTGTTGTCGATGCGACGGGCTAACAGTGAGATCGGTCGTTGGCTGGAACAAAAAGAGAAGCACTCTGAGCTGCTCGGCGGTGCGGGTGAGATCATTCAAAATGCCGATAATGAACAGTATCTTGCCATGACATTACTCGACATGTCGATGGATCGATCTATGGCTATTAGCCATAATATCGCCGGTGATGTATTACTCAATTTAGGTAAGGTCACTAAATTACATAAGCACCAGCCAGAAGCGGCCAGTTTCGCGGTATTAAAGTCCCCTGATATTCCCTCTATTTTGGTTGAAACAGGCTTTATCTCTAACCATAAAGAGGAGCGTTTACTGACACAGCGCGAGCACCAAAACAATATTGCCAATGCGGTACATAAGGGCATATTACGCTATTTTGAAACCAATCCGCCTGCCAATACCCTTCTGGCTAATCGCGGCACCTTGAGTCATAAGGTCGAAAAAGGTGAGTCGTTGTCGGTTATCGCTCATCGTTATCAGGTATCTGTTAGCAGTATCAAAAAAGCCAATAATCTTAAATCAAACACAGTTCGTATAGGCCAGAAACTGGTCATTCCCCGCGCTTAATAGGAGTCAAAATGACCATTAAAATTTTGCCTCCTCAGTTGGCTAACCAGATTGCCGCTGGTGAGGTTGTTGAGCGTCCTGCATCGGTTATCAAAGAGTTGGTAGAAAACAGCCTAGATGCTGGCGCCACTAAAGTTGATATCGAAATCGATAAGGGGGGCAGTAAGCTAATTAAGATTCAAGACAATGGCTCTGGGATCGAAAAAGATCAACTTGGCTTGGCGCTATCGCGTCATGCGACCTCTAAATTGGCTTCTTTAGATGATCTCGATGCAATTTTAAGCTTTGGTTTTCGTGGTGAAGCGCTGGCCAGTATTAGTTCGGTATCGCGTTTAACCTTCACCTCGCGCACCGCCAGCCAAACCGAGGCGTGGCAAGCATATGCTGAAGGCTCTGAAATGGCGGTAACCGTGATCCCCGCCGCGCATCCTGTGGGGTCTACGGTAGAAGCGGTCGATCTGTTTTTTAATACCCCCGCTCGTCGTCGTTTTCTGAAAAGCGATAAAACGGAGTTTACTCATATTGATGAGTGGCTTAAACGGATTGCTTTAGTGCGGCGCGATATCCATTTTACCCTTAAGCATAATGGTAAAATGGTGCGAAATTATCGCGCAGCGAATACTCAAAACCAGTATCTACAGCGTTTAGCACAGGTGAGCGGTAAACAATTTGCCGAGCATGCGTTGGCGGTTGATTGCGAGCATAACGGGTTAAAGCTCAGTGGTTATATCCAGTCGCCGTATTTTGACGCGAGCTCAAGTGATACTCAGTATTTTTATGTAAATGGTCGATTAGTGCGCGATAGGTTGGTTAATCATGCGGTGAGACAAGCGTTTGCTGAGCAGCTGCAAGGCGTTCAGGTTGGCTATGTGTTGATGCTTGAACTTGACCCGCATCAAGTAGATGTCAATGTGCATCCAGCAAAGCATGAAGTGCGTTTTCATGAAAGTCGCTATGTACATGATTTTATTTTACAAGCACTCCAATCGGCTCTGTCACAGGCTGAACAACTACCGTTGAACGCTCATCAGCCTGGGGGCGATGAGGCTCCAATGGATCACGCTGAAGCGCCATTAGTGCAATCAACGCCTGCTGCAAACCGTCCATCGTCGCCTTTTGCTGGGCACTATAGCGCATCTTTGTCTGTAACCCCTCCCGCTAGCGAACGCCATGTGCATGAACGAGTTGCTTCGGCCTATGGTCAAAGGGAATCAGGCTATAGCCAGTCTTCAGGGGCAGAGCACCGCTCAAGCCGCTCAGATCGTTATCAAGCAGCAGATTTACCTTCGCAGGCGGCCATTGATAATTATGCGCAGTTGCTTGCAACCCCGAATGTAAACAGGCCCACAACAGCACCCTCATCACCTATGCCTTTGGTTTTAGCGGGGCAATACTGGGTAATAACACAAGACGATGCACTCAAGTTATTGGCGTTTACAACCGTCGCAGAGGCGGTGCTGCGTCAACAGATAGAGCACAAGCTTGCATCAGGACTCGTGGGGCAACCACTATTGATGCCGGTGTCGATAAAGGCAGACAATGACTGGCTTGAAACTTTTGAACAACGAGAGCAACTTATCAGGAAGCTGGGCATCGAATTAACTATTCGATTGGGGCAGTTGATTATCAAAAAAGTGCCCCCATATCTAAGGCAAAGCCAATTAGCGAGTGTTATCGCAGATTTTTTACAGTGGATTCGTTTTGAAGAGCCAGCCGATGAGGCTATTGTGAATTGGTTAGTTAGCCATGGCCGAGAACATTTTACATCGGCACCAGCACTTTGGACTGAGTTCAGTCAGTTGCCTGAGCCGCAACAGCAACAAATAATATCGAAAGCCAAGTTGTTACCTTGGCAACTGTGGTTAAGTGAGCAAACGAGTGAATAGCAATAATAAGCCGACAATTTTAACCCTGATGGGACCAACGGCGTCCGGCAAAACGGCGTTAGCTATTGAGCTGGTAGAGCATCACCAGTGTGAAATAATCTCGGTTGATTCAGCGCTTATCTATCGTGAAATGGATATCGGCACCGCTAAGCCCAGTGTTGAAGAGCAGCGCCGTGCACCACATCGATTGATTGATATTCGTGACCCTAGTGAAAGTTATTCTGCCGCTGATTTTCGTCGTGATGCGCTTAACGAAATTGAACGTATTTTAGCTGCTGGCAAAACCCCGTTATTAGTGGGTGGAACCATGCTCTATTTTAAAGCCTTGCTTGAGGGGTTATCTCCTCTTCCTACTGCAAACAGTGAGATCAGGGCCGAGATAGCCCGAGAGGCTGAAACTCTAGGCTGGCAAGCATTACATCAGCAGTTACAGCAGATCGATCCTGTGTCGGCGCAGCGTATTCATCCTAATGATCCGCAGCGTTTATCGCGAGCATTAGAGGTGTTTCGTATTAGCGGTAAAAGTTTAACCGAATTAACGGCGGTTAAATCTGCTGCATTACCATACTCTGTTGTGCAATTTGGTATATCGCCAAGTGATCGGAAAGTGTTACATTCTGCTATCGCTGCACGATTCGATATTATGTTACAGCAAGGATTTATAGAAGAAGTGCAAGCACTCAAGGCGCGTGATGATTTGCATTTAGAGCTACCTTCTATGCGATGTGTTGGGTATCGCCAAGTATGGCAATACCTCGATGGTGATTACGACTATGATACTATGGTTGAAAAATCCGTCGCGGCGACTAGGCAATTGGCAAAGCGTCAATTAACATGGTTACGCGGCTGGGCCGATTTAAATTGGCTGGAGAGCGGTGATGATGCAAATATAGGTCGACTAATACAATATTGTCGCTAGCTAATTCATTCACTCTATATAATACTAAAACCAAACCCAAAGTTGATGCAGCATTAGGTTTTATTTAATTTTAATAAAAAGGAAATTATATAATGGCAAAGGGGCAATCTTTACAAGACCCATTTTTGAACGCATTACGTCGTGAACGCGTTCCGGTATCTATCTACCTAGTTAACGGTATCAAGCTTCAAGGACAAGTTGAATCATTCGATCAGTTTGTTATTTTATTGAAGAACACTGTCAGCCAGATGGTATATAAGCACGCAATTTCTACAGTTGTGCCAGCGCGCCCATTTAATGTGAGCAACCATCACAACACCCCAAATCAAGCGAGCAGTTACAACGCACCTACAGATGAAAGTGCTGAGTAATTTCTTGAGGAGTTTGTTTTTTGTTTGATCGCTATGAAGCGGGAGACGCAGCCGTTCTTGTTCACATCGATTTTGCCGATGAAAGCAGTAGAGAAGATATTACTGAACTTCGTTTATTAGTCGAGTCGGCAGGAGCAAAAACCGTTGGTGTGATAACGGGAAGTCGTCGCTCTCCAGATCGTAAATTTTTTGTTGGTTCAGGTAAAGCGGAAGAGTTAGCAGCGTTAGTTGCTGCCACTGACGCGAGTGTGGTTATTTTTAATCACCCATTGAGTCCGGCTCAAGAGCGAAACCTTGAGTTGGTTTGTCAGTGTCGTGTATTAGATCGCACAACACTGATCCTCGATATTTTTGCCCAACGAGCACGTACGTATGAAGGTAAATTACAGGTGGAGCTAGCGCAATTGCGCCACATGTCGACGCGCCTAATACGTGGTTGGACCCATCTTGAGAGGCAAAAAGGCGGGATTGGTCTACGTGGTCCGGGTGAAACCCAGCTTGAAACGGACAGACGTTTGTTGCGTGGGCGTATCAAAACCATTAATAAGCGTTTGGAAAAAGTCGATAAGCAGCGTGAGCAGAGTCGACGAGCTCGTCAGCGCAGTGAATTAGCCACCGTGTCTTTGGTTGGTTACACTAACGCTGGTAAGTCAACATTATTTAATGCGCTTACTGTGTCAGATGTTTATGCGGCAGACCAATTGTTTGCCACGCTCGATCCGACCTTAAGAAAGTTAGAGTTAACAGACGGGCCGGTTATTTTAGCCGATACCGTTGGTTTTATTCGGCACCTTCCGCATGATCTTGTGGCCGCCTTTAAGGCGACATTACAGGAGACGCGTGAAGCCGATCTGTTACTGCATATCGTCGATTGTTCCGATGACAATATGGGTGATAACTTTGAGCAAGTGCAATTGGTGCTTAAAGAGATTGGTGCTGATGATATTCCACAATTGGTTGTCTGTAACAAGATAGACCTGTTGGAAGATGTGGGCCCTAAGATCGATTACGATAGCGAAGGGGTACCTACGCGTGTGTGGGTTTCGGCTCAACAACGCAAAGGCTTGGAATTACTCGAGGAGGCGATCAACAAAATTGTGGGTCGTGCTGTTTTAGAGTTTACCTTGCAAATCCCAGCGACGGCTGGGCATTATCTTGGTCAGTTTTATCGACTGGATGTGATACAGCAGAAAGAGTATGACGATCTGGGGAACTGTATCTTATCTGTACGTTTATTAGAAGCCGATTGGCATCGATTAACAAAGCAGAGCCAAGGGGAATTGGAAACTTTTATTGTTGAAACAACAGCAGTAGAGTAGTTTTTAGTAATCTCGTTTATTTCATACCTATGGAGTGCTAAATGGCTTGGAACGAGCCCGGTAACAAGGGTCAAGATCCTTGGGGAAATAAAAATGGCAATGACAAAGGGCCACCAGATCTCGACGAAGTGTTTAAGAATATCTCTAAACGCTTTGGCGGCAAAGGTAATGGTTCTGGCGGTGGATTCAGTGCATTAGGATTCGTTATTGTTTTAGGTATCGCCGTGGTGGTGTGGGGACTTTCGGGTTTCTATACCGTCAAAGAAGCTGAAAAAGGGGTTGCGTTACGCTTTGGTAAATATATCGGTGAAGTGGAGCCTGGCTTACAGTGGAAAGCGACCTTCATCGATGAAGTGTTTCCGGTAAACGTGAGTAACGTTCGCTCGATCCCCGCATCTGGCAGCATGCTGACTGCAGATGAAAACGTGGTGTTGGTTGAGCTTGATGTGCAATACATTGTAGTCGATGCTTATCGCTATATGTTTAGCGCTGTCGATGCGAATTCTAGCTTGCGTGAAGCGACCGATAGTGCTTTGCGCTATGTGGTGGGTCACAATCGCATGGATGACATCTTGACCACTGGGCGTGATCAAATTCGCCGTGACACTTGGGATGAAGTGAATCGTATTATCGAACCTTATAATTTGGGTATAGAGATCCGAGATGTTAACTTCTTGCCAGCGCGTCCACCAGAAGAGGTGAAAGATGCCTTTGATGATGCTATTGCAGCGCAAGAGGATGAGCAACGTTTTATCCGTGAAGCAGAAGCGTATTCGCGTGAGATTGAGCCTAAAGCTCGTGGTACCGTACAACGTATGGAACAACAAGCTAACGCTTACAAGGAACGTGAAATTTTAGAAGCGCGTGGTAAAGTGGCACGCTTTGAAAAATTACTTCCAGAGTATCAAGCTTCTCCAGATGTGACTCGTAATCGTCTTTATATCGATGCAATGTCTAAGGTTTACTCGGGTGCTAACAAAGTATTGGTCGATGCGAAAAGCAGCGGCAACATGATGTATCTGCCACTGGATAAACTGATGGACCAAAGCAAGACATCTAAGCAACCTCAAGCGGCTGCGCAAGGCTCATCTAATGAGTCTGCTAACAGCATAGTGAATAGTGTCGGCATGCCACTCGACGGGCGTCCTTCTCGTAGCGACCGTACTCGCCAGGGGAGAAACTAATCATGGGTAGATTATCTGTCATTATTATCGCAATCTTGATTGCGACCGGTTTATCTTCACTGTTGGTCGTTAATGAAGGTGAGCGTGCGATCGTATCGCGCTTTGGTAAAATTCTTAAAGATGATGGCGTGACACGGATTTATACGCCTGGTTTACACGTTAAACTGCCATTGATCGATAAGATTAAGTTTTTAGACTCTCGCATCCAGACTATGGACGGCGCAGCAGATCGCTTTGTGACTTCTGAGAAAAAAGACTTAATGGTCGACTCATATGTCAAGTGGCGTATTTTTGATCATGAAAAATACTACTTAGCGACTAACGGTGGTAATAAAGTCCAGGCGGAATCTTTATTACAACGTAAGATTAATAACGATCTACGTACCGAGTTTGGTCGCCGTACTATCAAAGACATCGTCTCTGGTAGCCGAGATGAGTTACAGCAAGATGCGTTGAGAAACGCGTCTGACAGTGCCAAAGATTTGGGTATCGAAGTGGTCGATGTGCGTGTTAAGCAGATTAACTTACCAGCTAACGTGAGTTCGAGTATCTACCAGCGTATGCGCGCAGAGCGTACCGCAGTAGCGAAAGAGCATCGCGCACAAGGTAAGGAGCAATCTGAGATCATTCGTGCTAAGACCGATGCGAGCGTAGAAATTCAAATTGCTGAAGCTGAGCGTAAAGCCTTATCCGTTCGTGGTGAAGGTGATGCTATTGCGGCTAAAATCTATGCAGATGCTTACAATAAAGATCCTGAGTTTTATTCTTTCTTACGTAGTTTGGAAGCATATAAAGCCAGTTTCTCAAGCGGCTCAAACGTGATGGTATTAGAGCCAGACAGTGACTTCTTCAAATATATGAAGCGTTCTGACGGCAAATAAGCCATATACATAAAAAAGCCCGACGAGTTCGGGCTTTTTTGTATTTGTTTAATTCAACCTGCTAATTTAGCTTAAATTGTTGTTCTAGCTTTAAACAATTTACTACCCATTATCCGCGTAATTTGTGACTTTTTCATTGCTATTGGCCATATATATTGATTGTTTTGTAAACAGCGTTAACTTTGTTGGCTGTTTTACTATGATCTGCTTCTAATTTTTGGCTATAATGAGCCCCGCCTCAAATTTGATTTTTGTGCTTTGGGGTAAAACCCCAATATCAAAGTTTTTAAAACAAAAATTCCAACACTCTCTGGAGATAAGTGGATGAGCAATGCGCCAGTCGATACCGGACGTCGCAGATTCCTGACCGCAGCAACCGCCGTAGTAGGTGGTGCTGGTGCCGTCGCTGTAGCGGTTCCTTTTATAAAGTCATGGAATCCGAGTGCCAAAGCGAAAGCTGCAGGCGCACCGGTTGAAGTAAACATTAGTAAGTTAGAGCCGGGTCAGCTGATCCGTGTTGAATGGCGTGGAAAACCTGTATGGGTTGTCCGTCGCACCGAAGAGATCTTAAAAGGTCTTGCCACTCTCGATGATAAATTACGTGATCCTGGTTCAAATGAAGAGCAGCAACCTGCCTATGCGCAAAATGCGGTTCGTTCAATTAAGCCTGAGTACTTTATCGCTGTAGGTCTTTGTACTCACTTAGGTTGTTCTCCGACGTATCTTCCCGATACCTTTGGTGAGCAAGTCGAAGGTGTGGCCTCTGGTTTCTTCTGCCCATGTCATGGCTCTAAGTTTGATATGGCAGGCCGTGTATTCCAAGGCGTTCCAGCACCCCTAAACCTTGTTGTTCCACCTCATCAATACATTGATGACGGCAACGTCATTATCGGTGTCGATCAGGGAGCTGCGTAATGGTAAAGAATATTATTGATTGGATTGATGCAAGAATCCCAATGACGGCGACCTATAACCGCCATGTTGGCCAATATGCAACACCAACAAACTTTAACTTTTGGTACTTCTTTGGCTCATTAGCCATGTTAGTGCTAGTTAACCAGTTACTGACTGGTATTTGGCTAACGATGAACTACGTACCAACCGCGGAAGGTGCGTTTGCCTCTATTGAATACATCATGCGTGATGTTGAATATGGCTGGTTACTGCGTTATATGCACTCCACTGGTGCATCTGCCTTCTTCGTCGTTATCTATCTGCATATGTTCCGTGGTCTTATCTACGGCTCTTATCAAAAGCCAAGAGAGCTATTGTGGCTATTTGGTATGTTGATCTTCCTTGTGTTGATGGCTGAAGCCTTCATGGGTTACCTACTGCCTTGGGGACAGATGTCCTATTGGGGAGCGCAGGTAATTATCTCGCTCTTTGGCGCGATCCCAGTGATTGGTGATGACCTAACACTTTGGATCCGTGGTGACTTCGTTGTTTCTGGTGCGACGCTTAACCGCTTCTTTGCACTGCATGTTATTGCCTTGCCATTAGTTTTGGTTGTGCTGGTATTCCTGCACTTAATCGCGTTACACGAAGTGGGTTCAAATAACCCTGACGGTATCGAAATTAAGAAGAACAAAGATGAAAATGGTTGGCCAAAAGATGGTATTCCATTCCACCCTTACTACACAGTTAAAGATATTATGGGCGTCGCAGGCTTCCTGATTGTCTTCTGTTATGTGTTGTTCTTTATGCCTGAGGGCGGTGGTTACTTCCTAGAGAAGCCAAATTTTGAAGCCGCTAACCCCATGAAAACACCTGAGCATATTGCACCAGTATGGTACTTCACGCCTTTCTATGCGATTTTGCGTGCGATCCCTGACAAGCTGCTAGGGGTTGTGGGGATGGGCTTAGCGATTGCCGTGTTGTTTGTTTTACCATGGTTAGATCGCTGTAAGGTTAAGTCGATTCGCTACCGTAGCATGATCCATAAGCTCAATATTGGTCAGTTCGCTGTATCGTTTGTTGTCTTAGGATACTTAGGTGCGGTTCCTGCCACACCAGCACTAACCATTGCGGCTCGTATCTTTACTCTGACTTACTTCGGTTTCTTCTTAGCGCTTTGGCTTTACAGCAAGAGTGAGAAGACCAAGCCTGTACCAGAGAGGTTGACTCACTAATGAAGAAATTATTGATTGCATTAGTTACTTTGGTGCCATCGCTTGCCTTTGCTGCAGGTGGCGCAAATGTACATTTAGAAAGTGCCAACATCGACCTAAACGATACTGAGTCACTGCAACGTGGTTTAGATAAATTTCAGCACTATTGTGCAGGTTGTCATAGCACTCAATATCAGCGCTATAACCGTGTTGCAGAAGACTTAGATATCTCACTAGACGATATGCGTGATAAGTATATGGTGGTAGAGGGAGCTAAAGTTGGTGACTTGATGGAAAACTCGATTCCAGAAGTCGATGCGGCAAAATGGTTTGGCGCTGCGCCGCCTGATTTGACTTTGGTTGCTCGCGTGCGTGGTGAAGATTGGCTCTATACTTACCTTAAGAGCTTCTATCATGATGAGAGTCGTCCATTTGGGGTGAATAATACCGTCTTCCCATCAGTGGCCATGCCTCATGTACTGCAAGATCTGCAAGGTCTGTCGGTTAAGCAAGAAGATGGTAGTTTTGTGACTACTGGCGGTAAGCTTACTGCTGAAGAGTATGACCAAGTGGTGCGCGATATCACAGGATTCCTGGTTTATTCAGGCGATCCGGTCAAACTTGAGCGTGAAAGCTTAGGTTGGTGGGTGATGGGCTTCCTGTTTATTTTCTTTATCGTGGCTTATCTGCTAAAGAAAGAGTACTGGAAAGATGTACACTAACCCCCAATAAAGGTTAGAATGTATTATCCGCATATTCCAAACGGGGGGCCTTGCCCCTCGTTTGTTTTTGCTTTTTTAGCTTTCGACTTAATTTTGGAGGGTATCAATGGCTGTTGCTGCCAATAAACGCTCAATCATGACCCTGTTTTCAGGCGCTGACGATCTCTATAGCCACCAAGTACGTATCGTATTGGCGGAAAAGGGCGTTACCGTTGATGTTCTACAGGTTGATCCTAATGAAATGCCTGAAGATCTTATTGAGCTAAATCCATACAATACAGTTCCGACATTAGTTGATCGTGAGCTAGTACTTTATAACTCGCGCATTATTATGGAATATTTGGACGAGCGTTTTCCTCATCCACCATTAATGCCTGTTTATCCTGTTTCTCGTGGCCAGACGCGTCTGATGATGCACCGTATCGAAAACGATTGGTACACCTTAGTGGATCGCATTCGTAAAGGTGATCGCGCCGATGCCGCTCGTAAACAGTTACAAGAGAGTCTAACTTCTATTTCGCCAATCTTTAATGAAATGCCTTATTTTATGGCGGAAGAGTTTGGTCTGGCTGACTGTTATTTAGGCCCGCTATTGTGGCGTCTGCCTGTACTGGGTATCGAGTTAGACAGCCGTACCGCGAAGGAAGTTAAAGCCTACATGACACGTCTATTTGATCGCGAGTCATTTAAAGCATCACTAACAGAGTCCGAGCGCGAAATGCGCATGGGTATCTAAAAATGAAACCCATGACACCTAATCGTCCGTACTTATTGCAAGCATATTATGATTGGCTGATGGATAATGAGCTAACCCCCCATGTGGTGGTGGATGCTTATGTTCCTGGAACACAAGTGCCTCAGCAATATGTTAAAGATGGACAGATTGTGCTGAATATTACCGCCAGTGCGGTGGGTAATCTACAGATTGGTCACGATGCTATCGAGTTTAGTGCTCGTTTTGGTGGTGTGCCCCAGCAAGTGATTTTACCTATGGCCTCCATCGTGGCTATATATGCACGAGAAAATGGTGCAGGTACGGTATTTGACCAAGAAGAAGCCTATCAGCTTGAACTTGAGCCAGAAGAGACCAGTCTATCGGTAGTCGAACAGAAACCAGCGCCAGCGTCTGCTTCAACATCTGAAGGTGATGAGGCTAAACCTAAGCGCCGTGGTCATCTAACGGTCGTTAAGTAGCAATACATTTAACTGCGTATTATAAAAAACCAGCCTAATGGCTGGTTTTTTATTGCCTACACTTTGCCAAGTGAACCATTGAAGCTAACGAGGTTTGCTAGTGGATGAATAGTTCACTTCTCTGTGTTAGCATCTGCGCCACAAGAATAACCTCACGACCTTAGGCTAGCAGCAGTATATGATCTTAATGATCGACAATTACGATTCATTTACGTTTAACTTAGTGCAGTATTTTCAGCAGCTCGGGCAGGAAATCATAGTAAAACGCAATGATGAGATCACTCTGGCACAAATCGAACAGTTATCGCCTAGCTTACTGGTTATCTCGCCGGGGCCTTGTTCACCAAATGAGGCGGGGATTTCATTGGCTGCTATCAGCCACTTTGCTGGTAAATTGCCGATATTGGGTGTCTGCTTAGGTCACCAAGCCATTGCTCAGGTGTTTGGGGCGGATGTGGTGCGTGCTAAACGCGTGATGCACGGTAAAACCAGTCGTATTACCCATAGTGATAAAAGGTTATTTGCAGGGCTAAATCAGCCGTTAACTGTGACTCGGTATCACTCACTGTTGGTCGACAGTGTACCGAAAGATTTTGTACTCGATGCTTGGTTTGACGATCCGCTTTACGGGCGCGAGATCATGGCTATGAGCCATCGCTCTCTACCTATCTATGGCGTTCAGTTTCATCCAGAGTCGATTTTGACAGAACAAGGGGTGGAGTTACTAAAGCACTTTATCGATATGGCAGGTTAACTTAGGCATAGCCTGAATATGTTACAGTGTGTCTGCTTTCTCTTTTCAAACTGTTACAACATTTATACTTATCCTTCCGCGTTTTTAGTCTATTTTGTGATATAAAAGGCAGCAAAATAACTGCCATACAGCGACTGCTGTTTATGCAAAATAACAAGAAGGAAGGATGATGATGGGTGCTTTTCGTGGTTTTGGCCTCAGCCTATTAACGCTCGCCATGTTGGGCGGCTGTGCGACCTCAGCACAAAACAATTCAGCAGAGACGACAACCTCTGCGTCAGTCACCTTGGCTGCACCGCCAAGTATTGGCCAACCCCTCACACTTAAGCAAATAATGGCCAATCCTGATTGGATGGGAATTTTTGCCAAGGGCGAATATTGGAGCGATGACAGTCAATCCATTTATTTTGCCAGACAAGCCCACGGTGCACCGATTAAGACCTATTATCAACAGCGTCTAACCGAGCCCAGTGCTCACGAGTTAGCATTAGATCAATTACATGCAGCGTCACAGCAACATGGGGTTTTGGATTTCGCCAAAACACGTAAAGCCTATCTTTACCAAGGCAATTTGTTTGTTAAAAACCTGTCGTCAGGCCAAGTGACTCAGTTAACGCGCCAAAATACAGCTATCGATGGGGTGCGCTTTTTAAGTAATGGCGATATCGCGTATTGGCAAGGCGATGATATCTTTAAGATCCATCAAGGTTCTGGTCTGCTAGAGCAGATGGCTAATATCAAGATGGCCATAGAGCCCAAAGCGGTAGAGGCACCATCTAGCTATATTGCCAAGCAACAGCACAGATTGATTGAATATGTGGCTTTGCAGCAAGAAAGCGCTATCGCAAAGCAAACCTATCAAGCTCAGCTTGCCAAGAGCGATCCAACCCTATCGGCCAAAACATGGTATTTGGGTGATAAAGAGGTGGTGAGCCAGCTAAGCCTGTCGCCAACGGGACGTTATGTTTTATTGTCGCTGCGTGACAAAGATTATAGCTGGCGCGCCGAGCACGACATCATGCCTAATTACCTAGGAAAAGATGGCTATGTTGATGCAGTTCCTGTACGGGCACGGGTTGCAGAAGACAAGCATCCTGGTGAGCGTTTAGTGTTATTAGATTTGCAAACTCGTGATAAAAAAGAGATCACTATCGAAGGGTTAATTGGTTTTGATGAAGATGTCTTAGCCAAGGTTAAAGCCGAAAATGCGCAAGCGAAGGGTGAACGCTACCAGAGCCAAACTGCGCCGCGTAAGGTGCAATTAATGCAAGATTGGGGCTGGTCTCAAAGCGCCATTCAATGGCAACCCACGCAGGACAAAGTCGCTGTGATGCTGGAGGCTATCGACAATAAAGATCGCTGGCTAGCCACACTCGATCTCAATAAAGGGCGTTTAGTTACCCAGCACAGATTGCACGACGAGGCTTGGGTAAACTACAACTTTAATCAGTTTGGCTGGTTACCCAATAGCGATAGTCTTTATTACCTGTCTGAAGAGACAGGTTATTCTCATCTTTATATTAAGGCCAAAGGGGAGGAGGCAACGCCACTGACTCAGGGGAAATATGTTGTTAGCGATATTACCCTTGGTCCAAAGGCGCAGTTTATCTACTACAAAGCCAATAAACAGCACCCTGGGATCGATAATGTTTATCGGGTTGAAATAGCCTCCGGGAAAGAGCAGCAGTTAACCCAATGGGAGGGTCAACTCGATTACCAACTTAGCCCAGACGGAACCAAGTTGCTGCTTAATGCATCTCGTCGTACCCAGCCTGCAGAGCTATTTGTGCAGGCCATAGGGGGAGAACTCACTCAGCTAACTCATTATACCAGTGATGCGTTTAAGCAATACCCATGGCAAGCGCCCGAAGTCGTTGCTGTGCCATCAACGCATGGTGCCGATGATGTTTATGCGCGAGTCTATTTACCTCAAGGATTTGATAACACCAAGGTGGATAAGTATCCGGCGGTGATCTTCAATCATGGTGCGGGTTATCTGCAAAATGCCCATTATGGCTTCTCGGGTTATTTTCGAGAGTTTATGTTTCATAACTTACTGACTCAAAATGGCTATGTTGTGATGGATATGGATTATCGTGGATCTAAGGACTATGGTCGTGATTGGCGCACCGCGGTTTATCGTAATATGGGGCATCCCGAGGTCGAAGACCTAAAAGATGGTGTGAGCTGGATGGCAAGTAACGTCAATGTTGACGCTAATCGTGTTGGTACTTATGGGGGGTCTTATGGTGGTTTCCTTACCTTTATGGCGCTATTTACCGAGCCTGAGCTATTTCAAGCTGGTGCCGCTCTGCGCCCTGTGAGTGACTGGGCGCATTATAATGCGCCTTATACCTCTAATATTCTAAATACCCCTGAAGTGGATGCTATCGCCTATGAGCGCAGCTCACCCATAGAGCACGCCCAAGGGCTTAACAAGCCATTATTGATCATGAGCGGTGTACTCGATGATAACGTCTTCTTTCAAGATAGTGTGCGTTTAGTACAACGTCTCATTGAATTGGAAAAGCCAATGTTTGAAACGGCCATCTACCCGGTAGAGCCCCACGGTTTTCGTCAACCATCGAGTTGGCTGGATGAATATCGTCGAATCTTTAAGTTATTCGAGCAAGAGCTTAAATAAATAACAACACAAGGCTTCCTATGGGAAGCCTTTTTTATATCGCAAAATAAATAAGTTAGCTTAATAGCAGAATATTTAGTTATCTATGGTTATTAAAATGTCCGTATTTTTACCACGACAGCGAGCTGTCTGAGTAAGGATTTAGTGTAATATAAAGTGATTAAGCGTTAATTTTGGCCTGTCATAAAGGGGTTTAGGTGGGAAGATCTGTTTCAGGTGGTGTGCGTCCGGGCATTATTGTCGATATTGAACATAGGTTATTGAAGCAGCTGATTGTGGGTAAGCAAAAAACGACGGCTTCGATGTTTGATGAACTCGATAGAGAACTTGAAGGTGACGCTAATAAGCTGGCTATCGAGCGCGATGCCATATTTGAACGTTTATCTAAGCAAATTCAAGCCAGGCAAGTCTTTGAGGCTGTATCTGCACAGCTCATTAGTACGGTTAACTCCACTTTAGATAATCAATTAGCCTCACCAGAAAAACTGTTGGCGCAATCGGGGCTCAACCAGAGTCAAATGTTGATGTTAGAGGTGTTACATCAGCAAAACCTCGATATAAATCGTTTAAGGTTGATCATTAACGATCTGCCTTGGCTGTGCCGTGACCTGAGCAATATCGTTAACAGCCCCTCTTTTCGACAAAAACGACAACAGCGTTCCGATGTGAAAGTGACTGACTTGAAGTTAGTGCTTAATTTTATTGGTATTGAAAATCTGCGGCAAGTGATCCCCTATTTTTGCCTACGAAATTGGTTGCCAACTGCTAATGCCAATCTGCTATGGACTACGCGTAAGTTATGGCGTTATTCGATGCTTACCGGCATAGCGGCTAAAGCTTTGGCTCAGCTTAATGAGCAAGACGTCGCCTTTGCTTATAGTTGCAGCTTGTTATATCAGTTAGGCACTTCTGTGGTACTTAAAAATGGTGCAAAAGTATTTGAAACTGTCTGGGGTAACTGGCTTAGAGAGGCTAGCGCTAGCCGTGATAAAGAACTGTATGATGCTGTATTAGCAACTGAATTCCCTGCTGATAATATTTATCAGCAGGCATTACAGCATGCTCATAAACTAAACTGGCAACTGCCTAGCTTGCTCGATTTTACCGCGAGCCCCTTGACTCAGGTACAAATTGAACTCGATACCCATTTATCTTACAGCGAGCTATCGAGCTATGCGGCCTTAGTCGCCCGAGCGAACTGCTTTGCTAAGGTGATGATGTTAGAAGAGATGCGCTTAATCACCCCAAAAGAAAAACATTTAATGTTTGATTATTATGAGTTATCAGAGCAAGAGTTGCTCAGACTCAAGGGGCAAAATTACCGTAAGTTAGATCTCTTATAAGCTCATTTTCCCCTCTTTGTTTAACCAAGGCTGGCGTCGATAGTCTTAGTGGTTGTAAATGAATACAGACGTAATTAATTACCTGGTTACACCACAGTTAATAAATGTGTATATATTCATTATTGCTGCATTGTTAACGGTTTTGTGGTCAACTAAGTTTTTTTGTGACTAAATATGCTGCAAACCCCGCCTTTAAACGCTTGTATAAGTCATAAAGCCAAATCTTTATGCATTAATCGTGCACCTCTTCAAGGTGTATCGTGTTAGAAACTAGTATTTTGTTCACATTTTCGTTATTAATGTCATCTAAGATAACTCAATAACCGTCGTCGTTGCAGGTCATTGTCACGACTAAAGGCGGGTACGAATGGTTTTTAAAGCCATCGACAACAAAGAAAGGATAGAGGAATGAGCGTTAATAACAAGCTAACCCGAGCCCAGTTTGATGAAGTTATGGTGCCTAATTATGCACCTTCTGCCGTGATCCCTGTGCGTGGTGAGGGGAGCAGAGTATGGGATCAGGATGGTAATGAATTTATCGACTTTGCCGGTGGCATCGCGGTAAATTGCTTAGGTCACTGTCATCCAGCATTGGTTGGGGCGTTAAAAGAGCAAGGCGAAAAGCTTTGGCATCTTTCGAATGTGATGACTAACGAACCTGCTTTAGCGTTGGCGACTAAATTGGTCGATGCTACTTTTGCTGAAAAAGTCTATTTTGCTAACTCTGGCGCCGAAGCAAACGAAGCGGCGCTTAAATTGGCTCGCCGTTATGCGCTGGATAAGTTTGGCGCTGGTAAAGAGCAAATTATTGCTTTCGATAAAGCCTTCCACGGCCGAACTTTTTTTACTGTGACGGTTGGCGGCCAAGCGGCATATTCTGATGGATTTGGCCCTAAACCTCAGGGCGTGACGCATTTACCGTTTAATGATATTGCCGCGCTTGAAGCTGAAGTGTCAGATAAAACTTGTGCGATTATGCTTGAGCCTCTGCAAGGTGAAGGTGGAATTATCGACGCCTCACCTGAATTTTTAGCTGCGGTGCGTGCACTAGCCGACAAACATAACGCCTTGGTTATTTTCGATGAAGTGCAAACTGGTGTAGGGCGCTTAGGTGCGCTGTATGCTTACATGTTGACCGACGTCGTGCCAGATATCCTCACCACGGCTAAAGCCTTGGGTGGTGGCTTTCCGATTGCGGCAATGCTGACGACCACTGAGATTGCCGAGCACCTTAAAATCGGCACTCACGGCTCAACTTACGGTGGTAACCCATTAGCGTGTGCCATAGGTAATGCCGTACTGGATGTGGTCAATACACCTGAGGTGTTTGACGGGGTTAAACGCCGTGAGCAGTTGTTGCGTGATGGCTTAAACAAGATCAATGACAAGTATCAAGTCTTCGCTGAAATTCGTGGCAAGGGTTTGTTGATGGGTGCGGTATTGAATGAGCAATATCAAGGCCGTGCTAAAGATTTCTTAGTCGCAGGTATCTCGCAAGGGCTGATGAGCCTGATTGCCGGTGCCAATGTGATCCGTTTTACTCCTTCTCTTGTTATCCCAGAGGCAGATATTGCCGAAGGTCTGGTGCGTTTCGAGCGCGCGGTAGCTCAAGTGGCTGCAGACTAAGAGGCGAAAAAGCGCGAGGCTCCATTATCGTGCTTTTTTGTTAGCATAAATTCTTGGCTCTCAAGTGCATTTGCGGCGCATACGCGCCGTGCTGCCTGTACTTGAGCGCCTTGATAAGTGAGGAGACTCAAAGATGTTAATTATCCGCCCCATCCGCTCGAGCGATTTTGCTGCGCTGTACCACATCGCAGAAGAATCAGGCCATGGATTTACGTCTTTACCCGTCAATGAGGAACTGCTGCGCAATAAGATTGCCCGCTCAGAAGCCTCATTTGTCAAAACTATCGACAAGCCATTTGATGAAGGTTATCTGATGGTGCTCGAAGATACCGACACCCAAGAGGTGGTGGGTACCTGCGGTTTAGAAGCCGCTGTGGGCATGGTCGATGCGTTTTATCATTATCGTTTAGGCACCGAAGTGTATCACTCGGAACAGATTGATGTTCGCAATGAGGTTGAGACCTTAACCTTATGCCACGATTACACGGGCTCAGCCGAGCTTTGTACTCTGTTTTTGGGTGACAAATACCGTAAAAATAATAATGGCCGCATGCTGTCACGCAGCCGTTTTCTATTTTTAGCGCAACATAGCGAACGTTTTGGTGAGACGGTGATCGCCGAGATGCGTGGCGAGAGTGACGCCGAGGGAAACTCCCCTTTTTACACTTGGTTGCAGCAACACTTTTTAGGTATCGACTTTGTGCAGGCTGACTATCTGTCAGGCCTAGGGCAAAAAGCGTTTATGGCAGAGATGATGCCTAAAAACACTGTGTATGTGTGTATGTTGCCAGAAGCCGCGCAAAAGGTGATTGGCGAAGTACATACTAATACGCGTCCGGCGCTTAATCTGCTGCAAGCTGAAGGCTTTCGTTGCCGCGGGTATGTGGATATTTTTGATGGCGGCCCCACGGTCGAATGCAATATTAATGATATTCGCTCGGTCAGAGAAAGCCGTTTGTTGACGGTCAAGGTCGGTGATATGCCGGCCTCTGACAGTAGTTTTATCCTCTCAAATACTTTGTTAGCCGATTATCGTGCCACTTCAGCCAAGCTGTTGGTGAGCGATGAAACCGATGAAGTGATTCTCTCTCCTGAACTCGCGGCCGCATTAATGGTTGCCACAGGCGATCCCATCCGTGTCTTAGCAATGTAGGAATAACCAATGACTCAATTTATTAACGGCCAATGGGTTGCCGGCCTTGGTCACGATGTGACCTCAACTAATCCAGCAAATAATGACATTATCTGGCGCAGCAAAACGGCGACAGCAGAGCAGGTCAATCAAGCCGTTGCAGCGGCGCGCGCGGCACAGTTTGACTGGTTTATGCTTGGTTTTGATGCACGCTTGGCGATTATTGAAGCTTACCGCGCCGAACTGGAGGCGCACAAAGATGATATCGCCGAAACCATCGCCCAAGAAACCGGTAAGCCTCAGTGGGAAACTGCTACCGAAGCGGGGGCCATGATTGGCAAAATCGGATTATCCGTTGCCGCTTACCATAAACGTACAGGTAGCAGCGAGAATGAAACCCCTACTGGACGCGCTGTATTGCGTCACAAGCCCCATGGGGTGGTGGCGGTGTTTGGCCCCTATAATTTCCCTGGACACTTGCCTAATGGGCATATAGTGCCTGCACTATTGGCGGGTAACACTGTGGTATTTAAGCCGTCGGAGTTAACGCCTAAAACCGCTGAGCTGATGCTAAAACTGTGGCAACAAGCGGGTTTACCAGCCGGAGTGATTAACCTAGTGCAAGGCGAGGTCGACACAGGTAAAGCCTTGGCATCACATCCGCAAATTGATGGCTTATTCTTTACTGGTAGTTCGCGCACGGGTCATCTTTTGCATCAGCAATATGCAGGGCATCCGGGTAAGATTTTGGCATTAGAGATGGGCGGCAATAATCCACTTATCATCAAAGATGTCAAAGACACTAAGGCCGCGGTGCACGATATTATCCAGTCGGCTTACATCTCTTCTGGGCAGCGTTGTACCTGTGCTCGTCGACTCTACATAGAGCAAGGCGATGCCGGTGATGAGTTACTCAATCAACTCGTGCAAGCGGTCAAACAGATCAAGGTGGGGGCATGGAATGCTCAGCCTCAACCCTTTATGGGCTCAATGATCTCAGAGACTGCCGCCAAAGGCATGGTGGCGGCGCAGCGTAATCTACTTAACTTAGGTGCTACCGCGCTGGCGGAGTTAACGCATCTAGAGGCAGGTACCGGGCTGGTTTCTCCTGGGCTTATTGATGTCACTCAGGTGATTGAATTGCCTGATGAAGAATATTTCGGCCCGCTACTGCAAGTGGTGCGTTATAGCGATTTTGATCAAGCGATTACGTTAGCGAATGCTACCCGTTATGGTTTGTCTGCAGGGCTACTTGCCGACAGCCGTGACGATTATGAGTATTTCTTAGCGCGTATTCGAGCTGGCATCGTTAATTGGAATAAACAGATCACAGGGGCGTCGGGCGCGGCGCCATTTGGTGGTGTCGGCGCATCGGGCAACCACAGAGCCAGCGCATTTTATGCGGCCGATTACTGTGCCTATCCAGTTGCCTCGGTAGAAGCCGATGTGGTGAGCTTACCTGTGACACTCAGCCCAGGTTTAACGGTATAGCGCTCAATAGATGGGGGACCTTATTCCCCCATGTTTATAGACTAGCTGCAAGTTTATTGGCGACATAATTAACGGACAATAGATGCCGTTTAAGGATGAAATTGATGCACACAGATGTAAACCAGCTTTTTGCGTCCCTGTGGGATGATTATGTTGAAATGACCCCTTCTGCCGCAAAAGTACACCAACTCTTGGGTAAGGGTGAGCCGATCATTAACGATCACATTGCCCTGCGTACCTTTAATCTCGACAAGGTTAATTTAAGTGTGTTGGCCAACCATTTTGAGTCTTTGGGGTATGTAGCGTGTGGCGACTACCATTTCGAAGCCAAGAAACTTAAAGCAAAACACTTTGAGCACCCTGATGCGACTCAGCCTAAGGTGTTTATCTCTGAGCTATTGGTGGAAGAGTTTAGCCCGCAGTTGCAAGCCATAGTGAAAGACTTGGTCGACCAAGTCGATGTTGCTGCCACCACGGCGGATAACTTCCTCTATTCTGGGCGTCACTGGACGCTGGATATTGCCACCTATGAAGCCTTACTCGCTGAAAGTGAATATGCCGCTTGGGTTGCCGCTATCGGTTACCGAGCTAATCATTTTACGGTATCGATTAACCATTTAGCGGGGGTCGAAACCCTAGCTGAGGTTAATGAGATCCTAAAAGATAATGGTTTTGTGCTTAACTGTGTGGGCGGTGAGATTAAAGGCTCGCCAGAGGTGTTACTTGAGCAATCATCGACCATGGCCGATAAAATAGCGGTGAGCTTTAGCGACGGGCAGAAGACGATCCCTAGCTGTTTTTATGAGTTTGCCTTGCGTTACCCTAAAGCCAACGGTGAGCTTTACACCGGCTTTGTTGCGGCCTCTGCGGACAAGATTTTTGAAAGCACCAATAGTTAACTGCCCTGGTAGCTAGCTTGTTGCCTCAAGGCACTAAAAAGCCGATGTTGAAGCATCGGCTTTTTTATTGGCTTAACGCGACAAATTAAAGCAAATTAAGCCATCGCGGTTTTATTACCTTGGTTTAAATACTAGCGGTTTAAAGCCCTTAACGTCGATGAATCGAGCCGTCACTGGCTCACTGCGGCGTAAAGCGTAACTGAATTTTTAAGCCTCCAAGGGCGACACTGTGCTCAAAACTAAGCTCAATCTCATACTGCTCGGCAATGTCTTTCACAATCGAAAGCCCTAAGCCATGACCTATGATGCTCTCATCTAAACGGGTTCCTCTGTGGGTGAGTAATGACAGCTGATCACTATCGACACCACAGCCATCGTCTTCGATGGTTAACAGTATCGGCTTATCAGCATCTTGCGCTGGCGTGGTTGTGCTAGCAGTCACCGTCGTTACACTAATAGACACTTGAGATTTAGCCCATTTAAAGGCGTTATCGAGCAGGTTGCCAATCAGCTCCATGCCATCTTCCCTGTGTATCGGCAAACGATTGATACTGTCATCAACGGCAAATTGGCACTGTATCTGTTTGCCATGGTGGACTTTATTTAAGGTATGACACAGATCATGCAGATCTTTGGGCAGCTGCATCTGCGCCGCCGGTAGCATGTCGCCAGTTATCCGCGCCGCCGCCAGTTTGCGCTCAATCATTTTATGAATAAGATCGAGTTGCTTTTGCAATGCCATGGCCGAGTCTGGGTCTTTTAGCCCCAGCGCTTCCACTTGCTGCTGCATCACCGCCAGCGGAGTTTTTAAACCATGACTAAGATTGCCTAAATTATTACGGCTGCGTTCCATCTGCTTACTTGAGTATTGCAACAGCTCGTTATAAGTGGTGGCTAGTGGCGCAAGCTCTGGTGGTATCTTATTGACATCTAAAGAGGTTATTTCTCCACCACGCAGTTTGATTAAAGCCTGCTGCATATCGTTTATCGGTTTAAAGGATTGCCTTAAAACTATAAAAAATCCCCGCAATCATGGCCAGCAGCATGGCTAAGTTGACCCCAAGTTTAGTGCCATAAACTTGGGTAAAGACTTGACGGCCAATACTCAAGTCTTGGGCGACCGTAATGGTGGCCTGTACTAAGGCAGTCTCGCTGCTTAGCCCTAAAGAGAGCAGTTGGATGTCGTGATTTTGCGGCCCTTTGGTCTGCCAGACTCGGGTTTCCCCTTTGGTTAAAGGGCGAATATCGAGGCGCTGATCCCATAAGGAGCGCGATCTTAGCTCGATATGATCCATATTAAGCTGGTAGTAGCGCCCCGAATAGACAGGTTTGTAGAAGCTCGATAGCTGACTTTGATCTATGGTGATGTCGCCGTTATCGAATTGAATCGCCAGTAATACCTGCTGTAAATCTTCTTCGAGACGGTCAATAATCGAGTCATGAAACGCTTGCCTGAGCATCGACTCAAAAATGACGATGGCAACAAAGGTTGAGATGATCACTAAGCCTGATAACCATAAGCTCAGCTTGGTACGAATGGAGATCATTGTTTTAAGCCGTGAAAAATATACCCTTGTCCGCGGCGCGTTTCGATGGCGGTTTTGCCCAGTTTTTTACGCAGATGGGTCACGTAAACCTCAACCACATTACTCTCTTTTTCGTCGTCAAATTGATACAGTTTGTCGGTCAACTGCGCTTTCGATAGTAGTTTTTTGGGCGACATCAAAAAAATCTTCAGTAAGCGAAATTCCATGGCGGTCAGTTCAAAATGCTGCTCGCCTACGCTGACGCTTTGTTGACCCTCATCTAAAGTCACCCCCTCGAAGCTGAGTTCTTTAGTGGGGGTACTGGCCTTGCCGTGGGCACGGTTGATCAGTGCATTGATGCGGGCCAACAACTCCTGAGTATGAAACGGTTTGCCTAAGTAATCATCGGCGCCAGCATTAAAACCTTCTACTTTTTCATGCCATTGACTGCGAGCCGTCAGCATAATGACCGGTGTGTTAACCCCTTGATTACGCCAGTTTTGTAGTAACAATAAGCCGTTACCATCAGGCAAACCTATATCGAGGATCACGCAATCATAATTGGTCTCTTTGATAAGGTAGTCGGCTTCTGCGGCTTTATCGGTGACATCGGTAACGTAACCCGCTTGTTTTAGCTGTTTTACAAGCTCTGCAACTAAAAGGGTATTGTCTTCAACGAGCAGCAATTTCATATATGGGTTTACCTGTTTGGGTGAGCATTTTCAAACGGGAGCCTTTCAATAAGTGATGACTCCTAAACTGTGACTAATCAAGTCGAGTACCAATTAAGCCAGTACTCTATTGACCGATTAAACATGGTTACTATAAGGCGGAAATTGCAATCAGTAGTCATGGTTAAATATACATTTTATAACACCATAGCCGCGCAGGTTAACCATCAAGAATCATCAGGTAATTATTGCAATTGGTATAAATCATACACCTTTTCCAAGTGGCCATGTAGCACCGTGTTATTTTTTGTCGTGTTGGCAACTGGAGGGCAGTTCGGTGGTGTCTGTTAGCTCGCCAGTGCTGGCATCCATTTTCAGGGAGATTAATTCCCCTTGCGGACTTCTGAGTTGTAGGTGGTAATGCCATTGGCCTTGAGTTTGATACAGATGGGCGTCGAGCAGTTTGACGCTGCAATAGCCTTCGACTTTGGCGAGTACGACATCAAATGGCAGTATTTTTCCGTCGCTGACCAGTTTTTTGGCTTGATTGTGCTCAAGTTCGGTAAAGGGCGTGGCAGATAACGAGGCGACTGAGAGGGCATAGAGGATGAATGCACTAGCAATGTAGATGGGTTTCACTAATGCTGTCCTAAAAAAAAGTGGCCTGACAAAAATGTCAGGCCACTTTAGCGAACATCTATTAAATCTAACTTAACGCTAGCTTAGCGAGTTCCATAAACTACGATAGTTTTACCGTGCGCCTGGATAAGATTTTGCTCTTCAAGCATTTTTAGGATGCGGCCTACGGTTTCACGTGAACACCCTACGATCTGGCCAATCTCTTGACGAGTGATCTTAATCTGCATACCGTCAGGATGGGTCATCGCATCAGGCTGTTTAGCAAGATGAAGCAGGGTTTGCGCAATGCGCCCAGCAACATCAAGGAAAGCCAAATCGCCCACTTTCTGGCTGGTACTGTGCAGACGGTAAGCCATTTGCGAAGAGAGTTTCATCAATATCTCAGGATTAACCTGGATCAATTGTTTAAACTTCTTATAAGAGATCTCGGCTATCTCACAGGCTTGCTTAGCGCGAACCCAAGCGGTACGTTCAGCCTGTTCTTCAAATAAGCCTAATTCACCAATAAAGTCGCCTTGGTTAAGGTAAGAGAGGATCATCTCTTTACCTTCTTCATCTTTGATTAATACTGCAACAGAGCCTTTAACTATGTAGTACAGCGTATCTGAGTCTTCACCAGCATGGATCAGTGTGCTTTTGGCTGGATATTTATGAATGTGACAGTGTGATAAAAACCATTCCAAAGTTGGATCCGGTTTAGGCTTACCAATCAGAGCCATGCCTGTGTTCCTCGACTGAATTAATGTATATACAAGAATATGCTAAATAAGTAGATTACGTCAATTGAGCAGAAAAAACCTCGTGAGAGATCAAACTTTGCGACAAATTTGCAACCCAATAAGTAGATTTTACCGTAGTGTAAATATCGGACTTTATAATGATACATTAGTAATATATGTCAACTATTACTGCATTTAGTCGGCGCTATTTGCCCGACAATGCAGTATGCATCACATCAAGCGCTTTACGCTATTCGTTAACCCTTTATTTACGCCTAATGCTACTTATTGGCTGAGACTGTCAATTTTGGTTAAAGAACACGGTTTTTTTAACGATTTCTCTCGACTTAATGAGGCGATTATTGCTAACGTTATTGGTCTGTGTTGGCATTCGTTTAACCAGCCTTCTTGCGTCTTGGCTGTCGAGTTCCATCGTTTGATGACTCATCAATGATTGGTTTAATTGACAACGTTAGTGTTAAAGATGAATGGCTACGTGGTTGTTTTATCGCACCAGCGATTTTTATTGCTTAAGTCGGCCTTTGCCGGACCGAATAAGCTGTTTGATTTGGGAGAAGTGAACCATGAAGATCAATACGTGGATGATAGCCGCCAGCTTATTGCTTGGCAGTGCGATGAGCCATGGTGCGTTCGCATTTTCGATCCCTGCCACGGCGCAAGCGCAAGCCGCTAGTAAGCTGGCGCATATTCAGCTGAAAGCGGCTCAAGGCCAAGCCGAAGCGCAATATTTGTTAGGATTAATGTATGTTTCGGGGCGTTTTGTCGCACAAGACACCCTTTTAGGGCCGCAATGGCTTATTCGCGCTGCTGAGCAGGGCCATCTTAAAGCGGTGCAAACCATTGCCGATCTCTCCTTCGATGGCAAGCTTATTGATAAAGATTTAGCTCAAGCGGAGCGCTGGTATCAACAATTAGCGGCTCAAGGCGATACACGAGCGACATTTCGTTTAGGGTTTATTTATGCCTCAGGTGGTCATGGGGTGGTGCGCAATTGTGGTAAGGCGGTCGATTATTTTCTTGCCGTAGGTGATAACGTGGCGTTGGGCAACGCTTCATGGATATTAGCGACTTGCCCAGAATCTGAATATCGTAATGGCGATAAGGCGATGGCTATCGCTAAGGGATTGGTTGCAGCCAATAACCAAGATCCGACGCATTTAGATAACCTTGCGGCGGCGTACGCCGAAATCGGTGACTTTAACGCCGCAGTCAATATCCAGCAACAAGCTATCCATGCGCTTAAGCAGATGGCTGATCAGCATCGTTTTGATGAGTTTCAGTTACGCTTGCAGCATTATCAGCAGCAGAAACCTTATCGCGAAACCTTACCTTTATAGTTGCTTACTCTTATCGCTTCCTTTCTTCATCGAGTATGAAGGGAGGCTGTTCGCCACTTGCTAACATGAACGTTGCCATCTCCCCTTGCGCTTTCGCTCTTAGTAACAAGCTTCTCTGTATTCGGTTATCAAGTTAGGGATCGGCCTTACTTACGGGCGCCCAAGTGTGATTTTTTAGTCTGAATCACCAGTATTAGAGTTCGGGATAACTGTATCGGATGCTAAGACGAGGCTCAAGCTAATGCTAAGGCGGGGGATTTAAGCCGGAGTTTGGCGAGGGAAGTGGTGCGCTAGCATACTCAAGGAAGCAAACAGATCAAGATGGGGGAATTCACTCCCAAGAGTATACTAACTATCAGTCTTTCGCCTGAAATCCCGACGTGTGAGATTCTACGTGGGCTGACTTAAATGAAGCTTAACCTAAGCCGTTATTCAGTATCTAAATCGAGCAGCTGTTGTCTCTTTTCTTGTAGATCGCGGATAAGCGGATTCAATATCAGTTCCATCGCGAGCGACATTTTACCGCCAGGCACTACCAAGGTATTGATGCGAGACATAAATGAGCCATCGATCATCTTAAGGTAATAGGGAAAGTCGACGTTTTTGATCCCGCGAAAGCGGATCACCACAAAACTTTCATCTAAGCTGGGGATGGTTTTGGCGCTAAAAGGGTTAGAGGTGTCGACGGTAGGCACGCGCTGAAAGTTAATATGAGTGCGTGAGAACTGGGGCGTCATATGGTTAATATAATCGTCCATGCTACGCACAATTGACCCCATCACTTTCTCGCGGCTATGACCACGCTCAGAGGTGTCGCGAATGATCTTCTGGATCCATTCTAAATTAACAATGGGTACCATACCAATAAGGAGATCCACATGCTGTGCTACGTTGCACTCATCGGTGACCACCCCACCATGTAAGCCCTCGTAATAGAGCATATCGGTATTGTTGGGCAGCGGTCGCCATTGGGTAAAAGTGCCGGGCATCTGATTAAAAGGCACAGCCTCATCAAAAGTGTGAAGGTAGGAGCGTGTCTCACCTTGGCCCGTTGCGCCATAATCTCGAAAACACTGCTCGAGTCTCTCGAAGTCATTGGCTTCCGGGCCAAAATAGCTGATATTTTTGCTGTCGTTTTGCGATTGGCGGATCTTCAGTTCCATCTCGGGACGGGTATAGTGATGAAAGCTGTCTCCCTCGATCACCGCCGCGTTGATCCCCAGTTGGCGAAAGATATGGCTGAACGCAGTCGTGGTAGTGGTGGTGCCGGCTCCAGAGGAGCCCGTCACGGCAATTATCGGGTGTTTTGCTGACATTTATTTACCTAAAAACGCTGAAGTAGTCACGGCCTGCTAAGCAGGAGTGAAGCAATAGTTATACGGTACAGACCCTGTGCAGGTCAATCTTCTGTTGATGTTGCTAAGGTATTGTCTTTGTGACGAATCGCAATAGATTCATCCTCTTCGCTGTACTCTACAACCAACTCATTGCGCGATAATGCCTGTTGGCATTGTCGTATTGCTGTGGACATCGCCGCATCATCGAGGGCGGCAAAACTGCCATCTTCCATCTGAGTGAATAAAAACTCTTTGATCAAGTTATTTAATGTGTCACTGGGCAGTTGCAGTAACGCTGAGTAAGGCACCAGCATGGTTTATTGTCCTATGTCGAACAGAAAATGGGTAATACGTTTTTCTAAATAATATTGCGGTTTTAGTGGTGTACCGCCGTCGATAAATCCCACGTGGCCGCCATTATGATGCAGCTCATACTGCACCGCGCTCGCCAGTTCATTGGCATTGGGGATCACCTCATCAGTCATAAAGGGATCGTCTTTAGCGTGGATCACCAGTGTCGGTTTGGTGATTTTACTCAGATAGGCTAGGCCGCTGGCGCGTTGATAATAATCGGCTACACCAGTAAAACCGTGTAAGGGGGCGGTGACCCGATCGTCAAACAGATGGAAGGTCGTTAACTGCGCAATATCGGCATGGGACACTGGCATCTGGCCTTGCAAGGAGGGCATATCGAGTTTTTCACGCACTTTTTGCTGCAACTGTTTGATAAGGTAAGTTTGATACACTTTCGAAAAGCCGCTTTTCAGCCTAGTGGCACAAGCCGCCAGTTGCAGTGGTGCCGAGATCACTATGGCTCGGTCCACCAAGCTGTTATCGGCTTGCTCGCCCAAATACTTTGCCAATACGTTACCACCTAAGCTATAGCCGACAGCCAATAAGGGGCTGGTGGGAGCGCGCCGTTTAAGCATGCTAAGGGTGGCCTGTAAATCTTGGGTGTCGCCGCTGTGGTAACTGCGGGCCAAGCGATTACTCACTCCAGAACAACTGCGGTGATGGTGCACTACGGCGCATACCTGCATACTGGCCAAGCGGTTAAGTAGGCGCCTGACATAATGAGAGTCGGCGCTGCCTTCTAAGCCATGCACCAAGACCACAATGGCTTGATTGGCCTTGGGTTCACCTAAAAAATCAACATCGATAAAGTCGCCATCATCGAGTTCGAGGCGATGGCGTGTTAGCGCGGGGCCGCTTACTTTTGTCAGCACCGGTAATATCGTCTGGATATGCGGGTTTTTAGCCCACCAAGGGGGTGAAAAATGTGGTTGCGTCATCATTGGCTGTTGCTGAATGTTAAAACGTGTGTTTAATTATTGTAAGTATCGGCTAGTGTATCACACAAATCCATGCTGAAATTACGTCATGGGGGGTGATGATTGAATATAAGGAATGGTATATGAAAAGACGGACTTTTTTGGCTACCGCGCTTGTCGGCACTGGAGCATTGGCTTTAGGTGTCACGCTTTATCGTCCGCCTTATGTGCGAGTTAACAAGGCGCTCGACCGTCATCACCGGCTGTTATTCAGTTTACTGCTACCTGTGGTGTTAGATGGTGCGCTGCCGCAAACCGAGTCGCTGCGAATTGCCGCGCAAAATCGTACCTTAGATGCCATTAGCGACACCATGGTATTACTTCCCTTAGATGCGCAAGCCGAGCTAGAGCAGTTACTGAACCTATTGGAGTCGCGGCTTGGCATGTTGCTGCTCACCGGGAGCATGACACCACTGCTACTGCGTAGCCCAGCGCAACTGATTGCCATGTTAGAAAACTGGCGAAACAGTTATTTAGATATGATGGTCATCGCATACCAAGGTTTAAGGGAGTTGATCATGGCCAGTTACTACGCCTGCCCAGAGCATTGGCCGCGGCTGCATTACCAAAAGCCCGCTCTGTTTGGCTAAACCATTAGGCTCACTCATGTGGCTAACGATACCGGTTCGCTGCGTAATGATAGCCACCATATCCCCCCTTAAACAAGGGTTACAGCATTAACACGGAGGCCATACCTTGGCGATACCAGACCCCATAGTAGAAGGCCTAGCAAGCGGATGGCATCACATAGATGGCAGTCATCTTGACGCGCCCACCACGTTAGAAGCCGATGTCGTGATTGTAGGCAGCGGCGCAGGTGGGGGTGTGGCGGCGGAGATCCTTACTCAAGCCGGTTTATCGGTGATCATCATCGAGGCGGGGCCGCTCAAGTCCTCAGAGAGTTTTAATATGGAAGAGCGCCGCGCCTATCCCAACTTGTACCAACAAGCGGCCTCGATGAAAACCAAAGATAAGGCGATAGGCATTTTTCAGGGACGCGCCGTAGGTGGCTCAACCACCATCAACTGGACCACATCGATTCGTACCCCCGACGAGGCGCTGCGCTTTTGGGGGGCGGAAAAGTCGGTGAGCGGCCTGACAAGTGATATCCTCGCGCCTTGGTTTGAGCGGATGGAGCGGCGACTCAATATCACTGAATGGTCTATTGAGCCTAATAACAATAACCTGGCGCTTAAGCGCGGCTGTGAAGCCCTAGGCTGGCAGCACACAGTGATCAAACGTAACGTGGCGGGCTGCTGGAATACCGGTTATTGCGGCATGGGCTGCCCAGTAAATGCCAAGCAGTCAATGTTAGTGACCACTATTCCGGCGGCGCTATCCCAAGGGGCGACGTTAGTCAGTCGAGTGAAAGTGACTAAAATTGAGCACCACAAGCAGCAAGTGTTTGCCTTAAAAGCGCAGGTGCTGAATGACAGCCTCATGCCGACAGGGGTCGAAGTGCTGTTTAAGGCCAAGCATTATATTTTAAGCGCTGGTGCCATACACACCCCAACCTTGATGTTGCGCTCAAAACTGCCCGATCCTTATCAACTCATCGGCAAACGCACCTTTTTACATCCCACCTTACTCAGTGGCGCAGTGTTTAATGATGCGATTAATGGCCACAGCGGCGCGCCGCAATCTATCTATTCTGATCAATTTGTGTGGCCAAATGGTGCCTCTGGCGAGCTCGGCTATAAGCTTGAGGTGCCGCCGATCCACCCGGTGTTAATTGCTTCTAAAACCTTAGGATATGGCCAGAGTCATGCGCAGTTAATGGCCCAGTTTAATCAACTGCAGGTGACCATAGCGCTGGTGCGCGATGGTTACCATAATGACAGTCAGGGAGGCCAAGTGCAGTTAACCGATAATGGATTTAATCTCGATTATCCGCTTAACGACGTGTTTTGGGGCGCGGCGCGGCGCGCCTTTGCCAGTATGGCTGAGCTGCAATTTGCGGCGGGCGCCAAGCAAGTGCTGCCTATGAGTGAGGGGGTGGGACCGCTATCGAGCTGGGCCGAGGCGAAACAAGCGATTGCCGAGATGACCTTAGCACCACTAAAAACCATCGTGGCGTCGGCGCATGTGATGGGCGGTTGTCCCATGGGTGAAGATCCGGCAATGGCGATGGTCAATAGTCAGGGGCAATCGCACTATTTCGATAACTTGTCGGTGATGGATGGCTCAATCTTTCCCACCAGTTTGGGGGCCAACCCACAACTGTCGATCTATGCGATCACAGCTAAAAATGCCACCGCGTTAGCCCAGCGATTAACCTCTGCACAATAACACCCTCTATTTCAGTGTCACAACGCGATGAACTAACGGTTTGAGATGAGCATCGAGTAAGCGCTTATCTCCACCTCGAACAGGCTCAAATAGCGCATTAGATTGTCGGTATGGGAGGATAATTGCAGTAAGCTTGGGCTGCGCAAAATCAATCTTTGTACCTTGCGCTCTAACATCAGTTCCACCGTCAACATCTGCTGATACTCATCGGGGGCGAGGTGCCCTTTACTGAGTTTTCGCAGGCGGCGAAAGGGTTGCAGCAAGTTGAGCTCAAAGCTTGCTATCTGTGTGATGAGGTGTTGCCAGCCTTGAGTAGGCATAAGATAGTCATGGTTGTCGAGCCAAGTTGCCAACAGTGCTAAGTTAACATTTACCCCGTGTTCATCCTGTAGTTTGAGATATTCAGCCTGATGCTGGGCATAGAGTAAGTCGCAGTCTTGCCAAAGTGACAGGGGGAGTTGGGTTAAACACGCCATGGTGACAGATCCTTGTGCTACTAATTGATTACGATTAACCGCTGTTATCAGTGAGTGTGATTCATCCAAAATTTGGTTAAGTATTTGTGCGCGCTAGCGAAAGCCTTGAGCGTTCATATTAGCCTTTCGCGCCAACATCCGCTATGAGCGTTGACATTAACTTTCGCTGTAATCTGCCCTTGAGGCGAATAAACCGCCTCAAGGGAGTTGGGTGGTTGTGCTAGGTGACTATGATGCGGTGATTGTAGCTAGGTGATTTGCGCGGTGACGCTTTGCTCCATCGCTTCAATCTGTTCTTGCAGTTCTAGCCACTCCATTTCGCTCTCTTCTAATGCTTGGGTCAACTCGGTTCGCTCGCTAAGTACCGCCGTCAGTTTGGCCTTGTTATCGGCGTCATACAGGCTGGTGTCGGCCAGCATATTTTCTAGCTCGCTGAGACGCTCGCTGCACTCTTGCTGCTGTTTTTCCAGCTTAGCTTGTACTTTCTTGAGCGGCGACAGTTTTTGTCTTAATTCCGCTTCGAGGCGCTTTTGCAGTTTTTTATCTTGTGCGGGCGAGGCGTCGCTCACGCCATCGCTATGATTATCACTCTTGGCCGCATCGAGCAACCATTGGTGATAATCATCAAGATCACCATCGAAACTACGCACTTCACCTTGATCCACCAAGTAGTAGTCGCTGCAACTGAGGCGCAATAAGTGCCTATCGTGAGAGACGATAATCATCGCCCCTTCGAAAGATTGCAGTGCCATGGTGAGCGCATGACGCATCTCAAGATCTAAGTGGTTGGTGGGCTCATCGAGCAGCAGCAGGTTAGGGCGTTGCCAGACCAAGAGCGCTAACACCAAGCGGGCTTTTTCGCCACCCGAAAAAGGCCGCACTGGCGATAATGCCATGTCGCCGTTAAAACCGTATCCGCCCAGAAAATCACGCAGCTCCTGCTCACGATGGTTGGGCGCAAGGCGCATTAAATGTTGCAGTGGTGAGTCATCTAGGCGCAAAAATTCCAGTTGATGCTGGGCAAAGTAACCTATGTTAAGTCCGGGGTTGGTTTCATAGATGCCGCTTAGCGGTTGCAGTTGCCCCGACAGTAATTTAATCAGGGTAGATTTACCCGCGCCATTACGCCCGAGCAGGCCGATACGCGCACCTGGCACCAAGTTAAGGTGAACATGGTTTAAAATCACCTTATCGCCATAGCCTACAGAGACTTGCTCCATTTTGACCAGTGGATTGGGCAGGGCGTCGGGCGCTTTAAACTCCATATAAAATGGACTATCGGCTTTAGACGGCAGTAGCTCGGTCATGCGTTCGAGCGCCTTTAAGCGGCTCTGGGCCTGCTTAGCCTTACTGGCCTTATAGCGAAAACGGTCAACAAACGACTGCATGTGCGAACGCTCTTTTTGTTGGCGCTCATACGCCACCTGTTGCTGCGCCATCCGCTCGGCGCGAATGCGTTCAAAGGCGCTGTAGTTGCCTTTGTAATAGTTGAGTTTGTGGTGTTCGACATGGACAATTTCATCCACAATGGCGTCGATAAAGTCCCTGTCGTGGCTGATCAGAATCAAGGTGCCTTGGTAGGACTTAATCCACCCCTCAAGCCAATACATGGTGTCTAAGTCTAAGTGGTTGGTGGGCTCATCGAGCAGCAACAGATCCGAGCGACACAGTAACGCTTGGGCCAAGTTGAGTCGCATGCGCCAACCACCCGAGAAACTTTTAACCGGATTTTGCTGATCGGCTTCGGCAAAGCCAAGGCCTGCCAATAAGCTGGCGGCGCGCGATTGAATGGTATAGCCGCCGATGGCATCGAGTTTGCCGTGCAGCAAGGCAATGGCATTACCGTCGTTATCTTGCTGGGCTTGATGCAGTGCCTGCTCTAATTGTCGATATTCTTTATCGCCGTCAATCACATATTCTAATGCGCTGACATCTAACGCGGGTGTCTCCTGCGCCACCGAGGCAATTTGCCAGCCACTAGGAAGGCTAAACTCGCCTTTATCTAAGCTTAAATGACCGAGGATCAGCGCTAACAAGGATGACTTACCCGTGCCATTAGCGCCCACTAAGCCGACTTTATGGCCGGGATAGATAGTCAGTGACGCTTCGTCCAATAGGGTTTTTGAACCACGAATAAGTTGTGCTTGAGTAATGGTGATCATTAAGGTCGACTTGATACTGCATGGAGATAATTGGCTGAGGATAATAGCGTAAAATTGCCTATTTTAGCCACCGTTTAGCAATAACAATTTCTAACTAATGGAAGTCTTTTTGATTGGCTTATGGCAAAATGCCGTCATTGAATTGCTAATTTACAGACTACAGGTTAATTGCAACGTGAGTAAAGTCAGAGTAAAGAAACGTTTTGTTGCCGGCGCTAAGTGCCCCAAGTGTAAAGCGGTAGACAGTATCGTGCTGTTTAAAGAGCAAGGAGTTGAAACGGTAGAGTGCATCGAGTGTGATTACCGTGAGCAACAAGCCGAAGCCGAGGTTGCCGCTAAGGCGACAGGTGCGGTTATTGGGGTGTTTAAGCCTTAAATTACTTAAGGCCTAAAACAGCTAGGTGCTAGCACCTAGCACTGAGCCTGATGGTTAATCTTTAAAGCCTTCATATAAAAACAGATGACGCGTCTGGTTAAAGCGTGCTTCATCGCTGTTGATAAAGTCGATAGCCAGTTGCGCCTGCTCTTGGCGACACTTATCGAGCTTAGCTATCTCATATTCGTTCATCACTATGTTCATCGCCTCGACCGTCCATTCGCACTCACCTAGGCCTATGGTGACTTCGTCGGGATCATAGTGAGTCACCATCCAGTCTTGTAGCTGCTCAGTTGAGATCTGCTGATTTTTCCATTGTTCAAGTTGTTCGATAAGTTGGCTTTTGCTGATATTGGCTTGTGTCATTGGGTTGGTAATTACTGGCTGAAAAATCTTGCCGCTTAGGATACCGATTTATAACGGGCGATGCGATGCTAAATGGTAGCTTGCCGATAACTTAGGCTTAATTGACTAAGCCTCAATTAACTAAGCCTTAATTGACTAACTAAGCCTTAATTGACTTGGCCTCAAGCTGCACATCTTGGTGATGTGCTTGTTATCGCTAGCGTAAGCCCTATCGCTTATCCCAGCTTGTGTCGTCATTGCCTTAAAGCCATTGCCATTTAGCCAATGTTACTTCGCCAATACGACTTCGCTCCGCCACTGCTTTTTAACTATTGCAGATTAATCACGGCTTATTAATCACAGTGACTCAGTAGCGTCACTGAGCCAAGGGGGTTAAACCCATAAACCAAGGGGGGAGCCTGTGGTGTGTATCGCAACCTTGATAAAATGGCGGGGTAATTTAGGTCACAAGTGTTGCCTTGTTGTACGCTGCGGGGTAATTTGTTGTGTTTTTTTATTTTTGGATCACATCAAATGAATAATAAAGTTACATCCAAAGCCACCGAGCCGGCAGAGTCGACTCACTCTAAGACGGCTTTTCCGCGTATGTTTTGGGTCGCCAATGGCGTCGAACTGCTCGAACGCGCGGCCTATTACGGCGTATTTGTCGTTATCACCTTGTATTTGTCTCGTATCTTGGGCTTTAGCGACGTAGAAGCGGCGTGGTTAGCTGGCTCCTTCTCGGCAGGTCTCTACTTTTTGCCCACTTTTAGCGGTGCCTTAGCCGATAAGATAGGCTTTAGGGGGGCCTTGCTGCTGGCCTTTGGTCTATTGACCATAGGTTATGCGTCATTAGCGATTTTCCCCATGCTGATAGAAACTCAAGGACTGGTGGACTATGGCAAGGAAACCGTTTATCACGGGCTGCGCGAAGCCGATATTCGCTGGGCGATTATCCCTATTTTAATCGTCATCATGATTGGTGGCTCTTTTATCAAGGCGGTGATCACTGGCACTGTTGCGCTATCGACCACCACAGAAACCCGCGCTAAGGGCTTTTCTATCTTTTATATGATGGTTAACATTGGCGCCTTTTCCGGTAAAACTGTGGTTAAACCGCTGCGCGAGTCGATGGGCGATCTGGGGTTAATTAACCTCAACTATTTTGCCGCCAGCATGACGCTACTGGCGTTTATCAGTATTTTGCTGTTCTTTAAGAGTACCGATAACAATCGCTCGGGTAAGAGCCTGGGGCAAATTTGGCAAGCATTAACGAAAGTGCTGTCTAATGGCCGTTTGATTTCGCTGACCATTATCATTTCTGGTTTTTGGATGGTGCAACATCAGCTGTATGCCACCATGCCCAAATATGTGCTGCGCATGGCGGGCGAAGGGTCTTCTCCTTCTTGGTACGCTAACGTTAATCCGCTGGTGGTGTTTCTGTGTGTGAGCCTAGTGACTACGCTAATGGCAAAACGCAGCGCACTTTCTTCGATGACCATAGGCATGTTTATTATGCCTGTTTCGGCACTATTAATGGCCTCGGGCAATATGTTTGCCGGGACTGACACTATTTTAGGCATGCATCCTATTGCGGCGATGATGATCATCGGCATTGTGTTCCAAGGCTTAGCTGAGTGCTTTATTTCGCCGCGTTTCTTGGAATACTTTTCACTGCAAGCACCTAAGGGCGAAGAGGGGCTGTACTTAGGTTTCTCACATCTACACTCGTTTATTAGCTCATTACTGGGCTTTGGTTTGTCAGGCTATTTACTCGAGGCCTACTGCCCCGATCCGCGCACTTTTAGTGACCATGCTGCTTGGGTTGAAGCATCATCCCATGCCCACTATATCTGGTACGTGTTTGCCGGTATCGCCAGCGTGTCAGCAGTCTCATTAATTATCTATGGCGCTGTGATTAAACGCATGGATGCTAAAGTGACTGCAGAGGCCGAGCTGGCCACCGCTTAAATCGCGACTCTTGTAGCTGCACTTTAACCATTATCTTAACAGCTGTTATCTCAAGCCCCTGCACCGCGTAGACAAACACTCACGCGGCGCCGGGGGCTTTTTAGCGATAAACCTTTTTAAGCACACTTGCCTAACGCACTTTGACTAAAAGATTGCTATAATCGCCGCCAATACAGGGCAGAGCTTAGCGCATTCGGTAATATGAGGGTGTTGGGTTTGCCTATCGACATGCTTTAAATTCGATTAGCTGTGCACGCGCGATTAATACTCGGCCAAGCCCAGCTGTCCGACTAGGAAAATACCGTGAGTCAAGCCGACAATAACACCGCAACTGCTTTTAACAGCCTGGCGTTAAAACCTGAACTGCTCGAGACCCTAACCACCATAGGTTTTGAGTCTATGACCCCCATTCAAGCCAAAAGCTTGCCAGCCATCTTAAACGGCGAAGATGTGATTGGCCAAGGCAAAACAGGCTCGGGTAAAACCGCCGCCTTTGGCTTAGGATTACTCAATAAATTGGATGTGAAACGTTTTCGCATTCAAGCGTTAGTGATGTGCCCAACCCGCGAGCTGGCCGACCAAGTGGCGGCCGATCTGCGTACGCTGGCCCGTGGCATCCACAATATTAAAATTTTAACCTTGTGTGGCGGCGTGCCTATGGGGCCACAAATTGGCTCGCTTGAACATGGTGCCCATATCATTGTGGGTACGCCGGGTCGTATTATCGATCATCTCGATCGCGGTCGTTTAGATCTTGAAAACGTTAACATGTTAGTGCTGGATGAAGCCGATCGCATGTTAGAAATGGGGTTTCAAAAAGAGCTCGACGCCATCATGCTCGCCGTGCCGCGTGAGCGCCAAACCTTGCTGTTTAGCGCCACTTTCCCTGAGCAAATTCAAACCATTAGCGAGCAGTTTTTGGTCAACCCTGTGATGATCAAGGTTGAAGGCAAGCACGACGGTGACACCATTGACCAGCATTTTTATGAGTGCGGTAACAATAATGATCGCATGAAAGCCCTGCGCCTGTTGCTACTGCATCACAAGCCAGAAAGTGCCGTGGTGTTTTGTAATACCAAACGCGAAACCAAAGATGTGGCCGCGAAATTGGCTAACGATGGTTTTAGCGTTGTGGCGCTGCACGGCGACTTAGAGCAGCGTGATCGCGACCAGATGTTACTGCGATTTGCCAACAAGAGTGCCAGCGTGATGGTGGCTACCGATGTGGCCGCACGCGGGCTCGATATCGATGCGCTCGATATGGTGGTTAACTACCATGTTGCTTACGACACCGAAGTGCACATTCACCGAATTGGCCGTACTGGTCGCGCGGGCAGCAAAGGGGCAGCGCATACTTTCTTTAACCATGAAGACGGTTACAAAATGGCACTACTTGAAGATGAAATTGGCCGTGACATCGTGGGCGAAGCCTTGCCAAGCGAAAGCCTGCTCGACACTTACCCACCCCAGCCACGCATGGTCACCATTCAAATTGATGGCGGTAAGAAAAACAAAATTCGTCCAGGCGATATTTTAGGTTGCCTCACAGGTGACAACGGCATCGAAGGCTCAGAAGTGGGCAAGATTAAGATCACCGAGTTTCGCTCATACGTTGCTGTCGATCGCAAAGTGCTCAATAAAGCCCTTAACAAGATAACCAAGGGTAAGCTTAAAGGTAAGAGCTATCGCGCCTGGGAACTGCGCTAACTCTTTAGCTAGTGATTGGGCTTAATTAGCTATCAGGCTATGTTGAAAAGGAGCTAACTAACGTTAGCTCCTTTTTTGTTTGTTGTGTATTGGTGTTTTTGTTGTTTAGTGTTTGGCCGAATTGGTGTTGGTTAAGTGGGTTTGAAGGCGTACTTTTATGGCAACCTATCACCTGCGGTGAGTTTATGTGCAGATACTTCTGCGACACTGTGAGTGAAGCGTAGCTTTATGCTTACGAACGAGAGAGGTATGGATGCCGAAAAATGTTGGGAATATTTTTGGCCATGATTTCGAAGGCCAAAATCGCGCTTACACTTATATCTATCGCCTCTTCGATTGGACTTCATTTGATACGACTAGTGAGTTAAAGGCTAAGAAGCTTTTGCCCCAAAGTGTGCTGGCCTTGGAATGAAGGTTTGGCATTTTTGGGATTAGCTATAGTAGCGTTCGGCTACATCTTATTTGTTAAGTGTGTTTGAAGGCCGAACCTTCATGGTTGTTAATTGCCTGCCGCAGGCTTTATGTGCAAACACTTCTGCGACACGCCGCAAGCACATCCTTGTGGGCTCTACGCCAGCATCCCTGCTGGCAAAGGCCGCAGCCGCGTTTACACTTGGGTTCGAACGTTTCTTCGATTTAGCTTCACTTGGTGTGAGCCGCTAGTTCAAAAGCTAACAAACGTTCGCCCCAAAGTTTGGAGGTCTTGAAATGAAGAACAATGACATTTTCTTGAGTAGCGGCTGGCTGTATTTTTATTAATTGAAAGTGTTTGAAGGTCGAACCTTCAATGTGAGTTAATTGCTTGCAGCAGGCTTATGTGCAAGCGCTCTTTTGGCTCGCCGCAAGCACGTCCGTGTGGGCTCTGCGAAATCATCCATGATTTCGAAGGCCAAAACCGCGCTTACACCTATCTCTAACGCCTCTTCGATTTAGCCGTATTTGGTGTGAACTCAGAATTAAAAGCTAACGTACTTTTGCCCCTTTGTGAGTTACAGGCGATAAGCAGTGCAGAACAGTGACGAGACTATTGACCTACTATTACTAATCTATAAGTGACAATTACTTATTACTTTCGATTCAACACCAATGCCAATGCTCACTTTGCAGATTTTTATGCTCGTTTATCCAGCGTTGTTCTGATAGAGTGCTTATAAATCAATAGCTTTCATTTAGTAAATTTTAAATAATAGGTTTATTAAATGTGCATGCGCGTTTTGCCAAATATATGCGCATGCGCACTAATAAAATGTTCTTGACCTGCGGTAGACGATTTTTAGCAAACAAGAAGTGATATTTAAGTCTAGCCGAAGGCATAGATAGAGCCAAACGCGATGGAAGAAACGCCTCATTTATGATAGCTTGAAGGCCCTTGCTAAGGCTCGTAAAGCGAAGCTTTCAAAGAGACCTGCAAGAGTCTTCAAGTAAAGCAGCGATGCTTCCCTCACGCCGCAGGGGGCTCACATCAGCCCCAAGGGCATGGAATATGAACTCACGGATTGAGTAGCGATAACCTCCTCTCTCCGAAAGTAAAGAACAAGCCGTTACACGAGACCTTCGGCTCGTGAACTAGATCGTTATGTTGCTAAGGAAGGTTAGTGTCTAAATCTATAAAACAAAAAGAAGCTTTAGCTAATTCTAGAAACAAAGAGTTAGATGCTGTTCGAAAATTAGATCCTCAGTTTAGTTGCCAAGGAGATGTTGGAACTTTTATAGGTTTGTATTTACAGTCGGAAGTTTTCGCAAAAAAGTTACAGCGATATTATCGAACGGACACCAACAAAAATAGCAAAGATGAGCTAAACATTACAGCTCTTAAAGCCGCTTTAGATCATTTCAAGCTCGATTTTAGTGACGCAGATTTACCCAAACTATTTAAAGGCGGGCCGGGCAAACAAAATGAAAAATCAGCTAGGCAGTTGCGTAACGGTTACTTGCACTCGCTGTCTAGTAATGACAAAAAAGAAATTCAGAAAAAAGCCTCTAAATTTAATTCTGAGCTACGTAAGTTTTTAAGCATTAGAGTTCCCGTAACATAACAAGGCCGTCAAGAAAGGACGCAAAAAAGCTTGGCTTGCGCTCATTCTTCGCTAATTATAGCCAAGCATTTTCCGCCTCTTACGGCGGCGTTCTTGACCTGCGGTAGACGATTTTTAGCAAAAAAGAAGTGATATTTAAGTCTAGCCGAAGGCATAGATAGAGCCAAACGCGATGGAAGAAACGCCTCATTTATGATAGCTTGAAGGCACTTGCTAAGGCTCGTAAAGCGAAGCTTTCAAAGAGACCTGCAATTGACTTCAAGTAAAGAAGCGATGCTTCCCTCACGCCGCAGGGGGCATCAATTAAGCCCCAAGGTCATGGAATAAGAGCTCACGGATTGAGTAGCGATAACCTCCTCTCTCCGAAAGTAAAGAACAACCCGTTACACGAGACCTTCGTCTCGTGAACCACGATCGTTATGTGCTCAAGTGAATCAGGTTTATTGATAAATAAGATAAGAGATTATGGAAGAACTATTCAAGTCTAGACCTTTTAAAACCCGCAATGCTGACGAATTTAATTTGTCCAGCATTCTAAATTTGTATGTGAATCCAATCATTGGACTAAATACTCCTTTTGACTATGAAAATACAATCGTCAAAGGAAGAATGGGCTCTGGTAAAACGATGTATCTTAGAGCTAATTATGCCTTCTATCTTTATGGCATCGTCCCAAGTTTACTCGACCCTGAGTCAGAAGTTATTTTGCCCGTATTTATCCGGCTTAGTGACTTCCAGCACCTGCAAGAACCTTCTGAAATATATCGAGCTATTATTATCAAGATAATAGAAGAGTTAACCTCTATATATCTTCATCTTGAAGATCAAAAAAGACTTGCTGAGATTCATCAGGGGTTTCAATACCTAACAGACGATATGTATTCTGCTCACAGGCTTTCAGCGAGCATGAAGCAATTAGCTAAGTTGGGAAGTGAGGAGTATGTAGAACGTGTAAGCAACGAATTAGGAATAAAAGGCGGTGTTAAATCTAAATTTATTGAGCTTTCTTCAGAGTGGAAAGGGACTGAATTCACGGAAATTAAGAAAAAACCTAACCCGGGTATCAAGGATATAGAAGAGTGTTATAAAAACCTGCTTGAAGGTCAAACTGGCAAAATAATCCTTTTAATTGATGAAGCGGGGTCACTTGATCGGAAGTTTTTTCAAAATGATGAAGGGTCTGCATTTTTTGAAATTCTCATGAATCAGTTTCGAACTTCCTCATTTATGAGAACAAAGATTGCTGTATATCCTAATTCGTATTCAGATATGCTCACAGAAACAAGGTATGGGGATGCTGTTCGACTTGAGGAAACTATACATACGGAGAGGGGCTACCTCCGGTATAGAAGGAAAATTGAAACTCTAATTAATAATTATCTAAATCCTGAATCACATGATGATGTGGAATATAAAGCCACTGATATTTTTTCATTAAATGACAGCCAATACGGAGACTGCCTTGAGCAGCTTCTTTATGCTTCGCAAGGTAACATGCGTAGATTAATACAACTTCTCGACTCGTCGCTAAATGTTACTTTTAGGGAGTCTCCAGACAATCTAATGGTTACAAAAGAGTTTGTTTTTGAAGCGCTTAAAGAGCATGGCGAAGATATTGAATCTCTTTTTAATGCGCAAGAAAAAGAATTTCTTGAGAACATAATAAGCGTTTGTAAAACACGAGGCGCTTATAAATTCAAATTTCCAAATATGTCGCCAGTTCTATACAAGTACACCAGTAAATCAAGAGAGTACAACCTGATCAATATAGAAGAGTTGGGAACAGGGCGGAGGGGAACGGTTTATTCTTTTGATTACGCATATTGTATTCTGCGTGACCTGCCTACCCATTATATTAAAGGTACAGAAAAGCAAAACAAAGAAAGAAGCCTTGAGAATGGAACTTGGATTAGTAGGGTTGCACAAATAAGTGAAGAACTAATAGAACAGGCTGCACTACCTGGGAAAATCGAAGGTGAGATTTCCTTTGTTCACGAAGACGCTGGCTTTATACAGTGTGATGCTGGTAATCGCTATTTCTTCACTGATTTGAGTGTTATTGATTCGGATAAGCATAAAACGAAGGTTATTGGGAAAAGAGTAAGATTCTATCCAGCTACCTTTAATGATAGCAGGACAGCGAGCAGCGTTGAAATACTCACATAACAAGGTGCTTCTGTCGGATAAATTTTCCGCTGCGCACCAAATTTACCGCAGAGCACGGCGTTAGCCATAGAAATATTAATCTTAAATTCACATAGTAGACCAAAAGTCCTAACTCAAAAATGTCCAAAAACAATTTAACTTTTGATTGTCCGAGTGACACTAGTAAGGTCAAATCGAAGAGATTAAGAACTCGGGTGTAGGTGCGGCTGAGGCCTTCGATTTCAGGGATGAAATCGCAGAGCGCCCAAGGATGGGTTTACAGCGGTGCCGAGGAAGCACCTGCACGAAAGGCCTGCGGCAAGCAATTCAAAATGATGAAGGTTAACGCTACTATCGTTAACTAAATGAAATAAATAGACGCCCATAGTTAATGTGCATCAGAAACGACCTTCTACTAAGCTTTGAAGAAGCATTAGACAAGGAGGTTGTTATGCGACGCCCTCGCCGTACCCAAATTAGTCTTGAAGACATACCCTATTATCATTGTTGTAGCCGTGTAGTGAGGCGCGCCTTTTTATGTGGTGATGATGCCTATTCGGGGAAAAATTATGATCATTGCCGCAGTTGGATAGAATCGCTGGTGTTTGAGCTTGCAGCGGCCTTTGCCATGGATGTAGCAGCATTTGCCGTAATGTCGAATCACCTTCATGTGGTGCTACAGATTGATATCGAGACTGATTAATAATGGCTGGCACATATTTGCAGCAAGTCATCGTTACATCAAAAGGTCATGGTTAGAAGCAATAAAAAAGTCGCCCTTGGCGACTTTTTTGTTGCGAGTGCTGCTAGCTGATTGGCTACAGGCTAGGCTCTTGACTGTAATCGACGCCATGATATTCGAGGCAGGCATCGACCTCGTTAGCCGAGCCTAAAATCACTGCGACGCGCTGGTGAATGTCGCTGGGCTCAATATCCATGATGTTTTCATAGCCGGTTGAGGCTTTACCGCCTGCCTGTTCGACCAAAAACGACATGGGGTTGGCTTCATACATCAAGCGCAGTTTATAAGGTTTGTCTGGGTTTTTATTGTCAGTTGGGTAGGTAAAGAGTCCGCCGCGACACAATACGCGGTGCACATCGCCCACCATGGCGGCAATCCAGCGCATGTTGAATGACTTTTCACGCGGGCCAATTTTCCCTAGCAGTAGATCGCTAATATAGGTCTGCATTGGCGCTTCCCAGAAGCGTTGGTTTGACATATTGATGGCAAACTCGCCAGTATCTTTGCTAATGGCCATGGCATCATTGGTGAGTAAGTATTCGTTGGTATCTGGGTTGAGGGTAAATAGCTGCACCCCTTTACCTGTGGTTAAGGCCAGCATGGTCGATGGGCCATACAATACATAACCCGCGGCCACTTGATGGCGACCACTTTGTAAAAAACTCTGCTGACTCAGTTCACCTTTTGGCGCGGGTAGCACCGAAAAAATGGTGCCCACCAGTGAGTTAATATCGATATTCGATGAGCCATCTAGTGGGTCGAAACACACTAAAAAATCGCCACTTTGGCCGACCTCAACAATATGGTCTTCCTCTTCTGATGCTAAGCCGCGTACCGTGCTATCGGCTTTTAGCGCGTCTTTAAGCATGTCATTGGTGATCACATCGAGCTTCTTTTGGGTTTCGCCTTGGACGTTTTCTTGCTCGGTGGCACCGAGTACACCGGCCAGTGCGCCATGACGCACTGCATGGCTTATCGCTTTAGAGGTGTCGGCTAGGGTCAGAATGAGTTGAGACAAAGGAGCTTCAATCCCTTGTGAACTGAGGTGTTGCGCCAGAGTTTGCATGTTATTTCCTATGACATAGCGAGCTAGGCTCACATTTGAGGTCAGCATGTTTTTATAGGGTTTAATTCTGGCGGCTATTCTACCGTAGATGAATCGTTTTTTCAGCGGCTAATTACGCCGGGGGCTAAGTGGCTGCGTTTTTATTTTGCGCAACTTTGAGGCACAATGCGTCATAGCTTAGTTAATCAAACTCGTTTTATATCCAGGACATAATAATGAAAAAAAAATGGATTAGTTCTGCGCTAATGGTGGTGCCTATGCTTTTATCTCACTGTGTATCTGCGGCGCAAGCCGAGCTTAATCAACCCCAAGGAGGTAAGGCAGCGTTAACTGTCGAGCGCTTGTATGCCTCGCCGGCATTAGCTGGCAGCAGTCCGCGGGGGTTAACCTTGTCTCCCGATGGTCAACGGGTGACTTACCTTGCAGGGCGGGTCGACGACCAATACTTATATGACCTATGGCAGATGGATGTGGCCACCGGCGAGCAAGATATCTTGCTCAATGCCGATCGCCTTAAAAGTGGCGAGCTGTCGGACGAAGAGAAGGCCCGTCGCGAGCGTCAACGCATTTATGGTCAAGGGATCATGGAGTATTTCTGGGCCGATGACAGCCAAGCCATATTGATCCCAGCGTCTGGAGCCTTGTATTACTATTCGCTTGTCGATGCCAAAGTGGAAGTGTTGCCAACCGGTGAGGGCTTTATTACCGACGCAAGATTGTCGCCTAAGGGGCATTTTGTATCGTTTGTGCGCGAGCAAAACTTGTATGTGCTTAACCTTGAGACTCGCCAATTAACTGCGTTAACCCAAGATGGTGGTGGCGCGATTAAAAATGCGATGGCCGAGTTTGTTGCGCAAGAAGAGATGGACCGCATGACTGGTTATTGGTGGGCACCCGATGAGTCGGCTATCGCCTTTACCCGTATCGACGAGTCGGCTGTCGAGTTGGTGACTCGCAACGAAATTTATGCCGATGGCATCAAGCTTACCGAGCAACGTTACCCTTATGCGGGCAAAAATAATGTCAGTATCGAACTGGGTGTGGTCAATATTGAAGATAACAACGTACGCTGGATTGATATCGGCCAAACCCCAGATAGCTACCTGCCTCGGGTTAAGTGGCTGCCAGATAGTCAGCATGTGTCATTTCAGTGGCAAAGCCGAGATCAACAGACCTTAGACCTACGCATTGCCGCTTTAAACGGCAGCGCGGCACCTACAACGGTTATCAAAGAGCGCAGTAAGGCTTGGGTTAATTTAAACAACGACCTGCATTTCTTGAAACAGCAGCCACAACTGGTTTGGGCCTCGGAACGTGATGGTTTTAATCATCTTTACCTATTTGATCTGCAAGGTAAGCTTATTAAGCAACTTACCAAAGGAGCTTGGGCGGTCGATGAGGTGGAATATGTCGATGAGCAGGCTGGCTGGGTCTATTTTACGGGCCGCAAAACCAGTGTCATCGAAAAGCACCTATACCGCGTGCCCTTAACTGGCGGCGAAATAGAGCAAATTAGCCGTCGAGCGGGTATGCATGGGCCGGTATTTGCCGACAATCAGCCTATTTACCTCGATTACTTTAATAGCCTAGCGCAGCCGCCACAGGTCAGCCTGCATGGTGCTAAAGGGGAGCGCTTGGCTTGGGTCGAGCAAAATAATGTCGATGAATCTCATCCCTTATATCCCTTCTTCGGTCAATGGCAATTACCGGAATTTGGTCAGATAAAAGCCCAAGATGGTCAAGCCTTGCAATATCGTCTCTTTAAACCCACAGGCTTTGATGCCACCCAGCAGTATCCGGTCGTAGTGCGTGTGTACGGTGGCCCTCACGCTCAGTTGGTAGTCAATAGCTGGAGTGAACAAGACTACTTTACCCAGTACCTGTTGCAACAAGGCTTTATCGTGTTTCAGCTCGATAATCGTGGCTCGGCCCATAGGGGCACTCAGTTTGAACATGTGATCTACAAGCAACTTGGGCAAGCGGAAGTTGACGATCAAAAGGCGGGCGTCGATTATTTGCGTAGCTTAAATTATGTCGATGGTGACAACATTGCGATTTATGGTCATAGCTACGGCGGTTATATGGCCTTAATGAGTCTATTTAAAGCCCCCACGCATTTCAAAGCTGCGATTGCGGGAGCGCCGGTAACTGACTGGGCCTTGTATGATACCCACTATACCGAGCGTTACTTGTCGCACCCAGGCAGCAATGCCAAAGGTTATGAAGCCAGCAGTGTACTGCCTTATGTGAAAGATTATCAGTCGGGATTGTTGATGTATCACGGCATGGCCGATGACAATGTGTTGTTTGAAAACAGCACGCGGGTTTATAAGGCGCTGCAAGATGAGGGCAAGCTGTTTCAGATGATCGACTACCCCGGGTCTAAGCATTCGATGCGCGGTGAGAAAGTGAGAACGCATCTATACCGCTCGCTGGCCGATTTCTTAGATAAACAACTGAAACAGAAAGGTTAACGATAGTTTCTAGGCGGCAAGCTGGAATTTTTAGCGCTGCGTTAGAACAACAAGCCCTGTGGTTTGATATAAGTCACAGGGCTATTTGGGGAAAGGAATCACTAATTCTTATTTACTGCAGATGCCCTTTTTAGCCAGTTTTAGCTTTTTAATTTCTTGTTTTCCTTTTTCTTCTATGAGCTCAAGCCCAGCGCCACCAACAAAGGCACCAAATAATTGGGCCTGTGTATTTATTGGGGCATTCACTTGGCGCCAATGTCGCTGCGCAAATTAGCGCAAGACGACAGAACATTACTGGACAAGTATTAATTGCGCCTATGCATGACTTTAGTACCGGGTTAAAGAATTACGTCGCACAGGAATATTCATGGTATTACCGAATATTGGGCGAACAGCAATTACGCCAGATCACAGATACCGTTTTGCAGCAACGCAATATAACTCTTCAAGATACGGCAATCGCCCCTTTATTGACCCGTTCAAATACACCCACTTTATTGATAGCATCAGAGCAAGATTCGATAGCTCCAGCAAGTTACTTTAGCCATTTACAATCGCCAAACCTGCAGTTACATTTTTCCCAGAGGAGGACACATGCTGGTCTAGTGATGTTTAATAACCAAGAATTACAGCAGCTACAGGACTGGTTGCAAACCGTAGTTACGGAGTAACTTGGTCTGCAATATGATGCTAATCGCAAATATTGGGACAGGGGCAACCGTACTCATAATCCCTGTTTTTCGTCTATAAATACTAAGTTAGACTTCGCTGATCTAGCCAAAAATGTGCTGCAGATATCGCAGGGCAGGCGATGGGTAACCATGAGGTTTTAGCTTCAAATCAGCATATCCAAAAGCCACTCGGCCGGATTGAAATGATATCGAGCTGGATTCGAAGTCTAGTCCACAGTGGCATAAGTGTTCCGGACACAAAAAAGCCAGTCTCACGACTGGCTTTTTCATTGAATAACATAAGCGTAAACTTATGCGTCTTCTAAATTACCACAGAAGCGGTAACCTTCACCGTGGATTGTCGCGATGATTTCTGGTGTATCTGGTAAGCTTTCAAAGTGCTTACGGATACGACGAATCGTGACGTCAACCGTACGGTCATGTGGCTTAAGCTCACGGCCGGTCATCTTCATCAGTAAGTCTGCACGAGTCAGGATCTTACCTGGGTTTTCAACGAAGTGAAGCATCGCACGAAATTCACTGCGTGGAAGCTTGTATGACTCGCCCTGTGGGCTAACCAATGAACGGCTGTTAATTTCTAAGCTCCAGCCGTTGAAACGGTAGTATTCTACCGCGCTCTTTTCTTCTGTTTCTACACCTGTGCTATTCACACGGGTCAACAAATTACGTGCACGAATTGTTAGCTCACGTGGGTTGAATGGCTTAGTGATGTAATCATCTGCACCAATTTCAAGGCCCAAGATCTTGTCAACTTCGTTATCACGGCCCGTTAGGAAGATTAGACCGATATTGTTTATTTCACGAAGTTCACGTGCCAACAAAAGACCATTCTTGCCTGGAAGATTAATATCCATAACGACGAGATTGATCTTGTTTTCTTGCATTGCTTTATGCATTTCTGCGCCGTCATTGGCTTCAGTTACCACATATCCTTCAGCCTCGAAAATACTTCTTAGCGTGTTCCGGGTAACGGCTTCATCTTCTACGATCAGAATGTGCGGATTTTGCATATTTATCTACCTAATATTTATTTACATCTGTGCTAACCATGAGCGCGGCGTGCGGTTGCGCCCTAACTTGTCGTGTTGAAAATTACCGAGTCACGTAGGTGCTTTCACTAAAACGACTGAAACCGCAACACACTTCATGATTAGTAAGGTATGCGTATCTCTTTGTTGAAAAAGATGCGCTAACTGTATCCACTACGATTAACAATAGTAGGAAATAGTTCCTTTAACTATTGAAATTTTCAAGTTTCAATATTAAAAGCGACAAAATCGCTCATATCTATAGGAAATTGACAACTTTTGATCACAGTGATTTAGACATGGCGTAACAAAAGTTGTTCATGCTTGACGAGTGGAAGTGAATCAACCGACGTATTGTACTCGTTTTAGTCATTTGTTAACAAATGAAATGTTAACAAATTTACGCTTAGATTTGATGTTTATCAATTTTTTATGGCTAATCTTTTGATTTTATGGTCATTAATTATAATTTAACAGAGATATAATCTGTTTGTTCTAGGCAGATGAGATGATTTAACTATAATTATCGCACGCTAATTTAGGAATGTTCGGCGAATGAGTACCATAGATGACCATTTTTGGCACAGTTATCAGCATACCCAATTTCTATTGACCCAAGGGTTTTCTCCCGCCTTATCTTTCGCCATCATCACCGCACACAACCCAAGGGGGCGAGTGTTGTCAGCGCCTCAAAATCGTCTGTTAGATAGTCAATTACAGCGACATATCATCGAACTTAAGCGTCCTTATCGTGCCATCATCGGTGCTTCTTATGACCGTCGTCATATGGAAAAAAGCTGGGCTGTCCCAATAGAGAAGCCATTAGCGGTGGCACTGGGCAGGCAGTTTAATCAAAATGCGATCTATTTTGTCGAAGGCGATCAGTTGCAATTGGTGCCTTGCTTACTTAATTACCCTGAGCTGACCATGGGCGCTTTTTCGGCGCGGGTTTGTCTGGTCAGTGAGTTACCCGAAATCCAATCTTAGCGCTGTTTTTAAATATGACGGTCACCTTGAAAGGATATTTACTCATATTGAATAAATATCGTTGACTTATTAGACAGATATTTGCTAATTTTCAACCATCTTGTGCGTCAATGCGCTTGAGATACAGAAGAGGAGCGTTAACTAGGTAGTAAGCATGAAGAGGCCAAACTCTGACGATTGCTTATGATGGAGATTAACGCCGAGATAGACAAGTGTTTGGTTTCGTTTGTTTATCGGTCGATATGGTTGAATCCTGTCGATTGTCACCTGTTTTTTGGTGGAGAGCTTCTGGTGGTGATCGCTATTTCCCGTCTTGGGGTGCGTAATCTTTGCACCAGGCTCTTCGAACGAAGTAAGTTCGGAGGTTTATCATGTTATCTATTCTTGTCGTGTCTTGTTACTGCTTCAATGTCGTTGAGGTGGGCTAATGTCGATTGTCGTAGCTAAATTCGGTGGTACATCCGTTGCTGACTACACAGCAATGAGTCGCTGTGCCGACATCATTATTGCCAATCCTAATACACGTATTGTAGTCGTGAGTGCCTCTAGCGGCGTCACCAATTTGCTGGTGGAGTTGACTCAAGCGCAGCTCGATGACGAGCGACGTCAACAGCTACTTAAGCAGATTGCCTCAATTCAATACCAAATCCTTGACCAACTCGGTCGTCCTGCAGAGGTTGCAGCCCAGCTCGATGGCGTGCTCAGCCGTATCGCTATGTTAAGTGAGTCCTTGAGTCGTGAACGCTGCAAAGCCACCATGGATGAGTTGTTAGCACAAGGAGAGCAATGTTCAGCGGCGCTGTTTGCTGCTGTGTTACGTGAAAAAGGTGAGGCGGCGTCAGCCTTTGATGTACGCCAAGTGATGCGCACCGACAGTCATTTTGGCCGTGCTGAGCCTCAAATTGAACAGGTTGCAGCCTTATGTGCGGCGCATTTAGCCCCGCTGCTGGCCGAGCAGCGTATTGTTACTCAAGGGTTTATTGGGGCCGATGCACAGGGCGCCACCACTACCTTAGGGCGTGGCGGTAGCGATTACTCGGCGGCATTATTGGCCGAGGCCCTTAAGGCATCGGCGGTCGAAATTTGGACCGATGTGGCTGGGATTTACACTACCGATCCACGCTTGGCCCCCAATGCACAGCCCATCGCCGAAATTAGCTTTAATGAAGCCGCTGAAATGGCGACTTTTGGCGCTAAGGTGCTGCATCCTGCGACCATTTTACCTGCGGTAAGGCAAAAAATTCAGGTGTTTGTGGGCTCGAGCAAAGAACCTGAACGTGGCGGTACTTGGATACGTCATCAAGTGAGTGATGAGCCTATTTACCGCGCCGTGGCCGTGCGCCGCGATCAAACCTTACTGAATCTACACAGTTTGCAGATGCTACATGCGCAAGGTTTCTTGGCTGAGACCTTTGCTACGCTAGCAAGGCACAAAATAAGTGTCGATTTGATCACGACCTCGGAAGTTAACGTGTCGTTGACCTTAGATAAAACCGGCTCTGATTCGGCTGGCAATAATTTGCTTAGTGAAGCGCTATTGCAAGAGTTGTCGCAGCATTGCCGGGTGCGTGTGGAAGATAATTTAGCCTTAGTGGCGATAGTGGGCAATAAAATTGCCTCTACACCTGGGGTATGCCGCCGAGTGTTTGAGGTGCTAGAGCCGCATAATGTGCGCATGATCTGCCAAGGAGCTAGCCCACATAACCTATGTGTGTTGGTTGCCGAAAGTGAGGCGGCGCAGGTGGTCCGCTCGTTACATGAAAATCTGTTCGAAGGTGCACGATGAAACCCACTCGTAGTACGTTGAAAATTGGCGAGTTGGCGACAGGGCAAGATCTCGAGTTGCCCATTTTTCAGTTTACGCCAGCCGTGATGCGTGGGCCGAGTGTCTATATTCAGGCGAATGTGCATGGCGCCGAGGTGCAGGGCAATGCGGTGATTTACCAGTTAATGCAGCAACTGGAAAACTGCGAGTTGCTTGGCAGTGTCACCTTGGTGCCACTCGCCAACCCTTTGGGGATTAACCAAAAAAGTGGTGAGTTTACCCTTGGGCGTTTTGACCCGATAACCGGGGTGAATTGGAATCGCGAATACTTAAATCATCATATCGATGTGGCCGCTTGGTATCGACAGCATGCCGAGTTAGACGATAACGCCTTGGTGGCGGCTTATCGCGCCATGTTGCTTGATAGCTGTCAGCAGCGTCTGCAGCATGAGTGGGGCGTGACGACGGGGCATCGCCAAGCGGTCACTCTGCAGCATTTAGGGCATCAAGCGGATATCGTGTTGGATCTGCACACCGGGCCCAAGGCCTGCAAACATCTGTATTGTCCAGAATATGATAGTGAGGCCGCGAGGTTATTTTCGATAGCCCACACGCTATTTATGCCTAATGAGTTTGGTGGGGCGATGGATGAATCGATATTTTATCCTTGGTGGCAATTGTGTCAGTACCTAGCAGCGCAGGGGCGAGAATTAGCGCTACCTGTGTCTGCGTTTACCTTGGAGCTGGGCTCGCAAGAGCATATCGATCTCGCCGATGCACGCCTAGATGCCGATGGGATCATGGCGTATTTGAGTCATCGCGGTGTGGTTGCCGACCCCATTTTGCCCGCTAAGATGGCGCGGTATGGCTGTTATCTTCGTGACTATAAAAAATACCACTCCCCCATGGGGGGCATGGTGGAGTATACCGCTAAGTTAGGCGAGCCATTAGCCGCTGGTTCGCCTTTAGCGACTATTTTGCGGGTGGATCAGTATGGCTGTGGGTCTACATTAACCCCTTTATGCTTATCGCAAGCGTGCGTGCCGATTTTGCATTTTGCTTCTGCCTCGGTTTATCAAGGTACCGAGCTGTATAAAGTAATGACCCATGTATTTGAGCTCTAATGCACCGATATTCAAGCTATAAACCTGAGTTGTAAAGCGTCATAGGTTTTAGGTATTAGCGATGCCAGAGGTCGCCACTACCTATAGCGGACATCGCTGCTGCGTTATTGGTAACCTTTATGGTTTAACGGCACGAATAATCGGATTTTGTAGGCTAATTAAGGTTTCGGTAGATTGGATTTCATCAATCGATTGAATGCGGTTAATCAGCACATGCTGCAAACCATCGATAGACTGGCACATCACCTTGACAAAAATACTGTAGTTGCCCGTGGTGTAATAGGCTTCGGTCACCTCCTCTAACGCATTCAGCTTAGCGATGGCGGCAGGGTAGTCACCGGCGCTCTTAAGGTTAATGCCGATAAAACAGCACACATCGTAGCCTAGCGCCTTAGGGTTGACGGTGATCTGCGCGCCAGTAATGATGCCCGCTTGCTTCATCTTTTCTACCCGCACATGAATGGTGCCAGCACTGACACCAAATCGCTTAGCAAGCTCGGCAAAGGGGGTGCGTGCCTCTTGCATTAATGCCGACAGAATTTGATTATCTAATTGATCACGTTGAAATGAACTATCCACTAGTCAATACCGCTTTATGATTAATATTGTTTGCTAATCTACGATATTTTTTGAGTAACGGCTAACTTTTTAGGCCAATTAATGCCAATTTCAATAGCTAATAGCAGCCTAGTTAGGTTGTTGTTAGCTATTGCTGTTCGCTCGGCGTTGCAAATGGGATGTCTGTGCTAAAGGTCATCGGCTCACCGCTGTAGGGGTGATGAAGGGTTAGCGACTGGGCATGCAGTAGTAATCTAGGGGCGAGTCGTTTGGCTAATGCATCGGCGTAAAAGTTATCGCCAAGAATGGGGTGTCCCAAGGCCATCATATGTACCCGCAATTGGTGAGAGCGGCCAGTAATAGGCGTGAGTTTAACCAAGGTTGAACGTTTCGCGCGGCTTATCACCTCGAAATGGGTGGTCGAGGGCTTACCTAATTGGTGATCGACTTTCTGTTTGGGGCGATTAGGCCAATCGCAGATCAGCGGCAGCTCAACGGTGCCGCCTTGGGTTTTAACATGGCCTGCGACGCGCGCGTAGTAGGTTTTGTGAGTTTCTCTGTCCCTAAATTGGCGTTTCAATTCGCGCTCGGCGCTGCGGCGCAGGGCAAGGACGATAATGCCAGAGGTTGCCATATCGAGACGATGTACTATCTGGGCGTTAGGGTGTTGGCTGAGTACGCGGGCAAAAACGCTGTCATGATAGGCGGGATCGCGCCCCGGGACTGAGAGCAGCCCAGAGGGTTTATTGAGCACGATGATATCTTTGTCTTGATGCACCACATCTAGCCAAGGCGTGGTGGGTGGAGTGTATACAAAATCTTTCATAGTCGGTTCGGTATTTTTAAGCGGCAGCCAAGATACCGTTTAGCGTCATGGCTCGCAAGCAAAACTCACCTGCAGCGGGTAAATTGGGCGCAGTTTACAGGCTATGGCCATTGACATGCATGATGGCAAAGGTCCAAACCACAAAAGCCAGCGACAGATGAATAAAGGCGTACAGAGCTTGATCGAGTCGCTCCATCCCTTTGGCCTGCCAAAGCAGTTGGCCATGCAGCAGGATATTGAGCGGAAACAACATAAACAGTGGGTAGAAACCAATAGGGCTAGCGTCCCCTAATAATGCCCTAGACAATAACGCCCAAACAACCATAAGCACGGTGATGAGCGGCGGCGCCGCTAAGCGATATTGCTGGGGATAGGGAAACATGTAACGTCCTTAATGCTATGTTGATGAGGCTAAGCGCGTTTTTGCCCGATAAACTGGGCTTTATAGATGGGCTCATCCTCACAGCCTACATTACCTTCAAAATAGTGCAATATATCAAACTCATCGAATTGAGTGAGCAGCTCATCGGCTTGCAGCAAAAAAGCGGGGTTTTTAGGCCGGCCTACCTTGGCTTGCTCTGTAGTGAAGGTCTCGTAAATTAACAGTCCCTCTGGCTTAACACAGTGTTTTATTTGCTCAAATAGCGGTCTGTGTAGGTAGTTAAACACCAGTACTATATCAAACTCATGTACAGGCAGAGCGGGCGCGGAGCCATCTTCAAGATCATAAGCTAATGCATGGCAGTGTGGAAGAAGCTTGGGTAAATTACTGATATCCTTGTCGATGAAGGTCACATTTGCCCCTTGCTGCGCGAACCATAACCCATTGCGGCCACCACCGCAGGCTAGATCTAATATCTGCAGCTGTGCAGGCTGAGCTAAATTGGGTAAATAGTGGCTAATTAAGGGGGCTACGTTAGCCTTTAATCTCTTTTTTTCCATCGATACGTCGCCTGTGAATAATTGAGTAGTGGCGTAATCCTGCTGGCCCATGGGAGACCACGACCGACAATAATACAATGACGATGAGTAGTTCGGGTTTATAATTGGCCAACGGAATAAATAAACTTAATAATCCTAGTTTTACTATAGTGAGTACGCCCTTTAGTTGGATAAGCCAGCGCCAGTCACGCATGATCTCCCACAGCATTAATAGACTGCCCGATCCCATCGCAAGTATCCAGTATAGGCTCCAGTCGGCTTTGGCTACCCCTAATAAAATCCCTCCGCCGGCCCCGGTAATGCCTAAAATATGTATGGCGCGTAAACTGGTTTTACTCAGGCGTTGTAACCAAAACTGTTTTTCAGAAATCGATTGTCGTCCCATAAGATCAATGGCATCAATAAGTTTGTCTTGAGCTTATCAGGAAATCATGGCAAAGCACATTGGCGCCCTGTTGCGAGAGAGTTTTCGTGATGAAGCTTGCGGTTTTATCATGGGGTTGGGTAATTATATTGACTTGCCATGATCAGTGGTCATGATCCAAGTGTAATGCCTGAGTTATAATGATCTCTTACACTGATTTTATCTTTATTAGAATGTGGACATTAGGCTATATCGCTATGAGCCTTGGAGGGCAGAATGATAACCCGAATATACAAGGGGTAACAGCTTGTTAGGGTTAGCATTGACGCTAGGAACACTCTTTTTCTGTGACCTATGGTCACGCACATTATTGGGAATCAAATATGAAAATTGGTTTTTTTAGTGCTAAGCACTACGACATGGAGCATTTCAATCGCACCAACACAGCTTTTGGCGCCCGCATAGAGTATTTTGATTCTCGTCTGTGCATGAAAACAGTAAAGTTGGCCTTAGGTTTTGAGGTGATTTGTGCCTTTGTTAACGACTCTCTGTGCGAAGAGGTGTTGGTTGAACTGGCTAAAAACGGCACCAAGATTATCGCCATGCGCTGTTCTGGTTTTAACAACGTCGATTTAGTGGCAGCGCAGCGGTTAGGGTTAAAAGTGGTTAACGTACCGGCTTACTCGCCAGAATCGGTGGCCGAACATACGGTTGCGCTGATGTTGACGCTTAATCGCAAGGTGCATAAAGCCTACCAACGTACTCGAGATGCAAACTTTTCGCTCGAAGGGTTGGTTGGCTTTAATATGCATGGCCGCACTGTCGGCGTTATTGGCACGGGTAACATCGGCTTAGCCACCATTAAGGTGCTGTTAGGCTTTGGTTGTAAAGTGGTCGCGTACGACCCATACCCTAACCAAGCTGTTATTGATTTAGGCGTGCCCTATTTATCCCTCGATGAGCTCTATCCCCAATGCGATATTATCAGCTTGCATTGCCCGCTTACCCAAGATAATCACCATCTGTTAAACCAAGAGAGTTTTGCCAAGATGAAACCTAAAGTCATGGTGATCAACACCAGCCGTGGCGGCCTGCTCAATGCGATGGATGCCATGGAGGCATTAAAAGAGGGCAAAATTGGATCTTTGGGTTTAGATGTTTATGAAAACGAAAAGGAGCTCTTTTTCGAAGATAAGTCTAATGAGATCATTCAAGACGATGTGTTCAGACGTTTGTCGGCCTGCCATAACGTGATTTTTACTGGTCACCAAGCCTTCTTAACCGAAGAGGCGTTGGGGTCAATTGCCCTGACCAGCTTAACCAATATTAAGCAGCTGCTTGATGGCGAGGATTGTCCTAACCAGCTTTATTAACCTTAATAAACCGCGATTGATCCTGGCGCTTATGACGCAGTTTTAACGCCATGGTTAACGATGAGTTTTACCTGACATTCTCCCCTTAGGCTGATAAATTATAAGTACATTTATTAGCCCGAGGGCATGAGTATGATGGTTAAACAGGCTGTTCACGATATCGATACCCCCACAGGTCCCATGAGATGCTATCTCTACCGTCCCAATGCCGAAGGGCCGTTTTCGACCATCATCTTCTATTCTGAAATTTTCCAGCAAACGGCACCTATTGCGCGCGCCGCCGCAATCATGGCTGGTCATGGTTTTGTGGTGTTGGTGCCCGAAGTGTTTCACGAACTTAACCCGCTAGGTACTGTGTTGGCTTACGATGATGCGGGCAAAGATAAGGGTAACCAAGACAAATTTACCAAAGGGTTAGAGCATCACGATAGCGACACTCAGGCCTTGGTGGAATTTGCACAGCGCCAGCCGTTTTGCAGCAGCTTAGTGGGGGCGATGGGCGTGTGTATTGGCGGCCACTTGGCCTATCGCGCCGCGCTCAATAGCGATGTGGTCGGGGCCTTTTGCCTGTATCCAACCGATATTCACTCTAATACCTTACCTTGTAATAAGGGCAACGACTCGTTGAGTCGCACTGGCGATATTCAAGGCGAGTTAGCCTTAGTGTTTGGTAGGCAAGATCCACATGTGGATGTCGCCGGGCGGCAACTTATCTATGCCAAACTTAGCGAAACCAAGCGCTGCTTTAGCTGGCTTGAGGTTAACGCTCAGCATGCCTTTATGCGCGATGAGGGTGAGCGATATGACCCGGCATTAGCCTTACAGATGTATGGCCAGGCAGTGGCTTTTTTTCAGCGGGTGCTACGCTAGGCAGCTTTTGGGTTGCCGGCTAGGCACCAAGTGAGAGGCACTATACGTTAGACATTAAGTGTTAGTCACTGTCGACTTGCCAACTCCGCTTTAACATAATCATATTAAATTCAAAGGGCTAATCCTTACCCATGATTAGCCCTTTGTGATGGCGCAGCTTGGCCATTGTCTATGCCTCGCCTAGCGGTAATCTTGTATTGAAGTGATTAAATCCATTTTCGGCGTCGAAACAGCCAAATCAATACCGCCGTGATGCAGAGCATCACGCCCCAGACAATAAAGTAACCGTAAGGGTTTTTTAGCTCGGGAATATACTCGAAATTCATGCCATAAATACCAGCAATAAAGGTCAGAGGTACAAATATGGCGGTAATAATCGTCAGTACTTTCATGATGTTGTTTAAGCGATGGGCGCTAATGGAGATATAACCGTCAATTAAGTCGCTAGCAACTTGATAAAACAGGTCTGCCAGACTCGCGGCGCGATGTTGGTGCTCACACACATCGTTGATCTCATGCGCCAGTGCGCTATCAAATGGGAGCGATGGCTCATCGCGCAGATTGTTAAACAACTCCACATGATAGTGAAAGTTACGCCGCAAACGAGTGAGATCGGTTTTATACAATACCACTTCGGCCAGTACCTTATCATCGGCGGTGGTCAGCATGACCGACTCAAGTTGTTCGAGGCGGGTTTCTAAATCAAACAGAATTTTATGGTAGCGTTTCACCACAAAGCGGCTGATCTTAAGGCTTAAGGCCCCAGTCCCAGTGGCGAGGGAGATATCGCCCGCGTGCAGCGCCGCCATGGTGCGCTCGATGCTGAGCGAGCGGGCCGAGTGGCGAGTGATAATAAAGCGCTCACTGATAAACATCGCCAAGAGAATATTATCGCAATTAATGGATTCAGAATCTGCCGACAAGCCACGCAGCAAAATAAAGGTGTGATCGCCAAAATCTTCAATCTTGGGTGGATGCCTATCGCGTGACGCATCTTGCAGCGCTAGCTGATGCAGGTTAAAGGTTTGTTTTAACATGGCTTGCAGTGGCTCGGTTAACTCGCCATCAATATTAAGCCATAAAATGGCGTCATCGCTCTGTTGCCACTGAGCGATATGGGAGTCGTCGCCTTGAATGAGCGAATTATCTTGTGGGCTGTAGAGAAGAGTGGTCAGCATAGTCTTGCCTCTGGTTAGATGACGCCTTAATCACTTTGGATTTGGATATGGTCTTTATCATCTTTTTCGTTAATGAGTGCTGGGGCATGGCTGGATAACTTGAGTACCCCTTTTTGCAGCATCAAATTATTAGGGTAAGTGATAAGCACATCGTCGTCGCGTTGGATCAATACATGGAATAGACATATGTCGGCGATGATCCCTGTGACATCTTCATCCTTATCAATCACTTTAATCTTGTCGCCAATGCGATAGGGAAAGACGAAGAAGATTAAAATGCCGGCGGTAATATTACTCAGTATCGACCATTGTGCGACAAGGGCAACACCCAGTACGGCAAAGATGGATGAGATAAACAGCGACACTTGCTGATATTCAATCCCGAGCGAAACCACCATTAGGCACACCATCAGGGTAAAATAGAGGTAGCTAATGTATTGGATCACCATTTTCGAACGAGTCGCTGATACCTGTTTATGTTGGGCAAGTTTACTGACCCAATTGGTCAATAGGCGCTGGCCAAAAATAAATAATACAATAAACAGGGTGACGATAAGTAGTGAATAGGTCATTAGTAATAGCTTATAAATAAAAGACTTTTAACATTTACTACATGATGCAGGCTTATGCAATGACTCTTGTTACGCATCAGCAAATTGGCTTACAGGTTAATGTGGGATCATAAGTTGAGGGGGAGTGGCTTAGCGATAACCATTATGCTAACGAGCTTGTTGCATCAAGCTGGGGGTGTTCTGTCGACTAATCGAGCAAACCGGTGGGTTTATCTGTGTAACGGGGTTGAAGTGGAGGATAAATCACCCTGTGGTGGCTGTGTTAGCGCGCCGATTCAGTCATACTATCGCCTTTGTTACTCGGCTTACATCACGCCGCCATCAAGGGCCGGTCGCGATAGGCTCAGTGTTTCATTATGCTTATTGTCGGAGTCCAGATGACAGATTTTCAAACCTTGTATCGCAGCGAGGATGAGTACGGCCCTTTAATCGTTAACGAAGATGGCCAGATGCGCCTGCTTTCGTTTGGCGATAGCGATGAACAAAGCAAACTGCTTAAGTCATCACCGCACATTCCCCAGCATACGTATTTACAAGCCATGTTATTGGTACTGCTTTTTATTAAGCCTAAGCGAGTCATAGTGTTAGGCCTGGGTGGTGGGGGCTTAATTCATGCGTTACGTCATTACGATCGCGCCATTAATATTACCGCCGTCGAGCTGCGCGGCGAGGTGATTGATATTGCTAAACGCTACTTTCAGTTACCTACGGGCAAAAAGCTCACTCTTATCCATCAAGATGCCACCGAGTTTTTGGTGGCGCGGGAGCATAAAAAGGCCGATGTGATTTTTGCCGATATTTATGGTGCCGACGGTGTCGATGAAAACCAGCTGTCAGAAACTTTCATTGCCAATGCGGCGAGCCTGCTTAAGGGTGAGGGGTATTTGGTGCTCAATTGCTGGAAAGAACATAGTCAAAATCGAGAGCTATTAGCGTTACTGCAGCTCCATTTTGTCGAGGTAAGAGCCTGTTTAACCGGTGGCGGTAATTGGGTGGTAATTGCGGGGAAAGTGGCTAAGTCGGTCAGTAGTAGTGGCTTAAAAGCCGAGGCGCAGCAGTTATCCTTGCAATTGGACTTTCCCTTGGGCCGCAGTTTAACGCGATTCGAGCTATGGGAGTGATTTTTAGCTGTTAGCATTTAAATGCGCCACTTTTATAATTAGTCACTGCAACATAGTCGCTTAGGGCTAATCGATTTTTTCATTGCGATCAAAGTTCAATTACAAAAATCGATTAGCATGATAGTTTTTACCCGTTATATTTAATTGTCACGCCGCGTTATTATCTCTCCATCGAAACAAACAACGGGTTGCAGCAAACGGCTGCTACCCAAGCGTTAATCTGTTAATAACCCTAAATGGAGCATGACATGACACAATCTATCATCAACACTGAAATCAAGCCTTTTTCTGCAACTGCATACCACAATGGTGATTTCGTCTCGGTAACCGAGCAAGACCTTTTAGGCAAGTGGTCAGTTGTGTTCTTCTACCCAGCTGATTTCACGTTTGTGTGCCCTACCGAACTAGGTGACATGGCCGATCACTACGAGAAGCTACAGTCTATGGGCGTTGAAGTGTACTCAGTGTCAACAGACACTCACTTTACTCACAAAGCATGGCACGATAGCTCAGACACTATCGGCAAAATTCAATACCCAATGATCGGTGACCCAACCGGTACTATCACACGCAACTTTGGTGTGATGATTGAAGAAGATGGTTTAGCACTTCGCGGTACTTTTGTTATTAACCCAGAAGGTGTAATTAAAGTGGCTGAAGTTCATGATCTAGGTATTGGTCGTAGTGCAGCTGAGTTAGTTCGTAAGATCCAAGCTGCTCAGTATGTTGCAACACACGACGGTGAAGTTTGTCCTGCTGCATGGCAGCCAGGTGAAGACACCCTAGCACCTTCTTTAGATCTAGTGGGTAAAATCTAACACAGCCTCACCCCTAGCGGATAGAGCCACATCTGGCTTATTCGCTACCGGCTAAGTTCATCACTTAGCCCCATTATCTTAATGCCGGCTCAGGTTCCCCCTGCAATGCCTGAGCCGGCACTTTATCGCTATTTTTCTTTACTCATTTTTGAGTCGCCTATATTTAGGAGCTTTTATGTTAGATGCGAATGTAAAAAATCAGCTGACTACCTATCTGCAAAACCTCAAGCGCCCAGTTGAACTTGTCGTATCAGCAGATAACAGTCCTAAAGCGTTAGAATTAAAGTCGTTAGCTGCCGATATAGCTGACGCTTCAAGCTTAGTGTCAGTGACCGAATCCGCGGGTGAACGCACCCCGTCAATGACAGTAACCAACAACGAAACCCATAGCCGCATCAGCTTTGCTGGTTTGCCTATGGGGCATGAATTTACCTCATTGGTGTTAGCTTTGCTGCACACCGGTGGGCATCCGATTAAACTCGATGCAGAGCTAATAGAGCAGATCCGCGCACTTCCCGGCGAGTATCGGTTTGAAACCTATGTATCGTTAAGCTGCCAAACCTGCCCAGAAGTGGTGCAGGCACTGAATATGATGGCAGCTATTAACCCTAATATTAGCAATGTGTTGATTGATGGCTCACTATTCCAAGAAGAAGTGAATCAACGCAACATTATGGCGGTGCCCTCTGTTTACCTCAACGGTGAGCCTTTCTCTGTGGGCGGTATTAGTGTGGTTGAGATCCTTAATAAGCTAGACGTCAATGCCGCTGGCCGTAAGGCTGAGCAGTTAAATCAGAAACAAGCGTTTGATGTGTTGGTTGTCGGTGGCGGCCCCGCGGGTGCATCGGCGGCCATATATGCAGCCAGAAAGGGGTTACGTACCGGAATCGTGGCCGACAAGTTTGGTGGTCAAGTCGCCGAAACTGTGGGCATCGAAAACTTTATTTCAGTGAAAGCCACCGAAGGGCCAAAGCTGGTGGCTAACCTTGAAGCCCATGTGCACGAATATGATGTTGATATTATGGATAATCAACGTGCCTTGAGCCTTAAATCTGGCGAGCTATTTGAACTTGAATTGGAAAGCGGCGCAGTGCTGCGCAGCAAAACCGTGTTAATCGCCACAGGTGCCCGCTGGCGAGAAATGAATGTCCCCGGCGAGCAAGAATACCGGGGCAAAGGGGTCGCGTACTGCCCACATTGCGATGGTCCACTGTTTAAAGGTAAACGGGTTGCCGTCATTGGTGGGGGGAACTCAGGTATTGAGGCGGCGATCGATTTAGCCAATATCGTTGAACATGTCACGGTATTGGAGTTTGATAGCAAGCTTAGAGCCGATGATGTGCTGCAACGCAAGGCCGCATCTATGGGCAATATTGATATTATTACTCAGGCAATGACCACTGAGGTGACTGGCGATGGTCAACGTGTTAATGGCCTAAATTATACTGACAGAGCCACAGGCGAAAGCCACCATATCGCCTTGGCGGGTATATTTGTGCAGATAGGTTTGGTGCCGAATGCCGAATGGTTAAGAGGCACACTCGAGCTGACTAACCGTGGTGAGATCATTGTCGATGGGAAAGGGGAAACCTCGCTTGCGGGTGTATTTGCCGCAGGTGATGTCACCAATTCGGCCTACAAGCAGATCATCATAGCCATGGGCAGTGGAGCCACGGCTTCATTAGGCGCTTTTGATTATCTGATCCGTCATAGCGAAGACAGCAGCGTCCAAGCCGCGTAATGTTAGCCTAATACCTTGATTAAACAGCCAGCTTAGCTGGCTGTTTCTGTATCTGCTTATATACTGATTTAACAAGAAGATTTTTATTGAGGTATTATCGGTAACTCACCGTCTTATGTATGACAAATCAAATAATTAACTTCGAGCAGCAACATAAAATTGAGACTTTGCGCTACATACTTAACAGCATTAAGTGGGCTGCACTGTTGTCATTGTTTTTAATCGTGGCCATCTCTATGAGCGCTTACGTGAGATCCTTGTCAGCCGAGTATTTCGATGTGTTGGCGCTAATGGTGTTGCCTGTGTTGTTGGTGTCGCTATTGGGGCTCGCCATGGGCATCTGGATGGAGCGGGAGGCGATGACTCAGCGCATGGTGCTGAGCTACTTCTTGCTGTTAGCGGCGGCGTGGCTGTTTTTGATCATTAGTTTATTTTTGCAGGCCTCACCTTTGCTTGGATTTAATCAATATTCGGCATTGGCTGGAGTTGAGGCGTTGGTTGATATTTTGGTGGTAACCTTTGCGATAGCCCTATTTCCTAAGCGAAACTGGATGTTGGCTTTTATTATTCCTTTGATGTTGATGGGATTGATCATTCGTATGACGTCGCTGCCTGAAAGTCTGGTATTTGCCTTTACCAAGTTCGGCTGCTTTTTTGTGATCATTTTTACTGGACAGAAAGTGTTAGCCCAGTGGTTCGATACGGCTATCTTGCGAGACGTGGAAAAGCAGATGTTAGTGAAGCAGTTTCGCCGCATGGCCTTGATCGATGTGTTGACTAATTTAAGCAATCGACGCCATTTTGACGAGATTTTACATCAAGAGATCAGAGCCTCAGAACGTAACCGTCATCCGCTGAGTTTAATATTGCTCGATGTGGACTTTTTTAAACGTCTTAATGACAGTCAAGGCCATGTCGCAGGTGATCGCTGTTTGGTACAGCTGGCGGCTATCTTGTCGGAAATCGCTCATCGTCCGCGTGACTTAGCGACTCGCTATGGTGGCGAGGAGTTTGCTCTTATCTTGCCGGAGACCGACTTAAAAGGAGCTGTGGTGATCGCCGAAAAGCTAAAGACAGCTATCAAGCATACGCGAATTCCTCATGCCACCTCAGATATTGCTCCTTACCTTACAGTCTCTCAAGGGGTGTGCCAGTGGCAAGAGGGGATCGATGCCGCGGCCTTTATTCGCAGCGCCGACGCATTACTCTACGAGGCTAAAAAAGCGGGGCGTAACACCTTTAAGGCTGGCATAGCTAAGCCCGTGGCGAGTCCAAAGCAGGCGTGTTTTTATAATGCAGGTGATGTAGAAAAGCCCACCTAATGTGGGCTTTTTATTGGCTTATAAGTGTGCGCTTATGCCGTGGTATTAATATTGTTGCCTATGTTTCCAACTGGCGCCGCGCTTGGTGCGGGCGTCGCTGCATTAATTAATTGCAGTGCAATTTCTCCCTCAGCTTGTTGTTGCTCCTTAGCAAGCTGAGCCACTTTTACCCCAACACTGCCATTGCTCATATTGGGTTGGAGGTTGCTGGTACCAATCGTTACTGCCATGAGGACTGCCTTAAATTAAATGGTGCCTTATGTTAACGATAGCCCATTATCATATGGATTTTTGTATCGTTAACGCGAAACGCAATTAAATTAGCTCTTAGCCTAACTTAACTATAGTGTTATCGGCCTAGCCTTGCGCAGCTTTAATTCTCTTTTTAAGGTAAGCGCGGTGATGTGCCATACCATCACCGCATGGCAGCCTAACCTTGGCGCGCAATCAACTTACGGCCTAAGGTGATAACCAAGGTTAAGCCAATGGATGCGGCAATCAAGGCGATCGCTAACGTGACGTTTTGCAGTGCCGTAGGATCGACCGCTAAGGTGCCGCCCAGTCCAATCATCATGATGCCCGACATCAGTTTGAGGGTTTGCCCCTCTTTCTCCGTTAGCTTACGTTTACCTAAGGTGGCACTGAAGGCGATGACAATAATGGCCAGTGGGATCACATAAACAATATTGTAAAAAGCCAGATACAGGTAGCGATCGAATGCGGGGAGTTCATGCATCGACAATACACTGGTGTAAATCATCGGAAAACCAGCGGTGCAAAGCAGCTCGTAAGCATTGGCTAAAATGGCTAATACCACAGTGCCAGCGATCATCGCCGCCATGCTGCTGGCGCTGGTGAGTTTACCCATCCGCTTAATGAGTCCGGTGCGGTTTTCTGCCGACATAGACAAGGTGACCTCTCCTTTGGTAAAGAAGTAGTCTTTGATATTGATAATCCCTGCGACTAAGGCCATTAATCCTGCACCGAGAATAATCAATCCTCCGTCACTACCCGCACCGAGCAGTTCGAAAATATTGAGCCATGCAATCATAAATAGGAAGTAAATAAAGCCGGAGAAAAAGACAAAAATACCGCCCACAATCAACATTCTGCTTCGGCTTTTAGCGTTAACCATGATGGATAATAGGAATAACAGCACGAAAAAAGCGCAGGGGTTAAATGCATCCACCCCAGCCAGTACTACAGTGAGTACCGGTAGCGACAGGGTCTCGGGAGCGATAACGCCAATAAAGGGCAACTCCACCGGTTGCACCTGGCTTATAGGAGTCGGAGTGGCATCTGGGCTGGCGCCTAGCCCTAGGTCACAGGTACCGGCTTGTTCACTTTCACTGCAGGTGCCAAAGAGGGGCGAGGCATCGGCAGTGTCGGCATTGGCCTGTGGGGCCAGATGCTCGTCATCGCTGACTTGTCCACCTAAGGCGCGATAGCACGCTTTAAGGTTTTGCACTATGTACTGCCCGGTGACCGCTTCGCTACTGTAGCCCACAGTGGCTTTATCGCAGGCGGCAATGTAGGGCACCGAGCGGGCAGGTACTTGGGTCTTTTGGGCAATCTGTTGCCATTTATCCATGGTGCCATCGGCCGAAATCATGTGTGACTCCAGCTCTATCCAGGGATATTGTTGTGGCAGCGAATCGATAAAAGGGTGGGCCTCGGCGCAATGGGGGCAGGTTTTAGACCAAAAAAAGTATAGTTTTATTTTTAACTGCCCTTGGTCGTCGACATAGTGCCAAGTGGTATCAGATTGAGTGGTTGTGTCGGCGCCTTGGCTGGTAAAAGGGCTGAGACTTAATAGCAATAACAAACTTAAAATGACAATTCTTAACATGTTCCCTCCTCGGGAAGTGCTCGCCTGATCAAGATGGCAAGGGTGAAAACCCTGTTATCAATAGTTTACTGCGCAGCCAAAGGGAGATTAAGTTTATCTGTCATATTTGCAATGCAAATCGTGAAATGGCAGGTAAGTGTTAACTGGGGCAGATTTTGCAGCTGAGATCAACGAGGGATAACGCATGTTTATTGCTTGTATTGCTGGCGGCGATTGCCGCCAGTTTGGGCTTAATTCGTCGATTTCATTTGCGGTGTAGGTGGTTGATCCGTGGGTTTAATCGCTTAGGTTTGCATCAGCGGTATCAGTTTGCTCTGAGCGACTCTCCTTGGCGGCGATCGTTACTGGATGAGCATCTTGACACCAATGTATGCTTAGGGTGCGGCTATTGTCATTACTCGCTGTGAGGATGCGGGTCATAATGGGCGCCTTGTAATCAGATTTCGCAAGGTACTCTTTCACGCGTTCGATGCGTCGATACGCCAGCCAACGGTCATATTTTCGCAGCTTTTTATCGGTTTGGCCTTTATAGATAGGAAATTCGAGTAATAAGTAGCCGTTATCGATTTGAGTATCAGTGATGAGCTGTTGCAGTTGCTTGGCGTGATGTTTTCCAAAGTACGAGCTGTTGACATCAAATGCTATACCTACCAACTCAAGCTCTTGTGGGCAGTGTGCTGCGGCATTGCCTAACCATAGTAGTGAAAGCAGAGCCAGAATTAGCTGCTTCATAGTGAACACCTCCAATGTGTTGTTGTGATCTATTTTGTTAAGCCAAGTCTTTGACTTAGGTCTATAACCTTAGGTTTTGTAGCAAAGTATGACTTCAGGTCTATCAAGTTGTGGCTAGGGTTGTTTTTTACTGCAAGTTAATTGCCTTTGTGCTCTATAAAGTTGAGCAAGGCCAGTATGCAGCCATTAACGGCGCAGCGTCACATTTTTAGCCTAGTATAAGCTGGGCAATTTAGGGGAAAGGTGTTTATAAATCAACCGCATTCGTTAATAAAATGCAAATTGGGTGATAATAATTGAGTCATTACACAAATCAGGTGTTTTACGCGTTGGATCGGCATGGCATTGTCTTACTAGCGCGATCGCAATGTTTGTCGTTGTCAGTTGGATCAAGATTGCAGTAGACTGATGAAAAGTTGTGTGCAATTAAATACTGGAACAACCGTAAATGAGTCAAGATAACAGCCATAACCCTTTGATATTGGAAAATCAGATCTGTTTTGCTTTATACAGTGCCACCAATGCCATGATCAGAGCCTATCGCCCCTTGCTTGAGGCGTTAGATCTCACCTATTTGCAATACTTGGCGATGATGGTGCTGTGGCAACATCAGGGGATCAGCGTTAAAACCTTAGGTGAAAAGTTACACCTAGACTCTGGTACCTTAACGCCCTTGTTAAAGCGCCTCGAAGCAAAAGGGTTGGTGACACGCGGTCGCAGTGAAACAGATGAGCGAGTCAGAGTGTTACACCTCACCGACAAAGGCTTGCAGCTTGAAACGCAGGCTCAGCAAGTGCCCATGCAAATGCGCTGTAGGTTAGGTGGCGAAGATGCTGAATTTGCTCAGTTAAAACAGCTGTGCGATAAAGCTTATGCCTATTTAAGCTGAATCAAGATAAACGCGTGGCGGTTGTTTGTTATATTGGTTCGCGCCAGGATAGCGCATCGGATTTAAAGTTAACCTGATATAAATGCGCGATGATTTTAAGGGGATAAGAAGTGCTATGGACGCTGTCGATTTAATCGTCATTGGCGCCGGAATAACCGGTGTGGGTATCGCGCAGCGGGCACAAGCGGCAGGTTATCGCGTTACCGTGCTTGAAAAATATGGTGTTGGTGAACAAACCTCATCCAATTCCAGTAAGCTTATCCACGGTGGCCTGCGCTACCTAGAAAGTGGCCAACTGGGCTTGGTTCGAGAGTCGTTAGCACAGCGTAAAGCGTTGTTATCCTTAGCTCCCACCTTAGTAAAACCTGTGCCTTTTTATATTCCCGTCTACCAAGACAGCCAGCGCGGCCCATTGGCTATACGCGCTGGGCTGAGCCTTTATGCCTTGCTCAGTGAGTTTGACCCGTTGGGGCAATTTAAGTCGCTGGAGGCAAAAGAGTGGAGCTCACTTGGTATTACGCTCAAGGGGCTTAGGGCCGTGTTTCGTTATTGGGACGCGCAAACCGACGATTTGGCGCTGACCCGTGCCGTTGCCGCCAGTGCCGAGCAACTTGGCGCCAACATTATCACTCAGGTGCAGATAGAGCAGATCATTCATGACAGCGACGGCTGCGTGGTCAATTACCGTCACAACAACAGGGCTGCGAGTCTGCACGGGCGCTGCGTCATTAATGCCACTGGGCCTTGGGTCAACGATACCTTAGAACTTGTCACTCCTAAGGTGGATAAACTGGCTATCGAGCTGGTGCAGGGCAGTCATTTGGTGCTGGATATTGCCGCGCCTGCTGGCATTTTATATCTCGAGTCTATTTACGATAAGCGGGTAGTATTTGTGATGCCTTGGCATGGTAAAACCATGATAGGCACCACAGAGACGACGATTGCGACGCCGCAGGATGCCAAGGTCACGGTTGCAGAAACACAATATTTACTGGGGATTTATCGTCATTACTTTGCCCATATGGCAATGGATGCTCTCGAGAGCAAGGTCGTTGGTCACTATTGCGGTGTGCGAGTCTTACCTAAACAGACGAGAACAGCGTTCGATACCCCTAGAGACACCATCATGGATGCTCAGCCGAGTCACCCACACTTATTGACCATTTATGGGGGTAAGCTCACCACCTTTAGGCATACCGCCGCCGATGCTATGCTATGGCTGCGTGAGCAAATAGGTGTCAGACCGATAAAAGCCGATGTTGATCATTTGCCCTTAGGCTAAATGGACTGTCATCACGGATAGAGGCATTAAGCCTTGATTTAGGCGTGGTGAAAGATCCTTGCTCAGCAGGTGATTCTTTAGCTGAAAGGCGCTAAAATGGGCCGTCTTTTCTATTTATCTCAGAGCCTATCACCCGTGAAGTGTGCCCATTTCGATGCTAAGCAGTGTTTATCTTGTCGTCATATTCAGACACCTTTAGCCGAGCAGTTAACGGCTAAATCGGCAGTATTACGCCAGTTGCTGCATGGATTACCGGTACAAGAGTGGCTGGCACCTGTAGGTGGGCCTGAAAATGGATTTCGTAACAAGGCCAAAATGGTGGTGCTGGGCGCCGCTCATCAGCCTATTTTAGGCATAGTGAGCCCCAGTGGCGAGCCTGTCAGTCTGTGTGATTGCCAGCTCTACCCTGATGATATGCAGCAGCTGCTGCATCGCTTACAGCTGTTTGTGCGCCAAGCTGGTATTCCACCATATCGGGTCGATAAACAAAAAGGCGAATTGAAGTTTATTTTGCTCACCCGCAGCCGAGTTCGCGGTGAATATATGCTCAGGTTTGTGTTGCGTTCCACCGATGCCATTGCTCGTATTGAGCGCGAACTGCCAGCTTTATTATCTGAATATCCACAAATTAAGGTGGTGTCGGTTAACTTGCAGCCAGTGCATATGGCAATTCTTGAGGGGGACACGGAAATGTTCCTCACTGAGGCGACTCGCTTAGAAGAACGTTTTAATGACGTGCCGCTGTCTATTCGCCCTAAGAGTTTTTTTCAGACCCATCCCATGGTGGCTGAAAAGCTATATCAAACTGCTCGTGAGTGGACCGCTGAGCTTGCGCCTCAATCGATTTGGGATCTGTTTTGCGGTGTGGGCGGCTTTGGCTTGCACTGCGCCTCTGGCGACATAGCGTTAACCGGCATCGAAATCGAACCTGAGGCGATAGCATGCGCCAAACAGTCGGCAGAGGCGATGGGGTTAGAGAAGGTGCAATTTACCGCCCTCGACTCGACCGAATTTGCCAGCGGTAAGCAAGCTCAAGATAAGCCTGATCTGATTATTGTGAATCCTCCTAGACGTGGCATAGGTCAATCTCTGTGCCATTCATTAAGTGAGTTCGCCCCAAAAGCGATTCTCTACTCCAGTTGCAACCCTCATACCTTGGCCAGTGATCTACGCCAGATCAAAGGCTATCACATCACCAAAGTTCAACTTTTTGATATGTTTCCCCATACCGATCACTTCGAAGTGTTAACCTTGCTAGTTAAGGATGTGTAACGCAATTGTGTTTCTCGAGTGTGCTAATGTGGTATGACCTGCTTGATTTTGCCAGATAAGTGGCAATTTCGTTTTAGCTTTGCTGTTAGACTGTCGTACTTTAGTAATAGGAGTCGACTTTGCTGCTGAAAGCCTGGCTCAATTTAGTGATAGATATTGTAAAAGTGTAAGTCGTTAGCAGGCTATCTTGTTAATAGGCTGTCTTACTGTTCGATCATTACTGATATTAAGCCATTAATTTTCAATGTCTTGTCGTCCAACTGGTCGGGTATATTTGCCTTATGGTGATCTCGGCTTATCTCCATTTAGTGCGCTGTGGGTCAGGTGATACTTGAGTTTTTCATAATGAAACAAGGTATTGTGTTGCTCTTGGTATTTTTTGTACGGCAGCTAAAGCGATATTGACTATAGTTTAACTATTGGGTTCATCAAGCAAGCGATTAACCTCTGTTTTTAATTAATGTATCAATCTGTTATGGAGCATGGAAATGTGGCAACTTAAAATGAAGAATAAGCTACTGGTGTTTGCCTTACTGCCGTTAATCATCAGCTTTTTGTTGCTGGTGGCTATCACCTATACCCTAGAGTCGAACGCCCTTGAAGAAAACATGAACACTTTTCGTGACACCCTCTACAGTGAGCGAAAGAGCCTATTAGAGGAAGAGATAGAGATAGGCGTTGAGATTGTTAAGTATCAGCTGAGTCTCGGCGATAGCGGTGATGTTAGTGCGGCGTTGCGTAACGTCCAGTTTGGCAGCGCAGGTTACTTCTTTATTTATGACTTTACCGGTAAGACCATATTTCATGCTGTGGCGCCAGCATTGGAAGGCACAGATCAGATAGGTATGACTGACCCCAACGGTAAAAAAGTTGTGGTAGGGCTTATTGACTCTGCCCGTAATGCCGATGGTCATTTTGAATTTGAGTATGCCAAACCTGGTACCAGCCAAATCATCCCTAAGCTCAGCTATAGCGCTGTGGTTCCCGGTACTAATTGGGTGATAGGGACGGGGGCCTATGTTGATGACTTGGATGTGATTATCGACGACTATCGCGCGTTGATGACCAAAAATATGCAGAATAAGGCGATGACAATTGTGTTTATTGTCTTAGTGATCATTGGTATTACGACCGTGGTGATGCTGTTTGCGGCGCAGCGTATGGTCAATCCAATTCATAATATGGTGCGCAGCCTTGAAGATATTGCCAAGGGAGAGGGCGATCTGACTAAACGGCTTGAGGTTGAAGGTCAAGATGAGATAGCCATGTTAGGACGCTCCTTTAACCAGTTTGTCGAAAAGCTGCAAGGCATTATCAAGCAGGTAGCACAGGCAACGCTGGCCGTGAAGGGGGGCGCAGATAACATCTTAGCCCAGACGCATACCATGTCGCAGCAGTTACAAAGCCATAATAATGAGACAGATCAGGTGGTCACCGCGATTACCGAAATGTCGGCGACCGCATCAGAAGTGGCGATGAGCACAACTCAGGTCGCCGAGGCGACACAAGCTGCGACACAAGATGTGGGTAATGCCCAGCTGTGTGTCGATACTTCATTGAGCGAAGTGTCGGCATTAATGGCCGAAATCGATACCGCCGCCACCCACATTACCTCGCTTAATGAGCAATCACAAAAAATCAACAGCGTACTGAGTGTGATTGGTGGTATTGCCGAACAGACCAATCTATTGGCGCTAAATGCCGCGATCGAGGCGGCGAGAGCGGGTGAGCAAGGGCGAGGCTTTGCCGTGGTTGCCGATGAAGTGCGCAGCCTGGCCAGTCGCACTCAAGCGAGTACCTTAGAGATCAATGAAATGCTGTCAGAGCTGCACAACTTAGTCTCGCTGGCGGTTAATAGCATGGAGTCGAGCCAGCAAAGTTGTCATCGCTCAGTCAGCTCATCGCGGGCGATTTCCGACAGCTTAGGCGCCGTTACTTCTGCGGTGACCTCTATCAATGATATGAGTACCCAAATTGCCACCGCCGCCACCGAACAAAGCTCGGTAACCGAAGAGATTAACCGTAATGTGTTTGCTATCCAAGATATTGTCAACGAGCTACTGCAGTCGAGCAATAGCGCCTCAGATACCAGCCAAGAGTTGGCTCACGAAGGGCGTAACCTAGATTCGTTAGTAGGCCAATTTAAGGTGTAAGCGCTATCGGCTGGAAATGATAAGTTTGATGCCAAAAAATGCTAATCAGCTTGGTGTCATAAATATAAAACATACCAGCAGTGTCATAACAAAAGGCCACCCATTAATGGGTGGCCTTTTTGCTACTAGCCGTTTGGGGCTGGTCTTCGGTGTCATGACGTATCTTCCTCTATAAAGTGTTTACCCATTTAGGGCGGTAGGATGTGTGATGCCCTAAATGGTTCTCGATGAGGGGATCCATTTATGGATTCCCTCATCAGGGGCGCTTCTCGCTTATCTTAGGATTCGCCATGCATAGGCTTAATCAGGACTAGGCTTAACCAGGACTAGGCTTAACCAGGACTAGGCTTAACCAGGACTAGGCTAGTTCAATTTCCTTTTCGACCTTCACAGCGCAAATCTTAAACTCGGGGATTTTAGCCACAGGATCTAACACATTATGAGTCAGTTTATTGGCCGCGGCCTCGGCAAAGTGAAACGGTAAAAATAGCACGCCCGCCTGCGCCCGCTTAGTGACGAAGGCGGTAATGCGAATACTGCCACGTCGAGTCGATAGTATTAACATGTCGCCGTTGGTTATCTGGAGCCTATCGGCATCGAAGGCAGAGATCATCACCTTAGGGCTGCCCAGCTCATTGAGGCCTGCTGTTTTACGGGTCAAGGTGCCGGTATGAAACTGCTCCAGCAAGCGCCCAGTCGAGAGAATAAAGGGATAGTGCTCACAGGGCATTTCGGCGGGTAAGCGATAGCCAACTGGCTTCATTATGGCCCTGCCTCGGGTAAATTGTTCTGTGTGTAAAATAGGCGTGCCTGGGTGGCCTTCGCTCGGGCAAGGCCACTGAATGCCGTGGCGCCCTGCATGGCCGTTAACCGCGGTATCTTGCCAACGCATGCCGCGATATTGTGGCGTAACTTGGGTTATCTCATGCCAAATTTGGGGCTCATCTTGGTAATGCCAGTGGGCGCCAAGTTGATTGGCGATAGCTTGAACTATCTGCCAGTCTAGGCGTGCTTGCCCAGGCGGGGTCACCGCTGCTTGCAGTTGCTGAACTCGGCGCTCGGTATTGGTAAAGTGGCCTTGTTTTTCAGCAAAACTGGCAGCGGGCAGTACCACATCGGCAAGCTGAGCCGTTTCGGTCATAAAGATATCTTGTACCACTAACAACTCGGCCGCGGCCAACCCCTGTAATACATGGGCTTGATCAGGATCGCTCAGTACCGGATTTTCCCCCATCACATAGAGGGCTGTTAGTTTGCCGTGTGCCAGCGCATGCATCATCTCGGTGGCGGCGATACCGACAGTGCTCGGCAACTGCGGTTGTTGCCACGCCTGTTTAAAGAGTTGCTGCACCTTGGGATCGTCAACCCTTTGATAGCCAGTAATATAGTTGGGCAGTGCGCCCATATCGCAGGCGCCTTGCACATTACTCTGTCCGCGCAGGGGATTGATCCCCGCGCCCGCCATGCCTATGTTGCCGCACAAGAGTTGTAAATTGGCGATGGCGGTAACGTTATCATGGCCCGAGGTGTGCTGGGTTACGCCCATGGCGTAATAGAGGGCGGTTTTGCTCGCCGTGCCTATCATCTTCGCCAGTTGCTGTATTTCGGCTGCACTGACGCCGGTGATAAGCGCTGCATTTTCAAGGCTGTAGTCTGGCTTCATCACCTCGGCTTGCAGAGCGTCAAAGCCATCGACCCTTTGGTTGATGTAGTCGCTGTCGTGCCAATTGTGGGTGATTATCTGCTGCATCAGGGCATTTAATAGCATGACATCGGTGCCGGGGCGATGGCAAAGATAGAGCTGAGCGTGATCGGCTATGCTGACCCGTTTGGGATCGATAACCACAAGACGTGCACCGTGTTGCTGTATGGCCTGTTTAATTTTTGAGGCGATAATGGGGTGAGCCGACTCGGTGTCTGAGCCCAAAATCACAATCAGATCGGACTCTTTGATAGAGGCGATATCATTGGTCATGGCGCCGCTACCCAGCGAGTCTTGCAAGGCAGTTACCGTTGAGGCATGGCACAGACGGGCGCAGTGATCGATATTATTGGTGCCAATCACGCTTCTAAACAACTTTTGAAACAGGTAGTTGTCTTCGTTAGTGGCTTTAGCGGACGCAAGTCCTGCTATGGCATCGCTGCCGTGTTGGGTTTTTATCTGCTGAAGCTTATCGGCAATAAAGCCGATGGCCTCCTCCCAGCTGACCTCGACCAAAACGCCCGCCTTACGCAGTAACGGCGTGGTTAGGCGCTCTGGACTGTTAACAAAATCGAAGCCAAATCGCCCTTTAACGCAAAGCATCCCCTCATTAACAGGAGAGCTAGTGTCACCGCTGACCCCAGTGATGGTATGGCTTTCCGGGTCAGTATGCAGCGTAATGCGGCACCCTATGCCGCAATAGGTACAAACCGTTGAGGTTTGTGAGTGGCTAAGGCTGCGCCCTTGACGTTTGTCGCGTGCATCAGTGAGTGCGCCGGTGGGGCATACTGAAACACAATTGCCGCACTGCACGCAATTGCTGTCGGCCATGCTGACGCTAAAGCCGGCTCTGGGAGCTTGGCGCAATGGGGTTTGGCTGCCTTGGGGCATGGCCAGATAACTGTCAGGCTCAAAGCTGATGGCGTGATGCCCCGCTTGCTGGTGACACATGGCCACGCAGGCGCCGCAACTGATGCAACGGTTGGGATCGAAATGGATAAATGGGCTGCTGCTATCGGCGACAAAAGCGCGGGGCTCATTGCCAAGGTCTTGGCTACTGACACGATACTCGCTGGCATAGTCTCTTAGGCGGCAATCGGTATTAACTTGGCAGCCACATTCGAGGCAGCGAGCCGCTTCCGCCATGGCGACGTCATTGCTAAAGCCCAATTCAATCTCTGCAAAATTATCTGCTCTGTCGCTTAAGGCGATCTCGGGCATCTTAGCCTTATTTTGCTGTAATTGCTGAGGAAAGTGGCGCCAGTCTAATGCCGCTTTGCTGCGTTTTTGTGAGTTAAACGTCTTGGGGTTTAACTCGCAGGTGAGCCCGCCATCCAGCAGTTTTTGCATGGCCATCGCTGCCTTTTTTCCATCGGCGACCGCGGCCACGGCCGTTGCAGGGCCGGTGCGAGAGTCACCGAGCACAAATAATTTATCGATACCCGCCGACATGGTGTGCTCGCAGCCAGAGAAGGTATTCCAGCGGGTTAATGCCACTTCGCCCACGCTCAGTTGACTCTGTGGGTGTTGTAAAAAAGCCATGTCTGGGGTTTGCGAAACGGCGGGGATCACGGTGTCGAACGCTTCAGTAAAGGTTTCTCCCGTGGCTTTAGGTGAGCGTCGCCCAGAGGCATCAGCGTCGCCTAGAGCCATTTTCTCAAAGGTCACGGCATTGACGCGCCCTTGGCTATCGCCATGGTTTTCAATGGGATTAGTGAGAAAATAGAAGCGCACACCTTCATGTTCGGCCTCGGCTATCTCATAGGCTTCTGCGGGCATCTCATCGCGAGTACGGCGATACACTAAAGTGACATCGGCGCCTTCACGCAGTGCGGTGCGGGCGCAGTCGATAGCTGTGTTGCCACCACCAATGACCGCCACTTTTTGTCCTGTGGTGTAGCGCTTATCGGTGCAGTGATCTTTAAGGTAATCGACCCCAAGATAGCAGCCATCAAGCTCGCTACCTGGGTAGTTCATCGGCACCGCTTTTTGCGCGCCAATGGCTAGGCAAACGCCATCGAATGTGGCGAGTAAATCATTGAGGTGGATCTCATGGCCTAAGCGGGTATTGGTTTGGATTTTCATGCCATTTTGACACAGCAAGGCTATCTCTTGATCCAGTATGGCTTTGGGCAAGCGGTATTCGGGAATACCGTATCTTAGCCAGCCGCCCGCTTGCGGCATGGCTTCAAATAGGGTGACATCATGGCCGGCATTGGACAGATAAAAGCCGGCACTGATCCCTGCTGGACCACTGCCGACGATGGCGACCTTTTTGCCCGTTGGCGCTAACCTGCTTGGCACATAGCTGTCGCCTTGCAGGTCAATATCGGCGGCGTGGCGTTTAAGTTGTCGAATGGCCAGCGGCTCGTCTAACTCACCTCGGCGGCAAGCGGATTCACAAAATGCGGGGCAGACACGGCCAATGGACAAGGGTAGTGGCAAGGTATCTTTAATGATTTTTACCGCTTGGCGATGATTGCCCTGAGCGATATGCAGTAAGTAAGACTGTACATCCACGCCAGCAGGGCAGGCTTGCTGGCAGGGCGCTTGGCAGTCGGCATAATGATCGCTCAGTAACTGTTTGAGTGAGGCTTGGCGTATTTTACTCAGGGCGGCGGAGTGAGTGATGACCTTGAGGTTGTGGCTCACTTTTGTCTCACAGGCTTTCACGGTTGTGCTATTGCCGTGTGTGTCGAGCGTCTGTACATAACACAGGCCACAACTTTGCTGATTCATCGCCTGCTCATCACTGAGGTTGGCACCTTGATAACATAAATGAGGAATGGCTATGCCCGCATTGAGGGCACAGCTCAGTAAGGTTTCATCTGCAGAGGCATGAGCGGTTTTACCGTCGAAACTGAGCGTTATCATATAGGGACCTTTTTAGCATCGTTGACTATGCTCGGCAATGCGTCGCGAGATGAATGCCATGCGTCAGCGCGTTTTTTGAGAATAAGATTTTGCTTGAGTATACCCAGAGGGGTTTTGTCGACAGGTCTTAGAAGTGACTATTTATGCTGGTTCTGCCAGTGAGATCGCAATAGCTTTTAAGAGTGTGCTCTGATGCCATTTGCATTAAAACTTGGTGTGACATAGCTGGCAAGGTGAGCGGTTTTTCTCGGCAGTATCACTGTTTTGCCTATGATGTTTTTGACAGTTGTTGTGAGTGTTTTTTTGAACGTTGCTTGAACGCATGGTGAATGGGCTGTCGGTTGTCGATAGTTGTTCGTGTGCAGGCCAAGTGCGAGCGGGCATCTGTTTGCTCTGTGTGCCATGGGCAAGAGGCACGTTAAATCAAAGTGTCAAGGCGTGTCCGCTAACCTGAGTGTAGCGCGTTAGACTAGCCATTTGCGGGCTAATGCCCTTTAGGGATTAAATAAGCGTAAATCTATCGGATTCGCCCCTAGGCTAATGCGGGTGATTCAGTTAAAATAGCGGGTTTTCTATCCGTGTATAAATCCGACTAAAAGTTGATTAAATCATGTTTGAAGTAAATCCAGTAAAATTCAAAATCAAGGAACTCGCTGACCGTACCGACCTTCTTCGGAGGTATCTTTGACTACGATGCTAAGCGTGAGCGTCTAGAAGAAGTCAGTCGAGAGCTTGAGAGCTCTGAAGTATGGAACGATCCTGAGAATGCTCAGGCCTTAGGTAAAGAGCGCGCCTCCTTAGAAGCGGTCGTCAAAACGATCGATGATATGGACAGTGGCTTAGAAGATATCGAAGGTTTGGTTGAGCTGGCCGTTGAAGAGGACGATGAAGAGACCTTCAACGGTGCAACCACGGAATTACAACAACTTGAGAAACGGTTAGAAGAGCTTGAGTTCCGTCGCATGTTCTCCGGTCCAAATGATGCGTCAAATTGTTACTTGGATATTCAATCGGGTTCGGGCGGCACCGAGGCGCAAGATTGGGCCAATATGGTGCTGCGCATGTATTTGCGTTGGGGCGAAGCTAAGGGCTATAAGCCAGAGCTGATAGAAGTGACCGACGGCGATGTGGCCGGCATTAAGGGCGCCACCATTAAATTTACCGGTGAATACGCCTTTGGTTCACTGCGGACCGAAACGGGCGTACACCGTTTAGTGCGTAAGTCGCCATTCGATTCGTCGGGTAAGCGTCACACCTCATTCTGTTCTGTGTTTGTGTACCCAGAAATTGATGATTCCATTGAAATTGACATCAATCCGTCGGACTTGCGTATCGACACCTACCGCGCCTCGGGTGCGGGTGGTCAGCACGTTAACAAGACCGAGTCGGCGATTCGTATTACCCATTTGCCCACCAATACCGTGGTGCAATGTCAAAATGATCGCTCGCAACATAAAAACCGTGATGCGGCGATGAAACAGTTAAAAGCAAAGCTGTATGAGCTAGAGATGCTTAAACAGAATGCTGATAAACAAGCCGCCGAAGATGCTAAATCGGATATCGGCTGGGGTAGCCAGATCCGCTCTTACGTGCTCGATGATGCACGTATTAAAGATCTGCGTACCGGTGTAGAAAATCGAAATACTCAGAGCGTCCTCGATGGCGATCTGGATAAGTTTATTGAAGCTAGCCTTAAATCTGGCCTTTAACGAGAGAAGAAGATGACTGAACAAACCCAAGACGAAAACAAGTTAATTGCAGAGCGCCGTGCCAAGTTAGAGCACATCCGCGCAACTTGCCCTGCTAACGGTCACCCAAATAACTTCGATCGTAAACATAAAGCGGCAGATATTCAGGCCGAATATGGTCACTACAGCAAAGAAGAGCTTGAGGGCATGAATGTGCAGCGCTCGATTGCTGGGCGTATCATGGCCAAGCGTGGTCCATTCTTGGTGATCCAAGATGTCAGTGGTCGCATTCAGGCTTACGCCGGTAAAGATGTTCAAAAAGAGCTTAAAGCTAAGTATCAAGGGCTAGATATCGGCGACATTATCGGTGTCACCGGTCAGTTGCACCTGTCGGGTAAAGGCGATCTGTATGTCAATATGGAGCAGTACCAACTGCTGACTAAGGCACTGCGTCCACTACCTGAGAAGTTCCACGGTCTGACAGACCAAGAAACGCGTTACCGTCAACGTTATGTTGACCTTATCGTTAACGAAGACTCTCGTAATGCCTTCATCATGCGCTCGAAAGTGGTTACCGCTATTCGTAACTTCATGGTGAAAAAAGAGTTTATGGAAGTTGAAACCCCAATGATGCACAGCATCCCTGGTGGTGCGTCGGCGCGTCCATTTGTGACTCATCATAATGCGCTCGATATCGAAATGTATTTGCGTATCGCACCAGAACTTTACCTTAAGCGTTTAGTGGTCGGTGGTTTTGAGCGAGTGTTCGAAATCAACCGTAACTTCCGTAACGAAGGTCTGTCGCCACGCCATAACCCAGAATTCACCATGATGGAATTCTATATGGCGTATGCCGATTATAACGATCTGATGGATCTGACCGAAGAGATGTTGAGCTCGATTGCGATTGAACTTTGTGGGTCAGCTAAACTGCCTTACGGTGAGCACACGGTTGACTTTGGTGGCCCTTACGAGCGTCTTAGCATGCTAGATGCGATTAAAAAGTACAATCCAGACAACGCCACTATTCAGTCGATGACCTATGAAGAGGTCAAAGATCTTGAGTTTATGCGTAACCTCGCTAAGAGCCTAGGCATGACGATTGAGAAGTTCTGGACTTGTGGTCAACTACTGGAAGAAATTTTCGGTGAAACCGCAGAGCCTAAGCTGATGCAACCGACCTTTATTACCGGTTACCCAGCGGATATCTCACCTCTGGCGCGTCGTAACGATGACAACCATTTCATCACCGACCGCTTTGAATTCTTCATCGGTGGCCGCGAAGTGGCTAATGGCTTCTCAGAGCTTAATGATGCCGAAGATCAAGATAGCCGCTTTAAGGCTCAGGTTGACGCGAAAGATGCAGGCGATGATGAGGCCATGTTCTATGATGCCGATTACATCACCGCGCTAGAGCACGGTTTGCCACCAACGGCAGGTCAAGGTATTGGTATCGACCGTTTGGTGATGCTGTTTACCAACACGCACACGATTCGTGACGTGATCTTATTCCCAGCGATGCGCCCACAAGGCTAATGCACTGCTAGGAATAAAAAAAACCAGCCCTCGGGCTGGTTTTTTTACGGCCAAAATTCGTCTTATCGCTGCAAGTGAAGCCAGTATGGTTAGCGTTTCAGTTTATCGGCTCACAGTCGGCTCACTTAGTCAGTGGCATAGCGATAATTAGCGCGGACTCTCGGTATAGGTGTCCAGTTGTGCGGCTAATGGGCCAAGGGATTGCACTTCACCGACTTGCATGTCGCCCAGATAAATTGAACCAATGCGCACTCGCACTAGGCGCAAGGTGGGAAATCCCACTGCGGCGGTCATTTTTCGGATTTGGCGATTCTTGCCTTCGGTCAAGGTGATGGACAACCAGCGGGTTGGCCCATGGCGCGGATCGCGAATTTTTTTGCCTCGCTCCGGCAGTGCAGGTGGCTCATGAAGCAGCTTAACCTTACAAGGCAGAGTCTGATATTGTTCCCCCTTAATACCTATGCTAACCCCCTGACATAGCTCAGCAACGGCCTTGGCGTCTATCTCGCCATCTACCTGTACGTAATACTCTTTTTCAATCTGTTTACTGCGAACCAAGTGGCTAGTCATGCCGTCGGTGGTGAGCAGCAGCAAGCCTTCCGAGTCGTGATCTAACCGACCAATCGCCATGATCCCAGCGGGGAAATCGGCTAACTCACCGAGAAGTTTTTTGCTTTTGCGCCGCTCGGGTACAAATTGGCTCAGGTAGCCATAAGGTTTGAAAATTTTAAAGTCTTGCGCTGACGGCAAATGAGCCATATCACTGATATCGTTGATGGCGGTGTGAGGTTTGGACATAAATAACCTGTATAAAAAACTGAGGCTATATAACCCAAATCAAGGTCACATAGTTAATATTTTCATAGTATTAGCGGGTTGTTTTGGCTCTATTGGCAACTGCGATACCAAGGTGCCTGCCTATGCTAAAGATGCTGTTTGATCTACGGGCGCTATGATACTCGGTCCAGAAGAGGATTACTAATGACAACGCTGTCATTGTTGGTTATAGTCATGTTATCAAAAGGTGGTGATTGATGTTGCGCGCGAAGGCTGATTAACTGGTTTTTTGGGTCAGTGGTGGGTAGGCGTGGCCGAGTCAGTCATTTTTACGGGTCAGGTTTAGGCGAGTCTAGATTATGCAAATTGTGATTTTAAACAACAGTGACGATGTCGCGTCATATGGCGCCAATATTTTTATTCAACAACTAAGACGCAAGCCAAGCTCTGTGTTGGGGTTGGCTACGGGCTCGACGCCGCTGGCTTTATACCGTTTATTGATTGGTGCTAATCAAGTGGGCGATGTCTCGTTTGCCCAGGCGACCAGCTTTAACTTAGATGAGTATTTAGGGCTCGATGGTCAGCATAAACAAAGCTATCGCTACTTTATGGATCAGCAGTTGTTTGACCATATCGATATCGATAAGCAGCGCACCTTTGTGCCGCCGGGTGATGCTAGCGATCCGATTGAGGCCTGCGAGCGCTATGAGCGCCAGATAGCCCAAGCGGGTGGCATCGATATCCAGCTGCTCGGCATAGGGCGTAATGGCCATATCGGTTTTAATGAACCCTCATCGGGCTTAATGTCGCGCACGCGAGTTAAAACCCTCACCAAGGCGACGATTGAAGATAATGCCCGATTTTTCTCAGCCGATGAATATCAGCCCCATCTGTCGATCACCATGGGGATAGGCACCATATTAGACGCGAAAAAAGTGTTGTTGCTCGCGACGGGCGCCAATAAAGCCGCGGCGATTAAGGCGACGGTTGAGGGCGCATTGAGTGCATCGTGTCCGGCTTCAGCCCTGCAACTGCACCGTAATGCCATGTTAGTGCTCGATGAGGCGGCGGCGTCTCAATTGGATGATTGTGATTTCTATAAACATATTGAAGCGGAAAACCAAAAATTACAGGCCAGATTAGCCAAGGGCTAACAGACTCGCGGCTGCAGGGTTAAGGTTTCCTTGGGCTGATTTAGGCCTCCTACACTCCTTTAACTAAATGATATTCACCATCCTTAAGGTGCCTTGGTCTACTGCCTGCGCACCTTTTTTATTGGCCATCAGCGTTTTATTGCCCATCAGTGGTTAAGGCTGACGGTCGCAAGGCCTCTCACATTGAAGCCCTTTTTCCTTTGACAGATAAGCTCTAACGGCTTGCTACTAGGGTACTGGGCATCTGCGGCTTGAGTGAACCGTGCAAAAAACGCCTAAAATCGACTACGCTTGACCGTGCTATGTTAGCCGTGTCTGTTATAATCGCGGCCTAATTTTTATGAAGCAGCGACCTGATTGAGTAACGCCCCATGGATAAGCCTGAGATTTTTACCCCCGATAGCCCGTCACCAGCCCCTGTTGTGACCCGCTCAAACCGCCTAGAGCTATTGGCTCCCGCTAAAAATGCTGATTTTGGTATTGAAGCTATTCGTCATGGTGCCGATGCGGTGTATATCGGTGGTCCAGCCTTTGGGGCGCGTGCAACTGCGGGTAATAGCGTCGAAGATATTGCCCGTTTATGTCAGTTTGCTCACCAATACCATGCGCAGGTGTTTGTCGCCATCAATACCATCTTGATGGATGATGAGCTAAAAGCGGCCGAAAAGTTGATATGGCAGGTGTATGAAGCCGGCGCCGATGCGCTTATCGTGCAAGATATGGGCATATTGCAGCTCGACATTCCGCCTATCGCCCTGCATGCCAGCACGCAAATGGATAACCGTAACCCAGAGAAAGTGGCGTTTCTCGAACAGGTAGGATTTTCGCAGGTGGTGTTAGCGCGAGAACTTGGATTAAGCCAAATTCGCCAGGTGGCCGCCAATACCAATATGCAGCTGGAATTTTTTATTCACGGCGCCTTATGCGTGGCCTATAGCGGCCTGTGTAATTTAAGTCATGCCTTTAGTAATCGCAGCGCTAACCGAGGCGAATGTTCTCAGATGTGTCGTTTGCCTGGCGATCTAAAGACCCGTCAAGGTGAGGTGCTGGCACAAAATGAACACCTATTGTCTTTAAAAGATAATAATCAAACCGATAATTTAGAAGCGCTTATCGATGCCGGTATTCGCTCATTTAAAATCGAAGGGCGCTTAAAAGACTTAAGTTACGTTAAAAACGTTACCGCTCATTATCGCCAAGAACTCGATAAAATTATCGCGCGTCGCCCCGAGTTTGCTGCCTCAAGCCATGGCCGCTGTGAACATAGCTTTACCCCTAATACCGAAAAAACCTTTAACCGCGGCAGAACCGACTACTTTGTTAATGACCGCAGCCAAGGGGTGAGTGATTTCCGTTCGCCCAAATATATTGGTGAAGAGGTCGGTAGTGTGGTGGCACTGGGTAAAGACTATATCCAAGTGCGCTCGACCCATGGGTTTAATAATGGCGACGGTCTGTGTTATTTCCCGCCCAATTATGAAAAAGCCAAACAGTCAGACGATAAACTACAAGGGCTGCGAGTCAATCGCGCCGACGGCGATAAACTGTATGTGATTGCCGTACCGGGCGACCTTAAAGTGGGCGCAACCTTATATCGAAACCACGATCAGGCGTTCGAAACGCTGCTGGCTAAAGAGTCGTCTAAGCGCATTATTAACGTCGATATGATGTTAGCCGACACCCATGATGGCATAGCTTTAACCATGACGGATCAATATGGCATCAGCGCCAGTGTGGCATTGCCTATGGAGAAGACGCCGGCTAGCGATCCCGACAAGGCCCTGCAAAATGTGCGTAAACAGCTATCAAAACTCGGCAGCACCGACTTTAATGCACGTCAAATCACTATCGACACCGCCAGCCCTTGGTTTATGCCAGCCTCGGTATTAAATGGCCTGCGCCGTGACACGGTTGCCGCCCTTGAGCAGGCTCGTATCGACAGTTATCAGCGTCCTAAAGCGTGGAAATATAATCAAGATGCAGTTTACCCTGTAAAGCACTTGAGCTTTATGGGCAATGTGGCTAATGAGCAAGCCAAGGCGTTTTATACCCGTCACGGGGTGATTGAGATTGAAGATACCTACGAGAAAAATGGCATCAGTGATGATGCGCCCTTGATGGTGACTAAACACTGCTTACGCTTTAACTTTAACCTTTGCCCCAAAGAGGTGCCAGGCATTAAGGCCGACCCTATGATTTTGGAGATCGGCAAGGATGTGCTAAAACTGGTATTTGACTGCCCTAAATGTGAAATGATGGTGGTCGGTGCCAATCGGCAAGTATAGGCGTTTCTCAGCGCCACATTCACTGACTTAAGGAAAAGATCATGGGACTGTTAGATGCGCTAATGGGCAATGCTTCAGAGGTTGATTTACAGGAGTTGGCGGCCGATCTAGGCCCCATTATGGGCGACAATGAGCAGTTGGCTTTGGCCTATCGCGTGATGCGCGATATGTTTGTATTTACCAATAAGCGCCTCATTTTGATTGATAAGCAAGGGGTAACAGGGAAAAAGGTCAGTTATCACTCTGTGCCTTATAAGGCCATAACTCACTTTCAAGTGGAAACTGCCGGAACCTTTGATATGGATGCCGAATTGAAGCTGTGGATCTCTGGACAAAAAGATCCACTGGTCAAAGAGCTCAAAAAAGGCACCGATGTGGTTGGGATCCAAAAAACCATAGCGAACTTTTCGCTCTAGTGTGGCCGGGTGCCTCAAGTGAGTACACTCCTCTAAAACGCCTAAGGCATCGATATGCCTTAGGCGTTTTTTTTATTTTCTGTGGCATGACGCGGCAGCGATTATCATTTTTAGCTTCAAGCTCAACAAGGGCAGGCTTAATGCAAAGCTATGCTGACTAGTCGCTGGTAATTAAACTCACTCATTTAACCTCAGTTGAAATAAAAGGTGATCAAGCGCGGTCTTACTGTCCATCGTATTTAATTGATAACGTTTAGCGGAGTTAATCGTGAATTTTAAAGCACTATCACTATCAGCATGTTTAGTGTCAACCATGGCTGCAAGCGGCGTGGCTCACGCAGAAGCCACAGGCGTAGATTTTATTAATGTATTTGAAAAGCTTGCGGGTAAACAACCGGGTGTGCGTAAAGGGCATGCCAAAGGGGTGTGCGCCGTGGGTGAGTTCACCCCAACCGATGCGGGTGGTCGCTATTCTAGTAGTGCCCTATTTAATGGTGAAAAATCCACGGCTAACATTCGTTTTTCAATGGCGGGTGGCAACCCTGCGGCCAATGAAACCGAGCGAAGCCCTCGTGGAGTGGGAGTTAAGTTCACCATGGCCGATGGTAGCGTGCACTACATTGCAGGCTTAACCACGCCAGTCTTTCCGGGTAAGTCACCCGAAGTCTTTTTAGGGTTACTTGAAACCTTAGTGCCTGACGAACAAGGTAAAGTGGATTTTAGTCAGGTGGCACAATACCGTCAGGAGCACCCAAGCACCTTACCGCAGTTTAATTGGCTGCAAGCCAATAATCCGCCAAGTTCATATGCATCGGTTAATTATCACGGTATTCATGCCTTCTATTTTGTCGATGACCAAGGTAAGAAAACCAAGTTTAAATGGCGTTTAGTCCCGACCGAAGGGCAGAAACTGTTAACTAAAGCGCAGATGAAGCAGTTGCCAGACACCTTTTTAGCCGACAAATTGAAAGAGGAGCTAAGCCAAGGTCCGGCCCATTTTGAGCTGCAAGCGGTTATCGGTCAGGCCGATGATGTCACCAATAATCCATCACAAGCGTGGCCAGAAGATCGTGAAGTGATCACCTTGGGCACATTGAGTATTACCAGCAGCGGCGATAACAGCTGCGATTTGATTAACTTCGATCCTAATGCGTTGGCTCAAGGGGTTGAATCTAGTGATGACCGTATTTTACGTTTACGTTCAACTGCTTACGCTATTTCTTTTGGTAAGAGATTAAGTGGCCAATAAGCCTGTTTAATGACCAGTATTAGGTGCGCTAGCTAACGCAAAACCGCCTTTTAGTACAAGCTTGTCATACTAAAAAGCCACGCCATGGAGATGGGGTGGCTTTTTAATGGTTACTTTTTAATGGTTAATCATCAATATACCGCTGGGTTATTGCATGTGAACGGTATACAGCAGACTACCACTCAAATGGTTAGTCTTGCTCGATGGTGTTGACACCCTCAGGTGTACCGACCAATAGCACATCTGCGCCGCGCAGAGCGAATAAGCCGTTAGTGACCACACCGACTATCTGGTTAATCTTCTCCTCTAGCTCTTTGGGGTTAACGATCTTCATGTTGTAAACATCTAAGATCACATTACCGTTGTCGGTTACCACACCTTCGCGATAAACAGGATCGCCACCGAGCTTAACTAATTCACGTGCCACATAAGAGCGCGCCATAGGGATCACTTCCACAGGCAGTGGGAACTCACCCAATACATCCACCTGCTTAGTGTTGTCGACGATACAGACAAACTTTTTGGCCACTGCCGCGACAATCTTCTCACGAGTTAGCGCCGCACCACCGCCTTTAATCATATCCATATGACCATTGATTTCGTCAGCGCCGTCCACATATACAGCTACCTCATTGACCGAATTAAGGTCGTATACAGGAATGCCCAAGGCTTTCATTTTTTCAGTCGAGGCTTCAGAGCTCGACACTGCGCCTTCGATATCGGCCTTGATGGTGGCTAAGGCATCAATAAAATGGTTGACGGTTGAGCCTGTACCGACGCCGACTATGGTGTCTTTCTCAACGTATTGTAGGGCTGCCCAACCAGCTGCCTTTTTCATTTCATCTTGAGTCATAAGGAGTTCCTGTAAAAATAAACGAATCTTCTGTCGTTATTATACTCATAGTTGCTGTTAGGGGTATGTGAAATGCTTCTGTTTGTTTAACTTACTTAGCCGAGAATGTGGCAATAGCACATTATTCTATTTTTCTGCTGGTAACTGACTTATCTGCGGCGTAATTTAACAGGTATCTATGTTGTATGGCCGAATGAATCGGTTTTGCTAAAGGATATCGCTGGATATTTTAATTAAAGGAGACTCTATGGCAGGCGCAAGTTTGTTAACTTTGCTCGATGATATTACCACCATTTTAGATGACGTCGCAGCGATGAGTAAGATGGCTGCACGTAAAACTGCAGGAGTATTGGGCGATGATTTAGCGCTTAATGCGCAGCAGGTGTCTGGCATTAACGCTGATCGTGAGCTGCCAGTGGTCTGGGCTGTGGCTAAAGGTTCATTGCGTAATAAAGCGATTCTCGTGCCGGCGGCCTTGTTGATCAGTGCCTTTATTCCTTGGGCGGTGACCCCACTACTGATGTTTGGTGGTCTGTTTCTCTGTTATGAAGGATTTGAGAAGCTCTATCATAGCGCGACTCACTCCCATGAGCCGAGCAGTGAGCCTCACGCAGATATCGCATCGCTCGATCTGCAAGCCTATGAAAAACAGAAAATCAACGGCGCGATTCGTACCGACTTTGTGCTATCGGCGGAGATCATTGCCATCACGTTAGGTGTCGTGGCTCACACCAGCTTTATGACGCAGGTGGTGACTTTAACTGTTATTGCTGTGTTGATGACCATTGGGGTTTATGGCTTAGTCGCGGGAATTGTGAAACTTGACGATGCTGGCCTTTACTTAAGCCAGCGTCAGGGCGAAAGTATGCAGACCCGTTTAGGACGACGCTTTGGCCACAGTTTAGTTAATGCAGCGCCTTATCTGATGCGCGGCTTAACCGTGGTTGGTACCATTGCGATGTTTATGGTGGGGGGCGGTATTTTAACCCACGGTATTCATAGCCTGAGTGAACTGTTTAACCAGTGGGCAGCTGTGGTGGAGCAGTGGGCGATGCTCGGGCCGGTATTGAGCTTTATCACCCCTAGTGTGCTTAATGCGCTGTTTGGTGTGCTTGCCGGTGCCATTGCCGTCTTGCTTATGGCTGGGATCAGTAAACTGCGCTCGTAACTTTGGGTTCGTCGCCATAGGTTCGTCGCTATGGGGTCGTAACTCCACGCTCTTAACTACGCTAGGTTTATCAACGCCGCCAATAGGGCGGCGTTTTGTTTTATGGTTGGAGCTGTAGATGCTCATTCACCAGATCTATCATGGCACTGGCTGCAAATGACAGTGGCTTCTCTTTCTCCCAAAATAGGCTCATGCGCCACTTAAGCTGGGTCTGTGTCAGAGCTCGGCTGACAACGCCTTCGAGCTGATAACGCTCGGCGATAAACTTGGGCAGCAACATGATGCCAATTCCTGCTGCCACTAAGGCAATGCCAAATTCAGGCTGATTAACATGGGTGGGGTTATCCAGTGTCACCCCTGCATCATTGCAGGCGCTAATGACCATTTCATGTAAAGAAAATTCAGGTTCAAACAGAATTTGCGGGCAGTGCTGTAGCGCGCTCATCGGGATGTCTGTGTTGGCCGCTAGCGGATGTTGGCTGGGTAACACCACCACCATGGGCTCAGTATGAATGGCGATGGCGTCAAGGTCTTGATTGAGTTCAATAATACCTGTGGCGAGCTCAATCTCGCCTTGTTGCAGCGCTAAGCTCTGCTCTACGCCGCCGCGCACCAATAGTTGGGTCTTTATGTGTGGATAGCGTTGGCGATATTTGGCGATGATGGGGGCAAATAGTTCGGCGCTGCCCAGCGGTGCGAGCCCCAGTTTTAACTCGCCCTGATTGAGGCCTTTGAGTGCATCGAGTTCGTCAAATAGTGCCTGCTTGGTATCAAGGAGTTGTTGTGCATAGCGGTAAACTAATTGGCCATGGATCGTAAGGGTGATGGCTGTGCCGCGTTTGCCACGCATCAGTAGCGGCAATTGCAACTCGGTTTCTAATTGATTTATCGATTTAGATAGCGCCGGTTGGCTGATATGGATTTTAGAGGCCGCGCGATTAAACCCACCACAATTAACGATTTCGACAAAGTAATGCAGAGCCTTGAGATCCATTTATGAATAGCTTTTAGTTATGCAATTTATAAATAATATTCATTTTTTCTATTAATGATGCAAGCGTAAAATAATCCTATTCATCTTATTTCCGTTTAAGTTTCTGCTATGAGTGACTCTTTTTTATCGCTAAAACGTCTATTGCAGACGCTATTGCAAGTTGGCTTACTCTGTTTGCTCGCCTTATCGGCGCAATGGTTAGTGAATATCTTGTCGCTGCCTATCCCTAGCAGTGTTGTGGGCCTGTTGGGCTTGTTTGGTTTACTGGCACTTAATTGGTTACCCGAACGTTTTGTGGCCGTTGGTGCAACTTGGCTGTTAGGGGAGCTCTTGTTGTTTTTTATTCCGCCTGTGGTGGCTTCACTGCATTATGCGCCCTTGTTTGAGCAATATGGCGTCAGCTTGCTACTGACCTTAGTGTTAGGCAGCATTTGTGTATTGTTGATCACAGGAGTGGTGATTGACTGCGTGTTTCGATTTGAGCACCGTCGCAATCGCCGTAAGAGTGAATTGGCCGCGACGACGCAATCAACAAGAGTAGGCCATTAATATGCAAGCGTTTATCGCGTCTCAAAGTTTAGCCATTGTCTGCTTAGTGGTAACCCTGTTGTGTTATTTTGTCAGTAAACGTTTATATCGTGCTTATGGTTATTGGTGGTTGTCACCGATGATTTTGACGCCTGTGTGTCTGTTGACTTTTGTGGGGCTGTTGGCTATCCCGCTGCCCACTTACTTTGTTTACAGCCATTATTTAAGTGCGTTGTTGGCACCTGCCACCATTGCTTTTGCATTGCCAATCTATCGAGAGCGCCATCTGATCGCCCGTTACCCATTAACCCTGAGTTTAGGGGTTATCACAGGCTTGCTCGTGGGGTTATTCTCTTCGTGGTTGTTGGTTAAATTGATCTACCTGCCGCCAGAGTTGTCGCACAGTATATTGGTGCGCTCAGTTTCAACGCCATTTGCCATAGAAGCAACGACGGTATTTGGTGGCGAGCCCGACTTGACTGCCATGTTAGTCTTGCTCACTGGCGTCTTAGGTATGTTGTTGTGTGGGCCTGTATTTACCTTAGCCAAAATTAGCAGCCCACTGGCTAAAGGGGCTGCATTAGGGGCGTCTGCTCATGGCGTGGGGGCGGCCAAGGCGGCAGAGTTTGGCGCTGAGGAGGGCGTTGTAGCAAGTCTCACCATGATCTTTACTGGCATCACTATGGTCGTTGTTGCGCCCCTATTTGCCTATCTTTTGTTATGAGCCCTTAGGCTTTTAACAGTGTGGCACACAGTTTCACAAAGTCCGATGAGGTGATGATCCCTTCAATCTTGTTATTGTCGTTTACAACGGGTAAACACCCCAATTTGTTATCAATAAAATAGTCGACCACCACGGCTAACGGCTCATCGACGCTAAGTTGTTGAAATTGCTTTTCCATAATGTCTGCCACTAAGGTTTTACGCTCTTTGCGATCGAGCGCATCGGGGCCATAAGCGGTAAGCATGTGGATCACGGTGGAGATCATCTTCTTATGAGTCAATATTCCCACGAGACGCCCGTCATGCTCACTGATGACAGGCAAGTGGCGAACCCCACGACTCTGCATCAATAGGTGGGCATCTTTGGCGGTTGCCTGATCGCTAATACAGACGAGGTTGGTGCTCATAATATCGCTAACGTGCATTGTTGATTCCTTCAACTGACAGTGAGTATGTCGATGATAATAGCAGCAATGTTGACTGCGTTAAATATCTGTTTATTAGTTACAATTTTATGTTTGATTCTTAACTACACGCAGGCGCACTGCCACCTTAAAATTAGGTTTAGGTGAATTAATCGGCAGTTAGCTTAACCTGTAATAATGTTGCAATATCGTTGCACAATACTTATTGTCATTAGACCTCTTACCAGGCGCCGAGCATCACTTAAGGTGATTGCTTTGCCATGCTTAAGCTGTACTCCTATGACGTGAAGTGTGTTTCGCCAGGATAATAGGCATCAATATAAGAATAACCATGAAAGGGATAACAATGAAAATACACTATTCACGCAGGGACTTTTTAGCCATGTCGGCTAAAGGAGTGGGCGCCGCGGTCATCTCCTATGGCTTAATGGGCTGCTCAAGCAGTGACGATGATGAGCAAGCTAACGCTGCCCGTGGGGAGTTTCTCAATGGGGTTGCCAGTGGCGATCCCACTCACGAGGCGGTGATCTTGTGGACCCGAGTCACGCCCGAGGTTGAGGGGGAGCTCAATGTCAGTTGGGAAATCGCGACCGATGAAGCCTTTAGCAATATTATTGGCAATGGCGAAACCACCACATCTGCCGCGCGCGATTATACGGTGAAAGTCGATGCCATCGGGCTGATGTCGGGCACAGCGTATTATTACCGCTTTAAATGCGGCGAGGGTTATTCCGAGGTCGCGATGACTAAGACCTTACCCGAGGGCGCAGTGGAGCAAGTTAAATTAGCGGTAATGTCGTGTGCTAACTTTCCTGCAGGCTATTTTAATGTGTATCAGTTGGCCAGTGAGATGGCTGGGCTCGATGCGGTGATCCATCTAGGCGATTATATTTATGAATATGGCCGAGGGGGCTATGCCAGTGAACATGCCGCCGAGCTTGGCCGGGAAGTGTTACCCGCAGGTGAGCTGTTAACCCTTAGTGATTACCGCACGCGCTATGCTCAGTACCACAGTGATGCCGCATTAAATGCCCTACATGCCAAAGTCCCTTTTATTACTGTGTGGGACGACCATGAAGTGGCCAACGATAGTTGGGCTGATGGCGCAGAAAACCACAATGCAGATGAAGGGGATTTTACAGCGCGCAAAACTGCTGCGCTGCAAGCCTATTTTGAGTGGCTGCCTATTCGTCCATGGTCTGAGGGCAATCATCAAGAGATCTATCGCTCATTTAGCTTTGGCGACTTGGTCGATTTACATATGCTCGATACCCGCCAATTAGCGCGTGATAAGCAGCTCGATTATGCTGACTATATCGATGATGCCAGCAATACTATCGACAGCGCGCGCTTTATGGCCGATGTCACCAGTGATACCCGCACTATGTTGGGGGCTGAGCAGTTGCAGTGGTTGCAAGCATCGTTGCTTAATGGCACAGGTAAGTGGCAGGTACTGGGCCAGCAAGTGCTGATGGGCAGTATGTTGTTGCCAGCGGCTATCGCCACCCAAAAATTGTCTGTGTACCAATACGCCGAGTTGGGGGCCTTAGCGCAACTAGCTGCGCGGGCCCAGGCAGGCGATCCGACCTTAACGGCGCAAGAGTACAGCTATTTGATCGCTAACCAGTATAAGTTAACCCCCGAAGTGATGGCCTTGCTGCAACTGCCTGCCATTCCTTATAACTTAGATGCCTGGGATGGCTATGCCTATGAGCGAGAAGTGATTTTAGCCACAGCTAAGGCCAAAGGTGCTAACTTGGTGGTGATAGCCGGTGACACCCATAATGCCTGGGCAAACGAGCTAACCGACAGCCATGGCGACAACGTAGGTGTTGAGTTTGCCACCAGTTCAGTTTCCTCTCCAGGGTTGGAGTACTATTTAGGCATTGAAGCCGATCAGCAAAGTGTTACCGAAGCGGGCATTGTTGATCTGGTCGAGGGGCTGAAATACACCAACCTGCGCGATCGTGGTTTTATGGTACTTAGCTTCGATCACAATCAGGTTAAAAGTGACTGGCATTATGTCGATACCCTAATGTCGCCAGACTTTAGCGAGGCCAGCGATAAACAGGCGAGCGCCGTTACTCTGGCGGGTGAGGTGAAAATCACGCTGGGGTAAGTCCTTATGTTTATAAATTCACTTTATGCTACTTAGTGGCTTTACTGTTTATAAAAGTGAACCTGTCCTGCAGTTTTAGTTATTTAGTCCTGCAGGGGCAGGTTTTTTAGTATAAAATCCAGCCCCAAAATCCCGTAGCCACTTTTTAATCGTTTTGAGTTTCAATCCGATATTCTTGTGCTACGTTGAATTTGGGCAAAGGCTAATCTTTTTAGATTAGCCTTTGCCCAATCGAATACTCAATATAACAAGATGGGGACGGTCAGATGTCAGAGAAACGCTTTATTACTGCACAGGAGTTGCTTGAAGATTCCTTTCGTTTAGCAGCACAAGTTTTTGACAGTGGTTTCAGACCACAATTTATTGTCGGGATCTGGCGTGGTGGTGCTCCAATAGGGATTGCGGTACAGGAGTATTTTGATTTTAAAAAGGTCGACACCGATCATATTGCCGTTCGTACTTCCTCTTACTATGGCATTAATCAGCAGAGCAAAAAGATTAAAGTACATGGTTTGCATTACATTGTTGAAAATGCCAATGCCGATGGGGGGTTATTGATTGTCGATGATGTATTCGATTCTGGCCGCAGCATCCATGCGCTTAAAACCAAGCTTCAAGAGCTGATGCGCCTTAATATACCAACCGATGTACGTATCGCTTGTCCTTATTACAAACCTAAGAACACCGCGGTTGAGCTAAAGCCGGATTACTTTATCCATGAGTCTGATGATTGGTTGGTGTTCCCTCATGAAGTTTCTGGGTTAGCACAACAAGAGCTGCTGGAAGGCAAGAGCGATCTGAAAAACATTAAAGAGCTATTTATTTAAGCCCCTTAGGTTTATCGCATACGGTTTATCCATCGACTGTATTACATAGTGTCGGCCTAGGCCGTTACCCTATATGTTCGCTGTAGATATTGCTCGGTATTCGGTTTGCTCAAGTAGCTAATCCATGGGGTAAGCTATAAAGAAATGCCACCCTCTGGGGTGGCATTTTTTTTATGTTATTGACGCAAAGGCTGCTGGATTGTGATGCAGGCTTGTTCAGCTTCGATAGCCTGCTTCACGCCGCGCAGAGTGACCGGGCTCAAGTCAGGCTCGCTATTAAGCAAGCGCGATAAGCGCGCCACGCTAGCGTAAGAGCACTCTTGCGGCAGTAAATACTGGTTGTAGGCCTGCATAAAGCGGGCGCTATTACGTTTATCTAACTGTGCAAGCTCATTTAAGCGTTGCTCGGCGGTTGCTTGGCTAAGCGCTTTTTGCTCGCTAGGATAAAGGTGCGGCATGATACGCAGCAGTTTGGCCAACATCTGGCTATCGGCATCGGCGTTATGCCGCTGTATACGTTCAAACCATTGGCGTTTTTGCGCCGCAATGGGCTGGGCGACTTCGGCGCTCAGGGCCAGCATTTGCGCTTGCGGCGAAGAGTCGCGCAGCTTCTCTTGCTGTAATAGTCGTTGGGCGCCTATGGCATCGTAACGATTAAGGTGGATCACCATGGCCCAGCGCAGGGTTGGCGTCAGCTCAACGCCAGTGAGCCACTCGGTGCCGTTAAGCAGCGCGCTCAGATGCTGCTTAGCCTGATGGCTGAGTGCAAAATCAATATAGGCCTCAAGCCACAAGTGTTGGATCTCTGGCATAGCTTGACGGCTCATGGTCAGGCGCAGGCTCATCTGCTCTAATGCTCTCATCGCCCGCTGGCTGTAATGTTGCCGATTGGGACTCATCTGCTCAAGCAATGCCTTGGCTTGCCTCAACTGACTTAACAGAGGTTGTAATACCTGAGGGTCATCTTCTTGTGGCGCGTTGATAAATACACTGCCAAGAAACCTGTCGAGAGTGAGCTCGCCCCGAGTGACACTGTGCCACAGGGTTTGCCACAGCATGATGCGCAACTTGGGCTCGTCAACTTTACTCAGATGCAATAGCGCCGTCGTTAAGGATTCTGGATCAAGTTGTACCTGCACATACCCCCAATCTTGGTAGTTGGGAAACACTAAATCGGGACAGCGCACCCCTTGCAGCCGCTTAATCTCAGTGTCGCTACCACTGTAGGTCGTTGCCACGACCAAATTGCGATGCAATGTGTCACGGCCCAAGGTAAACAGCCCCAGTTTAACCTTTTGTTGCCGTAAGGTGGGATATTGCTCGCTGGCACTCTGATGTAGATTAAAGTGGCTGATGCGGCCGTTGCTGCACTGGAACTGCGCCTCGATACGGTTAACTCCAGCCTGGTAGAGCCACTGCTGGGCCCATGTTGCTAACGGGCGTTTGGCCGCTAAGCTTAGGCTCGCGATAAAATCGTCAAGGTTGGCATTGCCAAAGCGGTGCTGCTCAAGGTAGTACTGCAGGCCTTGGTTGAAAGCGGTATCGCCCACCAAGTAATTGAGTTGAGTTAACAGGGCGACCCCTTTGCTGAGCATGGCTTGATTGACGCCCGGCTCAACCTGCGCGCTATTCATCACAGCCTGTTCTGGTGGGGTTAGACTGTGCTTGTCATCGAGTTGGTAAACATTGTGTATGTCTTGATACCAGGCGGGGGTGGAAGGGTCTGCAATCATCGCCTTGTTGGCCAGTAAAATACCTAGGCTCTGGCTGAGCCAAAAGCTGTCCCACCAGTTTAAGGTCACTAAATTACCGAACCATTGCTGGGCTAAGGTGTGTAAGTTGAGTGACAAGGAAGGCGTCGCATCAATAGCGGTTTCAGCAAAGGTGGCGTTGGCGGCATTGGCCATCGTCTGTGTCGGCAGGTGTGGCACTAGAATTTGGTTGTAATGATTAAAAGGATAGTCGACACCGAGTTGTTGACGGTAGAAAGTGAGTCCTTGATGGGTTTGCGCCAGCCAAGTGTCGGTGTCTATCTGGTGGGCAATCGATTGCCGCGCCAGCAATCGCAGCGTCAGCGATGCTTCATCCGATTGCCATTGATGATATGGGCCTGCGATAAGCGAAAATGTATGCGGACTCAGCGGGGGGCTCGGTGCAAAGAACCATTGGCTAAGGTTTGTGCCGTGGCGTTGTTCTCGCTCAGCGGCCGCGCTGAACACTCGCCAGTCGCTGGGAGCGGTGACCGAGAGTTGAAACACCGCTTTTAAGTTGGGTTGATCGAACACCGGCATCATGCGCTGGGCGCTGGCGGGCAGCAGGTGGCTATAGAGGTAACGGCGACCGTCAACGGCATCGATAGCTTGGATCAATCCCTGATCGCCTATGCTGTATGGGTGGCTATAACTGAGACTGACTTGATTACTACCACGATTAAGCAGCGAGGGGGAAAGGCGCAGGTGCTGACCATCGTAATTGGGATAGAGGCGCTGGCCATTAATCGTTAGCTGGTGCAGCCGTGCCTGATGTAAATCCAATAATAAGGGTGCGTCGTTGTCATTTAAGCTAAAGCTGATGGTCGCCTCACCACTAAAGTACTGATTATCGCTGAGATCTAGCGCCAATTGATAGTGAATATCACTGATGCGATTGGCACGCGAGCGTGCCTGCTCAGCGCTGATGGTGGCGTTATCTTGTGCTTGGTGAGCAGGCTGAGTCGTGGGTGTACTTTGGCATGCGCTGAGCAATAGCACCGCGGCGGCCATGATACACAGGCTCAGGCCTGAGTGTCGCTGTTTAGCCGGCAGGCGCTGTTTCAACGCGAGAATGTGTTGAGCCATGGAGTTGTCATTAATCAATCTGGGCTGATGTGATCGGAAGGCGATGTATCACCTGTCATAAAAAAACCAGCACGTTGCTGGTTTTTTTTGGCAGGCAAAGATCACAAACCGAGGAACGACTTAGAACGTGTCTTACGGATCTCTTTTTCATCAGACCATTCAATGAGGCCCGTCTCGAGATCCATCAAACGCATGGTCATCTTGTAGTACACATCTGTGGTGCTACCGTCTTGTTTGACTATGCTCGACAAGTTGCCATACAGCATAAACTGCGCGCCGATTTGGCGGCCAAAATTAATGGCAGTTGAAGGGTCAACCATGCCAGAGTTATTTTGGTAATCCAGTTGCTTACGAACACTGTCTACCTTAGTCATGTCGATAAAGCGGAACTTACCTGAGCGCAGTAACTTGTTGCTGATCGAATCGGTAACTGATTCGGTATCAATATGCTCAGAGGTTTTATTTTTGATCTTGTCGACAAAAATAATGGGACGGTCGTTGGCTGTCATTGCCACGACGGGTGGGAAAGTCAACATGCTGTCGACCATTTTGGCGGTGATCGCTTGCAGATCGGTGGAACCGAAGTTTTCATTTACGGTTTCTACTTCAGTGGCATCACCGTATTGAACCCGTGATTGACAGCCCGCTAGGCCGATGGCCACAGCAATGATAAAAATGAGCTTGAATTTTTTCATAAACATACCGATTCCTGTAATGAGGTTAAATGATTATTGAATAAAAGCGGGTGTAATTACCAGTATCAATTATCCAAATTAATGTTGTTCTACCACTTTGTACGTCTATCGTCTGCGCCTGACCTTGGTCGAGTTGGATAGCATAGCGGCCAGCATCCACATAATCGCGGGCGATTTGGGCTTGCTTTGGCAGGGTTAGCCAGCTGCGTCGGTCGGGTTGTTCGGTGACGACATTAAAAATTTGTATGGCAAGCGCCGCCGCATCGAATTGATTGTTAGCCTTTTTTGAGTCGCTTCGCACCCGTCTTGCCATTTCTGATTTAGCGTAAATGCGAGCCGCTTGGCGAAACAGTGCGGCGGGCAACGCCTCTTTTAATGCTGTGATGGCTAAGGCGTCGATGTTGGCGAGTGGCGCGGCGGTTAAGCGGCGCCCAAGGCCATTAATCTGTGCAGGCCGTACAGGAGAGCGGTCGGGGTAATAGGTGGCTAATGATGCCGTTTGCCAATTGCCATGGATAGAAAAAGGCACGGTAAAGCTTTGCTTTTCTGGGACAAAGTCGCGCTCGACTAATAACACCACTTGTCCTTGCCCTGCGCTGGCGGGGTTAGCATCGCCCCAGCGGCGAACAAAATCATCCGCTTGCGGCATTGACAGTTGCTTGGCTAATCGGACTAAATCTTGTTGCAGATAAGGGTTGTTTGGGGTGATTTGCGCCGCTTTGCGATAATCGATAAAGGCATCGTTAGCCTCGCCAAATAACTCATACAGTAACCCTGTGGTGTAATAACTGTAGGCGTTTAAAAACGAGCTGGTGGTGCTGCCCGCAGCTTGTCCCAGTTTGTTGATCTCGGCATCTATGGTGCCGTTGGCCATCGACTGCACCCCTTGCATCGACTTTTGATAACGGGCTTGTTCTGAACTTTGCAGTTGATTACTGCGCCGAACTTCCACTAAGGCGGCTTCGCTGTCACCACTGAACAGGTAGTTCAGGGCTTGGTACTGATGCAGCATGATGCGCTCAAACCCAGGCCCACGGTAAGGGATCACATTGTCGTTAATCAACAGGCTAGAGGCTTTGGCGCCGGTATCCGAGATGCTGAGGGTAGCTTGTTCATCAAAGGCTTGATAAGCGTCAATTGCCTTATCGTAATAGCCTTTACTGGTGCTGAAGTCGCCACCTATTTGCGCTACTCTGCCAGCTTCTTGGGCGTATAACAATTTATCGGCGCCGTTTATTTTATCATCCAGCTGGTGGTAGATAGGGCTGGTGGTGGGGCGATTTAATGCTGCTTTTATCGGGGCGATTTGCGACGGGTAGCTAATGAGTACGCTGTTAAAGGCACAACCCGATACACTGAGACTGACGAGCATAATCATAACGAGTCGTTTCATCAGGTTATTACCTTAAGATGATGAATATACTGAGTTAACTTCATGTCAGTCTCGCTCCCATGCGCTAGAGTCTATCGCGATAACTTACCAGAGTGGCGGGGCATCGCCACTCAGATGATCGATTTAGTAGTGCGGTGGCGGCGTTTCATCCGCGGGATTAGCCATATTACTTGGCTCAGATTGTTGCACCTTGTCGACCAGTATACGCAGTTTTTCCTGCTGTTCATCGACAATGGCATTAAGCTTAATGACCTGTTGATCCAGTGCTTCGATAGTACTCTCTTGAAACGCAAGTTTCATTTCAAGTTCTTCAATTCGTTGTTCTAGTGGCACCAATAATTTCCTCTATAAGGGGGGCATAGGCCAAGTTTCCAGTAGACCATTGCTACTAATGCTACTGACCTGTTGATGGTTATCTTCAGCTACTGAGTATACAACGGCTCCTTTGATTTGGGCATGCTCTGTGCGACTGACTCGCCAATTAACCAGCATTTTTCCATCTAAAACTCGCCAGACACTCACTTCTCTAGCCGGAGTACCCGTTAGTAACTTGCTGTTGTCGCGAGTAAAGCGTGCACTGGAAAAATTATGAGTGCGCCGATGAATATTGAGCTGGCTGTGTTGGCTGCCATCTTGGGTGTTCCAAATGATGGCTTGATTGGTGCTGTCGGAGGCAAAAGCCAGCTCACCTTGCTGACTCAAGCTGACGTTAATCACGCGACTGGGCAGCGACCAAGTATGGATGGGTTGGCCTGTTGTCGCATGCCAGAGGATCACTTGGTTATCATTGGCTCCCGAGAGGGCAAGTTCTCCATTGCGTGAGATGGCCACGCTGTTGACCTTTTCACTATGACCTAGAAATTTGATTAATCGATTTTGGCTGGGCGCCAAGGACATCACGCTACCATCGGTGAGGCCGATTAACAGGGCGCCACTATCGGCAATCGCAACAGTTTGCCCGCTGGCTGGTAACGACCACCATCCGAGCGAGCGACCATCTTCTATGCTCCACAGCGCCACTGAGTCGCGACTCAGTGATGCGGCGTATTGCTGATTGGTAGAAATAGCGGTGTCGATGGCTTGGCTTTTTTGCTCACCGTGAAACCAGCGATATTTCTGGGTGTGCGTGGTTAAATCCCATAATTGTAAATCGCTATTGGCGGTACTGATCAACAGATAATGCGCATCGTCAGACAGGGTCGCGCTATAACTGGGTTGGCTGATGATGACGTTTGTTTCAGGCTGTGGTTGGCAGGCGGTGATAAATAATGCACAAATTAGCAGCACAGTGAAACTTTTCATGAACTTGCTCCGCAATATATTGTCTTTAGCTCAAGGCGATTACATTGACGCTAGCAGTCACTGCTAAGCCGCTTAGGGCTTACGGAACACAGTGATAGGGCTGGCTTAACATCGATAATGTAATTGGTATATGTTAATTAACTAGTATAAAGTGGTTCGTCTTAGAAGAGTAAGGTTATTGTAACCACGAGAAAATGCTGAGGAAGCTTTTAATGAAGTCGATTTACAAAATTTCACTGGTCGCGCTAGCAGTGGTTGGTTTAACAGCTTGTAACCAAGAGCAACAATCAACAACCGCCGCAGAGGTAAAATTAGAAACTACGCAGCAAAAACAAGCGTATAGTGTTGGTGCTTCTATTGGTAAATACATGTCAGGCCATATTAAAGAGCAAGAAGAGTTAGGTTTAGCTGTTGACCGTAGCCTCATCATCACAGGGTTCACGAATGGCCTAAATGATGAACTCAAGTTGACCGAAGAAGAGATGCAAACCGTATTGCAAAGCCTAGACGAAACCTTAAATGAGAAGCGTCAGGCACAGGCGACCGCCATGGCTGAAAAAGCCTTGGCTGAAAGCGCGGCATTCTTAGCAGAAAACAAGGCTAAAGAAGGCGTGACGACCACAGAGTCTGGCCTGCAATATGAAGTGTTAGTCGCAGGTAGTGGTGACATGCCAGCAGCAGAAGACACTGTCGAGGTGCACTATGTGGGCACATTGATTGACGGTACCGAATTTGACAGCTCTGTTGCTCGCGGCGAACCCGCTAAGTTCCCACTTAACCGGGTTATTCCAGGTTGGACCGAGGGTGTTCAATTAATGCCTGTTGGTGCCAAGTACAAGTTTGTTATTCCTGCTGAATTGGCTTATGGCAATCGTGACACTGGTACTATTCCAGCTAATTCAACGCTGATTTTTGAAGTTGAATTACTCTCTATCGAAAAAGCCGCAGCAGCGGCAGCCAGCGAAAAATAGTCGCTGACTCGATATAGTATTAAAGGGCGCTTAGCGCCCTTTTTTGTGGCTATAATTTGCCTTATGTAGCAATGAGCAGCATTTAGGTGAAGCTTGAAACTGGCTGAAACGTTGGTTTTGTCTACAAGCAGGGCGAACCCGACGAGATAACAGCGCATTGTGCGTAGGCTTGGGGTAGAATTTATCATTGAGAGTGGCATAACAATTTTAGGGTTTAATGATGGAATATGAATTTCGCCGCAATACATTAACGGGCACCTTAGTGGCTAATTTCACCATGGACCATGAGATCATGGGGCTGTGGTTTGTCGATGAACTGGGCGAAGATAATTTGCTGTATGAGCAAATTAAACAAGTGATTATGCAGTTGCAGCAAGGCACGCTCAGTGAAAAGCGTATCTTGGGTAAAGCGATATCAGTCGACTTAGACACCGAGCAAGTGCGGGTCTTTGCGAATGTGTTAGAGATGGAAGATGACTATGAGCTCGATGAGTCCATGTCACTTTATAATGGTGAGTCTGAGGCGTTTTGTGGTTTAGAAGATTTTGAGCAAGCCTTAGCCAACTGGCGTACCTTTATTCACGAGAGCCGCTAATCTAAGGCGGGGTCGAGTCATCCATGGCGCATCCCATGGCTATTGAAAATTTAGCCATGATTTAAGCTTAACCATGGCTACGCTCAACTAAATCATGATTGCGCGTAACTGGGGTTAAGCCTAAACAAGACTCACGTTTCATTAAGCTTAGTGGTTGAGGTAGCGCACAGCCATCTCGGTGCGTGATTTTGCATCGGCCTTACGTAGCAGGTTTTTGACATGCACTTTTACCGTGCCTTCACTGATATGCAGTTGCTCTGCGATCACCCTATTACTTTTACCTTCGGCTAGCTGCTGTAAAATCTGTAACTCTCGTGGTGTCAGGCTACTTATCCATTCTTGTTCATCTTGTTCCTCTTGGAGGAGCTGTAAATGAGCTTCTACCGAGGCAGAAAGTACTTGTTGCCCCGACATCGCTTGCTTCAGTTGCTCGAGCAGCAGATCAGGCTCGGTATCTTTTAATAGGTAGCCGTCGGCTCCAGCGCGGATCAGGCGCACTACATCTTGTTTAGCATCAGAGACTGTTAAAATCACGATGCGGCTAGTGATCTCCTCTTGACGCAAGGCATTGAGGGTATCAAGTCCTGTCATCCCTTTCATATTGAGGTCGAGCAACACGATATCTGGCTCGTTGACGGCCACTAACGCCAGTGCATCTAAACCGCTGCCGGCTTCCCCAAATAGGGTGAAATCGGCATCGGAAGCGATCAGCTGACAGATGCCTCGACGTAATAAAGGGTGATCATCGACAACTAATACGGAATAGGGCTTACCCATGGTTTTGTCTCCAGGCGTTGTGTGCCGTTATTGCAGCCAAGTTATTCTGGCTCTGTCTTAGGTGGAAATTGTAGCGTGACCGTGGTGCCACCTTGAGTGTTACCGCTGAACTCTAGCATACCCGATAATCGACTGGCGCGTTCATGCATGATCCCGATACCAAAATGTTGATCCCGCTCCGTTAATTTATCGACACCCACACCATCATCACTAATGCTTATTACCACCTTGTCGCCTTGGGTCGTGCAATCGATATGGATATGGTTCGCTTGGGCATGCTTAATGGCGTTGAGCGTGGCCTCTCGGGTGAGCTGTAATACGTGAATATGCTGATAGGCCCCCAATAACTGTGCCGGTAGCTGGTAATTAAGGCTGATTTGGGCCAGAGACTGGCAGCGTAGCTGCGCTAACATCGCCTCCATGGCGTTATATAAGTTAGGGTCATTTATGGTTAAACGGAAGGTCGACAATAACTCTCGTAGTTGCATGTAGGCAGTATTGACTCCTTCATTTATCTCACTTAATTGGCTTTCAACTTGTGGGCTACGACAGTCGGTATCGAGGCCTTTTGATAACAAATTGACCTGAATTTTTAAAAAAGTTAACAGTTGTCCGAGAGAGTCATGCAGCTCTCGGGCGATAACGGCGCGCTCTTCCATCAGGGCCAGTTGTTGGCGTTGCTTGCCAGTATTGTGAATCACAATAGATCGCGCCAGCATGATGGCAAAGTTGTCAAATAATGCGTAATTAATCTCGCTATCGCTGCGTACTTCTAAATGGCCCAATTCGTTATCGGCAAACTTAAGGGCAAAACGGGTGGTTTCTGGTGCTGCCAGTGACCAGCCGCCATCGGCTTCGATACACAGGGGCGCTTGCCCCTCTTGGGCGATTACTAAGCGCAAGTTGGTATTTGGCTCATGAGCCTTGAGCTGCTCTAAGGCTTGCTTAAGCGTGCTGATCTCCAGTGTGCCTGAGTGCAGCATAACTAGGTTGTCGTACAAGAGTTTCAACTCGTTGTTGGCACGGGTAAGCGCAAAGGTTTTTTGTTTGACCTGATTTTCGAGGTCGGCATAGAGCGAAGATAGCTCTTTGGCAGTGCTGGCCAGTGCGTTACTAAGGGCGTTTAGTTCAACATATTCACTCTGCGGCACGGCAACATTAAAGTCACCTTTAGAGATGGTGTTAGCAGACTCCATTAATTGATGCAGTGGTTTCACGACTTTACGCTGAGTAAAGCGTACTGCAAAAAATGCAATAACTAACATTAGGCTGAGGCCGATAATCTGGCTGGCAGTCAGCAGGCGTAATTTAAAGGCGGCGTGTTTTTCAGTTTCTAGCACCAGTAAATCTATGGTATCGACGAAATCGCTGAGTGCGGCGGCATATTGGCGCGAGTTTTCGGTTTCGATATAACGCTTCATCACCTGCCATTTTTGGATAACCAATTGGTATTGCTCACCTAATGCATCCGGACTTATCCAGCTGAGCGCGCGTTTTAACGCATCAGAATAAAGGGTGGCTTCAAACTCGGCAATTTTCTCATCGGCATTTTCACTACCAGAGTTGGCGTAAAACATCAGTCGATAGCTTTGCATCCGCAGTGAGCCTGAAGCGTTAATTGCCCGTGCATCACCTAGACTGTAGGCTAAATTGGCAATAGCAAAGGTTGCCAAGCCGCTGGACAGTAAAATGAAGGTTAGCATAAGCGCAAAAATGGTGGCGGTGAGACTGCCTTTTTTCATAGGGAACCGTCGCTTAAAATCGAAGAAGAGCAAGACTAATAAGGCCAGTATTATTAATGAGTCATCAGCATAAAAGTTAACATATTGGCTAAAATGTGACTTACAACACATTTACATTATGATCTAACTCAAAATTCATCTCAGTTACCCCATAAGAGGTATATTTAAAAAACAGCTTAAGGGCTAACTTTGGCCATGGAGATATTGTGGTTATTATCGATAACTATAAATAATACGGAGATGAGATGGTGAAAAATTTAACAAAAAAAACCTTTGTAGTGAGCGCGTTGGTTGCAGCAAGCTTAATGACAAGTGGCGTGATGGCTAGTGACAAAACTGAGCCACGTAATGAAGTGTATAAAGACAAATTCGCGAAGCAATATAACAGCTGGCATGAGACCGCTGAAAGCGAAGAAGTTGTCGATATGTTAGAGGAGGTACCGAGCTTAGTGGTGCTGTGGGCGGGATATGGTTTTGCCAAAGACTACAATGCGCCTCGTGGTCATATGTATGCGGTAACGGATGTACGTAATACCTTACGTACTGGTGCGCCTAAGTCTGATGAAGATGGCCCAATGCCGATGGCGTGCTGGTCATGTAAAAGTCCCGATGTGCCACGTATGATCGAAGAGCAGGGTGAAGATGGCTACTTTAAGGGCACTTGGCATAAAGGCGGTGCTGAAATCGTCAATACTATCGGTTGTTCTGATTGTCATGAAAAAGGCTCGTCTAAGTTGCGCATGTCTCGTCCGTATGCCGACCGCGCCATGAACACCCTAGGAACGCCTTTTGATAAAGCGTCGAAAAAAGATAAGCAATCTATGGTGTGTGGTCAGTGCCACGTAGAGTACTACTTCGAAAAAACAAAAGATCACAAGGGCTTTGTTAAGTTCCCTTGGGATATGGGCACTACCGTTGAGCAGATGGAAGTCTACTATGACAGCATCGAGTTTACCGATTGGACCCATGCACTCTCGAAAACACCTATGCTTAAAGCTCAGCACCCAGGTTATGAAACTTGGCAGCTTGGGGTCCACGGCAAGAACAATGTGACCTGTACCGATTGTCATATGCCTAAGGTGAAAAATGCCGAAGGCCGTAAGTTTACCGACCATAAAGTGGGTAACCCATTTGACCGCTTCGAAGAAGCCTGTGGTAGCTGTCATACTCAAAGTAAAGAGTTCATGGTTAACCTAACCGAAGAACGTAAGGTGAAAGTAAACGACCTTAAGGCGCGTGCTGAGGCACAGTTGGTTAGAGCTCACTTTGAAGCTAAAGCGGCGTGGGATGCAGGTGCTAGCGAAGCTGAAATGAAGCCTATTTTAATGGATATCCGTCATTCACAGTGGCGCTGGGATTACGCTACGGCTTCTCATGGTGTTGCGGCGCACGCAGCAGATGAAGCCTTACGCATACTCGGTACCGCGGTCGATAAAGCGGGCGACGCTCGTATTAAATTGGCGCAGTTACTCGCAGTGAAAGGGGTTAAGCAACCAATTGCGATTCCTGACGTATCGACCAAGGCTAAGGCCCAAGCAGCGCTAGGTATGGATATGAAAAAGATGAACGCCGATAAGGAAGAGTTCAAGAAAACAGTACTGCCTAAGTGGGATGCCGAAGCTAAGCAGCGTGAAGCAACGTACTAAGCAGTGATAAAGGCAAACCCGTTACGTGAGTAAATCTAGCGTGGTTGGTTAATCGTTTGTCTTGAGTGATCACACTAAAAAGCCCTGGTATCTAACCAGGGCTTTTTTTATCTTCTGCCTATCTCCCGAGATAGGTCAGCCGCTTGCTAGCAGTTTATTTAATCATCTTTAGCAGGGCCCTAAAGCGCTCGCCGCTGGCTTCGCACTGCAGTTCAAACAGTAAGGATTCACAGTTAGTCACTTTAGCACCGTACTGAGTCATCATCTGAATACCAAGCTGCTTATTTTCAGCACTGCGTGACGATACTGCATCGGCGATGACATCGACCCGATAACCATTGTCGAGTAGATCGCGACAGGTTTGGTAGACACAGATGTGCGTTTCAATGCCCGCCACGAGTACGTGTTTGCGTTTGATGGCTTCCATTGCGTGGCGAAAAGCCTCGGTATGCCAAGCACTAAAATGGGATTTGGCTATGGGTTGGTGATGCGGGGCGAGTAGGGCGTGCAATGCTGGACTCGTGGCGCCGAGTTTATCGGGTAACTGCTCTAGCCAGACAATGGGGATATCAAACAGTTCTGCCGCTTTGATCAAGGTGGTCAACTTGTGCTCTAAGGCGTCGGCTTGGTGCATCATTTGAGCAAGTTTGCCCTGCACATCGACAATCAATAACACACAATCCTGTGGTTTTAACATAGTCAGCTCCTCCCATGGTTGGCTTTCTATCATACCTAGGATAACGCCATAACCAATCGGTCATAAGTCGAATAGGCGGGCGCTTGTTTTTTGTGCATAGACAGGCTGTACGCACCAAAATGGTGCGGCAGTGGGTGGGTAAACTTGATGCCTTAAAAATAAGGTTATGATTATTAAGGTTTTACATTATTGGCCTGATGATTGAATTGTCTCTTGCAATACCACATCACAATCACGAGCCGGAGGCTGGAATGAAACTAATCAGTGCAATTATCAAACCCTTTAAATTGGATGATGTGCGAGAAGCCATTGCTGGAATGGGGATAGAGGGCATGACAGTCACCGAGGTGAAAGGTTTTGGGCGCCAAAAAGGCCATACCGAACTCTATCGTGGCGCCGAGTATCAAGTCGATTTTTTACCTAAGGTTAGACTCGATATTGCCACTAAGGCCGAAAACGTTGATCACCTGATTGAGTCTATCGTGGCGGCGGCGCGAACGGGCAAGATAGGTGACGGCAAAATTTTTGTGACAGATTTAGATCAGGTTATCCGTATTCGTACGGGCGAACTCGATAACGAAGCACTGTAAGGGGATAAGACAATGGAAGAACTAAAGGCATTAGGTACCACGGTGACCGAGTTGCGATTCGCACTAGACACATTTTACTTTTTAATTTCAGGTGCGCTGGTGATGTGGATGGCGGCGGGGTTTGCCATGCTAGAAGCGGGTTTGGTGCGCTCTAAAAACACCACTGAGATATTAACCAAAAACGTCTGTTTGTACTCCATCGCCTGCATCATGTACCTAATTGTGGGTTACAACATTATGTATGTCGATAACACCGAAGGCGGCTGGTTGCCCTCGTTAGGCGCACTGATAGGCTCACAAGCGGGCGATGCAGACCACGCCTTAGAATCGGATTTCTTTTTCCAAGTGGTGTTTGTGGCGACTGCCATGTCTATCGTCTCGGGGGCGGTCGCTGAGCGGATGAAGCTTTGGTCTTTTTTACTCTTCTCTGTGGTGATGACGGCGGTTATCTATCCCATAGAAGGTTACTGGACATGGGGCGGTGGCTTCCTGTCTGAGGCGGGTTTTGTCGACTTTGCTGGCAGCGGTATTGTACATATGGCTGGCGCGACAGCGGCTATTTCTGGGGTGTTGCTGCTCGGTGCACGTAAAGGCAAGTATGGCCCTAATGGTCAGGTAAACCCGATCCCTGGGTCTAACCTACCCATGGCAACCTTAGGTATGTTTGTGTTGTGGATGGGCTGGTTTGGTTTTAATGGCGGCTCGCAGTTATTGGTATCGGACATGGAGAACGCCTCGGCTGTGGCCAAGATTTTTGTTAACACCAACTCGGCTGCCGCGAGCGGTGCCATCGCAGCGCTCATCGTGTGTAAGATGGTGTGGGGGAAGGCGGATTTAACCATGATCCTCAATGGCGCCTTGGCTGGCCTCGTCGCCATCACTGCCGATCCGTTATCGCCTTCATTGCTATTAGCCGGTGCTATCGGTCTGTTTGCCGGTGGCATAGTGGTCTTCTCTATTGTGATGTTTGATCGCATTAAGATAGACGATCCTGTAGGCGCAATCTCGGTGCACGGTGTGGCGGGATTATTTGGTTTACTCTTGGTACCGCTATCGAATGCCGATGCGACCATAACAGGGCAGTTACTTGGGGCGGCAGTGATTTTTGCTTGGGTATTTAGTAGCTCATTTGTGGTCTGGTACGTACTCAAAGTGACTATGGGGATCCGAGTCACTGAGGAGGAAGAGTACAATGGCATGGATGCATCTGACTGTGGTATCGATGCTTATCCTGAGTTTGTCTCGCTCAAGAGTGCCAACTAAGTCTCAATCATTCAGGCGCTTAGCTAATGTTAAGCGCTGAGCGTAAGTAATCATGATGATAGCGAACGATCGTTTAAGTGATCATCATCGTTGGCGTACAAGATGATATTTGCGGGGCCATTGCAGTAGTGCAGTGGCCTCGCTTTTATGTATGATGTGGACACACGCTAGGTGTCTATTGCGCCATACTGTCTATGGCCAACGGCGAGTTAATTGCGAGGAAGACCATGAACATTGTGCGAGTCAGTCTCTACAGCCTCTACCTAAGTCTGCTCTCTATTGGCTACGTGTCTATCAGTGCTAGTCACGCTGGCGAGGTGGTGGTGCGTAAGTCCAGTGAGCCTTTCGATGCATTTGCGGTGCGAGACCAAGTGTTGCAAGACCATCAATGGCGAGAGGCGCTGCGAATGCAGCAACAGCTCACGATTTTACGCGCCTTGCCACTGGGCTGCGTACTGGTGCCGACGCCTTATCGCTACTTTCATTGCGGCGCCCATTTCTATCGGCCTTATCGCGATGGTAAGTCTAATAATGAGCTTTATATTGAGATTGACCCACCAGAGTCTAGCCCAAACTAATATTTTGTAACGCTTTGGCACGGCAAAAGACCATGGCCTCATTTATGCTAAATGATATGGCGTTCAGATTGAGACCTGTTTTATGCGGCAGTTACTTTGGCTTGCATGGATGATGGGGTTACTGCATGGATGCGCCTCAACCCCCAGCACTCGCTCGGTTGATAACATTGAGCAATATTTTTTAGATAACCACTTTAAGTCAATTATCTTACCTGTGGTGCCTGCTCAGCTGTTTGCCTTGTCACCTCAGACCACTCAAGTGCTGCAGCAGGCATATCAAAGCAGTCAAGCGTCACGCACTGCAACCATGGCCCATCGTTGGTTAGCCAATTATATCAGTGCCAGCCAAGGCGGTTTTAGCTATCAAGATAATATAACGCGTATCCCTCAGCAGACCTTTGAAGATAGGGCGGGGAATTGTATGTCGCTGGTGTTGCTTACCACCGCCATGGCTGATGCACTTGGCGTGGCGGTTGAATTTCAGCAGATAGCGGTGCCACCCGTGTGGGATAAGCAAGGCCAGTTTTATCTCATCAATGGTCACATCAATTTACGCTTATTGCCACAAGCCACCAAGGACAGCGTGCTGGTGGCTAGTCAGGAGATCCAGATCGATTTTTTACCCGAACGAACCATGCGCAGTTATGCTAAATCCCGTATCGATAAAACCACTGTGATGGCGATGTTTTATAACAATGTTGCGGCCGAATCTTTAGTGGCCGGTGATTATGATTTAGCTTATCAATACAGTAAACAGAGCTTGCGCTTGCGTGCCGATTTTATCCCTGCACTCAATACCTTGGCGATATTATATCGCTATAAAGGGTTAGATGATGCCGCCGAAACCTTATACAAGTTGGCGTTAACCCTTGATGATGATGACATGAATGTCTTGTACAATTATGCCTTGCTGTTAGAGAGTCAGCAGCGTTTAGTCGAGTGGGCGCAATTGCATAAAACTCTCGAGTTGGCTCGTATCAGCAACCCCTACTATTACTACAATATGGGGCAGCAGGCCTATATGGATCATGAGTACCAAAGGGCATTAACTTGGTATAAACGAGCCGTGGAGAAAGCCGATTATCGTCATGAATTTTATTTTGGATTATCACGTGTCTACTGGGTCACAGGCGATACACGTAATGCACGGAAACATTTAGAAAAAGCCCTCTCATTGTCAACCGATGCGGCTAATCAGCGTCGTTATCAAGCTAAATTACAGGCGATGCAAAGCCATTAAATATAAGCTACTCACTATCAGATAAGAGATTAACTTCAGACCATTAACGCTAAGTCGTTATTAGAGCAAAGCGCATACATTATTTGAGTGAGGCTGGATACAAAAAAGGCTTCCGAAGAAGCCTTTTTAAAGGGAGAAAGTCATTCAGCTAAGGCTTATTTATGTTCAACCGCCAGATAGTTAATAAGATCAATCAACTCACCTAGGGTGCGCACTTGGCCTAAATTGACCGCGTATTTGTCGTTAACGATAAAGGTGGGTACGCTTTGAATGCGAAACTCACGTTGCTGCGCACGCCACAGGTTAATTTTATCGGTCACGGCTTGGCTATCGGCAAGGCTGTCATAGTTGCTGACGTCGATGCCGTTGGCGCTAAACACCTTTTTGATATCATCACGGGTATTGATCTCAGGCTTGTCGTGAGCGCTGTGATCATGGTCATGGCTGTGGCCGTTGGCCCCCTCTTCACCTTGAATGGCAGCAAACATGGCATGGATCATTTTGTCTTCGACGTTAAGCTCTTGGATCACCGCCAGTGAGCGCATCACTTCGGTGCCAATATCGCTATCCATAAAGTCTACATGCTTACTGTCGAAGCTGACGCCTGGCTTAAGGTTCGCCTTGATATCCCCTAGGTATTGGGTTTCCATATTGAAACAGTTATGGCAGTAAAAAGAGTAAAACTCGGTTAATTTGGGCTCGGTGCTTGGTGCCTTGTCTGATACGACAGTGAAATGCTTACCTTCTATAAACTGTGCGGCAAAACTGCTTAATGGAGCAATGGCTAGAGTCAGTGCTAATGCGATATGTTTGATCATAGTGTCCTCAAATGACAGCGTGCTGCTTAATGGTAATTAACATAAAAAAATGTAATATTTTTAGCATAATAGTTAAAGCTTAAGTATGACTTAACGGCGCTTAAGAAACAGTGCCTACAATGTGACTTAGCTTGTATATTGAGGCGGCGTTTTACCACTTTTCACGCAAAGTTTGCCAAGCCTCACAAACTTGCCGAAATTTGGCGGCATCGCCACCTTGACGATCCGGATGCCATTGCAGGGCTAAGCGACGCCATTGTTTGCGTATCATCTTGCTGGTGGCGTTATCATCGAGCTCGAATACGCTTAAGGCTTGGCGCTTATGCATTGCGTTGGGGTTGGCGCCAATATATTGCTCATAGCGGTGCCAAAATGATTCGAGGATCTGCTGGATCACATTGGCACTGGTATCATAGTTGTGCCAATCCATGTAGTAATCACGCAGTGAGTCGTCTTCAGATAATTGCTGGTTGAGATCGCTTGGCACTCGCCTAAAAATTTGGATTTGCATCGACTTTACCTGCAGCCAGCTGTCAGGCAGTAACATCTGTTGCAGTTGGAACAGGGCATTCATGAGTAGGAAGTTTTGTTTAAACAGGGCTTTTTGTGGGTCGCTGTCGAGATCTTGCATCAGGCCCTGTTGTTGCAATTTGGCCGCGAGATGATGCACTTTCCAGCTGTGTGGCGTGCTTTGCAGTAGTGAGAGCAGCGGCCAGATAAGCGGATTATCACCTTTAATCGAAGCGGGCGTTGTCACAGCGTACTTGGCTTCAGAGTTCGCTTCGGCATGGGCATCGAGTGAGGCTGGGTCTTGGGGCTGTTTCGCTAGCAACATAGGGATCATCCATAACCAATGATAATTTTTACTATGGCAATAGCAAAGATGGAACGCAAGCCTTTAATGGTGCGCCCATAATGTACAGGCGCGCCATGGCTCAGGCTTAAATCTCGGTGAACAGTTCACTTAAGGGTAAGCGTGACTTAGGCAGCTTAGCGTTAAAGTCCTCTTCGCTGTGATGGCCAAGGGCGACCACCACCGAAGCGCAATAACCTTGGGCGGGTAAGTCCAGTAGTTGGTTAAGTTTAGTCACATTAAACCCTTCGATCGGGCAGGCGTCGATATCGAGTAGACTGGCGCCAAGCAGCAGGGTGCCTAGCGATAGATACACCTGCTTTTCCATCCAATGCTGGGCATCTTTGAGTTCGACTCTGTGCATATTGGCAAAAAAGGAGCGCCCAGCATGTTGCCCTTGCTTGGCCTCGTCGTTAGCAAAGCGGCCATCGCTCGCCTCTTGATCCAGTAGTCTTTGTAAGTGCGCTTCATCCATACTTGTCTTGGTGCACAGCACTAGTACATGAGACGCATTGAGGATTTTATCTGTGTTAAAACCAAAATCACTGGTGGCTTGGGCAATGGTCGCCTTGCCTTGCTCGCTGGCGGCTAACACAAAGTGCCAAGGTTGCGAGTTGGTCGACGATGGGCTGAGTCTGAGCAACTGTTTTAACTCATCAATTTTCTCATCGGCGATCTTTTTAGTGGGGTCAAACACCTTAGTGGTATAGCGTTTATTGGCAAAAAAACTGATTGGCTGCATGCAGGTTATCCTATGTGCGAGCAATGAACGATGTGGCGATTCTACGCCAGTCACCATTCAATGAACATGGTGTAAAATCACAAATATTGGCAAAATGATATTGATGATAGGCATGATATGTAACGCATGGTTGAGTGTCATCGATGGGCTGATTGGCAGCTTGTCGATAAGTGCTGACAGTGTGGTTCACTTTTTGTCATGTTATGCTGCCAGCTTATGGGTCGTTATTTAGGTTAAGAGGTATTTTTGTCTACTGAATCTGCAGCTCAAGTACAGCTAAAAATAGCCAGCTTTAATCTGTTCAATTTTATTGCGCCGCCAGATGCCTATTACGATTTCAATAACATCTATAGCGAGCAGCAATGGCAGCAAAAGTGCGACTGGATAACGGCTTATGTTAATCAATACCGTCCCGATGTAATAGGTTTTCAAGAGGTGTTTTCAACTGATGCGTTAAGGGAACTGTTAAACGCTGCTGGTTATCCCTATTTTGCCGTGGTCGATATCCCAGAGGTCGCAGATGAGTTTATCTATCGCAGCCCAGTGGTGGCCTTGGCCTCTAAATACCCGATAAGTGCCATTCATGCCTGCCGCGCCGCCCCTGAACTTGCCGCGTTATTGGGGCTCAGTGCCGACTTTACATTCAGTCGCACACCGGTGCGGGCGACTGTGGTGCTGCCTGATCTGGGGCCATGCGATTGTTATGTGGTGCATTTTAAATCTAAGCGCGGCCAGTTCAGTGTGGAACAAGCTCAAGAGCTGCTTGGTGTTGCCCCGAGTGCGATGCAAGCCAGTTTTGCCATCGAGGCCGCTGCCAAGTGGAGCGCCGCTATCGTGCGCGGGAGCGAGGCGAGCCTGCTGCGTTATCTCATTGCCCAGCGGCGCGCCGCCACGGCTTACCCCGTGATCTTGATGGGTGATTTTAACGATACCTTGCATAGCGGTGTACTATCGAGTCTGGTCAGTACGGATACCCGCTTGATTGCCACTTATGGCGAGCAGGGCTTTGACGATTACCGCTTGCAAGATGCCTATCAGTTATTTGAGCAATCCCATTACAGCGTGACAGCCGTTGCGCGGCCAGCCACTCACTACCATTTAACCCAAGGGGCGGTGTTAGATTACATCTTACTGTCTAATGAGTTTGACCCTCATAATGATCAATGCCTAGCAGAAGTTGAGCACTACCACACCTATGATAGGCACTTGCTTAACCCTGAGTATGCTCGCGACAGCCATAGCACAGATCATGCACCTGTCATGATCACCTTAAAGATCAGGCAGTAAACTCGTTTGTCATCTTACAGGTTATAGGATAGTTTGAGCCTATTGACTGGGGCATAATGCTGGCGCATGGCGAGATAAAGGATACAAAGAATGCTTGACGCTATTTGTCGTATGGATAAGTTATCGCAAACCGTCTATTCGGTATTTCAGTTTCAACGCCTCGATGAGGCGGAGATTGAACGCTTGCGTCAGCACCTATATTGCCCAGCCTGTGCTGGTAAGGCGTATTTTCGTAAAGCCTCTAAAGATGGTAAGGCAGCCTGCTTTGGCTCGCGTTATCATCAATTAGATTGCCGCGAGTTTAAACCCAGCGCCAGCCGCCAACGTGAAGAGCAAGATGCCAGCGAGGTTAACCAGCTTATTGTCGACAGCGATGCGCTGCGAATCGACTTTTCTAAACACGCATCAAGCCATAGCACTAAGGCAAAAACCGCAGCAACGGCTACAGGTAACAGAGTTTCCGAGCCAGCAGCACCAATGCCCCAAACGGCTCATTCGCCCATCACACCTCCCGTTAAAGAGAGCACGCCAACGCCCAGTGAGGCTAGCATTCCCACGCCCGATAAACGCATCGCCCGCGAAGGGTTAGAGAAACTGTTACACAGTTTATTGCGTGGCAGCGAGCTGGCTAGCTCAGATTTATGGGTGTATACCGATGACAAGTATCGTTGGCGCGCTAAAAATCTGTTTGTTAATTTTAGTCAGGCTAGCCCCACTGACAATGGGGCGCCGCGTATGTATTGGGGCACCATTTCTCATACCGATAAGGCGATGCTCTGGCTTAACCCAGCCGACTGTAAAGATGTGGGGATCCCAATCGATGGCTTTAAAGAGGAGTTACAACAGCGTTTTGCTATTGAACATCGCCGCGATCTCGAAGGGGCTGGGATCATCTTATTTGGTAAGTGCTTTTGGAATAAAGAGAAAACCCGCAAGATCATTCAACTATGGAATCGCGATATCAGCCGAATGCAAATCTCGCTCGCCGAAGAGGGGTGATGATACGAGCCTGGCCTATGTTGCATTCATAGGGTTACTGGCCTATGCGACTGAGTCGGCGCCTTAGTCTATCGCCAAATTGGTATAAGCCCAGTCCGCCCAGCACCAAGCCCGCACCTATCACCAGTGCTTCGGTTATCGCCTCGCCATTGAGTTGTGCCCCCAAGGCCATGGCAAAGACAGGGGTGATAAGTGTTACTAATGCCACAGTGCTGGCGTTTAGGTGCTGCAAAATATAAAAGTAAGCCACAAAGCCTATAAGTGAACCAAAAACCCCCAAATAAGCTATGGCCGCCATGGAACGCACCGACCAAGTATCGATAGGTAAGCTGGCATCAAAGAGTAACCAAGCTAGCGCAAATAATGGCGTGGAAAAAAGCAAGGCTCCCACGGTACTCGCAATGGGGTGAATGGCAATGTGGACGGTTTTAATTAATACGCCGCTAAGGCTAAATAACAACACGGCACATAAGATAAGACTTAGGCCAATCCAGCTATCACTGCCTAGTGCCAATTTAGCCGAGCACACCACTCCTAAGCCCGTAAATGCCAGCAGTAATGCCAGTATACGCATGGGGCCAAATTTGGGCTCGTTCAGCAGCTTCTGGGCCAACAGCCCTGAGATCAATGGCGATAAGCCAAATATTAACGACATGGTGCCCGAAGGCAGATAACGAGCGGCAAAATAACTGAGTAACATACCGCCAACGATACCGATAGCAGAAAAACCATAGAGCTTAAAGGCGACGCGATTCCAAGGGAGGCGGATCTTAGTCATCATAATAACCAGCAAACCAAGCACTAAAGCGATTAGCATGCGCAGTAAGACTGCCATGGTCGGATGAACCGACTCGCTGCTCCACACGATACCGAGAGGCGTGGTTGACCAGATAAGCACTACCGCTAAAAATGATAATGGTACAAGTTTAGGTAAAACGGCTTGAGATGACATGGTGAACAACGCCCTATGACAATGATTAAGCAATCGCTGATAAAGGCCGATTTTGACTGAGTTGCACCGCTATTGCTATCAAGGAATATCGCCACTAGCAAAATAATGGTGATAATAAGGTGACTCAGCCTCATTTATGGTAACAGTTTGTTATAAAAACGGTAATCTGACGGTGTTTAGGGGAGCAACTTAATCAGTTAGTCGGGGGGAATGGCGTGTTGGTGTTCGATATAGCAGTTAAGGCGGGAGGCAGTGCAGTTTTTATTCTAGGAATTTACTGATGAACTGACAGGAATAAATAGGCTTAAAAAGTCAAAAAGGGCAACGCCCTTTAGCATTTGCCCTTTTTGTTGTTTGCGGTTGTATGATCCTTTGCCTTTTTTAGGCTTCTCAGTGCGCATTCTAAATAACTCACTGGTGACGATAGCTTTTAAGGCGTTGTCTTTAATGATGCCACGGCCACTGTCATGGGGTATCGTGCGTCGATGATTTTTTTTACTCATCTTATCTCCTCTTTATCCTAATGAGCGATTCAAAACTGAATCCGATTAGCGGTTGTCAGTACTGAATAACACTATCGCTTAACGCGCTCTCATCAAGCAGCAACTGCTCTTGCTACCCAAGAGTGGCGTTTAGCCTGCGCTTATTTGCGTCTTGGCTGAGCTGCGCAATAGTACGCCTATTTTTTAGATAAAGTAAAGCCCATTTCTAGCGAATTTTAGTCATTATTGTTATCACTGGAGTGGCGTCTGTGGCGTGGATTCGCAGCGGCGCTACACTTAAATAGTTGAGCGTGTCAGGCAGGCTTGATATTGACCCATTATTTAAGGAATGAATATGATAAAAGTTAATGGATTTAAATGTTTAGTTTTTTTGCTGTTAATCCTGATGGGAGGCTTAATGTTAACGCAGGTCAAGGCTGAAGAGTTAGCGCCGCCGTCCAGTGATGCCCTGCAGATGGCGGGAGCCAAGGGGGTATTTGCTTTCACACCAGTGGACTGGCAAGCAGGCGAAACCACTTGGTGGCTCGACTCCGATGGGGTGGCGCCAGACGTGGCGGGCTGTCATATCGGCACCGATGAGGATGGCAATGTCAATGGGCGCATGTTTGGCGAGGCTTGTTTAACGGATGTGGTATTGGTGGAGTCAAACCCAGGTAAAGGGGTGGTTCATGCTCACAGTAACGATACTGGTCATCCCGATCAGTTTGATTGCCTAAAGTGGTGTAAGGCGAGCGGCAATGCCACTGGTCGTTGCGAGGTCGCCAGTGCGCCACCGTGTGAGCAATCAGCGAGATGTGTCTGCCAGTAAATTTATCGCCGAGTTTGTCTGCGGTGACATAAGAATAACGGCCACAGCAGTGCAGCTGACATACGGCTCATTGATTAGGCTGTTAGCGTGATTATGACTAAATTAATTCTCGCTTAAATAAAAGCTCGTATAGTGTAGCAGTTTCACTTATTTGCGCTTATTAAAGGGGGAGTGATTTATGAATAACGTATTGAATCTAGTGCTTGCGGTATCGGCATTGTCGTTAACGGCCTGCGGGTTTGTGGGCGATGATAAGGCGCAAATGGAGCAAGCATGGTTAGCGCAAGATCAACAATTAAAAACCGTGGTAGAGCAGATCCGCGCTCAAGGTATTGCAACCGTTGCCCAAGGTGCGGCGGCTGGGTCGGTAGCACAGTGTGTGGCGAGCCAGCTGTCAAAGGATCCATTGGGTCAGTTAGTGAGCGTCGAAGGAGCGCTGGTGGAGCAGGCAAAAATAGCTGAGTTAATGACACAGTTACAAGCTGCTATGGAGCAAGAGGTGAGTTTTTCACAGCTATTTGATCTGTTGCTGCAAGGGGCCGACTTAGCCGCTTATGCATCGGCATTGGTTGACCAGCAAGGGCTAGAGCAGGCATTGCAAACGGTAGAACAGTTGGCACGCTCGGGCGGTGAATTTGCCACCCAAGATTTAGGTGTGCATTTTCAGCAGTTGCTACAGGAGTGCCAACAAGGCTAACTCATCGTTATTTCTACGTTCATGGCGCTGATGGGGCGATTGCTAATTCATGGCGATAAGGGATCGATCGCTGCGCGCCAGCTCGGGTGACTGCGATGGCCGCGGCTCGGTGGGCAAATTTCACCGCCGCATCTATGGTAGACCCTTCACTCAATGCCACCATTAAGGCGCCATTAAAGGTATCACCAGCTGCCACAGTGTCGATAGCATCGACCTCACAGCCCGGCAGTAAGCCACAAAATTCCTCACTGCTAACGTAGGCTCCTTGTTTACCTAAGGTGATGATCACTGTTTTCAGCCCTAATTGGTGCATCATCTGGGCGGCCAGTTTGGCGCTGGCACTATCGGTGACTTCTATGCCGGTTATTGCCTCTGCCTCGGTTTCATTTGGGGTAATAATATCCACCAATTGAAACAACTCTTTGCTTATTGTTCTTGCTGGGGCTGGGTTTAGTATGGTGCTGCAGCCTTGATATTTTGCTAGCTTTAGGGCATTTAATACGCTGAGCACTGGGGTTTCTAACTGCACCAATAACCAATCGGCGGCCTCGATAAGCGGCTGATGGCGTAACAGGGCGTCAGGGGTGAGTGTGGCATTAGCGCCTGGCGAGACGCCAATCATGTTTTCACCATTTTTATCGATAAAAATCATAGCATTACCTGTAGAGGTTTTTGCTATTTGATGCACGCCATCGGGATGGATACCATCGCTGAGCCAAGCATTACAGAGTTGTTGCCCGGCCACATCGTCTCCCACATGGCAGATAAAATCGACCCGAGTGCCTGGTTGAGCAAGGCGGGCGCTGGCCACGGCTTGGTTGGCACCTTTGCCACCATATTCGAGGCGATAATCGCGGCTCATTAAGGTTTGTCCAGACTCGGGGAGGAAATCGAAATTCATCACATGGTCAATATTGGCGCTACCTAAGATAAGGAGTCTGGTCATGATTATCGTCCTAATAATGAGTGGTTCTTCAGATAAAAAGGGGCGAAGGCCCCTTTAATATAAGTGAATTATTGATTGTATGCGGTCAAGCATTCAACGATAAGGTCGACAAAGCCTTGCCGGTCCAGATCAAATAGTACGGTGGCATTGGCGGGCTTGCCGGTTAAGTGGTAGCGGTCGACGACTGTCATGCCCTGAGTGTACTCACCTTTGGTTTCCACGCCTACCCAGCACTCTTGGGCACTAAAGAGTTCAGGTTTGAGCAACCAAGCGATGGTGCAGGGATCATGTAGTGGTGCGCCGATAAAGCCCCACTTAGGATCTCTGTGATAGATCATAAAGAAGTCGAGTAACTCGGCAACACATTGCGCCACAGGATTAGGAATTTGGCGAATACGCTCAACATCTTCATCCATGATCTGGGCTTTATGGGTCACATCTAACCCACACATGGTGATGGGGATGCCTGACTTAAACACCATATCGGCGGCTTCTGGGTCAACAAAAATATTAAACTCGGCAGCTGGGGTCCAGTTACCGACCCCCGCGGCACCACCCATCAATACGATACGTTCAATCTTGCTGTGCAGTTCAGGGTAGTTGGCCAAAAACAGGGCAATATTGGTTAGTGGTCCCGACGGAATTAAGGTCACAGGATCTTTGCTTTGGCGGACTTTTTCGGCCATCAATTCAAGGGCGTTTTGCTCAAGGGCAGCAAAGCTAGGCTCGGGCAGTTGTGGGCCATCTAGACCACTTTCACCGTGTACGTTGTCGGCAATAATTAACTCTCTTGCTAATGGCTTAATGGCGCCGCTAGCAACGGGGATGTCTGAACGATTAAGCAGTGTCAGCATGCGCAGTGCATTATTAAGCGTTTTATCTGGTGTTTGATTGCCGGCACTGGTGGTCACAGCCAAGGGATTGAGCTGCCCGCTGCTGAAAGCTAAAACTAAAGATATGGCATCGTCATGGCCGGGATCGCAATCGAGAATGATCGGACGCGCGTTGGCGTTGGGGGCGATGGTGACGCTGGAAATGTCGATAGGGTTTGTTATTGATTTTGAATGGGTCATTGTCACACTCCTTAGATTGACACCAGAGGAGAGTAGCACGCCAAAAAAACTTGTCACCCAAGAAGAGAAAAATTTGTGATTAACCTAAAGCCGACATACTCAAGCTGAATTCACCATAGGCAATATTTAATTATGCATCTTAGCTAAATATGCAACAGCAAAAGAGCAATAATCTAAGCGCGAACAAATTTTAGTTATATCCTTTGCTTTCAGTGGTTTAGGTTGTTGGTGTCAGCGTAGGCGATTATTTTTTTAATCAAATAAGTATTTGTTATTGACTCATCGGCCATTGAGGATTATTTTGCCGCCGATGTTTTAACTAAGGTGCAAAATGGCATTGACCATCATCTCATGGTTAGTGGTATGTCCATAATAAAGCAGCAATTAAGCGTAGTTGGAATAATAACCAATTTCGCCTAGTGAAATTAGTTTGCCGTATTGGCTCAATTTAAGAAGGACCTTAACGCATGTCTGAAGCGACAGCCTTAAGTCTTATCCCACCTGTGGTGGTTTTGGTGTTAGCTATTTGGTTACGCCGTCCAATTCTCTCATTAATTATCGGGTCTTTAGTGGGGCTGGCGATGTATCAGCCGAGCGATGTACTCAATAATATTTCGACTATCTCCCTTTCTGTGATGGCAGATGAGACCATAGGTTGGTTGATTCTGGTATGCGGTGGATTTGGTGCCTTAATCAGTTTGCTGGTGAAAACCGGCGGCTCGATGGCATTTGGCCGCCATGCGCTTAAGTTTGCTAAGGGACCTAAGTCATCACTGTTTATGACCTTTATCTTAGGTGTGGTGATTTTTATTGATGATTACCTCAATGCCTTAACGGTTGGCTCGACCATGAAACGTGTCACCGATAAGTTTAAGGTATCACGTGAGATGCTGGCCTATGTGGTTGACTCAACCGCGGCGCCGATTTGTGTGTTAGTGCCGCTATCTACCTGGGCGGTCTTTTTTGGTGGCTTGTTAGTCGACAACGGTGTGGCCAGTGAAGGCCAAGGCATTGCGATTTACATGTCGGCTATTCCATACATGTTGTATGCCTGGCTTGCGGTTGCCATGGTGCTATTGGTGATTTTGGGTATAGTGCCCGCATTTGGGCCGATGAAAAAGGCGCAACAGGCGGCGGCTCAGGGTGAGCCTGCGCTAAAACAGATGGATTTAGAAGAGGTGCAAACCTCTGATGATTATGGTGTTAAGGCCATTGAAGAAGAGTTTAAACACGCCGATAACCTAGGTAAGCTGCACAATTTTTTTGTGCCTATCATACTCTTGGTTGCCTTTACCGTGTACTTCGATATTGATGTGCTTAAAGGGTTAATTGCCACTTTAGCGGTGACTTTGCCCTATTATGGTCTGCAACGTTTGATGCCATTGTCAGAGATGATGGACCAGATGATCGACGGTTTTAAGTCGATGCTGCCAGCCATTGGCACTGTTATCGCCGCCTTCGTGTTTAAAGATGTGTGTGACAAGATGCTACTGCCGCAATATGTGATTGGTAATCTCAGCGCCTTTATGACGCCACAACTCTTGCCTGCCGTGGTATTTTTAACCATGTCGATATTGGCATTTGCGACGGGCTCAAGCTGGGGGATTTTTGCGGTGTCTATTCCTATCGTGATGCCACTAGCACAAGCGGTAGATGCTAATATTCCTTTGGTGATTGGAGCGCTGTTATCGGCCTCCTCTTTTGGTAGCCAAGCGTGCTTCTATTCCGATTCAACGGTACTGGCGGCTCAAGGCTCGGGCTGTAACTTGGTGAGCCATGCGGTCACTCAGTTACCTTATGCGCTTATTGCAGCAGTACTAACGTTTATGGGCTTCTTATGGTTAGCCTAAACAAACGGGTTAACTAAGTCGTTACATCAGCTTAGTCATAAAAACGGTGTTGGAGTCTATCCAACACCGTTTTTTTATGGGCAATTTTTAGCTTCATTAATGGGATTAAAATAAGCCTGCGTTTAGCCAAAGGTGGGTTAAGATGCTGGCCGCATAACCTAAGGCGATAACGGGGGTCCACTTTAAGTGAGCCGTAAAGGTGTAGACACCACGAGCCTGTCCCATTAAGGCGACTCCCGCGGCGCTGCCAATCGACAACAAACTGCCACCGACGCCAGCGGTTAAGGTGACAAGCAGCCATTGGCCTAAGCTCATCTCTGGGTTCATGGTCAATACTGCAAACATCACCGGAATATTATCGATAATGGCCGACAACAAGCCGACGGTAATGTTGGCATAGGTGATGTCCCAGTGCTGATACATGAGCTCAGACACTAAGGCCAAATACCCCATAAACCCTAGGCCGCCAACGCACAATACCACGCCATAAAAGAACAGCAGCGTGTCCCATTCGGCCCTTGCAATACGGGTAAATACATCGAAGGGCACCACATTACCTAGTTGCTCTAAGCGTTTGAGATTGTTTTCTCGCTCAGCCCGTTCGCGCGCCTTTACCACGGCTTGCTCAAATGTTTTACGCAGATAAAAGCCAAAAAACTGTAACAAGCCCAGGCCGGTCATCATTCCCAGTACGGGGGGAAGCCCCAAAAACGAATGACAGCACACCGCTGTGGCAATGGTCAGTAGAAACAGGCCGACAATACGCCGAGCGCCACGTTTCATGGTGACTTTCTCAATTGCAGCTTGCTCGGTCGTGTTAGCGATAAAAAAGCTCATTATCGCCGCGGGCAAAAGATAGTTGACCAGCGAGGGTAAAAATAGCGCAATAAATTGCTCAAATTGTACCACCCCTTTTTGCCATACCATCAAGGTGGTGATATCGCCAAAGGGACTAAAGGCGCCGCCAGCATTGGCGGCGATCACGATATTGATACAGGCGAGGGTAATAAAGGCACGGTTGTCGCCACCCACTTTCATCACGACCGCACACATCAAAAGTGCTGTGGTGAGGTTATCGGCGATAGGCGAGATAAAAAATGCCATAAAGCCGGTTAACCAGAATACGCTGCGCAGGCTAAAACCACGGTTGATCATCCATGCGCGCAGCGCATCAAACAGTTTACGCTCCTCCATGGCGTTGATGTAGGTCATGGCTACCAGTAAAAACAGCAGTAGTTCGGCATACTCGAGTAGGTTGTGTTTGAAAGCCGCTTCCGACAGTGCTGACATGCCGTGGCCCACATAGATAAAGCCGATGATCCCCCAAATCAGCCCAGCTGCGACCAGTACCGGCTTGGACTTACGCAGTTGCAGCGCCTCTTCGCTCATCACAAATAAGTAGGCCAAAATAAAGATGGCTAGTGCGACATAGCCACCCAAGGTGGCGGTGAGATCTAAGGTTGAGCCAGCTGAAGCCATAGTGCTGCTGGCCAGTGTGGCAGGGCTAAAGAGCATGGCAAGCAACAGCATGAGCTTAGCTGGCATCGGAGCAAGGTGCAGTTTTAACGCTTGAAATGGATTCATTGAGAGGGCCCGTAGTTGGCTATTTAATTAAAAATTACCACAGATATCGCCAGATAAAGCTTGATAGAGTGCAAATTTATACATCTTAGCTGCGATTAAGCCCGCTGTTTGGCTGATCTTAGGTTGTCAATCACAGGGCTGGCTGCAAATCGGTCGCGCCGATTAGAGGGGCTGCTTTAGGGCGTACAGTTTGAAAGCTTGAGGGGGGGGGAGTTATCTATTGTGTATGTGATATCAGCGGTTAATGATTCCCACAGGGGAAGGTGTCACCTTTAAGTAAACCGGTGCGATGGGCTGTCCACCACACCTGCAGACTTATGCCAATTGCGCTTAGCTACTAGGGCCTGTTGCTCTTTGCTGGTTGAGTGTTGTTCGAGACAAAAACGTGTTAATCAAGGCGAGTGGATGGCAGCCTAGTCATCTAAGCAAAATTCACTTAACAAAGAGTAAAACGTTTTTAGCCGGACCCTTCGGGCAGCGTTTGTTGGGTATTTTTACTGCGTTCTCAGCTTCTTATGTAGAGTAACTACACTACAAAGCTTCTGCCTGGTATAAATACCCAGCAACTTGCTGCAAAAACAACCTTGAAAGATCAACAGGACCTAACAATTTCGCCGAAGCGTCCTTGTTGATAATCGGCAATGGCCTGCTCAATTTCGGCTTGGCTGTTCATGACAAATGGCCCCATATGGACGATTTTTTCGCGAATAGGATCGCCGGCAAATACTAAGAGTCCCGCGCCATCATCGCCTGCTTGTAGCGACAATAATCCTTGGCTATCAACTATTAAATACTGCCCCTGCTGAAAATGCGCTTGCGTATCTTGCTGCGTGCTACTGATACTGCCTTGATACAGGTAAAGCCCAGCATATTGGCGATGACTCAAGTCGAGCTGCGCCTGCGCGTTGGCTGCCAGCATTAAATCGGCCACCATCCCTTGGCCAGCCAAACCTTGCACTGGCGCGCTGATGTGAGTGTCCATGTCAGCAAATTGCCAATCACCAGCCAATGCCCGCAGCGTTGCGCCGAGGGAATTGGTGATTTCTGGGTTGTGGGTATCGCTACTGTCACGATAAATTGCCGGACGCATCTTGTCTTTGGCAGGCATATTGAGCCAAATCTGAAAACCATGCAGGCCGTCGTTTGCATCGGCCAGAGGCATTTCTGAATGCACCACTCCACTGCCGGTACTCATCCACTGAACGTCACTGGCACGTATCGCCTTAACATTGCCTAGTTGGTCTCTGTGCTCGAAGCCGCCTTTACGAATATAGGTAAAGGTTTCAATCCCACGGTGGGGGTGAGGTGGGAATCCGCCGATAAAGTCTTGTTTATCATCGGACTTTATCTCATCAAGCATCAAGAAGGGGTCAAACTTGGTGCGAGTAAAGTCGGCGACGCGACGAATGTTGACACCGTCACCGTCCATGGCCGGTAAGGCGTTATATTGACTTACTACTTTCATCGTCTTCTCCAAATGGGGCGGCCAATGAACATCACTATTGATGATAGTTGCTGATGTTGGCGATTGTGACTCAATCTTCAGGAGTGTAGGTTAACAACAAGGTTGTCGAATAAAAATCGCTAAATAATGCTTATAAAGTTCGAATTTATCGAATATATGTGCTGGGCGCTAAAGATGTTTCATTAGGTGGCAATGAGGTTGATGCGGCGCAAATCGAAATGGGTCTAGGACTGCAACTTTAGTTGATATTTATGATATAGATGGCGTTAATAGTTGTTTCTGTTCATTTAAAGTCCATTTATGCCGCGTTTTTTATACCCAGCTGTGCTAACATTTTGCCGTTTTTGTATGTCACCTACGTTAGTGTTTTTTGATTGTGCAACCAAGTAAGGAGTTCTGCACGATATGGAGATCAACTCAAATACCAGCCCAAAGTCTGGCCTCGCGCACCAGAGCGCCACCGCGGCGACTAAGCGTTTTCCCCAACTTGATAATGGCGAGCTGATTAAAACCAGTTTCTGGATAAGCCAAATATTTATGATCATCGCCACCGTAATAGGCGTTTATTTGGCGGCACAAGAGGGCTTGTCTCAGGCTATCACCTTTGACAACCTGACTAACAAGCAAAATAACTATTACCTACGTCAGGCGCTTTATGATGAAGTTAATGACAACGTTAATATTATCAACGAGTATGCCGATTTTGTTGCGAGCAAGGCACCCTACGATATTAAAAACCACCACCCAGTGATGGCCAACTTTGTATGGGAAAACATGCGTTACTCCCCTTATACCTTAGAGACACCGTCCACCTTGCTTTCTCAGACTCGGCGCTTCTACATGCAGTCAGCCGATATCATAGATAAGATGGAGAAGCGCATCTATGGGGTTAAATATGGCGCAGGTTTGCTTAAAACGCTCACCCAAGAGGTGAGTGATAACACCTTGCCGGCATTAAAAGCCAACTACACCGCTTTGGCCGATGAGCTCAAACGTAACGATATTTTTGTAGATAGATAAAGGGATTTAATGATGATGATCTGTCCTGGCTGTAATAAAGCTGCGATGAAAGTGCACCATTTTCACGGTGAAGAGGTCGATAACTGCCGATCATGTGGCGGTATGTGGTTTGAAAATGGCGAGTTAAATGGGGCGTTATCCAGAGCCGATAATGGCGACGATAAAGTGCGCGTCGAAGAGACGCTCGGCCAGCAGTTAGGTGCCTCGGCGCGTCAATGCGTGCAATGTGAATGCATTATGCGGCGCCATTTTTTAATGCCCGGCTATGAAATTGAAGTTGATGTTTGTCATCAATGTAGCGGTGTATTTATCGATGAACATGAGCGCGCCAAGGTGGTGCATTCACCGCTAGTGAAAAAGCACCTGGCTGACTTGAATGCCAAGATCAGTGCTAAGACTTGGATCTTTCAGTTTTTATCGCAGATGCCAGTGGAGTTCAGCCTCAAGCCCGCATCGCGTCCGATAATGACCTACTTGTTGCTGGCGCTGAATATCTTAATTTTTATCGGCTATGGCTTCGATCTCAATACCACAGATACGGTATTTGACAATTTTGCCATGCGTTCGAGCGATCTACTCGCCGGCCATCATCCTTGGTCATTAGTCAGTCATATGTTTTTACATGGCGATTTACTGCATTTGGCTGGCAATATGTATTTTCTTTATGTGGTGGGCGACAACCTTGAAGATGCGTTAGGTAGAGCGAAGTTTTTAGGTCTTTATCTACTCTGTGGTTTTGCCGCTGCGGCGGCGCAGATCATCGCCGATCCGAGTTCGAGTATTCCCATGGTTGGTGCCAGTGGCGCCATTGCGGGACTATTTGGTATGTACTTAATCTGGTTCCGCCATGCAAGCCTTACCTTTATGTTTGTTATCTATCAGAAAAAGCTCAGCCCATTGGCATTTTTCGGTATCTGGCTTGTGTTCAATATTATCGGCTTACTCATGGCGGGCGAGGGCGTAGCCTATTGGGCGCACATTGGTGGGTTTGTCGCGGGGTTAGCCATAGGTGCAGCGCTGAAGTCTAAGGTGATGCAAGACAATCCATTACTGGCAATGATGAATGCACCTGAGGTGAAAATCGCCCGTTAATGTCCAAGGGAGCAGCCATCGTGCTGGCAGCTAAACTAACAAAAAAGCCTCATCGTGTTATGAGGCTTTTTTATCGGTTTATTCACTATGATATTTCAAGGGGGAGCAGGCGCGTATCGCTCTCAAGGGGTCTGCTGATCAGCCTGCCGTTGGCGGCAAAAAAAGAGCACGCCGCCCACAATACCGCGGCGCCGGCACACATCAGCAAGGGCGTGCGCCAGTCATGGCTTTGCTGATACATCGCCCCCATGATAAGTGGCCCAGTGGCGGCAAAAGAGTAGCCGATGCACTGTGACATGCCCGACAGCGTCGCCGCTTGGTAGCTGTTAGCGGTGCGCAGGCTGATTAGAGCTAAGCCGATAATAAAGCTGCCACCAATCCCAAACCCCATCAATAATGCCCACCATAATGCCTGCATAGGAGCGATGATTTGCCCTATGATGCCCAGCAGTGCCATGCTCGTCAGTGCTAAGGTTAATTTGCGCTTATCTTGCACCTTCGCCATTAATGGGATCAAGATTAATGCGGGTAGGGCGGTGGCTAATTGCAACACACCATGGATCACTCCCGCCTGTTCATGGCTAAAACCACTGTCGATTAAAATACTTGGTAACCAACTGATTAATATGTACATTAAGAATGAGTTCAAGGCTAAAAACAGTGTAATGTGCCACGCTGCTGACGAACGCCAAACATAACCATGTCTCTCATGTGTAGCCTGTGTGTGCACCGAGATCTTATTGCTACGCATCAAGGGAAGCCACACTAATATCGCTACCAGTGGGAATACTAAGTTGGTCGCTAGCGATAATGCCCAGTTGGGCAGCAGGTTAATGGCTTGGCTGTCCACCCACTTAGCGACCGGAATCGCAATGCTGGCAACAATGGCCGAACCCACCCCCATCATTAATACATACAGTGAGGTGACGGTCGCTGCTTTGTCAGCAAAGTCGCGCTTGGTAAGGCTAGGCAGCAATACGTTGGCGATGGCGATACCCGCACCGATAACTGTGGTGCCGATAAATAACATATCGGTGCTGCCTAATGATCGCAGCGTTAAGCCTAGGGTGATTAATACCAAAGAGGTCATTAGCGAGCGTTCGAGGCCAAAGCGTTTTCCCATGCTTGAGGCTATGGGGGAGAATAGTGCGAAGGCCAGTAAAGGCAAGGTGGTTAACATTCCCGCTTGGGTGGCCGAGATCCCCAATTGCTGGCTTATGTCATCGAGCAAGGGGCCTATGCCTGTAATGGGGCTACGCAGACTCAATGAAATTAATAAAATACCGGTAAAGACTAAGGCGCTAGTCGCGATTTTGGCTGGCTGAAGCTGGGTCACATGGGTTCCTCTTAGGTGGTGACGGGCTAGCATACCCTTCAATAAGCTTACCGTATTGGTGTATAGTGACTTTATATGTTTAAAAACGGTCAAATCATGCTTGCCGATCCCTTTCGTTTTCCCGATTTCGATTCCGATATTTATCCACAGCAGGTGGTGTCACTGCGCCTCATGGGCGGTGATCGTGAGACTGAAACGCCATTACATCAGCACTATAAGAGCCAGTTGGTGATGCCGTTGAGTGGCTTCGTTAAATGCAACATTGCCGATGCCATTTGGATGGTGCCCCCCCATTGTGCTGTGTGGATCCCAAGTCAAGTTCGTCACAGTAACTTGGTGTCGAAAGAGGCCAATGTATGTATGTTGTTCATCGATCCTGAGGTCGCAGGCTTGCCCACTAAAATTTGTACCCTGTCGATATCACCACTGTTACGTGAGTTAATCGTGCATCTGACCTCACAGGAACAAACCTATCAAGCTGGCAGCACTACCGACAATTTAGTTAATGTGCTGCTAGATCAATTGCGGGTGATGCCCACCGAGCAGTTTAATTTTCCTATCCCGAGCGAGCCGCGGCTAAAGGCAATAGCCATGTGTTTACTGTCACAGCCCGCCGAGCGACAAACGGTAAGGGAGTGGGCGAGCCAATTTGCCATGAGTGAACGCACCCTGTCGCGTTTGGTCAAACAACATGTGGGTTTATCGTTTGGGCGATGGCGTGGTCAGCTGCATCTGGTGCTAGCCTTGCAATGGCTAACCTGTGGAGAATCGGTACAGCGCATCGCGGAGGATTTAGGTTATGAGTCGGTAGGAGCGTTTATTAATTTTTTTAAACACGCATTAGGTCAGCCACCTAAGCAGTATATGAAGCAGCGAGACTATTAAGGCGATATCCTTCACACTGGCACAGGCTATGTAGATCAAACCGTCTGGAAGTTAGCCAAGCGTTAAGCGTAGAACGCAGGACAATAGTGAGATTTCATTCTCTTTATCAAGCGGCTTGCGCTAAAATATAAAGAACAGATTTTAGACAGGTTTTAATCAATCCCAATGGGTTATTTTTGCCCTGTGTTTAAGTTCACTGCAGTGAAGTCAATCGATGTTAAGAGCCACTCTTATTTGTTACTCAATAACAGGATGAGATCCGCTGAGCCGCTTATCATCATTGCCGCTCATTCTGGGTTCGCAGCAACTTAAATAGTACACGGATTGGATTGTCCCTGCCGAACGGATGTAGATCATGAACAGTAATGCAATAGAGTTAGGATTAAATTTCGACAACAGTTTCGCCAAACAGCTCGGTGGCTTTTATGTCGCTTGCGAGGGCGATGGTGCGCCAGCGCCAGAGTTGGTGAAATTAAATACGGCTTTGGCTAAACGCATTGGGTTAACCAATGAGGATCCTGTGCAGTTAGCCCAAGTGTTATCTGGCAGTGCGAGTCCACTTGGGGCACTGCCATTAGCGCAAGTCTATGCAGGGCATCAGTTTGGCGGCTTTACTCCGCAATTGGGTGATGGCCGCGCCCTGTTACTGGGCGAAGTACTAGATACTGAGGGGCAGCGCCTCGATCTGCAGCTAAAAGGCTCAGGGCCAACCCCGTTTTCTCGCGGTGGCGATGGCAAAGCTGTGATGGGCGCAGTGCTGCGCGAATATATCCTTAGCGAAGCGATGCATGCACTTAATATTCCCACCACCCGCGCGCTAGCCGTTGTCGCCACCGGCGAGTCGGTGAGACGCGATATGTTACAGCCTGGTGCCGTGCTGACCCGCATCGCATCGAGCCATCTGCGTGTCGGCAGTTTTCAGTTTTTTGCCGCTCGCGGTGAGCAAGACAAGGTTAAGCAGCTGGCCGATTATGCGATTGCCCGCCATTATCCTGAGCTCGCTCAGAGTGAGCACCCTTATTTAAACTTTTTACGTGCGGTGCGTAATAACCAGGCCAGCCTTATTGCCAAATGGTTGCTAGTGGGGTTTGTCCATGGGGTGATGAATACCGACAATATGACGATTAGCGGCGAGACAATCGATTATGGTCCGTGCGCATTTATCGACTATTACGATGCAGACAGTGTCTTTAGCTCTATCGATAGAGAGGGGCGTTATGCTTATAGCAACCAAGCGGCGATAGGCCAGTGGAATTTAGCACGCCTAGCCGAAACCTTGTTACCGCTTATCGATGAGTCACAATCTGTGGCAATCGAATTGGCAACGCAGGCGGTGACCGAGTTTTGGGATGTGTTTAAGCACCATTGGGTTAATGGCATGCGTGCCAAGCTAGGTTTATCTACCGAGGAGGTTGGCGATCAGGCGCTGGGCGAGCAGCTACTCGATGCGATGGCGGGGGAGAACGTCGATTTCACTAATCTGTTCCGCCAACTGGCAAGCGATTTAGCTCATCAACGCAATGACAGCCAAAAGCTATTTAACAATGCCGATAAGTTTAACGTTTGGCGCGGGCTGTGGCTGGCGCGTATTACGCAAGATCCGTTAACGATTGAGCAGAGCGTGATACTGATGAATAGTGTTAATCCCCTTTATATTGCCCGCAATCATCAAGTTGAACAGGCCATAGAAGCGGCGCAGCGTCACGGCGATTATCAACCTTTTGAGCGTCTAGTTAAGGTATTAGCCACGCCCTATACCGCGCAAGAGGGCGCCGAGGATTATGCTAAGCCTGCTCCCGCAAGCTTTGGTCCCTTTGTCAGTTATTGTGGCACCTAAAAGGGGGGGGCACAGGCGCCTTGCCGAGCGCGATTGGCGGACTGATTACCCCCGCTGAATGGTGATATCTGAGATATAGCCATGTTCGCTGGCGGTAAGCGCCTGTTTTAACATCCCCGCCGCTTCCTTGGCCGACATAAAACTCGACGTATCTAGTGTTTTACCGCTGCTCAGCCAAAAGTCGGTGTCCATGCCGCCAGGATACACCGCGATAAGTTTCATCGGACTGTTTTTCAGCTCTAAACGTATCGATTCTATAAAGCCACGCACGGCCCACTTAGCTGCGCAATAAGTGGATTCGCCAGCTTTAGCGGCAAGGGCTGCGGTTGACATCACTATTACCACGTTGATTTTTTTATCTCTGTAGCGTTTAACTAGTTCACGTACTAACAGTATGGTGGAGGTGACATTGTTCTCTAGTAATGTATTTATCTCTGTAGCTTGTTGAGTGTCGATGCCACCAAAATAGCCGCTACCTGCGCAGTGGATCACAGTGTTTGGCGTGCTGGCAGACAGTTTATCAAATAGCATGGTGACACTGGCTTCATTGGCCAAGTCGGCTGCGATAGGGTGGATATTGGTATGTTGTTCGCTCACTGTGTGTAGTCGCTCTGCCGAGCGACCACTAATGGTGACAGTGTGTCCCTCTTCGGCATATTGGGTTGCTAATGCCGCGCCCAAGCCACTACTGGCACCAGTTATTAAAATCATCAGTCTACTCCACTCTTTATAAAGCACCAGGCTAAAGGCATTAGGTTAACACTATAGGGCTATGATAAATCGAATTATCACGTTATCTCGACCATTATGCACATTATTGAACGTCGTGGGCGCAGATTAAGTGAGTCAAAAAAGAGAGTAAGACAGGTTGACGTTTGATGCTAGGTTACAGGTTTTATCAAGTATGAGGGGGCAGGAGATACGAGGTTAGCTTAGATACGAGCCTAATAGACAAGAGTTTGCCAAACTGTTTAATACTGGTGTTATTTATGTATTATAAAAACAAAATAGCCAGTCAATATAACTTGTTTTTCAAAATAAACAGTGACTTGCATCCCATGTTTAGTATCCAGATACACGATAGACCTAATCGGAAATTACCGTTTAACTTGCGGTAATGCTTACCCTATTATGACGGCCATTTAGCCATACAAAAGATAGGTGTATTTTCATGATTAAGTTAACCCCTGTTGCCATAATACTTGCTTCTTTATTATCCATGTCAGCCGCTTCGGCCGGTGAACCTATTGAGCCGATAAAACCTGCAGTGATCACTAACCCTGACAAAGTTGAACTCGGCAAAATGTTGTTTTTCGAGCCTAGACTCTCGATGTCGGGTTTTATCTCTTGCAACTCATGTCATAACCTGTCGACAGGGGGCGTCGATGCCCTGCCGACCTCGATAGGTCACCATTGGCAAGAGGGGCCCATTAACTCACCGACAGTGCTTAATGCTGACTATATGCTGGCGCAGTTTTGGGATGGCCGCGCGGCCGATCTAAAGGCTCAAGCGGCAGGCCCAATTGCCAACCCTAAAGAGATGGCTTACACCCACGAACTTGCAGTGGACACTATCGCCTCTATGCCGGCTTATGTGGCGCGCTTTAATCATGTCTATGCCTCAGATGAGGTGAATATCGATCGCATTACCGATGCCATAGCCGCGTTTGAAAAAACCTTGGTGACGCCCAATAGCCCGTTTGATCTGTATTTGACTGGCGATGCAGATGCCATAGATGCCGAGGCGAAAGCGGGTTATCAGCTGTTTAAAGATAAAGGCTGTGTTAGCTGTCATAACGGCCCAGCGGTCGGCGGCACCATGTACATGAAGATGGGGCTGGTTAAGCCGTTTCATACCGACAATCCTGCGCAGGGTCGTAAAGATGTGACAGGTAATGAAGCCGATAAGTACGTGTTTAAAGTACCGACACTGAGAAATATCGAACTGACCTATCCCTACTTCCACGATGGTAGTGTGTGGACCCTTGAAGAAGCGGTCGATACCATGGCTGATATCCAGTTGGGGCAAAAGTTAAGTGATGCTGAAATTAACCAGATGGTCGCGTTTTTAAAGACATTAACTGGTGAGCAGCCACAAATTGTCCTGCCAATATTACCGCCATCTAATGCTAATACACCGCGCCCTGCGCCCTTCTAAGGGGCCTTTATCGCTGGAAAAAGTTGGAGGCAGTTAACCTGTTTCTGACTTTTTAGTGTGCATATTAATGGTTATTACCGCAAGTCGTCAGTGGTTTACCTGTGACTTGCTTTTTGAAATAAAGTTTTGACAGCGGATAGGCGCTTGCTCAAATATGTCGTCAAAATGTGATAATGCCTTAAATCAGATAAGTATCTCAGCTTTTTAAAGAGGAAAAATAACTGCACATTGGAATAACGGCACTAGGGCCTGTTGATCTTTCGTGACTAGTTTTTGAGCGGCATGGTAAAGCGTTATAATTTGTTTCACCAAAAATAAATTAAAAACTCAATACCATGCCAAGGCTAACTGATAAGCGGTGGTTAAAGCGACTTCAAGTAATGAAGAGCGCAGGCCGCATATACAACAAACCAGAACACCGCATGACGTTTGAAGAGATACTTTACTGGCTGCGAACAGGTATCCCATGGCGAGATTTACCAACTGAGTTTGGCCGCTGGAGTACCATTTGTCGCCGCTTTAACTTGTGGTCAAAGAAGGGTTTATTGAGTTTGTTATTCAATGGTTGAGCCAAACCATCAGATTACGATTGGGTCTTTGCAGACGGCTCTATTGTTAAAGCTCATCAGCACAGTACTGCCGCGGCCATTTCAGATAATGATATAAAGAGTAGTTTGTGGCGGCAACTCTAAAAACATCCATTTAGCCGTGGATAGTGGTGGGCTTCCTATTTATTTTGAGCTATCGGAAGGGCTGAGAAATGCCATAACCCGAGCTCAAAGTTTGGTTGACCACTTACGTGAGATGAATAATTTAACTCATCGTCATTCTGCCAGCGCGCTTAAACTTGCGGGTGCCATCTGTTAAGCATTGTTGTTCCCATTTAGGAATAAAAGCATTACAAAAATCATCGACATCACAAAATACATTCACTAAATATATTCATATGCCCTCTGCGTGATTGATTAATCTTGGTTGAGAGTACACTTCCCGATTTAAACTTGTTACCAATTAGTTAATGGCTCTACTGTATTTAATCAAAAAGGTTCTATATCTTCATTGTTCTTATTTTGTTAGTCATATCTGCTGTTGAGTGTGATTAATACAGATGTTTAAACCTTAGATTAATATGGGGCCTATGGTAGAGTTAATTAAGTGGATTATCTGTCATGGGCACGCGATCCCACCTACAGTCACTTCCACTAAAAACACACCGCTTTTTTGCTGTAGGCATTGGTGTTGCGCTGACTTACTACTTTGAAGTTCGCGCTTATTTTTGTAAGCGGGCGATGGCGTCAATCTTGTATTAAAAAAGCCCTCTCAAACAGGGTTCGTATCGGAATAGGAAAATCTCCAGAAGCCAAAATCGATAACGTTATTAGCACCATCAATCCAGCGTACTTATGGCTTGTCCTCGGCTGTTCATAGGGGCGGCATTAAAATCTTATTTGTTAAACACTTGGAGGAACATATGGCTTATGCAACGATCAGTCCTTTTACGGGTGAGCTCATCAAAGAGTTCCCAAATGCAACAGATGTTGAAGTAACGCAAGCGATAGACTCGGCTCATCAGGCCTTCTTGAACTGGCGTAATGTCTCGTTTACCGACAAGGCTGCCATCTTGTCCAGAGCTGCCGCCATACTCCGAGATAACAAGCGTCAGTATGCTAAGTTGCTGACGCTGGAGATGGGTAAAATTATCTCCGAGGCCGAGGCCGAAGTGGAGCTGTCAGCACAGATCCTCGAATATTATGCAGAACATGCTGAACGGTTGCTCGCGCCGCAAAAACTGCCCGTTGCCGATCCCGCCGAAGGGGATGCCATGATAGTGCACGATCCCCTAGGCGTCTTACTTGCCATTGAACCTTGGAACTTCCCTTATTATCAGATAGCACGGATCTTGGCTCCTCAATTGTCTGCTGGCAATACACTGTTGCTTAAACACGCGTCCAATGTGCCGCAATGCGCCGCCGCTTTTGAAAGCTTGATGCTCGATGCTGGGTTACCACAAGGCGCGTTCCAGAATTTATATGCGACGCGGGATCAGGTTGAACAGATTATTAATTCGCCTAAAGTCCACGGCGTGGCATTGACAGGCTCTGAAGGTGCAGGTGCCATAATAGCCGCCCAGGCGGGTAAAGCACTGAAAAAATCGACGCTAGAATTGGGCGGATCCGATGCCTTTATTGTCCTCGAAGATGCCGAACTGCCTAAAACTATCGACTGGGCCGTATTCGGCCGTCACTGGAACGCTGGTCAGGTTTGTGTATCGTCAAAACGGATGATCTTGGTTGATGCGATCTACGATAAGTTTATGCAAGGTTATATTAAGGGGGTTGAGGCACTGAAGGCTGGCGACCCTATGGAACCGACCACAACATTAGCACCTTTATCGTCTCAAGGTGCTGCGGATGAAGTGAAGCAGAAGATCCGTGATGCGGTGAAATATGGTGCAACAGCCGTTGAAGTTGGCACTAAAGTACCAGAGCAAGGTGCCTTTGTACAACCAACGATATTGACCAATGTGACGCCGGATAATCCCGCTTATTATTGGGAGTTTTTCGGCCCAGTATCGACCATTTTCAAGGCCAGGGATGAGCAGCACGCCATTGCTATCGCTAATGATTCCCCTTATGGCCTTGGTGGTTCGGTATTTACTGCAGATAACCAACGTGGGTTGGGGGTAGCTAAGCAGGTTTCAACTGGCATGATGTTTGTTAATCATCCTACTATGGTTAAGGCGGATCTGCCTTTCGGTGGTGTGCGCCGCTCAGGCTATGGACGCGAGTTAATTGACTTAGGTTTAAAAGAGTTTGTAAACCATAAACTCATCAACGTGGTCGACATTAACGCGCCCTTCTAGTGTATAAGTAAGCATTTGAATAAGTAGCATTTGAATAAAAGCCTGACTGACATACTCAGTCAGGCTTTATTATGATCGCTGGGGTTAAGTCCTTAGTTGTGGTCTCAATGCTACATTTGAATTTCGAAGTTGTATTGGCTAGGCTTTATCATCAGGTTGAGTACATGAGTGTTCATAATTGACCTTAACAATAAAGGTACACTCAATTGCACTCAGCAATATCTGTTTTCAGCTTAACATTCGTATAGGTCATGAGCATTTATTGAACAGTTTTTGAGTGATAAACGTTTATGCGGTAGCCTTGATTTAATCATTCATTGAATTTAAAGGAGGCGTAGTGTATTTTTTGCCCCCCTTTTTTTTACCTCTTCACTCACATTATTTACGACTGTTCTGTCATGCGTAGAAGTCAACGTTTTCTGATGTCGTTGTTAATTTAGCATCAAACATATTAGTCAATTTATCACGACAAAATGAAGCCACTTTTTTTAAGTTAATTATTGTTTTCTTTAATTAGTCAATTTAAGTCGTAGGCGCGAGCGTATATAAGCTAATGGCATTAAAGCGATAACAATGAAGTGTTAAAAATGTTTGTTAACTTTTTTATTGCACAGGAGAACGCTATGAGTATGAAACAAGCATATGAAAAGAAATTACGGGCTCAATTGAACGAATGGAGCGCCGATATAGATAAGCTCAAAGCCAAAGCAGATAAGGCCGAAGCCGAGGTACAAATAGAGTATTATAAAAAAATCGACGAGTTACGGACAATGCAAAGGGATGTTGCGCATCAATTAACTGAGCTTCGAGAGTCGAGTGATGATGCTTGGGAGGATGTCAAAGCGGGCATCAACAGTGCGTGGGATTCACTCGACAGGGCGCTTAAATCAGCGGTGAATCGCTTCAAATAACATCAGCTAATGATGAAGCCAAATGCAGATCAAGATAATAAGGAGATAGCTAATGAAATCATATGTTAATGCATTGATATTAGCCGCCGTAATGGGGGTTTTACCCCTGAGTTATGTGCCAATGAGTCATGCACAGACCGATAATGACAAGGCGAGTGAAAAAACGTCGATTGAAGATATTAAGCAAGAAACCCAAGAGATGCTCAAAACGATTGGGGCGTACAGCGCCGATAAACGAGATCAAGCGGTTAAAGAAGTCAAAGAGGGCCTTGATAGGTTAGACAAGCACATCGATGCGTTAGAGGCGAAGACAGATAAAAATTGGGATGCAATGAGTGAAGCCGCGCGTAAAGAAGCCCGTGAAAATCTCAAAGCACTCCGTAAGCAACAGAATAAGGTCGCCCAGTGGTATGGCAGTATGAAATCCAGCTCAGCCGATGCATGGGATGAAATGAAACTGGGGTTCTCTGATGCCTATCAAGATCTGGAGAAGTCTTGGGAAGAAGCCGAAAAAGAGTTTGAGTCTAAAGAATAACTTGGCCTAAATAAGGTTATTTTGCCCACCCCACCATTTTTCGTGGGGTGGGTTTTTCATCCATCTAGATGATGGACTTGCGTCTGAGGCTCTAGTGGGCTTCCGATCCATAAACAGATGCGACTTACCTTGGCCGTAAGGCCGTATGGGTTAGTGAGGCGAAGCCTCAGTACTAATATTCAAACGAAGTTTGGGTGATCAAAGGAGTCAAGGTGATGACTCCAGATCACTTCCCACTAAACATCATAATCCAATACTGGCGCTAACCAGCGTTCGGTTTCCTCTATGCTCATACCCTTACGCTTGGCGTAATCTTCCACTTGATCGCGGCCAATATTGGTCACGCCAAAGTAGCGTGATTGCGGGTGGGCGAAGTACCAACCCGATACCGCGGCGGTGGGGAACATGGCGTAGCTTTCGGTAATATTAAGCCCAATGGTTTCATCTGGCTTAAGCAGGTCCCATAACAAGCCCTTTTCGGTGTGATCTGGACAGGCGGGGTAACCCGGTGCTGGGCGGATACCTTTGTATTTTTCGCGAATGAGTGCCGTGTTATCGAGATCTTCATCGGCGGCGTAGCCCCAAAACTCTTTACGCACTCGCTCGTGCATGCGCTCGGCAAAGGCTTCGGCCAGACGGTCGGCTAAACATTTGAGCATGATGGCGTTGTAGTCATCGTGGTTGGCTTCGAAACGGGCAATATGCTCGTCGATACCATGACCTGCGGTGACGGCAAAACCGCCCATGTAGTCGGCCACGCCTGAGTCTTTGGGGGCGACAAAATCAGCCAAGCAGAAGTTGTCGTTGCCTACGCGCTCTATCTGCATCCGCAGGTGGTGGGTCGTCATCTCCACTGTGGTGCGGGTTTCGTCGGTGTAGAGCTCAATGTCGTCATGGTTAACGGTATTGGCGGGGAACAGGCCGATAACCGCTTTGGCGGTAAGCCATTTTTCGTCGATGATCTGCTTAAGCATGGCTTTACCATCGGCGAATAGCTTACGGGCTTCTTCACCGACCACCTTGTCGTCCAAGATCTTCGGGAAATGGCCATGCAGTTCCCAGCTGCGGAAAAACGGGGTCCAGTCGATACGCTCGACTAAGTCTTCCAGTGGGTAGTCATCGAACACCTGACGCCCTAGTTGATTAGGGACAAATGGGGTGTAATTGGCCCAATCGTGCTGGCAGCGGTTGTCGCGCGCGGCGGCAATGGGGATGATCTGTTTGCGTTTTTCTTGTGAGTTACGCTTGTCGCGCATCATCTGATATTCATCATAGGTGGCATCGATAGTGGCTTGACGCGTCTCATTGCTGATAAGTTTCGATACCATAGGCACGGCGCGTGATGCGTCGGCAATATAGATGGCGCCCGTTGGAGCGTGGGGCGCGATTTTAACCGCGGTATGAATTTTCGAGCAGGTCGCGCCGCCGATGATCGACGGAATGGTAAGCCCCGCCTTATGGAAGGCTTTAACGTTGTGCACCATCTCATCGAGACTCGGGGTGATTAAGCCTGACATGCCGATGATATCGACATTTTCCGCCTTGGCGACCTCGATGATCTTCTCAACGGGGACCATCACCCCCAGATCGATCACCTCATAGCCATTACAGGCCAGCACCACGCCGACGATGTTCTTACCGATATCGTGCACGTCACCTTTAACAGTGACCATCAGAATTTTGCCGTTAGACTGACCTTCGACTTTTTCCAGTTCGATATAGGGGTTTAAGTAGGCGACCGCTTTTTTCATTACTCGCGCCGATTTGACCACTTGGGGCAAAAACATCTTGCCCGAACCAAAGAGATCGCCGACCACGTTCATGCCATCCATGAGCGGTCCTTCAATCACATCCAGTGGCCGAGTCGCCTGCTGTCTTGCTTCTTCGGTGTCTTCATCGATAAAGTCGGTAATGCCTTTCACTAGGGCATGGGCAAGGCGTTGGCTCACCTCCCAGCTGCGCCACTCTAAATCCTCTTTCTTGGCCGCTTGGCTGCCATCACCGCGAAACTTCTCGGCGATCTCAAGTAGTTGCTCGGTGTTATTTGAATCTGCCACTGGGCAGGGCAGGTTTTGCACAACCGCTTCGACGCGCGCTTTTAACTCGCTGTCGATATCGTCATAAATCGCCAGCTGACCCGCGTTGACGATCCCCATGTCCATTCCCGCTTGAATCGCATGATAGAGGAACACGGCATGAATCGCCTCACGCACCGGGTTGTTACCACGGAATGAGAACGACACGTTCGATACCCCGCCCGAGATCATCGCGTGGGGTAGGGTGCGTTTGATCTCACGCGTGGCCTCAATAAAGTCGACGGCGTAGTTGTCATGCTCGTCAATACCGGTAGCAATGGCGAAGATGTTGGGGTCGAAAATAATATCTTCTGGCGGGAAGCCCACCTTATCGACTAACACCCGATAGGCGCGGGTACAGATCTCGATCTTACGTGCCTTGGTGTCTGCCTGACCTTGCTCATCGAACGCCATGATGATGGCCGCGGCGCCATAACGTTTAACCAATTTGGCGTGGTGAATAAATTGCGCTTCGCCCTCTTTCAACGAGATGGAGTTGACTATGCCTTTGCCTTGAATGCACTTAAGGCCTGCCTCTATCACCTCCCATTTAGAGGAGTCGATCATAATCGGCACCCGGCTGATATCGGGCTCTGAGGCGATAAGGTTAAGGAATTTCTGCATCACCTCGACGCCGTCGAGCATGCCTTCATCCATGTTGATGTCGATGATCTGCGCGCCGTTTTCTACCTGCTCACGGGCGACGCTGAGGGCGGTTTCATATTCGCCATTTTTGATCAGCCGTAAAAAGGCAGCCGAGCCGGTGACATTGGTGCGCTCGCCCACGTTCACAAACAGCGAGTTGGCATCTATGGTCAGTGGCTCAAGCCCCGACAAGCGGCAAGCCACTGGGATGTCGGGCAGCGCTCGCGGCGCATGGGAGATAACCGCCTCGCGAATGGCGCTAATATGGGCCGGTGTACTACCACAGCAGCCGCCAATAATGTTTAAAAAGCCCTCTTGGGCCCACTCACCAATAACGCTTGCCATCTCTTCGGGGCTTTCATCATAGCCACCAAACTCATTAGGCAGCCCCGCATTGGGGTGCGCCGACACATAACATTCGGCAATTTTTGACAACTCTTGCACGTAGGGGCGCAGCTCTTGCGGGCCAAGGGCGCAGTTAAGGCCAATCGACAGTGGCTTAACGTGGCGCAGCGAGTTGTAAAAAGCTTCGGTGGTTTGCCCTGTGAGGGTGCGGCCCGAGGCATCGGTGATGGTGCCTGAGATCATGATGGGCACGCGCAGCGCAAGCTGTTCAAATACCGTTTCTATAGCAAACAACGCGGCTTTGGCGTTGAGGGTATCGAAGATGGTTTCCACCATGATGATATCGGCACCGCCTTCAAGCAGCGCCTCAATCGACTCAATATAGGCATCGACCAGCTCATCGAAGCTGACATTACGGTAACCGGGATCGTTAACATCTGGGCTAATCGAGCAGGTGCGGTTGGTGGGGCCTAGTACCCCGGCAACATAACACGCACGCCCCGTTTCTGCGCTGACTTCATCGGCCGCGGCGCGGGCAAGACGCGCGCCTTCAAGGTTAATTTCAACAGACAGATCTTGCATCTCGTAGTCGGCCATGGCGATACGAGTGGCGTTAAAGGTATTGGTCTCGATGATATCGGCGCCAGCGAGTAGGTACTGTTTATGGATATCTTTGATAATGGCTGGCTGAGTCAGAACCAGCAGATCGTTATTACCTTTGACATCGCAGGGCCAGTCTTTAAAACGCTCGCCGCGAAAGGCGGCTTCCTCAAGCTTATGATCTTGGATCATGGTGCCCATGGCACCGTCGAGGATTAAAATACGTGATTCGAGCTGCTCGCTGATCTGCGCTGTTATCTGTCTTATTGGGGTAACAGGGGGTCGGGTCGCCATAAAATTCTACCTATATCCTACTCGATGCATGTTCACGACTGCCGATGCAGTGCGACGAGGGTGTGATCACCCTGCTATTATTTTTAGATGTATAAACGTATAGACGTCTATAGTAATTGCTATAGTAAGCGACTTATTAGGCTTAGGGCAAGTCAAAAGAGTATCAGTTTTCCCCCTCGTTAGCCCAGTGGCTTATAGGCTGCCGCTTAGCCTGTGGGTGATGTTTATTTTGGCACAATGGCAGCCCGCGGGGCAGTGTGAACCATATTGCATTGTCGCCTTGTCTCGGCGTATGCTGCCACGGCATGACAAATATCAAGGTAAGCCAATGACACAAACGATTTTTTATTTAATGCGCCATGGTCAGTGCGAGGGCGGCAATGTGTTGCGAGGCCGAAGCGACCTACCTTTGAGTGAGCTGGGATTTGCCCAGATGCAACTGGCCTGTGCGACTAAATTACCCGAGACGATAGATGCGCTGGTGACCTCCCCCCTAAGCCGCTGCCAAGGGTTTGCCGAGTATTACGCTAAAAAAAAGCAGTTACCTTGCCATGTCGAGGCGGGTTTGATGGAGATTGACTTTGGCGACTGGGACGGTGAGATGATTGATACCTTGTTCGCTGAGCATAGCGAGGCGCTTAACGCCTACTGGCAAGATCCCTGGCGCGCACCATTGCCAGGCAGTGAGCCGCTAGATGCCTTTGAGCAGCGTATCGAGACCTGTATCGAGCAAGTGTTACATAGGCACAGTGGCAATACCCTGCTGCTTATTACCCATGGTGGGGTTATCCGCCATTTGATGGGGCTGGCGCTGGGGATCCGCGGCGAAGTCGGCTTCTATACCCAGTTAAGTCTCGATTATGCCAGTGTGGTTAAGTTAAGCCACTTGGTCGATAACGATGGTAAAGGCTATTGGCGCTTGCATTGGAGTTAATGGTTAAGCTCAATGTTGGGGCGTTAGTTACCAGCGTTTGTCGTTAACCAGCGCGGCAAATACAAAAGGTGGTTTGCCTCCTAGGGGAAATACCGCATAATAGCCAACAATTTTAGGTGTCTAGCATACAGATGACGCCGAGCGTAAGGTGTTGAGCAGCGACTCACTTAACGTGGGTCGAGTAACTCAAACTTAATAGGGAATTGGGGAGTGACCTAAGGTCATCAGCCCAAACTGTACCCGCAACTGTGAGTGTGTTGAGTAAGGCAATTGGCCTTGTCTGCAACCACAAGTCAGGATACCTGCCTTATGCTATAGCCTAATGACTCAAGCGGGTGACTTGAGGGAGCTAAAGATGAACAATCGACTTGGGGCGCTAGCCCCGCTTGACAGCGGCAGGTCGACACCTACGCGGTCGCAACACATTTTACCCTATTGCTTTGCGGCTTGGATGGTGAGCCTGTGACGTCAATCCCTATGGCGTTATCTGCCCAACACCTTAGTTGGCGCGTGGGCGAGCGCGCCATTTTGGCTGATGTCAGTGTCGAACTGCCCCAAGGTCAAATGCTGGGGATCATCGGCCCTAATGGCGCCGGCAAATCCACCTTACTGCGCTGTCTATATCGTTATTTGACCCCAAGCCAAGGCGATATCACTTTATTTGGCCGAGCGGTGAGCGACTTTTCGGCGCGATCCTTTGCCCAGCAAGTGGCGGTGGTGCTGCAAGACACGCCGCACCATTTTGACATGACCACGGCGCAGCTGGTGGCGTTAGGGCTGACGCCCCATAAGGGAGCGTTTTCGCTCACCAGCGACCAAGACAAGCACGAGGTGCGCCGCGCCTTAGCCACAGTAGGTTTAACCGCGTTGGCCGACCAAGGGTATGAGCAACTTTCTGGCGGCGAGAAACAACGGGCGTTGATCGCCCGCGCCATAGTGCAAAAGCCCAAGCTGTTGATCCTCGATGAGCCCACCAATCATTTAGATATCCGTTATCAAATACAGATCTTAGAGCTACTGCGTAGCTTAGAGATGACGGTGGTTATCTCGATCCATGACCTTAATTTAGCCAGCGCCCTGTGTGACCAATTGCTGCTGCTCGACCAAGGCCACGCGGTTGCCCAAGGCCGCCCCAATGAGGTGTTGACTGAGCAGCGTATTGCAGAGGTCTTTGAGGTGTGCTGCCAAGTGAGCCCGCACCCCCAACACGGTAATCCGCAAATTAATTACTTTTATGGCTACCATAATGTCACCCAAGGGGAGACGCCATGATGCGCTCGCCCGGATTATCGGCCAGCGAGCGTCTTTGGCGCGGCCTGCTATTGGTCACAGGGTTTGGGGTATTAAGCCTAATGACGCCGCTGTTAGCCGCCAGTTTTGGTGCGGCGCACATCGACTTTAACCAAGTGGTCGATGTGGTGCTGGCCACCCTTGGCGGCGAGCGTCCAAGCAGCGTCACCGCCCGCATTGTGATGGAGCTGCGGATGCCGCGCATCGTGCTGGCGTTTATCGCCGGTTTTGGTTTAGCCATCGCCGGCGCCGTGCTGCAAACTGTGACCCGCAATCCACTGGCCGACCCTTATCTGTTTGGCATCTCTTCTGGCGCCTCCTTTGGTGCCGTAGTGGTGCTTACCCTGTTTGGCGGTGCGGGCGCGCTATCGAACGCCTTATCCATATCATGGCTTGGCAGCGTCAGCCTGCCGATGGGCGCCTTTATTGGCGCCAGTCTCGCAGTGCTGATGGTATTGGCCTTGTGCGGCCGCGCCATGAGCACTCAAATCGAGCGCATGCTGCTTTCTGGGGTGGCGATCTCCTTTATGTTTGGTGCGCTTACCAGTTTATTACTCTATTTTTCGGGGCCTCAGGCGGCTGCCTCTGTGCTGTTTTGGAGCTTGGGCAGTTTTGCCAAGGCCAGTTGGTCTGGCTTGGGGCTGCCCTTGTTGGTGGTGGCCGGCGCAACTGTGATCATCTTGCTGTTTAAACGCCAGATAGTTGCCATGAAAGCCGGTGATGAAACCGCCCACACTTTAGGGATCGATGTGCAGCGCCTGCGCCTAGCCATGTTGCTTTTGTGCTCGTTAATCACAGCCGTGCTGGTGGCTAACTGTGGCGGAATCGGCTTTGTGGGTTTGATGATCCCGCATATGGTGCGCCTGTTGCTGCCTGGTCGCTTCGCCTTGTTGACCACAGGCTTGGTGGGCGGGCTGTTTATGATCTGGGTCGATGTATTAGCCCGTTGCTTGCTGAGTTACCAAGAGCTGCCTATCGGCATTATTACCGCGGTGATCGGCAGTGTGTTTTTCTTGTTTATTTTAGGCAGCAAGCGCCGCGGCTAAAGACGAGGCCAGCTGCAGACCCGTTAAGGATATAACCCATGTTTAGCGTAACGCCGGTGAACCACCAATTTGATGGCGAGATTCAGCAAAAAATCGATTGTAAAACCAAGCCATTAGGCGCATTAGGCCGACTCGAACCCTTGGCGCTGCAAGTGGCGCAGGTGCTGGGGGCAACGTGTCCGACGATTAAGCAGCCTAAGCTGCTGGTGTTTGCCGGCGATCACGGTATTGCCAGCGCGGGCGTGTCGATTGCCCCTAGCGAAGTGACCACCCAGATGGTGCTTAATTTTCTGCATGGCGGCGCGGCCATCAATGTGTTTTGTGCCCAAGCAGGCTTTGAGATGGAGGTGATCGATTGTGGTATCGCCCATCCAGTTACAGGCCATGAGGCGCTTATCGATCAGCGCCTTGGCGCCGGCACGCGCGCGTTTCATCTCGAGGCGGCCATGTCAGCTTCCTGTGTTGAGCAAGGCTTTGCTATGGCGAAGGCGCGGGTGGCCTTGCATCATGACAATGGCACAAATCTCATTGCTTTTGGCGAGATGGGCATTGGCAATACCTCCTCGGCGGCGGCGATTATGGCGGCGCTCTTACCTGTGGATGTCGCCGCTTGTGTTGGGCGCGGCACTGGTATCGACAGCGAAACCTTGCAGCGTAAACAGGCCTTAATCACTCAAGCCATACAGCTACATCAAGGGCAATTAAACACACCACAGCAGATATTGGCGGCGCTGGGCGGCTTTGAAATTGTGCAGATGACCGGTGCCATGTTGGCGGCGGCCGAGCTGAAAATGCTGATCTTGGTCGATGGCTTTATTGCCACCGCAGCCGCACTACTGGCGGTGACCATCGCCCCAGCGGCGCGTGATTACATGATTTTTGCCCATCAATCAGATGAGGCTGGGCATCAGTTGATGCTGCAACATCTGCAAGCTGAGCCGCTATTACAGTTAGAGATGCGTTTAGGTGAAGGCACGGGGGCGGCGCTGGCCTTACCCTTAGTGCGCGCTGCTGCGGCGTTTTATAACGAGATGGCGAGCCTGCAAGATGTTGGCATCGCGATTTAATCCATTTAACCAGCGATTTAGAACATTGCACTAACAGGGCAAGCGGACGGGAGTGAAGCAGATGCTGCAGAAAGAGTTAAGCCTATTTTTGATTGCCATGGGCTTTTTTACCCGCATTCCTATGCCTCGCTGGGTCGAGGTTAACAGCCAGCGGCTCAATCAGGCGAGCCGTTACTTTGGCTTGGTGGGCGTGCTAGTCGGGGCGATAAGCGCGCTGGTTTATACGCTGGCCAGCATGGTGCTGCCCAGCAGCGTTGCCATCATCTTGGCGATGGTAACCAGTGTGCTGGTGACTGGCGGCTTTCATGAAGATGGCCTCGCCGATACCGCCGACGGTTTTGGCGGTGGCTGGTCGCTGGCAGATAAGCTCAACATCATGAAAGACTCGCGGGTCGGCACCTATGGCGTGTTGGCCTTAGTGTTTGCGCTGTTGTTTAAGTTTGTGCTGCTCAGCGAAATCGCCCTGTATCAGGCCGATTTAGTGGCGGCGGCGCTGATAGTGGCCCATTGCCTTAGCCGAGTCGTGGCGGCGTCGCTGATTTTTTCTGAGCCTTATGTGCGTGAAGATGCCAGCAGTAAGAGTAAGCCGCTGGCACAATCGCAAACCGTCAATGAGTTGCTGATATTGCTGGCCAGCGGAGTGATCACCTTATGGGTGGCGGGCATCGCCAATGCGCTGAGTTTGTGCGCCTTGCTGTTGCTGGTACGTTATCTGCTTATCCGCGGTTTTAGGCGTCAAATTGGTGGCTACACGGGCGATACCTTAGGCGCGGCGCAGCAGGTGGCAGAGCTTACCTGTTACCTGTTTATCTTGGCCATCACCCTATGATCCATTTGGTATTAGGTGGTGCGCGCAGTGGTAAATCCAGCCATGGTGTGGCGTTGGTATCGCACTATGTTGCCCGCGGCGCCGAGGCGTTATTTATCGCCACTGCCCAGGCCTTTGACGATGAGATGACGGCGCGGATTGCACGTCATCAAGCCGAGCGTGCGGGCGATGAGATTGCGTGGCGTATGCTTGAGTGTCCACTGGATTTAAGTGAATGTTTGGCTCAGCAGGCTCACGCTAAGCAGGTGATCTTAGTCGATTGCCTTACTTTGTGGCTGACCAATCAGTTGCTCAGCGACGAGCACGACTGGCCGCAGGTGAAGGCGCAGTTACTGGCAACCCTTACGGCGCTCCCGGGCGATGTTATTTTAATCTCTAATGAGGTGGGCAGCGGCATAGTCCCAGCCGATCCCTTGAGCCGGCGCTTTGTCGATGAAGCCGGTTGGTTGCATCAGGCGATAGCGGCCCTTGCCGATGAGGTGACCTTAGTCACCGCTGGCCTGCCGATGCGCTTAAAGGGATAAACAATAAGATGATGAGACCATGAGTCAATCCAATAACAATGCTATGCAAAATAAAGCCGTGGCCAACGTCTTGATGGTGCAGGGCACCACATCAGATGCAGGCAAGAGCACCTTAGTGGCTGGCCTGTGTCGTTACTTTGCCCGTAACGGGGTCAAGGTGGCGCCCTTTAAGCCGCAAAATATGGCGTTAAACAGCGCGGTGACCGCCGATGGTGGTGAGATTGGCCGCGCGCAGGCGTTGCAAGCGGTGGCCTGTGGCTTAGCACCGCACACCGATTTTAATCCTATTTTATTAAAGCCCAGTTCCGACACCAGCTCGCAGGTGATAGTGCAAGGTAAAGCCCTTTCCCATATGGACGGTCAAGCCTATTTTGGCAAAAATGCCGCAGGGTATCGCACCAAGGCGATGGCAGCTGTGCTCGACTCGCTATCAAGGTTAACGGCGCAGTATGAGCTCGTCATGGTCGAGGGGGCGGGGAGCCCTGCAGAGATCAATCTACGTGAGGGCGACATTGCCAACATGGGTTTTGCCGAAGCGGTCGATTGCCCGGTTATCTTGATCGCCGATATCGATAAAGGCGGCGTGTTTGCCCATATCGTTGGTACCTTGGCCTTGTTGTCCGACTCCGAGCGTGCGCGAATTAAAGGGGTGGTGATTAACCGTTTTCGCGGCGACATTAGCCTGCTGCAATCGGGATTAGATTGGCTAGAAGCTGAGATCAACAAACCTGTATTAGGGGTACTGCCGTATCTCAATGACCTTTATCTGGACGCCGAAGATGCCCTAATGGTCGCGCCGCAAAAATCTACTCATCCTAAGTTTAAGGTGTTGGTATTGGTGTGGCCGCGCATTAGCAATCATACCGATTTCGATGCCTTGCGCTTACACCCTGATATTGAGTTTAGTTATTTAACCGTCACATCTGCGTTTGATGGCACGGCGCCCCAAGCGGACCTGATTATTTTACCCGGCAGCAAGAGCGTGCGCCAAGATTTAGCCACTATGCTGGGTAATGGCTGGGACACATTGCTGCAAACTCATCTTAGGTATGGCGGCAAGGTCATAGGGATCTGCGGCGGCTATCAGATGCTGGGGCTGGCCATTGACGATCCGTTAGGTGTCGAGGGCGAGGCTGGCGAGAGTGAGGGGCTGGGGCTTTTGCCGCTGGTCACCGAATTAACCGCCACTAAGCGTTTGGCGCAGGTATCGGGCGTATTGAATTTGCTAGGCGAACAAGCCAAGGTGAGTGGGTATGAGATCCACTGTGGTCAATCCCAACATTTAGGTCAGGGGCAAAGCCTACTGCATCTGCGCGCCGATGATGGCAATCATGGGGTTGATATCGAAGATGGCTATTTATCCGTCGATGGGCAGATATTGGGCACCTATCTGCATGGCATTTTTGATCAGCCCAAGGCGTGCCAGCTACTGCTGCGCTGGGCGGGAATGACCCACGCCCCCGCCATCGATATCGATGAGCTTAGGCAGCAACAGTTAGATCGCTTAGCCGATATGTTGGCCGAAAATATGGACATGGATAAGCTGCAGCAGCTCATCGCTGGCGTTTAAGCCAGTATAAAATGAGCCCAATATAAGTAAGGTGAGCTGAGTATTAGCTTTAAAAATTAACCCAATTACAAGCCGTTACATCACGGCGATACCACACAAGAGACAAAGATGATGACGGATATTAACAAGGGTGAAAACAATCACCAGAGCAGCACTGATAACAGCCCTGAGCGCGATCACGACAGCAGAGAGCAGGATAAAGCCGAGCGTCATAAGGCGCGCCAACAAAAAGTGAAGGCGGCGGTCGATGCCAAAATTGCTCAGGCGCAAACGGAAAAGGGCGTGCTGTTAGTGTTAACCGGTAACGGCAAAGGCAAGTCAACAGGCGGCTTTGGCAATATTACCCGCGCAGTGGGTCACGGCAAAAAAGCCGCCGTGGTGCAGTTTATCAAGGGCAATTGGCCCTGTGGTGAACGCGCCGTATTAGAAAAAGTCGGGGTTGCGTTTCATGTCATGGGCACAGGCTTTACTTGGGAGACACAAGATAAAGCCAAAGACACCGCCGCGGCGCAAAGCGCTTGGGAAGCGGCCGAAACCTTGCTTAAAGACGACAGTATCGACATTATTTTACTCGATGAGCTGACCTACATGGTGAGCTATCACTATATTGAGCTCGAGCGCGTTCTTGAGGCTCTTAAAAATAGGCCGCCGATGCAACATGTGATCATCACTGGCAGGGCGTGCCATCGCGCCATTATTGAATTAGCCGATACTGTGAGCGAAGTGCAGCCGATAAAACATGCCTTTGAGGCCGGAGTTAAAGCGCAAATCGGATTTGATTATTAAGTTAGAGAGAGTTTGGACTAGTGAGTTAAAGGCTAAGGTACTTTTGCCCCAAAGTGTGCTGGTCTTGGAATGAAGGCTTGGCATTTTTGGGATTAACTTTAGTAGCATTTGGCCGTATCTTATTTGTTAAGTGTGTTTGAAGGCCACACCTTCATGGTTGTTAATTGCCTGCTGCAGGCTTTATGTGCAAACGCTTTTTTGGCTCGGTGAGTGAAGTGTCGCTTCATGCTAACGAACGAGAGACTGGGATTGTCGAACTGGCTTTTAGATAGGGATATCGTTGTGCGCCATCCCTATACGCTCCACGCCGGCATCTGACCTCCATGGATGGAGGGAATGTCAAAAAAATGTAAGGAACATTTTTGGCCATGCCACCAAGGGCCAAAACCGCGCTTACACCGATCTCTAACGCCTCTTCGATTTAGCCGTATTTTATGTGAGTTGCCAGTTCAAAAGCTAATTAGATTTTGCCCCAAAGTCTGCAGGTCTTGGAATGAAGAACGATGACATTTGTTTGAGTAGCGGCTGGCTGTATTTTCATTTATTGAAAGTGTTTGAAGGTCGAACCTTCACTGTTATTACTCGCCTGCCCGGCGGGTAATGTGCAAGCGCTCTTTTGGCTCGCCGCAAGCACGTCCGTGTGGGCTCTGCGAAATCATCCATGATTTCGAAGGCCAAAACCGCGCTTACACCTCTACCTAACGCCTCTTCGATTGGACTTCATTTGATACGACTAGTGAGTTAAAGGCTAAGAAGCTTTTGCCCCAAAGTGAGTTAACGTGTTGTCGGTGGTTCAGTAACGATCAGACTTTCTGGCCTAGAAATTTTTATCGCTACACCCGCATGATGTAATCCACTACTACCCATCAAAAAAACTGGATCAGTATACAGTCATATTAAAATCATAAGGGTTTTGAACGATTTTTATCCTATGTTAATGCGCGTTTTCTCATTTCAATTTAGATTAATGTGTTTAAAGTCAATCTCTTAGAATATTCGTTAAATAGATAATAGGTTTGGAAAACGCGCATGCGCGTTTTTCCAGATGGTGTATTTAGCAAAATGCTGATAAGTTCATTACATACAGATAGTTAACTGTGCGCGTTTTCACTGGTCCAACGAGGTAAACGCGCATGCGCACTAATAAAATGTTAGCTATCTTCGGTATATTTTGTCATCTATAAGGGTTACAAGGAATGGGATCATATGCAGATCTAAGTTTAGGGAAATTAGAAGTTGCTTGGAGCAAAAATGAACTTCTGCTGAGTCACAGTGAACTATTTCAGGAGAACTGCCTTCTATCTTCCCCGTATGATGATTCCGAGAATGAAGCCAAAAAAGAGTGGTATGAACTTAAACTAGAGCTGGTCAAAGATAGGCTAGAACTTCTAGGCTACACACTCGAATATGCTAAGAAGCAGTTTGAAAACCCATCACCATTTAGTGATGAAGACCCGTTATCTATTAGCTTTGAGGAAGTGTTAAAAATCCTCAAAACTGTTGATGTGAGTAAAGTAACAAATGAGTTTAGTGAGAAGGCGAAGCCAGGCGAGTTTGCTCCACAACACATTCAAGAATTGATTTATTCCTCACGAAATTTAGATTTTGCATTTGATCATTGGGATCTAAGTGCTTTATTAGAGAATTTTTGTCCATATTCTCAACTGAGAGTTCTCGCTGAAAGCCCACTGAACTTAGAGTTGCCCGTTGTATGGAACTTTGATGAAGTAGTAAGAAATGGGTGGGTGGAGCGCGACGCAATTACTCATGGGGTTACTAACAAATTTCTAATAGTAACTGAAGGAACGTCTGACTCACGGATACTGAGAAAAGCAATTGACCTATTAAGGCCACATATCAATGACTTATTCTATTTTGTTGATATGGAGGGTGGCTACCCTTTTACGGGAACAGGCAACTTATTCAATTTTGTTAAAGGTTTAGGCAGTATTAATATCCAGAATGACGTTCTAGTGATCTTTGATAATGATGTTGAAGGAGTTCAAGCAATGAATCGTTGTTTAGAGCTTGAGCTACCAAAAAATATGAGAATTATGAAATTGCCTGACCTTGACGAGTTTAATTGCTTTCCAACCATTGGACCAAATAGTGAAGCGAAATCAAATATTAATAGCAAGGCAGCTGCAATAGAATGCTATTTGGATAATGGCGGGGATGCAAAGATACGATGGACTAATTACAGAGAAGATACTCAATGCTATCACGGTTCATTGATAGCTAAAGATAAATATAAAAAAGCGTTTCTTAAACAGAATGAAATCGTTTCTGGCTATGACTATCGCAAGCTTGAAAGAATCTTAGATAGTATTATTTTAGAATGCACAGCAATAGCTAACAAAGCGTTGCACCGGACAAGCCGGTGAACGCGGCGTTAGCAGTCGAGGATGTACATGAAATTATTTATTCAGCAAGAATTTAAAAATGTCTTGAACCAAAAACTTGTTTATCCTATCCGGTTGTATTTTCAAGTTCTTGGTTTTTTGCTAATAAGTCAATGCTTATATTCTCTTGCAGATTCGTTTCTACGTTTAGGCGAACTCCAAGTCACATGGAGGGCTGATTGGGTATACAATGCTTCGTGTGTATTGTGGATTGTATATCTAGTCACGATAATTATCGTAGGTAAAAGTACAGCTACATCAGATAAAAACTGCTAACAAGGCACTCAAGCAGGACAAAAAAAAGTTGGCTTTTTGCTCCTTCGTCGCTAAGTTTAGCCAACAATTTTTTGCCTCTTAGTGAGGCGTTATGTAAAAATATTAACTAAATCATAATGTTGCACGATAAAATTAAAGTTGTTTTTCTCGAGATTAATCTATGACACCTTTCCAAACACTATATACTTCCGTAATGCTTTTTGGTCCATCCATTATTCTAATTTCTCAACGAGGCTGGGTCATTGGTGGGCTGTCATTCGTAGCAAGTTTTGTACTATCTTGGGCATTAACTTTGATATTTACACCAAAGTTATCTATTGATGCGTTAAATTTTTGGGCTTGGACTAAACCATTGCTGATTGCTTGCATAGTGCTGTGGGGCGGGTTGAACATATTTTAACATAACAAGCAATTTAAGAGGGATTCACAACGCTCGGCATTTTTGCTTCTACTTCAAATTTAGTGTTTATGGCACAATGCTTTAGGTTTGGGGGGGGCGTTGTTCACCCCTTAATTGGGCGTTCTTGACCTGCGGTAGACGATTTTTAGCAAAAAAGAAGTGATATTTAAGTCTAGCCGAAGGCATAGATAGAGCCAAACGCGATGGAAGAAACGCCTTATTTATGGTAGCTTGAAGGCCCTTGCTAAGGCTCGTAAAGCGAAGCTTTCAAAGAGACCTGCAAGAGTCTTCAAGTAAAGCAGCGATGCTTCCCTCACGCCGCAGGGGGCTCACATCAGCCCCAAGGGCATGGAATATGAACTCACGGATTGAGTAGCGATAACCTCCTCTCTCCGAAAGTAAAGAACAAGCCGTTACACGAGACCTTCGGCTCGTGAACTAGATCGTTATAAGTAAATAAAAGTAAGGAGTTTTAAATGGATATTAATGCTACTTCACTAGGTCAAATAATTGCCCTTATTCTTTTTATTATGCCGTTAATCTTATCTTTAAAGTCAAAGGCTGTATCCGGTTACCATAAACTGGCTTGGTTCTTTCTGACTTTGTTTTTTTCTTGGTTAGGCTTCCTTGTATTTTATTTTATGATTGTTAAAGCTAAGTCGTATGAAAGTGGTAAAAATCATTCATAGTTATAGAAAATAAATAGACATATATGGACGCCCCCGGTTAGTCAAGGCTGTACTTCGCTAACCGAGGCGGTTTTGCCTTAGTTTCTATTTGTTCTGGGCTCTCGTTCAGTGCTTATTGATTGACTCTTTCGCTTTAAACAACGCTTTTAAAAGTAGCGAATACATAGACAGGCATAGTTAATGCTCTAGCCAAAAGAGTTTGCCATCCGCATCATAAAACTCACTATTCGACTCAAATAAACCGTTTTTCTTATTCATAAATAACAGTAGGCGTTGAAAGTGTATTTGCCGATGTAGGGCATGACAATGTGTATTGATATTGGTTAGGAACTTAGTTATGTTGTTGATTAATAACGTCTGGATATCTATTGGGTAATATTTATAACAAAGGAATTCATATGTCTAAAAATTGGAAATGCCCCAAATGTGATTGTTGTGATTATGATACGGATACTATTGCAACGACGGGAAGTGGTTGGTCTAAAATATTTGATATGCAAAACCGAAAATTTACCGCTGTAATTTGCACTAACTGTACTTATACCGAATTTTATCGCGGTAAGACGAGTGCCTTAGGTAATATTTTCGATCTATTCACTAATTAATCAAAGCTGATAAAAGTTAAGTGGACGCCATGCATGGGCTCAATCTTGTTTGGCTTAACCTTGAAGTCCACCGTTTGGCTCTTTTAAGGGCAATTTCATTTGGCGGTTGCCTCTAAGGTTAGCATTGGGGACACGTACCTGAAAGTGGTGTTATTCTGCCTACTCTATCCAAGTGAGCAGGACGCGGTTTATGATGAGTTGCGCTAATTATGATTACATAGAGATAGTTTGCTTGTTTAATTATCCTGTCGAAATCACATTAAAATCGGGGGAGGTGTTCACAGGCAAAGCTATTGATACCGCAAAAAATCATCAAGGTGAAGAGTGCATAAAACTCAAGATTGAACACGATGATTTATTGGTTGTTTTAGACTCGATGGCAAAGCTAACGATTGTCGTTGATAATCCCCATTTTAAGGAAGTTTTATTCGACTAAGTCGCTAGTCATTAGCGCTGCAAGCGATGGTTAATGCGTGGCGTATGAAGTTCTGGGTCTGTGAAGGTGGTTTAGTCGATTCTTAATAGTCCAGTTAAATTGGATGTGAGTCAGACAGAAGTAAGGAGGTCGCATGATTGAACGAGTGAATATTGGCAAGTCGGCACCAGCGTTGTATCAGGCAGTCGTTGAGCTTGATCGACTTGCTTCTGTCGCCATAACTGATGCTGGCATTGCCACAGGTTTCTCGCATCTCTTGCGCTTGCGTGCATCTCAAATAAATCAATGTGCTTTTTGTGTCAGGTTACATGCGCGCGACGCACTTGCCAGCGAGGAGACCGCTGATCGTGTCGCCGTTGTTGCCGCATGGAAAGAGACTGAATACTTTACCCTAAAAGAGCGTGCAGCGTTGGAGCTTGTAGAGGCAATCACCCTGATCTGGGATGGTCAACTGCCTGATGCCATTTATAAGCAAGCAGCAAGTCAACTTTCGAAAGAAGAAATATCTGCCATTGAGTGGCTTGCGATTGTCATCAATACATGGAACCGTATTGCTATTTCAAGTCGTTATCCTGTCAAAATATAGGCATGAGAGAGCATATAAACCGAAATCCGACTTTACCCATTGTCTTGGCTCCTTGATACAGCGCCGTGCTCCCGTGTCTTTGAGCTATGGTTATAACTCTGCTCATTTATTACAAGGAGTTTAACTATGTCGTATGTTGATGGTTTTGTTGCGGCTGTACCTACAGAAAATAAAGCACAATATATTGAATACGCAGAAATGTCGGCGGAAATGTTTAAAGAATTCGGCGCATTAAAGGTTGTTGAAACGTGGGGGAGCGATGTGCCTGATGGTGAAATCACCTCATTTCCAATGGCGGTGAAAGCCGAGAGCAATGAGACTGTGGTGTTTTCATGGATTATCTGGCCGTCTAAAGCCATTCGAGATACGGGGTGGCAGAAAATGATGCAAGATTCTAGAATGCATCCAGAAAATTGCCCAATGCCTTTTGATGGTAAGCGACTCATTTATGGCGGGTTTGATCTCATTCTAGACAAGTAGCGAGAGCGAACATAGCAAAGGTGTAAGCGTGATCTCAACACCTAACATTATCCTCGATTGGGTTTGATGTTCGTGGTATGTATAATGCTTTTGGTTAGGCAGTAGCGCGTATCAAAGTCGATGTGGCGCCATGCACTCCGAAGTGGGGACGACCTCACCTCTCTAATTTCGTTAGGGGACGGCCCCAATACTAACTGAGAGGTGCATGTGAGCTGGATCATTTTATTTATCGCGGGTCTTTTAGAGATTAGTTGGGCAATTGGCTTGAAGTATACCGATGGCTTTACGAAGTTTTGGCCTACGGTCGGTACGGTGTTTTCATTGGTTGCAAGTTTTCTAATGCTAGGTTTGGCCCTGAAAACGTTACCTGTCGGTACGGCCTACGCTATATGGGTGGGGATCGGCGCGGTTGGTACTGCTATTTTAGGAATATACCTGTTTGGTGAGTCAGCTAACGTGCTTAAGTTGGTGAGTTTAGCGCTGATCTGTGCGGGTATTGCAGGGCTTAAACTCGCTAATACCTAGCCTAGATCTACCCCTGACCTTACTAGAACGCAGTCCATTTAAGCTTGCTTACATGGACTGTTTTTATCTTCAAATACCGATCTCCTCAAGGCTTCAATCGGCACCTAAGGTGCAACAGCCAGCATGCAAATACATAGAGGCTTAGTTTTTGTGGCCATACTTTTCCTTGCGCGTACAGCCCTGTGGTATATCAAGCGCGGCGACATGTTTGAACGTCCACAGCGTTAGCCGTACATCCCCTGTCGATGGCGGGTGGATTCCCCCACAGAGCGCATAGCGATATACTCGTGATCCAGAAAAAGAACGTATGTTGTCGTTTGTGTCAGGCTTAGGTTGCAGCCCCATGAGCCGTTTCCAGCTAGCGGCCGAGGATATCCTGACAAGCAGCGTAAGATGTATAAAGGATAGTGATGCGATTAAAGGATAAGAATAAAATGATAAAAAAGTGGATGTTAGCCCTGCTGTTAAGTTGGCCAACCGTGACATTGGCGGCCCCGGCAAGCAAGATTATTGCCCTGTCGCCCCATGGCGTTGAGATGCTTTATGCCATTGGCGCGGGTGATAATATTGTCGCCACCACAGATCACGCCGATTTTCCCGAGGCGGCAAAGCAGATCCCCCGCATCGGTGGCTATTATGGGATTCAAATTGAGCGAGTGATTGAGCTCAACCCTGACTTAATTGTGGTGTGGGGCAGTGGCAATAAGGCCGAAGAGATTGAGCGTCTAAGCCAATTAGGCTACCCCATTTATAACAGCGACCCTAAATCGTTAACCGCAGTGGCAGAGGATTTACTGGCATTGGGGCAGCTCACCGGCCATGAGGCACAGGCGCAAGAGGCGGCCAGCCAGTATCTGCAGCAGTTGCAACAATTGCGACAGCAAAATCAAGATAAGCCACAGGTAAAGGTGTTTTATCAGTTATGGTCGACGCCGCTAATGACGGTGGCCAAAGGCAGTTGGATAGAGCAGATCATCGAGGTGTGTCATGGCGAAAATGTGTTTGCCGATGCAGCCAGCGCCTATCCGCAGGTGAGCCTCGAAGCCGTGTTATTGAAGATGCCACAGGTGATTTTGCAAAGCCAAGATAAGGGCAATGTTAATGGGGTAGACTGGTCGAGTTGGCAGGAGATCCCAGCGGTAAAACAGCAGCACATTTATCAACTTAATGCCGATTTACTTCATCGCGCCGCGCCGCGCGCTATCCTAGGTATCCAGGCGCTGTGCCAAGCGCTGGATAAGGCGCGCTCATAAAGTACGCTGACTAACCCCTTGCCCGTTATTTGCTAAAAGGAATATGCATCATGACCACTTTATTAACTTGTTTATTGTTAGCCATGTTACTGCCTTATTTGGCCAAGGGGCCGGTGGCGGTAGCGATGGAAAAATTGGGTGGCTATGACAATCATCAGCCTAGAGCCCAGCAAGCGCAGTTAACCGGCTTTGGCGCGCGAGCGGTCGCTGGGCATCAAAATGCCTTTGAATCGCTGCTGATTTTTGGCTTGTCGGTGTTGTGCGTAATAGCGCTAGATAAGGTGAATGACACTGTGGCGTTACTTGCTGTGGGGCATATTATTGCGCGGGTGGCTTACCATATTTTGTATCTGCTGGATAAAAGCACCTTACGTTCACTCTCATGGTTTGTCGCCACCGGCTGCAGCTTTGCCATTTTCGCTCAGGCCTTTTAACGGCCGAACATAGGCGCTAATGAGCTGAGTGTGATGCACTTAGAGCGTTAGCACTATGACTCAGACAAGCTCTCGGAAGCGCTCGGGTAAACACAAAAGCGCCTGCTCCAATTGAGCCGATTGGCTCACTCCAGTTAGACGGACACTTCCCGCTCATGAATCGGACACTCGCCTCTCAATAACCGGACACTTATAGGTGTTCGCGGACATTTACGCCTCCTCAATATACCCAGTATTAATTCTAAATTATTGATTTTGATGTGATTATATGTTTTGGCATGGCAATTGTAAACACTATTAATAAATAGCGAGGTTTTGTGCTAACGGACACTGTTAAGGATGAGAAATGATTCAAGATACCAGCGGACAAGATAAGCAAGTGGCGCCCAGTCTCGGACGCCGTATTAAATGGCCGGTGACTATCGGTGCTGGCGTGCTTTTGGTTTCAGGCTTGGTGTGGGCCAGTGTTAGTGGCAGTAGCGTGAGCGAGTCTATTGCTCGCAGTGAGCTGCGTTTTGCCACCTTAGAGCGTGGTACCTTAGTTCGAGATATCGCGGCGACAGGGAAAATAGTGGCTGCCAATGCGCCGATCCTTTACAGCCCAGAAAAGGGCACGGTTAGCCTTATCGCTCATCCAGGTGACAAGGTGGAGCAGGGACAAGTGGTGGCGACCATAGAGAGTCACGGCCTGACAAATAGCCTTAAACAGCAAGAAGCTTTACTAGAGGGGATGAAGAGTACGCTAGAGCGTGCCAAGTTAGATGCCCGTCGCGAGCAACTTAAGGCCCAACAGACACTGGATATGGCTAAGGTGGATCTTGACGCCGCCGATAGAGAGAGCCGCCGCGGCGATCAACTGATCGAAAACGATCTGATTTCAAAAATTGATTACGAAAAGAATAAGGATGAGCTGCATAAGGCCAAATTGCAGTTTGCTCATGCTAAGCAAGAAGCGGCGTTGATGAAGGACACCCTAAGCTTCGAGTTGCAGAACACGGCGTCAGAGGTGAGTCGGCAGGCATTGGTCGTAGCAGAGTTGGAGCGTCAAGTTGCGGCGTTGAATATCACCGCACCCGTTGGCGGCATCATAGGTAATTGGTTAACCGAGCAAAAAGCCCGTATCGACCAGAGTCAACCCATACTCACAGTGGTGGATCTGAGCGCCTTCGAGGCCGAGCTTGCTGTCCCCGAAAGTTATGCCGATGAACTGGGACTGGGCATGGATGTCGAGTTGAATATTGGTGGCGTGATGGTGATGGGCAAGCTGTCATCTATCTCACCCGAGGTACACAACCGTGAGGTGGCGACCCGAGTACGCTTCGCGCAAGATGCAGCGCTACACCTGCGCCAGAACCAGCGGCTATCGGCGCGAGTGCTGCTAGAAAACCGCCCGGACGTGTTAATGGTTAAGCGTGGCACCTTCGTTAATAGTGGTGGAGGGCGCGTGGTCTATAGCATGCAAGGCGAGATCGCCCAGCGCACCGACATTCTACTCGGAGCCCGCAGCATGAGTCACATAGAAGTATTAGAAGGTGGCGAGGTGGGCGATCAGTGGGTGATTTCCAATATTGATCTGTTTAATAACGCCGAACAAGTTTTGGTTCGCTAAGGCTATACGATGAAAAGCAATATTATCACTATGAATCCAGAGCGTTTTATTGCAGCCCTCGCCTTAGTGTTCTTGCTGGTAGCGGCGCAAGTCTACACCCAAGATGCCTCAGATTGGTTGCTGCTAGGGCTGAACATTATCGAAATGACAGGAGGCCAGTTCCAACCTGTCGACACAAACCAACTTCCCGACGTCGTCAAGGTTGGCGATGATTCAAACCAGTGGTTATTGACGTATCTGATACCGCAACTGACAGTGCTACTGAAATAACCGACAGAATAACGCGAAAAATTGAAGGAATTTAAACCATGTTAACGATGAAAAATATCAACAAGGTGTTTAAAACGGACTTAGTGGAAACCCATGCGTTGCGCGATTTTAATCTATCGGTGCAAGAGGGCGAGTTTGTTGCCGTGACAGGCCCATCGGGTTCGGGTAAGACCACGTTTCTTAATATTGCCGGCCTATTAGAAGGGTTTACTCATGGGGATTATTTTCTCGATGGTGTCAATATCTCTAACCTGAACGATAACAAGGCGGCTGCCATACGCAATGAAAAAATTGGTTTTATCTTTCAGGGCTTTAACCTGATCCCCGATCTTAACTTGGCCGAGAATGTCGAAGTGCCACTGCGCTATCGCGGCTTTAGTGCCAAGGAGCGCCAACGTCGAGTCAAGGAAGCGCTGGAAAAGGTCGGACTTGGCGCACGCATGAAACATCTACCGTCACAACTTTCCGGTGGTCAGCAGCAAAGGGTGGCGATTGCTCGCGCCTTGGCTGGCGAACCAAGATTTCTCCTCGCCGACGAGCCAACAGGTAACTTGGACAGCCTGATGGCTCGTCAGGTGATGGAGCTTTTAGAAGCGATCAACAAGGCGGGAACCACCATCATCATGGTGACTCACGATCCTGAGCTGGCACGACGTGCTCAGCGTAATATTCAGATTGTCGATGGTCAGGTATGTGACTTTACCCTCTATCAGGGTGGTCAAAACCATCAGGTCGATACGATGGAACAAGCGGCGAGCTAAGGAGCGATAGGATGTTTTTATACTATGTTGATCTTGCTTGGCGCAGCATCAAGAAGACGCCAATATTATCCCTGCTTATGGTGCTGGCCATCTCTGTAGGGATAGGCATCACCATCACAACGCTTAACGTGTATAACATGATGGCTTTTAACCCAGCAGGCGAGCGTGCCGAGCAGCTAAATACGGTGCAGCTATGGAGCCAGGGCCCCGACTCTTGGGCTGACTATCATTCACAGGTGACCTATCAGGACGTGATGAACCTGCGTAAGGGCAAGGTGGCAAACGAGCAGGCAGCTATGTTTCGCAGTGGTATGGCGGTGCAGACGGATGATCCGCAAATCTTACCTTCGTTAAATGGGGTACGGGTTACCGATAGTGGCTTTTTTAACCTGTTTGAGGTGCCGTTTATCTATGGCAATAGCTGGGACAAATCGGTCGATGAACAGGCGGCTTTTCAGGCTGTGATAGGTAAAAAACTGAATCAAAAGCTGTTTGGGGGGGAAAACAGTGTTGGTAAGACGATTTACCTTAACCGTAAACCTTATCAGGTGGTCGGGGTGATAGACGACTGGCACCCGCAACCTAAGTATTATGATCCTACCAGTGGTGCTTTCTCTAAGGCGGAGCAGATCTATATTCCCTTCTCGCTAACCGCCAGTGAAGAGTTTTCTGTCTGGGGGAATATGTCTGGTTGGAAGTATGAACGTCTCGATGACTATCAGGATAGATTGGGGTCGGAGAAGGTCTGGATACAGTATTGGGTTGATCTGCCAACGGCCGAAGACCGCCAATCCTATAAGCGTTACTTAAGCCAATATGTTGAGCAGCAGAAAGAGCTGGGCCGTTTTACCGATGGTAAATCGCCAGAGGAGTCTGCGCAGCTGTCTAACGTGGATGCTTGGCTTGAACGTAATCATGTGGTGCCTGAAGACAATAAAATCTTGCTGGGTTTGAGTGTGCTGTTCTTAAGTGTCTGCTTGGTTAATATCTTGGGTTTGATGTTGACTAAGTTTCTCAAGCGTGCTCCCGAGGTGGGTGTCAGGCGGGCGATAGGTGCCAGTCGAAGTCAGATCTTCTCGCAATATATGGTCGAAGTCGGCGTGATAGGTTTGTTTGGTGGATTGCTCGGCTTGGCATGGGCATGGGGGGCGCTCTATGGCTTGTCGGCACGCTTTGGTGTGGCGGAGGGACTGACCCATCTGTCGCTAAGTATGTGGGTCATCACGCCAGCGATTGCCGTAGGTACGGCGATGCTAGCGGGTCTCTATCCTGCTTGGGTGGTGTGCAGAACTAAGCCCAGTGTTTATTTAAAAAGCCAGTAAGGGATTAAAAAATGCTTAATATTAAACCAATTGTTAGCAGCTTGCTGCGCAGCAAGAGTGGCCCAATATTACTGTTAATGCAGATTATTTTATCGGTTGCTATCGTGGCCAATGCCAGCTTTATTATTAATGAGCGCCTAACCATGATGCAGCGTGACTCAGGGATTGCTGAACAAGAGATCCTCACCTTTGCCATTTATAATTTCGACCCCAGTATAGATGCCACCCTGCAAAACAAGGTCGATCAGCGTATTTTACGTAGCCTGCCTAATGTAAAGGCGGCAGCCTCGACCAATATGTTGCCACTCAGTGGCAGTGGCTGGTCTACGACCTTGAACCTAGGGCCTGATCCCGAAACTGCCAAGTCGACGCCGCAGGTCGCCATGTATATGGGGACCGAGCATACCTTGGAGACCTTTGGTGTGACGTTAGTCGAAGGGCGTAATTTCTATGCCGATGAGATCACTGATGATGTCAACAGCCCAAATATACTCTTGCTGATCACTAAAGCGTTAGCCGATGAGGTGTGGCCCAACGAGTCGGCAGTGGGTAAGACCCTGTGGGCGGGAAGAGACGTACAAGTGACAGTGATCGGTGTTGTCGACAAGATGCAGGGCGCCTGGGTCGATAGTAGCGATCTAGAGTACAGCATTATTCAAAATGTCGATTATAGCGGTAATTCGTACATGGTGCGTGCCGAGCCCAAACATCATGAGGCATTGCAGCAGCAGATCCTCGATGCCTTGATGACAGAAAACCCGAACCGAGTGATCGATAATTTCCAATCGATTGCTGTAGTAAAAGAGAACTCTTATCGCGATCATGAGTTAATGGTGACTGTGTTGTCTATGATGGTGGTGTTGTTGCTACTGATCACCAGCTTAGGGCTGACAGGTATGGTGATGTTTAATATTCAGCGTCGTACCAAGCAGATAGGCACTCGCCGTGCCCTAGGGGCGACTAAGGGTGATATCTTGAGCCTGTTCCTAACCGAAAATTACATTATCTGCATCGTCGGTGGTCTTATTGGGGGGGTATTGGCGGTATTACTAGGGCAGCAACTGATGCAACATTACGATTTGCCCCAGCTAAATCTCATCTACCCAGTGTTGACTGTAGTGGGGATGTTGTTGGTGACGACGGTGGCCGTGATATTACCGGCTCGCAAGGCGGCTAATATTTCACCCGCCATGGCGACCCGTAGCGTTTAAGCTTCAGCGCTCGTTTAGTGCTCGAAAGTGCCATGGTCTTTATATTGCTGGCACTTTCGGGTAGGTTTATTGTTCTTGCATAGATGTATAAAAATTAATAAGAAGATATGGATACCATTCTCATTGTCGACGACAATCAAGCCGTGTGCAGTGCACTGGCATTGATGTTAGAACTACACGGATTTAACACACATATTTGCCTGTCACCCGATGCGGCCTTAGCCTGTGTGGGCGAACATGAGTTTGCACTAGTGATCCAAGATATGAACTTTACGCAAGACACCACATCCGGTGAAGAGGGTAAACGTTTGTTTTTTGAGTTGCGGGCGTTGCAGCCACAACTGCCGATTATCTTACTCACGGCCTGGACTCAGCTCGAATTAGCGGTGGAATTGGTTAAGCAGGGCGCTGCCGATTATATGGGTAAGCCTTGGGATGATGATAAGTTACTCAATAGTGTGAATAATCTTATTTCGCTGCACACACTCTCTAAACAGAATACTCAGCTGGCGCGCAGTGAACATCAGCGGATGGCGGCGATTAAAGATGCCGACTTATGCGGCATAGTGTTTGGTAGCGGCGCGATGCAGCGCTGTATCGACTTGGCGCTGCAAATTGCCAAATCTGATGTGTCGGTATTAATTACTGGGCCAAATGGGGCGGGTAAAGATAAATTGGCCGACATTATTCATGCAAACTCTCCACTCAAACATAAACCCTTTATCAAGGTGAATGTGGGGGCGTTACCCATGGACCTGCTCGAAGCCGAGCTGTTTGGCGCCGAAGCAGGGGCGTTTACTGGCGCCAATAAGGCGCGTATCGGGCGCTTTGAGGCGGCCGATGGCGGCACACTGTTTTTAGATGAGATAGGCAATTTACCCCTCTCTGGTCAGGTAAAGTTATTAAGGGTGTTACAAACTGGCGAATTTGAGCGCTTAGGTAGTCATCAAACCCGCAAGGTTAATGTGAGGGTGCTTAGTGCGACCAACGCCGAACTGGCTGACGATATTGCTGCGGGCCGCTTTAGAGAAGACCTCTTCTATCGTCTCAATGTGATTGAGCTAGCCTTACCGCCACTGCATCAACGCCAAGACGATATTCTTCCCTTGATAGGTTATTTCATCGGCCCAGGCTTTACCTTGTCTAAGTCGACCCAGCAAGCATTACTCAATCATGCTTGGCCGGGGAATGTACGCGAGTTAGAAAATGCCTGTAAACGGGCGGTAATTTTAGCCTCGAGTCCGGAGCTGACCATTGCCGATTTTGGTCTGTTAAATTTATCTACTGGTCGAGAGCCATCATCTGCTGCCGAATCGGTGCCACAGGGTTATGAAGCGATTGCAAAGGTAACGCCTCAAGCTGCGACACAAACCCATGTTCTTGCGGCGTCAAAAACAGACCCAGATAAACAGGCGATTGAACTTGCTCTTACGGAGCACAATGGCGTTATTGCTCGGGTGGCTAAGTCGCTGGGATTAAGTCGCCAAGCGTTATATCGGCGCATGGAAAAATTTGGTATCGATAAGTGATTACATCATCGAATAAAGATGTCGATAAGCGCTCTCCAATAGACCTTGGATTATCGCTACGCACTAAGCTCATTTTGGGCTGCATGCTGTCTAGCGCATGCGCCATCGGATTACTTATCGGACTTTTGGAGTGGTTAACCCCGGTTGCCATAAGTGATTTAGGTTGGTCGCTTATTGGTACAGCCGTCTTGTTTGGCGTGCTGTTCTCACTGCTGGTGAGCCGTTATCTTACCCGCGATCTGGCTCGTAGCTTGAGTGCTTTAGAGGTCGGGCTACTTAATTTTAAAGATAACGATTTTAGCGTGCATATTCCTGAGCAAGGTGATGGTCAGTTACGGGCGTTGGCGACCCTGTTTAATCAGTCGGCGCAAGTGCTGCGCCAAGAGCGTCAGTATATCTATCAGCGTGAACTGCTGCTCGATAAGGTGATTCAAAGTTCGCCCAATGTGATGTTACTGCTCGATGATCAGCAGCGGATTATCTACGCCAATGATGCTGCACGGCACCTGTTTAATCAAGGCGCACGCATCGAAGGATTGAAACTGTCTGAATTGCTCAACGGGTTGAGTGAAGAGTTGGCCATAGCGCTTCACAATCCTAAAGGGGGCTTATTTACACTCGCCGGTGATAATGAAGAGAGTGAGGATGAAACTTGGCATCTCTCTCGTGGACGTTTTTTGCTTAATGGTCAGTATCATCACCTTATTTTGCTTAAGCAGATGACCCGTGAGCTTAATCGTCAGGAGGTTGCGGTGTGGAAAAAGGTGATTAGGATCATCAGTCATGAGCTGAATAATTCGGTGGCACCTATCGCATCCATGGTGAAATCGGGGCGCAAGATCACCGCGCCGCTAGCAGACCCTAAACTGCAACTTATCTTCGACACCATTGAAGATAGAACCAGCCATTTGAGTCAATTTATCTTTAATTACGCCCGTTTTGCCAAGTTGCCTTTGCCGAAAAAAGGTCGAGTCGATTGGGCGCGCTTAACGGATCAGTTGGCGCAACATTATGGTTTTACTCTCGAAGGTGAACTGCCCACTGCACCGGGCTATTTCGATCTGATTCAGATTGAGCAAGTGTTACTCAATTTGCTTAAAAATGCCCACGAGTCGGGTTCTAATACTGATGCTATATCGCTGCGGATCTATCTTAGTGTCTTGGCCGATGGTAGTTCAGGGGTGATCATCGAGGTTAACGATAGGGGCAGCGGTATGTCCCCAGAAGTGTTGACCCAAGCCTTGCTGCCTTTTTACTCGACCAAACATTCAGGCACGGGCCTAGGCTTGGCATTATGCCGCGAAATAATCGAAGCCCATGATGGGCGGATAAGTTTGCATAATCGCGAGGATGCGGGCTTGATGGTGAAACTCTGGTTACCTAGCGATGAGCGCTCGCAATGAGGGTAATTTTACACTGTGTAAAAAGACTCATCCTAGAATGAAAACCCACACACCGCCAATTGGCGGTGTGTGGGTTTTCAGGCCTGCTTAGCGTTCAATCAGATTGAGGCTAATTAGTTCTCGACTTGCCACTCGATGGTTTCGCCTGCGCGAATCGGCACCACACCGGTATCACCCAGTGGATAAGTGGCTGGCACATCCCAGCTGCGTTTTACTAGGGTGATGGTGTCGCTGTTGCGCGCTAGGCCGTAGAAGTCTGGGCCGTTGAAGCTGGCAAAGGCTTCTAGTTTATCGAGTGCATTGACCGACTCAAACGCCTCGGCGTACAGCTCGATAGCCGCATGAGCGGTATATGAGCCGGCGCAGCCACAGGCGGCCTCTTTGCGATCTTTAGCATGAGGCGCCGAATCTGTGCCTAAGAAGAACTTCTTGCTGCCACTGGCCGCCGCAGCCAGCAGTGCCTGCTGGTGAGTGTTGCGCTTTAAAATGGGCAAGCAGTAAAAATGTGGGCGAATACCACCGGCTAACATATGGTTACGGTTATACAGTAAGTGATGGGCTGTGATGGTTGCGGCCACATTGTCTGGTGCGCTCATCACAAAGTCGACCGCATCTTTGGTGGTGATATGTTCAAGCACAATCTTCAGCTTGGGAAAATCCCGCACCACTTGCTTTAAGGTGTTCTCGATGAAAATGGCTTCTCTGTCGAAGATATCGATCGATGAGTCGGTGACTTCACCGTGAACCAAAAACAGCATGCCCACCTCTTGCATCGCCTCTAGTACTGGGTAGATGTTGTTCACATCGGTCACGCCAGAATCTGAGTTGGTGGTGGCACCAGCAGGGTATAACTTAGCGGCAACCACTTTGCCCGACGCTTTCGCGGCGCGAATATCTTCGGCCGTGGTGTTGTCGGTTAAATACAGCACCATTAACGGCTCAAAGTTGGTGGTGGTCACCGCTTTGATGCGCTCATAGTAGGCCATGGCGCTGTCAAGATTAGTGGCGGGTGGCACGAGATTTGGCATGATGATGGCGCGGCCCATATAGCGGCCAGTGTCTCTAACGGTATCGGCAAGCACGTCGCCATCGCGTAGGTGAACATGCCAGTCGTCGGGGCGAGTAATGGTTATTGTGGTCATTGAGGTATCTTTCTTTTGCGTAGAGTGGCTGGATCTTATGTGGCTAGGCGAGCGCTGTAAAGAGCCAAAAGGAGACTTATTGACACTCCATCGGCGATAAATCATCTGTTTATCTCTGTCTAAGTCCTTCTTTAGCCATAATTGCGACAGCTTCGCATCATTCGTCATTAACTGTGCTACTTCAATATGAATGATGAAAACTTAATCTATTGTTTTTTTCTAATAAAAGAATTTTGCATGTACCTATAGATGTAATACACTCATCGGCTCATAAAAGCTCAGCTCGATGCCTTGCAAAACCGCTTGCTGTAAACCAGCCAAACAAGCTAAGGCTCAAGCATAGGAAAAAGCTACAGCACCTAGGGCACCTCGCTATAAGCCAAGGTGAATTTGAATCGCAAGTCAGGAGACAGTAAATGAAGAAGTTAGTAATTATTGGTGGTGTTGCCGGCGGTGCATCGGCTGCGGCTCGTGCCAGACGATTAAGTGAAGATGCTGAAATTATTATGTTTGAGCGCGGCGAATATGTCTCTTTTGCCAATTGTGGCTTGCCTTATCATATCAGTGGCGAAATCAGTCAACGAAGTGCCTTAGTATTGCAAACTCCTGAGAGTTTTAAGGCGCGCTTTAATGTTGATGTGCGAGTGATGAACGAAGTGGTTGCCATTAATCGTCTGGATAAGTATGTCACAGTTAAAAATAGCCTCGATGGCACTGAATATACAGAGTCTTATGACTGCTTGCTTCTCAGCCCTGGTGCCTCGCCAATCGTGCCCCCGATCCCAGGCATCGATAACCCTTTGACCCACTCACTGCGCAATATTCCCGATATGGATCGCATTCTGCAGACGATTCAGATGAATAATGTTGAGCACGCCACCGTCGTTGGTGGTGGCTTTATTGGCCTTGAAATGATGGAGTCGCTGCACTATTTAGGCATTAAAACCACCCTGTTGGAATTGGCGGATCAGGTAATGACGCCAATCGATCGTGAAATGGCGGGATTTGCCCATGCTGAAATTAAGCAAAAGGGCATAGACTTGCGTTTGGGGACCGCTTTATCTGGCGTTGAGTATATTCCACAGACCCATATGGCAAGCTACGCGGCGGGTGAAGAGACTGCCCATCAGCATATTAAGGGTCACTTAAATTTATCTTTGAGTAACGGTGATTCCCTCGACACTGATCTGTTAATCATGGCCATTGGGGTACGACCAGAAACGCAACTGGCCCGTGATGCTGGGTTAGCGCTGGGGCAACTTGGTGGCATCTATACCAATGAGATGATGCAAACCAGTGATCCGGCTATCTACGCCGTGGGTGATGCGGTAGAGGTGCAAGATTTCGTCACAGGTCAAGCTACCTTAGTCCCCTTGGCTGGGCCTGCCAACCGTCAAGGGCGAATGGCGGCCGATAACATGTTTGGCGCTCGAGAAACCTATCAGGGGACTCAAGGCACGGCGATCTGTAAAGTGTTCGATCTAGCGCTGGCTTCCACGGGTAAAAATGAAAAGCAGCTTAAAAAAGACGGTATTGAGTACCAAAAAGCTTACGTGCACACCGCGAGCCATGCGAGCTATTATCCGGGTGCTGAAGTGGTGTCGTTTAAGCTGTTATTTGACCCAAGTTCAGGCAAGATCCTTGGCGCGCAGGCTGTGGGTAAAGATGGTATTGATAAACGCATCGATGTGATGGCGGTTGCCCAGCGCGCTGGGATGACAATCGAGCAGTTACAGCATCTCGAGCTAAGTTATGCGCCGCCATTTGGCAGCGCAAAAGATGTGATAAATCAGGCCGCTTTCGTTGCGTGTAACATAATGAAAGGCGATGCGATGCCGATTCATTTTGATGAAATTGATCATCTTAGCGATGCGCAATTATTACTGGATGTGCGTAATCCTGGCGAGTTACAACAAGGAAATGTTATCGATGGGGCGATCAACATTCCTGTCGATGAGCTGCGGGATCGCATGCATGAACTGCCAAAAGACAAGGAGATAGTGATCTATTGTCAGGTCGGTTTACGTGGCAATGTGGCGTATCGTCAGCTGGTGAATAATGGCTATAAGGCGCGTAATTTAATTGGTGGTTATCGCACCTATAAATTTGCCAAGGTCTAATAAGCGTTAACGGGGTCTTAGGCCCCGATAAACCCCTGTTTGTTTTAGATGAAAGGAGTATTCGATGTTTTCATCTTATGTGATTGCATTATGCGGTGGCGTATTAGTGGGGCTAGGGGCGATTTTATTGCTCTTGCTCAATGGCCGAATAGCTGGCATTAGCGGCATTTTATCGGGCGCGCTATGGGGTAGCGATGACAGCAAGACGCAAGCCAAAGGCTTGGGCTGGCAATGGTATTTTCTGGGTGGGTTACTGCTCAGTGGCGCCATCATGGGCGCACCGCTTGAGGCGATATTTGGCCTTGCACCTATCGAGTTAAGCTCGGTGTCGCAGTCGACTCCGTTACTGCTTATCTCGGGTGTTTTAGTGGGATTAGGCTGCGCGATTGGCAGTGGCTGCACGAGTGGCCACGGCATTTGTGGCGTAGGCCGCTTATCGCCCCGTTCAATTGTGGCGACTCTGGTGTTTATGGTGATGGGTATTATTTCTGCGGTAGTTTTCCACTAAGGTGTTGAGATGAAAAAGATTGTTGCACTTTTTTGTGGTGTATTATTTGGGACAGGTTTAATGCTATCTGGGCTGGCCGATCCCGCTAAAGTGATTGGCTTCTTAAATGTAAGTCTCATGCTGAGCGGCGAGTGGGACCCGACCTTGCTGTTTGTGATGTCTGGTGGTTTGGCGGTTTATTTACCCTTGTATTTGCTGGTGGTTAAGCCTCGCGCGCAGGCCAAGCTTGGGCCGGTATTCGATAAGTGTTACCACCTGCCCAGCAAGCGCGCTATTGATGCGCCCTTAGTCATTGGGTCTGCCTTGTTTGGTTTAGGCTGGGGCATGATAGGTATCTGTCCTGGGCCATCGATTGTTAATTTAGCCCATCTGGATCTGCCTATGGTGCTATTTGTCGTGGCGATGATCGCCGGTGCCTATATTGGCCGGCAGATGAATCGAACCCTGCCGCTGACGGCCAGCAGTCGCCAGTAACCCTGCTTATGGTATGATAAGCCGCAGAATAAGCCTCCGTTTAGGGGGCTTTCTTTTGTCTATTTGAGGTCACGCAATGAGTCAGGAATTAGAGATTATTGATGTTAAGGTGGGCGAGGGGAAGGCAGCGGTCAAAGGCGCGTTAATTACGGTGCAATATGAGGGCCTGTTAGCCGATGGCACTAAGTTTGATTCCTCTTATGATAAGGGCCGTCCATTTCAATGTGTGATTGGCACAGGACGAGTGATAAAAGGCTGGGATCAGGGGATGATGGGCATGCGTGTTGGCGGTACGCGTAAGTTAGCTGTGCCGGCACATTTAGCCTATGGCGAGCGTCAAATTGGCGCGTTAATTAAACCCAATTCTGATCTCTATTTCACCGTTGAGTTGCTAGAAGTGCTGACCCGCGATGATTAATCGCATCTGGCTTAAGGCTCAAGGCTCAAGGGGAAGTTGCCCCTTGCCGCTTTGTACATGCTAGGGCAGATGCGCCGCATCTGGCCTAGCCCTTATTTGGCGGCGGCTTTTATGGCTAACGCCAGTGCATACAGGCCGTTAGTACGAGATGGGCTTAGCTGACCGGTTAGGCCTAACTGGTCAAAATAGGCGTTAATATCCAGCGCCGCGATGGTTGCACTGTCTTGGCCATGGGTGACGGCAAGCAGTAAGGCGACTAAGCCTTTTACGATACGGGCATCGCTGTCGGCCACATAATAGTGTTTGTTGTCGATAGAGGTGTGATACAGCCACGCGTTACTTTCGCAGCCTTCAACCTTAGCCATATCGGTGCGCAGGCTCTCATCGAGTGGCGGTAAGGTTTTGCCCAGTAACATGATCTCACGATAACGCTCTTGCCAGTTGGCGGCGGCGTTAAAACGCTTGATGATGGCCTCGCTATCGAAATGCTGGGCTAAAAAGAGGGCCTCGGCCGGTTGTGGAGTGGCTTGCGTCATGGAAGTCCTTAAATTATGCAATGGGCCGCGCTTTACAGCAGCAGGTCTTTGACTGAGGCAAGCGCCTCGATAAAACGGTCGATATCTTGCTTGCTGGTATATACCCCAATAGAGGCGCGGCAGCAGCCGTTAAGCTGTAAGGCGTGCATCAGCGGCATGGCGCAGTGGTGGCCGCAGCGCACCGCAATGCCTTGTTGATCCAGTAAAATCCCCACATCTTGATGGTGCTCGCCAGCAAGGTTAAAGGCCACAGCGCCAATATTATCCTCATGGGCACCGTATAAGGTGATATCGCCGACATCGCTAAGCCTGCGTTGCAGGTACTGCAGCAGCTCGGTTTCACGTTGTTGCGTCTGTGCCTTATCTAAGTTATCAATAAAGCTTACCGCAGCTCCCAGACCGATAACGGCGCTGATCGGTGGCGTGCCGGCTTCGAGTCGGTTAGGTAAGGCGTTAAATTGAGTGCTTTCAAAGCTAACCTGTTTAATCATCTCACCGCCCGTGAGCAGAGGGCTGAGGCTGTCGAGGCGTTCAAAGCGGCCATAGAGAATGCCAACGCCAGTTGGGCCATACATTTTATGCGCCGAAAACAGGTAAAAATCGCAGTCGAGCGCCTGTACATCCACCGGTAGATGCGCAATGGCCTGCGCGCCGTCGATCACAGTGATCGCCCCCGCTTGTTTTGCTTGTTTAACCATCTGCTGCACAGGATTGACCGTACCAAGCACATTAGACACATGTCCAAGGGCGACGATGGCTGGCTTGTTGGCCAGTAGCCGCGCGTAGGCGTCTTGGTCGAGACGCTGCTGTGCATTGAGCGGGATAGGGACTATCGTTGCGCCTGTGCGCTGAGCGAGCATCTGCCATGGCACTATGTTGGCGTGATGGGCGGCGCTGTCGATTAAAATGGTATCGCCTTTGCGCACCTGCTCGCTCAATCCGTGGGCCACCATATTGATGCCTTCGGTGGTGCCATGGGTAATGATGATCTCTTCACGGCGCTTGGCATGAATAAAGCGCTGCACGCTATCGCGCACGGACTCATAGTGGGTAGTGGCTCGGCTCGATAACTGGTGCGCAGCGCGGTGTACATTGGCATTATCGTGTTGATAATACTGAGTCATCGCCTCTATCACCGCTAATGGCTTTTGGCTGGTGGCCGCGGTATCGAGGTAACACAGCGGGTAATCCCCTAAGGTTTGAGCAAGGGCGGGAAACTGCGCGCGCAGTTGAGTTAAGTCCATTGGTGGTTCCGGCAGCAATAAATAAACAGGCGCTAGGATCTTGGGAGATCTTAGCGCCTATTGCAAGCTTTTGTCACATCCCTTGCCCGTTAGGGGCAGGGTAGGCGATAGCGATCGGCCAGTTCGTTGAGTCTGGCCAGTAACGGCTCGCTCAGGGTGACATTGAGACTGTCGATATTCTCTTTGAGCTGCTCAAGATTGGTGGCGCCAATGATGTTAGAGCCGACAAATTTTCGGCTGTTGACGAAGGCCAAGGCCATTTGCGCTGGGCTTAGGTTAAATTCGCGTGCCAATTCCACATAGGCTTGCGTCGCTTCGAGCGCTAATGGGGTGCCGTTATAACGGGCAAAGCGCTTAAACAGCGTCATGCGCGCGCCTTCGGGCCATTGGCCGTCAAGGTATTTGCCACTTAGGGCGCCAAAGGCCAGTGGTGAATAGGCCAGCAGCGGCAACTCTTCGCGGTGGGCGATTTCGGCCATGCCCACTTCAAAGCTACGGTTGAGTAAGTTATAGGGGTTTTGCACGCTAATGATACGTGGTAAGCCATGTTTTTCTGCTAACTGCAGGTATTTCATCAAGCCCCAAGGGGTTTCGTTAGAGACGCCAATATAGCGAATTTTACCGGCGCTGATCAGCGAGGCTAAGGCTTCTAAGGTATCGATGATCGGCGTGAGTTTTTCTTGCTCTTGCTGCTCGTAACACAGTTCGCCAAAGAAATTGGTATTTCTGTCAGGCCAATGCAGTTGGTACAGATCTATGGTCTCAATCTGTAAGCGACTCAAAGAGTCATCGACCGCTTGGTGAATATTACGCCAGTCTAGCGCCATATTGGGGCGGATATAATCGCTCTTGCCACCGGGGGCCGACACTTTAGTGGCGATCACTAGGTTGTCGCGATTACCGCGAGCCTTGAGGTATTGACCTAATATACGCTCGGTCTCTCCTTGGGTTTCAGCCTTGGGCGGCACAGGGTACATCTCGGCGGTATCGATAAAGTTAATGCCTTCGCCAATGGCGTAATCGAGCTGAGCAAACGCCTCGCTTTGGGTATTTTGCTCGCCCCACGTCATGGTGCCCAGACAAAGTTGGCTGACGTCGAGGTTAGAATGCGGGAGTCGTCTATAGTCCATGAAAGTCTCCGGAATGCGCAACAATAATGTTTGAACTAGGGTCTTTGATTTTTACGTTTTAATACAATTTATGGGTTATTTTGCTAAGGACGATGACATTGAGTGGTATCCTAACGTCCCCTTTTGTACAGACTTAAACCGCCACACACCCACATAGCTAAGAGGCGTGATCCTTTAAATCTGTCTATAAATCCTGTGGTTTAAATCCCATTGAACCTGCATAACAACTCTGCTTGAACCCTAACAATCTTTGTTATAAAACACTAGCTAATTTGTTACTTCACAACGCAATAATTTAACGCAATGATCTCTACGTGAATACCTTGCTCAAAGCTTAAGCAACATGGCGATTTCACAAGCATCATGACCTGTGTCACCTAGCGGCTGATTCAAGTGTTCGAAGCCCAGTTTTTCATATAATACCAAGGCTTCTTTAAGGCAGGCGGTGGTTTCTAAATAACAGGCTTGATAACCACGGTTGCGGGCAAATGTTAAGGCTTGCAGGGCTAAGCGCCGCGCAAAGCCTTTGCCGCGTAAACTGGGCGAAAAATACATTTTTTGCAGTTCACAAACCCCATCATGACCCGCTAATGGTGCGATCCCAGCACCGCCCAACACTTTACCGTTGTGGGTGATGACCCAGTAGTGGGCATCACTCATCTCATATACCTGATACAAGCTGTCGAGAGTGGGATCGGCAACGCCATAACCCTTATCGGGTGTGAGCCCATATTCGGCCGACACACTGCGGATCACTTGGGCTATTTGTGGGTTGTCACTGGGCGTAATGCTGCGGATCTCAAAGTCTTGTTGCTGCTCGGCATAGGCGATAGCCCGTGAATACTGGTTTAACGAGTCGGTGAGTTGACTTACCTGCTCGGCAGAGAGCTGGGCGAGGATCTGCTGATATAAGGTATTTTGTTGCTGATTTAGGTTTTTGAGTTGGCGTTTTCCCTGGGGAGTCAGCTTGCATAATGAACTGCGGCTGTCTCTGGGATTAGTGCGACTCTGGGCTAGCCCTTTTTCGCACAGTTGGCTGACCGCTCGGCTGGCATTGGACTTGTTAATATTAAGCTGTTGTGCCAGTTGATTGACCGATAACTCTTGGTTACTGATCTCGATTAATGCATGGGCTTGCACTGGCGATAAGTGTAACGGCATACCATCGGCGTTGAGCATTCCCAACTGCCTGACTAAGCGTCGCGATATTGTACGTAACGAGGAGCAGGTTTGCGGCAATGTAGTCTCTGTTGCCTGAGAGATATTATCCAAAGTAGAGATGCTGTTGTCAGTCATTGGCGATCCGGTGTTGTTTATCGGTTAGCGATAGCATGAGCTCTCGCTAACAGGTGTCGCAACGATGTCATCAAATCGATAACTTGGGTATCAAATTAGTTGCAAGAGATACCTAATCTAGACGGCTTGATTTTCAAATGCAAGTATTTGCTAATGTAGCTGGCATCGCAATAGAGGCGGCTGAGCCTGAGCCTTAAGCATAAACCTGTGGGTTTAAAATGGGGGCCATTGCCAACACAATCGCTTGGGTGTAAACGCTTTCGCGACTGGCTTTGCCGTCCGTGAGTAGGCCTATGGCACCGCCTTTTTGCTTAATGTTGACTGTGTTAAACAACCTATCCATAACATCACCTAACTCTTCGCCGGCGACTAAGGCTTGATACACAGCTGGGGGAAGCGGCAATTGGGCGCTGCGTCCGATAGACAGTTTGCCTTGATGGATAATGGCCATATAGGCATAAGTGGCTGCGCCATGATCGAAACAGTCAACACCGCCTTCCATCGCTATGTAGAGTTCGGCGCTTAAGTGTGGCTGTAACTCTGCTTGCTGCTTACAGTAACGCGCTCGATTGATGGCACCTGTGCGAGTCTCACTATCTGTCATGGGTTGCGCCGCCACGCCAGAGGGGGCGTGTATGCCTTGACTGATGATCTGCGCTGCCGGAAAAAGCTGGGCGATGGCATTGTGCGCCGCGGCAATTTTTACTGGATTAGTTGAACCGACGGTAATGCGAATAGGGGTTAATGCCGCAAGCTTATGCATGAAATAATCTCGAGTAACGGTATTTAGGGCGTTATTTTGCCATAGCGGCCACCATAGTGCATGAGCAAGCTTTGATTTTGTTACGATTGCAACATCCTTAGTTGTTGTGTAGAGCAAGTTAGACTGTCAAATGAGTGTGATCTCGATCGGGTTTGGTGTTGGTTGTGCCGGGCTCGATCTTGTTTTTGCTGGCTGGCGTGATCTTTGTCACTTTTCGTGCTTGAGGGAATTTCTGGATTGCCCAGCCAGCCTGACGTTGTGGTGACAGGGCTGTTAATGGTAAGTGTATTTTGGTTGCTTACGGATTACCAATATGAAAAATTGCAACGGCATTATTTGGATGTCGATCACAATATTAGTGAATTCTGAAATTTCATTACGAAATACCGTGTCAGATCAATTTTTAGTGCGCTTTCTCCTATATTCTGTGACCGAATTTAGTCGTACTGCTGGGAAGATCCTAGTCAGTCGTAGCAATACATAAGGTGCTTTGAGCATCAATAAAGGTCACATTTATGCAAAATGAAGCGACAGTATCTCAAGTGTTAACCCCGGCTCCGTCGAAGTGGACCCGTACCGATACAACTTGGATGTTAAGCCTGTTTGGCACCGCGGTTGGTGCTGGTATTTTGTTCTTACCGATTAATGCCGGTATGGGCGGTTTTTGGCCTCTCGTGATGATGGCGTTGATCATTGGTCCCATGACCTATTTAGCCCATCGTGGCTTGTCCCGCTTTGTGTGTTCGTCACAAAAACAGGGCAGCGACATTACTCATGTAGTTGAGGAGTATTTTGGGGTGGGCGCGGGTAAAGCGATCACTGTGCTGTACTTTTTTGCGATTTATCCCATAGTTTTGATTTACGGCGTTGGTATTACCAATACCGTTGATAGCTTTATTGTCAATCAGTTGGGGATGGCATCGCCACCACGCTTCATTTTGTCAGGTGTGTTGATCTTAGCCATGATGGCGGTGATGGTGTCTGGTGAAAAGTTTATGCTTAAAGTGACTCAGCTATTGGTGTATCCATTAGTGGGCATCTTGGCTTTTATGTCCTTGTACCTCATCCCAAGCTGGAAAACCGACGCCTTGATGCAAGTGCCTGCAACCGCTGATTTCTTAGGCACTGTGTGGTTAACCATTCCGGTATTAGTGTTTGCCTTTAACCATTCACCAGCTATTTCACAGTTCTCTGTCTCTCTTAAGCGCGATCATGGTCAGAACGCGGCGAAAAAAGCCGATGTAATTTTGCGTAACACCAGCATGATGTTGGTGGGATTTGTGATGTTATTTGTGTTCTCTTGTGTGTTGTCACTCAGCCCTGAACAACTTGGCGAAGCGAAAGCGCAAAATTTACCTATCCTATCGTATTTAGCTAACGTGCATGCGAGCGGTTTTGTGAGCTACTTTGGCCCTATCATTGCGGTTATCGCGATTGTTTCTTCATTCTTTGGTCACTATTTGGGAGCGACAGAGGGGATGCGTGGCATCATCACTCAACAGCTTCGAAGTGCAGATAAGAAGGTGAGCGACAGTAAGATTGATAAGTTTGTCTTGGCATTTATGTTCCTAACCATCTGGGGAGTGGCCATTGTTAACCCAAGTATTCTGGGCATGATTGAAGCGTTAGGCGGGCCAATTATTGCGGCAATCTTATACCTAATGCCTATGTATGCCGTGTACAAGGTGCCAAGTTTGAAAGCCTACCGTGGCCGTATTAGCAATGTGTTTGTGATCATTGCAGGCTTGCTAGCAATGACGGCAATTATCTTTGGCATGCTGTCTTAAGATGTAGATTGAGGCCTCCAGTCAAGTGATGGCTGGGTGGCTTCACTAAGTGTAAGGTCTATTATGGTTAGCGCATTTGATATTTTTAAGATAGGCGTGGGCCCCTCGAGCTCACACACTGTCGGGCCGATGAAGGCCGCTAAAGGGTTTATTGACGACTTACGTCAACGAGGCGAGCTGACTCAACTCACACGAGTTACCGTAGATATTTACGGTTCCTTATCGTTAACGGGTAAGGGGCACCATACCGACAGTGCCATTATCATGGGGCTGGCAGGTAACTTACCTGAAACGGTCGATATTGATTTAATGCCAGAGTTTATTCGCCAAGTGGAGCTGACATCAGCATTACCACTGGGGGCAGAAGGTCACCGAGTCGACTTTCCTAAGGATGCGGTGGTGTTTCATCAACACGCCTTACCCCTGCATGAAAACGGCATGACGCTCAGTGCTTGGATAGGTGACACCTGCACCTACAGCCAAACCTATTATTCGATAGGTGGCGGCTTTATTGTCGATGAAGCCCATTTTGGTTTAGCCGCGGCCAATGAGGTTGTCGTGCCTTATCCCTTTGCGTATGCCAGCGACCTGCTGAAATTGTGCGATGAGACGGGCATGAGCATCAGTGCCATTATGATGGCCAACGAGAAGGTGCTGCGCAGTGAGCAGAGCATACTCGACGGATTTGGCGCGATTTGGCGCACCATGAAAGAAGGTATTGAGCGCGGTTGTCAGAACGAAGGGGTGTTGGCTGGGCCACTGCGCGTGCCACGTCGTGCGCCGGCGCTGTTTCGCCAGTTAGTGACTAACGAGCGTTTATCATCGGATCCTATGGTGATTGTTGATTGGATCAACATGTTTGCCTTAGCGGTGAGCGAAGAAAATGCCGCTGGTGGCCGCGTAGTCACATCGCCAACCAATGGTGCGGCGGGGATCATTCCGGCGGTGCTGGCCTATTACGATAAGTTTATTCAACCGGTTGGCGAGCAAGAGTATAGCCGCTTCTATCTTGCTGCTGGAGCCATTGGTGGCTTGTATAAGCGTAACGCCTCGATTTCGGGTGCCGAAGTTGGTTGTCAGGGGGAAGTGGGGGTTGCTTGCTCGATGGCGGCCGCTGGGCTTGCGGAGTTGATGGGCGCTAATCCTTCTCAGGTGTGTATTGCTGCCGAGATAGGTATGGAGCACAACTTAGGGTTAACTTGTGATCCGGTTGCAGGCCAAGTGCAGGTACCTTGTATCGAGCGTAATGCGATTGCTGCGGTTAAGGCGATTAACGCTACTCGCATGGCGATGCGCCGTAACAGCGAACCCAGAGTCAGTTTAGATAAGGTGATTGCCACCATGTACGAAACTGGCAAAGATATGAATGTTAAATACCGGGAAACCAGCCAAGGTGGCTTGGCGATTAAGGTCACCAGTATTTGTGCCTAGTCGTTAGATAATGGCTAACGCTGGAGAGAAAACGCCCCAATGACGATAAAGTGATTGGGGCGTTTTTTGTTGCTGCAGTTAGGCTATTTCTCTTCGTACATCAGATAGTAGCTTTGCTGCATCCCCAAGGCCTGATAGGTCAGTTGTGCCTGAGTGTTTTCCTGTTCGACATACAACCTAAAGCTGGCGGCGCCGCCATTTTGCTCGGCAATATCCTTCACCGCTTGATAGAGTTTGGCGTAAATCCCTTGACGGCGATTCTGCGGGCGAATATAGACGCTCTGGATCCAGTAGTAATCTTTGGCGCGCCAATCACTCCACTCAAAAGTGACCATCAGCGACCCTAAAATCTCACCCTCTGCTTCGGCCACCAGATAAAAACCTTTTTCTGGTGTTTCAAGTAGGGTGTTAACGCCCATTGACAGTACCTGTTCATCGAGAGTTAACCCTTCGGTTTCATAGGCCATCGCCTGATTAAACTGCACTAAGGCATTCAGATCTGATAATTGGCCTTGTCTAATTTGCATACTTCTCTCCTTTCAATAAGGCCGCTACTTTAGCATGCTTTGGTAGCGAAATTGAGTGCAATATTGTCGACCCCGTCTACGACTAAAGTCTCATTCTGCTAAACTTTAATGACATGATAAATCCTCTTGTGAAAGGTGAAAACATGCGGCAACGTAAACCCAATAGGGGGTATTACTATGGTGTTAAGTCGGCGAGATATTGTACTAGTAACCATCATAAAATCAGGCTGTTAATCAATAAAAACTATCAAGGTGACAGGGTTCGTCATCGGCTGCATTTTATGCTAACCCTGTTAAGTTTCGGCTTGTGGGGCATAGTATGGTGGCAACTGATATTGAAGTCACAAGGTCGGCAAGGGCAGTTTTTTCATGGCTTTGACGATGCCTATTGGAGCCATTTAATCGAGCGTGAGCAACCGCCCGCCGCGCTGCATCAATTACACTTTGACCAACAGGGCCCACGGGGGCAATTCGACGCTTAACTGACTGTGATGTGGATAGGGTACAACCAAAGTATTATGTGCTAATATCGCCGGCCTAATTGTGCTTTGACGGCTAACCACCTCGGCGTATCGCGCTAGCAGAGGCTTAGTCCCAGGCTTACTCTCTCTATACTCAAGGTTGATAACATGTCTCGAAAATCCTCATCTTGGCTAGGCCGCGCTTGGTCTGGCTGGATGTCTGTGCCTTTGTGGCTGCAAATTCTTATTGGTATGCTACTTGGGATCACCGTCGGTATCGGTTTAGGTGAACAGGCTGTGGTGTTAAAGCCCATAGGTACTTTGTTTGTTAACACCATTAAAATGCTTATCGTGCCGTTAGTCTTTTGCTCGTTAATTGTCGGCGTCACCTCGATGCAAGATACCGCCAAGATGGGGCGCATTGGCTTTAAGTCGTTCGCTTTCTATTTAGGTACCACATCGATTGCGATCACTGTTGGTCTGGCGGTGGGCTATATTTTGCAGCCGGGTGCGGGCCTAAATATGACGCCCGATGCTGGCGTCGCGGTCGCGAAAGAGGTGCCGTCTGTGATGCAAACCTTGATCAATATCGTGCCGACTAATCCCGTGGCGGCGTTAGCAAATGGTCAAATTTTACAGGTGATCGTGTTTGCGGTGGCGCTGGGGATCGCCTTGGTATTGATTGGCGATCATGGCAAACCTGCGATTAAGGTGTTTGAGTCATTGGCCGAGGCCATGTACAAGCTTACCGATATGATCATGAAGCTGGCACCTTATGGGGTATTTGGCTTAATGGCGTGGGTTGCTGGCCAATACGGTGTCGATATGTTGATGCCGCTAATCAAGGTGATTGTGGCTGTTTACCTAGGTTGTGCGCTGCATATTATCGGTTTTTACAGCCTAGTGCTGACGACGGTGGCTAAACTTAATCCATTACAGTTCTTTAAAGGCATTCGTAGCGCTTTAGCCGTTGCCTATACCACATCTAGCTCGGCGGGCACCTTACCTGCCAGTATGAAGTGTGCCAGTGACTCTTTAGGTATTAATAAGAAGATCTCCAGCTTTGTCTTGCCACTGGGGACCACCATTAATATGGATGGCACCGCCTTATATCAAGGGGTGACAGCGCTATTTGTGGCTCAGGCCTTTGGCATTGATTTAACGTGGGTGGATTACATCACCATTATTTTAACCGCGACATTAGCCTCCATTGGCACCGCGGGTGTGCCTGGAGCCGGGCTGGTGATGCTGACCTTAGTGTTAACCACTGTTGGCTTACCACTAGAGGGCGTTGCGATCATTGCCGGTATCGATCGTGTGTTGGATATGGCGCGTACGGTTGTTAATGTCTCGGGTGACTTAGTGGCCACGACCGTTATCGCTAAGTCTGAAAATGAGCTGGATATTGAGCATTACAATGCCGATGCCGAGCAAAGCCAGATCATGGCCGATAAGGTTGAGCAGACGGCACTGGAAAAAGCCAGTTAGACGCTGTGCTTCGCTATGTGTAGATGTTCTTAATCTAGCACTCATGCATCAAAAACTGCTGCATAAAAAAACCGCCGGGATGGCGGTTTTTTATGGGGTAATAACGCAATAGGTGTAGCGAGTAGTTATTGCTTGCTTAGCACCAGTTGAGCTTCACCTTCGGCATCTTTAAGGAGCAACTTGCCATTTGCAGACTCAGCGGTGGTGATTTTGCTCATCGCTTGCATCACGCGCTGCTCTTGGCTCATTAAGGCTTCGATACACGCTTTCATGGTGCTGCCCGCTGGCGATAAGGTGAGCTGCGTGCCTTCAAGCTTATATTGGCCAAAAAACTGATTACAACTGTTGTTACCACTCAAGGTGCCATCGGCGGCAAAGATCAGCTGCGCCGGGCTATAATCGATAACGCTTTGACCTTGGGCGGCTTCAATATGCCACGTCCCTTCAATAGCGATAGTGGGCGTGTCGACGGATGTGCTTGTTTGACAAGCGGATAAGCCAAGTAAGGCACTGGCAATAAATAAAATCTTCTTTGACATGATAGAATCCATAAAAATTGAACCGACTATTCTGACAATGTTAATCAGATTAAAAAAGGGTGATTAACGGTTTTTAAGATGATTTTTTATTTATACAGATTTTACTTGACGATAGCCAAATTTAATTATCCTCCGATGGCATAAGGAATACAAAAAGATGATGACTGCACTCAAAATAGCCCATTGGGTTGGTGTCTTAATGCTGTTGGTCGGGCTGGCGATTTACGGTTTTACCTCCCTGACACAGCAGATCGGCGGCATGTTACTGGTGTCGAGCCTGATTGGTCTTGGCCTAGTGTTAATGTCACCATTCCCCATTGTGCTGTTTATTCAATGGGGTCAAAAACAAGAAAAACAAGACTAATGTTGAGCACTGCTGCTTAGCTTAGCCCATGGTTAAAATTTATCGAGTTTGGGTCATCTTGTGTGTGGGCTTGCTGCGAGCGCAGTTGGCTTTTGGCCAGAGCTAACATGGGCGCGAGTTTGGCCGAGGACTCGGGCGCAAAAAAGGCGCTGCCTGAATCGAGCTGCAATAATCCATTTTGTTGTTTAAGGCTTTTTTTGACCCGCATGACGATGTGGTTGAGATCGCGCTCGGAATCGATAAATATCAACACCACAAATTGCGATTGATTATAGTGAGCGGCGATATCTGCGGTACGAATGGTGTCTTGAATAATGTTGCCCAGCAATCGAGTATGTTTATGTTCAATCACACTCAGCGCTGGTGGTGTTGGAGTTAGCTCAAACAGTAATATTCCTGCATGGGCGCCAAAGCGTCTGCCCAAATTTAGCTGCCTAGGCGCCATCATAATAAAGCCATAATGATTTAGCATGCCGGTTTCACGGTCGCGCATCGATAAAGACTCAATTCGCTGGCTTTGACACAATAAAGCCAAATCTTGCTGCAATAATATCTGAAACGGCTCGAGCATAAATGCATTGATATTAATCGATTCATCGCCTTGGGTATTGAGCACGCACAGGCAGCCAAAAACGGTGCCGTCAGGCCAATGTAACGGCCGAGATAATATGTTACGCGCCGAGGCGAAATCGTTTGGGAGTGGAATATTTTGACCGCTAAAGTCTATATTAGTACCGTCGGGTTGGTTGTTCGATAAGCGATTGAATAGGCTTAAATCTGCTGGGTAAACGGTACCTGCGAGGTATTTACGGGAATCGTTAATTGAGCTGACAATCACCTCAAAACCCAGAGCGGTTTGCTGTACCACAAAAGCCACTTCAGCTTGATAGTAACGTTTCATCAGTTCACATTGATGCATCCAGCGGACTAAGTTTATCTGGGTGTTATCGTTTTCAAGTATACTGGCGCCGGTATCGATATTTTCTGGCAACATGGGGCAACTGAACCATCAAGGTAAAAGTAGCTTAATTGTGGTCGCGGAAGCGGTATTTAGCAAATCCTCCGCCAAGAGCGCAGAGGGTACTTTTTTAGTCGATAAGTTAACGAGAAATCCATGTTAGTAAGACGGGCTCAACTGGCCGACGCTGCGGCGATTGCATTATTAGAACGTGAGCAAATAGAAGCCGAATTAGATCCTAGCCAGCGCGGTGGCGTCATGACGGGGCAAGCCTTTTCGGCGGCCGACATTAAGGTGTTAATCGAGCAGCATTGGATTGTGGTCGCCGAGCAACAAGGTGTACTGATAGGTTATGTGATTGCCGGTAGTTGGTCGTTCTTTGAGTCGTGGCCTATTTATCGCCGCTTACTAAGCCACTTAGGTGAGCATAGCATGGGCAACACTCGCTTGAGTAAACACAATTGTTGCCAGTATGGCCCCATTTGGATCAATCCCCACCATCGTGGCCAAGGCCTGTTTAGCGCTTTGGTGACGCAGTTAAAGCAAGAAGTGAGCTCCCATTACCCCTTTATGTTGACCTTTATTGCCGAAGAGAATGAACACTCATTTAATGCCCATACCCACAAGGCGGCGATGCATGTGGTCGACTTTTTTGGTTTTGATGGTCGAGACTATTACTTACTTGCCTGTGCCAGCCACACATCACCCAAGTGAATGTTTGGCAACCCATATGCTAAGATGACTCCCCCTAGTTGCATGATCCATTGTTCGAGGAAATGACCATGGCACCCGTATCCCTGCCCCCTTTTGTGCAAGGCTTATTGCAGCCCTACGCCCAGTTACGGTTGAGCGCTTATGATAATGTGAAGCTCATTCGCGCCCTGTTAGCCGAGCAAGGTAAGGAGTGTGACTGTTGGCTAGTGCCCTTTACATGGGAGAATCAACAGGCTCGTGAGCGTTATTTGGTGTGTTATCAGCAGCATTGGCTCGATTGCGGTTGGAGTAACGATTACAGCGCCGCAATTGCCGTCGCCGAGACACCAAGCGCCGCGCAATTGGCTTTAGCCAAGACAGTGTCTGCGCCCACCTTAACGCTGCAACAGGTCTCTTTTATGTGTATGCAATACAGCCACTTTGACCATTGTTAAGTGTGTGCTGGGTTATCTAGCTTCCCCCTGCGCTTAGCTCATCACTTGGCTCGCTAGCGTACTCTCCACCCTCAATATCGTCGTCAGCGACTTATCGCTAATAGTCCTCGTTAACCCGTAGAATTAAGGCCCGCTCCACCGTCTATTGTGCCGCTGCCATTGATACTGACGCTGCAATGGTGATCGCTGCACCCACCTTGCACGTAATACCTCTATTTACTGTCAGCAGAGCGTATCTATGTCTACCACCTATTCGATGTTGGGCTACGCGGGATTATTGCCTTTTATCATCTGCACCGTTTTTATCTTGATGGGGATGCCGTTATTGTCCCTAAACCCCTTTATGCTGTTTGTCAGTTACAGTGCGGTTATCCTCTCTTTTTTGGCGGGCAGCTTATGGGGGCGACAAACCCATCAAGCCAACGGTATCAGCGATGATAGGCAGCTGATCACCAGTAATGTGATAAGCGTGTTGGCTTGGCTGGCGATCATCATTAATCAGTTATATGTCTCCTTGCTGATCTTAATGTACGGCTATGTGGTGATGTACCTAAAAGATAAGCGTCAATGTGAGCAGAAGGTGATTGCCGATGACTATATGGCGCTAAGGGCGCGATTAACGGCGGTCGCACTGGCGTGCCATTTGATTATTATTGTGCTGGGGGAGTAGATGAAACTGCGTATTTTCTATGATAGCCAATGTCCGCTGTGCGCCGCCGAAATGGCCAAACTGAGTCGCTGCGACAAGGCGGGGGTAATTGAACTTGCCGATTTAGCCGACGTTAATTTTGCCGAGCAATACCCACACATCGACGCGCAATATGCCAATCAGATATTACAGGGGGAAACCGACAAGGGCGAAATATTGCAAGGGCTGGATGTGACTTATTTGGCCTGGTCGCTGGTGGGAAAAAAGCATTATGTGGCACCGTTACACTGGCCGATGGTTAGGCCAGTGGCCGATTTTCTCTACCTTAAATTTGCCAAGCACAGGCATAAGGTGTCTTATCTGCTGACAGGCAAAAAACGCTGCGACAGTGGCCGCTGCGGCATATCATGAGTGGCGCGGATCAAGCGAAAGGCAATGCGTTAATGACACAGAGCGAATTAATCAAAGACTGTGCATTAGTGATCGGTGCCAGCAGTGGTATTGCCAAAGCGCTAATAACCCAGTTGCGCCAAGAATGTCCGGTTATCGCTATCAGTCGCCGCCATGGGCATGATGCCAACACCGACCATAATAACATTGGTCATTATCATGGCAGTGGCGAGGCGATTCACGCTCCAAGCCGTCACCACAGCGGTCATCATAGCCTTGAGTATTACCGCTGTGACAATAGCGATAGCGCCATCGCTGGGATAATTGCAGCGCTGATGAGCCGTCAGCTGCGGGTCACACGGGTGTACATTTTTAACGGCGTGCTGCATCAAGCTGGTCTGAGACCTGAGAAACGTCTAGAGGAGATAAGCGCCGAGTCGATGCAAACCCTGTTTCATATTAATAGTGTTATCCCCATGCTTTGGCTCAAGCATCTATTGCCGTTGGTGAAAGGTCAAACGCCCTGCGTGGTGACTGTGCTGAGCGCCCGCATCGCGAGTATTAGCGACAATCGTTTAGGCGGTTGGTATAGCTACCGCGCCTCAAAAGCTGCGCTGAATATGTTGTTGCAAACGGCGGCTGTGGAGTACGCCAGACGGGCTAAGAATGTCGCCTTGTTGGCGTTTCACCCTGGGACCACCGACACCGAACTATCCAAGCCATTTCAACAAAATGTCGCTAAAGAGAAACTCTTTACCACCGAATTTGTCAGCCAGCGTCTGCTTAAGGTTAGCTCCGGTCTTACACCATCACCCCAAGCTTATTTTATCGATTGGAATGGGGCGACTATTTCGTGGTAAGGCCGTTATTACTTAGCGTTAGGGTTTTATCGCGTGAGGGTTTTATTGAGCCATTGTTGTCTATCGCCAATCTAAATAACCAATCTAGGTAACTAATTTAAATAACTAATCTAGGTAACTAATTTAAGTAAACAAGTCTAAGTAAACAAGGAAAATATTCTGTAATGCATATTAGTCATGATTCATTAAGCCAATTAGAGCGCCGTTACCGCGCGCAGTTAATCAATAGTTTGTCTGGGTTTAAAAGCGCTAACCTTATCGGTACCCAAGACACTTTTGGGCGCACTAATTTGGCCATCATTAGCTCAGTATTTCATTTAGGCGCCGATCCTGCGCTGGTGGGGTTTATTAGCCGTCCAGATACGGTGCAGCGAGATACCTTAGCTAACATTATTGCCACCGGCAGTTACACCATTAATCAGGTGAATAGCGATATTTGGCAGCAAGCGCATCAAACTTCGGCGCGCTACGACAGCGGCCAGTGTGAATTTAATGAGGTGGGGCTGACCCCGTTGCATCAACCACAAGTGGTGGCGCCCTTTGTGGCCGAGAGTCGATTAAAATATGCTGTGAAGTTAGAAAGTTATCAAACTATCGAACTTAACCAAACCCTGTTAGTGATAGGCCGAATCACCGATATTTGGCTCGATGATGTGGCGCTTAACCCCGACGGCAATATTGACATTGAAAGCTTAAATACCGTCTGCGTATCGGGCCTCGATTGCTACCATACGACCGAGCGGTTGGGGCGGCTGAGCTATGCTAAGCCAGATAAGCCATCGGTTATCATCGATTAATGTGCGCAGCCTGTGGCAAGATCCAGTCACAACACTCTGCTACAAAAAACAGCCACAAAAAAACCGCCATATTGGCGGTTTTTTAATGAGCTTGCTGCGATTATAGCTTAGCGTCGGCGCGAAGGGCTTCAGCTTTATCGGTGCGCTCCCAAGGGAACTCGTTACGACCAAAGTGACCGTAAGCCGCAGTGGCTTGATAGATTGGACGAGCCAGATCTAACATTTCGGTTAGGCCGTATGGGCGCAGGTCGAAATGCTGACGAACCAGCTTGATCAAGAGATCTTCAGACACTTTACCGGTACCGAAGGTCTCAACACTGATAGAGGTCGGCTCAGCGACACCGATAGCGTAAGACACTTGGATCTCACAGCGATCGGCAAGGCCTGCAGCAACGATGTTCTTAGCCACATAGCGCGCCGCGTATGCTGCACTACGGTCAACTTTCGATGGATCTTTACCAGAGAAAGCACCACCACCATGACGCGCCATACCGCCGTAAGTATCGACGATAATTTTACGACCCGTTAGACCACAATCACCAACAGGACCACCGATAACGAAACGGCCAGTCGGGTTGATGAAGTACTTAGTCTCTTTAGATAACCATTTAGCAGGTAATACCGGCTTAATGATGGTTTCCATCACACCTTCAATTAAGTCTGACTGGCTTACATCTTCACGGTGCTGAGTAGACAGGACAACCGCGTCGATGCCAGCAATGCTGCCATCGCTGTTATAAGCAAAAGTGACCTGACTTTTCGCATCTGGACGTAACCAGGGTAGGGTGTTGTCTTTACGCACTTCAGATTGACGCTTAACCAACTTATGCGAGTAAGTGATCGGAGCTGGCATCAATACGTCGGTTTCGTTGTTGGCATAGCCAAACATTAACCCTTGGTCGCCAGCGCCTTGCTCTTTAGGATCGGCGCGATCAACACCTTGGTTGATATCAGGAGACTGCTTACCTATGGCATTTAATACGGCACAAGAATCGGCGTCAAAGCCCATATCTGAGTGGGTATAGCCGATTTCACGGACGGTCTTACGGGTGATCTCTTCGATATCAACCCAAGCCGAGGTGGTCACTTCACCGCCCACCAAGACCATGCCGGTTTTGACGTATGTTTCACACGCCACGCGCGCCTTAGGATCTTGCTCTAAGATCGCGTCGAGTACCGCATCAGAAATTTGATCGGCGATTTTATCTGGATGACCTTCTGAGACCGACTCAGAGGTAAACAAGTGCTTTGCCATAGTGGAAAATCTCGTCTGTAAACAATTTGATTATGTAGAAGTATCTACATCTAGACGGCCATTTTAGTGGAAAATACGCTAGATAACACCCCCTTCGATAAAAATTGTGGGGTAAAGCCCAGTAAACTATCACTTACTCAGGCCGGCAGTAAAGATATGCCTGCAGGTAACAATCTGTAATTCATCATCTATTTATCGTTTTTTTATGGTTTTACCCGCGACTTACAGGGCGTGATTTTTTGCGCTATCGCCGCGCAGTTATTGCATGAGACGCTGCGAGTCATGACGTAGTGTTAGGTGTTTTGCGTAAAGATGCTTACTAAGTGTTAACAATGGGTTTGCAAAATGGAGTAAAAAACGTGCAAGCGCTAAATGTCACGTTAACGGATATGCCCAGATTGACACATCGCCTCTACTCCTTGGGCCTGCATTTACGGGTTCTACAGCTTAGATCGGGTTAATCTGGGTAATTTGGCGAATTTTATTTGCGTCCCATCGCCTAGTAGGGGAAAATATGCGTCCACAATTGCCCGCAAAATCCCCAATAATAAGCAGGAGAGAGCATGTCATCTCGTAAAGAACTCGCAAACGCTATCCGTGTGTTAAGTATGGATGCCGTTCAAAAAGCTAACTCAGGTCACCCTGGTGCCCCAATGGGAATGGCGGATATCGCTGAAGTGCTTTGGAATGACTTCCTTAAGCACAACCCGACTAACCCAAACTGGGTTGACCGCGACCGCTTCATCTTATCTAACGGTCATGGCTCGATGCTGATTTACTCTTTGCTGCACCTTACTGGTTACGCACTTCCCATCGAAGAACTGCAAAACTTCCGCCAGCTTCACTCTAAAACCCCAGGTCACCCAGAATACGGATACACCCCAGGTGTTGAAACCACCACAGGGCCGCTAGGCGCGGGTATCAGTAACGCGGTTGGTATGGCGATTGCGGAAAAAACCTTGGCGGCGCAGTTTAACCGTCCAGGTCACGACATTGTCGACCACTTCACCTACTGTTTCTTAGGGGATGGTTGTTTGATGGAAGGCATCTCACACGAAGCTTGTTCATTAGCGGGCACCTTAGGTCTAGGCAAGCTGATTGCATTTTGGGATGACAACGGTATCTCTATCGACGGCCATGTTGAAGGCTGGTTCACCGACGATACACCTAAGCGTTTTGAAGCCTATGGCTGGCATGTGATTGCCGATGTGGACGGCCATGACAGCGAAGCGATTCGCAGCGCAATAGAAGAAGCTAAGTCTGTCACTGACAAGCCAACCATGATCTGCTGCAAAACGATTATTGGTTTTGGTTCTCCAAACAAATCTGGCAGCCACGACTGTCACGGCGCGCCACTAGGCGATGCTGAAATCGCCGCTGCACGTGAGTTCCTTGGTTGGGAACACGCGCCATTTGATATCCCAGATAACGTCTATGCGGGTTGGGATGCTAAAGACGTGGGCGCCAGCAACGAATCGGCTTGGAATGAAAAACTGGCCGCGTATGAAGCTGCATTCCCTGAATTGGCGGCAGAATATAAGCGCCGCGTGATCGATGGTGAATTGCCAGCCGATTTCGAAGCGAAAGCACAAGCCTTCATTAAAGAGTGCCAAGAGAAAGGCGAAGGCATTGCTAGCCGTAAAGCGTCACAAAATGCCATTGGTGCCTTTGGCGCTATGTTGCCAGAGCTACTTGGTGGCTCAGCTGACCTTGCGGGTTCTAACTTGACGCTTTGGTCTGGTTCTAAAGGCATTCAAGACGATGCTGCTGGTAACTACATCTATTATGGCGTACGTGAATTTGGTATGAGCGGCATCATGAACGGTATCTCGTTGCACGGTGGTTTCATCAACTACGGTGCGACCTTCATGATGTTTATGGAATACGCCCGTAATGCGGTACGTATGTCGGCGCTGATGGGCATTCAAAACATCTTCGTTTATACCCATGACTCTATCGGTCAAGGTGAAGATGGCCCGACTCACCAACCTGTTGAGCAGCTCGCTAACCTGCGTATGACCCCTAACATGATGGTATGGCGTCCATGTGATGCGGCCGAAACGGCAGTCTCATGGAAGAATGCTATCGAGCGCCGTGATGCACCAACATCGCTTATCTTTAGCCGTCAAAACCTACCTGCTCAAGCCCGTACCGATGAGCAGTTAGCTAACGTGGTTAAAGGTGGTTATGTACTGCGTGATTGTGCTGGTACACCCGATGTCATTTTGATTGCCACAGGTAGCGAAGTGCAATTGGCACTGGATTCTGCCGCTGCATTAACTGAGCAAGGTAAGCAGGTACGTGTGGTTTCTATGCCATCGACCAATGCGTTTGATGCACAAGATGCGGAGTACAAAGAGTCAGTATTGCCACGCGCTGTAACTAAGCGGGTTGCTATCGAAGCGGCTCACGTTGATTTCTGGCATAAGTATGTTGGTTTCGACGGCGCAGTAGTGGGCATGACCACCTTCGGTGAGTCAGCGCCAGGCGGCGAGCTCATGAAATACTTCGGCTTCACCGTCGATAACGTAGTGTCGACCGTTAATGCCTTGTTTTAAGCGTTAGTGTGAGTCGAGGCGTGAGCATTTTAATGGCTCACGCCAGATGGGACGGCTTATCTGGTGTTAATATCAGGTAAGCCGTTGTCGCATCAACAGTATGCGAGCAGGGATAGAGTGAGGAGTCAAGGCGCTTAATGATCAAAGTTGCTATCAATGGATATGGCCGTATTGGTCGTTCAATTCTTCGTGCCCTGTACGAGTCGGGCAAGCGTGACCGCATTCAAATAGTCGCCATTAATGAACTGGCTAAACCTGAAGCCATGCTTCACTTAACCCAATACGATACCACCCATGGTCGCTTTCAAACCCCGACGTCATTGGTCGATAATATTATGACGGTGGGCGATGACCGTATTCAGTTATTGCATCAACGCGATGCCAGCCAATTGCCATGGGCTGAGCTGGATATCGATATAGTGTATGAGGCCACTGGTGCCTTAATCGATAGGCAAGCCTGTGAGGCGCACCTGCAAGCAGGGGCCAAACAAGTGCTGATTAGCCATCCATCATCGAGTGATGTCGATGCCACCATAGTTTATGGTGTTAATCACGATACACTTAAGGCACACCACACCATCATCTCTAATGCGTCTTGTACCACCAACTGCCTAGTGCCCATTATTGAGGTACTCGATAGAGCCTTTAAGGTTAAAAGTGGCGCGATAACCACTATCCATTCGGCGATGAACGATCAGCAGGTGATCGACGCCTATCACGACGACTTAAGACGAACCCGTGCGGCGGGGCAGTCGATAATCCCGGTCGATACTAAACTGGCACGGGGTATCGAGCGCATCTTGCCAAAAATGAAAGATAAGTTTGAGGCCATATCGGTGCGCGTGCCCACTATCAATGTCACCGCCATCGATTTATCGGTGACCATAGACAAGCGCGTCGATATCGACACAGTCAACCAAGTGCTGGCGCAAGCGGCTAATGGCTCCTATCAAGGGGTGGTGGGCTATACTAATGCGCCATTGGTGTCATGTGATTTTAACCATGATCCGCGCTCATCGATTGTCGATGGTACCCAAACTCGAGTGAGCGATGGCCATTTAGTGAAACTATTATTGTGGTGTGATAACGAGTGGGGCTTTGCCAACCGTATGCTCGACACCAGTTTAGAGATGATTAACGCCGTCAGGGCGCAGTAAATAAGCCTACCGCAGGCTTATCCGCTGAGTGTTAATCTAGGTGGAGTGTCCCTAATTAGCTCAGCATGAACCGGTTTTGTATTAACTTTTATCTTTTAACTTTTGAACTTAAGGAAACGTAAAATGGCGATTATCAATATGTCATCGTTGGATCTGCAAGGGAAGCGTGTGCTGATCCGTGAAGATTTAAATGTTCCGGTCAGTAATGGCGTGGTGACCAGTGATGCGCGTTTGCGTGCTTCACTGCCGACCATCAAGCTGGCATTAGAAAAAGGTGCGGCGGTCATGGTGATGTCTCACCTAGGTCGTCCAACAGAAGGCGAGTACAACAGCGAGTTCTCTCTGCAGCCTGTGGTCGATTACCTTGCAAAAGCACTCGATTGCCCTGTGCGCCTAGCGACCGACTACCTTGACGGTGTAGAAGCTAACGTGGGTGAAGTGGTCGTTTTTGAAAACGTGCGCTTTAACCTTGGCGAAAAGAAAAATGATGCAGCGCTCTCTAAAAAGCTTGCCGCCCTGTGTGACGTCTATGTGATGGATGCTTTTGGTACTGCTCATCGCGCCCAAGCGTCTACCCATGGTGTCGGTCTTTATGCGCCTATCGCCTGTGCAGGTCCGCTATTAGCGGGAGAGTTAGAAGCATTAGGCAAGGCGATGGACAACCCTGCGCGTCCATTGGTGGCGATTGTCGGTGGCTCTAAAGTGTCAACCAAGCTGACTGTGCTTGAAAGCCTATCAGGCATAGTTGATCAACTGGTTGTGGGTGGCGGTATTGCCAATACCTTTATTGCAGCGGCCGGTCACGAAGTGGGTAAGTCGCTGTATGAAGCTGACCTTATCGATGAAGCCAAGCGCCTTGTTGCCAATGCACAAAGTCGCGGTGCTGCTATTCCTGTGCCCACCGATGTGGTGGTGGCTAGCGAGTTTAGCCCAACAGCGACGGCCACACTCAAAGCGGTGGATGCGGTCACCAGTGATGACATGATCTTTGATATCGGCCCCGACAGCGCCGAAGCACTGGCTGAGATCCTAAAAAATGCCGGTACCATTGTCTGGAATGGCCCGGTAGGCGTATTTGAGTTTGACCAATTTGGCGAAGGCACTAAGCGAATTGCCCAGGCCATTGCCGAGTCGGCTGCTTTTTCTATTGCGGGCGGTGGTGACACGCTTGCTGCGGTCGACAAGTACGGTATTGCCGATAAAGTATCTTATATTTCAACCGGTGGCGGCGCCTTCTTAGAGTTTCTCGAAGGTAAAGAGCTGCCAGCAGTGGCGATGTTAGAAAGCCGCAGCGAATAAGGGTTACAGAACAAGCAACACGAATCATTAATATTATAAAAAACCGCTGACGATGTGCAGCTGCAGGATGTGGCTGCCATCGTTAGTATAAAAATCTGTCCAAACGATAGTGACCTCGGTGACTCAGTTAATGACTTATTAAAACATTAACTTACACCCTATTATTGGAGTAAAAAAATGGCCTTAATTTCCCTACGTCAACTGCTAGACCATGCCGCTGAACATAACTACGGTGTGCCTGCGTTTAACGTTAACAACCTTGAGCAGATGCGTGCCATTATGCAGGCTGCTGAAGCAACCGACAGCCCGGTTATCGTACAAGCATCGGCAGGTGCGCGTAAGTACGCCCGTCCTCAATTCCTTAAGTACTTGATGGCAGCGGCGCTTGAGCAGTACCCAGATATCCCTGTGTGTATTCACCAAGATCACGGTACTGATCCTGATATCTGTCAGCGCTCAATTCAGCTTGGTATGTCATCTGTGATGATGGATGGCTCATTGATGGCCGACGGTAAGACGCCTGCATCCTATGAGTACAACGTCGATGTGACCCGTAAAACCGTTGCCTTTGCTCACGCCTGTGGTGTGTCGGTTGAAGGTGAAATTGGTTGTTTAGGTAGCCTAGAAACCGGCATGGCCGGTGAAGAAGATGGTGTGGGTGCCGAAGGCGTACTTAGCCACGATCAACTGCTGACGACGCCAGAAGAAGCTGCGCGTTTTGTGCGTGATACCCACGTCGATGCACTTGCCATCGCGATTGGTACCAGCCATGGTGCGTACAAGTTCAGCCGCAAGCCTACCGGTGACGTGCTACGTATTGATCGCATCAAAGAGATCCACGCGCGTATTCCTAACACTCACTTAGTGATGCACGGTTCATCTTCAGTACCGCAAGAGTGGCTTGAGATCATCAACCAGTATGGCGGTGCTATTCCGGAAACTTACGGCGTACCGCTTGAGGAGATCGTTGAAGGTATCAAGCATGGCGTACGTAAAGTGAATATCGATACCGATTTACGTTTGGCATCGACTGGCGCGGTACGTAAGTTCTTGGCTGAAAACCCAAGCGAGTTTGACCCGCGTAAATTCCTTAAAGCGTCGATGGAAGCCATGGCCGATATCTGTACCACGCGCTATGAAGCCTTTGGCTGTGCGGGTATGGGCTCTAAGATTAAGCCTAAGTCATTACAAGCTATGTACAAGGCGTATCAATCAGGCGAATTAGATCCAAAAATAAACTAAGTTAAGTTTGCCTTTGAAAAACCACCGCAAGGTGGTTTTTTTATGGCCTAACAATAAGTGAGAGCGCTAGAAGGCTAGTCATAATGGCGATTTACTCGTCGATAAATCAGATGATACCAGCCTTATTTTCATTTCTTTGCGCTGAATGTTAATATTGCGCCAATTTTAAGGGACTTCGATAACATAGGTAACGTGAAGATGAAAAAACTGCTGACTGCCACCGCTATTTTGTTAGCAACACCGTTTGTCGCTCACGCAGGTGCGGATTTTGTTAAGGGTGATAGAACCTTTGCTGCCGATGCTGAGCTGGGTGCGACAGTGACCACAGGGAACACGGAAACCACGTCTTTAAAAGGGCGTCTAGACATGAAGCATGAGCTTGGTAATTGGGAAAACCAATACCTGCTTGAGGCGCTGTATAAAGAAGATACCGGCGAAGAGACGGGTAAGCGTTATTACGGTTTAGTGCAGGGCAACTATCAGTTTGATGATGTCAACTATATGTTTGCCAATGCCAATCACGAGATAGACCCTTTTACAGGTTTCGATTCAAAATCAACCGTTTCTGTCGGTTATGGTCATAAGTTTATCGACAATCCTAAGACCATATTTGCTGTCGAAGTGGGTCCAGGTTACCAATATAAGCGTCTGGATGAGGAGAGCCGCTTAGCCGCTGGCTATGACAGTGAACAAAGCTGGGTTGCCCACGGCGTGATGAATTTCGAGACAGAAATTTCAGACAACTCGACGTTTAAGCAGTTGTTTACTGCCGATTACGGTGAGAGTTTAGAAGGTCGCTCTGAAACTTCGGTTACTGCTAATATTGCTGGCGCTCTGGCGATGAAGTTTGCCGTGGTTGTGCGTTATAACAGCGAGCCGTTGGACAATAAAAAGAGTACCGACACTGAAACCAATATGACCTTACTGTACTCATTTTAATAGAAGGTAAGGGTTTAGGTTAAGTAAACCACAGTGCTTCTCGATTAAGTTAATGTTGTAATGTATTGAGAACAGTGGTTTTTTAAAGCGCCGATAAGGCGCTTTTTTTGTATTTGAGGCCGGTGTTGAGTCATTTTTTCCTCCTTGAAAGAGTATTTTGTGGCAGATATCACGGAAATCAACATTCCTTTAGCTGATAGCTTTATAATCGCAGCAGTTAAGTGGGGTTGTGAGTACAATTACTCATAGTTTTTGATGCGAGCACGCCTATGCAAATCGGTCGATGCTGGTTTGATATTGCTCAAGCACAGCTGTCAAATCAGGATAATGATACCAGTTGGAAAATGCCGCCAGCCGAGTTCGCTGTGCTTAACACCTTGGTAGAGCATCGAGATAAGGTGCTGTCAAATGAGCAGCTGTTGGCGTCTCTTCCCGAACAGACTCGTTCGCTCGCCAGCTTAGAGGCGGCGATTAAGCGTGTACGCTTCTTTTTAGGTCAGTCGGCGCTATTTATTGAAGCCGTTGATGGGCAAGGATATATCTTGCACAGTAAATCGACGCGTGCCACAGGTTTTTGGGCCTTGCGTCCGGGTAAAAGCATGTCGCTGAAACAGTATTCGTTATTGATAGCTCAGCTAGTGTTGTTACTGCTGCTGATTTATTCGCTATTTGAACCCACCGCTAAGATATTTTTCCCCTAACGGATGCTGTGTTGCAAAGCCTGAGCCGTTATTGGCTGTTAGCCATGAGCCATTAACTATTAATGATAAGCCCACCTGTTACCACCTTCTCTTATGTGATCAGGCATAACACTAGTGCTCTCTTCACTTATCTACTCAGGTTATCGCTTGTCGGCTAGCCAAGCGTGAATGATGTGCTAAGGATGGAGATACTACTTTGGCGAAGTGGTCTCTCCGTCAGCATTTAACACTTACAGCTTAACACTCAGCATGATCTTGCTTATGGGCGTCGTGGTGTGAAGGCTGCTTGTTAGGGCTTAGGTGGCGCGCTTTTATTGAGCAGCTTAGCTGGGTGAGGCGAGAAAAAGGGCATAGTCAATCATTGCCTATGCCCTATGTTGGCTACCGACCTTTAGGTGGCAGGCGGTGTAGCAGGTTGTAAGGTTAGCTCGTTACTGGCGAGCGTGCCGTTAATTTCGATGGCCACTTTATAGCGTTTCACCGCACCGGGTGCACTATTGTCATCCCAATTGAGCCCGATTGCTTCGAAGCTGTATTGGCCCTTATCTGACTCGACTAACACACCATCACATTGCGCCGCTGCACTGTCACAGGCGTAGGTGTGGGTAACGTGCCAGCGTTTCCATGCTTTAGCCTTACGTGATGGCGATTCATCATCGGGAAAGCCAAAATAGGTGATGCGATAGTCTTTGACATTAGTGATGGCCAGCGCGCTATCATCTGCCAAGGAGAAGCTTAATGCCCCGCTGTCACCATCGAACTGCGCTAATGTGAGGTTAATTGCCGCCGCCTCATTAATATCGATACTGTCCGCCACTGGCGGCGGGACAACAATCGGTGGCTCTGTGGTATCTGCATCATCACTGCCACAACCGCCGCACAGTAACAGTGTCGCCAGTAGGCCTGTTATTAATTTATCATTCATATCAGCCTCCCTTAATTGAAGTGACCAGTATGGCAAGTGGTGCATTCCATATCGGTTTTAACACTGGCAGCGCTGCCCATAGTGTCGGTCACGCCGTGACAGCTTTGACAGCCTTGTGCCTCGCTCGATGGCTTAGACTCTGGCAATGAAGCTAGATCTTCGCCTGCATAAGCGCGGTTGAGTAGCTCTACTAAGTGATAAGCGATAGAGGCTGATAAACGGTAGCAACGCTCGCCTTTTTGGCTAAAGGCAAAGCCCGATGCCTTAGACCAGTTGCTGATAGATGAGTGGCATAGCACACTGTTAGCGACTGATGATTTACCGACTTTTGCCGTTTTCTCATCGGTTGAGCCGATGCCCGCAATAAACTCTGGGCTCGATAGCGGTAACTCAGTCGTCTCGTAATACCTAAAGGCCGCGCCAATCACAGCACTGTTTTGACCATTGATATCATCTAAGATGTTGACCAACATGCCTGTGGCATTCATGTTGCCGCATACTGTGCCTTGTCCACCTATACCCGCTCCACCATAAGCCGCTAATGCTGTTGGGATAGTGGCAAACTTTGCCGCATCGGCACTGGATGAGTTAGCTAACATGGTAACCAATGAATGAAACACTTGGTGCATACATCCGCCACCTGTTTCATAGGCAAGCTTAGCCGTCGCCATCGCATCGAGTGGGACGTATTTGAGTTTATCCCCTAAGGCTAAATGAAAATTGCCCTGGTCATCTGTAGCTGCGAAGGCAGAGGTGCCCATTAAGGTGGCTCCTGCGGCGGCGGTGCTGATGCCAATGATTTTGGTCAGTGCTTGGCGTCTATTAATGGTCATAATAATATCCTCACTTAGGTAGCATTCGTTATTAGTAAAATAGTGGGTTGTTACTGCAATGATTGTTGCGGGGAAGCGTTGGCTATCCCGCTGAACTTGAAGCCAGTTTGGCGTGAGAATCTTGTAAATAGTGTGATGACTGATGGATGAATACTGCTCTATCGATGCATATAAATGTGCAGGGTTGAAGAGTATTGTTTGGCCGTGGATTAATCGGTTTTAGGCTTAATTAATGTCTGCATTGATTAGCGTTGAAGATTAACGTGTGATCTGTAACCTTTTATTTGTGAGCTTCATGTTAATTTATCCCCAGTGAAGCCTTCGCCATCGTCGATATTTATGGCGTGAAGAGTGTGACAGGCTTCGCGTAACGACAAGCTTACCCATCGATTTACCGATGACTTCCATATAGATTGTAATGAGATAATGGCGATCACAGAAATAGTTGAGCGTATTGCTTATGCTAAGCCTGTTGGGTTATCGGCATTAACTGACTCACGGTCAGTATTAGCATTTAGCTGATAGTAGTGGCTAAATCCCATCGGTTTTGGGTTGGTAATAGCAGTGCGTTTAATTGATGGCTCAGTCACCGACAATGGCTATGGCAAACATTGAATCGTAAAGTGAGGGTAAAGCAAGCAATGCAACTAGGTGACTGCCTGTTTGATGTTCAAAAAGGGCTATTGACCCACCAAGTCACACAAGAGCAATGGCAATTGCCACGGGCTGAGTGGCAAGTGCTACGTATTTTACTTGAGCACCATGATCAAGTGGTACCCAAGCAAGTGCTTGGCGCGGCGGATGCTGAGCACCCGCCGCTGAGCGACTCGTCGGTAACCCGTGCCATCTTTATGCTGCGCTCTTTTTTGGGGCCTGTAGATGAGCATTTGATTGAAACTGTCAAAGGCAAAGGTTATCGACTAAAACTAGCTTCATCATCGGCGAAAAAGCGAGGTTTAAGCGCTCGTTATAACTGGATTAAATGGCAGCGTATTGATGTCAGTACATGGATGAAAATGCTCATCGCACTAGTGGTCACACTCATTATGGTCTTAGTCTTGGGACAATGGCTAAGTACGGTCAATCTTGAGACGCAAACCACAGCCCCCTTTGCCCAGCAAACACTGACTCTGGAGTCAGGCCAGCAAGTCACTCTGAGTAGTTTTGCGACCTCAAAAACCAATAATACCTTACTGATAGCGCTAGCTGAGCGGCTGGCTGACGATATTAAGCATTGCGAATCCACTCCTTGGAGAAAAGTGTTTTTATCGCTATCACACGATAAGCAGGTGTTTAATATCACCCTTAGAGGAGAAAAACTGGGTCAGTCAGTGGTGCGCAACCTTAAATTAACCGACTTTAGGCAGAGCAAAGCGTTTCTTACCGACGCCTGGCTGGCAGAGGTGTCTTTGTGTGAATAGAAAACTACTTTGGGCCATTAACCTCACTATCTTGCTGCTGCTTGCGGTAAGCGTCACTATCAGTTATCGCTATCTGTATCCGGCTAAGAGCATTATGCTTAGCTGCAGCTCCGAACTGTATGACAGTAGTGACCCCTTAAACGGCGCCCGTCATTATCTGTTGGTCGACATTATGGCCAAAGCGCAGCAAGCCCAGATCAATTATCGTTATTTTAATCTAGACGGTACTTCGGCTGGCACCATACGTATGCAGGGCCAACTTAACGATTATGATGAGGCGGCTAATCGGTTTGATTTTTCGGTGTATACCAAAGAAGAAAGCCTAGATGAGCGCCTCGACAGTCGTCCGCAACATATGCAGTATCTTTCCTATGTCAGCTCGTTTAATTTAGACAGTAAAGGTATGCACAATCTGTCTATTGAATCATTAGACTTAGACTCGCATCGCGATTACGCTGTGGTGTTATTTCAACCCAGCAATACCGTATGTGGTTGTCGCTTAGTTCATTAACCTATCTTGGGTTATACTAATATTACCCCGTAAGTTTATGATATATTTTTACTATTTCGAGGTCGTGTGTCTAAGATTTATGTTAAGCAGGAAGAGTCACTGTCGATAAAGTTTACCCACCAGATGAAAGTGGGTGATCAAAGGCGGTTAGACCTTTATTTCTTTTTACCCAAAGAGATGGGTATCAACTCTCAGAGCTTAGATGCAGAAGAGTATTACTTCGCCGCCATTGCTGGGCGTCGCTCCTATTACTCATCCGGCCTACATCTCCCCTTAGTGCAAGGGCGCTTTATTAGCCAGAATAAACGTACGGTCGAAGAGTTTAGACTCTACTTAAACCTGTTTGCTTATCAGTTTGCGGTGGCGATTGAGACCGACAGTAAAGAGTTGGCGCAGGTGGAAGATGTTGAGCAGTTTTACACCTCACTGAAAGAACTCAGTGATATTGTCGCACAGCTATTGAAAAAGTTTCGCCGTAATGAACCGAGTGACCCTAAATGGAAGCACTATTTCGAAAACTCCGATAATTATCTGTCATGGTTTTGTGAGCAGCGGCTATTACAACTGATCTCTCACGCCCCGCGTAGCAGCGATTATAACGAGTTGACTGAAGAGGTGTTGTCGCTGTGTCGCAGTGAGCGAGCCTATCGTGAAGCCAAAAATTATAATTCTGCGCAAACCAAGGATGATCCTAACCGCATCTCGAATAAGATGCTGTTATTAAGACGTTTGATCCAGCAAGGGGTAGTACTCAAAGAGGAGCTTAAAACCTTAGGGGTGGGGTTAAAAAAACTCACCACTGGGGTGGCGACGGGCGGAGTGATGCTGGTCGTGTCGGCCTTGATTATTAAGGCCCAAGGTGTGTTTAACGGCCTGACCCTGTCATTGGTGTTGACCTTGGCGGTGATCTACGGCTTTCGTGAAATCTTTAAAGAAGATATTCGCAACGCCTTATGGCGCGTTATTCAAAAGGGGCGACCGCGCTGGAGCCGCATTTTGCGCGACACCACCACTCAAGCGGTCATTGGGCGTCAGTTGGTCTGGTTAGACTTTATTAAGTCCAAAGATCTGCCAGAACAGATTGAAGAGATCTTAAAGCGTCGCCATAGCCAAAATAAGGTCGATTCGGAGATATTACATTATGGTATTTACTCCCGCATCGCCCAGAAAGACTTTTTAGCCGGTTACTCGACCATTCAAGAGCAAGTGAACTTTAGTTTGGTGCCGTTTGCGCGTTATTTAGAGCGCGGCAGAGCCAAAATTTATAAAGAGTCCGCAGGCCAAGTGAGTTATGACTCTGTGGAGCGGCGCTACCAAGTTAATCTTATCTTGATGCTGCGAGAAGGGCGTAATCCGCCGCAATATGCGCGTTATAAGATCACCATGAACCGTTCGACCATAGTCGAGGTGACCGAAAGCCAGTTACCCGATGGGATGACGCTAATAGGTGGAGAGCAAGACAGCGAAGACTAAGGTGGCACTTCGCTGGCAGCGGAACTTAGCTTGATGGAGTATCAATTGCCTGCGGTTGGTGTTAATTGTTTGAAAAATATATAACTTCTCAACTTAAATCGGCATTATTGTCACTTTGTCATTGCCAGTTTTAAGCTTCATTGTTTTGAATTGCTTGCAGCAGGCCTTTCGTGTCGATATTGCTTAGGGAGAGTGAGTGAAGCGTAGCTCCAACCCCTTTATCTACAGATACTTGCAAAAAACGGGTAACTGTTAGATTGAGTCTGAGTTACTACATGTAAGCGTTAGTCTATGAATCCTCGAGCGCTTGCTTATGCGCCCGAACTCATGGTGTACTCAGGGTGTCCGGTATGCTCGTCCAGTTGTTCACCGACGACTTGGAAACCTTGAGACAAGTAAAACTGATAACTGGCCTTATTTTCCTGATATACGCAAAGTGTTAGCGCCGTTCTTTGGGTTTTAGCATGATTGAGCAACTGTTTACCTATTCCCTGACCTTGCCATTCAGGTGCGATAAAGATGGCCGCTAAACTATTTTCATATAGCGCATAAAATCCAACAATCTCAGATCCCATTTCAAATATATAAGCCTCTGAAGCTGGAATATAAATATCGCGCATCTTGTCGACTTGCGACTCCCAGAACTCAGCCGGTACAAAGTCATGGGCTTTAACTGACGCATTCAGCCAGATTGTAAGCACTGAATTGAGGTCATTATCGTGGTATTTTCTAATCATTTTCTAACTCTAAATCGTCAATTTTATTAGATGCATGGCGTCTTAAGTTCTAAAAATGCGCTCTTAACCTCACCACTTTTGAGTAATTGTTATACCTTGTTTAAGCCTTCGGCGAGCAAGCCATAAAGTGCGGAGTCTGACACAATGCCATTTACTTCCCAGCGCTGTCGCAACAAGCCTTCCTTTTCAAAGCCTAGTCGCTCCAATGTGTTACCTGAAGCCGTGTTTTCAGGATCGATCTCTGCTTCGATTCGTCGTAGCTGTAAGGTATTAAATGCATGATCTATAAGTGCGTTTCCAGCCTCGAATATAATGCCTTTTCCCCAAGCGTTACGGCTTAAACCGAAACCGATTTCTGCACGCCTAGACTCTTTTGCATAGTTAAACAACATAACTTTACCTAAGAGCTGCCCGTTATCCTTTAAATAGATGCCTAAAATCATATCGGTATTGCTACTCATTGATGCCGTACTATCGCTGATAAAAGTTTTAGCCTCATCGATAGAGCGCCAAGGTGCCGTGTTCCAATATCTCATCACTTCATGATCGGAAAATATCTCAAACAGCTCTGTTGCATCATCTTCAACTAAAGCCTTCAGCATTAGCCGCTCAGTTTCAATTTTTGTTGTTAACATTTAAAGACTAACCTCTTAAATTTGCTATTGGTGCATAATGCCTACAAAGGGTTACCACTGTGTTGATATTCACTTTTAGAGCATGTTATTTTGGGCTAAATAAATCTTATCAGTGTTTATAAAACAATAATATAATCTTGTTTAGGGTTTCGTTAAAGCCGCACTAGGTGATGAATTGCTTAAAGTGGGTCTAGTGCATAGACGCTGCAATGCCGTGACCATATGGCCAGTGATGTAGTGGCGATTCACAAACTGAAATTACTTGAAGTCTTATGAGTAATACTCCTAAGAAGATTCGGGGCAAAACTGAGTTAGCTTTCTACTCGCCACTCACCCCAAATGCAGCTTAATCGAAGAAACGTTAGAACCCAAGTGTAAACGCGGCTGCGGCCTTTGCCAGCAGGGATGCTGGCGTAGAGCCGACAAGGATGTGCTTGAACAACGTCCATGTCTAAAAGCCAGTTCGGCGTCCATGCCTCTCGTTCGTTAGCGCGAAGCTACGCTTCACTCACCGTGTCGCAGAAGTGTTTGCACATAAGCTCACTGCAGGTGATAGATTGCCATGAAGGTACACCTTCAAACACCCGTTCCAAAAAAGACTCCGCTAATCACTACCCAAACAAAGTAAAAAAATGCCATACCTTCACTTCAAGGCCACCAAACTTTGGGGCAAAAGTACGTTAGCCTTTAACTCACTAGTCGTATCAAATGAAGTCCAATCGAAGAGGCGTTAGGTAGAGGTGTAAGCGCGGTTTTGGCCTTCGAAATCATGGATGATTTCGCAGAGCCCACACGGACGTGCTTGCGGCGAGCCAAAAGAGCGCTTGCACATTCCCCGCCGGACAGGCGATTAATAACAGTGAAGGTTCGACCTTCAAGCCTCTGTCCCAATATCCACTTCGTCAGGCGCTAATGCTTTTTAGATCTCGATTAGTTATCCGAACGTCTCGAACACGGTTCAGCCGCACAGCCGCACAGCCGCACAGCCGCACAGCCGCACAGCTTATCCAACTGCTAGACGCTAAATTGCTAATGTTGAGCGAATAAAAAAGCGCCCGAGGGCGCCTTTGACTTTGCAGGGTAAAACAGTTGCAGGGACTAACTTTGCAGGGTTAGTGTAGGTGCTTGGTATCACCAAGCACCTAATGGGGTATCACTTGTGGGTTATAGCTGGTGTCCGTGGTGCTCCATAATTTTCTCTGGGCTATGACAAGTCGCACAGGCTTCTTTAGCGTCTTTGGCTTCTTGTTTATCTGGGCCAAAGTAGGCGCCGTTATTTTGCATGTGTGCCATAGCGGCATCTGACAGATACTTCTGGTGACAACTAATGCACGAAGCCGCATCAGATGAAGCATACCAAGTGGCAACGGGCGTTAGCGCGGGATCGTTATTTTTACCTGGAATAAAGCTAGGTACAGCATGGGCTTGGCCTGCATTACGACCGAGCTCGAAACCGTAGGCTTTGCCGCCCCAACCTTCAACTTCAGCATGGCAAGTGGTGCAGTCAGTCTTCAAAATGGTGCCGCTACCACCATGGCCATTATCATGGCCTTGTGCTTTATGGGCTTTATACATAAAGCTGGTGGACTTCATTTCGCCCGAAGCAAGCGCGTCGCCATTGGCATCTTCTACCGCACCGAGTTTCTTATCGTTGGTGTGGCAAGCGATACAATTGACGCCATTTGAGTCATGGTAAAACTCATAGCTATGACAGTCGTAACAGGTTTGCTCATCAATAATCGCGCGGCGCTTGGCAACAACCGTAGCGGTGTCGTTAAGGATGGTGCGATAAGCCTCTGTTTGGACATAGGCAGGATATGCATTGGTCGCATCACAGCTCACACGGTTAGCGCTGTCCTCTTCGAAACATACTTTAAGCACTGGCAGTACTTCTAGTGAGCGTGAAGCGATATCGCTTGGGAAGTTCATCGCGACCTTAACGCTAACACTGTTGTCGCTATTCCAAGTTGCTTTAGCAGGATCTTTAATGTCGATACGGCGCTGGCTGTAGGGGGATTGATCAAAATCGGGATAATCTTTCTCAACATCCCAGCTGACCACGACATAAGGCTTGCTGTAACCCTGTTTATAGACTTCAGCTTGGCTTACTAGGTTACCGGCTTCATCCATTATCTTCATGTCGAAGCTAATTTCATTGGCGACGCTGATGGCAACATTAGTGACAACGGCGTCATAGGCTTTTGCCGCTTGGTAAGGCTTAGCATGGTCGTTATGCACCGCAGCGCTGTGACAATCTGTACAGGTCAGCTCTGGGTTTTTATCTGACTTATGCTGCGCAGGTTTGTCGGTATGACAACCGGTACAAGCGTTGGCATTGGCATTAGCGAGCCAGAGATCTTTATCAGCCAACGTGTCATCTTCAACGTGACAGGCGGCGCAATCCATAAAGGGTTTGGTTGGGAAGGCGGGGTAGTCAAAGGCGTGAGCGCCGCCATAACCGGCGATGGTGTAGGGCATGGGGACCACATTACCTTCGCTGTCTTTACCTTCACGGTGTGGCCCCATATGAATAGCGTGCACCATATGGCCTAACTCGACAGAAATAGCGTTAGGATCGGTGACAATACCATTGTGACAAGACTGGCAATTTTCCATATCGAGTCGACGGCCACCATGGGCTTTTAGGCTGTCTGGCTGGTGACAGGTGTAACAGGTTTGCATGGTGACTAGATCGCGGGTCTCTATGCCTTCGCTGGCATTGGTCGATGGGATCCAATCGAAGTGAGCATTCTCTGCCAGTTCATGGCCTGAGTCATATTCAAACTGCATCTCAATGGCGATGCGTTGGGTCAGTTGTGGGTCGAAGGTGACGCCCGCAGGATCGTCAGCCGTGGTGAGATTAGTGTTAAAGGTATAGGTGTAAGTACCGTCTTGATGATCGGTTAAGCACTCTGGACAGTCGTTTATCTTTTCAAAGCCCTGCTCAAAGGTGGTGCCAGCATCATTGGTGGTTTCATTGAGAAGTGAAAACCACTGCTTGAGCTCGGTGCCATCTTTGATCTGTAACTGGGCTAATGAAAAGCGAAAATCGTGAAAGGGATTCGTGCCATTTAATCCGATTAGCCCAACGCCTTGGCTATTTTCAAGGCTAAAGTCAACGGTAATAATACCATTTTCGTAACGCGCACTGCTGATATTGGCGATGGCTTCGTCAGCCATGTCGATATTGAGGCCGTTACCGCCGGGTTGTCCTGGCACGCCTGGCTGGCCGTTTTCGCCATCAACACCATCTTTACCATCATTTCCATCTCCACAAGCTGCCAACATCATTGACGAAGCAATGAGTAGCGCCAGTGTGGTTGTTTTTGTTTTTATCATCATTTATCTCCAAGATTAACCACTGGGTGTAGCCGCTTGAAATGTTAAAGATTGGTAGCGATATCCGATATGAAGCGCATCACTTTAACGACTGTAGCGCTAAATGGTGAATATGCTGCTTATTGCGTTACAAATTGGATTTAATGACCTGTTTGTAGCGTTAAAGTTGGCGTAATGCACTGGGGTTTTTATAGTTAACGGCGTTTTAGTTCAAGTTTTACGCCGGGGAACTCTAATATTCATATTGCGCAAATCACAATTGTGAATCTTGCTTGGTAGGGGGGTTAAGGGCGGGAGTGAGACCTAGGGGGATAATTAGAAGCTGATGAGTTGAGATGGGGTTTATCTGTGTCACATATTTAACAAAATATTTGCATTGGGTATCACTCTTTACTCTGCGTAATCGTATTGCGAGGCAATTTACCTTAAATTAGCGCTCAGTAAACTAAGCGATTAGCAGCTAGGCGATTAGTCATCTAAGCGGTTAGTAAATTAAGCGATTAGTCAATATAGGTGACATGGATCCTGAAAAAGGAGAGGCATGAGTCGAGTTAATACCAATAGTCTATTTAATATTAAAGTCTTCGTATTATTGTTTGAAACATTAAGCTCTACCGAAGTCGCGCAGCAATTAGGTGTGGCGACATCAAAAATTAGTCGCAGTTTAAAAGCCTTACGCCACTCGTTCGATGAGCCTTTGTTTATTCGTAAGCAACATGGTTTTGAGCATACCCCATTCGCAAAGACGATTTATCCTCACTTAAAACAGTTGCTCACCCTATCAGAGACCAGTTTGGCCTTGTCGCAACCGGTAAATACACAGGTGACCCAGCAGATGACCATTACCTGTCCGCCGCCATTATCGCTTAATTTACTCAGTTATCTGCAAGATAAAGCGTCGCAATTAAAGCTGCAATACTGCTTTAATATTAAGCCCTGTAGCAATGATATCGATAAGCTATTAAACCGCTTAGAGGTGGATTTAGCGGTGACCTTTGAAGCCCATAATTCCGAGCGTTTGTCGTCAGAATTTGTCGCTAAAGCCAATGCCTATGTGGTGGTGGGTAATCAGCAACATCCTATTTTTAAGGGCGACAGCCGTATCGATGTCGATACTATGCTCAAGTACCCTTATATCAGTTTTAATGGCCATGAGTTTGAGCAAGGGCACGATCCGCTGGCGATGTATGCCTTAGATAAAGGGCGGTCAATTAACATGGTGGCCAAGGTGTGTCTATTGGCAGATTTGATGATCCAGCTTGAGCGTAGCGATGCCTTAGCCTTGATCTGTTATCGCGATGCGGTGGCGTTTTTATGTGCCAAAGCCAAGCTGCATGCGGTCGCCTTGCCTGAAGATCAAAATCGCCTCCTTAATTTACGCGCAGACGGCCATCGTCATTACCTGACCAAACTGAGGCAGGGCAATCAAGCGAACCTGTGGGTTGAGGCTGAGATAGCGTCTTACATTCAAGGCAATGTGATCCTACATTGTGATGGAGCCATTGATGGCAAAAGATAAATTACTCGATATCTCGTTAGCTACCTTAGAGATTTTTTGCCTAGTCTATGTGAGAAAAAATGCTATCGAGGTGGCAAATCATCTAGATCTGTCGCAGCCCAAAGTGAGCCGAGCATTGGCGGCCCTTAGGGCGGTATTTGATGATCCCTTGTTTATTCGCCGCGAGAGTCAATTTCAGGCGACCGAAACGGCGCATAATCTCTACCCCATTTTTTGCCAAATGATGGCCTGTAGCCAAGAGGTCGAGTATCTGGTGAGAGGCGGCAAAGGGGTGATGGCGGCTAATGTCGAGGTGGCAACCGTGCCGCAACTGGAGATCAATTTAACCCAAAGTATCAAGCAGGCAGCGTTAGCGGTGAGTGAGGCTGAGATGATGGTGGCTACCACGCCATGGGGTGAGGGCACGGCGCAGCAATTATTAAATGATGAGCTTGATGCGGCCATCAGTTTCGAGCGAGCAGATAATCGCGCTATCTTGTCAAAGTCGATTATTCAACATCGTGGTGGCCATCTGGTGGCTCGTAAAGATCACCCTATTTGGCAAGCGCCTAATATCGATAACATGATTGACTATCCGCTAGTGAAGTTAATCACTATGCCTTTTCCTGCCAATAGGTCGCCCCTTGGCTGTTATGCCAAACGCGTAGGCAAACAACTGCAGTTATATGCCACGGCGCCCGATCTGGGCAGCGCGGCAAACAGCCTGTTAAACTCAGATGCCATCATTATTATTGGGGTGCAGGGCGCGGTTGATTTTTTAAAAAAACATCAATGGATTGCATGCACAAAAAATTGATTATCAGCAAGATAAGTTGCTGTTAGAAAACTTCAGCCATCCGACGGTTTATCTATGGCTGAAGTTGGATGCCAGTGGCAAAGTGACCACGCCGTTTTGGTTACAGCGCTGTTTAGAGGATTACATCATCAAGGCACATCAATAGCCGTTATCCGCGCTATTTTTTATCTGTAGCGCCGTGACGCGTATAGGCTTGGCAAATACTTTGCTCGCCAATCTGTTTTGCGCGCTGCAGGGCGACCTCGGCATTACTTAAGTATTGCTCTAGGTTTTGCCCTGCTTGATAGCTGGCTATCCCCATGCAAATACCCGTACCAAGGCCGATGTCATTGAGGCTATTGAGTGACTTAACGGCAAAATGATGCGCCGCATCTGAGCTAGTGTCTGGCAAGATAATAATCACTTTTCCAAGTTGCCAATGCGACATTTGATAGCCCACAGGCAGCGACTTTAATATGTGGATCTCCACTTCGCGCTGGCGGCTTTCTAATTGACCAATATCACTCATATGGCTGAGCATGCTTTCGGCGGTAATATCGATTAACAGTAGGCTGGAGTTATCGCGACTCTTAGGTGTCAGCGATTTAAAGTAATCGTCTAAATCCCGCAGGTTAACTAAGATGGTGCTGCGATGGGGGATTAAATCGCCTCGGTCTTGCAGTAACGCCCGCTTTTGGGCCTGCTCTAAGGTGCAGACGATATATTCTATCTCGCCAGCGGCGTCTAGATGCCCTTTTAAGGTGGCTTGCAGGCAAGTGTTCTCTTGGCTATTGGGATCACATAAGATTTGCCCCTTCCAGCTACCTTGCAGCAAAATTTGCTGAGTAATCCGCGGCCACTGCGAACTCAAGTCGTTATTGAGTAGCTCGGTGAGGTTCTGATTAGTGATGTCATGAATCGACACCAACTGCATAAATGCTTCATTGGCTAATTCAAGTGAGCCATTAACTGACACTAAGGCGCTAGCAACCGCATTATCATTAAGCAGGCGATTAAGGTTAGCTTGCTTTTGGGCCTGCTTTAACTCAGTAACGTCGTTAAAGATGACTAACAGGTAGTTGCCTTTTTTGGCTGGGCGCGGGGCGCTGCTAATGGTAACGGCGAGGAAGTGACCACACTGCTCTTCAAAATCGATAACATCGTGCCATTTTTTGCGCTCATTGAGCTGGGTTAAGATAGCGGCGTAGGCATCATCTTCTAGTTGCAGTATGCGTTGTAAATTACGATCTGATAGCTCATCTAGCTCAATATTTAGTAACTTAGCTGCCTGTTCGTTGGCCGTCACAACCCGGTTGTGATCATTGACTATGATGCAGCCCGTGTCTTGATGAAACAGGCGATTGGCAAGATCGATACTAAATTCTCGTGAGCGCTGTGCAATGCGGTAGGCATGCACCAGCAAGATCAATCCCAGCGACAACAAGGTCAATACTACCGAGCCAATAATGACGATATTACGCCACTCATAAAAATCGGCGGCAATCGCATCGTTACGCACATAGGAGACTAAGTAATATTCTCGGCGCGTTTCATATTGGGTCGTTAGCCCTATTTTTAAGTAAACAAAAGTAGCGTCATCACCATGAAACTGGCCAAAATTACTGGTGGCCATTTTACGCCATAGCGCCGGATAACTTAGGCGTAAACTGCTGCCCAATGTCTCAGGGATGCGATTGATGGTCGGCTTATTTTTAACGCCGGCGTAAAGTAAACCTTGGGTATCAACCATTAACAGTGGCGACTGTTCACTAGAATAAGCGGGTTTAATGCTTTTGAGCATACGGGTCATAGACTGATAGGTGACTAAGTACCCCCGCACACTCAAGTCGGGGTTTTCGAGCCACGCCAGTTGGTACAGGTAGGGTTCTATCTTGCCATCGACCTGAGTAAAATCCAGTGGTGAGGTATAAACCTCGGTGCCCCCCATGCTACTAGCACCGCCTAATAATGAGGGGGGCAGCGCTCCATAATTCATCTCATTGGACGCTGAGAATTTAAATTCTCCTTGAGGACCAAATAGAGCGATATCAAATAGTTCAGGAATATTACCTGTCATTAATTGCCAGTTTTGTTGTAGCTGTTCCTGCCGTGCCTCACTCGGGATCATAAGGTAGTTTTTAAGCAGTTCAGAGTTGGCAAACATTTGGGTTCTAAACTTTTGAAACGTCACTCTGTCCGCAATTAAACTGCCAACCGATTGCAGCTCACTATATCGTTGGGCTGCCCAATCTTCCTGCAAACGGCGTTCACCGAGCGTAACGATCACATTGGTCAACAGAATTGAGCTGATCAGCAAAATAATGATCTGTGTTGCCACAGAAAAAATACGTTGCGGTGACCAGTGAAGTCCTTGCCCTGTGATCAGAAGTGGAAGTTTTTGCGTCAGCATTGAGTGTTCATTGTCTAATTATTTTAGCGGCTATATTAGCAGATTCTCTCGGCTTAACACAGTGACTTACAATTGACTAACACTCGTGACGATATTCATGGATTAGGCGATGTTAGATTGGGGTACCTTTTCGGCGCAAATGCGCCTTGCTAATGCTTTATTGTCAGCTTAAGGTCGCTAGCCGACCACGCCTAAATGTCGGTGTTTAAATTCGGCATTGGCGGCCAACACTATCTGTTTACAGCGCGCAATATCGACGCCTTCTAAGCCATCAATGGCCGACACTTGCACCTTGGCGATATACTGCGGCGCCAGTTTAATAAACTCATTTACGGCGTGATATGCGCCTTTTAACTTGGGTTGGCAGTGGCGAAGGTACGCCGCTTCAGTATCGGCATTGAGTGAAATCGATAGCGCGTCAACGACAGGGGCTAACTCAGGCAAAATATTACGCCGGTGAAACAGATTGCCTAAGCCATCGGTATTGACTCTGACTCTGCCGCCTTGGCTTTTGATTGCGCCGGCAACCTCGAGCAGGGTCGCAAGATTTAAGGTGGGCTCGCCATAGCCGCAAAACACATATTCACCGAAGCTACTGACATCCCCTAGCAGAGGGATAAGCTCCTGTGCCTTAGGTTGATGGTCTAAGGCTAACTGATAGTCGTGGACCTGCTTGCTACCATTGTGTTTTGGGCAAAATTGGCAACGTAAGGTGCAACGCCCTGTAATGTTAAGGTAGCGGCTGTTACGAATATCGTAGACTAAGGTTGATTGACTCATGATAGGTGACGTTGCCCGAGCTGATGGGGTAAAGAGGACAGTGTAGCGACTTTGAGCGATTTAAAATGGCGATGAGATCAAAAAGAGAGGCAATGCCTCCCTTTTTGCTAGCATTTAAGGCTCAATCACCTCATCGGTTTTAGGTTGCCACCACCACTGGAAGAAGCGGCGTGTTGTGCGCTTAATATCATCGAGAATAATATAGAGCACTGGGACTAAAATTAGCGTCACCACGGTCGAGAATAAAATACCAAAGGCCAATGAGGTTGCCATAGGGATCACTATCTTGGCTTGTAAGCTCTTTTCCATGATGATGGGCACTAAGCCGACAAAGGTGGTCAGCGAGGTTAAGATAATCGCCCTAAAGCGATAGCAACCGGCATCGATGGCCGATTGCACCAAAGATAAGCCTTGCTGGCGTGAGCGATTAACAAAATCGACCAATATCAGCGAGTCATTCACCACCACGCCCGCCAACGCGACGATGCCACAAAGGCTGAGCACGCTCATGGACAAGCCCAAAATAAAGTGGCCAAACAGCGCCCCAATTATCCCAAAGGGGATAACCGACATGATGATCAAAGGTTGGCTGTAGGATTTAAGCGGAATCGCCATCAAGGCATAGATGGTAAACATGGCAAAGAAGAAGCCTTGGATCAAACCCACCATGGCACTTTGTTCGTCGGCGCTACCGCCATCTAAGGTGCTGGAAATATGTGGGTATTTATTTTGCAGTTGCGGTAAAAAATCTTTTTGGATCTCGGCCACCACTTTAGCGGGTTCGACAATCGTGGTATTGGCGTTGGCGCTCACGGTAATGGCCCGGCGTCCGTCTACCCGGGTGATGGAGGAGTAGGAATCACCTAGCTCAATATCGGCCACGCTAGAGAAGGGCACCGAGGTGCCTTGAGGTGTGCGGATCATCATATTTTCAAGATGGCCCACGGTGCGGCGCTGCTCAAGCGGGTAGCGCACCATCACTTTGACTTCTTCTTTATTGCGCAAGATCCGCTGCGCCTCAAAGCCGTAGAAGCCGTAACGCACTTGGCTGGCTAGATCGGCAAGGGTTAAGCCTAGTGCCTCGGCGGCCGGTTTTATCGACAAACGAATTTCATGGCTGCCCGACGAGTAGTTATCCGAAATGTCATACACCCCTTCATAGGTGCGCAGCTTCTGTTTTAAGTCATTGGCGGCCAAGGCGAGTTGTTCAAGATCGCTAGAGGTTAGCCTAAAGGAGATATCACCGCCGGCGTCGTTGGTGCTGGCGTTAATGTTGAGCTTTTTAACCGAAATCAGCTCAGGCAATGCCTCACGCCAAGCGGACGCAATGGATACGCCATCAACCTCTCTGTCTTCTCCTTTGGTCAGTTCGGCAAACACAAAGGCCGAAGTACGCGAGCTCATATTGATAAAGCTATGTTTAACCACGGGCTTGCCATATTCGGCTTCCATATCATCGTTCATGCGATACAGAGCGCTTTCAATCTCTTTAACCACTTTTAAGGTGTTGGCTTCGGAGCTGCCCACATCCATTTCCAGTCGTACCTGAATAAAATCAGAGGGAATATCGGGAAAGAATACCCAGCGCACTTTACCACTTTCCACCAAGGCGATAGAGAGGACCAACACCCCAACAAAGGTAGCGACCACATTGTATCTATGTTTGATACAACGCTCGATAAAATTCCGATATTTATGGTGAATAAAGTATTGCACCTGATTGTTTAGTGCCAGCTTAAAGCGCACAAATGCATTGGGGTTAGGGTTGGGGCGACTCGGTTTCATGTGCGCTAAATGGGCGGGTAAAATCAGTTTTGACTCCACCAAGGAGAAGGCTAAACAGAGGATCACTACCAAGCCTATCGACTTCCAAATAATGGCCATCGGGCCAGATACCATCACCATTGGCATAAAAGCGGCGATGGTGGTCAGTACCCCAAAGGTGGCGGGCATGGCCACTTTTTGTGCGCCTTTAACCACATTGTCCAGCGAGTGACCATGGCGCTCAATTTCGGTATAGGCGCTCTCGCCGATGACAATGGCATCATCGACCACTATCCCCAGCACCAAGATAAAGGCAAATAGGGTCAACATGTTGATGGATAAAGAGAAGGGCTCTAGCGGCATAATAAACATCGCCCCCAGAAAACACACAGGTAAGCCCATCATCACCCAGAAGGCCAATTTCAACTCTAGGAACAGGGCTAAAATGATAAAGACTAAGAGGGCGCCATAAAACATGTTTGATATCATCATGTTTAAGCGACCCTTGAGGTAATGGGTCAGGTCGCCCCAAGTATCTAATTGGGCATTGGCTGGCAAACTGGCGCGGCGCTGCTCTATGTACTCTTTGACCTGCGATGAGATATCCAGTGCATTTTGATCATCGACACTCAGCACTTCGATAATGGCCGCCGGTTTGCCATTAAAGCGGGTGTATTCCAAACGGTCTTCGAAGCCATCACGAATGGTCGCCACTTGGGGGAGCATGACACGGCTGCCGTCGGGGCGAGTGGTCACCACGATTTGGGCAAAATCATCACCGGTATAGGCTTGGCCTTTGGTGCGCAGGAGTATGTCACCATCTTCGGCGCGAATAGAGCCGCCGGGCAGATCGATAGAGGAGTTACGCACCGCTTGAGCGACTTGGGCAAAACTTAAATTGTATTCTCGCAGTTTGTCTTCCGACAGTTCGATACTGATCTCATATTCACGTACGCCAGTGACCTGAGCACGGGTGACGGCAGGCAGCATGGTCAGCTCGTCACGAATGCCCTTTGCCAGTTCTTTCATCTGGTGCAGATCCATATCGCCATACACAGACACCCAAATCACATTGTTCTCTGGCTTAATGCGAAAAATATTGGGTTTTTCGATATTGTCGGGGAAGGTGGAGATAGCATCGATATTCAACTTGGCTTCATCGAGAATATCTTGCGGATCGAAACCATCGGCAACCTCTATGGTCACATTACCAAAGCCTTCGCTGGCCACTGAGGTGACTTTTTTAATGCCGCTAATATCTTGAATTGCTTCTTCAATTTTAATGTTTATCCCTTCTTCAATCTCTTGCGGCGCGGCGCCGGGGTAGGCGACCGAGATCTGCAAGTAGTTGAGTTCGAACGAGGGGAACACCTCTTTATTGATCAACACGGTACTAAAGAGTCCGCCAATCAATAAAATAATCATCAATAAGTTGGCGGCAACACTGTTACGGGCAAACCAGGCGATAATGCCTTTTTGGGTATCCATTACTGTTCACCTGCTGCCATTAATGTGGTGGGGGCTGGCGTTGGCTCGCTGTCGTGCTTCGAGTTGTCATCAGTTTGCTCGCCTATCACCTTAACCAGTTGGCCAGTAGCCATATTATTGATGGTGGTCAGTGAAATGCGCTCGCCATCCACTAGGCTGTCTTTGATATAGACATTGTCGATATCGCTACGAACCACATTGACGCTGCGCATCTCTAGGGTATTGTCATCTCGCACGATTGCCACCTGAGAGTTGCGCACTATGTGGCGCGGCAGTTTGACTATGCCATCAACGGTGCGGCCTTTAATCACGGCGGTGACGAAACTGCCAAATTTTAACGGCAGTTGCCCAGCTTGTTTGTTGTCTCTCAGGTAGGGATCTTTAATTTCGGCGACCAAATACACCATGCGATTATCGGCGTCGATCACTCCCTCGCTACGCACAATTTTGCCTGTCCAATAGACAGTGCGCCCAGCCAGTTCGGCGCTTAAGGTCACTTCAGTATCTGGGTTGTCTACCGACTCTAGGTAGGCCAGTTCATTATTGGCCAGTGGCAGGCGTATTTCGGCGGTGCGGGTATCGTAAAGTTCACCAAGATTAGTGCCTAAGGTGACATATTGGCCAAGGTCGACATTTCTCACCTTGATGATGCCATCGAAGGGGGCACGAATGATGGTTCGGGCTAAATTTCGCTGGGCGCGGGCTAAAGCGGCCTCGGCAAATTTGACGTTAGCTTGCTCTTTTTTCAGTTGCGGTAACCGCAGGCCCAATTCGGGGGCGGCGCCGTTGTCATAATCTTCCCAGTCCTTTTTAGCCACTTGACCGCGGGCGATCTCTTCATCGAGTAGGGCTTTGGCTTGGGCAAGAGTCGCTTGAGCTTGGATCAGGTCGGCTTGGTAGTCTGAGGGTTCAATCTCGGCCAGTATATCGCCGCTTTTAACTATGCCACCGGCAACAAATTTGTCGGAAATGGTCAGCATACGCCCCTGAACTTCGGTCACCAGCTGGGTATGGTTCTTGGGATTGACCACGCCATAAGAGGGTAGGTTTAACGACACCGTTTGTTGGGTCACCGTCATTACATCGACAATCGGAATGGGGATCTCATCGGGCTTTTGCTCGGGCGCCTCTTTGGTGCTTATGAGCAGCGCTGCTAATCCACTAAAAAGGGCCAGAATAAGAATCGGCGGAAGCGTTCTACGAAGAATTATTTTTATCATTGCCTTGATGCGGTTCCATGCTGCATTGCGTTGGTTGTTAAATTACCAGAGTCTGCACCTAGGGCAAACGTCTTTTTGTAACTTAAATGTATCAAGCTAGCGTTAACGTGTTGATTTTGTGATTGCGCAACCGCTAAACGCTCAATTAACGATACAAAAAAAGCGCCCATGATGGGCGCTTCTTAAGTTGTCAGCAAAGAGTAACCGAGTGAGTTACTTTTTCTTTTTGCCGGCTTTAAATTTTTTACTGACCTTTTTATCGACCGCTTTGCCTTTTTTCTTCGACGGTGGACGGGCCTCTTTATGTTTTGGGCGTAAGCCTTCAATAACGCGGCGTTTTAAAGGTTGTTCAATATAGCGCTCAATCTTAGCGACAATGCGCATATCATGGGCTTCGGCCAGTGAAATGGCGGTGCCTTTGTTACCGGCGCGGCCTGTGCGTCCGATACGGTGCACATAGGTATCGGCCGAACGTGGCATATCGAAGTTAATCACGTGGCTAATATCGTCAACATCAATACCGCGAGCGGCAACATCGGTAGCCAGTAGCACTCTGACTTCACCTTTGGTGAAACGCCCTAGGGCTTGAAAGCGTGCTTTTTGCTCCATATCACCGCGCATAAAGGCGCAATCAATGCCTACGCGCTTAAGCTGGCCTTCGAGGCTGGCAACCACTTCACGGGTTTTAACGAATACGATGGCGCGGGTCACATCTTCACGTTGCAAGATGTTGCACAGCAAGGCGAATTTATGTTCTTTATCGTCGGCCAAATGGATCCACTGATGGATTTTGGCTTTTTCGCTGCGCGGCGGCTTTGTTTCGATAGTGACAGGATCGGTCAGTAGCTCTTGAGCGAAACGGCTAACACCACCGCCCTCGAGTGTGGCCGAGAATAGCATGTTCTGTTTGCGGCCCTGCGCTTCGATAGCGATGGCCTGTACGATAGAGGTAAAGCCCATGTCCAGCATGCGGTCGGCTTCATCTATGACTAAAATCTCAACTTCTTGAGCATCAAACTGCCCCTTGTCGAGGTATTCCATCAAACGCCCAGGCGTGGCAACAAGAATGTCGACATTCTCACTCAGCGCCTTTTCTTGCGGTGCGTACGGTACGCCGCCAGTAATAATGGCGATATCTAAATCTAAGTCGGTAGCCAGGTGAGACGCATAGCGGTGGATCTGGCTCGCAAGTTCACGAGTCGGGGTTAAAATAAGTACCCGAGCTTGGCCAGAAAAACGGCGTGGAAAATCGATAAGATGCTGCAGCGCGGGCAGCAAAAAACTCGCCGTTTTACCGGTTCCGGTTGGGGCGCGTGCAAGAATGTCTCGCTGCTCAAGCCCGAGTGGGATGGTCTGTTGCTGGATGGTGGTGGGCGTATTATGGCCCATCGCCTTGAGAGACCTTAGTAAAGTCTCGTCAAGGTGGAAATCTTCAAATTGCATGCGCTGCGTCTCAGTGAATAATAGCGCGGCATTATATACCGAAATTAGATTCAAGTGCGAGGATAGTCATCAGTGACTGTTGGATAATCAATAAGCCACTTTTTGCCCTTTATCGATAGCCATCAATTGCCGATTAAGCTCCGGTTACGGATAGCGCCTCTAGAGCTTGAGGTAAAACGCCTTGGTCAGTGCCACCATCTCTTGGGTGTACTTACCGCTGCGATCTCGAATACACAGTGACTCAGGTTTATCTGAGTGGGGGGCTATTGGCTCTTGATGGCCGAGCAAAAGCAGGTGGCGATGAGGGATTTTACCTTCAATACTGGCTACATCGACACGTTTGATTAGCGTCAACTGATGCGCACTAAGCTGGGATAAAAACGCCTTAAGGCTTTGGGTGGGCAAAATGAGACTGGCGCGTCCCTCGGGGTGCAGTAGGGTTTTTATCGCCTCTAACAGTTGCTGAAAACTTAAGCTTTGGGTGTGGCGAGCCAGGGCTCGGCGCTCAGTGGCAGCTTGAGGTCCGTTATCAAAATAGGGCGGATTACACACAATATGATCAAATAAGCTTGGCTGCGTAGGCTGGCTCAGCCATTGATTAATACATTGCGGCACTAAGGTGATTCTGCTGGCCCACGGGCTGGTATCGATGTTGTTGCTACAATCGATAGCGGCATCATGATCCAGTTCGATAGCGGTGATAATTCCCTTGCTGCGCTGGGCGGCCATCAAAGATAAGAGCCCACTGCCCGCGCCGATATCGAGAATCTTGCTTGCCTCTGTTAAGGGCGCCCAAGCGCCTAAGAGCACGCCGTCGGTACTCACAGGCATGCCGCAATGGCTATCATCTATGTGAAACTGTTTAAAACTAAAAGGCATAAGAATATCGGTAATGCAAACTGTGGCGCCATTGTACTGCATAGTGAATAGCGGACAAAGCCGGGGCGAATCGCGTAAACACAGTGGATCTAACTATGATGAAATGTAGCTTGATGTAATGAGTGGGACCTGCCTGTTTTTAGTTTGTTAATTTTTTGGTGTTAATCGCCATCTGTGCTCGCTGTTTTCTTGTTAATTGATAGGTATTTTGCTAATAGTAGTCCCCCAGTCTGCGGCGAAAGCCCGTAAATTGGCTTAGGTAATCCAGTTTGAATGCATTGTTAGCGTTAGTTGATTCTGCTGTTGTTCAAAAAGTAGTCGTGATGCGGCTAGATTTACCGTAAGGTCGTGTAATTAAATGTTTACACGCAATGAATGTCGTGAAAATTATCGACTGATTTTCCACAAGTGATTGAGATCATTATAAAAGCAGTTTAACGGGGCGTTGTGTGCAGAATAATAAAATGAGTATGACCGATACATTAAGCTTAGGTTTTATGACCTTTGCCTTTTTTCTTGGTGCGGGAAACTTAATCTTCCCGCCATTGGCTGGCTTTTTAGCCGGTGAAAACATGTCGTTAGCCATGGTTGGTTTTTTGCTGACAGCGGTAACCTTACCCCTTATTACCTTGATTGCAGTGGCTAAAGCCAACGGCAAAATCATGGGGTTATTACCTCCAGTGGCGGCGATGATGTTGGCTGTGGCTATTTATATCATCATTGGCCCCGCATTTGCCGCGCCCCGCGCTGGCTTAGTGGCCTATGAGATGGGATTTAAGCCCTTTATTGATTTTGGCGATGACACCTTTACGTTGTTGGGCTTAGTACTCAATAGTTCACAGCTGCTGTATACCCTGATCTTCTTTGGTATCGCTATGTTGCTGTCACTGTTTCCGGGTAAATTACTCGATAGTGTCGGCAAGGTACTGACCCCCATAATGTTACTATTGTTACTGGGCTTAGCGGTTTCTGTCATAGTGCTGCCCAGCGGCGACATAGGTCAAGCGGTGGGCGAGTACCAACATAGCCCATTATCGAAGGGGATTTTAGAAGGCTACAACACCATGGATACCCTAGCATCGCTTATTTTCGGTATGTTGATTATCGATATTTTGCGCAAGAAGGGGATTGAAGCACCTAAAGAGCAAACTAAGTATTTAGTGCGCGCCGCATTTATCGCTGCTGCAGGCTTGGCTTTTGTGTATATCTCTTTGTTTTACCTTGGTGCTAGTGCAGGCAGTTTGGCGGCCGGTGCGGATAACGGTGGCGTGATTTTAACCAATTATGTCAACGTTCAATTTGGTGCCATGGGGCAGCTCTTGTTAGCTGCGGTTGTTAGCTTGGCCTGTTTAACCACTGTGGTGGGACTGGTATCGGCTTGTGCCGAATACTTTAATGAGTTGATGCCTAGCTTGTCTTATAAGTTGTTGGTCGTGATCATGAGCCTAGCCTGTGTCACTGTGGCCAACGTTGGCTTAGCGCAATTAATCAATATCAGTATTCCAGTGCTTGTGACTGTCTATCCTGTGGCGATTGCGCTGGTGGCTGTGACCTACCTGACAGAACATTTCGATCGTCCAGCATTGGCTCACCGCTTAGTGTTAAGCGTGGCGTTGATCTTCGGTATCATCGATGGTCTAAAGGCGGCGGGACTGGACATGAGCGTGTTTGATGTGATGCCGATGCACAGCGAAGGTATGGCCTGGTTGTTGCCCACAGGGCTGGTGATTATTGCCTGTTTAATGATAAAGCGCCCAAAGGCGCAGGCGGTTCTCAATTAATGTGAACCGCGGCCACCATCGATTAACTAGCGTTATGCCCTGCGAGCTAACCTTTGGTCGTTTACACGGCGGCTCATCTGGTTCGTACAGTAGATAAATAATAGGTCAGGTTGTGCGTTTGTTGTTTGCGACAATCTTGGCTAATCGCTTAAGATAACGGTGTTAATTCAGTTGAATTAACACCGTTTTTTTATAAGGAAAGCGCGTGACTTCAAGCCAACAAGAGTATCAAATTGACCCCTTAATCGAGCCATTTCTCGATGATTTATGGTCAATGAAAGGGCTAAGCGATAACACACTGCAAGCGTATCGAAGTGATTTGTGCCATTTTGATCGTTTTGTTCAAAGCCAGCATGCAGCGCTAATCGAGGTTGACGCTGTATTGGTGAGAGAATATCTCAGTCAACGCTTCGATACTGGGTTTGCTAAATCCAGCAGCGCTCGACTCATCAGTAGCTTACGACGATTTTATCAGTATTTGGTGGCTAAAAAGCGCATCGCTATCGACCCCATGGCCATGATCAAACCGCCTAAATTGGCGCGCACCTTACCCGATTCGCTCAGCGAAGCCGATGTCGACCGATTACTGAGTGAGCCCAATGTCGATGAGCCTATCGAGTGCCGCGATCGGGCGATGTTAGAGCTGCTGTATGCCAGCGGCTTGCGGGTGTCGGAATTGGTTGGGCTGACGATGGATCAACTCAGCCTGCGTCAAGGGGTGGTGCGTATTGTCGGTAAGGGCAGTAAAGAGCGATTGGTGCCACTGGGGGAGATGGCGGTGACAGAGATTGAGCAGTATCTGGCATCGGCACGTTTTGAGCTGTTAAAAGGCAACAGCAGCGATGTGGTATTTCCCTCGAAACGGGGCACCATGATGACGCGGCAAACCTTTTGGCATCGCATTAAACTCTATGCATTACGGGCTGGCATTGCGGTGCACCTATCACCCCATACACTTCGCCATGCTTTTGCTACCCATCTGCTTAATCATGGCGCCGACTTGCGAGTTGTGCAGTTGTTGCTTGGCCATAGCGACCTATCGACCACCCAAATTTATACCCATGTGGCCAAGGCCAGATTAGCTAAATTGCATCAAGCGCACCATCCAAGAGGGTAGGCGGTGGAATAATTTGCTTTCCGTGCTTTGAACATGTAACTTTTCAGCCTTTAGTCGGGTCTATATAGCAGACCACTTATGCAATTTGATGCAATCGCTGCTTAATTCGCTGTCGATGTAGCCGCAAGTGTGGGTGGTGTTAAGTGATATAAACACGACCTTGTTTTGGTTTAATGGTTGTAGTCCAAATACAATACAGGATATCTAATGAACTTTACCCGCGCTCTAACTTTGTTATGTGCCCTTGTGGTCACGCCGTTTACAATGGCGGCTAACAACAGTATTGATAACAGTGAGCAATTAAAGCAAAAACTGGCTAGCACCTTGAGTGTGGAAGTGCAAAGCCTTAATGTATCGCAAATTCCAGGCCTTTACGAAGCCATCACAGATCGTGGCGTGCTTTATATTAGTCAAGATGGCAGTAAGTTATTCCACGGTAACTTATACGATCTTGATAACGGCATGAAAAACCTCACCGAAGCGGCACTGGCTGGCCCTCGTGTCGAAATGATCAAGCAGTTTGAGCCTAATATGTTGGTCTATAAGGCTAAAGATGAAAAGCACGTCGTGACCGTCTTTACCGACATCACCTGTGGTTACTGCCGTAAGCTGCATAATCAAATGGGGGAATACAACGACTTAGGCATTACCGTGCGCTATTTAGCCTTCCCACGCCAAGGCGTGCCATCGAAAAACGCTAACGATATGGCGGCCATTTGGTGCTCGGCCGATCCGTTAAAAGCGATGACCGATGCCAAGGGCGGTAAGTTGGTCGATACGGCTAAAAACTGCGATGCCAACATCTCGCAGCAATACAATTTAGGCCAAACACTGGGCGTAAATGGGACGCCGGCCATCGTATTAGAAGATGGTACTATGATCCCAGGTTATCAGCCTCCAGAGCAGTTATTGCAAGCGCTAGAGCGCGTTCAATAAGCTTAAATGGTAAATCGAGTGACTAAAAGGTGAGCTTAGGCTCACCTTTTTTGTGTCTAGTCGCAATGGCTCCCGCCGTGCAGGTAGTGATTGGCTTATCTCTAGTGCTCATAGATAGCAGCAATCGATACTTTTGCTGTGTGTTCTGCCGCCGCCTTTGTTATGCTAGCGCCATTGTTTGTTGAGGTTATTTACGCTGTGATCCATAAGATAGTTCGTCGCCCTAAGGTGGATGATAATCATCTTCCTGCCCATCTCTCGCCTATTTTAAAGCAAGTTTACGCCAGCCGAGGTTGCAGTGATGCCGACTGTGAGTTGGCGCTTGCTAACTTGCTGCGCCCTAATACCATGAAAGGACTCGATGTGGCCGCGCGGCTGATTGCCGATGCCATGGCAAATAATCGTAAAATCCTTATCATGGGCGACTTTGATGCCGATGGCGCCACCTCTACCAGTGTCTGTTTGTTAGCGCTGAAGATGATGGGCGCGCAGCAGGTGGATTACCTCATTCCAAACCGCTTTGATTATGGCTACGGCCTTAGCCCTGAGATTGTTGCAGTGGCTTACCGTAAAGAGGCGCAGCTGCTGATCACTGTCGACAATGGCATCTCATCTATCGAGGGCGTTGCCGCCGCCAAGGCGCTAGGCATGACGGTGGTGATCACCGACCATCATCTGCCGGGTCAAACGGTGCCGGCTGCCGATGCCATAGTGAACCCTAACCAACTCGATTGCCCATTTGCCAGCAAGTCGATTGCGGGCGTTGGCGTCGCCTTTTATTTAATGTCGGCATTAAGAGCCGAATTAAGAACCCGTGGCTGGTATCAACAGCGCGCCATTGCCGAGCCAAATTTAGCCAGCTTACTGGATATTGTGGCGCTGGGCACGGTTGCCGATGTGGTCTCGCTCGATACCAATAACCGTATCTTAGTCGATGCCGGTTTAAAGCGAGTCAGAGCCGGCCGTTGTCGCCCCGGTATCACCGCCTTATTAGAAGTCGCTAAACGCAATACTTCACGTATTGTGGCCTCTGATTTTGGTTTTGCGGTTGGCCCCAGACTCAACGCCGCCGGGCGGCTCGACGAGATGGCTCTAGGGGTTGAAACCTTACTGTGTGATGACATCATGCAAGCTCGGCGTATGGCCAGTGAGCTCGATAGCTTAAACGCCGAGCGGCGCGATCTTGAAGCCGATATGCAGCAAGAGGCGCTAAAAAGCCTTGAGGCGCTGAGTTTAGATGAAGCAGACTTACCTTGGGGAATCGCGCTTTACCAGAGCGATTGGCACCAAGGGGTGATAGGTATCTTGGCTTCGCGCATTAAAGATAAATATCATCGCCCGGTGATCGCCTTTGCCGAGGCTAATGAAGGCGAGATCAAAGGCTCGGCGCGCTCGATTAAAGGCCTGCATATGCGCGACTTACTCGAGTTAATCAATAGCAGACATCCAGGCATGATCATCAAATTTGGTGGCCATGCCATGGCGGCAGGCTTATCGCTTAACGCTGGCCAATTTGACCGTTTTGCCAAGGCGTATGATGAAGCGGTGCGAGAGTTACTGGCCCCCGCGCAACTGACCGGTGAAATTGTCAGTGATGGTGAGCTATTGCCCCATCAAATGACGATGGCATTAGCCCAAGAATTGCGTAATGCCGGCCCTTGGGGACAGAATTTCCCCGAGCCGTTATTTGACGGTTACTTCAGAGTGGTGCAGCAGCGCATTGTTGGCGAACGTCACCTTAAGCTCGTACTGGAAACCGAATGCGGCCAAACCATGGTCGATGCCATTGCCTTTAATGTCGATTTAAAAACGTGGCCCGATGCGACCATTCAATTTGCGCAGGTAGCTTATAAGCTCGACATCAATGAGTTTAGGGGCAATGAGAGTCTGCAGTTTATGGTGGAGCAGATAGAGCCTAAGTGATTAGGCCTTCGAATGAAGGCTTGGCATTTTTGGGTTGAGTAGCGCTTGGGGGCGAATTTTTTAAGGTGTTAATGAAGGTCGTTACTTCATGGTTACCTATCACCTGCGGTGAGCTTATGTGCAAACACTTCTGCGACACGGTGAATGAAGCGTAGCTTCCTGCTTATGAGCGAGAGACAGGGTGAGCTTGGCGATAGCCATATACTCGTGAACGAGAGACAGGGATGTCGAACTGGCTTTTAGATAGGGATATCGTTGCGAGCACACCCCTGTGGGCTCTGCGAAATCATCTGACCTCCAAGGACGGAGGGAATGTCAAAAAATGTAGGGAACATTTTTGGCCATGATTTCGAAGGCCAAAAGCGTGCTTACACCTATCTCTAACGCCTCTTCGATTGGACTTCATTTGATACGACTAGTGAGTTAAAGGCTAACGTACTTTTGCCCCTTTCCTCGTTAGTACAATTACTCCGTCATTTTGTAATTATCAGAATTTCCCATAAGAAATCTATTGAAAAAAGCATCAAGTAACACGTAATTATCGTTACGTATTTTTGTACGGCTTAAGCACCGCCTCTAGCGTGGGTTCTAGATATCAGCAATAAGTGTCGATTGAATTAAAGTGCCAAAATCCTATGGGTGTCCACTTATCCTAGTTGCATAAATATCAGCATATTGATACTTTCATATTTCGAATAAACAGTAACCTACTGCTAGTTTAACTTTTCTTACGTCAGAATAGGCATGTCGTGACATAACCATTTTTATGGTGGGTGGCTTGATTAAATTCTCACTGCGCGATTACGATTTGAAGCTGCTTTGCCTTTTAAAAATTGCTTGAGCAAAATATCGAATTCTTTGCTATTTAATCCTTTTGATAATCTGTGCAGCGAGCCGCTAGTTTCTGTTGTGTACTGTATATTGATTACGTGATCTTGCCAGTTTGGTTGGGTGGATAAATGGTATTTCTGTGACAGCGAAGCTAACAAGTCTGCCGTTTTTTTTATGCGTTGTCGTTGGTCTGAGATCTTACTGATATTACGAAACATACTAGCTATATCGGCTGTGTTGGCTGGCGTGTAGCTTATTGGATTATTTGGATTACTGCTTATTAATAGGTTTTCAGTATTATCATTATGAAACTGAATATTATTAATATTGGTTACGGAAGGTGTTTCAGCTGCAAATGCTGGGTTAATGAGTAAGTAAAAAAAAGGGCTAAAGCATAAATGTGATTTCTCATGATTATTTCCATATTTCCTGAGTTAAACATCCTGTTTAAAAATAAGCTATCATCATTTTTTATTGAAGTAAATACACTAACAAGAATGAAATATATGGCAAAATATATAGCCACTTATAGTTAATGTGCATCAGAAACGACCTTTTACTAAGCTTTGAGGAAGCATTAGACAAGGAGGTTGTTATGCTAGGCCCTCGCCGTACCCAAATTAACAAGTCTACTTCTGAACTCCATTAAAAATGGGGGGATTACCTAGTGAGGCGCGCCTTTTTATGTGGTGATGATGGCTGCTCGGGTCGATTCTGGGAAGGACGCTTTAAATCCCAAGCTTTGTTAGATGAAGCCGCGGTTTTAGCCTGCATGGCCTACGTTGATTTGAATCCCATTCGAGCCAAGATGGCCACGACACCTGAGCGCTCAGACCATACCAGTGTTCAACTACGCATTCAGGCTGCCTTATAAGGGTGAGCAGCCCCAAAAGCTACTCCCTTTTATCGGCAATGAACGCGACAATCAACCGAATGGTATTGCTTTCTCCTTAACAGACTACCTCGAACTGGTTGATGATACTGGACGTATTATTCGTGACGATAAACGTGGCGCTATCAACGAAAACAGTGTCAACGTCCTAACAAGATTGAATATCCCCCATGAAAATTGGGTTAAGCTCGCTAGCGAATTTGGTCAATTGTTTCATGGCCCAGTGGGCACATTACAAGCACTCACCCATTACTGTGAACACTTAGAGAAGCGGCGACGGCACTTTGTAACGAGCTGCCGGCATTTCAAAATAGACTGGTATTAACGCTTTATTGCATAACAAAACCTGTTTTTCTGGTGCAACAGGTTGGTTTAGTGCAGCTGAAATACGTCATTTTCAAGTCAGCAGGCTTAATGTCGTCATACATCGATATTCCGGCCATATTGTTTCGACCTAGAATAGCCAAATCACATCACGGTGATTGAACATGAACCGAAAGCGTATTATGTTATTGTTTTATAATGGGTGGTATTTTCTTTTCGGCTTATTTAAAGAAATTATCTGGGGATTCTCTAGGCTGAAACCTAGGGGTTGTTAAACTCTTGTAATTTTAAAAAAGTGTGTCAGATTTTAATTGAAGCTTTGTTATGGCATAACAAGGCTTTAGTAATTTTAAAGTCAACATGTAATATAAAAGGAATTTTAATGACATTTAATATTAAGAAAACTAATCTGGTACTATTTTCTTCATTGTTAGTCGTCGCAACATTTGGCGTTCTGGCTGATAGCTAGGGAATCCCCAGATAATTCCTTTTACAATCAATTAGTAGACACGCATGGTGCTGTTTGATCTAATCAATTTCGCCAAAAACAAACTAGAACAACACCATGCGTGACATTACAATACTACATGACTCTCTTAGCAATCAATGCTCTTCCATCCACAAAAAACGTCTTAATTCTCTTATGGTTGCCACTAAATCATTACTAGATGGTGATCAACTCTCTTTGACCCAGCTAGGCCGTAACATCTCTGGTAATGTGGCACCTAAGCACAGTATCAAACGCATTGACCGCTTGCTCGGTAATCACCACCTCAATAATGACCGAATGGCGATATATCGCTGGCATGCAATGCATCTTTGCGGTGCACTCTTTTAAAACCATGAGCAATGCCTATCGTGCTTGTCGATTGGGCCGATGTAAGAGAACAACTCCGCTTGATGACATTGCGCGCCTCCATCAGTGTTCAAGGGCGCAGCGTGACCCTTTATGAGCGTACTTTTGAATTCAAAGATTACAACGCACCTCGCAGCCACAATGTTTTTCTGACTGAGTTGGCAAAGGTGCTTCCGAATGGCTGTTGTCCGCTAATCGTCACCGATGCTGGCTATCGCAATACTTGGTTCGCTCAAGTAGCAAGTCACGGCTGGTTTTGGTTAGGGCGTGTTCGTGGTGACGTCAGTTATCAGCATGTTGGAACACATCAATGGCACTCCAATAAGTCGCTTTACCCAACAGCAACGAACAAAGCCAAATACATCGGCCGTGTTAACCTTGCCCGAAAAAGCCCATTGCCCTGTCATTTACACCTCTACAAAGCGAAAGAAAAAGGTCGTAAAGACCGCCGTTCCTCAAATGCAGGAAGAAACCATACCGCCCAAGCAAGCTACGGAAGAAGCAGCAAAGAGCCGTGGCTATTGGCAACCAACTTACCACCTAATCACTTTAACTCGGTCCAAGTGACAAAGCTCTACGCTAAGCGAATGCAGATTGAAGAGACCTTTCGAGACTTGAAGAGTCCACAATACGGCATGGGGCTGAGGCACTGCAAAAGTCGTTGTCCGAAGCGGTTAGATGTGTTGCTGCTCATCGCTATGCTGGCAGAAATTGCCTTATGGCTAAATTGGTATCGTTGCCTTACATCTAGGCTGGCAAAAACACTTTCAGGCCAACACCATTCGGCACCGGCCTGTGCTGTCGATTGTCAGATTGGGGAAAGAGGTTCGGCGGAGGGAAAACTATCAAATAACAGCGCAGCATTTACGCTGGGCAATGCATGAATACATAAAGTTGGTTCACACTGCTGGGAGACCTGAATTATGAGGGGATCCCCCAGGGCTGATAGTATTGTTGTAACACCTAAAGGTACATATAAATGTGATAATGTTTGTGTTGTCGACAGTCACGGAAATGTTACGGATTGCTGCGGAGGATCGGTCTGGAGAAAAGAAACCGAAGATCCCGTCTAAGGCAAAATTTTTCAGATGTATAATATATTAACTGATAGTCGAGCTGAAGTGCGCTCAACTTTTTACGATTGTTTTAAAGTTTAGCTGAAAAGATACCTTTTTACTCAAGGACTTTTATCAAGGAATGTTATGAAACTACAACCGTATATTTTTTCTATTCTGGCAATATCAATCGCCACATGGGGATGCATAGAGTTTATTAATGACGAAAAAGAAAATGAATTTAATCAAAATGAGGGCAATACCGTTTCCAATATAATAAACTCGGATGGCTTAAGTCCAGATGACGCGGCTATTTTGGTGCATTCTGATTTGACAGTTAACAATGCAGATAAACTAATCAGTCATGATAGTTTGACTAATGGAGATGATAAAAAAAATGAAGATGTAATTTCGACTGAGCTTCAAGATAATAATGTTGTTTTTGAAGAAAATGGGAAATTAGTATTCGATGAACATTACCTAAAAGAGCTATCCTTAAACGAAACTTTCGATTTTATAGCTAGTTTACCACTTACTATCACCAACCCCGAGTCACTAATTATTATGGAAAACATTAATGAGGGAATTGGAAAAGATATAGTGGAATATGAAGATATGAATCTCAAGACGATATCTTGTTCAGACAAACTTTGTGGCATTGTCATTTCCTCTGGAAATCGTTCTAATGTTGATTCTTTCTTAGATTTAATTACATCTAAGCCCATTGTAAAAGAAAAGTTAAAAGGGGGGAGCTTGAAAATTGTGGAGGATAATGGCGAATATTATGGGGTTTTATTTGGTGCCATTGGAAATATGCCGATACAACATAAGTAAAATGAAAGTTGCATAGCTATAGGCTGTGGTAAGCCCCTAATTTTTTAGATGGGAAGGCTCAGGAAAGCAGCGACACTGGTTAACGCCAGTCAAATCGAAAATGCGTTATGAAGTCGTCGAAGCGTTTTCTGATAATGATTTGCTTATTGATATGCCTGTATCACCGCAAGCGAGAAAGAAGACCCCCAAATTTACCTGAAACATGGCGCGCGCGTTTTATTGCTTATCAAAAGCCAAAGGGTGAGATTAAAGGCTTCGTTACCTCGCTGGTTGACCCCACTCGGTATCCACTGGATAAGCTACTTAATATCTACTGGCAACGCTGGGAAATTGAAGAAGGATATGGCGAGCTTAAGCAAGCTCAACTGCAAAGTAAGGTGACGTTACGAAGTCAATTTACTGAAGGGGTCAGACAAGAACTATGGGGCGTACTTATCGCTTACAATCTGGTTCGTTTAGAGATGGTAGCGATAGCAAAGGAAGCAGAAGTTGCTCCAACGCGTATCAGTTTTAGCGCAGCAATAAGCTTGATAGACACACAATTGATGTGGCTTGCTTTATCGCCGGATGGGAAACTGCCGGCTAAGCTGAAGCAAATGTGAGCCGATATAAAACACTTTATCCTTCCAGATAAAAGAAAGCACCGAACGTATCCACGTTCAGTGCTCTATATACCTAGCCGTTACCCACTAAAATATAAGCAATAATGCTTAACCGAATAGCATTAACTCTATTGACTGGCTTTGTGGGCGCTATTTGTCAAAATAATCAGAGATTACTTCCTGGTATCAAACCTTGACGCTGAACGAGCGTTTTTTACATGGTTAATTTAGGGGGAGACAAATTAGACTGGTCAACTTGTCCTTGTGTGACTAATTGTCCCTTCGCATCTGTAAGTATGTGCTATTACGTCGTAATTGGTCCTTTATTGGGTGATGTCTGTCTAGAGTTCTGCTTTACGAATTGTTAAATCTGGTTATAAAGAATAAGATGTGCGCGAATTTACGACTGGGCAGTTCTTAACGATGTTGAAGATCTGCAAGCCATTATCACGAGCAGATTGGAGTCTTAAGTGATCAAAACAAGAAATACTAAAATCGCGATTATCATCAGTAGCCTACTATCAAGCCAAGCTGTACTAGCTAATGAAGCTAATGACGTTTTTTCACTTGGTGAAATTGTTGTTTCAGAGCAGACAGGTGTAAAAGATATTGCTATCAATAACACAATGACAGCAGAGCAAATTGAACTTATTGGCGCCAAAACGGCTGCGGATGCACTGGACTATGTTCCTGGTGTACACGTTGCTCAGTCGAGTAAAGGTGAGAAATTTTTAACTATTCAGGGCTTTGAGCAAGATAAAGTGCTTATTCTGCTTGATGGTGTGCCATATTATGAAACTAACTATGGCCAGTTAGATCTTAATCAAATCCCTGCCAATATCATTGCCAAAATTGATGTAGTGAAAGGCGCCTCTTCAGTGCTTTATGGCCCAAATGGAATGGGCGGTGTGGTCAATATTATCACTAAGAAAGGCCAAGAAGGTATCAGTGGTGATCTTAATGCATCATTTGGGCAAATGGGACAAAACCATCAAGCAGGTTCTATCAGCTTAGGCAAAGATGGTTTTAGCTTATTTGCATCAGTCGATCACCGTGGTCGTGATGCAATGCGTATGTCTAATGACTTTGAGCCTGTACTTTCAGACATTAAAAATAAATTTGGTGATTTACCAAAGCGGATGGTTGTTGAAGACGGCGGTAAGCGCGAAAACTCTGCTTATGAATCGACTAATATCTGGGTACGTGGTGGTTACGCCAATGAAAGCACAGAGCTTTTTGCTAGTGTATTCAGCTTAGATTCTGATCGTGAGCTTCCTTATAACACCCGTTATAACAAAGTATTTAGTGATTTTAGTAGTTTTGCCGATATCTCTGAATATAAAGATACTGGTATGGATTTAAGCGGTTTACACCGCGTAAATGACTGGCTAACAGTGCGTGCATTAGGTTATTACCACATGCATAACGACAGCTATGATTCATACGATAATCCAGATAAAGACCTTAAGTTAGCGACAAGTAGCTACAGCGATTACACCGCAGGTGGCGCTCTGTTTACTGATATGGCATTAGCGGATTGGAATAGCTTAAGCCTGTCAGTTAACTATAAAAATGATGTACACAAAAAGAAGAATGTTGCTTACGTTGATGTAGGTCGCTCTCATGGATATGAACGCTCTCAATTAGATACTATCAGTGTTGCAGCAGAAGATACCATGACCTTTGGCGCGCTAAATGTGGTCGCTGGTATTGCTTGGCATAAACAAACGATTGTTGAAGATCGCGGTAATGATGCTACGCCGGGTGAAGATGGTTCAGATACCTTAGATCCAATGCTTGGTATGAGTTATACCTTCGACAATGCGGGTCTAGTTTATGGTTCTATCGCGCAAAAGACCCGTTTTGCTACCTTCACTGAGATGTTTGACGATACTGGCGCCCGTCACGATCTTAAGCCTGAACGCAACACTAGTTACACCTTAGGCTGGAAAAATGACTTTAGCCATCAGTTGTTAAATAGCATTGACGTGGGTCTGTTCTATCACGATATTACTGACAAGATTGTTGAAACTTATCTGCCGGATCCAAATGATCCGAATTGGGATCTAGAAGTTTACCAAAACATCGGTAAGTCAGAGTTTTACGGTATTGAGATCACGACGCTAAGCCAGCTAACGGAAAATATCAGTCTGTCACTGGATTACACCTATACTCACGCACGTAACAAGAGCGAAAACCGCGACTCAGATTACTTCCGTGATATTCCAAAAGACTCTGTCACAGCGATTGTTAACTGGTATCAGCCTAGGTTAGATATCGATAGTAATCTACGCGTACGCTATCGTACTGATATCCTGATCGATGAACGCTCACAAGAGTGGGAGTCAGATACATTAACTATCGATATGGGAATTAAAAAGGCGATTACACCACAGTTTTCTGCTTACATGAATCTTAACAACTTACTCGATGAGTCACACTACGAAGGATACGGCCAGCCAAATGAAGGTCGTTCTTATGAAGTTGGCGTAAAGTACCGCTTCTAAGGAATAGGAATGTTAAACAGACTATTTAGTGCTGTTGTCATTCTCCTTTGTGGTCTTTCAAGTGTATCGGCAACGCCGATACACTTGGTCGATCAACAAGGCCGTGAGGTGGTGCTGCAACAGCCTGCCTCACGCATTGTGACGACCTTTACCCCCGCAAACCTGTTTGCTCTTAGTCTTGGTCTTGAAGACCAACTTGTAGGAATTGGCGGTAGCACCAAGTACTCGCCATTCATTAATCGTATTTTAGGCGAGCGCGATCCTTTGGTGATCGGCAGTCGTTCGGCTGGAACCAGTTTAGAAACCATCGTCGCTTTAAAGCCTGATTTGGTTTTAGTTTTTGGCAAAAAAGATGGCTACCGACTGGCAGATCGTCTTAGCTCATTAGGTATAGCTAGCTTGGTTATTCAACCTGAAAGCTTTAAAGACAGTGAGCTTGTGCTATCGCTATTAGCAAAAGCCACCGGCACCGAAGACAAGGCGGCTAAGATAGCAGCTGAAAACCAGCGCTTAGCCGAGATTATCCAAACTGGACTTAAAGGGCTTAGTGACGATCAATACTTACGTGCATATTACGCCAATAGTTCAGATCTATACCGCACCGCGAGTGAGCAGATGTTTCAACATCAGTTAATGGCTGTTGCTGGCATCAATAATGTCGCTACAGGTGTACCGGGTTTTTACCCTAAAGTGAATGCGGAGCAGCTACTACTTTGGCAACCGCAACTATTAGTGCGTGAATCTAATGATTCAACCAAAGTTGATGAACAACTTAAAAAATCATTGATGACACAAATCGCTGAGTTACCGCAGATCAAAATACCTAATGGTAGCTTCTGGGATATGCCGTCACCAATGGCAATGGCTGGTGCACTCTATATTGCTGCTAACGCTTACCCTGAACGATTTAAAAACATCGATTTAGATGCCGAAATAGCCCATTACTATCAAGTCGCTTTTGGTGATGCTTGCCTCTCGCCTCTGCAAGAGACGAGTCAATGTTTATAGCTAAAGGACGCACTTTTCAGCCGGTTAAGTGGCTGGGCATTGCCATTGTTGTAGGCTTGGTAGGCCTTTGCGCGGGACGCTTTTCGATTAACTCAAGCGACTTATTCAGTGCGATTCAAAAACTGCCCTCTGTACTAAGCAGCTTAATACTTGCAGGGCAAGTGCCGGATAACTTAACCCAAGAAGAAAGGGTCATTCTGCTTATTCGTTTTCCACGTTTACTAACCGCTCTGATTGTTGGTGCTGGTCTTGCTGTATCAGGCGCCGTGTATCAGGGGGTGTTTCGTAACCCGCTGGTGTCACCTGATATTTTAGGCGTCGCATCGGGCTGTATGTTTGGCGCAGCGATGGGACTTATTTTACCGGGCAGCAGTTGGTTGATGGTGCAGTTATTGGCATTTGTTTGTGGCTTAGCAGCCGCTTGTGCGGCGATGTTCATGGCCAAGCGCTTTGGTAGCAACAGTCTGCTATTGATGATTATGACCGGGATTATTGTCGGCTCGATATTTGGCGCAGGGTTGACCATGTTAAAAGCCTTAGCTGATCCCTATGGAGAGCTGCCAGCGATTGTATTTTGGCTAATGGGATCACTATCGGTAAGCAGTTGGAGCACGGTTGCGCAGCTGATAGTGCCTGTGGCCTTAGGTTATGGACTTATTCATACATTGCGATATCGCCTCAACGTGCTTTGCTTAGGCGATCATCAATGCCGCAGCCTTGGGGTAGAACCAGCAAGACTGCGTATGGTGCTGATAGTGATTAGCTCTTTCATTGTGGCCTCATGTGTCGCAACTGTTGGTTCCGTCGCTTGGATTGGCCTAGTGGTGCCACATATGGTGCGTACCTTCACAGGCGCTAACAATATGCGATTGATTCCGCTATCGACTGCGGTTGGCGCCATCTTTTTGCTGCTAGCAGATAGCGTTGCAAGGGCGAGTTTTAGCATGGAGATCCCGATTGGCATTGTGACCTCGCTGGTTGGTGCACCTTTGTTCGCCTTTTTGCTGTTTCGTTTTCGTCAGGGAGGCGCTTATTAATGCTATCTGTTGAAAATGTGAGTTTTTCTGTTGCTGACAAGCAACTATTACAAGATGTCAGTTTTGAACTAGCTGCGGGTGAGTTTTTGGCGATTTTAGGCGCTAACGGTGCAGGCAAGACGACCTTAATTAACTGCCTATGTGGTTTAAACCAACCGAGCCAAGGTCAGGTCAGTCTTAATTCGCGTCCTTTAAATAATATGAACCGCGCAGAGATCGCGCAATTGATGGCCTTGGTGCCACAACAGCAAGAAACCGCCTTTGCATTTACTGCGCTCGAGATGGTAGTGATGGGGCGCACGCCGTTTCTATCAACTTTTGAGTCCCCGTCAGAGCAAGATATCCACGACGCTAAAAGAGTCATGCAGTTACTCGATGTTGGCGGCTTAGCCAAGGCGGACTACAACCGCCTATCTGGTGGCGAGCGTCAGCTAGTACTGTTAGCCAGAGCACTGTTTCAGAGTGAGCAATTGTTGCTACTCGATGAACCGACTAATCACCTTGACTATCGTAATAAATTTCAAATCCTTTCTCAGGTAAAGCGCTGCTGCGTTGAATCTAATACCGCTGTGATTGCCATCTTACACGATCCAAATTTAGCCCAGCTATACGCCGATAAAGTACTGCTATTGGAGCACGGCAAGGTATTGGATTATGGCGAGCGTAGCGCCGTGATGACCAGTAAAAATATCAGTCGACTCTATGGCTTGGCAACGGCCAGTTATCAAGTCGCCTCGCAGGAGTTTTTTATGCCGCAAAATGTATTGGGGTTGAGTCTCAGCAAAGTGCTAATTGTTACCGGTGAAAGCGGTAGTGGTAAAACCACCGCTTTAGCAGCACTCATTGAGCAGTGCCAACAAAAACAGCTGCCATTAAAAGGCATGCTTTGCCCTGGTGTGATGAAAAATGGTCGTCGTTTTAGTAGTGATATTGTCGATATAGCGACGGGAGAACGTTGTCTATTTGGTCATCGTACTGGTGTGCTAGATAAGAAAACCGGCACACGTTTTAGTTTTACTGAAGCCGGATTGGCCCTAGGTTTACAGGCCCTTGATCATAATAACTTTAACCAAGGTGATATCTGTATTGTCGATGAAATTGGGCCGATGGAGCTTGGTGGACAAGGTTTTGGTAAGCAAATCGCGCCACTACTCGCAGTGGCAAATAGCCGTCATATTTGGGTGGTGCGTCCAAACTTGATTGAGCAAGTTTGTCGCCATTGGTCCCTGCATAACCCAGAGGTTATCGGTATTGAAGATAGCGATTTATCCCGAAAACTAATGCAGTTTATCAGCGCTGATAATCTTGCCCTTGTAGGTGAGCAAGGCTAATGAACGATGTCAGTTTAAATCAAACGAGCTTGCTTGAACAAAATTTTATTATTGCCCGCCTAGCCGGTTTGGTCGTGCTAGCTTTATCCGTTATGGCGCTTATCTTGTTCAATGCTAATAGCCTGTTGTTTCCAGGCAGTAGCGTGACAACATACTTAGTGGTAACTGCCATTGCCAGCTCGCTTTCGGTTTGTGTCTTACCTATCCGTAGTGGTATACAGGCTCGCTATGCATGGATAGTGAGTGGCTTGGGGCTATTGTTACTTATCTACAGTAAAACACTTGAGCCACCAATGGGTGATAGTGCCATGCTAACTTCACTTTGGGCGCAGCTTTTCTTCCTTTCTCGACCTATTGCGCTGGGCTTAGCTATTGCAGCTTGTGTCGGTTACTTGTTGCATGCATTTGGTCGTGATGCGCGATTAGAGAGTCATAGCCACCTATTGAGTCTTCTTGCTGGTACAGCGTTTCTTGGTGGAGAAATCGCGGGTAGCTATTGGGCATTTATCGGCTGGGGGCGTAGTTGGAGCTGGAGTGGGCACTTCTTTTTCTCAGCCCTGACATACCTGTTATTTATCTTAGTGTTTCACTTACCTAAAGCTTGGTTTGCGAATGGCAAAGCTTTGGCGTTAGGTAAGGCCGCGGTGCTTGGCTTTATTTGCGTATTGATGTTGGGGTATCGTCTGTTATGACTATGAACTGGTTGTTTTCAATGCGGCTAGCTTTTGTGCTGCTATTGTTGTTGTCAGTGTGGTTTGCGCTTGGCGTTGCGATGAGTGAGCAAGATGTTTACCGCCAAGTGCTGCGCTCACTGAATGATTTACCTATGTTGCAATGGATGCAAAGCTTAGCCGCAGCGCCTCTAGTGGCAAGTTGGCTTGCGGGCCTATTTGGTTTGATGTTTTTACTTGGATTAAACACTGCACTTTGTTCTTGGCGCGATCTGCTACCGACTTGGCGACATAAGCGCTGGCGTAGCCCACGGATCATGATGCTACCGATTCATATCCTGACCTTATTGGTGTTTATCTTCCACGGTGTCGATTTAGTGTTTATTCATGGCCACGACAGCGTTGTGCTGCATCAAGGTGAACGTTTTAACAATGGGCGTTACCAAATTGAGTTAGTCAAAGTTGATTATCGCAACGATGTCAGCCAAATCATTGAAGATGAAAAAGGTTTTAGCCCCGCCGGACGTATTACTCGTCGCAGTGTCGAAGTATTCGATCCGCGCATTAATAATGCTTACTTTGAGGTAAGCAATGGCGAGCAGACTGTCAGTGGTCATGCCGGTTTCCTGCGTCCATTTAACTGGGGGGACTTGTATATCACAGTGACAGATTTTCGTGTGCCTTATCAACAAGAAGCCAAAGGCGTGCAAGTTAAGCTGTTAGCTGTACATAACCCACTGATTAACTACTTTTTTATCTGTTATTGCCTATTACTGGTGAGTTTACTGTTGCAAGGGCTGGTGTTTTGGCGTCGCTCAATCAAAAAAGGGAGCCGAAAATGCTAGCTCGAGTTTACATCAGTTTATTGGTCGCTTTAAGTGTATTGCCACTTGCAGTTAATGCGACTGCTGCAGCGACTGACTCAAGCAGTCAGTTAGCTGAACGCTGGCGCGAGCAAATACAACAACCTGTGATGCAATCTGTGCAGCTGGGCGAAGAGGCAGCAGCATGGCAACAGCAAAAAGCGCAGTCGCTGTCGCAGCAACAACAAGACTTAGGTGAGCTTTATTGGACTGAGTATCAGCTGCAGAAGCAGCAAAGGTACTTAGCATCATTGCAAGCTGAGGTTACCCAGTTGCAGCAAGACATTGCCACAATAACCGCATTAAAACAGGAGTTAGAGCCGCAGCTTGAGATCTGGTATGCCATGTTAGAGCGTCAAGTGAGCAGCGATCTTCCGTTTGACTTTGATGAGCGTAAGCGTCGCTTAGCATTTTTACGTAAAGCTATGGATAGCAATGATCTACCATTAGCCGAGCGTTTTAGGCGTTTACTCGATGTGATGACCATAGAGGTTGCTTATGGCTATGGTCAAAAGCTGACTCAGGAGATTATCGCTATTGATGAACAGCCAGTGCAGGTGAACTTACTGCGTTTAGGGCGTTTATCTTGGTTTTATATCACCCCTGACGAGCAGCATTTAGGTTGGTTTGATAATCAGTCTCGCCAGTGGCGGCCCTTACCTGTTGATCAACAAGGTGACATTAAAGTAGCCATGGCAATTACTGCTAATAAGCAGGTGGCACAGATAGTGAATCTTCCACTAGGAGGGCAAGAACAATGAGAGCTGTGATTGCCATTTTACTTTTTAGTGCTTCTGCTCAGGTTTTTGCTCAAGGCCCAGTTGTTGCAAACACTACAGTGAATAAAACTGCTGGTAATTATCAGCAGCAAAAGGCGCAAATCGATAAGAGAGTGGCTGATATCCGTCAGGAAAATAGTGCTTGGGAGCATCAATTAAAGCAAGAGATCGATGAGGTTAAATCTAACCAACAAGCGTTAAGCGCAAGGTTAGTCAGTAAACGCGCACAACTCGCTGTATTAAACGAGCAACTTGTCGCGCTTAATCTGCAAAAGCAGCAATTGACTAGCAGATATCAACTCGCTGTTGATGATATGCAGCTGGTGCAAGGCGCCTATCAAAAAGCGTTGAGTAGCTTATCGCAGCAATGGCAGCAAAGTCCTACCAGCTTAATTGAGCCGCAGCGAGAGCTAAGTTTAACGGCTGCTAAGGCTAGCTCTGGTTTTCCACGTTTGTCACAACTCAATGAGTTGATGACTTACGTCATCGACGATATGCAGATGACGGCTCAAGTCGCTAGTACTTCTGCGCCAATAAGCCAAGCTGATGGCAGTGTTAGCACACAAGAGCTACGAGTATTTGGTGGGCTAATGGCTGTAACCGATACGGATTTACCTAATTTTATTGCCTTTACTGACAAACTACCTACCGCAATTAGGCCTGTTGATATCGATGTCAGTCAGCGGCTAAGAGCATGGTTAGATGGTGAAAGTCAGCTGTTGGCAATGGATTTGAGTCAAGGCAGAATGCTGCCAAGCTTGGCGCAAAAGCAAAGCGTTGGCCAATGGGTCAAAGATGGTGGTGAAGTGTTGTGGCCAATTCTTATTTTAGCTGCACTTGGCTTACTGATCGCCCTTTGGCGCGCGGTATTCTTGCTATATTGGCGTCCATTAGCCCAGCTTCAAAACGATGATAGCGCTAAAGCAGATCTGCTAACGATTAAGCAGCAGCTACAGAGTATGTCTCGAGTGCCGGCAGCGAAAGTGCTAGCTAATGCCATTGTTGAAGGGAGCGGTGTTGAAGCAATGGATCAGCGGCTTAAGCAGTTAATGCTGAAACAGATAGCGCAGTTTGAACGAGGTCTTGGCTTTATTGCGTTACTCGCTGCCATGGCGCCAATGCTAGGTTTGCTGGGAACGGTTTCCGGCATGATTGAAACTTTCCAATCACTCACAGAGTTTGGCAATAGTGACCCTAAGTTGTTGTCGCAAGGGATCAGTAAGGCACTGATCACCACTCAAGCTGGCTTACTGGTAGCATTGCCATTGCTACTGCTGCATTACCCGTTAAAGCGCCGCGCCCAAGCTCTAAGTTTGAATATGGAGCAGCAATCAGCCTTGTTACTAGCGCTCAACCTTGAGCAAGGGGAAGGCCATGGCTCCAAGTAGTTCGATGCAGTCATTAGAGCAATTTGTTCATGCTGTTTTAGGCTTTATTGAGCTAGGCGGCATAGTGATGTGGCCGCTATTTATCTGTTGTTTATGGATGTTGTGGTTAGTCAGTCGTGCCTTATTTAAAGAGCAAAGCTTAGAAGCACTGAGTGGTGTAACAACCGAGTGTGACTGGCTTAATCAACGTTTGCGCTTGTTGGCATTAAGGCAGGCACAGGCTCAGCAGTATGGCGATCTTCAAGGGGTTAGGTTACTTGCTATGGTTGCGCCGTTATTAGGCTTGCTCGGCACAGTGAGCGGAATGATCGCCATGTTTGATGCGGGAGCCAATTATGGCTTTCATGATCCAGCTGTAATTTCTGCAGGGATTTCTATGGCGATGGTGACCACGCAAACAGGTTTGTTTGTCGGCTTAACAGGGGTGATATTGGCCTTTTTTTGGCAGCGAAAGCTTAATCGTTTAGATACCGATTTATTCGTTGGAGGCGCACATGCTTAGCGATCGTTTTAGGCAAGATAAAGATCCCGAGATCAATATGACACCGATGCTAGATGTGGTTTTTATTTTGCTGATCTTCTTTATTGTGTCGACCAACTTTGTGCAGCAATCATCTGTTGAGATCAAGCGCCCGCAAGCCAGCACTGCGACCAGTGTTGACGGCAGCCCAATTGTGATAACGCTCGACACAACTGGTCGGGTCTACTTTGAGTCGAAAGAGATCGATATTTACTATCTGCCGGGAAAATTACAGCAGATTGCTAGTCAAACGCCGAAAGCAAAATTGCTGGTGGTGGCCGACACTAACTGCCCAACCGGGGTCACGATTAAAGTGTTAGATATCGCCAAACAGGCTGGGATCAGCTTTAGTTCTGTCGCGTCAGAGATCCATTAATGATCAAACAGCAAGTTAAAGCCTTTTGGGTCAATAGTGTCAGGTTTATCTTATCGGTAATGGTAACTATTTTGCTTTGTTACTATTTGCCAAATAGTCTCAATCAAAGCCAGGATAAAGGGCCATTAACCCAGCAAGTTAAGCTGCAAGAACTGCCATTATTACCTGTTGAGAAGCCGCGCCAAGTGGAGCCCAAAAAAGTTCAATCTAAACCGATAACGGCGAGCGTGGTAACGCCGATATCAACCAGTATGCCGATTATGCCTGCTGTTGCAGATATGCCGTTGCAAGTTCCTATCATGGCTACACCGACATTGAATGGCTTGGGGTTACCCAGCATTGCTCCTGTGATTGCGGGTATAAAAGATGTTGATAAAGCGCCTGAATTATTACGCTTTATTCAGCCTAAAATGCCGATCGCAGGTCGTAAGTTTAAGCAAGGTGGCAAAGTTCTGCTGCGGCTTATTGTGGAGGCTGATGGCATAGTGAGTCACGCAGAGGTATTAGAAGCAGAGCCCAAACAAGTGTTTGACCAATCAGCGATTGAAGCAGCGCGTAAATGGCGTTTTAAGCCTGCGGTGTTATCGGGCGAAGCGGTTAAGGTGTTTGTTGATGTACCGATTAATTTTAAGGTGAGTTAGTGATGAAGCGTATTCAACAACTTGCATTTTCATTTGTATTTAGTGGGTCTTTGATCAGTTTTTACAGCCATGGGCAGCAAGGGGAAAAGACAGACCAAGGACACTCGTTAAATCGGTTTGAGTCTAACCTGCTTAATAAAGCTAGCTCTTTGATAGAACGCAACGATTTTGATGCAGCGCTAGTCATGATGCAGCCATTACTTGAGCAAAATGCTCCACATCCAACGGTATTTCAATATGCATGTAAGACCATTGCCGATACAGGTGATGAAATTAAGGCGTTAAGTTGTTGGCAGCGAGGTTATAAGCTATATCCTCAGAAGGCGAATATTGCGATTAACTTAGCTCATGCTCAGCTTCAGTTTGAACATTATAAGGCGGCGCTTGCTAGCTTAAGCGGCTTGGATTTTTCAACTTTAGATGAGCCCATTTCAGCTCAAGTTCGTTATATGCGCGGCTACGCGCACTACCAACAGGGGCAATATCAAGCGGTGTTAACTGAGCTGCTTAGCCATGATGTGAAGCTGCATTGGTGGCCATTGATTAGTTACAGCCAGCTGGCGTTAGAGCAATGGCAAGCAGCAAAAGATAGCGCTGAGAGTTGGCTAGCACTTGAGCCAATTAACCGCAGCGCATGGCAGGTCTTAACCCGCAGTGAGCTCGGGCTAGATCATCCTGTTGAGGCCGCGGTCGCAAGCGATATTGCTGCTAACTTACACACCGATAGAAACAAGGGCGTAGCTCGCGACAGTATTGGGCTGTTTGGTCAGATTAAAGCCTATAATTTGGCAGCTAGTTGCACGCAGTTTATTAATTCCAAAACTGATAGCGCAGCGTTTGCATCTGCGGATTTTAGCTGCGCGCAATATGCGTGGATATCGGGGCGCTATCAAACTGCATTAAATATATTAATGCAGTTTGATATGAGCAAACAAAATCAGCTGCATGATGACTTTTATGTACTGCAAGGCCAACTATTTGCAGCGCTAAAGCAAGGCGATAAGGCGCGCAATGCATGGATTAAAGTCGGTTTACAATCATTGCCTACCGGCAGTGCGTCTGAAATAAAACATGCTCGACAACGCCGCAATGAATTACAAGGGCAGGCTCTATTATTAATAGGGCAAAGTTACTGGCTAGAGGGACTATGGCCTGAGGCTGAGGCGAGTTACAGGAAGCTTGCGCAAACACCGGGATTTGAAACGATAGCGGCAGCTTTTAGTCAAAGGTTAACTGCCTTAGTATTGTTTGAATAGAAACTCAGATGGTCAAAGCGGGTGGCTGTGGTAGCAGCATCTGCGCCCAAATCATCCATATTTAGTTTTATTGCTCTACTATGGCAATTGGTCTCTTAGGTAGAAAAAATAAAACCAGCAACATAGCTTCTCGGATCTTAATGATCGACAATTACGACTTTTTCATCTTCAATTTGGTGCAGTATTTTCAGCAGCTTGGACAAGATATTGTGGTTAAGCGGTAAACGTCCGCTGAACTAGTACATGATAGTCAAACAGCACCACATTATACATCAATGCTTTATCATTAATGTCTTTTGCTGTTAACGCTGGCGAGTCTGCACCTGAGCAGTACACCCAAATATACGATTCCGCTCGTTCATCATTGATGACTTTGATTGTTGTTTCATCTGCCTGTATGACGGGTTGTGAGAGCAATATTTCTCTCAACCGTTGATCCAAGGGCTTAAACAAGGTGCCGCACTTCATCATCCAGTCCGACAGGGTTCGCCGATTAATTTCAATACCGTGTTGCTTGAATAGGGGGTCTTGTCGATAAAGCGGTAAGGCGTACTGATATTTACTGGTGATGATTTGGCTGAGCAAGCTGGGAGTGGCGTAGTCCTTTGGTATGGGGCTACTCGGCACCGGCGCTTGTTTGATGATGCTCTGGGTACCGTGCTTTTCACAATGCTGGCAGCTGTACTTCAAGCGAATATTTTCTATGACTCTGACTTTAGCGGGAATGAACGCCAGTTTTTCACTGATACCTTCGCCCATCTTTTGAAGCTGATGACCGCAACAATCACACTCCTTGTCCGCTTCACCAATGTCATGGAACACTTGAGCTTGTGGCAAGTGCTCCGGTAACGGTTTTCGCTTAGTTTTTTCTTTTTTCTTTGGCGGAGTGGTTTCTGACTCTGGTGTGGTATCGACGGCTAAAGTGTCGTCTTCAGCCAGCGTTTCTGCTTCATTAAACAACTCACCTTGGGCTTGCCATGGCCTGCCAAAACAGGTTGAAGCTGGCTTCTTTGTGGCTGGCCTGCTGCCATGTGTCAGGGTTATCAATAAAATAGCGGGTGGCGGCAAGGAATTGGCCGTGGCAATTGTCTTGCATCAGTGCCACCGGATAGGGGGCGATAACACCTAGCGTTTGGCCTTGTTCAATTAAGTCACCAATAAAGCCTAAAATGGTGTTCATCGCCTGCATACGTACCGCTTGCTCAACCGTTGGTGACATAGAGTATTGCTGAAAAAAGGCCTGCTTGAGCGGATTGTCGATCGCCCAATCGAGTGCGCTAAACCAGAGGTGTTTAGCATCTTGCTTAAGCTCCCCCGAGGGCTGAGCGCTAGCGATAATCGCATCGGCAAACTCTTGCTTAATCGATAAAAAAAGGTGCTGCATTAGCGCATCTTTAGAGGGGAAGTGGTGAAACAAGGTGCCTGTGGCCACGCCAGCTTGGCGGGCTATCGCTGCGGTAGTGGTGGCATGAAAGCCCTGGGCGACAAACAGGCGGAGGGCTGTGTCCAAGATGGCTTGTTTTTTGTCGGTAATGCTCATGGTGTTCCTTACTGCATCATATGGCTGCGGACACAGGCCCGCCGCGGCGTGCGATAACTGCAATTTATCGCGTGCAACCTCGTCGTGGCCGTTAGCGTAAAAACACTTTCATCAGTAGCTTTTGTATTAGGCCACCATAAGGGGGATGGACTAACTTACCGGTATTCAATTTGCCGCGACTGAGCACAGTTTTAGCGTGGCTCATGGTTAAAAAGCCCTCTTTACCATGATAATGCCCCATGCCCGAGGGGCCAATTCCGCCAAAGGGCGCGTCATCGGCCGCTACATGAAATACGGTTTCGTTAATACACACACCGCCAGAGTGGGTGTGGCTTAAAATACGTTGCTGTGCTGCGCTATCGAAACTCATGATATATAAGGCTAACGGTCGTGGGCGATCATTGATGTAGTTTATGGCTTGAGCTAGATCATCATATTCTATGATAGGCAGCAGCGGGCCAAAGATCTCCTCTTGCATCACCAGCATCTCATCATTGACTTGGCTTAGCAGCTGGGTGGGGATCTTACGCGTCTTGCTGTCGATAGCTTCACCATTGGCCGAGGTGATGAGTGCGCCTTTACTGCGCGCATCGTCGAGCACGGCGACTATCCTGTCAAACTGACGTTGATTAATGATGGCGCCATAATCTGGGTTGTTGGCGATTTGACCATACATGGCATTAAACTTGTGCGCGAACGCTTGCTTAAAGGCGTCGGTTTTTCCCTTGGGCAGTAACACATAATCGGGGGCGACACAGATTTGTCCGGCATTTAAGCATTTACCGTAGATCATCCTCTCGACCGCTGTCTCAAGTGGCATATCATCGGCAATGATCACCGGCGATTTACCCCCTAGCTCTAAGGTGACCGGAGTGAGATTGTCGGCGGCGGCGCGCATCACGTGACGCCCGACTGTGGTTGAGCCAGTAAACAATAGATGATCGAAAGGCTGCGCCGAAAAAGCGGCCGCGACATCGGCCTCTCCTTCAACGACGGCGACCACAGTGTCATCAAATAGCTCAGCGAGCATCTTTTTTAATACGGTATTGGTGTGCGGGGTGAATTCAGACAGCTTGATCATGGCGCGGTTACCCGCAGCCAGTGCGGTAATTAATGGCCCGACAGATAACATCACCGGGAAGTTCCACGGCACTATGATGCCAACCACGCCAACAGGTTGATAATGTACGGTAATGTTTGCTGGGGCCAGCAGCATACCGGCATGGCGGCGGCTGGGCTTCATCCAACTTTTTAAATGTTTGAGGGTGTAATTGATATTGTTAATGCAGGGCATGATGTCGGAAATAAGGCTATCGTCAGCCGAGCGGTGGCCATAGTCTTGCGACAGAGCCTCAATAATGCTGTTTTGCTGCGTGAGTAAGGCTTTTTTTAAGGCCTTGAGCTGTGCTTTTCGCGCATCGAGATCCGGAGCCGGTTGGCGCTGATAAGCGGATTTTTGCGCGTTTAATTGCTGTAACAGTTGAGTGGCAATATCGGTTTGCAGTGGCATATTCATTACACCTGTCCTTATTCGCTAGCGCGTGATGAGTGGTTACCGCTCGAACTTATTCGCCTTAAAGTAAGCCATGTATCTTGCATGGCGATATCATTCAAAAAATAACCGACTGATTAGTCGGTCTGATAGTAGGCGACATTGACTCTGCGGTCAAATAAGCATCATGATTCACAATAAAGTGTGATCTAGATCAACTGTGTTTATGGTATCAAAAACTACACTTAAAGCTGGATGTGTAGGTTTTTTTGAGTCATTGGAGGGCATATGAGTGATTTACAGCATGGTATTTCTATCGGTATCGAACGAAGTGGCGACAATATCTATTTAATGCTGACGGCCATCGGCACTTTAACCCACGCCGATTATGAGTTGATGACCCCTATTTTAGAGTCGGCGTTGGCGGGACTCGATCAGCCTGAAATTGTCGCGTTGGTGGATATTACCCAATTAGAGGGGATCTCACTGCATGCTGCGTGGGACGATCTGCAACTGGGGCTTAAACACGGTAAAGCGTTTCACAAGGTGGCGATTGTCGGGCGTGGCGATTTCCAGCAGTGGATGAGTCGCATTGCCGGCTGGTTTAGCCCAGGTGAATTTAAATTTTTTGATAGTCGAGCTAAGGCAAGAGCATGGTTGCTGTGATGTCAGTGGTCATAGAGCTTCAGCTGGTTAATGCTTAATGCGCCTTAAGTTGATGAACCTTAAGTTGATGAACCTTAAGTGTCGAGCACGAATAGAGGCTATGGTCGTCACACTTAGCAATGCCATTTGGCGTGCGATTAGGCCGTGGAGTCTAGTCATCTAAGCTTAACGGTTGTTGGGTTATCCGCTAAGCTTAATTACTGTAACCTGTGAATGGTATATCAAGTCTTGCGCTAAACGGCTCAATGATACTACCGCTCACATCTCGCATTACCGCTAAGGAGTTCACGATGAGAAAAGGTCAAATTTTATGCCCAACCGACTTTTCCGAAACGGCGTCTCATGCGCTGTCTTATGCTATTGAAATGGCCAACCTATATCAGGTGGGCTTTCGATTATTGCATGTTGTTGAGCAGCCTGTTGGTGATGAAAATTACCAGATCTTGGCTATCACTCCCGACGAATTAGCTAAGTCGATGGAAGATGCTGCCGCTGAAAAAATGAAATCATTATTAGCCAAGCTGGACAGTAATTTAGCGGTTGAAACCATGATCCGTCGTGGTGATGCGGTGACCGAGATCTTAGCCGAAGCCGAGGAGAGTGCTGCAGGTATGATCGTGATAGCCAGTCATGGCCGCACGGGTTTCTCCCATTTTTTACACACCAATGTCGCCGAGGCCGTAGCCAATGGGGCTAAGTGTCCGGTATTGGTGGTTAAATAAAGGTGTGAGTTGCAGAGACAGGGATGCTCCTCGCTGACACCATTATTGAGGAGGTGAGTGATGCGTACTCATCAGATTCTATGCCCAACCGACTTTTCTGATACGGCGTCTCATGCTTTGGGTTATGCTATTGAAATGGCATCACTTTACGGTGTGGATTTACGAATAGTGCACGTAGTAAGTCAGCCTTATGGTGCCCATAATTACGGTATTATGATCGGCAGTAATGAAGAGCTAGAGCAGCATTTGCATGCCTATGCCAGTGGCAAATTAGGGCAAATAGTGCGAGAAGCTCAGCTAGAGATGCCCGAGGGACTCACGGTTTACAGTAACATTAGGGCCGGTGATGTACTGGGGCAACTGCTGGCGGAAGTGGAAGAACACGACATTGGCATGTTGGTGATTGCCAGTCACGGTCATCAAGGGTTATCACATCTGCTTAACCCCAATATTGCCGAGTCATTGGTCAATAAAGCCAAATGCCCAGTGTTAGTGGTCAAATAATGGTTGCTTATAAATAGTGGTTGCTTATAAGTAGTGGTCAAATAGCCTTTCGGCAGCAAGGCGACGGGGGATGCTATGCCGACCGTTTATCGCCATGACTGCCGTGCTCGATAGTTATGCTGGGTTTAATTGCTGCGGCGTTCGCTTGGGTTTACGCCGATAACCGCGTCGTTGCCAATAGAGGTATAGCCCAGTTATCCCTAGCCATAAAGGGCTCAGGCCTAACACCGCCCACAGTATACGGGTAGTCAGGCCGCCAAAATAACCAAAGTGCAGTTTGCGAAAACTGTCGACAAACACCGCTAAGCCACTCGCTTGGCGAATATCACTCTTTGATAGTAGCTCGCCGCTGGTTTTGTCGAAACTGACTTGGCTAGCATATTCGCTCGTCAAGGGGTTATCGCTATCGACCTCACCGTAAAAAGTGATGTTACGTCCGGGCTCGTGTGGCATGGCGAGGTATCCGCCATTAAAGCTGTCAATTTCAGTACGCGCTTGTAAGCGCAGCGCTTCGAAGGAGATATCTGGGCTATGGCGTGGGCCACTGATGTAGACGTGTTCGTCGCCAGCATGCTCGATAAGCTCATGCAGTAGACCTGTAAGGTTCCAATATCCGCCAGTGATCGCCAGCACTATCAATACTGGCGAGCTGCTAATGCCAATCATTTTATGCAGATCGCTAAAGAAGATACGTTTGGCGGCGCTAAGGCGTAAGGTAAAAAATTTGGCCCAAAAGCGGCGATACAGCACTATGCCGCTGATCCCCAGAAATAGCATAACTAAGGCGATAACAAAGCCGATAACGGCGCCAGTCTCATGCAATAGGAAGGCGTAATGCAGTTCAAGCAACCAGTCGGTGATGTAATGCGTCATCGATTGTGGCGTCGATAACACCTTATCGTGATATTGGTCGACATACACCTTTGCCCACTCGTCGGTGTGGCGTTTAATCAGATAGCTGGTATCAGAGCGTTGTTTATCATCGAATATTTCCCAGCCACCTAACTCATATTCTGGATTGTTGCTCAACACTGTGTGCATTAAGTTATCTAAACTGACGCGCTGGGTGTCTGGCGTGGCATCTACCTGCATATGTGCTGGCCTCAGCCAACTATCTATCTCGACTTTGAAGACTAAAATACTGCCAGTCACCGATATAATAAGCAGAGGTAGCATCGCGATCAGCGCCGCTAGAGAGTGCCACTTAAACAGATTTTTTCTCATCGCTTAGGGTTACCATTAGTGAGTTAAACAACTAAACCGCCATGAAGTTATTCATGACGGTTTAACTTGATACTTGATGTTGTGAGCTACATTGCCCAACTTAGGGTGGCGCTGTAGTTCGCCGGTGCGCCGTAATAGCCTTGTGCCCAATAAAGACTGGTGAGGTATTTCTCATCGGTCACATTGTTGGCGTTAAGGCTCAACCCTAGGCGATCGGTAATTTGGTAACGCGCCATAAGATCAACAATCGCGTATGCGTCTTGGCGGGTAATAATGGTTTGGCCTGCATTAGCAAATCCACTGCCTACCTCGCCTTGGTTACGATGAATATCGTCTTGCCAGCGCATATTCATGCCGATAGTTAAGCCATCGATAGCACTAACATCATAAGTGGCGGCCAGTTTGAGCAATTTGCTTGGGGTGTACGCGGCGACTTGTTCATTGCCATCAATATCGAAGTCGGTATAGCCTAAGCTGACATTGAAGCCATCAAACACCTCACCTGCGACCTCAAGTTCATAGCCTTGGCTGTCGATGCCATCGGCGCCAATATAGCGTTGCAGCGGCAGCGTTGGCGGCAAGTCCGCTGTGTTGGGGTCTGCTACTGCTAGGTTGACCTGCTGAATATCGAAGTAGGCGATGCTGGTTAGAAGGCGTCCATTAAAGAACTCCCCCTTAATACCCAGCTCTTTACTTTCGCCAGTCACGGGTGCCAAGGTTTGATCATTGATGTCTAGCTCGGTCTGCGCCACAAAGGTTTCGGTATAACTGGCATAGGCGACGACTTCAGGTATCAGGCGATACACCATGCCTAAATAGGGAATAAACTGACTATCATCGGCATCTTGTACCTTGCCATAAGAGATGCCCTCAGACTGCCATTGGTTAAAGCGCCCCCCAGCGATTAAGTGAAAATCTTCAAATAGATTAAAGCGCCCGGTAAAATAGGCGGCTCGCTGCTCGGCGCTAACATCGCTGCCACTGGGCTTGTCTTTGAAGATGGGCTTGGGAGTATTACCATCCCATGTATTGAGATCGGGCATGTCAGGAAAGCCATTGCCTGTCGAGTAGTCATAGAGCGAGATATCGGTGTAGTCGGCCTTGGCATAGTTTATCCCCGCGACCAGTTGATGCTCGCGGCCAAACAGTTCGATATCGCCATTGACGTAGAGATCGAACAGGTGATGTTTCTCATCCAGATCGTACTCGCTACCGTAACCTGTAAGCCCAAGCTCGGTGTTTTTATCTGGCGTGCCATACACATAAAATAGTTCGGTATCTTCGTCTCTGGTTTTATAAGAGTAGGTCGCACGTAAACGCCAATCGTTACTGAAGTAATGACTGAGTTCGACCACAGTGTTCTGCTTTTCTACCAGCCAGTTTGACCAGTTGGCCGAGGTATTGGTCGAGCGGGCATAATCGGTTGCGCTGCCGTCGGTGTAAAATAGTGGTAAGGCCCCCCAGTTATTGCCGCTAGCATCGTTGTGAATATAGCTGTGGCTCACCGAGAGGCTAGTGTCATCGCTGAGATTGGCCTCGATAAAGGCATAAAGCACACTCTTATCACTCTGATAACGGTCTAAGTAGGAGTCCTTGGTCTGATTTACCGCCACGATACGGCCAGAAAAAGTGTCGTTGAGTCGTGCGCTGCCGTCGGCCTCGAGTCGGATATTGTTCCAACTGCCATAGCTGGCACTTAAATTGAGTTGGTTATTCGCTGTCGGGCGTTTACGAATAAAGTTGACCGTGGCAGAGGGATTACCTACACCTGTCATTAAGCCGTTGGCGCCGCGGATCACTTCGATACGATCATAAATTGCGGTGTCTTCATCGGAGTGGTTATTGCCATTGGTGAGGGGTAAACCGACACCATCGACCTGAAAGTTAGTCACATCGAAACCACGGGCGGTGTAGTAGGTGCGGTCGGTTTCGATACGTTCGACATTGATGCCGGTGGCACTATCGAGTGCGGCGTTAATGTCGTTGAGTTGAAAGTCGCGCAATTGGGCATCGGTTATCACAGAAACTGACTGTGGAATATCGCTAATGGCTAAGTCGAGGCGAGAGGCACCACTGACCGAGTGGGCATTGTAGCCCTCGATATACCGACCAGTAACCTCAATTTTCTCAATATTTTGAATGCTTGATTGTTCGGTGTTTTGCTGTGCTTGCTCATCGGCAAGAGGCGTTGCACTGAGGGTGGTTGGAATAATACAAAGAGCACAATAAACGGCGAGACTAATGGGTGTTTGTTTCATCATTGATTCATCTTAACTGTATGGAAAATTATAGGCTGGACTTATCATTGTTAGGCTATATTTGCGCCGCAGCCGCGTGATTATTGGGCTAAGGCTATCGAAAAACCGGTAAAATATAAATGATAATTATTATCGTTTACAGTTTGGGTATTTGTAAATTTACGCAAATAAAAGGATATTAGGCTTGAGTTGGCTAAGTCACAAAAGTGATAACTCTTTATGCGCTATGGGTTAACCATATGTTATTTAATGAAAATTAACATTCACAGTATGACAGGGGTCAATACTGGTATGTTCAGATAAGCCATAGGAACCAGTGTTATGGGAGCCATATGTCAGTGTGCAGATATGTGAGCTGGTGCATTGTTGGTTGACACCGCACGCGATGCGGCGTCAATCGAGGATGGTGCTTTATTCGCTGAGCATCGCTGCGGCGCTGCCACACAATGTCATGATAAACAGGAACCACTTTAATGCGTTAGGGCTGACTTTTATCGCCATTTTGACGGCGATATGAGCGCCGACCACGGTTCCGGCGGCTAAGATGACACCGGGCAGCCAGAGGATCAGATCTTCGGCGATAAACACAATTAACGAGGCTAAGGTAAAGACTAAAGAGCATAACACTTTTAAGGCGTTAGCTCTGACTAAGTCATAACGTAAGCTGCCAGCCAGTGCCGCCAATAGGACAAAGCCAACCCCTGCCTGAACAAAGCCGCCATAAATACCGGCGATCGTTAACCATACCCAGGAGCTCGGCGTTTGGCTGACTTTCTTCACTTCTGTGCCCAGTGCGGGTGAAATCATGGCCGGTTTCACTAAGATGATCAGTGCCATCGTCAACATGGTGCCTAACAGCAAGGGTTTAATGATATCCGATGGCGCGTAGGCTGCACCTGCCGCGCCAATGAATCCGCCGATAATGGTGGGCAATAAAATGGGGCCTGTATCACCGCCGTCTAATTTACCGTGCCGTTTAAATCCCACTACAGCCGTTAAGGACTGGACCACTACGCCTACGCGATTGGTGGCATTAGCGACTTCTGCAGGCATCCCCATCACCATTAAGGCCGGTAAAGTTAAATTAGATCCGCCACCGGCTAAGGTGTTAATGATCCCTGCAAGAAATCCGGTGAATAATAGCAATAGGCCGTGGGTAAGGGTGACATCCATTTTTTGTCCTTGGTCGATGTTGTTGAATGAAGTAGGGCGTTAGAACCGCGATCCCGGCTGTTGTAAAAAGGCGACCTCTTCGGGCGTCGACCGGCGGCCTAAGATGTGATTGCGATGAGGGTAGCGGCCAAATCGGTCGATGATCGCCTTATGACGCTGCTCGAACGGTAAGTTGGCCGTCACGGCCTCACGGCTAAAGAGGATCAGTGCCACCTCATGGATAGCACGCGACTCGCTGTGCATGTAAGGCATGTAGAGGAAGGACACATAGCTAACATTCAGCTGCTGATCGGCCCCCGCCGCAACAGCTTCTTGGGCTAAGGCTAGCGCCATGGGATCGGCGGCAAAGGCCTGCGGAGTATCACGATAAATGTTGCGGCTAAATTGGTCGAGGATGATGATTTCTGCCAAGCGCCCTTGTGGCGTAATGCGCCAATGATAAAGTTCGCCCTGTTTAGCCTGGATCAATAACGGCTCAAAACGCTGCTTAATCAGCGCGTCAAATTCGCTGTCGTTATCGAACCAAGCTTTGGGGTCAATCTCGTTAAACCAGAAATGGATAATATCATCTGGGCTATGCTGGGTGTTTGGCATCTAGGGCTCCTTATATCCAGTTATTATGGTCATACTTGGTTAAGCTTAGCGCCGTTTCGGCTATCAGTCTGGCGTCAGTGATACTAAGGTAAGGTATAGTTTGCTCGCCGCTGGCCATGCCTAAATGCAATGTGGCTAAGTGTTTGCGTCGCTGCCCAGACGTTTGGCTTATGCAGACATGCTGCACCTTGGTTAGCGACAGCAACTGCCAGCTGTGTCCAAGCATTCCGGTATGGATCCACAGATCATGGCCTTGCAGTCGATAACCCCATTGGCGATATCTTAGGTAGAGCGCGATCACCACAAGGGTCGCAGCGAGCCACATTAGCTGGGTGAAGCCGTTCAGCCCCTGGAGAGCGACAGCGAGTAAAGGCACTAACGGTGGCCAATAAGCTCGGCGCCAAAACCAGCCAATATCAATCCCTTGGTAATGACTGGGCAGCTCGGTGGCGCGGCTCTTGAGTCCGGTAAGCTTAAAGAATACGGACGTTATCTCGGCAGGTGTCATGCTTGGGATCAGCATATGACGTTTGGCGTGCTGTTCGATCTCAGTCCCCTTTACTTGCTTGAAGTTTGCGGTCCAACGCTTAAACAGCCGACCTAAAATAGGCTGATTAAAGCGAATTAATTGCACTCTGCTTAATGCCAATACATCGTGTTGCTTGGCCAGTAAACCGCCGGTGCGGTGCAAGGTGTTATTCCGTAGACTCAACTTATAAGGGTGGTATTTTAAGACAGCCGATGCGATAGAGATAAGTGCCAATAACAGGGACAGTAAGAGTAACACCGACAGTGCAAATAGTAGTTCACTCATCAAACTGGTGGCGATAGTGGTTTGATACCATTGCCACAACGCTTGGGCAAACACGTTATCACCTATTTTGTCCCAATTGAGTTGCCCCAATATCGAGCCAAAGATGATGGATAACCAAAAGAGGTTATTTTGATATAAACCAAAGATGAGCAGATCCTTAAGCTGTTTTTGCACCACAATGCTGCTTGCTGAAGGGGCTGTTGCCGCGCCATCGACAGGCGCCGTTTCCGTTTGCTCGCTTACCGCTTGAGTGGGCGCATGGATAAATAATCGCTGTTTAAGCTGCATGGCTTGGCGGTAGTTGACCGCCGACAGCACAGCTTCATCTTGCTTAGAACCCGCCGTTTCCACCACTAAACTAAATAGCCCCAATGGGCGGAAATAGAGCGGCTGTTCGAGGCGCACATTTTGAATTTTATTCAGTGGAATTTCGTGAGTGCGTTTAAATAACAATCCCTGTTTGATGCCCAACTTATGGTCTTGTACGCGAAAGCGATATTGGCTCCACTGCACAATGGCGAAGGTGGTGATGGCTAAGATTATCGCGCCAATGACCAATATCACCCAAGGCGAGCTAAAACCCTGTTGCCAGCCGGTGTAGATCACAGGTATCAGCGCATAACCGCTACTGAGCATCATTTTGAGCGCATGTAAGCTAAAACTGATGATAGACCATGGCGATAGGCTCGCCCATTGAGTAAAGCGACTACTCATGTTTATCGCTCGACGTTGCGGGATCACTGGGCGCGTTAGGTTGAGAGGCGAGTTCTGTCGTGTCGGTGAGATTATCGTGCGCTTCGATGTCGGATGGCGCCGAGCTGGCTTGGCGAACGAGCGCCGCTTTGGCCAACAAGTGTTGCCTAAGGGATTCAGCGACCGAACTACTCAGCCCTGGTAGGGTTATTTCGGCGCTGCCACTGCCAGCGCTAAAACACTTTAAGGTATGCTGACCAAAACGGCGCTCTAGCGGTCCCTGCGACAAGCTAACATGTTGCAAGCGGCTGTAGGGCAAGGCGATTTTTTGCTGCCAAATAACTCCTTGTTGCATAACAAACTCATGGTCAAATACCCCATAAGCTAGCGACTGGGCAACCTTATGTCGGCCGTAACTGATGAGCCCTGCAAGCAATAGTGCTGTCGTCACCATGCCTAATAGCCCTAAGCTGGGCAGATTGACCAATATGCCGATAACCGCAATGACAATAATGAGCGGCACAAACAGCAGTAGGTTTTCGAGCTTAACTTGCTGAATATAAGTGGCTTCCACCTGAGTGAGGGGCTCTTGGTCGAAGCTGAGCCACTCATGGGGGGGCTGCCGCTGTCGTGCGCCTAGGCTAAGTGTTGGGCCCTTCAGATCGTCTGCCATTGGATATCCTAAGCAAGGTTGTCGTGTTGTGGTTTATTTAGACTATATCAGCATCATGCCCAATTTAACCAGAGTGCGCCATAGCACTAATTTGTCATTATCTGTTATGGTTACAAAAGAGCTAAAATTAACCTCATCATGGAGTGCGCTGTGGGCGTAACCGACAATCAAATATCAAAACAGAAAAAGGCCTTTATTAGAAAACTCTATTTAGCCCATCTTATCGATAACGAACGTCATAACTTGTTGTCGCTGAGTAAGCTTACGGCCATGCCTCGGCGGACCTTGCAAGATGCCATCGTTTCAATGGGCGATGTGGGTATCGAGTGTGAGTTTGTGCAAGATGGTGCGCGCCATAATGCGGGTTATTACCAACTGCGTTGTTGGGGACCGATTAATCCGTTATGGATTAAGGAGCACCTCAATGGTTTGCTAGCTCAGTTGCAATCATAATGAGTTATTCACTGCAACACATTCTCGGCCTCGCTTCGTGTCTTGAACCGAGACTTCAGATTAAAGACCTAGTCCTCGATGCGCAGTTTGAAGCCGTTAACGTGTTAACAGGTAAGCGGCAAATCCGATCCAGCTGAGCAGTAGTAGCGCCCAAGGCAACTTAGCGGCGTTGTTTGAGTCGCTGGCTTGAACCTCATCGGTTTGCTCTGCAGAGGTTTTTTTCGTTTTTAGTGCCTGCTTGCGGGCTTTATCTTTCTCACGCGCCTTACTCTTTTGCTGCTTTTTATATTCAGCAATGCCTTTCTCAATCCCCAGCGCAATCAGTTTGGTTTGTTCTTTGGTTTGCCCCGGTTTTTGGGTTGCTTTAGCGACTCTTAGCGCCTCATTTTTGGTTTCATTTGAGATAGGATTCGACATCAGTCATGGTATCCATTATTAACATTAAGCGCACTATATCAGCTCTTAAGCTCGGCTGCAGCAAGGGCGCTTGGCCTGATAACTTTGAATATTAATTGTTTAAAACAGCAACGTAGTGGAATGGTCGGGCGATTGCACTATGAGCGGATCATAATGCCAGACTTGCCTCACGGTTGCTGCGGTTAAGGTGTCACGAGGCGCACCATCGCGGACAATGTGGCCTTGTTCTAATATCACGAGTCGGTCGGCATAACGCGACGCTTGGTTAAGATCATGCAATACCACTATCACTGCGTAGCCTTGTTGGTGGGCCAACGCTTTTGCGATCGATAACACTCGATGTTGCTGTGCTAAATCGAGTGCCGATGTGGGTTCATCGAGCAATAAAATGGGCGGCCTAGGGGATTGTGCCAGCTGGGTTAATACTCTAGCCAATTGCACTCGTTGCTTTTCGCCGCCAGAAAGGCTCGGGTAGCGACGCTGCTTCAGGTGTTGCAGTGCCAGATGGTTTAATTGCTGCTCGACTATGGCTTGTCCCTGCTGGTGACTTAGGCTTAAGGGGTAAAGTCCCATGGCTACCACTTCCTCAGCGGTGAAGGGGAAGGTCAGTGAGGCGTGTTGCGGCAATACCCCAAGGGACTGAGCCAATTGTTGTCGATCCCACAGTGTTAATGGTTTGCCATAAATTTGAATGTCACCACAGGTGGGTGTCACCTCGTGACATAGGCTTTTTAACAAGGTCGATTTCCCCGCGCCATTTGGCCCTAGCAGTGCGGTGACCTCGCCGGAGCGAATCGTTAAATTAATATCAGATAAAACGGTTTGCTGGTCAATCTGCACGGAAAGTTGGCGCACTTCGAGAAGATCATCTTGGTGAGCGGCCTTTGGGGGCATGAGTTGCTTGAACATGGCTATATTAACCTGCTGCGTTGTTTTAAAAGTAAAATAATAAAGAAGGGAGCGCCTAATAGGGCGGTCACTAACCCGACGGGCAACTCAGATGGTGCCACCATTGAACGAGCGCCGATGTCGGCAAGGGCAAGTAAGGCTGCCCCTAGCATGGCGCTCAAGGGCAGTAGTTGTTTATGGTCGGGACCCACCATCATGCGCACTAAATGAGGGACGACTAACCCAATAAACCCTATGATGCCAGTGGCGGCAACGGCGATGCCGACTCCGATGGCGCACAGTAGAATAAGTTTCACTTTCAGTTTATCGACATCTAACCCTAAGTGGCGCGCTTCGGCCTCGCCTAACAGTAAGGCGTTAAGGGCTTTAGTACTGCGATTAAACTGCCAGCCGAGCAGGGCTAATGTCAGTAAACTGAGCAAGACATAGTGCCACTGCGCGCCAGCTATCGAGCCCATTTGCCACAGGGTTAAATCGCGTAATGCGAGATCATCTGCCATATAAGTTAGTAAGCCTATCCCTGCACCGGCTAAGGCGGCAATCGCCACCCCTGAAAGTAGCAGTAATACGATAGAGGTGCCCGTTGGGCTACTGGCAAGGCGATATACTGTCAGGGTGGTGAGCAGTCCGCCGATAAAGGCGCACAAGGCCACGCTATATTCACCGCCTTGGGGGAGTAGCACGATACAACATGCGGCACCCAGCGCTGCCCCCGATGATACGCCGATGATGCCAGGATCGGCCAAGGGATTACGAAATAACCCCTGCATGACAGCGCCGCACTGGGCCAAGATAGCCCCCACCGAAAGCGCCAATAAGGTGCGTGGTAAGCGAACGTTGTCGATCACCAGTTGTTCGTGTGGCGCCACAATGCCCAGCTCTATGCTGGTCGCCCAATGCATCACGGCGTTAAAGCTCACCGATGGGCTGATGTGTAACGGCCCTATGCTGACTGACATCAGTGCCGTTACCACTAAGGTGGCCAGTAGGCTGGGCCAAAGCCAACGATGCTTATCCATTGTATTTCCTTGCTATTATTATCAAGCCAGTGACTGTTAGCGGCTAATGGTGATAAAACGGTCTGCCAAAGTGTCGGCGCTGGCGATGGCACTTAGGCCCAAGCCCCCTATTAGTGCTTGTGGTTCAAGTACATATAACTGCTTATGTTTTCCAGCTGGAGTATGGATGAGTAGCGGCATGCGTTGCAGAAATTCGTCGAGGTTGGTGCCTGCTTCTGAGCGGCTGGCGAGTAAGATAACATCAGGTTGCAGCGATAAAATGCCCTCTTGCGAGAGACTCTTATAGCCACTAAACCCGGCAATATTGTTGCCTCCAGCCAAGGTTATGATGATATCGGCAGCGGTATCATCGCCGCCAACACGGGCGGGGCGATCCGCTTGTAGGAGCAAAAACACCACCCTAGGAGCGACGCCGAGTGCGTTAATTTTTTGCTTTTTTTCTACTATGTTGGCTAGTGAGTGTTGGACATCGATTTGCAGCTTACTGGCCTGTTTCTGCCGGTTGAGGTGTTTTCCCATCGCGTCAATATTGGCCAGTAGCTGCTGCTGGGTGTGGGCATTGGGTAGCTGCACAACATCGACATTGGCCTTGCGTAACAGATCGAGGGTGGTTTGGGGGCCCATGGCTTCAGACCCTAGCACTAGGCTAGGTGACAGTGCCAATATCCCTTCGGCGCTCAACATACGGTGATAACCTAGCTGCGCCACGCCAGTATAGTGAGGTGGAATTTGGCTGGTGGCATCGACACCCACTAACTCATCACCGGCTTCAAGTGCCAATAAGAGTTCGGTGATGCCAGCGCCTGCGCTGATCACCCGGTTAGCGCTGGTTTGGTGTGAGGGGGCATTGGCCGACGCCAGCGGGCTGAATGTCAGCGTGGACAAGAGCGCGGCGATCGCTGCGCCGTTAATGGCAGGTATAAACTTAAACATAAAAACTCCACATTAATCGATATTGTTGGCCGAACGGGTTAATCGTTCTGCAGTATGTATTGCATTACGCCTGCCGTATTGAGCATGAGCGGTCAGGCGCTGGGCTAAAGATCAGGGTTCCATGATGATCTGGGTATTGGTGATTTGTTGTCGCTGCAAGGCGGCCAGTAACGTCATTAAAGGTTGTACCGGTGCGCTCTTATCTGCGGCAATTACCACCTTGGCAGATGGGTTGGCATTAAAGGCCGCAATAAATGCGGCTTCAAAGTCACTAAATTGGCTAAAGGTTTTGCCATCTAATGCCCAATAGGGCGCAGTGACCAGCACATTGACTGTGATGTGTTTTTCTTGAGATAACTCACTTAACTTGGCATCGGTCGCTGTCGGAACCTCAATCGGTAAACTCAATAGCTGGGTATTGGCAGTTAATAATAAAAACACCAGCACAATAAAGATGATGTCGATAAGCGGGGTTAGATCGAGTCCCAGCGCTTGCGGGTCCTCATTATGCGGTAAGGCTATCATGGGCTGCTGCTCGTTGCGGTCGAATGCGCCAGAGTTGTCCCCTGTGGTGCGCTAGTATCATTATCTAGGCTTAATGCCTTGTCGAATCCCTCTAGCCACAGATTGAGGAGATTCAAAATGTGGCTCATTTTATTGCAACGCTGCTCGGCCCACAGGGTCAACAGGTGAGCGAATGTGATGGCGGGCACTGCAATGATAAGTCCGGCAGCTGTGGTGTTCATGGCTAACCCTAGACCTGAGGCTAGTTGCGCGGGGGTGACTGGGCCTTCTGACACTCCGAGCTGATTAAACATCTCAATTAAGCCTAACACTGTCCCTAACAAGCCCAGTAGCGGAGTGATGATGCCGATGACTTGCAAAATTTTTAAGCCAGATAACAGCTGACGCTTTTGTTTTACGAGCCAGAGTGTCGCTATTTCTTCGCGCATGGCGCGGGGGTGATCGCTATGAGCCAACAGCAGCGCCGTTCCTTTCGATAGCATGCTACTGCCCCGACTTATTTGGGTCATTAACTGCTGTTTCTCTTGCGGGGTTGCACTCTTGGGTTGGCGACGTAATTGAGTCAGCCAAGTGTCGCGTTTAGGCAGTTCGAACAGCAATAGCGCCAAGCGTTCTACTACGATGAGCGAACTCAAAAAAGCACAGATAAATAATGGCCAAGTTAAGTATCCCAGTTGTTCCGACAGTTGGTGATATAGGGGGTGTGACATTCATTTTCCTCAGCGATAAACCGCTTACTCATGTGACGATAGCAGGACTAATACCTGTGTTATAAGAAACGGCTTATCGCCTCGGGTCGCTGACGACAAGCCATAGTGGGCGACGAGCTCGTGGCTTATTTCGGGCTGCATCAGTTATTAAGTGCAAAGGTCACCGGGACTCTCACCGTATAGGCCTGTGCGGTGTGTGGTATTGGCGCGGCAAATTGCCACTGCTTAACGGCACTGAGGGCGGCCTTATCTAATAGGTGGTAACCCGAGCTTTCAATCAGGGTTAACTGCAGCTGCTCACCTAACTGATTAAATTTTACCTCAATCATGGCGCTTCCCTGTTGGCCGCGTTTACGCGCTATTTTAGGGTAATTCGGTGGCTGGGGCGGTGTCGAAAATGTTGGCTGACTGAGGTTTTCGCTTACATGAGTGATTCCTTGCTTGGCTGTCATCTGCGGCTGTTGATGTGTTTGTTCGGCCTGACGAGTATCGGGTTTAGCGCTATCGTGCTCTGGCGTTGGTTGATGGTTAGGTGCGGGTGAACTGGCTGCTTGCTTGGGGGATATTTGCGCTTCGACAGCCTTAGTCCGTACTGCTTTTTTGGGCTTTTTCGCAGGTGCCAAGGGGGAACGCGTGCGCGCAGCAGGCTTAGTGGCCGGTGGCGTCATTTGCTGTTTAGATGCGCTGTTTGTTATCTGGGGCGAGCTGGCTTGTGCACGGCTCGCCTGCATCGCAAGCGAAAGGTTGATCGATTGAGTGGTTCCCATCGCACTTCCTGCATTGAGTTGGCTAGGGGGGGGACGGTTTTGTGAGGCCAGCACGCCTCCTTGGATTAACAAGGTTAAACAACCGAAAGCAAAATAGCGTCTAGGTGTCATGGCTAAAACTCTTACTCAAATTAGAGGCATAAGGCACGAGTGCATTTATTTAATGCAACCAATCACTCTGCAAAAAAACTTGTAATTTAGATTGTTTACAGTTGCTTAGCCGTAAAGTGTTTTGATGTTACGGCATAAGATAACGTGACGCACATGAGAATGCAAATGATAATGATTCTCATTTGATTTATTTTTCTGTCTCGGGTAGAGTGCCTAAAATCACCAAGCAGAGGAACTAACTCATGCCTTGGTTAAACCGTACGCCTTGGAAGAAAAGCGTTTCATACTTACCTAAAGGATTGAATAATGACGAAGAAGCCAGTCGTCATCGCCATAGCTATGGTGATGGGATCGAGTGCTCATGCTCAGCAAGTAACCGAATTTGACGAAGTTGTGGTTACCGCGACCCGAGTCAACGAGAAAGTGTCACAAACTAGCCGAAGCGTTGCCGTGGTTGATGAGCAAAAACTACAAGAGTCGCAACCTGCTTCTGTCGCTCAAGCGTTAAAAAATCAAGCCAACATCAGTGTCACCAATGGACCGCGCGCGTCCTCGCAAGGGGTCGAAATACGTGGACTAAGCGGTCCGCGAGTCCTGCAAACTATTGATGGTGCGAGACAAAACACCAGCTCTGGGCATCGTGGAACCTATTTTATGGATCCCGAGTTACTCCATTCTGCCGAAGTACTTCGTGGCCCTTCGAGTAGCTTGTGGGGCAGCGGTGCCATCGGTGGTGTAGTGGCACAAAATACTAAATCTGCGGCTGACTTCTTAGCAACAGGTGACACCTTCGGGGGTTATGTTAAGCAGGGTTATGAAACTAATGGTGATAGAACTAAGACCAGTGGAGCGCTTTATGGCATAGGTGAGTTAGCGGAGCTAGGCCGTGTCGATTGGTTATTCAATGGCAGCGTTTTTGATAGTAACAATATTAAGATTGGTAACGATCAAATCTTAGCCAATAGCGCATCCGATGGTGGTAGTGGTTTAGCAAAATTGGGCTGGGAGCCAAGCGATGGTCAACGTATACAGGTATCGGCTCGACAGTCGAAAATCGATGAGCGGGTTCCGAGTAATCCGGCTGTTGCCGTAGGGAACTCTGTTCCCTTAGTTAAGCGTAAAACCCAAGACAGTAATGTCACATTAGATTACAGCTTAAATCCAACGGATAACCCTTTACTCGACCTAAATGCCACCCTTTATTGGAATGACACAGATTACGATGAAGATAGGGTGACTAAGCAGCAGATCGACAGTACCGAATATCAAACGCTGGGTTTTAGTATCAATAATAGTTCCCAGCTTGGCAATACCACCTTGCTTTATGGTGTTGATGGCTATAAAGATTCAATTAAAACTGTGCGTGATGACAACGGGCAACAGGGGCAGCGTCCCGAAAATATCGATGGTGAAACCAGCGTATGGGGCGCCTTTACCCGCGTCGATGTTGCTATCAATGAACGCTGGGCTGTCGATGCCGCAGTGCGTTATGACAGCTTTAACAATCAGAGTAATAACCTCAATACCTCAGCCGATAATAGCGCGTTTTCGCCCTCTTTAGGCGTGGTATGGAATACCACTGATTGGTTAACCCTCAGCATGCGCTACGACCACGCATTTCGTGCACCAAGTGTTGAGGAGATGTTTTCAACGGGAAGCCACTATTGTATCCCGCCTTTAGGTAACTTCTTACCCAATGGCTTATGTAACACCTTCGAAATTAACCCCGATCTAAAAGCTGAGGAAGCGAAGAATAAAGAGATCAAGGCCGATCTTCGTTTTGCGCAGCTAGCAGGGGATGATGAGCTAGCCATCACCTTCAACGTGTTTAGAAACGATGTCGATGACTTTATCGAGCAAAGCGTTTCTAACCCTCTGATGGGGATCCCTGGTTTCGAGCAAACCACGTCGTGGAATAATGTCGATGCCGCTAAACTCACGGGTTTTGAACTGTCGACACGCTATCGTTATAAGCAGGCTCGAGTCAGCATAAACTATGGGCAGACAGAAGGTAAGGATAAAGATAATGGCGACTATTTAGCGAACATTCCTGCTAAGAAGCTCGCTATCGATCTGTCGCAAGCCATTATGCAAGGCGATATAAAACTAGGTACTCGCTTTACTTATGTTGCCGATCAAGATCAGCTTCCAGCCAACAATAACAATCAATATGACGCATATAAGTTATGGGATGTATACCTTGCATGGGAGCCAACTCGTGCCAACTTAGAGGGGCTAAGAGTGGATTTTGCCATTGAGAATATTGGCGATGAAGAATATCGCCAAGCCTGGCAAACCCTGTATGACCAAGGGCGCAATGTTAAGTTGTCGGCACGTTATAACTTCTAAGGTTCACGATAAAGAGTGAGCGTTAATCTCATGCTTTATCCTCGAGTTGACTCAATGAGGCGCTTCGCTATTGAGTCAACTCGAGAGTTTTTATGATTTATGGGGGAGAGCAGAGCATGTCAGCGATTATCGATATGAGCACTAACAACACCAGCACACCAAGCGACAGGGATATCAAAACCACCGCGCTTATTCGCACCTATTTACAAAACAACCCTAGCGCCATGCCGAGTCAGGTGGCAGCCGATCTCAATGTCAGCGAGTTTGATGTGGTCTCCACGTTACCATCAGAGCAGGTGACGTTATTGGCATTATCACAACAAGATGCGTTGCTTGCTTCACTGCCCGACTGGGGGCCAATGACCACCATCATAGCGGTATCGGGCAGTATTTTTGAGTTTAAAGGCCACTTCCCACGTGGCAAATATGCCCACGGTTACTATAACCTCATCACTAAAGGTGAGGGATTGCATGGTCATTTAAAACTAAATAATATCAGTGCAATAGCTCTGGTGAGTAAACCGTTTAGAGGCAGTGAGAGTCACTCCATCAATTTTTTTGGGGCTCAAGGTGAAGTGATTTTTAAAGTGTACTTGGGGCGGGATAAGCAGCGAGTGTTGAACGCATCACAGCTTGAGCGTTTTACAGCCTTAAAAAGTTCGCGAATGGCGGCTGAGCTGTAGTGAACCATTTAGTGAGTAACGAGTAGAGAGATACCCGATGACAATCGATAAAGAACAAAGGCTGCGTGACAAACTATTACCCGAAATCGAAGCCTTCAAAGCCGAGCGTTCAACATTGCAATTAGCCACGCAAGATCAACACGGAGTGCCCAACGCCAGTTATGCTCCATTTGCGTTAGCCGACGATGGTTTTTATATTTTGGTCAGTGAGCTAGCGCGCCACGGTACTAACCTTAAAGCCTCTAAGTTATTATCTGTGATGTTACTTGAGGATGAAGCCGAAGCCAAAAGTGTCTTTGCCCGTAAACGGCTAACCTTCGATGCCACGGCAGAATCTGTGGCGAGGGGTAGCGACAGCTTTAGCAAAGGGGTCGCTGCTCTGTCTGCCCGTTTCGGTGAGATGATTGACAATTTGGCTGAGCTTAACGATTTTAATCTGTATAAATTAACGCCACACCAAGGACTATACGTGAAAGGGTTCGGTCAGGCGTTTAGCCTCTCGGGAGCTGAACTATTGGATGTTGACTGGAAACGCGATGGCCATCACGGTCAACCTAATGCGGGAGTCGCACTAACGGAAGTGGTCGGTTAGGTTTTTCTCAATCGCCAATTAGCTAAGCCTTTGCAAGGCGGTTAGTGACGCAGCATGGCCCGCTCTCGAGCGGGTTTTGTTGTGTTCATGCTACTATCTTTATCGTATTGATTACTGGGTTATTCTCTGCTGAGTAATACGCTGCAATGGCAGGATAACGTATAATTAATATAAATGGTTATCTCAACTTTTTGCCTGCAGTTAAGCCACTCTTGTTCATCAATAAACCGAGCCAAGGTTAAGTTGAGGGGGAATGACATTTAACCATCATAGATTAAGGACATTACTTTGAGTCAAGATGTGCGCTTAGCGTCTAAGGAAGCGAGTCAAATGCCTGTAGATGAATCGAGAGAAAATCGTATTCCCCCGGTGGACTCATCAGGTCGCTCTTCGGCCCATCGCCGGGCGGTATTGCCCTGGATTGGTGCCTTTTTAAAACCTTATCGCGCTCGAGTCATCGCCGCTATCGTATTTTTGTTTATTGGCTCCTTGGCCTGGCTGTCATTAGGACAAGGCGTTCGCCTGATGGTGGATGAAGGGTTTTTGCAAGATAACAGCGAGCGACTCAACGAGATCATCCTCTTGGTGATTGGCATTACCGCGCTCAGTAGCTCGGCGATTTTTTGTCGTTTTTACCTAATGACTTGGCTCGGCGAGCGAGTCAGCGCCGATATTCGCCTTAAGGTGTACGATCATCTGCTTAAGCTGTCGCCGGGCTTTTACGCCAAACTCAGAACCGGTGAAGTGATCTCGCGTTTTACCGCCGACTCGACCCTGTTGCAATCTGTGGTGGGTTCGAGCCTCTCTATGGCCCTTAGGGCCAGTGTTACCGTGATTGGCGGCATAGTGATGATGACGATCACTAGCCTGAAGATGACCGCTTTAGTGCTGCTTGCCGTGCCTATGGTGCTAGGACCTATCTTTTTCTTTGGTCGTAAGGTGCGCGATTTATCACGCAAGAGCCAAGACAGAGTCGGCGATCTTGGTGCCTATGTGGATGAAACTCTTCACGAAATCCATACGGTGCAAGCCTATTGTCATGAGAACAGAGATCGCGAGCTATTTAATGAGCGTGTCGAAGCGGTCATGGATGCTGCCAAGGGGCGGATAAAATATCGCTCGATATTAATTTCGCTGGTGATGTTTTTAAGTATTTTAGCCATCGCGCTGGTCACTTGGGTCGGCGCCCATGATGTGATGCAGGGGGTTATCACCGCCGGTGAACTGTCGGCCTTTATGTTTTATGCGGTGATGGTGGCAGGCTCGGTGGCAACCATTAGTGAGGTGATTGGTGAGATCCAGCGCGCCGCTGGCGCCACCGAGCGCCTTATCGAGTTGGCAGAAACCCCCATCGATATTCCGCTACCTCAGCATCCACAAATGCTGCCGACTAAGGTGCGCGGCGACCTGCAACTCAACCAGGTCTGTTTTGCGTATCCGAACACCGATAATAGTAGCGAAAATGGTAGCGATGCCCAGTGCGATGACCCGCAAGATAATCAATGGGTTATCCGTAACCTTAGCCTGCAGATCCACAGCGGTGAACGGGTGGCGCTGGTGGGCGAAAGTGGTGCCGGCAAGAGTACTTTATTTGAATTATTACAGCGCTTTTATCCCCTTAACAGCGGCAGTATCCTATTAGACGGTATCGATATCGCTAACCTGATGCCGCAAGCCCTTAGGCAGCAGTTTGCGCTGGTGCCGCAAGAGTCGGTGATCTTTGCCACCAGCGTGCTAGAAAATGTGCGCTATGGCCGGCCCGATGCTAGCGAGCAGCAAGTGATTGATGCCTGCATTGCCGCCCATGCCAATGAGTTTATTGTCGATTTCCCTATGGGATATCACACCTATTTAGGTGAGCGCGGGGTGCGACTCTCTGGCGGACAAAAGCAGCGCATCGCCATTGCGCGTGCCATATTAGCCGAGCGGCCCATTTTGCTGCTCGATGAGGCCACCAGTGCGCTGGATGCCGTTAGCGAACATAAGGTTAAGCTGGCATTAGATACCTTAATGCAGGGGCGCACCACATTGATCATTGCCCATCGATTAGCCACAGTGCTTAATGCCGATCGCATCTTAGTGATGCAAAAAGGGGAGTTAGTAGCCAGTGGCACCCATTCACAATTGATGCAAAGCTGCGAGCTGTATCGAGAATTTGCCAGTTTGCAGTTATTAACAGATGAACCTTAATCGTAAAGTCAGCGTATTAGGCACATAGTAGAGCAAGAATGGAATATGAGTGTGATAACCCATGACGGAGCTAAGTCGATGCGATTTTATCTATTATTAAGTACGTTAATCAGTGTGCTGTTTCTATCTGCTTGCACCAGTGTGCCCAGTGGTATTAAGCCTGTTGAGCAGTTTGAACTGCCACGTTATTTAGGAACCTGGTATGAGGTCGCCAGATTAGATCACAGCTTTGAGCGCGGCTTAACGCAAGTCACTGCCACCTACAGTATGCAAGCCGATGGTGGAGTTCGAGTGATTAATCGTGGTTTTTCAGTGGCGGAGCAAAGCTGGGATGACGCCGAAGGTAAAGCCTATTTTGTCGAAAGCCCCGATATTGGCCACCTTAAGGTCTCCTTTTTTGGCCCCTTCTACGGCGCTTATGTGGTTTATGAACTGGATAAAACCGATTATCAATATGCCTTTATCACCAGCTATAAGCGCGACTATTTATGGTTTTTATCGCGTACACCCAAGGTGAGCGATGCGTTAAAACAGCAGTTTGTGACGCAGGCCAAGCAGCTGGGATTTGCGGTCGATGAGATTATTTGGGTGCAGCAATAATGGCATGACAATATTTGTGCTTCACTGCCAAATGCATACAAGCAAGCTGGGGAGGCCATGAGCCCCCCTTTTTATGAATCGCAGCCCTTGGTTATTTACGCAGCTCGCGGCGCAATATTTTCCCTACGGTGGACTTTGGCAGCGCGCTCATAAACTCAACGATTTTAGGCACTTTATAAGCCGTCAGTTGTTCGCGGCAATGGGCAAGGATACTCGCTTGGGTCGCCGTGATATCATCGCTTGGGGTACTTAGCACAATTGCTGCCTTTACCGCCTCACCACTGCGCGCATCCTCTACGCCAATCACGGCGCATTCGAGTACGGCTTCATGGGCGCTCAGCACCTCTTCAACCTCATTGGGGTAAACGTTAAAGCCTGAGACGATGATCATATCTTTTTTACGGTCGACAATTTTATGCATTCCTAAGTCAATCGCAAGGGCAATATCCCCCGTCTTAAAGAAGCCGTCACTTGTCATCACCTTGGCGGTTTCCGCTGGCATCTGCCAATAGCCGCTCATCACTTGTGGGCCTTTTACCGCCAGCTCCCCAGTGGCACCCAAGGGCACCTCGTTATCATTGAGGTCGAGGATCTTCACTTGGGTGTCGATAACCGGCTTACCTATGCTGCCTAGTTGCTCCAATCCTGGTGCGTTAAGTGAGACAACCGGTGAGGTTTCTGACAGGCCATAGCCTTCTGATATGGTGCAGCCCGTGGTGGATTGCCAAGCCGCGGCGGCGGCTTGGGTGAGCGCCGTGCCGCCGGAGATAGTGACTTTTAGGTGGCTAAAATCGAGGGCTTTAAACTCAGGCTGGTGGCAAAGGCCGACAAATAAGGTGTTGATCCCGGCAAATCCAGTAAAAGAATGTTCACTCAAGGTTTTGATTAACGATGAAATATCTCTAGGGTTTGGGATAAGCACCGAGCAACCACCGCGCTCAAAATAGACCACCAGATTCACCATAAAGGCGTAGATATGATAGATAGGCAGCGGTGCGACAAATATCTCTTCGCCTGCAATGAGTTTACTGCCAAGGCGAGATTTAACCTGCATCGCATTGGCGATAAGGTTGCCGTGGCTCAACATGGCGCCTTTAGAAAGCCCAGTCGTGCCGCCAGTGTATTGCAGCGCGGCTAGGTCGCTTAATGTGGTCTTCACTGGGGTGAAACTAAGCTGACTGCCTTGGGCCAACACATCATTAAAGGAGGTGGTGGCAAAGGGGGCGGCAGGTTGTGGCTGCTCGGCAATTAAATCTAATGCGTGGGTTGCGATAACCGTTTCAATGGCGGTGTTAGCGATGACGTTGGACAGTGTAGGTAGTAGGTCGCTCAGCACGACTAAGGCCTTAGCACCCGAATCATTATACTGATGAATGAGTTCACGCTCTGTGTATAGCGGATTGGTATTGACTAACACTAAACCTGCACGCAATGCCCCATAGGCAGCAATAACAAATTGGGTAATGTTAGGCAGCTGAATAGCGACACGATCGCCAACATTGAGCGAGGTATGGTGTTGCAGGTAGGCGGCAAAGTAGCGTGAGTCACGTTCGATATCGGCAAAGCTACTCGACTTACCTAAACAGACGTAGGCGGTGTTATCGCTATAGCGCTGGGCCGATTTTTCAATCAGATCACTTAACGATTGGTACTGGGTAAGGTTGACGTGGGTATCAACATCATATGCCATAGCGAGCCTCTAATTGTTATTAGTTTGCTAAAAATTAAACAGGTGTTTAGATTGTGCTAAAAGCGCGCTAAGGTCAACCGGAAATAGCCGATGAACTTTGAGACTTAAACTTTTTAAGTTGATGTATATATAGTGTTTTACGATTAAGTGGGGATGTAATGCTGGTCAGACCTTTATCGCGACTGTTGCAGGCAGACGCGATAAAGTCTGGGGGAGTGATTACGCTGAAGTCAGGGTAAAAAACTGGCTTTGTTGAGTCACACTGTCGAGCGGATCGGCCAGATTCATCACTTTAAAGGTAATGGGCTGCTGACGTAATGCGCCATCGATTGGGGCATCTTTGCTGCGTTGTTGATACACAGTCAACGGGTAACTGAGCTGTTCTCCGGGTTGAACGGTAATTTCTACCTCGACCTCTTTATTGATAAAGTGACCTTGTTTGCTTTCTAGATAAATTAAGTATTGTTGTGAGTGCTGAGTTTTATTACGTATCTTGAGTGTATAGCTATTTTCGATACGGTTATCGGGGGCGATGCGATACAGATTTTGTCTGTCTCTTATCACATTGAGTTGGATCGCGTCGCGCTGGTACAGATCAAAGGCAAATACGCTCAACATAATCGCCACCGCCGTACCATAACCAATAAACCGCCAAGAGTTGAGACGCTGTACGGGCAAGCCTTTTAGCTCATTTTCACTGCTATAGCTTATCAAGTTACGCTCATAGCCGAACTTATCCATGGTTTGATTGCAGGCGTCAACACAGGCACCGCAGTTAATGCATTCATACTGTAAGCCATTACGAATATCGATTCCCGTTGGGCACACATCGACGCATAAATTGCAATCGACACAATCGCCAAGTTGGGTGGTTTGTTTGCGTTTTCTGGGGCCGCGAGACTCACCACGTTGGGCATTATAGGTCACAGTCAAGGTATTACTGTCGAACATGGCCGATTGAAAGCGTGAGTAGGGGCAACAATGTAAGCACATCAATTCGCGCATAAAACCGGCGTTGATATAGGTACACAGGGCAAAAAACCATACCCAGGCCGTTACCCAAAAACTGCCATTGAGAGTAAAAATTTGTGGATATAAGCTGCTTGCGGGCACGAAATAGGCGATAAATCCACAGCCAGTAAGCAGTGCCATTAAGCCCCATATTAGGTGTTTGCTAACCCGCTTGGTGAGCTTATTGAGACTCCAGGGGGCTTTATCTAAGGCGTAACGTTTATTGCTGTTGCCCTCTATCTGCTTTTCCACCCAGACAAACATAAAGCTCCAACTGGTTTGCGGGCACAAATAGCCACACCATACCCGCCCCCAAAATACGGTAATAAAAAACAGTAAAAATGCGGCAATAATAAATACCCACGCCATTAGGGTAAAATCTTGTGGCCATAGTGTCGTGCCAAAAAAATTAAACTGCTGGTTTTCTACATCAAATAAAATAGCTTGCTGGCCTTGGTAACGAATGAAAGGCACTAAGAAGAAACATAAGATCAGCAGGCTGTTAAGGCCGGTTCGCAGTCGTTGAAAGTCACCTTTTTGCTCTTTGATATGGATCTTGCCCTTTTCGCTGGGGATAAAGGTCACCGCTATCGGTTCGCCATTTGATGCAGTGGCCGAATTGGCCGGGGTTGAGGTGGACCGTGAGTTCACACTTTGTGTCATGATTAAGGTTCCGCGCTATACATATTGGAAAAAGTATCGCGGTATTTGCAAGTTCAGCACCAATTTACACATTATTTAACATATTGATAGTAAATTGTTTTTTTTAATTTGAATTGACTCACGTTGCGATATATCGCGCTTTGTCGATATATCGCGAAAAAAGAGGCAGGCGTTAACCTTAACTTGGTCGGTGAATATTGAGCTTTTTCATACGCGAGCGTAGGGTACTGGCCGGTAATCCCAGCACTTGAGCGGCACCCTGCGCCCCGGAAATACGCCAACCTAACTGTTGTAGGGTGCGGCGAATATGGGCGGCTTCCACTTGCTCTAAGGTTTGTCCGTGTGTCGACACCGCATTGGCGGTATCGACTTGCAGGGCGGGAATTTGTAATACCTGTCCCTGAGACAAAATACTCTGGCGCTCTATCACATTTTGCAGCTCCCTTACATTCCCCGGCCAACTGTAGGTCATCAGGTGGCTCAAGCCTTTATTACTGACCCCTTTAATTTTTTTGCCGAGTTTTTTATTGAGGTTGGCGACGATATGGCTCACTAAGGTGGGGATATCCTGTAAACGCTCACGCAATGGCGGCACATGCAGCGGAAACACATTAAGGCGATAATAGAGATCCATCCGAAATAGCCCCTGCTGCACACGTTTAAGTAAGTCGTGGTGGGTCGCAGTCACTAGGCGAATATCCACCTTAATGGTCGTGCTACTGCCGACTCGCTCAAACTCTTGCTCTTGCAATACTCTTAACAGCTTAGATTGGGCCTCGAGGGACAATTCGGCAACCTCATCGAGAAACAAGGTGCCTTGGTGAGCCAATTCGAATCGCCCCTTACGCCGAGTCGTTGCCCCGGTAAACGCGCCTTTTTCATGGCCAAACAGTTCACTTTCCAGCAAGGTGGGTGAAAATGCGGCGCAGTTGACGCTCACCAGAGGCTTATCACTGCGTTCGCTGAGTTTATGAATATTGCGTGCGACCAGCTCTTTACCTGTGCCATTTTCGCCGCTGATTAGCACTGTACTATTGGTATTGGCGACCAGCTTAATTTGTTGAATAAGGCGTAAAATCGGTTCGCTTTCACCAGAGATACTCACATCGCCCGTGTGGCTAGCCAATTCCATTTGCAGGTAATCGTTTTCGTTGGCCAACTTTTCCGATAAGGCCTGCACCTGCTCTAATGCTTGGCGCAGTGAGTCTTCGGTTTGTTTCTGCATGCTAATGTCGCGAAATATCGCGACTACACCGATCAGCTGTTGCTGCTTATACACTGGGGTTGTGGTGTAATGCACCGGAAAACTGCTGCCATCTTTACGCCAAAACAGTTCATGACTGATCTCCCGTGCAATACCGTCGTGCATGGTGTTGTAGATGGGGCAATCTTCTTGAGGATAATGGCTACCATCGGCATGGCTGTGATGATGGTGGTTGTGAATATTTTTACCCAGCAGCTCTTGTGCTGTCCAGCCGGTCATGCGCTCGGCTGCAGGATTGATAAATACCGCATTGCCTGCTAAATCAAAGCCGTAGATCCCTTCGCCCACGGCATTTAGCAATAATTTGTTTTCGGGTAGAAAGTCCACATGAGCTTCGCTAGTGGGCGCTAAAGGGGATGAACACATAAAGATACTCGCAGCAGAAATCAACTTGAACAACAGTGTACTTTAGCTCACGACATATCGCGACTTTTTATCTTGCAAGACTGTTATTTTACCATTAATTAGTCGCCCCGTATCAATGCGCCCGTAATAGGCTCAGTACCTCGTGGTAATCGAGTACGCGCGATAACGCTATGCCTTGGGGATATTGAGGGCTAAAGAGTATCGTAAAGGGGATACCATAGGCATTATGCTGAGCTAAAAAAGCCTCAATCACGGGGTTGCTTCGGGTTAAGTCGCCCAGCATCAATACCATATTATCGCGCTTGAGTAACTTGACCACTGCCTCACGATGCAGCACGCGGTCTTTATTGCCTTTGCAGATGATGCACCAATCGGCGCTGACATCGACAAATACCGAATTGCCCTGCTTAACCAGCGCGGGTATCTCTTTTGCGACTAAGGGTTGCCATATCAATTGTTTATAGGCGTTAATGTCTTCGCGTGGGTAAATAAAATAGGTCACGGCGGCGTTGATCGCGGTAAAACATAGCAGTAATAGCAGTACCGCTGTTGGGATCTGGGTGCCGCGTGCTTTTTTAACGCTAAGAAAAATAATCAAGCCAATAAGCAAGCTTAGTGTGAGCGCGCTGATAGTGAGGATGGTGTGCATGATAACCAGTGAAAGTGATTGATGAGGCTAGTCTAGCAAACATCAACGCCTGAATTGAAATAATCAGTACATCACAGATCTTTTGCACCTATGGCTGAATGTTTGTAAGCTGCCAGCTTGCGATGCCAAGGCAGATAAACTGGTAAGTGTTACTAAGGGCTATCGAATTAACCAAATGATATTAAATCAATAATCGAGCTTTAATAGAGGAAGCGGGATGAGTGTGAGTGCTTGGCTAGGTTTGCTGGCCATCTGTTGTTTGGGCGCCATGTCGCCCGGGCCAAGTTTAGCTATGGTGGTGCGGCATACCTTAGGTGGCGGCCGTACTAAGGGGATTGTCTGCGCGTGGGCGCACTCTATTGGCATTGGGGTGTATGCCTTGGTCACTTTGCTTGGCCTTGGGGTGTTACTTAAGCAAGCGCCGCTGGTGTTTAATGGCATTGCCATTTTAGGCGCGCTCTATTTAGCCTATATCGGCGTGCAGGCGTTGCGTTCTAAAGGGGGGATGTCGGACAAGCTCGCGGCAGGCAAAGCCACTAGCACCCTTACCGCCGCGCGTGACGGGCTGGCTATTTCACTGTTTAACCCTAAGATTATGCTGTTTTTTTTGGCGCTGTTTAGTCAATTTGTGTTAGCGGCCGATAACCTCTGGGGGCAATCTTTAATCGTGTTAACGCCATTGGTGGTCGATGGGCTCTGGTATACCTTAATTGCATTACTGCTGTCGCATCGGTCAGTGTTACCCAAGTTACGGGCGAATGCGCGCACCATAGATAGGCTCTCTGGTGTCGTGCTGATTTTATTGGCTATCAGGGTACTCGTTACGATTTAAGCTCCCTGAAACCGTTTGCTTTGCAAGCGCACATTGTATAAATAGTGAGAAATGGGCAAAGTGCTAGGGGGATATCGTTGTGGGGGTTATGGCGGAGAAGCCGTAAACTTAATCATGAGTTAACTTAACCCGATTAACTATGCCACCGCTTACCTGAGCAGCAAGGCGATGGCATACAAGGTTACATCGGGTGATTAGCCTTTAAAGACTTGCACCGCTTCATCTTTCACAGGCTCGCTCTGGGCGGGTGACTGAGTATTAATGTGGTCATCGAGATTGTCATTTAACATATCGCGGTATTCTTTGCTAAACCACTCTAGCGCATTGTTTTTTTCAGCTGCTAAATCAGATGATTTGATTGATGCTTCAAATGCATTAAAACGAGCGGCCGCGAAACGCAGCGCCGTGCCGACTTTACCGACATCTTGCTCTTGGCCGCTAAGCTCGTTAGCAAGGGCAATAAATTGATCGGCTAATTCAAAAATAGTGGTTTCTTTTTGCTGTTCTGACATGCTGTTGGCTCACGATTGAGTGAATGTAATAGGCGGATATTAACTTAAATTAGCCAACAGTGAATCATTGAATGTGGCTTTATGAGATCAAATTGGCAAATTGCCGTGATTGATCGCTTGTCTCAATTCTTCACTATTCCTCCAAGTTAAGGTGTATTAGTTGTTCGGATCGCTGTCGACGACCACTTGGCCATTGCGAGAGTCGTAATAGATGCTTAAGTCTTTATTGTTATTAAACTCATAACGGCACTGATTAATGGCAATATAATTGGCTTTGTAATCTGTCTTCTCACTGCTATCGAAGCTCGACACGCTAGGCTCATCGCCTTGGTAAAGGGTTTGCCATACGGAAATACAATCTTCGACATTATCGAGTGAGGGAGAGGACTCGTTATCGGTGAAATAGTGTTGAGCAGGCCATCCCGCGGCATTAAAATCCATCTGGCCCGATTCAGCCTCTCCAAAAGTGGGCAGGTTTTCAGCTGGGCCTGAGCCTACACGGGTGGCCCAAACGGCATGAGCAAGGTTAATTCCCGCTTTAAATGCACCGCCTGTGGCTTTTACGCTGGCAATTTGAGCGTCTTGAGAGACATTTAAAAATTTAGGTAGGGCGGTGATCGCCAGTACCCCTAACACGATAATCACCACGACGAGCTCAATTAAGGTAAAACCAGGCTGTTGCTTTTGAGATTTCATGGTGGATACGTCCTAATAAAAATAAAGTTGCAGGCGGGCCATTCATAGCGCTTTAAACGTTTGCAGCTATAGTGCGTTATGGCAAATGATACATTAGTAATTAATTTTAATCGTTTTTTAACTTAAAGAGAAGAGTATGGATCATATCGCAAACTGGGATGACTTTATTCAGCAGCAGTCACAATTGGACTATTTTATTCAGCTGCAAGATTTTGTCGCGACCGAGCGCGCTGCGGGTAAAGCCATTTATCCTAGTGATGATGAGGTATTTAATGCCTTTAACTTAACACCACTGGACAAGGTGAGCGTGGTGTTGATTGGGCAGGACCCTTACCATGGTGCAGGGCAAGCCCACGGTTTATGCTTTTCGGTAAAGCCAGGCATTAAGACGCCACCTTCATTAGTTAATATCTACAAAGAACTAGCGACGGACATTCCCGGATTTAGCCTGCCTAATCATGGTGATTTACGCCAGTGGGCTGCCCAAGGCGTATTGATGTTAAATACGGTATTAACGGTTGAGCAGGGTAAAGCGCATTCTCATGCGAAAGCGGGCTGGGAAACCTTTACCGATAATGCCTTAGCACTGCTTAATGCCCAGCCACAACCAATCATATTTGTGTTGTGGGGAGCCCATGCGATTAAAAAAGCGAAGTGGATCACTCAAGGACATCACCAAAAGCTGACAGGCCCGCACCCTTCGCCGTTATCGGCGTATCGTGGTTTTTTCGGTTGTGCTCATTTCTCTAAAATCAATGAGTTACTTTTGCAGCACGGGCAACCCGTTATCGACTGGCAAGTCTAACGCGTTAACCTCATCTGAGATAATTCCTACTTGCCGTTAGGCTAATAGGTCATTATATTTATCTGTATTGTCATCATGAGTTAGGCAAAGGATGTTTAACGCTTGGTGAGGGTTTGAATCAATTTCAAGTAGCGAATTATCGGGTTAAATTACTGCGGTTAATCAATGGTTGATGCTGGAAATAGTGAGTGACAGTGGAGCCTGTGCTACGCTATTGGCTGTGATGTTGTAGCGACTTTAATTCACTTAATATATGAACCTGTTAAAACTCACCATTGGGTATTAATCGATAGGCCAGTGACTTAATTTGCTCGTAATGACAAGTTAACCACTGCCAATAAGTTTAACCCTAGGGTTTTATTAATAAGCTAAGATGGCTTAGATGGGCGTGAATATGGATATCAGGACGAAGCGAGGAACGCTTGTTCGTTGGAATAATGAACAAAGAGTGGGTTTTATCGCCCCAGACGATGGGTCAGATGAACTGCGCATACTCGGCGCTAATTTACTACCTTATGAGCATACACCTCAAGAAGGGCAGGCCGTTGTTTATCGCCAGTGGAAAGATAGACTTCGCGGCATCAAGGTGATCAAGGGAGAGATAGACTTAGGTCATCCCATCAAACTCACCTCACCTTTCGATAATCCTATTAACTCGATTGGCATAGATACCATAAGTTGGCAGCTTAAGGTTGGACTGGTGGTATGTGCGCTGGTGTTAGCCAGTTTACTTTATCTATTGATGATCAATTACGAGCTTAGTGCCGACGGGACTCAACCGCCAGCAGGATTATTTCCGGCAGGTTCTGAGCACTACATTGGCAAGCAAATACTGCCCAACGCCAATTTTAGTTGTGATACCCGTAAGCAATGTTTACAGATGACCTCGTGCCAAGAAGCACAATATTTTGTGCAGCACTGCCCAGGTTTTGAAAAAATGGTTGGTGAAATGCCCTGTGAAAAACTCTGGTGTAAGATGTAAGTTGCTGTGAACGATTGGTTTGATTACATCCTTTTATTCGATAGGTTAAGGTTTGATTTAAGATTAAAGGCGCAAAGGTAATACCTTAGCGCCTTACGTTGTGACAATTGCATTCTGTCGCTTCAGCACCCGTATTCAGTGCCCATCATAGTATGCGCTCGCCATCTTTACCTTATTATTGGTTTTTTGCTAGGCGGTAATGCTCGGCTAAGGCTCCAGTGATCCGTTTGCCGTCTTGATCTAGCATAAATAATTGGTTCTCGCCGACTTGAAACTGCATAGGAGTTGCATCGTTAGTTAGGCTAATCGCGCTGCCTCGTTCGTTCCAAGTAAAGTTACCCTCCTCGATAATCGGCTCGTCAGACTCTCCTAGATAACGCTGCGTTAAACGATAACTAAGATCGGCATTGAGCACTAAGTGCGTCTCTATCCCGCCACAACTGGCGCAAGGCAGTACGCCCGAGTATTCTCCCGGCCAATCTAAGGCATTTTGGCTATTGTCGCCGATGGATACCGCAGACTCGCTGGTGATCTCTGACGCTGTAGGTGCTGCCGGAGCGGGGGATTCTGGGTTGCAAGCGGCGAGAGTTAGCGCGCCGAATAAGATCAGCTGTGGCTTCATAAAAACTCCTTAAAGGTCAATGACGATGTAATACATTATATTTGTTCGGTATTTATCAAATTCAAGAGATGCTTGCTCTCTGCTTTAATGCTAGTTACGCACCATTCACTATGCGCGTTGGGGTAATAATCATAGGCAAGGGCACGTCCCAATGCTCACAAGGTAAGTGGCTGACTTGCTGGCAGTCATGGGCATAACCTACAGGTAATGGTTTGCCCATGAGCGGCCAATAGGCAAGGGTACGGTCATAGTACCCTCCGCCCATGCCCATACGATTACCATTGGCATCAAAGGCCACTAGTGGGGTGATCACCATATCCAGTTGATGGGGCAGACGCATCTGAGTGATCGCCAGCTTGGGTTCGAGTATACCGAGGCGGTTTTTGATTAATGGGGAGTCGACTCGATAGGCGAGAAAGATAAGGTTGCCTGGCGAAAAGGGATGCAATCTAGGTAGATACACCTCAATTCCTCGTTGCCACAGGGCGTCAATTAAGGGCTGGGTATCGAGTTCACCATCATTTGCCAAATACAGTGCCAACCTTTTTACGCCGCGCTCGGTGATCAACTGTATGGCTCGTTGGCACGCTTGGTTGGCAAACTGGTTCTGCTGCTCAATGGAAAGGGCTTTACGGGCTGCTCGCACTTGAGCGCGCAGCGTTTGGCGTGAGATAAGCATAGGTGTAGTGGATGACAATAGGGGTCTCAATGGCATACTTCCTGTAAAATGTCTGGTTAACCGCTGCTCTGTAAAGTGTGGCCGTTAGGCTGAGCGCTCAGTGTAGCGTCAGGCAGGCTATCGATTCAATGGATAAAGTATTCTCAAACCATAAGCGCTTCAAGGTGGGTAACTTGCAGGTGTAAAAAAGCCACCGCAGGTTAAGGCGATGGCTTAACTATTTAAATTGCTCCCCAAGGCGTTGTTACCTGTGTAGCCCTTGAACCCATAAGCGCTTCAAGGTGGGTAATTTGCTGAGTGCCTTAGTTTGTGATGCAACAGGTGTAAAAAAGCCACCGCAGGTTAAGGCGATGGCTTAATTATTTAAATTGCTCCCCAAGGAGTTGTTACCTGTGTAGCCCTTGAACCCATAAGCGTTTCAAGATGGGTAATTTGCTGG
>NZ_QPQT01000005.1 GCF_003605125.1 Shewanella algidipiscicola
GCACACTCCCTGCCGGACAGGCGATTGATAACAGTGAAGATACAAATTTCAAAGACACTCTACCAACACTAATTCAGCCAAATGTTAAACCACAAAAATGCCAACACCTTCATTCGAAGTCCCACAACCTTTTGTCCAAAAACAATTTAACTTTTAACGGTTCTGTGGATACCAATTACGGCTAAATCGAAGAGAGTGATAAGTCGGTGTAGGTATGGCGGTGGGGGTTGGTGGCAGGGATGCCACCGTCGAGCTTATAGGGATATACTTGCAGCGCCCCACCGAAATACCTGCACGAAAGGCATGCTGCAGGCAATTGGTTGCCATAAAGGTTAACGCTACCATCAATCAATAAAAACTAACTCGACTAAATGCTACAAGCAAAAAAGCCAACACCTTCATTCGAAGTCCCACAACCTTTTGTCCAAAAACAATTTAACTTTTGATTGTCCAAGTGACACGAGTAAGGTCAAATCGAAGAGATTAAGAACTCGGTGTAGGTGCGGCTGAGGCCTTCGATTTCAGGGATGAAATCGCAGAGCGCCTAGGGATGGCTCTTGTTTAACAAAAAGTCAGCGGTGCCGAGGAAGTACCTGCACGAAAGGCATGCTGCAGGCAATTGGCTGCCATAAAGGTTAACGCTACCATCAATCAATAAAAACCAACTCGACTAAATGTTACAAGCCCAAAAAAGCCAACACCTTGATTCGAAGGCCTGCATTCTTTCATATCCATGTGATCACGACATTTGTGTATCAGTGAAATAAAACAAATCAACAAAATGCCACAAGCAAAAAAGCGCAATATGGTCATAGCTAGCACACCAAAGCGCCAAAATATGTGCATCTGCACAAAATTGTCTTATAAACCCCTTGAAGATTCATCAATTTTAACGAAGCCTGATTATCCTTTTGTGCGGATAATAGCCTAAGCCTGAAATACCTTAGCCCTCACTTTAGGTGGTGCTGACTAAGCGGGTCATTGTTCGAACAATCAAATAAATATAACCCAAAGACAGGGACACCCTATGAGCCTCGTACTGATCTTGCTCGCCGTGATCGCGTTTATCGTTATCGCCACGTCGAAATTTAAATTACATCCGTTTTTAACCCTTATTCTCGCGTCATTTATCGCTGCATTTGCCTACGGGCTACCAAGTGCTGATATTGCCAAAACCATCACCTCTGGCTTTGGTGGCATCTTAGGCTATATCGGCCTAGTGATTGTATTAGGTACCATTATTGGCACCATCTTAGAAAAAAGTGGCGCGGCTATCACCATGGCTGACGTGGTCATTAAGGTGCTGGGGCAACGCTTTCCCACCCTCACCATGTCGATCATAGGTTACTTGGTATCCATACCGGTATTTTGTGACTCAGGCTTTGTGATCTTAAACTCGCTGAAACAATCGATGGCCAATCGCATGAAGGTCTCAAGCGTGTCGATGAGTGTCGCCTTAGCCACCGGCCTGTATGCCACCCATACCTTTGTGCCGCCAACGCCAGGCCCTATTGCGGCGGCAGGTAATTTAGGCCTCGAATCAAATCTTGGATTGGTGATTGGTGTCGGTATTGTCGTCGCTGCCGTTGCCGCCTTGGCTGGCATGTTGTGGGCCAACCGTTTTGCCAATGTTGAGCCCGATGGTGAAGGCGCACAAGAGCTTAAAGAGAGTGTCGAAGATTTTGATAGTTTAAAAGCCGCTTACGGCAAACTGCCTAGTCCAAGCAAAGCCTTTGCACCTATCTTCGTGCCGATACTGTTAATCTGTTTAGGTTCTATCGCTAAGTTTCCGTCACAACCCTTAGGCGATGGCAACCTCTTTGCAGTGCTCTCTTTCTTAGGGCAGCCTGTAAATGCCTTGATGATTGGCTTAATGTTGTCGCTGGCATTACTTAAGAGTGATAATCGCATCAAAGAGTTTAGCGATCGTATCAGCCATGGTTTGGTCGTCGCCGCCCCGATTTTACTGATCACCGGTGCTGGCGGCGCATTTGGCGCGGTATTGAAAGCCACCGAAATTGGTAACTTCCTTGGCAGTTCATTGTCGGCTCTGGGCATCGGCATCTTTATGCCCTTTATTGTTGCTGCGGCGCTCAAGTCGGCGCAAGGCTCATCCACCGTCGCCTTAGTGGCCACCTCGGCTATGGTTGCGCCTATGCTTGGCGATATTGGTTTAGCAAGCGAAATGGGCCGGGTGTTGACCGTCATGGCCATTGGTGCAGGCGCCATGACAGTCTCCCATGCTAACGATAGCTTCTTTTGGGTCGTCACCCAGTTTAGCCGCATGAGCGTTAAGCAAGCCTATAAAGCGCAGACAATGGCTACTTTAATTCAAGGCGTTACCGCAATGATTTTAGTGTATCTACTGAGTCTTGTGCTGCTGTAAACAATAATCATCAGCATGGGCCTCGCCATTAATCGAGACCCATGCTGCTTATCACGCAAGATGTGCGCCCCCTTTTCCGCCCACGGCTTGTCACTCCATTTTTAGATCACAGGATGTTTCAATGAAGATAGTCATTGCGCCCGATTCGTATAAAGAAAGCTTGAGCGCCATGGAAGTTGCCACCGAAATAGAGCGTGGATTTCGCCAAGTACTGCCCAATGCCGACTATATTAAAGTGCCTGTAGCCGACGGCGGCGAAGGGACGGTGCAATCTATGGTTGATGCCACTGAGGGTAAGCTTGTCACCTTGTCGGTAATTGGTCCTCTTGGCAATCGCGTCGAGGCTCACTATGGCATCTTAGGCCAACGGCGTCATGCCCTCGGTGACAGCAGCAATCAGAGCGACGCTATGGCGCAGGCTCACACCGCCATCATTGAAATGGCATCGGCATCAGGGCTTCATCATGTGCCGCTTGAGCAGCGTAATCCACTGCTCACCACCAGTTATGGCACAGGCCAGTTGATCCGCCATGCGCTCGATGCAGGCATTAACCATATCATCATCGGCCTTGGCGGCAGCGCCACTAACGATGGCGGCGCCGGCATGCTACAGGCCTTGGGCGCTCAGCTTATCGATCAGAACGGTAAAGAGATTGCCGCTGGCGGTGCGGCGCTCGCCACTCTCAAGCGTATCGATATCAGCGGACTCGATCCACGCTTAAACCATTGCCATATTGAGGTAGCCTGTGATGTCGACAATCCGCTGTGCGGCGATAAAGGCGCATCAGCCATTTTTGGCCCACAAAAAGGGGCAACCCCCACCATGGTCGCACAGCTCGATGCGGCGCTGGCTCATTTTGCCGATATCACTCGCGCCGCCGGACTGGCCGAATGCCGCGACATAGCTGGCGCTGGCGCGGCTGGCGGCATGGGCTTTGCGGTACTGGCTTACCTTAAGGGTGAACTCAAACCCGGTATCGATATCGTGATGCAAACCGTCAATTTAGCCGCGATCATTCGCGGCGCCGATCTGGTGATCACAGGTGAAGGCCGGCTCGACAGCCAAACCTTGCATGGTAAAACCCCCATGGGTGTCGCCCGAGAAGCCAATAAGCAGGGGATTGCTGTTATTGCCATTGCCGGATGCGTCAGTGATGATGCCAATGTGCTACTCAATCATGGCTTTTGCGCACTTTTTTCGACCACTCCTAGAGCAATGCCGCTTAACCAAGTGCTGGCCAGCGCCAAACATAATTTATACTCCACCTCGGTGAGCATTGCCGCGCTGTATAATACCAATCGCACTCGTTAACCTTATGAGGGTAAAGGGATCGGCTCAACCCCTTTATCCTGATAAACAACGGCCATTTAACTTTTCCCCTTGATGCGTTATAAAGCTTACAGTAAAGTGAGCTCCCATTTTGACTGACCATGTCCCAGCAATAAGGGAACGGGTCACAGTGAAGCGATGCACCTTGATGACATCTAAACAGACACGACAAGCAACGGCCTCTGAAGCAGCATTACTGCGTATTTTCACCTTGCCAGAAGCCCCCCACTCGACCTTGAGTCAGATTGAAAAAAATCTCTCTGAAAATCTCATGGGGTTCTTAAAAGAAAATATTGTCGCTGTCGAAAAACCCTTAACTGAAATCGAGAAAGATTTTCAGGCACACCAAATTCCCGCATCGCCGAGCTTCGTATCCGATTACGCCGAACAGATGATGCAAACCTTAATCGCTCACAGCGTGCACACCTCGGCGCCAAGCTTTATCGGCCATATGACCTCGGCACTGCCCTACTTCGTGCTGCCGCTATCGAAGATGATGGTGGGGCTAAATCAAAACCTCGTCAAAATTGAAACCTCGAAAGCCTTTACGCCGCTAGAGCGCCAAGTGTTGGGCATGATGCACCATTTGGTGTATGGGCAAGCTGATGATTTTTATGATAATTGGATGCACAGCGCCAACCATTCATTGGGGGCATTTTGCTCAGGCGGCACCGTAGCGAACATTACCGCACTATGGATAGCACGTAACCGCTTATTAAAAGCCGATGGGGATTTTCGTGGCGTCACCGCCAGTGGCTTACTGAGTGCACTGCGCCATTATGGCTATGATGACTTGGCCATTTTAGTGTCGACTCGTGGCCATTACTCGCTCGGTAAAACCGCCGATCTCCTAGGTATCGGCCGCGATAACATCATCCAAATCCCTTGTGCCAAAGACAACAAGGTCGATGTGGTTAAGATGCGCGCCGCCGCGAATGAGCTCAAGGCACGCAATATCAAGGTGATAGCGATTGTAGGGGTGGCTGGCACCACAGAAACCGGCAATATCGACCCCTTAAACGCCCTTGCCGATTTAGCCGCAGAGCTGGAATGTCATTTTCATGTGGACGCTGCATGGGGCGGCGCGAGCTTATTATCCAACAAGTATCGCCACCTGCTAGCCGGCATAGAGCGCGCCGACTCGGTCACCATCGATGCGCACAAGCAGATGTATGTGCCTATGGGCGCAGGCATGGTGCTGTTTAAAGATCCTCAGCTGGCCAATGCCATTAAACATCACGCCGAATATATTTTACGTAAAGGCTCAAAAGATTTAGGCAGTCAGACGCTGGAGGGCTCTCGTCCTGGAATGGCGATGTTAGTGCACGCCTGCTTGCAGGTGATTGGCCGCGATGGCTATGAAATTTTGATTAACAATAGCCTAGAAAAGGCGCGCGACTTTGCCGAGCTGATTAAGCAGCAAGAAGATTTTCAGTTGGTGTCGGCACCCGAACTATGCCTGCTCACCTACCGTTATGTGCCCGCCAAAGTGCAGCGTTTGCTTAAACAAGCGGTGCTCGATAACGACCTCAACAAGGTGAGCCAAATAAACGGTTTACTCGACGGGCTGACTAAATTTATACAAAAACGCCAGCGCGAACAGGGGAAATCGTTTGTGTCGCGTACCCGAATCACCCCAGAAGATAACCTTGAGCTCACCTCTGTGGTGTTTAGAGTCGTACTCGCTAACCCGTTAACCGGAGATGATATTTTACAGCAGGTGCTTGAAGAGCAGCGCGAAATTGCCCAGCAAGATAACCCGTTTTTGCCGCAGTTGTTAACCCTATAACATAGCCTGTCCCACATCGATAGCGACGGCACAACCGAATATAGGCCGTTAATGCTCGGTGTCACTGTCTAAAAATCTGCGGCGATCGATCTCACTGGGTAAGGCGCATTGTCGCTGACCAAATAATCGATAACGCCGCCTTGCCACCTGCCGATAGCACCAATCTCTTAGGGGGCGAGGTACTATCTTAAACAGCCGCAATAAGGGCCAGCCACCAGACAGCGCCCCGGCAATGTCGAGTGCCGCATCGCTCTGGCTCATGACCTCAGCCCCCTTAATTAAATAGACACTGTCGGGATCATCGATATCGCACTCAACACCTCGTTGCCGCAGTAGCTGCTGAGCCTTAGGGCTTTGAATCGAGGCAAACTTAAATACCCCTTTTGGATCGCGCTTGACGATAAAGCGTACCGCGCCATGGCAGAGGTTACAGCGACCGTCGAAGATCACCACTGGTTGTTGTATCACGCGCCACTCTTGTTTAGTTTATCACTTAGCACGACCATAACATCGCCCGTGGAACAGGGCAATTCGGTACAAAAACCGTCGGTAAATTTAGGCTATGCTGAACCATCGACAGCAACGCCAACATGGACAAGCACAGCAGTAAAGAGACCTCATAGAGCCAGATAGGTTGCACGGCGATACAGAGCGCAAGTTTACCGCGGCCTTATAGCCCCTCGTTGCCAGGCTCGCATCGGGCCAGTGACACTGCGGCCTTATAGCCCCTCGTTGCCAGGCTCGCATCGGGCCAGTGACACTGCGGGCCTTCCATACAACGCCGTCATTTTGGCGATATAATCGGCCATCTCTTGGCCCGCCGAGTGGTCAAAGTGACTCCCCAACGGTAAGGCTCCAGTGATGCGATCGACACGAAAATTACGAAAGTCATTTCGCAGTTCGCACCAAGCCAGTAAGGTCCAAACCCCTTGCCAATAATAGAGCGCCAGCGGCCGGATCTGGCGTTCACTCTCGGCCTGATTCACATCCTGATAGCTCAACATGAGATATTCACGCTCTCTGGCATACTTTCGTAGCAAGTCGAGCAACGAAAACAGCTGGCTGTCGCTGTAAAAGTCGGGGGCAAACATCAGCGATTGATAAGCCTTAAGCCTATCGGGCAACACGGCTTCGACCTTTATCATCGCCTGCTTAGCGGCGCTAGCCAGCTCGTGCCCACCCTGAGCCTGTACCATGCGCATCCCCACCTGAATGGCCTCTAGTTCCTGCTCATTAAACATCAATGGCGGTACGCTGACCTCTTGACGCAGCAGGTAACCAACCCCGGCCTCCCCCTCGATAGGGATGCCAGAGAGGCAAAGATCTTGAATGTCACGATAAACGGTGCGAGTGGACACCTCTAAACGCTCTGCCAGCTGCTGCGCTGTTGTCAGGCGTCTGTGCCTTAGGATCTGCACAATTTGAAATAAACGATCGGCGCGGCGCATCAAATAACCTTAAATAACCAGGCCGCTCCCTATGGGAACGGCCGAGTGAACTCCTTATACTTCGACATGCACGCCGATATAAATATCGACGCTATCGGCCGTGGAATAACATTCGAAATCGGTCAAATATTGACGGCGATAGGGACAATTATCCTTGCCGAAATAAGCCCAGATCGTTTGCCAAAGCTCAATCACACTGCGGGGCATCTCTCCCTGAGCGCTGAAACAGAGATAGTTACCGGCCTCAAGCGTTAACGGCAATAACCCTTCGCCAGAAATCGTTCCGACGTCGACAGCTGTCATTAAACTAAAGTCACCATTCATGTCGCTGGCATAATCGTAGTAGACACCATAAACAGGCATCTTAGCCAAGATCTGCTCACCATACTGACCCATAAAATCCTGCCAGAGTGGACCTATCTTTGCTGACACCGACTCAGACTCGGCGCGGTTATTGGTACGCACGCTCTTGCCAATAACCGACTTCTGCGGCAGATTTACCGTCTTCATCTCAATTCCTTCTGTTATCCGTTGCATGTTCTGCAGGTTTAACCCGCTGTTAGACTAGGCGACCACAGGCCAACCTTGTTGCCCTCACTGTCGATAAAGAGACAAGAGTAACCACACTCGCCGTCATTGATCGCCATCGCGGGCATGACAATCTCGACGCCGGCACGCTCGAGTCGCGCCACCAACGGCGAGAGCTGATCGCTTACATGCAGATACACCACACTGCCATCTTTACTAGGACGCATGGTTTCATGCTTCACTAAGGCGACACTGGCGGCCTGCTCAAGCTCCGTTTCTATGATCGCCATCTGCATACCGCTCATCGTCTGCTGTCGAAACGTCACATCGAAATGTTGTACATAAAACGCCTGTGCTCGCGCGATATCTTCAACGGCTATTTCGCCCCATACCAAAGGTTGTTGCTGTAACATAATGCTCTCCTTGTGTAGCAGATGCGACGTTCACCCCTGAACACCTAACACATCTGACGACAAGGACAGCTTAACGCGCCCCTACTGACAGCTTGGTGTCAGTAGGGTTTAGCCGAACTCAAATATTGCCCCTTGCTAGCCGCTATGATTTAGGCAGCTGCTGCTGATGCTGCTCGATAAGCGCCTTCATCGCCAATGTAGCGCGATGATGCACCTCACTTAACGTCTCCTGTTCGCCAAAATCACACACCACCTCGTAGTAACATTTAACCTTAGGCTCGGTGCCAGAGGGGCGCACGATGACACGAGCACCATCATCTAGACAATAGATAAGTACATCACTGCTAGGAAGATCGATAGGCTCGATGCGCCCATCGGCAAAACGCCGTTTTCCTAGGCTGATATCATCCACAGACACGATTTTTTGCCCCGCAATCTCAGTAGGATTAAGGTTACGCAGTTGCTCACCTATGGTTGGTGAGTCATCACTACCGCTCAGGGCAATACTCACCAGCTCGTTGAGGTAATAACCATGTTGACGATAGATAGCTTCTAGCCTGTCCCAAAGGGTTTGTCCTTGGGAGGCCAGTTCGGCGGTTAATTGGGCAAAGGCCACTAAGGCCGATAAACCATCTTTATCCCACACCATGCTGCCGATGGTGTAGCCCAACGCTTCTTCATAGGCAAACAAAAACTGGTTGTCTGCCGATTGCTTACTCATCCCCACGTTCGTCAGCCACTTAAAACCCGTTAAGGTGGTTTCGCACACACCGTGCATCGCAATACTCACCTTAGATAATAGACTCGAAGAGACTATGGTACGGCAGGTGAGCCTTTGGTTATCGGGTGCATGGGACAGTAAATAGTGTCCTAACAACACCCCTACTTGATCGCCGGTGAGCATTTGATACGCCTCGGTTGCCGCCATAGAGGCTAAGGCATCGGGTTTTCTGACCGCCACCGCAAACCGGTCGGCATCGGGATCGTTAGCGCACGCTAACATGGCATTATGTTGGTGCGCTTCGGCGATCACCAAATCCATGGCACCAGCCTCCTCGGGGTTGGGGAAATTGACCGTAGGAAAATCGCCGTCGGGTTCTCGCTGCGCCGCCACCGAATAAACCTGAGTAAAGCCAGCATCCTTGAGCACAGTTTCGGCCATCTCGGCGCCAACACCATGCATCGCGGTATAGGCCAGACTCACCAATGCTGGTTGTGTATGATTTTGCAGCACTGTGGACTGTTTGATGCCATCACGGTAAGCCTGATAAAAATCATCGCCGAGCATCACCAACTGCTTGCTCGCCAACGCGTCTGATATCGGCATTAATGGCACCCGTTGCTGGGCAGCCTGTTCGATACGCGCCGCAATCCCCGTATCGTGCGGAGGAATAATTTGCGCGCCATTTTCCCAGTAAACTTTATAACCATTATATTGCGGTGGGTTATGACTTGCGGTGACGACTATGCCCGCAGCCGCTTTAAGGTGCAGCACACCAAAGGCCACTAACGGGGTGGGAGCCACATGTTCGGTGAGATACACCTTAACGCCAGCACTGGTCAACACGGCCGCAGCATCATAGGCAAACTGCTTAGAATCATGGCGACCATCATAACCTATGACCACGCCTCGACTGGCGGCCTGCTTGACTTGTGCCTTAAGGTACTCAGCTACCCCTTTGGATGTTTGTTGAACCACTAAACGGTTCATTCGCATCGGTCCTGCTCCAACCACACCACGGATCCCTGCGGTGCCAAAGGTCAATCGCCCACTAAAACGCTGTTCAAGCTCACGCTGTTCATCGTTATCGAGCATGGCTTGGATCTCATTATGACTACTGGGATCGCCGTCTAGCCCCAACCAATGTTGAATTTTTGCCTGTAGATGTGCATCCATAAAAGCCTCCCTTTACCCATCAATCCGCTATGCGAATATTACTATAACTAACAGTAAGTCGCGGCGCACGAGAGAACAAGTGAATTTGCATTAAAGGTAAGTATACTTAGCAAAGTACTCTGGTGTGATGACAAACCGCTATCGCCCGCTACCCTCTCAAACGTGATAGCCTTTTAGCTTGTGGACGGATGACAACTGTCAGTCTAATTCAGCGCGTGTACACCGCTGCCACTGATAGTTAATACTTTACCACTCACCCTAGCTTACGTACTTAACTTACGTGGTGCGATAAAGCTTGCATGAGGTAAGCTGTCTAAGAGACTCCGTTGAGTCATGCAGCTCATAGCATAAATACAACACAGTTTTTACCGGCACGCTTTGCACGGTATAGGGCGGCATCGGCGCGTTTGAGACTATCTTGATAGCCGCTATCATTGGTAGCCATGCACGCCACGCCAATACTGACCGATGCCGACAATCCAGATATGGCCAGTAGCTCAAATCGCGCAAGTGTGGACTGACGTAGCCGCTCGGCAAACGCCAAAGCTTGTTCTGCGGTCATACAGGGCAAGGCCAACACGAATTCATCACCGCCAAAACGATAAACACTGTCGGCTTGTCGACATTGCTCGCGGCAAGTCTCCGCCATGGCGACAATGATATTGTCTCCCATATGGTGGCCTAAGGTATCGTTTATTGCCTTTAAGTTATCGAGATCGAGCATCAAAATGCTACAAGGCCTACTATAGCGAGCCCACTGTTCATAATGCTGACTGACATCTTGCTCTAGTCTGCGCCGATTAAATAACCCTGTCAGTTGGTCGGTATCGCTGTACTCTCGCAGTTGCCGCTCCATTTCATGCCGCTTAGAGATATTGCTCGCCACCCACAGCACTACGCGCTCACCCGCTATTGTAAAGTCCAGCGGTTGGATACGCCCCTCAAACCAAATGGGCAGCTCTGGCCCATCGACTGATACGCCCAATACGTCTTTATCGGATAGCTCATATTCTTCAATTAATAATTTGTTGGATTGTAATGCTTGGGTAATTTTATCGAGGAACCACTGTGCCTTTTCGGCCGAAATAAGATTACTGAGGTGTGAGCCGACCAGTGCAGAGCCATCGTGATAGTAGCGCGCATCGTTGCCACCAAATACACCGAGGTATTTGCCACTTTGCGACAAGATAAACGTTGGATCGGGCAAAGCTTTTAGCACTGCGGTCATATGTTCAATGCGCACCGCATTCACCGCGCTAATATTAAGATGAGGATGACGTTGTGATTCGGGTAGATGCATGGCTGTGTCCCTCGAACACTTGAGGAATCCCGTGCAAGCATGACGCTTTATCCCCCAACAGACTATGCCCTAAGGTCAATGAGGTGGCACTTTTGTCCTAAAATTGTATTCATATTTAGATTACGTTTTCCACAACATAACAACAAGACAATTTAACCTTTAATAATTGATCTAACGCCTATTTTATGGCTAAAAATGACGTCGAAAACGCCATATACAGCTTTTATGGTTATTCATCAGCCGATAACGCATTTATCCATACCGCTCATAAGCCACTGACTTGCTTTTTACCTAGCACTGAGGCCGATATCAGCCTCTCATGCTTGGCAAAAATAGTGTAAACTCGCCCCCCAACAGCGGGGACCACCATCAAAATATAGCCGACCTCATGAACTTAACTAAATCTGAATATCATCTTACCATTACCCAAGTCGATAGCGATGCCGTCAGCCTCTTGGCGGCGCACTGTGGATTATCTAAACAGATCATTAAACAGGCCATGGTCAAAGGCGCAGTGTGGTTAAGTCGTGGCAAATATACCCAGCGACTACGGCGGGCAAAAAAAGCACTCAAGGTGGGCGATACATTACACCTCTATTATCATCCGGAGGTGTTGGCGCAAACGGTTGCCGATGCACAACTGATTCTCGACAAAGGCCAATACAGTATTTGGTATAAACCTTACGCCATGCTCTGCCAAGGCTCGAAATGGAGCGATCACACCACGATTAATCGTTTTGTCGAAACCCATCTTACTCCCCAACGTCCGGCATTTATTGTGCACCGGCTCGATCGCGCCGCCACAGGCTTAGTGATCATCGGCCACAGTAAAACCACCACGGCGGCACTGGCGGCGCAATTTGAACATCGGCAGCTTAATAAGCAATATCGCGTCATAGTCAAAGGCGAATTCCCCAAGCAGCGCCAAACTATAGACACAGATGTCGATGGTAAAACGGCGCGCTCGCACGCCGAGCTTATCGAATACGATGCCCAGCATGCTCGCTCGCTTGTGCAGGTCACTATTGAAACGGGGCGTAAACACCAGATCCGTATCCATATGGCCAGCATAGGGTATCCCGTGGTGGGCGACAGGCAACATGGCGATGCCGTGGCGGGCGATCCAAACCTGCAATTAACCGCCTGCTTTCTCGATTTCACCTGCCCGCTTACCCAAGAAAAGCTGCATATTGCCCTACCCGAGCACCTACAACCTCAGCTGGCCGCGCTCGATTAACCTTTAATCACAGCGCGGCTCAAGTGAACACAGGGCACACCTCGCAGCCTCGGCGGTCGTTAAGGCGTGATATCGGCTTTAGCTGCCGCTGGGTCGATAGGCTCATCACCTTCAAGTACCTCCTCGTAGCCTTTAGGCGGCGGTGTCCAGCCACGTTCACTGTTAGAATGCTTGTCACTTCTATCTCGCGTCATCGCAGTTTTAATGGTCTCTTCCAGCTCAATAAATAATTTGCGATAGTTATTGTCGAATCGCTCACCTGAGCTGTCATCACACCAGGCTTGATAGAGGATATCGGAACTGCGTTTTTCGATGCGCTTGAAGGTATTTTTTTGCTGCTCAACGTGAAAGGGATGAAACCCTAAACACTTCATCGCATCGGCCCCTAACTCTAACGCCGATAATAGGGTCTCCTTTTGGATAAAATCCGCGCCCGCGCGGCGCAGCATATAAGCATGACCACGGTCGAAGGCGCGCGCTAATATCTTCACCTGAGGGTAAGTGTGTTTAACGTATTTAACTAACTCGGTCGCACTTTCGGGGTTGTCCATCGACACCACTAGCAGTGAGGCCTCCTCGATACCTGCGGTGTGCAGCAGATCGGGGCGAGTGGCATCACCAAAATAACTTTTAACATTGATACTGCGCAGAATATCCACTTGGCTTATCTGATGGTCGAGTACCACAGTGTTAACCCCGTTGGCCGTCAATAACCGGTTCACCACCTGACCAAAACGGCCGACACCGGCGATAATAACTGGGCCTTGCTCTTCAATAATATCGGCCTCTCGGGCGTCAGGCGCGGCGCGGTAACGGGGTAAAATGAGCTTTTCAAAGGCGATAAATAGTCCGGGTGTAAGGAACATACTCAGCGCCACCACCAGCAATAAGGTTTGGGCTAAGTCGGTTGGCAATACATTATTTTGTACTGAATAGCTCACCAACACGAAACCAAACTCCCCCGCTTGGGCTAGGCTCAAGGCAAATAGCCAGCGATCGCTTTTTCTTATCTTAAACAGCAGGCTCAGCAGCAGTAATACTAAGACTTTGAGCAGCATCAAGCCTAATGTCATCAAGACAATGACACCTAGCTCTTGCCACAACCAAGCAAAATTCACTCCCGCGCCCACGGTGATAAAAAATAAACCTAATAACAAACCTTTAAAAGGCTCGATACTCGACTCTAGCTCATGGCGAAACTCACTGTTGGCTAAGACTACGCCGGCTAAAAAGGCCCCTAAAGCCGGCGATAACCCCACGAGACTCATCATCGCCGCAATGCCGATAACCAACATCAGCGCGGTAGCGGTAAAGATCTCTCTTAAGCCTGAACTGGCGACAAAACGAAACAGCGGCCGGCTCAAGTAATGGCCGCCAACCACCAACAGGGCGATGGCCCCAGTAATCACTAAGGCGTAAGCCCAACCGGGTAAACCAGCCACCAGACTCACCTCTTGATGTTGCTGCGCGGCAGTGCTAGCTAACTGCTGCGCCTTATCCACCAGCTCAGGCAACGCCAGCAAGGGAATAAAGGCTAACATGGGGATCACCGCGATATCTTGAAACAGCAACACCGAAAACGCACTGCGGCCACCGTCGGTTTTCCCAAGCCCTTTCTCATTGAAGGTTTGCAGCACAATGGCAGTAGACGATAGCGTAAAGACTAAACCTATGGTCAAGGCGATGGTCCATTGCACTTCAAAATAGAGCGCAATCGCCATCACGGCAGCGGCGGTCAACACCACTTGCAAACCGCCCAGTCCCATTAAGCGATGACGCATCGCCCACAACATTTTGGGCTCGAGTTCTAGCCCCACCACAAACAGCATCATCACCACACCAAACTCGGCAAAATGCTGAATAACGCTGGCCTCTTCGCCCACGAGCCCCACCACAGGGCCAATCACCACACCGGCTATGAGGTATCCCAGGACTGAGCCTAAGCCAAAACGTTTGGCTAAGGGCACGGCAATCACCGCTGCCACTAAATAGATAAACGCCTGTAGAAAATAACCTGTCATCACCTCTCCCTCTCGATAATGGTGTCCAAGTGATGATTTAAACAGTCTAGCTTAGCCGTCAGATGCACATTGACCCTGTCTTCAACCAAGGCCTTTAGTAGGCGTTGCCATTGACCTATATGGCGGGCCATGAAGTCATCTTCGATAGCGGTTCGGGCGCCAAACAGCACCAGAGGCGCAAGATAGTGCATGCCGGTTAAGCTGGCGGTCTGCTCCAGTGGTGCCAACAACTGACGCACAGTGAAATGGTTATAACCTTGCGCTTGATAAGCATCTTCCTTACCACCGGCGCTGACGGCGCAAAAAAAGGTTTTCCCCTTTAACACAGTGCCATCGGTGCCATAAGCGAAGCCGTATTCAAGCACCAAATCTTGCCACTCTTTTAAAATGGCTGGGGTCGAATACCAGTACAGCGGAAATTGAAAAATAACAATATCGTGCTCAATCAGTCGTTGCTGCTCGCACTCAATATCGATATCGAAGGTGGGGTATTCGCCGTAGAGATCGACAGCAGTCACTCCATCGATGGCCTTTGCCGCGTTAAACAGCGGAATATTCACTTCAGAGCGATGCTGGGAAGGGTGGGCAAGTAAAAGTAAAACACGTTTATGAGTCGTCGACATGAGCGTCCTATGCGAGGCGGCATGACGCAATATCCTTGCAAAATTATCGCGCCATAGGTCTAGATAAAATAGCTTGTAACGCCTTGAATCTCAAGCGTGGTCACGAGAAAATTGCACCTAAAAATGGCATTCTAAAACGCCCTTTAACCTGTTTGCCGAGCCTGTCTACTGATCCACATTGACTGGTTAATGTGATGGGACAAATGTGCGATGTGCATATCAGCGAGCCTAGGCCTGTTGATCTTTGCTGATTGAATGTTGTTCGAGACAAAAACGTGTTAATCGAGGCGAGTGGATTGCAGCCTAGTCATCTAAGCAAAATTCACTTAACAAAGAGTAAAACGTTTTTAGCCGACCCCTTCGGGCAGCGTTTGTTGCTCATTTCTATTGCGTTCTCAGCTTTTTATGTAGAATAACTACCCCACAAAGCTTCTGCCTTGCATAAATACTCAACAATTCGCTGCGAAAACAACCTTGAAAGCTCAACAGGCCCTAGACAAATCTTCTATCAAGGCCCGTGATCATCATGAGTTTAACACCATCCCCCCTATCTTGATTCCCATGGGGTTATGCCGCTCATATCTTCAAGGTTGTAGGGGGTCAACTGATAAACATAGTAATTAAGCCAATTACTGACCAACAGGCTACCGTGACCATGCCAGCGGGCGACGGGTTCTTGGTTTGGATCGTCGCCGCGATAATAATTTTGCGGAATGTCGGGATTAAGTCCAGCGTTTAAATCGCGCTGATACTCCTCATTCAAGGTCGACTTTTGGTATTCGGGGTGGCCCATCACAAACAGATTACGGTTACTGCGACTGAGCACCATATAAGCGCCCGCCTCGTCCGATTCGGTCAGCACTTGCAGCTCAGGATGTTGCTTTAATTGCTCAACATTCATCTCGGCAAAGCGCGAATGGGGCGCAAAAAACTCTTCATCGAAGCCGCGCAGCAGCGGAAAATGAATCGACGTACGTTGATGACAAAATACGCCTGAACGTTTTTTATCCAGCACTTGGCGTTGTAAACCATACAGATGATAAAGCGCGGCATGGGCTGCCCAACATAAAAACAACACCGAAGTGACATGGGCCTGAGACCAGTCGATGATCTCACAAATATGCTCCCAGTAGATAACGTCTTCAAACTCTACCTGACCAAGGGGGGCGCCGGTAATGATTAAGCCATCGTAATTTTTATGGCGCACATCTTCAAAATCACGATAGAAGTTATTCATGTGATCGATAGAGGTGTGCTTGGACGCTTTATCATGAATACGCAGCAAATCGACATCGACTTGCAGCGGCGTATTGCCCAGCAGGCGCAGCAATTGAGTTTCGGTCTCAATTTTGTTGGGCATCAGATTTAAGATCAGCACCTTCATGGGTCTGATATCTTGATTCGCCGCCCGGGTTTCAGACATGACGAAAATATTTTCTGATTCAAGGATCTCTGCCGCTGGCAGATTGTCAGGAATTTTTACTGGCATAGCGCGCCTCATTCAATCTTGTTAAGCACTCTTAAAGGTGCACAGTAATGAAATCGGCGCGATGACAACTACTTAAGCTTGTTGTCAGTGCACTAGAGATTGGTGCACTAAACAAACATTCAGGATTATCGGCCGACCTGCTGTACCAATACCGACATGGGTTCTTGCGAGCCAAGATCGATAGGGTACGCCTGAGTATTAATGAACATCAGCTGATCGTTATGACTAATTTTCGCCCCTACCGCATAAGTATGCCCAGGTTCAAATTGATCACTTGGGATCACAAACTGAAACGGGGCGGGAGTCGTAATATCACTGCGCTGCAGCTCTGCTATCACCACCGAAGGAGCATCCATCTTGGACACATCTTTCACCTGCACCGTTAATACCGCATTAGGTGGCAGCGCGATACGCTCTCTAAACCACACTTCGCCTTGAATTTCGACACTGGCATTAGGCGTCGCACAGCCACTTAGCACACTGGCCGCCATGGCCACAGGTAACAGCGGTTTTAACCATTTGTTCATTATCTAGCTCCTTATAATACATCAAGACATCTGGATGTCTATATGTCTAACCTTAATTAGATCAAATAACTGATCTCACAAATAACGTATCTCATCAAGAACTGTGAAAGCACGCATATTTGTGCAATTCCCATAAGTGATACACCTTGTCCTAGGATCAATATGTCCATATCATAGAACGACCACTTGTTGCGAAATAGCCTAATGACCCAAGCTACAGCCATTATTGTGGGCGCAAGCTCACTGCTCAGCCAAGAAATAGCCAAACAACTGGCCAAACAAGATGTTGAACTCGTCCTACTGGCTCAAGATCCTGACTCAATTAGTGAATTTGCGCAATCCTTACCGACCAAGGTCAGGGTTCAGGGGCTGCAAATTGACCAACCCGCGGCCATTATTGCCACCCTTGAAACCCTCTGGCAGCAACTTGACAGCGTACACTTAGTATTAGTCAATACTGGGCTTAATAGCTATGATGCCACGCTGCCTTGGCAACCGGAAGCCGACATTATTACCGTCAACGTACAAGGTTTTAGCGCCATCTGTAATACTGCCTTTAGGCTGTTTACCGAGCAAGGTTATGGCCAACTCGCGGCCATCAACTCTATCGCCGGCCTGCGCGGTGGCCCTAGTGTGGCTTATCATGCCTCAAAGGCTTATGCCAGCAACTACCTCGAAGGGCTGAGTATGCACGCCCAGCGACTCAAATTGCCTATCACCATTACCGATCTGCAACTGGGACTGCTCGATAAAGCTGCCCTGCAACGCAGTCGATTGTGGCTCTCACCTCCAGATGAAGTGGCTAGGCAGGTGATTAAGGCGATGCAATCGGCTAAGCGTAAAGCCTATATCACTAAGCGTTGGCGCCTCGTTGCCTGGTTAACTAAGTTGCTGCCTGAATTTATTTATAATACCCGCCACTGGCGCACTAAAGCGCAGCGTCTGGCTGAAAAGTCGGCTAACAATGCCGCCAACGGCAATCAGGATAAATCTCAATAACTCCTTATTGACTCACCTATGTGCCATGATCATGGGTGAGTCATTATGACCGCTGTTAACCTCTGCATTGCCTCAATCCTCCTAAATGGGGGAGCATCTCCTCATATTCAACGCCCTATTAATGCCCACTTTTGATCCATTTTGCCACTTACCTGCCACCTCATTTATGCCCTAACAGGCTATTAGTGCTTTAGTCTATAAATGTCAAAATGTGCTTGTGGCGCCTTGGCAGCATTGGGTAGTGTGTTGATCTAATCACTCAGCTCACTGTTACGCATGGAGGCCTCATGTCTGCCGTACCGACATTTGCACATAACAACACTTTTCCGCTTACCCTAAGCCAATATGACGGACACACCAGCTCGCCGTTAATAGAACGCACCATAGGTCACTATTTCGATGACATCGTAAAACGTTACCCTGATAAACTCGCCATTGTGATGCATCATCAAGGGATCCGCTGGAGTTACCAAGAGTATCAAGCACAAATAGATGAACTGGCGGCTGGCCTGCTGGCTATTGGTATCCAACCGGGCGATCGCGTTGGTATCTGGTCACCCAATAATATTGAATGGTGTTTAACTCAATTTGCCACCGCCAAAATTGGCGCCATCATGGTGTGCATCAACCCCGCCTATCGCCCAGAAGAGCTGCAATACGCCCTCAATAATGTCGGTTGCCGCGCCATTATCTGCGCCGAAAAATTTAAGTCGAGCAACTACCTTGAAATGCTCTACCAATTAGCGCCCGAGTTACACGACTGTCAACCGGGGCAACTCACCGCGGCGCAGTTACCCTCGTTAGAATGTGTGATCCGCATGGGGCACGACGCCTCCCCCGGTATGTTCAATTTCGATCAGGTTAAGCGTCCACTGAACAGCGCTGACAAAATACGACTCAATGCCGTTGCCCAAGAGCTCTCGCCTTTTGATGCCATTAATATTCAATTTACCTCAGGCACCACAGGCAACCCAAAAGGCGCAACCTTGAGCCATCATAATATTCTCAACAATGGCCTGTTGGTGGCTAACGCCATGCAGCTGAGCGCCGATGATAAGTTGTGCATCCCAGTACCCTTGTATCACTGTTTTGGCATGGTACTGGGTAACTTATCGTGTATCAGCAAAGGCGCTGCGGCGATATTTCCAAGCGATTCGTTCGATCCGCTCACTACCTTACAGGTGGTTGAAGCAGAAAAGTGCACCGCCCTGCATGGGGTACCGACCATGTTTATCGCTCAGCTTGAGCATCCAGAATTTAATCAGTTTGATGTAAGCTCGCTGCGTACCGGTGTCATGGCAGGCGCCACCTGTCCCGAAGAAGTGATGCGCCGAGTACAAAGTCTGATGTATATGGAACAAGTGCTTATAGGCTACGGACAAACCGAATGCAGTCCAATTAACAACATGACCGAAATTGACTCTTCGGTAGAGAAGCGGGTCACCACGGTGGGGCGTGCTCTGGCTCATACTCAAGTTAAAATAGTCGATGAATTTGGCGAACTCGTGCCCATAGGCCAGCCTGGTGAAGTGTGCAGCCGCGGCTATGGAGTGATGCAGTGTTATTGGAATGATGCTGAAAAAACTGCCGCCACCATAGACAAGGACGGTTGGTTGCACTCGGGCGATATTGGTGAAATGGACAGCGAAGGTTACGTTAAAATTGTCGGGCGTATTAAGGATATGATCATTCGCGGCGGCGAAAATATCTATCCCCGTGAAATTGAAGAGAAGCTTTATAGCCACCCCGATGTACAAGATGCCGCCGTATTTGGAGTGCAAAGTGACAAATACGGTGAAGAGGTGTGCGTGTGGATTAAAGTACAGCCGCGCGCTCAAATTGACGAAGCGGCGATCCGCCATTTCTTAACCGAGAAAATAGCCTACTTCAAGGTGCCTAGGTACATCAAATTTGTCGAACAATACCCAATGACAGTGACGGGTAAAATCCAGAAGTTCAAGATGCGCGAGCTCATGTATCAAGAACTCTATGACGACATTAACCGTCAGCAGGTAAGCTGCGCTTAGATCTGAGGGATAACGGTGCATTTAGTTGCTGACAAGGTGCATCACTCACTGGCACATAAAGGCAAATCGACCAAGCCTTAGCTGTATGCGTAAAAATAGCGACCAAACAAAAAGCCAACCTGCATGCAGGTTGGCTTTTTTAGGTGTATACCAAGCGCTCGTTGGCAGCCCCATCAAGGGGATATCGGCTTGGCGCTTACAAAATAAAGGTTGCGACCTTTTCACTCAAATCGGTTGCCCGATCTTTGAGCATTTTAGCCTGTGTTAGATGACTCATCGCAGATGCGGTGATCTCATCGGTAACATCTTTTATCGCAACCGTATTTTGAGTGATCTCATTGGTCACCTGCGTCTGCTCTTCTGCGGCAGTGGCAATTTGGCCCGCCATATCAGAAATCACATTCACCGCTTGTGTGATCTCATCAAGCGCTTGCGCCGCGGCATTAACATCATTGACACTGTTATTGGCCAATCCCTTACTGCTGTCCATCAAGCTGACCGCTTGCTTGGTGGTATTTTGCAGGGTTTCGATTGTGGTATAGATCTCTTCGGTAGAGTCTTGGGTACGGCGAGATAACACCCGCACTTCATCTGCTACCACCGCAAAACCACGGCCTTGCTCGCCAGCACGCGCCGCTTCGATCGCCGCATTTAGCGCCAACAAGTTGGTCTGCTCTGCGATCCCTTGAATCGTGGTTAAGATGCTCGAAATCGCTTGAGCGTGTCGACTTAACTCACCAATCACTGTAGTTGCCTCGTCAACTTCTGATGCTAGCGCATTAATGGTCGTTCGAGTTTGATCAACCAAACCTTTACCTTGGGTACTACTTTGAGCCGACTGCTGCGCCGCCGCAGCAGTGCTTTCGGCATTAACGGCAATTTCATGGGTCGCGCTCGACATTTCGGTGACCGCAGTGGCAACCATAGACACTTCTTGCTGCTGGCGTTGCAATTCATCGACGCTCGATTGGTTTGTGACTAAGCTCTGCTCGGCATCGGCATCGAGTTCAATAGCCAGCTGACGAATATGGCTGATAAGCTCATGCTGGCTACTGACAAAACGGTTAAAGCTGTCGGCCAGTACGCCCACTTCATCTTGGCTGTCCACTTCGATGCGCTGGGTTAAATCACCATTACCATCGGCAATTCGTGACAGTGCTTGCGATACTCGGCTTAATGGCCCCAGTAACAGGCTTAACAGCCAAGAAATGGCTAATACACTGATGATTAAGGCTAATGCAGCTAAACCTAACTGGGTTAGCATCAAGTTAGTCAATGGGGCTTCGAGGGTCTCTTTATCAAGGACAAACACCAATTGCCAATCGGTATTAGGGATTTCAACTCCCCAAAGCAGTTTATCGCGTCCTTCGGTCTTAAAATACGCGGGCGCTAATTGCCCCGTTTGACGACTGGTTTCAGACAAACGGTTATTCAGCCCATCATCGATATCGGTCACCTTGCCCATCACCTTGCTAGGATCTTTATGGGCTATCACAGTGCCATCTTTATGCATCATGATGGCATAACCATTGGCAGGCAGAGACATACTGTTGACACTATCGACCAAGCTGGCTATAGACACATCGCCGCCTACCACGCCATTACGAGTCGGCTGAGCTATGCTCACCACCAATACATTAAAGGCAACATCTAAATAAGGCTTAGTTATGATAACACCGCGCGCCTGTTGCGCCTGTTGATACCAAGGGCGAGAGCGAGGATCGTATCCCGTACGATCGATACTTGGATCCGAGTCAACCATGACACCGGCGCTACTGCCAAAATAGGTTAGCTGAAAATCGCCAGAGGCTTGTGCTTGCTGTAGCGCATTAAGCGTATCGCCCTCCACTTTAGTAGCCACCGATGCGATGACCCGCTGGCGATCGGCTAGCCACTGTTCAATCCGCATTGCTTGCTGCTCACCAGACTCGCTCACCTGAGCAACACTACTTTGCAGTAACAAGGCTTTTTGGGTGGAATAGCTACGCCAGGATAGCAGTGCAATAACAACCGCAAGGGCAAGCACAACCGATAACAATATTTTTTTCTTGAGTGAATATGAATTCATATTAGATGCTAATCTGATGTTTAATGAAACTAAGGGACAGGGATAAATAAAGCCATATAGTCGCTATATTTAATGTGCGATTAGAGACTGAAAAACCACCTCAATCTTGCCGATATTCTCGCACACGCAATAAAACAACAAAAGAAAAAAAACACTATTTTATAGCGAAAACCACGTCACTTTAACACTGGTAGTACAAGTTTAATTTATTGTTGACGTCAAATTCAGTGTAAAACACTGAACTTGTAAACCAATTGTTTTTGAAAAGCACAGAATGTTAAATAAGCCGTACCTTAAGTAACCTATGTTAAACTTCCCGTTCAGACCCTATTTTTATGAAACCCAGTTTGGTTAACTGCGCTTATTAATCAGTTAATCTGACTCTACGTGACGATGTGCAGCAATGGCTACAAGTAGCATGAATAGGCACCTTGAGTGCCATTTTTACCGCTTAACCTTAAAGGGAGGAACGTTTTGCTCATCTCTACTCTTACCTTACGTTGTCCATTGCGAGGAGGTTTGCCCAAGAGTGTCGCCCCATAGCCAACACAGGATTAACTGCAGATACGCCGCGACATCATGGTATACCCAAATGAGCGACCATCGATGCGGTACATATCATTAATCTGCGCACATTGAATAAAATCATGACGTTGATACAGTTTGTAAGCAGACTGATTCTCTGTCAGCAACCATAAATCAATCACCTCGCAATCAGTGTGCAGCGCCGCCCATACAAACATACTATTGAGTAATTGGCTGCCTATCCCCTGACCACGACAGGACTTATCGACACCCATCCCCAGTAGCACGCGATGCTCGGTATGCGCCTCTTGATAAGGGCGAATATCGATATGCCCCACCAGCTGCTCATTGTCAAAAGCCAGCAACATTCTGCGCCAACCACTTTGTTGCAGCGACTTATCTATGCCCTGTGTGAAGCGGGTGCGCATCTCATCATTGAGCCGCGACTCGGCTACCGACAGCGGCTGAAATGGCACACTGTCATCGGCACCATTCTCTTTGAGTTGCCTGGCCAGATAAACAAAAAAACGGGGTAAATCGTCGCTGGTCGCTAATCGAATGTCCAAAGCTCAGTATCCTTTTTTATAGTTAAGCATGAGTCAATATAGGTCTCTATCACCGCAATGAATAACCCAGCAAGACGCACTGTTAGCAAGATGCTACTAATATTTAGAGAAATTAAGGCAAATAGAATGCGTGATATTTTATCAACACAGGTTAACCGACTGATGTCAAATACACACTTAAAAATCACCTAACTCAGGGTTTATTTAAATTTGCCATAAAAAGAGCCGCGAGCAGCTTGATATGCCCGTAAGACTCAAGGCTAATACAGCTAATGACTATCCCTTATTGGGCTTGAAAAATCTACTATACTCAGGAGCTAATGCTCAATTTTATGACGCAACATCGACACTAATGACGATTTAATATGGAGAGAAGCAATATAAAAAACCCCCTTAATCCATTCACATTTTATACAGGCTTAGGCGCAATCACTTTGCTTAGCGGTTATTACTATTATTTGATGGAATGGTTGTTTTTTATCACTAAGCCATCGATGCTCAGCTACCTCTCTTTACCTGAGCAGGTTTACATCTTGTTCACCGCGCCACTGCCATTAGTAGCCTTTAGCCTTTGTTGCGTTTGCCTTGCCTGCTTAATCTCCTTGATACTCAAGCCCATCAAAAAGTTGCCTAACTACATACATATTGCCATTAGCTATAGTGTTCCAGCAGCCATACTCACGGCTTGTACATTGTTATTAATAGATAATTTTTCTTATACCCTGTTTAAGCTCGCCTCGCATTCAACCACAACGTTAATAACGAAGAGTTATTACTGGATAATTCTCAGCCTGTTTATGCTCTACTTTATCGATAAACTGCCTGCCATCAATCACGCTATTGCGCTGCGAAGTGGTAAAGCAATCGCACTTTGCGCGATCTTGATATGCTTATCCAGTCTGGCACTGCTAGCCTCATATCGCGCTCCTCTGTCATTAGCATCAGGATTGCCACCGACTGAAGTAACTGAAAAGTTACCTAATATTCTATTTTTCAATGCCGATGGTGTAAGAAGCGACAACATGTCGGTATATGGTTATGAACGAGCAACAACCCCTTTCATGGACAGTATTGCTAACGAGAGTGTGATCTACTTTAACCATTGGACTAATTCATCGAAAACAACAGGCTCAATAGGATCACTCCTCAGTGGTAAATACCCTACTCGCACGAAAGTCATTTTCAGACCCGATACCTTTACGGGCGAAGACATGTTTCAACACTTACCGGGAATATTAAAACAACTTGGCTATTTTAATATCGATATCACCATGAGGCACTACATCGATCCTGACGATTTAAAATTACGTAATAGCTTCGATTATGCCAATGACCGCTATATAACGACTATAAGCGACTCATTTAATCACGCCTATCTGCGAAGTTGGCCCGCAACGGTACAATTCATCGAGGAAAACGGACAAAGATTACAACAGCGTCTCACACATTTATTGACCGATTCATCCATGGTAAACCCTCACAAACAAGTTAACCAGGGTCATTCACTGCGCCCACAATCATCAGACCAAGGTAGAATGGAGCAACTTAAACAACAGCTTATGACCGCTCCGCGCCCATTCTTTGCTAACATTCATCTTTTGGGGCCACACGGTAATCGTTTTATTTACGAGCAGCCCATCTTCACAGCAGACAAACACCAACCTCTCCCTTGGCAGGTCGATCACTACGACAATGCCATCTTTCAATGGGATAGTTATAGCCGAGATATTTATCGCTTACTTGAGGCTTCAGGTGAACTTGAAAACACGCTACTCGTATTTAATAGCGACCATGGTTGGCGTCACCATATTAATGAGACACTGCCACTGATCATTCGCTACCCAAACCAGACCCGCACAGGTGTGGTGACCCAAGCATCCCAGCGACTGGATATTGCCCCGACCGTCTTGGGCTATTTAGGCATAACCCCGCCAACGTGGATGGATGGCCACGATCTCAATGCTCGGAGCGACAATGATTACCCTATTTTCATTGTGACTTCTGCACGGCTACAAGCCAGTAATGCCGGAGACTGGAAGATCGCCGCCAAGTTAACGCCTCCTTTTTATTCACTGGGCACTATGTCAATGCTGTATTGCGGAGTGCTTTATTCCATAGATGTTAATGATATTCTTCAACCGAGGCTTTCATATCAAGAGGTTGAAAATAAAAAATCTTCTTGTACGGCATCGTCGCTAACACCAAGATCGGCCTATAAAAAGATAATTAGCCATCTGCAGCATATGGGTTATGACACCGGCTCTGTGTTCGAACACGTCGCCGATGAGACTCGTGATAAACAATATAGCGTGCGTGTTGAGTGAGGCACATTATCTCGATGAATAATGTCAAAACGTCCCGCCAAGGCTCGTTCAAAACCTGCTTGGTGATAATCGGTAAAGATATCTTCGCGCGTCGCTAACAGCCGTTGTACTTGAGAGTCTTCTTTAGGCACAAACTCAATGATCAGGCAATCAAGTACCAATGAATGAAATAACGCTATGATCTTCGTTAAAGGGACATTATTAGTGATCGCCAAATGATGAATTAACGCTAAGGCAATAACGGTTTCAAACCTCCCGCGTTGGATAAAGGAGCGTCGCTCGGTGTTACTCCAGCCGATGGCTGGCGATGGGTTAAATAAGTCTAATACGATAGGCAGTATGCCCTTATCCTTGTTCGCTTTGACTTTAAGGTAATGTTGTTCGACCGCGGCCTCATCAATATCCAATGACACAACCAGATCAGCATAATTAGCAGCTAAGCGGCTAAAACGTCCTGAATTTGCCCCAATATCGGCAAGTGAAGACAACCCACGACGCCCTTGTTCAAGGTAGCGCTCGACAAGATCATACTTCCCCTGCATTGCAGCCACGCCATAGTTGGTGTTGTCATAATAGTGGGCCCATTGAGTCTTTTTGGGTTGCCAACTTAGTTTACCAATATCATTTTTTAAACTAGAGATTAATGCCTTAACGCGAGCCGCCGACATTTGAGATTCAACACGAGCTACTCGCTGCTTGCCTCGCTCCCCACTGTCACCATAGTAACCCTGCAATTTTGCATGCAAGTGAATGTGCGATACGGCATTAAAGCGAAACCAACTGTGCCATGGTAATAAGTGACTAGCTAAATCTAACGGTACACCGTCGATATACAATTGGGCCAACCTGCCCAGGCGATAGTCACAACTTATTTTAAGCAGTAAGGGGGCTAAAAAATGCTGACAAAACTGACGATAAGCGACCCAAGGTCCGGCGCTATAACGACAAAAAGATAAGGTATCAATAAAGATGGGCCGCCCCTGATAAAATTGAACATTAAAAGCACTCGCATCCTTAAGGGTAAATCCATATTGCAGCGCTAATAATTGGATATCTAACGTTAATATTGCGGCATCTTGCAGCTGGCTAAAGCTCCATTCGTATGGATATGAAATAAAAGGGATCAACTGGGGTTTTAGCACCTTATAAGTGTTTTCCCCATGAACTCCTTCGAGACTGACTTCCTGATGTTCGACAAGATAGCCACGCTCCACAAGCGCCTGATGCAGCCCACTGTCGGTATAGGCATCAAATTCCTCTTTATATGAGATATTCACTTGCCGATATAAATTTTCTCTATGCCAAAAAACAAATCCCCCACTATCTCTAAATGACGCCTGTTCCTTTTCAATATCAACCATAAAATAACCCATTCTTTATTAACGAAAATGACCTTTATGATGATAACTATAGACCATAAAACATTTGCCCTATGACCAATGGCTAACTACATTAAAATCTAATGAGTCCCCCCTTTACTCTCCACTGTGAGGAAGTGAGAATATGCAAAATAACCTCAATCGACGCCTATATGCCGCATCGATATTATTATTCAGTTCCCCTGCATACGCCTATCTCGATCCCGGAACGGGAAGTATCATTTTGCAAGCAATTATTGCAGCCATTGTTGTCGGATTTGCCACCCTGCGTATTTGGTGGGATAAATTGTTGACACTACTGAAATTACGCAAAAAAAACTCACTCACACAAGAGGAAATTCAAAATCCTCCCAATCGCGACGTCAACAAGCCTTAACGCCACGAATTTGGTCTCTCTTTTTAGTTGCCAGCCCCCAAACAAACTAGGTGACATCAACACACAGGGTGCTAAAATGTCGGCCTATTTCACTACATAACTGGATATTGGCAATGCGAGTTAGCAAGTACCTGCTGTCAACACAAAAAGAGACCCCAGCAAACGCTGAGGTGGTAAGTCATCAATTAATGCTACGTGCGGGAATGATCCGTCGTAACGCATCAGGTCTTTACAGCTGGTTGCCGACAGGCTTACGTGTACTGCGTAAGATTGAAGCGATTGTGCGTGAAGAGATGAACAATGCAGGTGCTGTTGAGATCTTAATGCCCATGGTACAACCGGCTGATCTGTGGGTTGAAACTGGTCGTTGGGAAAAATTTGGTCCTGAGCTACTGCGCTTTCAAGACCGTCACAACCGTGACTTCGTCTTAGGCCCAACCCATGAAGAAGTGATCACCGACATCGTTCGTAAAGAAGTTAACTCATACAAGCAGTTACCACTTAACCTTTACCAAATTCAAACTAAATTCCGCGATGAAGTACGTCCACGTTTTGGTGTGATGCGCTCGCGTGAATTTTTGATGAAAGACGCTTACTCTTTCCATTTAGATCAAGAAACCATGGATGAAACCTACGAGGCGATGTACACCGCCTATAGCAACATCCTCAGCCGTATGGGTCTGGCGTTCCGCCCAGTACTTGCTGATACCGGTTCTATCGGTGGCAGCATGTCACATGAATTCCACGTATTAGCCAACAGCGGTGAAGACTTAATTGCTTACTCAACTGAGAGTGATTACGCCGCTAACATCGAAAAAGCAGAAGCGCCAATCCCAACTGAGCCACGCGGCGCAGCAACGGTTGAAATGAGCATTATCGATACGCCTAATGCCAAAACCATTGAAGAGCTCGTCTCACAGCACGGCATCGCTATCGAAAAAACCGTTAAGACCATTATTGTTAAAGGTGCAACCGAAGAAGCGCCGTTAGTTGCCATTATCATTCGTGGCGACCATGAACTTAACGAAGTGAAAGTTGAGAAGCTTGACGCCGTATTGGCTCCATTTGAGATGGCCGATGAAGCCGATATCCGTAATGCCATTGGCGCAGGCCCTGGTTCATTAGGTCCTGTCGGGCTTAATATTCCAGTCTATATTGACCACAGCGTTAACATCATGAGTGATTTTGCCGCTGGCGCTAACCAAGATGGTAAGCACTATGTGGGCATCAACTGGGAACGCGACCTACCGGAAGCACCCGTTGCTGACTTACGTAACGTCATCGAAGGTGAAGCGAGCCCATGTGGCAAGGGCACGATCGGACTGCTACGCGGCATCGAAGTGGGTCATATCTTCCAGTTAGGCACTAACTACTCAGAGTCGATGGGTGCTAACGTACTTGATGAAAATGGCAAGTCAAAAACCTTACTGATGGGTTGTTACGGTGTGGGCGTAAGCCGCATGGTGGCAGCGGCGATTGAGCAAAACAATGATGATCGCGGCATTATCTGGCCAGATGCGATTGCACCGTTCAAAGTGGGCATCTTGCCAATGAACATGCACAAATCTCACCGCGTTAAGGATATGGCTGAACAGTTATACCAAGACCTTAACGATGCCGGTATCGAAGTGCTGTTTGACGACCGTAAAGAGCGCCCTGGCGTAATGTTTGCCGATATGGAGCTTATCGGTCTGCCACACGTTATCGTGATTGGCGATCGCAACATCGACAGCGGTGTATTCGAATATAAGAACCGCCGCACAGGTGAAAAACAAGATATTCCATTCGATCAAATCATCGACTTTATTCAGTCTGCTAAATAAAACGGGATCTGAATCGATACTTAAAAACGCCCAGCTTATGCCGGGCGTTTTTTATGGATGGTGTCATTCACAATCTGTAAACCGCTGTATTTGCCATTTAACGCCATTCCCCCACAGCAACGTCACATTCGTACCCGATACGGTTATACAACTCTCACCATTAGCTCTGTAACTCCTTCGTCATCGCTTTGCTAAAAAATTGCATGCCTTTACCCACTAAAACAATCACCACGGCACCTAGTAGCACAGGCGTAACCAGAAAAGTCCACCCCTGCCCAGCTAACATAATCAGCAAAGGATTTGCACCTGCTGGCGGATGAGTGGTTTTGGTCAGCAACATAGCACTCACCCCAACCCCCGTAGCCAAGGCCAATGTCAGTGGTGATACGCCTATGTATTGGGTAAAAAATACGCCAACAAAAGCGGTAATTAAATGACCCAATATCACATTTTTTGGCTGTGCTAATGGGCTATCTGGAACACCAAAAACCAATACAGCCGTGGCACCAAAAGGCGCCATCAACAATGCAACATCACTCAATGTCGAGTCAAAAAACGACAGTAAGCCAATCGCCAAAAACGCACCCACACCCGCCACAATCGATAAAACAATATTATTCATGCTAACCTCAATAAAAGTATACCAGTCTGTCTACCCGAATAGAGTAGACAAATCGGTATACTTTTGTCAATATACTTTTTTAAAGACGAATCGCCTCTAAAGAAACACCGTTTTCAAAGAAAAACGCCTTGAATGGAGAGAAACATGAGTCAAAAACGTCAGCGACTGTTAGACACAGCACTAACACTTTTTTACCAAAACGGTATTAATTCTGTCGGCATCAACGAAATACTTGCCGTTTCGGGTATCGCCAAGCGAACCCTTTATATTCATTTTCCAAGTAAAGACGCTTTAGTTTTCGCCGCGCTGCAACAAAGGCACGATATTTTTATCGCCTGGCTGAAACAAAAACTGGCCAATACAAAGTCAACAAACGAGGTTATTCATAGCCTATTCTCAGCACTAGAAAGTTGGTTTAGTAACCAAGAAGCCGAACTCGGCCCTTTTAGAGGCTGTTTTTTTATTAATACCTCTGCCGAATTTAGCGACATCAACAGTGACATTTTTAACTTCTGTCACCATCACAAACAACAAGTGAGGCAAGTGATAGCTGATCACCTAATAAGCAACAACAGTGAACTCCTCGAGGCGATGTGTATCATGAAAGAGGGGGCAATTGTCACCGCTCATCTATGTGGAAGCGGCAAAGAAGTGACTGCTAACTGCATCAAGATACTGGAAAAACTGGAAACATCATGATGCTAGCTTTAGCAATTAGTTTATCGAAATGGCAGCTTGACACAGCAGGTTAAGTACCACTTGCATGTTTGTCAGTTGCTTAGGTGCAGCGTACACATTAAGGCGGATTTAAACGTAAAATGGAAAGTGTTGGGCGTCCTGCTTGAGCCTTGTTATCCCTACGCTCGCAGCGGCTTTTCCATTGGAATACAATCCAAACTAATGCCTATTGGTGAGTAATAGGTAGACAACTCGTCCCCAGTAAAACCACATGAGCGATAAAAAGGCGCAGCATTTAACGTAGAGTCCAACTTAAGCAAGCGCAGGCCACATTCTTTAGCCAGCTTCTCTAGGAACTCAAGCATTTGTCTTGCCGCCCCTATTCCAAAGTGTTCAGGCTCTACGAAGATAGCATCGACCAACCCCGTGTCGGTATTGAGCTTGCCACTACCAATCACTCGACCACCTTTTTCTGACACATAAAAGGTGTCGGTAACATCTTGAACGAACCCATCCGATACTCCACCTTGCGTCCACAAAGTGAGTTGTTGTTTGCTGTAATATGCTGAACATTTAGCAAGAATAGCCCTCCTCCTTAATTCATAAATCACCTGAGCATCAGACTTAATGGCTTTCCTTATTGTGATCATAAACGTCCCTCAAGTGCTTTATACATAATTGCGCATCAAGTGATGACCGAAGCCATCACCTCCTCCATAAAACAACAAAACGTTTAAAATCAACATCATTTCTTGTTAATGTTTCCTAATGCGGCAAAGAGGTACATGGCAACAGCCAGCACAGCATCAGACAAGCTTAAAGTAAATGACAGTACCTAACAGCGCAGAATGTAAGGCATCACATTAACGGTGAGTTGCTTTATTTTTGGGTTATGGTTTAAAAAAGCGCAATAAACTCGCTGGCTACAACACCCTATTCGTTAGGCTTTTATTAGCTCAGAACAAGATTGCCCGCTTAAGTGACTCTTTATTAAAACGTTAATCTTTTCTTTTAACCATACCGGACCAAAATCAGCGATGTCATTGTGTTTTGCATTAGGAATCTTAACGACGCAACTTCCATACTTTTCTTGTTCTATTCCTGTTGGCAATACGCCTGTATCTGCAGGGAAGTCACTCGCCCGAATAGATAGTATACGGAGATCACTATTACGAGGTAGAGGAACACGCCTATGATCTAGCGTTATAATTCTTTGAATGTAACTCTTATTTTCATTAGCTAACCACGCTGAAATATCGCCACCATTAGAGTGACCAATGAGTATCAACTCATCAAAATTGTATTGTTTGAAGCGTTGGCTCAATGAGACTTGTAAGAAGTCTAATGTTTCGGCACCGCGACTCCAATTTTCACTTCGTGTTGCATATAAATGACCTGAAACTGACAAAGCTGGATCGCCGGGCAACTCATGGCCTACGGCAATAACAAGATAACCAAGTTGATTGAACTGCTGAGATAAGAAAGTATATTGTAAATGCGATATACCATATCCTGCGCTTAAAAATGCAACAGGACATTTTGATTCAGTAGAGCAGGACTCAATATTATGAGGGAAAGTAATTTCGATTGGAATCGTTCTATTTCTGGTTTGATCAAAAATTGTCTCTGCATTTACGCTATTTAACCAGCACGTAATTATGATTACGAATCCTTTTAGGTAACTCATAACGCTCCTTAAAGCCTAATCTCTTAATAACGATAGGTTGGCCTTCTCTACAAGGCGTAAACCGCTTATAAGACTTGGCCGCTGCCACATCCATGGATATGGTCTGCATTATGTTATTGTATTGGTGAGCATTACACCAGTTTGCGATTTCGTGGTAGTCATTTTTGAGCTTAGCTTAGGTAATTAGTCTTCTTTTTGATTTTCACTTTCCCCTCTCATTACTCACACCTGATGCAGCTAAATCGAAGAGATTGCATAGTCGAGTGTAGATGCAGCCGAGGGTATCGAAAACAGGGACGTTTTAGCAGAGCAGCGATAGCCAACTACGTTCCCTATATTTTTTGGCATTTTCTACATCCGTATCGGTCAGATGTTTTCGCTAAACGGCCAAGGAAGACGCACAAGGTTATCCCTATCTAAAAACCAGTTAGGCATCTATGCCCCGTGCTCGAGGCTGCGCTGCCCCCTTAATAAGTGACTCTCTCACCAAACACAAAAATACCCAGCCTCATTCAAGGCTAGGCATTACACTTATGCCAATAACTGACTAAGTACAGAATCGAGGGAGTATCGACGCTCATTCTTAGCACAATTTTTAGCGCTACTTTTTAGCACGACATAAAATTGTTATCTTTTATCCTCAATCACCACGCCATCATTGGCCAATGTCCCTGTGGCAACCAAAGCCACCTCGCCACTGAGCTGGGTTTCGGCTCGAATAGAGGCGCTAATGGCCGCTATATCCAGTTGCGAGCGCTGGGCGTCATCCACTTCACACAGTAAACACATAGTATCGTTATGGTTACTGCTCGCGATCACTAGCCGTACTTTAGCAAGCTCGCTATGACGACAGCGAATACGCTCAACTTGTTCTGGGTGCACAAACAAGCCTTTCACTTTACAGGTTTGATCGGCGCGGCCCATCCAGCCTTTAATACGCATATTGGTGCGCCCGCAGCGACTTTCGCCACCCATTAAGGCTGACAAATCCCCTGTGGCAAAGCGGATCAGCGGATAATCACGATTAAAGCTGGTAACCACCACCTCGCCGACTTCGCCATCGGCAACAGGAGTTAACGTACCTGGGCGCACAATTTCGACAATAATATCTTCGGCAACCACTAAGCCATCATCGCTGACACTTTCAAAGGCGATAAGCCCCAGATCGGCAGTCGCATAAGCCTGCTTAACGGCAATGCCCGCCTCGACAAAGCGGGCTTTGAGGGGCGCCGTTAACGCCTCACCAGAGACCAGCGCCTTAGTGATCGATGAGACATCGCAATCCAACTGCTGCGCCTTCTCGAGCAAGATATTTAAAAATGAGGGTGTGCCGCAATAGCCATTGGGCTTTAAGCTGCCAATCAAGGCCAGTTGCTGCTCTGTCTGCCCGGGACCTGCGGGGATCACGCTGCAACCACAGGCCTTAGCGCCCGAGTCCATCATGAAGCCGCCGGGGGTTAAATGATAAGAGAGGCAATTTTGCACCCGATCGCCCTGACGAAAACCCGCAGCAAAAAACGCTTGTCCCATACGCCACCAATCATGGCCATCACATTCGGGCTCATGAATTGGGCCCGGCGATTGAAATATGCGCCCCACGCTATGCTGATTGGGAGTCATGCCGGCAAAAGGCGGCTTCGCGGCCTGCAATTCAATCAGATCGGCCTTACGGGTGATGGGCAGCGTCGCTAGTGCTGCCCGGCTATTGATTTGGCTAACATCAATGTCGGCTAACCGCGCCGCATAATAGTCGCAGTGGCTTTTAGCAAAGCTGAGCTGATCGGCCAGCGCCGACATAAGGTAGTCTTCGCGAACAGCGGCGCTTTGCCCTTCCAGTGGGTGATAAAAATGGCTCATGTCGGCTCCTATTACAACCAGCGTTTACGGCGTTTATACGACTTTAAATTTTTAAAACTTTTGCGAGTTTCATTGCCGCCCCCCAGATAAAACTCTTTTACGTCTTCGTTATTGAGCAGCTGCGCCTTACTGCCATCGAGCACTATCTTGCCCGATTCCATGATATAGCCATAGTTGGCTGCCTTTAAGGCGTAGTTGGCATTTTGCTCCACCAGCAGCATGGTGATCCCCTGCTCGCGATTGATCTTTTCTATGATGCCAAACACCTCTTTTACCAATAGCGGTGAAAGGCCCATCGAAGGCTCATCGAGGCAGATCATCTTAGGACGGGCCATTAACGCGCGGCCGATGGCCAGCATTTGCTGCTCGCCGCCCGACAGGTATCCGGCGAGCCCTGTGCGCTCTTTCAGGCGTGGGAAATAGTTAAACACCATCTCAATGTCTTGATTAACTTGACCGTCATGGCGGGTATAGGCGCCTAACTTTAAATTTTCAATCACGCTCATATCTTCGATGATCCGCCGACCTTCCATCACCTGAAATAGGCCCGAGCGCACCACATCCGAAGCATTTTGGGTATCGATTCGCTCGCCCATAAAATGGATATCACCACGGGAGACCTCACCGTTTTCGGTCTTTAGTAGTCCAGATATCGCCTTCAAGGTGGTCGATTTACCTGCGCCATTAGGGCCAAGTAGGGTGACGATTTCGCCTTGTGGCACATCGATACTGACGCCGCGAAGCACCTGAATGACATCGTCATACACCACTTCGATATTATTAATAGAGAGAATGGGGCTTTCTGGCTTTAACTGCACTGCTTGTGTCATAACAACTCCAGGGCGATAGGTGATGGCCTAGCAGGCAGAAGTGCCCTGCTAGGCCGAAATGGGTGATTAATAACCTAACCAATCAACGCGGCGCTCAAGCGTGACTTGGTTGACCTTCTCAACCTTAATGTCTCCGCCGTTGTAGTTGCCTTTGTAGATGTTGACCTGATTAATGCCGCGGTGATCTTCTGGGCTCCACGTCGCCGCTAAGCAGACGCCTTCAAGCCCTTTAGGCACCCAGTTTTGCTGCACATACATGCCTTTTTTAACGTTAGGCCCAGTAATACCACCATTGGCCTTAGCCCACTCCATCGACTCTTTCATAAAGTAGGTAGAGCAAACACCGCGAATATAGTGGTGTAGACGAGGTTCTTGCCCACTCGCATCGGACATTTTTGAGATCTCACGAACCAAGGCCATGCCCGGTACATCATCGCCCCAAAACGGGGTCATGGTAGGGAAAATATAGTTTTTCACCCCTTCACCCGCCGCCTGAAACACCAACTTGTCGCCGCCCCAAATATTAGACATAAACTGAATATCTGTGCCGACCGTGTCGCACGACTTGATTAACGACTGCACCGAACCGCCTAAGTTGCCGATATAGCCATAATTGGTCCCCGAACTTTTAAGGCTTAAACATTGCGCTTTAAAGTCACCGGGTTTCATCGATATCACTACCGGCGGCTGTACATCAAAGCCAAGCTCGGTGGCGTATTCGGCACATGCCTCTTTAGGGGCGTTAGGGAACGGATGGTTGGCACCAATGTGGGTGAACTTTGGCTTGCCCTGCCCACCTTTTGCTTGCCAATCCTCTGCGGCCCACTGCACCAAGCCGCGACATGCATCAGAATAAGACGCGCCATAGAAGAAGTTATACGGCGCAGGCTTTTTGGTATTGGGGTTTTTACCTTGAGGATCGGTTAGATGCCCCGAATAGGAAGCCGAGAAGATCGGCAGTTCATCTTTAGCGGCAAAAGAGATCAACGCTTCGGTATCGGCCGTGCCCCAGCCCTGCATCGCCACCATATTTTCACGCGACAACCACTTTTTATAGGAGGCGATAGCCTGCGGCACCTTGTAAGCATAATCTATGGTTTCATATTCCAGCGTGGTGCCGTCGATACCGCCATTGGCATTGATATACGCCAGTGCATCACGCACGCCATCGGCATACGGTTTGCCCACAAACGCCGTGGGACCAGACATATCGGCAAGATGGCCAACAAATACCGAATCTTCGGCTTGCACGCCCGCACTGACTAAGGTGATGCCAGCTAATGTCGAGCCAAGTAATAGTGTCTTATACATAATAATTTCCCTTCAAAAATGGTCCATCAGGTTGAACGCTGCCGTCCCAAAGTGGGTTAGGCTAAGCCCGTTCTCATATCAAACTGCGTGCTTCTTTAAAGGCTAAGAAGAGTATCTTGTTAACGCTGCTCGCCAGCGCCGCTAACCCCTGTGCCCGCTCTTGGGCACAGGTAAAACCTGTCACCACTAATAAGCAAATGGATAGCACTTCCAGTAGTTTTTAATTTGGCCCCAGCGATGGGCTAATCCTTGCGGTTCAAAAATCAAAAACAAGATGATCACCAAGCCAATGGCCATCTCTTTGATATAGGCAAGGCCATCGGTCACCATAGGGATGTCCCCCCACGGGGTATAATTCATTAACCCCACCATGCTCTCGAGCACTTCGGGCAGTAACACCATAAACACCACCCCCATTAAGGTGCCTTTTACCGAACCTAGACCACCGATGATCACCATGGCCAGAAACTGAATCGACATAAAAATGGTAAAGCCTTCCGCCGAGACATAACCCAAATAGTGGGCGTACAACGCCCCACCAATACCGGCGTAGAAAGAGGAGATACCAAAAGACAACAGGCGATACTTATTCAATTTAACGCCCATGATCTCGGCAGAAAGATAATGGTCGCGTACCGCCACAAAGGCGCGGCCATCGCGGCTACGCATCAAGTTACAACCCCAGATATACATAAACACTAAGGCGAACAGCGCGATAAAGTAGAAGCTCAAGTCGGTATCAAATTCAAACCCAAACAGGTTAACTGGCGCAGCCATCGCCCCCGACGCACCGCCAGAAAACCATTCGGCGCGGCCAAAAAAATCCTGAATAATGAACTGCGCTGCCAAGGTAGCAATCGCCAAGTACAAGCCCTTAATGCGTGCTGCCGGCATACCAAACATCATGCCAACCGCCATGGTTAAGAAACCCGCCAAGGGGATACAAAACACCACAGGAATATTAAAACTGGTATTGAGCCAGGCCGAGGCAAACGCACCAAAGCCAAAAAAGGCTCCGTGACCTAAGGAGATCTGTCCGGTAAAGCCCACCAGAATATTGAGCCCCAAGGCCGCAATGCCAAGATAGGAGATTTGAATAAATAGGGTTAAAAAGTAACCATCGAGCACCAAAGGTGCCGCGCATGCCAGTGCGATCACCATGATGGTTACTAATCGAATAGTACTGGTTTCGAAAATGGTATTATCCGCCTTATAACTGGTGCGGAAATCACCACAGGGGCGCATCGCCAAACTAGACATAACAAACTCCTTGGGCCAATAGGTCAATCTCAAATAGTTGATTCATAATGCTATCCTCTAGATCCGTTCAATATCACGGGTGCCAAATAGGCCATAAGGTTTAAACCACAAGATGATAAGCAGCACGTAAAAAGGGGCGATGTCGTACATGTTGCCGATATGCAGATATTGGCTGTCGAAGAACTCGGCCACGTTTTCCAGCACGCCAATCACCACGCCGCCGACAATGGCACCGACAATGGAGTCTAGCCCGCCTAAGATCACCGCAGGAAACACCTTAATGCCGATAGAGGAGAGTGAGTCTGATACCCCGTTGACCATGCCAATCACCACGCCTGCGGTGGCCGATACGGTGGCGGCAATGCCCCAGCTCATGGCAAAGACCTGCTTAACCGAAATGCCTAGGCTTTGTGCAACCTGCTGATCAAACGCCGTGGCGCGCATGGCTAACCCATGCTTAGAGTATTTAAAGAACAGAAAGAAGCTCACCATGATCAACAGTGCAATCACAGTACTCATCAAGTAGGCAAATTCGATATTGAGGCCAAAGATGGCCACCGACTGGGTATCAAACACCTGCGGATAGCTCTGGGGCGACACCCCAAAAATCCACTTGGTTAACGACTGGAAGAAAATCGACAGGCCGATAGTCACCATGATCACCGAAATTATCGGTTCGCCAATCATGGGGCGCAGCACTATCATCTGCAGTAACACGCCAAAGGCGGCCATAAAACAGAGGGTTAATATAAAGCCTAAGAAAAAAGGTAACTGGAAGTAGGTTAAAAATGCCCAGCAGACCCACGCGCCCACCAGCAAAAACTCACCTTGGGCAAAGTTGACGATTTGGGTCGACTTATACACCAACACAAAACACATGCCGACAACCCCATACAACAGGCCGACTATCAGGCCGTTAATGATAAGTTGTAATAACAGTTCGAAATTCATGATGCTCTCCTTTGCGTGACATTGGCATCGCTAGCCGTAGGGCCATCGACCAAGGTGGCGACCTTAAGTTGGGTTTTGATCCGCGACTGAGTGCCATCTTGGAAGGTGATCACTGTGTCGATATCCACATGGGGCTCATCGTTATAAATCGAGTCGATAATGTCGCCATACTTGTCGGCAATCACCCCACGGCGCACCTTACGGGTACGGGTTAGCTCACCGTCATCGGCATCGAGCTCTTTATATAACAAAATAAATTTATTAATTTTTTGTGCATCTGGCAGGGTTTCATTGACCCGCTGCACTTCAAGGCTGAGCTGCTCATACACCTCAGGTAAACTCGACAGATTGGTGTAGTTGGTAAACGCCAAGCCTTGCTGCTCGGCCCACTTGGCGACAATACTGAAACGGATACACAATATCGCCGACAAATAGGGTTTATCTTTGCCCAAAATCACCGCCTCACCGATAAAGGAGGAGAACTTGAGTTTGTTTTCGATATATTGTGGTGAGTACTGGATACCGTGACTGGTTTTAGCCAGATCTTTAATGCGGTCAATCACTACCAGATGGCCCGATGGCTTGAAGTAACCGGCATCGCCGGTGTGCATCCAGCCATCTTTGACATCTTCCTGATAAGCTTCATCATCACCTAAATACCCGTTAAACATGCCAACGGTTTTGGCGATGACCTCACCCACCCCTTCGCTGTCGGTGTTGATCACTTTGAGTTCGGCGGTATCAAAGGCGACCCCGACGCTGTCGTAATCGATATCATCTGACTGATGAATAGTGTAAGCGCCGCACATCTCGGTTTGCCCATAGAGCTGACGCAGCGGAACGCCGATGCTTTGAAAAAACTTAAAGGTATCTGGCCCCATCGCGGCGCCGCCGGTGGCTGCCGATTTTAAAAACGAGAACCCTAAGCGATCACGCAGTGCCTTCATCAACAGCCAATCGGCAAGCTGAGAACGTTTGCCCTGCGTCAGCCGTTGTTCGGCACGCGCCATGGCAAAGTTAAACAGCTTTTGTTTAAAGGGGGTGGAGTCCATCATGCGTGCTTTGACATCGGCAAGAATGCCTTCCCACACACGGGGAGCGAGCAGCACAAAACTTGGGCCTATCTCGCGTAGATCCGCCATCATGGTCTCTTGCTCTTCCACAAAATTAACGATTTGCCGGGCAATTAATGCCTGCCCCACGGCGTATACCTGCTCCATGATCCACGGCAGCGGCAAGACCGACACATAGTTATCACCAGGTGCCCTTGGATCGGCACGTAAATAGGAGCAGCAATGGTCGATAAATTTACTGCCTTGCAGCAACACAATTTTCGGCTTAGAGGTAGTGCCCGATGTGGTGCAATAGATGGCGATGTTGTCGGCCTTTCCGGCATCGACTAAGTTGTCATAATGGCGCGGTGAGGTGTTATCCACCTCCTGACCAATGCGGTAAATCTCTTCCACACTGATCAGGCGTGAATCGTCATATTTACGCATGCCTCTTGGGTCGCAATAGACAATGTATTTTACCGACGGGATCTGGTCGCCCAGCTCGAGTAACTTATCGCACTGCTCTTCATCTTCAGCCACCACCACCTGGGCATTACTGCGATTAAGCAGATAAGCCACCTCTTCGTGCATCGAGTCTTGGTAAATGCCCAGCGAGTAACAACATAAGGCGTGGGCGGCCACCTCGCCCCACACCCACTCGGGGCGGTTTTCACCCAGTAGGGCAATGGTGGTGTTGGCTGTAATGCCTAAATGGTTAAATGCGAGCGCCATCCACTTGACGCGATTGTGATAATCTTGCCAGCTAAACTCGCTCCAAATGCCAAACTCTTTTTCACGCATGGCAATATCGGCGCCCCAATTAGCGGCATTATGGCGCAAGATCTTGGGAAAGGTATCCATGCTTCCCATATCAAAGGATTGCGCTGCTTGATTTGACCTACTCATTAGACGACCTCTTTTAATTGCTCATTGTCTTCAAGCCCTAAATAAGCCTGTCTTACGTGCTCGTCGGCCATCACCTCATCGGGGAGACCACAAATAAGCCGCTTACCAAAATCGAGCACCATCACTTCGTGGGAGATATCCATCACCACGCCCATATCGTGTTCAATCATCACCACTGTGATGCCAAATTCTTCATTTAAGTCGAGGATGTAACGCGCCATATCCTCTTTCTCTTCCAGATTCATGCCTGCCATCGGCTCATCGAGCAGAATCAACTTGGGGTTGAGTGCAATTGCGCGCGCCAATTCAACCCGTTTGCGCAGCCCGTATGACAAGGTGCCTGCGACAGATTTACGCACATGGGAGATATCGAGAAAGTCGATGATCTCCTCGACGTGGCGGCGATGACTCAGCTCCTCTTTTTGTGCCGGAGATACCCAGTACAACGGGCCCGTCAGCCAGTTATTTTTCATCAGGTGATGACGCCCAACCATGATGTTGTCGAGCACCGACATATGACCAAACAGCGCCAAGTTTTGGAAAGTGCGCCCAATGCCAAGGTCGGCGCGATCGTTAGGACGCATGTGGGTCACATCTTGGCCGTCAAAATGAATCGAGCCCCGCTGCGGGCGGTAACGGCCTGAAATGCTGTTAAGCATCGAGGTCTTGCCCGCACCATTAGGGCCAATGATGGAGAAGACGGCGCCGCGATTGACCTCAAAGCTGACATCGGTTAGCGCCTTAACGCCACCAAATGCCAGTGAAATCTGCTCGACTTTTAAAATGGTCTCTGTCACACCCATACTCCTTTTAAAAAAACGCTTATCTCGCCTTGAGCGCAGCGCGGTTTATCTCAACCCGCTAGCTCACTTAACTTGTAGCGCTGTATTGTGGTGTCAAAACTGATGTTAAAAAAATGACGAGGGGCCATAGCCGCCTCGCCAAGTGGTGGGTCTAGAGGGCGTAGCGCATAGACAGTTGCACATAGTCTGAATCGACGTTTTGATCATCCATGGCAAAATTGCCCACCTCAACACCTATGGCTAACGCTGGCGTGAGATTTTGGAATAAGTTAACGCTCCATTGGCTGCGCTCAATGTTGCTCACATCGGTTTCAAGGTAGCCGTAAAGCACGGTGCTTCTGAGGGTGTCGGTCCAATAATGACGGTAGGCCGCTAAATACGAGGTGGTGCTTTCTACTTCTTCACCGACCAAATCTTGCACTGCGCCCACCCCCACATAACGCCCTACATCACCTAGGTGCACCTGAAAGCGAAAATCATCTCTGCCAAAGGTGTTAACCACGCCGGCGATAGAGCCACCAAAGGCGGTCTCACTGTTACCCGTTGTGGTATTAAGGTTGCGGCCTAGAGCCGAAAACGACACATTACCCCAGTCGCCTTTGACGTTATAACGGGCCACCACATCGGGCAGATCGTCATTAGCCGTATCGCCGCCCACGCTCTCTGGGTTTTCTATCGACACTTGGAAATCGCCCATCTCGTAACGCACTTGCCCTTGGCGAATAAACGCCAAGCCTATGGTGGCACCGGCAAAATCGGCCGTTTCAGGTATGGCACTGGTGTTCATAAAGGTGGTCCAGGTTTGCCCCGCCGTCAGCCCTTTGTAATTGATAAAGGCATGACGCAGGCGCGGATTGGCCGAATTAGACACCACCTCGTTACCGCCACCACCATAAAAATCCATCTCAATAAAGCCCATCACATCGCCATGGACATATTTGGTATTAAAGCGTGACTCGTTGGCGAAAATCTTAAATTGATTCGCACTGTCTGCGAGCGGCTGACCCGAGCCTATCCAAAAGTCACGATAGGCAACGTCGCCAGACACATAGCGCGCATCGACTTTGAGATAACCACCAAATGACAACTTACCCTCGTCGCCGACCTCAAAGTCAAATGCGGCAGCGGTAGAACCCGCCACGAGGCAGAGTGAAGTGGCAAGCGTGATGTTTTTTATGGTTGAAGTGAGCATCTTTTTATCCCCTGTTTAGTCTGCCTCCAAGATGGAGAAATAACCTTGGGGGCTCAATTGGGAATAGGTATTAATGCACAGGGCTTAGATCCCATGGCTTACATCATGGGGATTAGACACTAAGCTGTAATCAGAAAGCGTTAATCAAGAGGGGGTAGACCATCAGTCGTAAGACAAAAGTCTGTGGCAGCGCACGCACCGTCAAAGGGTAACGAGAGCTGCCCGTTAAGACTTAAGTCGGTAGCCCATAAGTGATGCACAGAGGAGAAAATGTGATAAGTTAATTTGCATAACAATCACAGCAGTGGGCACCTTTGCCACAACACTGCGCCGCAATAGGTTTAGCGCTACCATGTTTCCTAACTGGCTCTTAGTGACCATCAGCATCAGCTATATCGGTTTGCTTTTTTTGATGGCATTTATCGGTGACAAATACCGCGATAAGCTGTTTAAACAGCAACATAAAATAATCTATTCACTGTCTCTTGGGGTGTACTGCACCTCGTGGGGCTTTCTGGGGACTGCAGGGCAAGCGGCTAACAACTCGTTTGCTTACTTACCTGTGTATATTGCGCCTATTTTACTGTTTATTTTCGCCTGGCCTTTTATTCAGCGGGTGATACGAGTCTGTTTACGGCTCAATATTACCTCGATTGCCGACCTACTCGCGTCCCGCTTTGGTAAATCACCGCTATTAGCAGTAGTGGTGACCTTAGTCGCCCTGTTCGGCACCTTGCCCTATATTGCCTTGCAGCAAAAAGCGATTGTTAACTCCTATGAAATTTTGCGCCAAGACCACCTCTTATCATCGTGGCAGTTGGGTCTAGTGGTGAGTTTAATCTTGGCCGGTTTTACCATTATCTTTGGCGTACGGGCCATCGATGTCACTGAGCGCCACCCCGGCATGATGCTGGCGATTGCCTTTGAATCCCTAGTCAAGCTTATCGCTTATCTCACCATAGGGATTTTTGTCTCCTTTTTTCTCTTTGATTCGCCCCTAGAGATATGGCGTCAGGCCAGCGCGATCTCCCCCATCACCACAGAATTTGCCTACCCCAATATTATTTCGATGTTTGGCTTACTGTTTATCGTAATGTCGGCGTTTTTGTGTCTGCCGCGCCAGTTTCAGGTGTTGATTGTGGAGCTAAAAGAGCAAAAACACGCACTATGGAGCCGCTGGACATTTCCGCTGTATGTGTTGGTCTTTGCTTTTTTTGCCACGCCGCTTGGGCAGGCGGGTAATATTCTCTATGGGGATTCGTTACAAAGTGATGCTTATGTGCTGTTTTTACCCACGGTTAACGGCGATCTTTGGTTAGGCTTATTTAGCTTTCTTGGGGCAATTTCGGCGGCCAGCTCTATGGTGATCATCTCGACCATAGCCCTGAGTACCATGCTCAGCAACGAAGTGGTGTTTCCCACCCTATTTAAGATCAACAATATCCACAGCGATGACTTTCATAAATTTCGCTCACACCTGCTCAATATACGTAAAGCTCTAGTATTAGTGGTGATATTTATGAGCTATGGCATGTTCCTTATCGCGCCTCCCGATACCTTATCATCGCTAGGAGAGGTCGCCTTTGGCGCCATCGCGCAAATTGGCCCCGCACTCATTGCCGCTTTTTTATGGCGTCGTGTGACCTTAATTGGCGTGTTGGTGGGGATAAGTGCAGGCTTCAGCTTGTGGCTGACACTGAACTTACTGCCACAGCTTGGCTTGTATCCTCACCCCTTTGCTGGCAGCGACTACTCCATGACGACCATGGCGACCTTAGTGGGCTTGTTTGTCAATATCATGGCTATCTGGTTGGTATCCTCCTTTACCCGCCAAAGCGTGCATGAGCAGATGCAAATCGCCCACTTTATTGAGCGACCTGAGCTGGATAAATTACAGCAAGAGGTGCCCAAAAACGTCAATCCGACCGAGCTTGAACTCTTAGTGGCTCGCTTTGTGGGTAAAGATAAGGCCGCCCAAGGCTTTTACCATTTTTTTGCATGTCAGCCCCAACCCATTGTCGATAAAAATGCCCATAACCAGGCGCTGATTTTCTATACCGAGAACATGCTTGCCAGCGTAATGGGCTCAGCCTCCGCGCGCTTGGTGCTCTCTTATGCCCTCAATGGCCGCGATATTGCCATTGAAGATGTGGCCCAATTGGTAGAAGTCGCCTCCAGCCATCGGATGGAGTTTAGCCGTTCGGTACTCCATAGCGCGATTGAAAATGCCAGTGAAGGGATTTCGGTGATCGACAGAGATCTCAAACTAGTGGCCTGGAACCAACACTATTTGAATCTGTTTAACTATCCGGACGACCTGATCTACATAGGTTGCCCGGTGAGCCAACTTATCGAATATAACCTCAGCGTGGGTAAACGTTATATTGCCAATCTCGATGAACAGGTAGAGCGGCGGCTGAACTTTTTACGTCAAGGCAGCCATCACAGCACAGAGCGCGTGCAGCCCGATGGCAAAACCATTCGCATTCAGGGCAACCCTATCCCCGATGGCGGTTTTGTGATGATTTTTTCCGATATTACTATCTATCGAGAAGCGGAAAAACTGCTCAAAGAGAAAAACCTCGACCTAGAAGCCCGAGTCCACGAGCGCACCAAAAAGATGGAGCAGGCCAACGCCCAGCTGGCTCAGTCCAACGCCGAGCTGGCTCAGGCATTGAAAAAAGTGGAGCAAGCTCATCAGAAAAAAAGCCAATACCTCAAGGCGTGCAGCCATGATCTCCTACAACCCCTGTCGGCGGCCAGATTATTTTCCTCCGCCTTTGTGCAAAATGGCCAGCTCAGTGCCAAACAAAAACAGCAAATAGGTTATATCGATAATGCCCTGCAGGTGGCTAACGAACTGCTACTGGATCTTAATGAGGTATCCCGTATTGAAAGTGGCACTATAGTGCCCGAAATTACCGACTTCGCCCTGCAAGAGGTGCTGGACTCGCTCAAAGAAGAATTTAGCGCCATGGCGGCGGCCTCTAAGGTCAAGTTCAAGTTGATTAACACCTCGGTGTGGGTTTGCAGTGATAAGGTGTTACTCAGACGCATATTACAAAACCTGGTTAGCAACGCGTTTCGGTATGCGGGTAATGGCAAAATAGTACTGGGGTGTCGCAGGCAATCAACAGGCGTCTTAGTGCAAGTGGTCGACGATGGCCCTGGGATCCCGACCGACAAACAGGCAATGATTTTTGAGCAGTTTACCCGCTTGCAGCATTCGGGACATGATGGCGTTAACGGCTTAGGCTTAGGCTTAAACATTGCTCAAGGATTAGCGGGATTACTGCAACATCAGCTAACCTTATCGTCCGAGGTTGGCAGCGGCAGCATCTTCAGTTTGGCGGTGCAAACGGTCTGCGCACAGCCCAACACCACAATGGCCACTCAGGCAGACATTTTGACCCTCAATGGGGTGCATGTCTTAGTGGTCGATAACGACCCTAATGTGCTCAAGGGCATGACAGAGTTGCTGGCAGGCTGGCGCTGCCAAGTCTACGGGGCATCGACGCCTGAGCAAGCCAAAGCCCTTTTTAAACAATATGTTGCCAATATCGATATCGTGTTGATGGACTATCAACTCGATGATAACCAAAATGGTTTGGATTTAATGAGTCAGCTACAAGCCCTATCGCCCCATCCTGTGCCAGCGGTGCTGATCACTGCCACCATAGATGAAAGCGTGGTATTACAAGCTAAATCCCTAGGTTATGGGTATTTACGCAAAATTATTAAACCCATCGCACTGCGCGCGGTGATGAGCGCCACATTAGCGAGCAGCCTGCACAATAACTACTCGGCGCCGACATCGACTAATTATGTCACCAGCGAACGAGAGCCTTAAGGTCTCGAAGCAAGAGACTTAAGGCAAGGACCTTTAACCAAGGAGCTTCAGCAAGAGGCTCTAGCCTAAGACAAAGCTAGGACTAGCGAATGGTTGGGTTGCTGGGCAGTGACTGTCTGACTGAGCAACGCTCCACTTTCGCATGTTTGCGTAGTTGCTTGTTTAGTCGCTCCCATGGTCGTTAGGCCTGCTCAGGTTGCGGCGTCTGATCCAGATATAACTGACTCATGGCAATCACCGCTTGAGTGCGGGTATGGACGCCTAATTTAAGGAAAATCGCACTGGCATGGGCCTTGATGGTCGCTTCAGATAAACCCAGCTCGTAAGCGATTTGCTTGTTGAGTAGGCCATCGGCAAACATCATTAAAATGCGGTGTTGCCGCGGTGATAAACTGGCAATTTTACTGCTCATACTGTCTAAGGTAACCGAGGCTAAATCGCCGCAGCCATGAGGGATCCATTGCTGACCCGCTAGCACAGCCTTGATGGCTTTGACCATCTCATCGACCGCCGTTGACTTAGGGATAAAGCCCGCTGCACCAAAGGAGATGCTCTTGCCCACGGTTACCTTATCTTCTTGGCCTGAGATCACCAGAACGCCAATTTGCGGGTAACTATTACGGATATTGACTAAGGTATTAAAACCATGCGCGTTAGGAATATTAAGATCTAATAACAGCAGGTCGGCATCATCATGGGCCATTAACAGCGCTTCGAGCTGACCCACGCTTTCGGCTTCTAACAAGGTTACGCCGTCAAACTGACTGGTTAAGATATTGATTAATGCTTGTCTAAACAGTGGATGGTCATCAGCTATTATTATTTTTAGTGGCTGTAACATGGTTAATCCCTCAAATGTACATTTTTCCAGTCTACCCCAACCTCCGATATTATCAAATCTGCCCAGTTGGCAACAAAGCAGACACCACTTTACATTTAACATATCAATTACAAAGAGATAGGCAGATACCTCTCCTTGGTACACATTTTTGACCCTAGGTAAATATAGACTTATTAACTAGACGATATTCGCCGCTTTTTATGTTAGAGCCACCACTTACCCAACGCACCACACGTTGGGGGGATCACTGCCCCGACATGACGGCACGGCAACCGCTTGCCGCCATAAAAAGGGTCGCTAGACTTGAACATCCACAGCCTCTCACATATTCTTGACTGATAACAAAGTGATTACCTAGTGCATATTTTATCAACACGATTGCCAGAGATAATTTAAAAATAATATTTGTTTTTAATAAGATAGTAGCTTAGCGATATTAAGGGGCAAACTTGCCAGACACAACAGCGTTAGTCTTGGGCGGTGGGGGCGCGAGGGCCGCTTATCAGATAGGTGTGCTCAAGGCGATAGTGCAATTTTATCCTCGCAACCATGGCATCCCTTTTAAGATCATTTGTGGTACCTCGGCCGGTGCGATCAACGGCACCTCTATTGCGACTCACGCCTCCTGTTTTCATCTTGGCGTGCGTAAACTCGAGTGGATTTGGCGTCATTTTAATACCCATATGATTTACCGGGCGTCATTTACCGGCGTGTTTTCGCATCTGGCTAAAATGGCGTTAATGGGTTTACAAGATGAACGCATCAACCCTGAACCTGGCAGCCTATTTGATAATGAACCGCTACGTGGCCTACTCAATGAAGTGATTAATTTTGCTCGTATTGACAGAAATATTGCCAATGGCGCCCTGCACGCCCTAAGTATTGACACCTCTTGTTATAACTCGTCGCGTTCGGTGACCTTCTTTCAAGCCAGTCGCCAAATTGAGGAGTGGAATCGAGCCCGCCGCGGTGGTCAACGCACACATTTAAATACTGAGCATCTACTGGCGAGTGCAGCGATCCCTTTAGTGTTTCCCTCGATAAAGCTTAATCGAGGTTACTATGGTGATGGCTCAGTGCATCAACTCGCACCACTGAGTAGCGCCATTCATTTGGGGGCGAAAAAAATCATGGTGATTAATTTAGATAGCCCACATAAACAAGCCCACCAAGAGATGGAATACCACCCAAAAACAGCAACGATTGCGGGTCATCTATTAGACACCATATTCTCCGATACCCTCAACAGTGACTTAGAGCGATTGCAGCGTATTAACAGTACCTTAAGTTTGATCCCAGAAGCGGCGCGCCAACAAGCTTCACTCAAACCTATCGATACTTTAGTGATCAAGCCTAGCGAAGACTTAAGCCAAATTGCCGCGCAGTACTATCATAAAATGCCACTGGCGGTGCGCACCTTACTGCGCCTTATCGGCATTAATCAGCAATCGGATTCCAGTATTGTCTCTTACCTGCTGTTTGAGCAGCCCTATTGCAGTGCCTTAATCAATTTGGGCTATCAAGATGCCATGTGTCAGGTTGATGAGATTAAGGCATTTTTTAATCTCGATTAATACCTCGCCGCGCAAGCATCTGCTGCGCTGCGACCTCAGCCCACAGGCGATAACTCGACTCACTCGGATGAAATCCATCAAGGGCCAGTGAATCGGCACTTAAAGGCAATTGCAGCGACAGCAACTGACAGCCAGCTTGGGCGTCGATCACTTGCTGCAATCGCCGATTAAACTCATCACTTCGTTGCCCAACAAACCAGCGTAAGGGCTGTGGAAAGGCCAAGAACGCCCCCAAGGGCGGTACTGGGGTGAGCAGCAGCTGTGCCTTGGGCGAGTGTTGTCTAAGTTGACTCAGTAAACGCTCGGTGGCGCTAAGCCATCTCGTCACACTTAACGGGCTGAGTACATCATTCACTCCAAGAGACAATAACACCACATCATATTGTCCTTGGCGTAAACTGGCTTGCCAAGACTCACCGCTCAGATGGGTTAAAGTGTTATTTGTGGTTAAGCCGCTGCGAGCAAGCAAGGTCCAGCGCACACGATAATGCTCGCTCAGCCGCGCAGTTAAATACCCGCTAAGCGCCTGTTGCTGTGAGCCCACGCCAACCCCCGCCGCCGCAGAATCGCCTAAGATGAGCAAGTTTATGGTTGTTACCCCCGAAGGGGGTAAGTCACTTGGGCTTGTGCACACAGATGTCGGCATGCTTAAATCGGCTAAATTTGCCCCCTCTATGCTTGCCTCTTGATCTCCTTTATCGATAAGTCCTTCGCGCGGCCCCTTAGCTTCAGGTAGCCTTGGCATAATGCGTTTTAGCCACAAGGCTTGCACCATTAACATTGGCGCCAGCACAGGCAATAAGAGTTTGGCTAAAGCTTGTTGCATTGTATTGTCCTTTTTCCATGCCCCAGATAAGGTTGAGGGTGCTTGGGTCAACTGATAAGGTGCGGTCTATTAGCCTTGCAGTAGAAAATGCTCCGCCTTCTCGATGCGTCTTGGTTTTCCAAGCAAAATTAAGATATCGCCGGGCCTAATAAGCCAGGTTAGATCTGGGCTTTCTACCTCGGCGCCCGCTCGCCTTACTGCACGTAACTCTACCCGCAGCGTCTGCCAAGGAATATCGGCTAAGGTCTGTCCCACCACCTGAGCCCCTTTGGGCAGCGCTACCGCATGCAGTAGCTCCAAGGTGAAGTCGGTCTCCTCTCCTGAAAAAAAACCGTGCAGATATTGATAATGGTTACGGCGCTCATATTCGAGCCGTTTAAATATGCGCGTCAGTGGCACACCACACTGATACAGCACCTGCGACACCAACATTAAACTGCCCTCGAGCGATTCGGGGATCACTTGGCTGGCACCGGCTTGCTCGAGCTCTTCCATGCCTTCATCATCGCGCGTTCTGACTAAAATGTTGGCATCGGGTGCCAACTGGCGGCACAAAGGCAATACCTCATCTAACACCTGCGCATTACTAAAAGCCACAACGATTAACTTAGCTTGGCGAATTTGCGCTTGTTTTAAAATCGCTCGTTTAGCCACATCGCCAAAATACACAGGCTCCCCAGCGCGGCGAGCCTCTGTGACCCGCGTGGGGTCAAGATCGAGCACCAAATAGGGGATCGCTTCAATTTTCATAAAGCGGGCAATGGTTTGCCCCACCCTGCCGTAGCCTAAAATCAACACGAGATCTTTATTATGCTCCATGGGCGGTATGCCCTGTATCTCAATGTCACTCTTAGGTCTACCGCCCTGTAAGCGCCGCGCAATATCGACGCTGTGTTTAACTAACCATGGCGCGACGGCCATCGACAGCACTGCCACCATCACCAGCTTAGTGCTCACCGTGATCTCCAATAACTGGTAATTGACCGCCAGGGCGAGCACCACAAAACTGAACTCGCCCACTTGAGCTAAACTGATCGCGCTGGCCACCGATGTGCGAAACGACTCCTTAGCAGCGCGAAGTAAGCCATAAACAATTAATGCCTTAGCAATGATGACCGCCACCACCAGCAGTAGCACTTGCCACCAAAAAACAACCACCAGACTAAAATCGAGCAGCATACCAATTGAGATAAAAAACAGCCCCATCAATAAGTCTCGAAAGGGACGAATATCGGCCTCGAGCTGACGTTTGTACTGACTTTCGCCAAGTAACATCCCCGCCATAAACGCGCCTAAGGCCATGGATAACCCCAGCCATTGAGTCACAGCGCCGGTCACTAACGCCACCACTAGGGTCGATAATACAAACAGCTCATTGGATCGTGAGCGCGCGACCTCATCAAACAACTTAGGCAGTGCCCACTTACCAAAGGCCATTAGGGCGATGAAGGCGAATACCCCTTCTAACATGGCAAGGCCTATGGCTTGCCATGTTAACGGCTCTCCGTCTGAGGCCAATAACGGCATTAAAATCAATAGAGGGACAACGGCAAGATCTTGAAACAACAACACACTGACCGACAGTTCGCCGTGGCGACGACGCAACCAGCCTTGCTCGTTGAGCAGTTTGAGTACTATGGCGGTGGAAGATAAGGCGATGGCAGCGCCGACAATAATCGACTCATTGACGCTCAGCCCCAGCATCAAACTCATACACATACCAAGTAAAACGGTTACGAGCACCTGTGCACTGCCAAGGCCAAATACGGTGCGACGCATCGCCCATAGGCGTGGTAAAGAAAACTCTAATCCTAAAGAGAACATCAGCAGCACTACGCCAAGCTCGGCCACAGAATGAATTTGCTGTTGGCTAAACCAATTAAATACCGATGGCCCACTAAGGGTTCCTGTCACTAAGTAGGCCAAAATAGCTGGCAAGCCCAAACGGCGAAACAGGGCGATAGTGGCAATCGCGATCATGAGCATCAATAAAATTTTAATCAGAAAGCTATGTTCCATTGGGGCTCCAAATCAGCTAATCCTTCCTGCCCACATGACAACGCAATGACGCGATCCGTCCGATAAAATATCGAACATTGATGAGGCCTGATACGAGATATTGACACTCGCACATCTTACCTTGTCAGGGTTTTTTGAGCTTGTCAAAAACCTGACGCCCAATAATTTACATTTAACCAACAAAGGTAACTGGATGACAAATATAGATAAATTATTAGTTAGAGCTTTAGGCACGATAATTGCTTACTTTTAAGCATATCTCTAGTCCCATTATTTTGTGGAGTTAATACATGGACTTTGCCTTAACTAGCGAGTTCTCACCCAGTGAATATCGTTACCAGCCGGCCTATCGGCATACTGGTACGAATTTGCCTAATATGGTGACCATAATGCAACAGCTTCATCTGCATTTATCACCAGAAAAGGTGTTTAGTTGTTACGGCGCGATCGTCGGCCAATATTTGCCTATCAACGGCATAAAACTGCACTTTAAAGAGTATCAGCTAAGCTGGGGCTGTGAGCAAGGTTTGCACATAAAGCAACACCTGCCCATTGAAGAGAGCTGTGCTGTTATTGAATATCGTCTCAATGCGCCGATGCTAAATTCGCAAACTGAATTACTGTATCAGCTACAGGCATTATTAGTGCGTCCGCTTTATAATGCGGCGCAATATGAGCAGATGGCTAAACAGGCGATGTATGATGCATTAACTCAACTAGGTAATCGTCGTTATTACATGGAAAGCCTAAAGCAATCCCTAGCCAGAGCCACTCGCCAGAGCGAGCCATTATCATTGATCGTATTAGATTTAGATCATTTTAAGATGCTTAACGACAGGTACGGCCATCACATTGGTGATGAGACGCTCATTACATTCGGGCAAACCATCAACCAGGCGATCCGTGATAGCGATCAGGCCTTTCGTATCGGCGGCGATGAATTTACCATATTAGTGCAAGGCAACGCACAAGCGGCGAGCCTGATTTGTCAGCGCATATTGACTATGATGCAGCATAATAATCAACTGCATCATCGACAAATTTACACTAGTTTAGGGGTGGCCGAGTGGCAATCACTGGATAATGCAGAAAGCCTGTACCTACGTGCAGACAAAGCCCTATATGATGCCAAAGTCGCTGGCCGTCGCTGTTATAGGATTGCAGCTTAAGATGAGATATCTGGCATAAAAACAGGTATCTCATCTTGCAGCCCTAGCCCAGTGCCCAGATAGGCCTCACCTTATGTCTGGCTTTTTCATCGACTCATTAAAACTGATATAGCGCCGCTTTAACTATTGATTTTCAATATTTTTAAACTTTTACATCCATGAAATTATTTACTTTAAGAGCACACTGCCCAATTTGCCGAGGCATCATCCTCAGGCAACCAGTCTCATTACATGAATACGCCGCCGCTTTTTAACACAGACTTTAATCGCCCAAATATCTTCTCATCGACTAAAAATCCACACACCTATGTTGTTAAAGTTAAGTCAAACTTATTGGTAAGATGCAAATGGTCATCGTTAAGCTCTTGAGCCAAGAAGCCAGCAATACTTACAACATTGCTTAGTGTTGACTCCGCCAACAGATTTCACTGAGCTACGCCCAATGAACACCTAAGATTTTATTCTATATGATGAAACTCGGTTTCAGGCTTGCAATTCAAAAACCAGACCTACGTCATCGGCCAACGCAATAAATCGCTTTTCTACCCAGTAGCCCACTGCGGCAACCAGATGGTCATCGAAATAGATAAGCGGCACTTGATCGCGCATCCACGGCGGTACGGCTAACTCCTGCCACAGTTTTTTTAATTCGCGTCCCTTGTCTCGAAAATGGGGATGACACCGCAGCGATCCTGGCGCACCAAAGCGCACGCTCACCCGCTCATCTGCCATAGGAAGACGCAAGCGATCGCCGTGACAACAGCGCTTAGCCTGCAATGAGGCAGTGTCCGTTATTGGCCAATGTTGTGATAAGGCATCGCTAAGGCGAATGTTAATTGGCGCTAACTTTGCGTGAGGTTGATACCTATCGATATAGAGCTGATGACGAAAGCGGCGTAACACCATAGCGTTAAGCCTGATTTCGACCTTAGCATCTTCTTTAGCGTCAATAAGTTGCACCAGAACCTGTTTAAGCTGCGCTGCTGATGGCATGGCAAACCCGAGAGAGTCGATAAACCCCCTTAATAACTGTGCGCGCCACGGCGCTGATTGCTGGGCTAACAAACGTAAATCTAATACAGGGCTGCTTGCGTTAGCAGTCTCTTGCAACATGGCGGGTAAGCGAGAGGCTACCTCGTCATCAATCAAGGCTTGCTGCTCGGCGCACAGCTGCGCGCTGCGAGCACTAGTGACGGCAATGGCTGGCCAGCGCGCACGCAAAGCGGGGATCACCTCAAGGCGCAGGAAGTTTCTGTCAAAACGATTATCTAAATTACTCTCATCTTCGATATGTTCAATGGTGTGAGTGACCGCAAATTGCTCGACCTGTTGCCGGCTAATATCGAGCAAGGGGCGTAACAACCACTTATCTTGATGAAACGCTTGTATTGCGCCCATGGCGGCCAGTCCCTTGGGACCTAAGCCGCGCTTTAACGCCAATAATAAGGTCTCTAGCTGATCGTCTTGATGATGCGCCGTCAATAGCAGATCGCCTGCCGTTAACTCTTGGGCTAAGGCGTGGTACCTGGCGTCGCGCGCCGCGGCCTCTAGGCTTACCCTAGGCCCAGTGTTCACCGCAACTTGCTTAACTTTAATGGGTAAACCGTATACTAAGGCGCGCCGTTGGCAATGGGTTGCCCAGCGCCCGGCATTGCCACTTAACCCATGATGCACATGCACCAACAGATAACGATACTCGGGATGCCGCTTGGCAAACTGAGCCAAACCATGAGCCAAGACTTCAGAATCGACGCCGCCACTGTAGGCCAGCACCAGTTGAGTACCGGGCGGTGGCGTTAACTGCGCGATTAATGCCGCAATTTGCTCTGCGGGCTGCCAAGTGGTGGCGCTCATATTAAAATAAGATCCTGACTTTATCTGAGCCCGTTAGGGTCTCCAGTGACAGCATCAGCTCATCGGTTGGATTAACCCGCCATTCATCACCCAGCTTAAATTGCGCCTTGGCTTGCGGCTGCGCATAATTAATCACCACGGGCACCGCGCCCGCTTTCCACGGCATTAATGCCTGATGAAACCGGTTGAGCCAGTCACTGTCGACTTCGCTGGCATCGACATCCACCTCTACCGCCTGCGCAAAATGGCTACGCGCCTCACCCATATCGATAATGTTACGTGCCGTCATGCGGTTGCCGCCTGAAAAGTCATCAAAACTGACTTCGCCTTCGACAATTAAGATACGATCTTTTTCGAGCAGGTAGGCAAATTTCTCAAAGGCTTCGGTAAATAGCATCACCTCTAGGCGCGCACTCTTATCGTCTAAGGTGACTAAGCCCATCTTAGAGCCGCGTTTGGTCATCATCACTCGGGTGGCGACCACCAAGCCAGCGGCCTTAGTGGTTTTACCGCGCTCGGTCGGATGCACATCTTTTAAGCGCCCCGAAGTGTAGTGTTTCAACTCTTTAAGATATTGATTAATCGGATGACCTGTAAGGTACAAGCCCAAGGTATCGCGCTCTCCTTCGAGCCAGACTTTATCGGGCCATGGGGTGCATTCGACAAATTGCTGTTTGCTGTCTTCGGGCTCGCTATTGAGTAAGCCAAACATATCGTGCTGGCCAATCGCTTCGGCTTTCGCATGTTGGTCGGCGGCGCGAATGGCCTCTGGCAAGGTGGCCATCATTGATGCCCGATGTGGCCCTAAAGTGTCGAGGGCGCCAGCACAGATAAGTTTTTCGATAACCCGTTTATTGAGCTTTTTCAGATCAATACGGGCACAAAAATCGAATAAATCGATGAAGGGGCCATCTTCACGCGCCTTGAGGATCGAGTCGACCGGGCCTTCGCCCACCCCTTTAATGGCACCAATGCCGTAGACGATGTTCATATCGTCATCCACGGTAAAACGAAACAGCCCTTTATTCACATCCGGTGGCAACAGTGGCAAGCCCATGCGCTCACACTCATCAACTAGGGTGACGATCTTGTCGGTGTTATCCATATCGGCCGACATCACCGCCGCCATAAATTGCGATGGGAAATGGGTCTTAAGCCACAAGGTTTGGTACGACACCAAGGCATAAGCGGCCGAGTGGGATTTGTTAAAACCGTAACCGGCAAACTTTTCCACCAAGTCGAAAATCTTCATCGATAGCTCACCATCGATACCGTTATTGACTGCGCCCTCTTTAAAGATACTGCGCTGCTTAGCCATCTCCTCGGGTTTTTTCTTACCCATAGCACGACGCAACATATCCGCGCCGCCCAAGGTATAACCAGACAAGACCTGGGCAATCTGCATCACCTGCTCTTGATACAAAATAATGCCGTAAGTGGGCTCAAGCAGGGTTTTTAAAGACTCATGCTGATATTGAGAGTCGGGATAGGAGACCTCTTCTCGACCGTGCTTACGCTCAATAAAGTTATCTACCATGCCTGACTGTAGCGGTCCGGGACGAAACAGCGCCACCAAGGCGATCATATCTTCAAAGCAATCGGGTTGCAGACGCTTAATCAAGTCTTTCATACCGCGAGATTCCAGCTGGAATACCGCCGTGGTTTCATAACGCTGCAACAGCCTAAATGAGGCTGGATCGTCTAGCGGTATCGCTTCGATTCTAATGGGATCTTTGCCGGCTTTTTCTAGGCGCGGATTGATCATCTGCAGCGCCCAGTCGATGATGGTTAAGGTTCGTAGCCCCAAGAAGTCGAACTTCACTAATCCAGCGGTTTCGACATCATTTTTATCAAATTGGGTAACCGGATTCTGCCCTTCGGAGTCGCAGTACAGTGGCGCGAAGTCGGTGATCACCGTTGGCGCGATCACCACGCCACCGGCGTGCTTACCCGCGTTACGCGTCACCCCTTCTAAGATGCGGCACATATCGATGAGATCTTTAACCTCTTCATCGGCGTTATAAGCTTCAGGAAGCGCAGGTTCCGCCTCAAAGGCTTTAGCCAGCGTCATGCCTGGCTCGGCAGGGATCATCTTTGAAATACGGTCGACAAAACCATACGGGTGGCCCAGCACGCGGCCCACATCGCGCACCACGGCTTTGGCAGCCATGGTACCAAACGTGATGATTTGCGATACCGCATCACGACCATACAGCTCGGCCACGTGATCGATCACTTCATCGCGGCGGTCCATACAAAAGTCGACGTCGAAGTCGGGCATCGATACCCGTTCTGGGTTCAAGAAACGTTCGAACAGCAGGTCAAATTCTAATGGGTCAAGGTCGGTGATCTTCAGCGCATACGCCACCAAAGAGCCGGCTCCCGAACCACGCCCCGGGCCAATCGGAATACCGTTGTCTTTACCCCACTGAATAAACTCCATCACAATAAGGAAGTAGCCGGGAAAACCCATGTTGTTAATCACGGTCAGCTCAACATCGAGACGCTCATCATATTCGGGGCGGCGCTCGGCTCGAACCTTAGGGTCGGGAAACAAAAATTCGAGACGCTCTTCAAGCCCTTTTTTAGACACGTCAACGAGAAAGTCTTCGATGGACAGATCGCCGGTGGGGAAATTAGGCAAAAAGTATTCGCCAAGGCGCACTGTGACATTACAGCGCTTGGCGATCTCTACCGAGTTTGCTAACGCTTCAGGAATATCGGCAAACAGCTCACACATCTCATCTTGTGAGCGGAAATACTGCTCTTTACTGTAGGTTTTAGGGCGGCGCGGATCGGCGAGTGTATAGCCATCAGAAATCGCCACACGGATCTCATGGGCCTCAAACTGCTCGGGTTGAATAAATACCACTTGGTTGGTCGCGACCACGGGCAAGTCTTTTTCAGCCGCCAGTTCGACCGCCATGTGCAAATAGCGCTCTTCGTCGGGGCGACCCGTTCGGATAAGCTCCAGATAATAGCGCTCAGGAAAATGGGTCTGATAAAATGCCACCAAGGAGTCAACTTGGCCTTTGTTGCCTTTAAGCAACGCCTTACCGACGTCGCCATCTTTGGCCCCCGAAAGTAAAATTAACCCTTCACTGTATTTAATCAGCCACTCTTGATCGATCACGGCGCGGTCGCGTACATGACCACGTAGATAGGCATCGCTTATCAATAAGGTGAGGTTTTTATAACCTTGATTGTTGATGGCCAATACCGTAATCGAGCAAAACTCGTCGTCAAAGCCTGGCACCAACATCGAAAAGTCAGTGCCAATAATTGGCTTAATCCCCGCCCCATGGCAGCCGCTGTAAAACTTGACCAAACCACATAAATTGGTTTTATCGGTCAGGGCAAGCGCCGCCATTTCAAGCTCAGTCGCCTTAGCTAGAATGGGCTTCACTTTCGAGAGGCCGTCGGACATGGAAAAATCACTGTGAACGCGCAGATGCACGAAACGAGGTTCTGACATAGTTGATAGTATCTTTTTAGTTGGGCGGCAAGCGCCCATTGAGATTAACAGACCGAGATTAACACATAGCGAAACACAGCGTCACCCTTTCAGCTCGGCTTTGCCTATGCTGATAAGGATTAATCATCCCGCGATAAACGTGCCTGTACGGGGCGAAAACTCTTACGGTGTTCGGCTAATACGCCATGTTGTTCTAGCGCCTCAAAATGCGCTTTTGTCGGGTAGCCCTTATGCTTGGCAAAACCAAATTGTGGGTATCTGGCATCGAGCGCGTCCATCTCTTGATCTCGCACCACTTTGGCAATGATCGATGCGGCGCTGATGCCAGCGATCAGGCCATCGCCTTTGATCACCGCATGGCTTTCAATACCAAAGTCAGGCACACGATTACCATCGACCAGTATCCGCTCGGGGCGAGCCTTAAGACCGGCCACCGCGCGCTGCATTGCCAGCATAGTGGCGTGCAAAATATTAAGCTCATCTATCTCAGCAGGACTGGCACGCCCCACACTGACATCGAGGGCTTTTTGGTTAATCTCGGCAAACAAGGCTAAGCGTTTTTTTTCTGACAATTTTTTCGAGTCATTCAGTCCAGCGATAGGATTATTAGGGTCGAGTACCACGGCCGCGGTGACGACATCTCCTACTAGAGGTCCGCGCCCCACCTCATCGACACCGGCGTAAAACCCTTGGCACAATAGGCTGATTTGCGCTTGCGTGATCTCTTTAAAGGTCGCCATATTACGCCTCCTCAATTAACGCGACCACCGCATCGGCGGCCCGCTGACTGGCATTACATTTGAGTTGTTGATGCAAGGTGGCAAAACGCTTCATTAACGGACGATGATCGCTATCGAGTTGTTGCGCTACCGCATCGGCAATCTTCTGCGCGGTGCAGTCGGCTTGGATCAACTCAGGAATAATGTTCTCACCAGCCAATAGATTAGGCAGTGAGTAACTGTCTATCTGCATCATACGTTTGGCAATGCTATAGGTGATCGGACTCACGCGATACGCCACCACCATCGGCCGTTTAACCAACATGGCTTCTAACGTCGCCGTGCCTGACGCCAGTAAAATGGCATCCGCAGCCGCCATCACCACCCGCGACTGTCCTTCAACCATATGAATCGCCAAATCGGGAGCAAATTGTTCAAGCGCCGCCTCAAATTGGGCGCGGCGTTTGGCATTAACCAGCGGCGTGATGAACTTAAGATCGGGATAACGTTGTCGTAGCAGCAATGCCGCTTTGACAAAAGGCTCTGCCAACTGCTTGAGTTCGCCAGCGCGTGAGCCCGGCAATAAGGCTAAGTATTCATCTTCGGCATCTAACCCCAGCTGAGCTCGGGCTGCTGCTTTATCATTCTCCATAGGGATGTCGTCGGCTAAGGTGTGACCGACGAAAGTGCACGGCACCTGATGTTTATCATAAAACGCCTTTTCAAACGGCAACAACGACAGCACCATGTTGGTTGCTTTGGCAATTTTAAAGATACGCTTAGGCCGCCATGCCCACACAGATGGGCTGACATAATGCACGGTTTTAATGCCACGCTGCTTAAGCTTTAACTCGAGGCCGATATTGAAATCGGGCGCATCGATACCGATAAAACAATCGGGTGACAAGGCGGAGATTTCATCGATGAGGGTTTTACGTACCTTAAGCAACCGAGGCAGGCGCGACAAGACTTCCACTATCCCCATCACCGCTAACTCTTCGAATGAGAACAGCGACTCAAATCCCAATTCGTCCATCTGTGGACCACCAATGCCGACAAAACGCGCGTCAGGATAACGCTGCTTTAGGGCGCGGATTAACCCCGCGCCTAAGATGTCCCCAGACAGTTCGCCTGCGACCATGGCAAATATTTTTTGTCTACGTTCAGTCATAACCCGATTCTTATCCGTTGTTTCCGACTTACGATTAATCACATTAACTCAATGATTATTCATTGATACCTGCAATGGGTCGATACCATTGACACCAGAGTAACAGCCTATTTTAACCATCAGGCCTAGCTCCATAATTAATGCGATTGATATTAATTTTATTCATAAAAAAAAGCCCGTCTAAACGAGCTTTTGATTTCCAAGACCAGTGGCTTAACGAATAATACCTCGACTGGAATTGGCGATGAAATCAGTAAATAGCTTCACTTGCTCATCTTGGGACTCTTCACCCAATGCGGCAATGGCTTCATCGACCGTCAGCCCTTTACGGTACACTGTTTTATAAGCTCGACGCACTGCAAGTTGGCTCTCTTTAGAGAAGCCACGACGCTTGAGCCCTTCGGCGTTAAGACCACGCGGTATCGCAGGCTGGCCAGAAGCCATCACAAACGGAGGCACATCTTGCAAAATAAGTGAGCTACCCGCGGTAAAAGCATGAGCGCCAATATGCACAAACTGATGCACACCCGTCATACCACCTAAAATGACCCAATCACCGACATGAACATGACCTGCAATCGAGGCATTGTTAGCCATGATCACATTATTGCCAACCACACAGTCATGGGCAATATGCACGTAGGCCATAAACAGGTTGTTAGAGCCAATAACGGTTTCGCCCTTGTCTTGAATCGTGCCACGATGAATGGTCACCGACTCACGGATCACATTATTGTCGCCGATAATTAAGCGCGTGGGTTCGCCCGCGTACTTTTTATCTTGGCAATCTTCACCCACGGAGGCGAACTGAAAAATGCGATTGCCTTTGCCCATCACTGTCGGGCCTTTAACCACCACATGAGAACTCAGGTGGCAATCGTCACCAATTTCGACATCGGCACCAATATAGGTCCATGGGCCTATGGTTACATTGTTGCCAATTTTGGCATCGGGATGTACAAACGCTAAATCATCAATCACTGACTAATCTCTCTACGGGCACACATAATCTCGGCAGAACAAACTAGTTCGCCATCGACCTTTGCTTCACCGGTAAACACCCCTATCCCGCGGCGTTCTTTAATCATTTTCACTTCAAAATGCAGTTGATCGCCTGGCTCAACCACACGCTTAAAACGTGCTTTGTCGATACCCGCGAAATAGTAGAGTGCATCATTTGATGGTTCGTCACTCATGGTCTTAAATGCCAATAAACCAGTGGCTTGCGCCATCGCTTCGAGGATCAACACGCCTGGCATCACAGGTTGAACGGGAAAATGGCCCTGAAAAAACGGCTCATTAATAGTGACATTTTTGATCGCGTGTAGTGTTTCGCCTGGGGTAAAGTCGAGGACTCTATCGATCAATAAAAACGGATATCTATGGGGTAAAAACTTTAGGATCTCTTTGATATCCATTGTGTTTAATTGATTTGACACTCAATAATTTCCTTAGCTGCCAAGGGGCACTTAATCTTCGATTTTAACGTTTTTTTCTAACTTTTTCACGCGTTGGAACAGTTCATCTAGCTGTCTAAACCTCACGGTATTTCGACGCCACACCTTGTTTTCCATCGCTACAGTAGCCGAGGAGTATACACCAGGCTCCCTGATAACACTCGTAACGTTTGTACCACCTGATACATGGGTGCCGTCGGCAATGGATAAATGCCCTGCCACCGCGCTACAGCCACCAATGATACAATATTTACCTATGGTGACACTACCGGCAAAAGTTGAACCACCGGCAAGGGCACTGTTTTCTCCGATAACCACATTATGGGCAATTTGCACTTGGTTATCGATGATCACCCCGTCATGGATGATGGTATGATCCAACGCCCCACGGTCAATACTGGTACAGGCACCAATTTCAACTCGATCACCAATGCGCACGCCACCGGTTTGCGGAATGCGGATCCACTGACCGCGTTCATTGGCATAGCCAAAACCGTCAGATCCCAGTACGGTTCCTGAATGGACGATACAATCCTGTCCAAGGTGTACATTGTGGTACACAGTCACATTGGGCCATAAAATCGTATTGGAGCCGATGATAACATCTTGCCCAATAACACATCCCGCGCCTACCTGTACCCGCTCACCCAAAATCACATTGGGGCCAATAACGGCATTCGCGCCAACCGCAACACCTTCGCCTATGGTGGCACTGGCATCAATCACCGCACTTGGGTGTATCGCTTCGGCGGCTTTAGGTGTCGAATCGAGTAACTGTGCTACCCTTGCAAACCCCACATAAGGATCGGCCAGCACGATGGCGTTACCGTTATAATCTGCCGCCATTTTGGGCGACAACAATACCGCCGATGCCGCTGTTCCGGCTAACTGCTGCTGATATTTAGGATTGGCTAAAAAAGAGATCTCACCCTTTTGCGCTTTTTCGAGGGTGGCAACTCGGTTAATTTTAACCGTGTCGTCACCTTGTACCGCAGCATTTAAGTAAACAGCGATCTCTTTTAATGTATAGCTTTTCATTAATCGTTAGCCTTTGCTCAACGCTTCAACAACTTTACTGCTGATATCTGAAGTGGGCTTAACATAGATAGCAGCACCACGCTGCAGTACAACATCATATTGCTCTTTTTCCGCAATGGCGGTGATCGCTTTTTGTACTTCCACTAACAGTTTATTTTGCTCTTCACCGTTACGACGACGCATGTCTTCATCTAAAGCTTTACCTTTTAGTTGTAGCTCGGCTTTGAGTGATTCCATCTTGCGCAACATATCGGTTTTTTGGCTCTCGCTCATTAACGCGGCATCACGCTGCTGCTTCTCAAGCATGCCACGCAACTCGTCTTGCATCTTTTGCACATTAGCCACACGATCGCCAAATTCCGTTTTGAGTGTTTTACTCACGGCTTCGCGCTGCGGTAACTGCTCAAAGACCGCTTGCATATCTACCACGGCAATTTTCTCTGCTTGTGCAGCAATTGGTGCACCTAACAGAACCAAAACCATCATTGCGCGATTAAACATCTTATTCAAAATAAACTCCTTGTTGTCAGCAAAACTTGCCGATTATTTTTATTTAAATTAGTTCTAACTTAGAAAGTTTTACCAATGTTGAACGAGAAAATCTCAGTTTCATCATCTTCATATTCTGTGATTGGCCACGCAAGGCTAAATACCATTGGCCCCATTGGCGACAACCACTGAACACTCATACCCGCTGACGCACGAATGCGAGAAGGATCTGAGTAATCTGCCAGCTCGGTAAACTCTTCAGCTGGCAAGCCGCGATATGAATCATAATCAAATTCAGTATCCCAGACGTTACCTGCATCGACAAAGAAGCTAGTGCGCACAGAGTTAGTATAGGCTTCGTCCAAGAAAGGCGTCGGCACAATAAGCTCAACACTGGCAGTCGCGATGGCATTACCACCAATAGAGCGACCTTGGCTCACTTCGATGCGATTTGGATCGCCAGGCAAGGTACAACCATCACCTGATGGATCTGGTGAACACGGCTCACTGCCACGATACAAGTAGAATGAACGTGGGCCAACAGAGTTCGACTTAAAGCCACGTAGTGAGCTGCTACCACCAGAGTAGTAGTTTTCCCAGAACGGTAAAATCTGATCGTTATCACCAAACTGGCCATACCCATTACCGTAGCCTACACGCGCCTTAGTTAATAACACGAAGCTATGGCTACGGTTAAAAGGCCAGTAGAAGCTGGTGTCAAAGTCGGTTTTAAAGTATTGCAGATCCGAGCCTGGAACCGTCATCTTACCGCTTAAGCGCTGCGATGAACCATCTGTTGGGAAGGTGCCGCGGTTCAACGTACTGCGATACCAGCCAAGATTTAACTCGAAGTTATTGAATGACAGGTCAGCATTTGGGTCATCTTGGTCACGATAGATATTGTAGAATCGCAGCGCCTGTTCATAGGCTGAGATCTCTGAAATACTGTTATGACGGAAACCAATACCACCGTTAATACGATTATATTCGTTGATTGGGAAGCCCGAGTTCAGGGCGACACCGTAAGAGCTGTTTTTATAACGCTCAAGGTTAGCCTCTTGCGCATCAAACTCGTTCCAGAAGATGCTACCACCTAAGCTCACGCCATCCTTGGTAAAATAGGGATCGGTATAAGATAAATTTATATTCTTAGAATATTTGTTGGTATTTAAGTTAATTCCAGCCTGATTACCAGTACCGAGGAAGTTACTTTGCTGAACACCAAACTGCAAGCTGATGCCTGACTCTGTACCATAACCCACGCCCGCGTTAAATGAGCCAGAAGGCTGCTCTTTAACATTGAAGGCGACATCAACCAAATCATCGGTACCAGGTACTTGAACCGTTTGAGTATCCACAGTTTCGAAATAACCTAGACGATTAAGGCGTGCTTTAGATTGTTCTACTTGTGCGGCATTTAACCATGCCCCTTCCATCTGGCGTAATTCACGGCGCAGTACTTCATCTTTAGTGACTTGGTTACCCGTGAAGTTAATATTACGCACATAAACCCGTTTACCCGGCTTAATATTGACATTGAGAGTCACCTCTTTGGTGTCATCATTAATTTCAGGGTAGGTTTTTACTTCAGGATAGGCATAACCAAAACGACCAAGATATTTACCATACATCTCTTCGGTAAAGGTCACATCACCACCATTGTAGGTATCACCCACTTTGATTGGCAAAATGGCCTCCATCACAGCTTCACGGCCCATAAGGTCACCGGTGAGATTGACCTCTTTCACTTTGTACTGCTCACCTTCATCGACGTTAATCGTGATGTACAGTCCTTTGCGATCTGGGGTCATCGCAACCTGAGTCGAGGTCACATCGAAGCGAATATACCCCCGGTTATGGTAGAAGGTTTTGATGGTTTCAAGGTCGGCTTGCAATTTTTGCTTTTGGTAGCGGCGCTCACCAAACAAGTCCCACCAAGCCACATAATCTTTTAATTCCAGCATGCCGATTAGTTCGGCGTCACTAAACACTGTGTTACCCACTACGTTTATCTGGCGGATTTCAGCAGCTAACCCTTCGGTAAACTTAAACTTAAGTTCGACACGGTTACGCGGTAAGTTGATCACCTGCGCTTCGACTTTAGCGCCGTATTTACCCACGCCGTAATAAAAGTCTTGCAGGCTTTTTTCAATCCCGCTGAGCATGGTGCGGTCTAATGACTCACCGACTTTAACGTCGCTGCCATCGAGACTCTCTTGCAGTTGCTCATCTTTAATGTCTTTGTTGCCTTCGAAAGTCACGGCGCTAATGGTCGGACGTTCTTTGACCGTCACCACAAGAACATTGCCATCGCGACCGACTTCAATATGTTCGAAGTTGGTCGACGCGTATAAGCTTTTAATCGCTTGCTGCAGACGCGTTTCATCGACGGTATCACCCACCTTAATGGGGATATTGAGTAGTGCAGCACCTAGTGCAACACGTTGTAAACCTTGTACTTGGATGTCTGTAACTTCAAAAGGCTGGAATGTTTCGGCCCAACCGTTCCCTGATAAAGACGCACCGACTAATAACATCGAGGCAAAAATTTTATTCAATCTCATAGAGCACTTCTAATTATGTGTGTGTCCTTGCTCAGAGTCGGGAAAAATCGTTGAAAAGGGCGATACTCATCAACATTAGCAGCATAGCTGCCCCAAATCTGAATCCAATTTCCTGTACCTTCTCTGGTACAGGCCTGCCTGTGATCACTTCGATGAAGTAATATAACAGATGCCCACCATCCAGCACGGGTAAAGGCAATAAGTTAATAATGCCTAAATTGACGCTGATTAATGCTAGGAATCCTAAAAAGTAAACTAAGCCATAAGTGGCACTACTTCCCGCACCTTGTGCGATTGAAATAGGCCCACTCAGGTTTTTCACCGACACATCGCCAGTAAATAATTTGCCAATCATCTTAATGCTGACTGACACAAGTTGCCACGTTTTATCCGCCGCAACCACAAAAGATTCACCTAAACCATATTCTAACTGTAAACGCATCTCTTCTGGCCATGGTGCTTGAGTGGGTGCAACACCTATCACCCCCTCTATTTGACCATTCTCACCAGTGCGTGATTTTGGCGTCACGGCAAGCTGAAGTGGTTTACCATCACGTTGCACGATTATCTTGACTGTCTTACCCGCTGCCGCTTTTATTTGTTCGACAAACCCATCCCACTGGCTATAGCGCTGGCCATCGATAGCAACCAAGATATCACCGACCCTCAGCCCCGCGGCATAAGCCGCACCATCTTCGCTAACAAAGGCCAAGGTTGGGCTCACTTCTGGGCGATAAATGCCTAACCCCAACGAGGTGATTGGCGATTGTTTTTCTGGGTCAAATTGCCACTGACGGGTGTCGAGACGATAAGTACGCTCTTGGCCCATCAAGCCTGATAGTGGCGCCAAGGTGATATCGATATTATCATCACCAATATGCCCAACCAAGGCATAAGTCACCTCCTCCCAGTTACGGACAGCTTGATCGCCAACGGCAATCACTTGCTGCGGTTGTTTAACCTCAATCACTGCGGCAGGCGTATTAGGCTGGGTGGTTTCAATCACTGGTTTTAATGACGGCACACCAATGAGGTACATGATGTACAACGCAAATATGGCAAAGATAAAGTTAGCCATCGGACCTGCGCCAACAATGGCAATGCGCTGCCAGACTGACTTACGATTAAAGGCTTGAGATTTTAATGCTTCTGGCACATCGTCAACACGCTCATCAAGCATTTTCACGTAACCACCAAGGGGGATCATCGCGACCACATACTCAGTGCCATCGGCCCCTACTTTACGCCAAATCGCTTTTCCAAAACCGATAGAGAAGCGTTCCACTTTAACGCCGCAGCGACGTGCAACCCAAAAGTGGCCATATTCATGGGCCGTGATTAATATGCCTAAAGCAATAATAAAGGAACCTAGGTTCCATAAAAAATCTAGCATTGAGCTCCTTCTTTACTGCTGCACACGTTTAACATGTTCAGCAGCCACTCGGCGAGTTTGATAATCTAACGCCAAAATATCTTCAATCGTATTTAAATTTTGCTTCGCCACCTTGGTTAAGCAAAATTCATTGATATGAGCAATATCGGTAAACCTAATGTTGCCCGCCAGAAACGCGTCGACCGATATCTCATTGGCAGCGTTAAGCACAGTGGTGGCTTCTTGTCCTTGCTCGCAGGCATCAATGGCTAATGCTAAGCAAGGGAACCGGTTAAAATCGGGTTCAAGAAAGCTTAACTGTCCGACTTTGAAAAAATCTAAAGGTTCAACTCCGGCTGAAATTCTTTGTGGGTAGGCCATACAATGTGCAATAGGCGTGCGCATATCGGGGTTACCCATCTGTGCCAGTACCGAGCCATCTTTATATTGCACCATAGAGTGAATGACACTTTGGGGATGTACCACAACTTTGAGCTGCTCTTTACTGGCATTAAACAACCAACGCGCCTCTATATATTCCAGCCCTTTATTCATCATGCTAGCCGAATCGACAGAGATTTTACGTCCCATCGACCAGTTGGGATGTTTACAAGCTTGATCTGGCGTCATGTGCTGCAAAGAAGCGAGCTCGGCATTAAGGAACGGGCCACCCGAACCGGTTAGCAAAATATGTGATATACCAGCATCGGCCAGTTGGCATACGCCGATTTGCTGCTGCACCTCAAAGGGTAAACATTGAAAAATCGCATTATGCTCACTGTCTACTGGCAGCACTTGTGCACCGGAGGTTTGCATCTGATCGATAAACAAACGCCCGGACATCACCAATGATTCTTTATTGGCCAGCAACACTCGTTTACCCGCTTTAACCGCCGCTAAGGTTGAAGGCAACCCTGCCGCGCCCACAATCGCCGCCATCACGGTATCGACCTCACTTGCGGCAACTAAATCGAGCAGTTCATCTTCACCGCTGGAGACTCTGGTGCGCAGTGACGCGGGCAGTTTTTCGGCTAAGGTTTTTGCGGCATCGGCATCGACCATGTGCGCCACGTAAGGCTCATGGATGATGCATAACGCTAGCATCTTGTCGACGCTACGATTTGCCACTAGGGCATGAACCTCATAATCAGCCGGATTACGCTCAATCACACTGAGCGTGCTAGCACCAATTGAGCCCGTGGCCCCAAGAATCACCATTTTTTGCATGGTTACATCCAAAATGCGATATAAATGAGTGTGAACACTGGCAGCGCAGCGGTGAGACTATCAATTCTGTCGAGCACCCCCCCGTGGCCTGGCAAGATAGTACCTGAGTCTTTGATATCCGCGACACGCTTAAACATACTTTCAGACAGATCGCCCACCGCAGACACTAAGGCAACAAACAAGGTGACCACAATCACCAAGCCTAATTCTTGTTCCGGTGACAGCAACATCACAACTGCGACAACAAGCATAGTAGTCAGCAAGCCACCAATGAGGCCTTCGACCGTCTTGGCAGGACTGACATTAGGCATTAATTTATGTTTGCCTAAGGTTTTACCCGCAAAGTATGCGCCAGAATCGGTTGCCCAAACGGTCAGCATCACCAAGAACACTAAGCTGCCACCATAGTAAGGATCGGCCGGCGAACTTAAGGCCTTAAGCGCAACTAATGCAGTAAAACAGGGGATTAATGTTAACTGGCCAAACATCGACTTAAACATGTGGCTCTTAGCCCACAGGGTCGAACTTTTAGGATATGACAATATGAAGAGTAAAGAGATGGCCCACCAACATGCACCAATCACCATAATCGCCAGAAAGATGGGGTGCAAATGGCCTTTAAACCACACCTCATCACTAGGCACAAACAGATTAAGCGCCACCAATAAAATACCGATAGTCAGCGTGAAACTCCACTGGGTGATGTTACAGCGCTTATCGATAATTCGGCCCCACTCTTTAGCAGCGATTAAAAACACTGCCACCAGTGCCCATGAAAAATACTCCACAGGGAAAAAGAATATGGCCCCCATCACTAATGGGATTAACCATACTGCTGTTATTATTCTATGCTTTAGCAAAACTTTCCCTCTTATAATTTATTGCTCAGCCTGTAGCGTCTCAATTTGCGTGCCCGTTAATCCAAAACGGCGCTGACGCGAAGCAAATACCGCGACGGCTTCTTTAAAGGCTTGCTCGTCAAAGTCGGGCCAAAGCACCTCAGTAAAGACTAACTCTGCATAAGCTGCCTGCCAGAGTACAAAGTTACTAATGCGAAAATCTCCACCCGTGCGGATCATTAAATCAACTTCCGGCTGATTTTGCATGCATAAATGCTGACTTAACGCCTCTTCAGTGAACTGACTGCTGCTCATTTCGCCAGATTCAACCTTTTGGGCTAAGGTTTGGGCCGCTTGCATGATGTCCCAACGACCACCGTAGTTGGCGGCGACGTTTAAGATTAAACCGTCATTATCGGCAGTTTGTGCCATTGCCGAAGCAATTTGCTTTTGCAACCGAGGAGAAAAACGACTGATATCGCCAATGATATTAAGGCGCACACCATTGTTATGAAGTCGCTTTAACTCCCGTTGTAACACGGTAAAAAACAGTTCCATCAACAAACTAACTTCTTTGTCGGGCCGACGCCAATTCTCACTGGAAAATGCAAACAAGGTCAATGAACCGACGCCCATTTCACGTGCGGTACTCACCGCTCGACGGACGGCCTTTACCCCAGCTTTATGCCCAATCACCCTCGGCTTACCTTGGGCTTGCGCCCAACGCCCATTGCCATCCATGATAATAGCAACGTGCTTAGGTATAGACAGCTTAATCAGCTCAGCGAGTGTTTCATCAGCTAACTCTGAGCCAGATTGAGATTCGATCGACATCTATTACAACCCTTAAAAATAGCAAACGCCGTGTAGTATACCCCTACACGGCGTGTTAACTCTAGTGACTAAGGCAGCAGATTAGACTTCCATCAACTCTGCTTCTTTTGCCGCCAAAATTTCATCGATCATTTTAATGTGCGCATCGGTAAACTTCTGAATTTCATCTTCGCTGCGACGTACATCATCTTCGGTACATTCTTTTTCTTTCTCTAATGCTTTCACATCTGAGTTGGCATCACGACGCACGTTACGGACCGCAATACGACCGTTTTCAGCTTCAGCACGAACCACTTTAATCAGATCTTTACGACGCTCTTCAGTCAATGCTGGCAGCGGAATGCGGATAGTGGTACCGGCAGACATAGGGTTAAGCCCCAAATCTGAACTCATGATAGCCTTCTCTACCGCTGCTATCATAGTTGAGTCAAAAACGCTGACCGCTAGGGTTCTTGAATCTTCAATCGATACGTTACCCACTTGCTTTAGCGGCGTTAGTGAACCGTAATAAGGTACCTTGATAGAATCAAGTAGGCTCGGATGTGCACGACCTGTACGCACTTTAGCCATTTGTGCTTTAGTCGCTTCAACACATTTACCCATGCGCAGTTTCGCATCTTCTTTGATTTCATTAATCACGTTTAATATCCTTTTTGCTTACTAAATTTACGTTAGTATAAATCGTATTTATTCGGCTGATTTTACGCGGCTACTTTTGATCATGGTGCCTTCATGGTCACCCATAATAACACGGCGCAGCGCACCAGGCTTATTCATATTGAACACTAAAATTGGCATGTCGTGATCTCTTGCCAGTGTAAATGCAGCAAGATCCATCACTTTTAATTCTTTGTCTAGTACTTCGTCGTAACCCATTTCGTCATATTTAACGGCTTCAGGGTTCTTCACTGGGTCATCAGAATAGACGCCATCGACTTTGGTACCCTTAAGCACGACTTCGGCTTCAATCTCAATACCGCGCAAACACGCTGCAGAGTCTGTGGTACAAAATGGATTACCGGTACCGGCCGCAAAAATCACTACTCGACCCGATTTAAGCAAGCTAATCGCTTCAGCCCAGTTATAATCGTCACACACACCTTTAAGCGGTATCGCTGACATCAGGCGCGCGTTTACATAAGCACGGTGCAATGCATCACGCATTGCCAAGCCATTCATCACTGTGGCCAACATGCCCATGTGGTCACCAACGACACGGTTCATACCGGCTTGCGCTAGCCCTTCACCACGGAACAGGTTACCACCACCGATCACAACACCAACTTGAATACCAAGCTCAACCAACTCCTTAACCTCTTGTGCCATACGATCGAGTACTTTAGGGTCGATACCAAAGCCTTCTTCGCCCATCAGGGCTTCGCCACTCAGTTTAAGAAGAATACGTCGAAAAGCGGGTTTGGGGTTTGTGCTCATAGTTATTTGTCCTGATAAATGCTGGTGGGTATGTTACCAATTATATCGAAAAAAATGCAGGCTGTGACAATCTAATTGGCATAATAAAACCGCAGCGATTGCTGCGGTTTTTAGGGTATCAAAAAAGCGGCGATTACGCCTTAGAAGCAGCGATTTGTGCAGCTACTTCAGCAGCAAAATCTTCTTCTTTCTTCGCGATACCTTCACCAACTTCTAAACGAATGAAGTTTGTCACAGTAGCGCCTTTCTCTTTAAGAATCTCACCAACCGTTTTCTTTGGTTCCATGATGAAAGCTTGACCAGTAAGAGATACTTCACCGGTGAACTTCTTCATACGACCAGCAACCATCTTCTCAGCGATCTCTTGAGGCTTGCCTTCATTCATCGCGATTTCGATTTGGACGGCTCTTTCTTTCTCAACCACATCAGCTGGAACGTCTTCTGGGTGCACATACTCAGGCTTAGAAGCTGCTACGTGCATTGCGATGTGCTTAAGTGTTTCTTCGTCAGCTTCACCCGTTACAACAACACCGATACGCTCACCGTGACGGTATGTAGCAACGTTAGTACCATCGATGTACTCAACGCGACGTACGTTGATGTTTTCACCGATTTTAGCCACTAGTGCAACACGCGTTTCTTCGAACTGTGCTTTTAGGTCTTCAACAGTTACTTTAGATGCAGCTGCAACGTCAAGTACTGCATTAGCGAATGCTAGGAAGTTACCGTCTTTTGCAACGAAGTCAGTTTGACAGTTAACTTCTAAAAGTGCAGTGAAACCTTCGCCTTGCTTAATAAGGATAGTACCTTCAGCAGCGATGTTACCCGCTTTCTTAGCAGCCTTAGCAGCACCGCTCTTACGCATGTTTTCAATCGCTAGCTCAATGTCACCATTGGTTTCAGTTAGCGCTTTTTTACAATCCATCATGCCAGCGCCAGTGCGCTCACGTAGTTCTTTAACTTGGGCAGCAGTAATTGCCATTGTTAAATCCTCTATAGGTAAATCTACAAATCAAATGATATAAAACAGGGGCCTTAGGGGCCCCTGTTCACCAATCATATATCTTGGTTAATAAGGGCGATGAAATTCATCTCGCCTTATTATTCAGCTTCTACGAAACCGTCTTGTTCAGCTTGAACCGCTAGGTCTTGACCGCGACCAGCTTTAGCAGCTGCAGCAACTGACTCAGTGTACAGACGGATAGAACGCATAGCATCATCGTTACCAGGAACGATGTAGGTGATGCCGTCCGGTGAAGAGTTAGTATCTACAACAGCAACAACTGGGATACCTAGGTTGTTAGCTTCTTTAATTGCGATGTGCTCATGGTCAGCACCGATAACGAAGATAACGTCAGGTAGACCGCCCATGTTCTTGATACCACCAAGAGACTTTTCTAGTTTCTCAAGCTCGCGAGTACGCATTAGCGCCTCTTTCTTAGTTAGCTTGTCGAAAGTGCCATCGATTGACTGGCTTTCTAGATCTTTTAGACGCTTGATTGATTGACGAACTGTTTTCCAGTTAGTCAACATACCACCTAACCAGCGGTTATCAACATAGTACTGATCACAAGAAATTGCTGCTTCTTTGATAGCTTCGCTTGCAGCGCGCTTAGTACCTACGAAAAGAACTTTCCCTTTCTTAGATGCTACGTTGCTGATGAACGCTAATGCTTCATTGAACATAGGCACAGTGTGCTCTAGGTTAATGATGTGGACACCATTACGAGCACCGAAGATGAAAGGCTTCATCTTTGGATTCCAGTAACGAGTTTGGTGACCGAAGTGAACACCGGCTTGAAGCATGTCGCGCATTGAAACTGTAGTCATTTTATTACCTTAAAATTGGGGGTTAGACCTCCACGCATCCCATATCTCCGACCTTTTTATAGGCACCCCGGAGAACGTGTCGATACGTGTGTGATTTAGTATTTAGTAATTGCCATGTATAATGGCCGCCAGATTCGCTCTTAACCAAACGTCAGAAGACCTGGTCAGATGACAAGTAATCAAGAGTCAAACGTAACGGCGCGCTTTATACCATGAAATCAGCGAAAACACAAATTTTTAGCATAGCTGGCGCGCCAAAAATAAGACTACCGAGAAACAAGAGAAAGCCTAATGAGTATAGTGATTAAAACAGCCGAAGAGATCGAAAAAATGCGCGCTGCGGGCAAATTAGCCGCCGATGTGCTAGAAATGATAGCCCCTTATGTGAAGGTCGGCGTCACCACGAATGAGCTTAACGATATCTGTGCGAAATATACTGAAGAACAAGGGGCTATTTCGGCTCCACTGAACTATCACGGTTTCCCAAAATCTATTTGCACCTCTATTAATGAGGTGATTTGTCACGGTATTCCCAGTGACAGAGCCTTAAAAGATGGCGATATCCTCAATATCGACATTACCGTGATTAAAGATGGCTACCATGGTGACACCTCAAAAATGTTTCTGATTGGTGATGTCAGCGCCAAAGATAAACGTCTGTGCCGTGTTGCCCAAGAAAGCCTGTATGAAGCCATTAAAAAGGTGCGTCCAGGTATGAAGCTAGGTGAAATTGGTACCATCATTGAGAAATACATTAAGGGTAAGAAAACGGGTCTCGAAAAATACAGTATCGTGACCGATTATTGCGGCCATGGTATCGGCGCAGGTTTTCACGAAGAACCTCAAGTCATGCATTACAAAAACAATGACAAGACCGTACTGCGTCCGGGCATGTGTTTTACCATCGAGCCGATGATCAATGCGGGTCGTCACACTAGCGTGTTAGATAAAGACGACAACTGGACTGTAACCACCTCTGATGGCAAAAACTCGGCCCAATGGGAACATACCCTATTAGTGACTGACAAAGGTGTCGAGGTACTAACACTGCGCACTGAGGAAGACTTTCCGCGCATAATCAATCACTAATTACTGTACTTTTCGTTTAAGAATTGCGTAAAGTGGAGAAGGAATTGCGATAATATCGGGCAGTGGGCTGGCAACAGTCACTGCCTTTTCCCCAAGGATGCCAATGAATAACGCACTGAACGCCAAATCTGCCTTAAAACTGCAAAACGAGCAACTATTAGAGCGATTTAACGCCGGCGAGTCAGTCACCTTGTTGGTCAAGCAACGCTGCCGCGCCGTCGATGCATTATTGTGCAAACAATGGCAATGCCATCGACTCGACCAACACCCTGTGGCCCTGATCGCGGTGGGCGGTTATGGCCGCGGTGAACTGCACCCCCATTCAGACGTAGATCTGCTGTTTTTAATTGACGGTAAATTATCTCAAGCAGGTGAACACCAATTGGGACAATATATCGCCTTTTTATGGGACGCTGGCTTAGAAGTCGGCCACAGCGTACGCAGCGTCGATGACACCATTAATCAAGGGCGTACTGATATTACCATTGCTACCAACTTGCTCGAAGCACGGCAGTTATGTGGTCCACAATACTTATTTGATGAATTATATAACCGCGTAAGAGAAGCCAACTTCTGGCCCCCCAGCGACTTTTTTGTCGCTAAGCGCGATGAACAGATGCTCAGACATGCTAAGGCCAGCGCCTTCGATCTCGAACCCAACATTAAGTCATGCCCCGGCGGTTTACGCGACATTCAAACGATTACCTGGGTAGCAATGCGTTACTTTAATGCCAGCTGCACCGAAGACTTAGTCGCCCACGGCTTTTTAGAAAAAGAGGAGTTAGATGAGCTTCTCGAATGCCAAGAATACCTGTGGCAGTTGAGATTTGCACTGCACCTTATCTCGGGCCGAGACGAAAACCGCTTATTGTTTGATCTTCAGCGTCAAGTCGCCACACTGCTTGGCTATAAAGATGAAACCCAGCTTGCGGTAGAACAGATGATGAAACGCTACTATCGCACGGTGCGCCGTGTGATGGAGCTCAACCAAATGCTATTGCAACTGTTTAAACGGGCAACCTTAGGTCACACCAAGGCGCTTGAGATCTTCCCTATCGATGAAAACTACCAACGCCGCAGTAGTTTTATCGAGTGCCTTAAGCCTAATGTATTTGACGATCCCGCCGAGATCATGGGGCTCTTTTTACAAGTCGCGCGTAACTCTAATATTAAGGCGATTTATGCGCCGACCTTACGCCGGCTTCGCCGGGCACGGCGAGCACAAACACAACCGTTAATGCATCATGAGGCGTGCCGCGCGATATTTCTTGAAATTTTACGTCATCCACGCGGTATAGCGGCCCTCTCCTTGATGCACAGCCACGGGATCATGTCCGCCTATTTGCCTGCTTGGCGCAGTATCGAAGGGCAAATGCAGTTTGACCTGTTCCATGCTTATACGGTCGATGAGCATACCCATAGATTAATCTTAAATATCGAGCGGTTTTCTCAACCCGAGCAAAAAGAGGAATTTCCACTCGGCTCTGTGCTGATTAATCAGCTGCCTAAAAAAGGCTTACTGGTATTAGCAGCTATTTTTCACGATATTGGTAAAGGCCGCGGCGGCGATCACAGCAAGTTAGGCGCTGTCGATGCTCAAGCATTTTGCGATCTACACGGCTTAAATAAACATGATGGCAGACTGGTTAGCTGGCTGGTAGAGAACCACCTTATCATGTCGGTAACGGCCCAGCGCCGAGACATTTCCGACCCTGATGTGGTCGCTGAATTTGCCGATAAAGTGCGTGATGCTGTGCATTTAAGCTATCTCTATTGCCTGACGGTGGCGGATATTTGTGCCACTAACGAAAAAACCTGGAACAGCTGGAAAGGCTCATTACTGCGCGACCTTTACTTTTCAACGCAGCGGGTGCTGGCACGCGGTAAAGAGAAGCCGGTTGATATTCGAGCTCGGGTTCGCGAGCACCAAGCCAAAGCGAAAAAAGAGCTGCTCAGACGTGGCATTAAAGAAAAAAGCCTCGACCAATTATGGTTACGCTTTAAAGCCGATTACTTTTTACGTCATCAGCCCAATCAAGTGGCTTGGCATGCCGAGGCTATCCTTAAACATAAACATGATGAAGCCTTGGTGCTCATCTCTAAACACACCACCCGTGGTGGTACAGAATTATTTGTCTATACCCCAGACAAACCGAGATTATTTGCCACCGTCATGGCGGTACTCGACAATAAAAACATCAATGTGCATGATGCTAATATCATGAACTCAAAAGACGGATATGCACTGGATTCTTTTGTCATTTTAGAGCAAGATGGCAGCCCAGTTTCGCAGTTATCTCGGATTCAGAGTTTAAGAAAAGCCTTGGTCAGAGCCTTAAGCAGCGATACCGCCAAACTGCCCAAGTTTAAAAAACTGCCGCGCAAGATGAAGCCCTTTAGGGTACCGACTCAGGTGAGTTTTTTACCTGCGCGCAAGCAAGGCACCACCATGATGGAGCTTATTGCATTAGACAGTCCCGGCTTATTGGCTAAAGTTGGTGATATTTTTTACCGTTGCCAAGTCACACTGCTGGCGGCCAAGATCACCACGATAGGTGAACGTGCAGAAGACTTTTTTATGTTACAAACAGCCGATGGCAAACAGTTAGACCCAGTTCAACAAGAGGAGCTCAGCGCCGCGTTAATCGAAGCGCTCGCCGAGCCAAATAACTAGGGCCTGTTAATCTTTCAAGGTTGTTTTTGCTGCGGATTGCAGGGTATTTATACAAGACAGAAGCTTTGTAGTGTAGTTATTCCACATAAAAAGCTGAGAACGCAGTAAAAATACCCAACAAACGCTGCCCGAAGGGTTCGGCTAAAAACGTTTTACTCTTTGTTAAGTGAATTTTGCTTAGATGACTAGGCTGCAATCCACTCGCCTCGATTAACACGTTTTTGTCTCGAACAACATTCAACCAGCAAAGATCAACAGGCCCTAACTACTTTTTATTCAGCAATCATCTTTAATGATAATCGGGAGACGTTAATGGAGGCTTTACGCCAACGTATTGAAGCAGCTTTTGAAGCTCGCGCAGAAATTACCCCTACCACGGTCGATGCCAGCGTGCGGGCCGACGTAGAAAAAGTCATCAGTATGCTAGATAAAGGCGAGGCGCGCGTCGCCGAAAAAATTGATGGTCAGTGGCATGTGCACCAATGGTTGAAGAAAGCCGTTTTACTCTCTTTCCGTATTTTCGACAACCAAGTCATCGACGGTGCAGAGACTAAATATTTTGACAAAGTGCCAATGAAATTTGCCGACTATGACGAAGCACGTTTTAAAGCCGAAGCCATTCGAGTGGTGCCTCCTGCTGCCGTGCGTAAAGGCTCTTATATCGGTAAAAATACTGTATTGATGCCATCATATGTCAACTTGGGCGCTTACGTCGACGAAGGCACTATGGTCGACACCTGGGCTACTGTGGGCTCATGTGCACAAATTGGTAAAAACGTGCACCTGTCTGGCGGCGTTGGCATTGGCGGTGTGCTTGAGCCTCTGCAGGCTGGCCCAACCATTATCGAAGATAACTGTTTTATCGGCGCGCGCTCTGAAATTGTTGAAGGTGTGATAGTTGAAGAAGGCTCGGTTATCTCTATGGGTGTCTACATTGGCCAAAGCACGCGTATTTTTGACCGTGAAACTGGCGAGGTGCATTATGGCCGTGTTCCTGCGGGCTCTGTCGTTGTGTCGGGGAACTTACCGTCAAAATGTGGCACTTACAGCCTGTATGCGGCAATCATAGTCAAGAAAGTCGATGCAAAAACCCGTGGTAAAGTGGGCATTAACGAACTACTGCGTATCGTTGATTAATCCACATTGCACCGAACGTTAACGCCAGCTGCGCTATCAGCTGGCGTTTTTATGCCCTAAACACAGGCATAGCCTTATACGCGTCGCCCTATTCTACTCCCCCTTAATCTTTGGGTCTCTGACCGATTTGCCCCCACAAAGACACATTTGTTTACCTGCAGATACCATTCGATACATGCCTCACATTCAGATACATTTTCAGACAATTTACTCACAGCTTTTGCCGCTAAAAACGACTTAACTCAACTTTAACCGCCATAAAAGATGTTAGGAGTTCAACATGAAAAAGTTACTCTCAATCGCTATCATTGCCATAGCGCCGCTGGCTTTCTCAACTCAGGCCGCCATGACAGTGCAGATGGAGAACGCCTTAATTGCCGTATGCAAAGCAGGCGCCAGCAATAATGTAGTTAAGTTCAATGGCACCATGCAGGAATACCGCATTAATAAACAGCGTATTTTCCCAAGGCTCGTCTGTAATCAGCAGAGCTTTTACCAATTCGCGCAGTCCAAAGGTGCCGAGCGGACCGCACAGCAGATATTACGCTACACCAAAGGGAATGTGACCATTACAGATATTGCCATGCATTATGAAGATGTACAGATGCTTGCCGTTAACTATTAACGGCTCATCATGAGCCATGGAACGTTAACCAAGAGAGATTAGCCGTAATCAACAAACCAATGACGAAAGCTGAAGCTACATAGCCAATAGGTTAGCGATTCGAAGTTAAGGAGTTGATCTGGCTCTTAATTGACCCCGTCGCCTAGCGACGGGTCAACAAGTGATCCAAATGATATTGATAACATCATTACTGTTGATGTCATTCAATTGCAGCGGAGCGAGAGCCATACTATCAGAACACGACCGTCTTATTGCCATAAACAATCACGCTTTCTTGCAGCACTAATTGCAACGCTTTACTCAACACACTTTTCTCTACATCACGACCACATTGAGCCAGATCATCGGCGCTAAAACTATGATCAACAGGGATCACATCTTGCTTAATAATCGGCCCTTCATCTAAACAGTTATTGACAAAATGCGCCGTAGCACCAATGATTTTCACCCCTCGTTCCCACGCTTGTCGATAGGGCGAAGCTCCCACAAAAGCGGGTAAAAAGGAGTGGTGAATATTGATGATGCGATTAGGGTGTTGCTCAACAAACTCAGGTGTTAACACCCGCATATATTTGGCTAAGACCAAGTAATCGGGTTGATATTGGGCGATAATATCCAACATGGTTTGCTCATGTTCTTGACGGGTCACTCCTTCATGAGAAACATGATAAAAAGGGATACTAAATTTTTCAGCTAACGGCTTAAGTATGTCGTAATTACCAATAATAGCTGAAATTTCAACATCCAAAGCACCGTAATACGCTTTCATAAGCAAGTCGCCAAGGCAATGAGCCTCTTTGGTTACCATCACGACAATCCGTTTGGTGCTTTTGGTTACCAATTTTAAATGACGCTGAACGGGTAACACCTTACCGACATCAGCCAGCAATCCCGGCTCATCCTCGCAGCCTTCAACCTCGGTGCGCATAAAAAATCGTCCCTGAGCATTATCAACAAACTCACTGTTCTTAACGATATTCAAGCCGTGGGCATAACAGACCCCAGTTATTTTAGTAATTAAGCCAGGCGCATCGGCGCAGTCGGTGATCAATACTTTTCGTTGCATCATTTTTCTCCATTAACCTAGAGCTAAGCCGATAATGACATTTTTTTACTCACAAGCCCGGTAATTTAGTCGTTATGATGACGGTTTTCGCCGATTTAAATACTGCTGTAACAGGCGGCGAATACTCTCCGCTTTAGTACCGTAAACCAGTTGTACGCCACTTCCTACCATCACCACCCCTTTAGCACCTAGTTGTGATAGGCGTTGTTTATCAACAAGTGCAGCTTGCTTAACACCGATCCGCAGTCGAGTTAAACAAGCACTCAATTCACTAATATTATCTTTACCGCCTAATGCCGAGATTATGGCAATAATCCCAAGACGCTGCGCCGCCTGCCCGTCGACTCGCCCAGGGGTTTTTAAATTAAAGGTCATAATGGAAATACGAAACACCAGATAATAGATCACTGCCGTCAGCGGGCCTAATACCCAAAACCAATGTGTATTACGTGACAATCCAAACAGTAAGGTAAAATCCACCAGTCCATGGGAAAACACCACACTGTGGTGAATATCTAAAGCTATGGCCACCGCATAGGCAAGTCCGGTCATCAAAGCATGTAATAAAAACAATAACGGCGCGACAAGCATAAAGGCAAATTCGACTGCTTCGGTCACCCCCGTTAACCAGCTAGCCCCCGCAGCTGAGAGCATGATCCCTGCAACGCGATTACGCTCACTCTTATCCGCGCAGCGCCAAATAGCCAGCGCCGCAGCGGGTAATCCCCACATTTTAATCAGATAGCCACCAGCCAGATGCCCCGCTTCAGCGTCGCCCGCTAAATAGCGTGCCACCTCGCCCCGAACCACCTCGCTTTGTGTCACATATTGCCCCATTTCAAGATAAAACGGCACATTCCAAATATGGTGCAATCCAAACGGAATTAATAACCGCTCAACACTGCCGTAAATAGCAAAGGCCAATATGGGATCTTGATACACGGCCCAATCTGAGACGCCCTCAATCCAGTAAGATAGCGGCGGCCATAGTAAAAGGGCGCCATAGGCCAAGCCCATTGCAATAGGTAACATTAACAATGGGGCGCTACGGTGACCTTCAAAAAAAGAGAGCACCGCCGGCAGTCGCAATCGGTCGCTGAACCTAACCGCAATACAGGTTAATGCGCCAACAACAATGCCACCAGCAATACCTGTATCGAACGTTTGCGACCCTAAAATGGTCTGTCCCTCAAGTTGATATATATCGATCCACGCCGACAAACTGGCAAAAAACACCCCATAGCCAAACACCGCTGTAAAGGCGGCAATCCCTTGATCACGACAAAAACCTATCGCTATAGTCACCGCAAACAACATCGGCATCATAGCGAAAATCAACTCACCTATGGCTAACATTACTATGGCACTATTAGGCGAAATAAATGGAATGGGGTTAATGGCCAAGCCAACCATCAACCCCGCTGCTGGTAAAATAGCAATTGGGAGTAATAATGATTGGCTCAGTTGCTGGGCTAATTTAAACCACTGATGGCGAAGTTGTTTCAATCGACGTTACACGGTGAGGTAAGTAGCAACCATTGATTCAACCAGACTTTGGCTTCAACCTCTGGTTCCATGGTTTCACAAGCATCAAGCTTAAGTAGCTCACCGACCCTAGTAGCACCTAATTCAGTTAATAACTCATCAAACTTAATTCCTGCATGGCAGAAAGTCTCATAACTTGAGTCACCCAAGGCTATGACCCCGTAAGCTAACTTAGGTAGATAAGGCGCAACCTCTCTGAGTGTCTCAAACCAAACATTAAGCTCATCAGGAATATCCCCCTGCCCTGTAGTCGATGTAACGATGAGTAATAACTCATCTTCTGGTGGCACAAAGCCTGCTAAAGTTTCGGGGGACATGAGCGCCACAGGCCAATGAGCATCGACTAGTTGTGCTTGTAAGGTTTCGGCCACAAACTGGGCGTTGCCATATACAGTGCCAAAAACTAGATTAATATTTTTCATTTTTTCTTTAGCCCTCGGGACAAAATTTACATATAATTCAAACATACTTTATTGAAAGCTTGATGGCTACACTAGGTTATTGAGTTTCAAGGATCAATTAGATGCGTCACTCGAGCCGAAAAAAACATCTAAAGCATGTTCAACGAAGCGCCCATATTAGACGCATGTGTTATTTCAGAACCATCCACTCCCTCGCTTCACCTCATTCCTGTGTACTGGATATTAGCAATGAAAAGCAGTTATTAATCTGCCAAACTGCCAAAGATAAACAAGAGAGTAAATAGTCAACTTAGCGCCAGTCATACTCTAATGGTAAAGATAAACCTTACTTGCTCAATTGAGTCACTCAAACGTCTGTGGGCCAGCTGACGTTTGAGTGACAATACGATTGAAATACGCCTTATGAACCAGCAATTGTTGTTACTCAAGGTGGCGTAAGGCGTTACATGGTGATGCAGAGGAGCATTTGCGTAATACCAATTACATTAGTTCTCAGGCCTTTTGGTGATAAAAATGTACTGGAGTTTTATTGTCAATTTTATAATATAAACAGCCCATTACTCCAATTAACACCTTATACAAGCGCATTTTACTCATCAATATCAATCGCGTATTTGCTGACTATTTATTGAGTTTGACTGGGATACATTAGCGGTGTTACACCAAAATGAATCAGCGAGCGATGAGTAAGTTTGGCTCATCAGACAACAACTCATCATTCCAACCAAAAGCGTCAAACAAGGTCAACCACTCTGGTTCTAACTCAGTTTCGACACTCATAGGCTCACCCGTTCTTGGGTGGATGAAGCTTAATCTTTTAGCGATAAGCCATAACCGATTGATGCCAAAGTGCTCCCTAAAAAAGCGATTCTGCTTACCATCACCATGAGTCGTATCACCCACAATAGGATGACGCAGATGCGCCATGTGTCTGCGAAGTTGGTGCTTACGCCCAGTATGAGGCGTTAACTGCACCAATGCATAGCGACTGGTAGGGTAACGTCCTGAAGCAAAGGGAATTTCACAATTAAGCAGTGGCTGGTATGTGGTTTGCGCTTCTTGAGCTGCCTTATTAGGGTCCACATCCTTATCTCCCAACTCATCAAACTCCTGTTTAAGTGGATAATCCAAGGTATCACCTTGCAACATATTTCCGCGCACTATGGCTAAATAATGCTTTTCAACCGCTTTTGAAGCAAATTGCTGACATAACATATTGGCCATTTCACTGCTTTTAGCAAACAAGAGTACACCCGATGTTGGCCTATCTAAGCGGTGCACAGGAAACACATGGCAACCGACTTTGTCACGCGTCATCTGCATGGCAAAAAAACGCTCTCGGCGAGCAAGGTAACTGCGATGCACTAATAAACCGGCTGGTTTATGGATCACGACCAGATCTTCATCTTCATAGAGAATAACAATCTCTGGGGCTGACTCAGCGGTACTACAGGCTTCATCACAGGGCATAGCTTGCGGATCGGCTATTGGGTTATCTTGGTTCACTTAAAAACTCATCCAATTGATTAATAAGATTAATTAACATTTTCAGCTCGATGCGGTGTTGCCATACATATTCGGCCATCGGTGCTAACGCTATGTTAGTTGGCAAGGGAGCACGCTGGGCCACAAGCACACTCATCTTAGGAATAAAAATAAATTGTAGCCAATGCTCAAACGGCATCGACTCACAGGCAAACGGCGTAGGATCGGCCATGGCCTGCGTTGACGGTGGCTCATCAGCCCATAACGCCTGTGATTTTAGCTCCTGGGCAATGAGGGCTAATTGCTTTTGGGTAAACTGGTACAACATCGTAATTTCCTACCATCATTGACTATGAAACTTGTCTCTAGTGACGGATATCTTGGCTATTTTGCGCCAAATTATACCATCTCGGTAGAGTTCTCCCTATAATGACGGCCATTGAAATCTAGTCCCCACATGTAACGGCATTCTAACTCATGACTGAAATCACCACTCTTACCCAATTTTTAACCACGGCCAACTCGCAATTCGAAGTCTATGATCTAGGCCGCAGGGTACAACATATCGATAAGTTAACATTTGCCCAAATAGAGCAACTAGAAGCGCCTTACCCTTCACCTATTCAAGGCCATGCTCAGTTTGCGTTGGTATTTTGGGACGCTTCAAAACAGTATTACATCTGGTTTTTAAGGCTCCCTTTAGATGAGCGAGGCTTACTCTCTCCAGCCCCGAGAACCCAATTTATTCGTATGGTACTTGAGGCGCTGGGCAGCGACCCCACCCAACCCATATCTGAAGAACAACAAGATAGACTGGCTAATCACCCTTTCGCCTTTAAGCCAAGCGCCGAAAAGCTGGCACTGTTTAATGCCTTGGTTAGAAAGCAGCTCGGCCAAGTAGCTTCTGCGCAGTATGAATTCGCCTATCAATATCTCTCCGGTCAGGTGGATAGCCGTCGCTGGCAAGATGTTGGCCTGCAAGGGATTGCCGATATATGTGTTCGCTCCGATGAACTCGATCATCAAGCTCAGATTGAAAACGCTTTGGAGCACGGTGCCATTGAGGTACAAATCGCCCTATGTCAGCAATTAGAGCATTTAACCATTTCTGCCGAATTTGCTGAACGCTTATTGGAGAAACTCTATAGCGTGGAAGCTGAACATAAACTTTACTTTATGCGCGCCCTAGCATCCCAAGCGAAGTATTCTCAAAAAGCTATTCATTACTTTGCCCAGCACGATTGTTTAGATAAAGAGACATTAATTACTATTGCAGCGCGTAATTGGATGGCGCTAAAAGACGATCAGACCCGCACTCTTTATCTCGAAGCCCTTGCAAAACAAGATCAACACTTCTTTAACCAAATATTTGCTGATATCGTAGCCATTCCAGCGATTAGAACCGAGCTCTTAATGGAGCTACGTAACCCCAATCGCAGCACTACATTGTCTGCCGCTATAGGCGGATTATTTAAGGTAACGAAAGCATGATGACAGACTTTTTATTGATTGCGGCGCTCGTGATCATTGCGGCTTTTTTCTGGCAATTAAGGCAGATGGCAGAATTAAGCCGTTTGTTTGCCAGTAGCGAATGTAAAAAACAGCGGGTACAGTTTTTGGCTATCGCCATGGAATCGGCCCGTCCCAGCATCGGCGGCAACAGTGGCCTTACATGGAAAGCTAAATTCCTATTGGACTTTAGTACTGACGGCCTCAATCAATATCAAGCAACTATCTGGATGCATGGCAAAAAGATACAAAAAATTCAGTGGCCAATATTCCCAGAACCCGAGTGGCTAGATGCGCCACAAGCCAGTGGCTCTATTGGCGGCGGTTGCGGCAGTCGTGGTGGCTGTAAACCCAATGGCTGTAAATAACACTATGCCTGTAAAACAACGCCAAAAGAAAATTAAAACAAAGCTAAACTCAATTTAAGCGATATGTGACAATTCCTCAAAGAAAAAGCGCGGCTCAATAAAGAGTCGCGCCTTCTGTCTTTCGCTAAGCTATCCTGCTATGCCTGTGCTCCCTGCACCATCCATGGGTTCGAATTGCTCCTTGCCTCTTCCTTGTATCCCTTTCGTCCGTGTACTTGACGTACTGTCCCTTTACTTGGTCATCCTTTTACCAAGTTTGCTTACTCCTTAAGCATGTCCTGTGTCGTCCTTGTGCTTCCTTGCAATACATTCCGTGTTTACTGCCATCCTAGACAGAACGTGTTCATCCATGAGTATTCGGCTTTCCTTAGTCTGCTGGCACTCATCCTGAGCGCTACATCCTTGCCAGTCCTGTGTACTATCGATCCTGATAGCACTGAATCATCCTGACTCATTGTCCATTAGCCTTCATCCCTGAACACGGTTAATTGTAAAACATCGACGATCATTTAATGGGATATGAATAATTCCGTCTGGAGATTTACTATGCTCCGAACAGGTTGCAAGCCAAGCAAAATATTGTTTAAAAAGGATAAAAGTGATCTAGCGCAGACTTTACTACATTAACAAACACCTTTTATCCTACGTGTTTGTGAGAGATAACTTACAAGGTAATGAGTAGATACAGGCAGTGGTAAAAAGAGGATAATAAATGCTTGTTAACCACGCAGTGAAACAGCTAACCATGACTATAGTTCAATCGTAAGCTCAACTGGTTATGCTATTTTACCTAAAAAGAAAAAGGCGCACTAAAGAGTGCGCCTAATATACTTTTGTTAGCCTTCCTGCTATCAAAAATGCTCCCTGCTTCATCCTTAATGCTACAGCGTCCTGCTGACTCCAAACCTGTCCTTTAACGTCCTAATTGTCTCTCCTTAGGTCAGTTATTCCATTAACTGAGACACCCATTCCCTTGAATATTTGTGCGTCCTGCAAGACAATCCTTGTACCAAAAACTTAAGTCGTTATTCCTTGTGGCAACATCCAATGTCACTAGAGTCAATCCTGACTCTTTCCAATACTTTATTCCAAGTACTTCATCCTGAAGTGTCTTAAAGTATGACTTAAGTAAAATCCATAAAGTGATAAAAGTATAATCATAACTGTCGAAGAATGGACTATGAGCAAAACAATCATAATTCCTAGGCTAAATCCTACCCACAAACTAAAACAGTAAGGTATTGTTTTATAATGAAACAAACTAAATCCCAGTAATGAAACACTCAATTTAAAAGTGAATAACGCACATCATTGTGAGAGATCTCTTACATATGCATGAGAGATCAGGTGCTATCCGCAATTAACCGCCAAATGAATTGAACAAGATGTTTCACTCATAGCAACAGCTAAAGCCACTACTCCCGCTGATTTGGCTTAAACCTGAATAACCCTATTACCGACTGCGTAAACATCAGCTAATCAGCCAAAAAACTGTATATTGGGTGAGTAAACGTGGCGGGACGATTATGCTCAAAAACATAGTGCCCTAGCCAAGCTGGAGCATAGCCCACAATAGGGAGCAGTAATAACAAGCAAACGTTACCCAATGAGATTGCTAAGGCAATGAATAGTAATACCAAACTACTGCCAACATAGTGCAGTGCACGACACATAGGATGCTGATGTTGTGATACATAAAACGAGTAAAAATCGCTAAAACGGCGCATAGGTTTATTCACTTTCTGCGCTGCGATAAAATAATAACTCGCCCTCTACATCATCAATGATCAGACTCTCTATGGCTGCAAATCCGAGTTTGGCAAATAGATGAGCATGCTTATCTTCAGTCACAAATACGCCAATACCATCAAGCTCTGGTTGTTCATCACACCAACTCACCACAGCCTGTATTAGGCGGGCTCCTAAGCCTTTATTTTGCTCTATTGGCGTCAATGCAATAAATTGCAAAATACCACAATGAGTACTAGGTAGCAGTTCTAATATTGAGGCTTCTTTGTTCATTAATGCTTGGGTCGAATGCCAACCAGTACTGATCAACATTTTTAATCGCCAATGCCAATAACGTGCCTCTCCCAACGGAACTTGCTGGGTTACAATACAAGCTAATCCAATCAACCTTTGGTCATCAAACAGACCAATTAAAGCTTGCTCTTCTTGCCATAAACTATGAAGTTCTTCACGAATTGCTCCGCGTAATTTTTGTTCATATTGGGCTTTATTACCTTGGTGTAGCGCCGCAATAAAGAAAGCGTCATCATGGTAGGCGTTGTACAAAATAGAGGCCGCTATACGCAGATCTTCAGCGGTTAAATATACAGCCTTATAGTCATTATGGGCCGGCTCAGAAGCTTTATTGTTCATGACTGAATGTCCACATTTGCGATCAATACACTTAATGTAACAAAATTGTTAATTCACGCAAACCCTAATATTTAATGGCTTCATAGTGATTTTCCTATAGTGATTAATTAGACCTTTCTCTACACAAAGCGTTGACTACTTGTCCTATGTTAGTAACTTAATCATTTTGATCCATACTCAATAGCAGTGACTTATTTTGTTTACAAGGGGCAAAAAATGGATATCACCACACCCAATCTCAATAGTTTATTTGCACAGTTAGGGTTACCTAATAGCGATCAGGCGATAGCAGACTTTATTGCGCAACACAAAATGACAGACAATACCCATATTGCAAACGCCGACTTTTGGACTCAATCTCAACGCCATTTTATTAAAGAATCTCTCGAAGAAGATGCGCAGTGGACAGAGGTGATCGATCAATTAGACGCCCAGTTAAGAGCATAAACTTGCAGATTAAAGAGGAGAAAAAGCTTGGCTCGATATCGCATTAACGAGCCAAGTCTCTAATCGCCGTCATGGCCTTTATCATTGCACCATATAACATAGCGAGCTCAAGATAATTAATCCTTTAACTGAGCAGCCACGCTTAGCTTAGAGGTTATCATAGGCCGCATTACCCCAACCAATCACTTGGTTATTGGCTAATACAATCGGCGTACATTCTTCTTTAGTCGTGGTGCCATCTTCTTTGGTGCGCTGGGTACGATAATAAAGTACGGTAACCTCTCGATCTTGTTTAATATACGCCTCACTGAAATCAGCCGTGCCCATGAGAGTGATCACCTGCTCTCTATCCATCCCAATGGTTAACTTCGACAAATTAGCCCTATTTTTAGCTTGTGTGACTTGCCAACTCTGACCCTTATCCCAGCTGGCGTCTTCGTCACCAATATTGATCACACAACCTGACATTCCAATGGTTGATGCTGTCAAAATAATCAAACTCAGTAATTTTGTTTTCACTTTAACTCCCTGTTTATCTATTATAATCAGCATTGTTTACAGCAAAGTACATGCCATAGAGCTATCCATTTGAATAGTAATGACTTTTATTTATTCGACTATTTAGATGAATACAAAAATTGCTAAAAAGTAAGGAATTTCACTCATCATGACTCCGATCGAACAAGTCCTTGCAGTGGCGAAAACGATTGTCGATTCTGGCAAGACTCCAAGCCTAGCACTGATAAAATCTAAGCTGGGAAATTCACTGCCTATGCCGGTGCTCATACAAGGCATACAGCGCTTTAAGGCGTTATCTAAGGAAGAAGTGGCGGCGCTTGATGCAAGCTATCGCCTGCCCGTCGTGCTAGAGCAGTCCACCAGTGCCGAGACCGCCTTAGCCCAATTGCAGCAACAAGTACATGCCTTAACACAACAGCAACAGGAGTTAATCAATAGGATCTCCGCCCTCGAAGCCAAATTAACACAGCGAGATCACCATTAATGCACGTCGTGGAATTAAGATTTGAATGCTTCGATAACACCACCATCACCGCGGCAGAACAGGCTATCAATGGGCTTCTCGAAGCTTACCGTGCTAACGGCCAAGTCCTTGGGCGCGAATTTGCCGTGGCATTTAATGACGGGGAGTTTCGCGTACGTCTGCTGATGCCAGAAAAAAGCAGCCTAGCAAAACGCTATAACAGCCCATGGGTCGAGCACGCCCTAGGCAAGCTGACCGAAGCAAAACTGTTGCACCCTCGCGAAAAATATATCGGCCAAGATATCAATTCAGAAGTGACCAGTACAGAGACACCGAGTTGGCAGCTAATTTACACCAGTTACGTGCATATGTGCTCCCCACTTCGCAACGGTGATACCCTGCAACCTATTCCGCTATACCAGATCCCAGCCACCTTTAATGGCGATCATAAGCGGATCATTAAATGGCAAACCGAATGGCAAGCCTGTGATGAACTGCAGATGGCTGCGGCCACCAAAGCCGAATTTGCAGCACTTGAAGAGTTAACCTCGAGTGGCAGCGACCTGTTTAGACGAGGTTGGGATCTGCGCGGCCGCGTCGAGTACCTAACACACATCCCAACCTACTATTACTTATATCGCGTTGGGGGCGAAAGTTTAGCGTCTGAGCAACAACGGCCATGCCCGCGCTGTGGCAATCAAGACTGGTTACTCGATGAGCCCTTACTAGATATGTTCCACTTTCGGTGTGATGACTGCCGCATTGTCTCTAACATCTCATGGGATCACCTTTAACTATTAAAAAATAGATTGAGTGAACTCCCTCCAACAGGCTCATCAACGGGGCATACATTGATGAGCCAGATTGACTTAGTTGTACTGTTAGCCAGCAACGTAAACCTTTAGCTTTTACCTCTGAGGTTAGCCCACATGGTTTTAATCCGCTGCCATATACCGGGATGCTCAAGCTCGGGCAGAGACTCTTCGACATGCTTAACCGGCGGGCATACTCTGGGAGATAACGCGTCGATAAATTCATTTAAACTCTCGGCTAACTGTTGATGTGGCACCTGTCCAGGGATCTCTAGCCAGACACTGCCATCATTATTATCGACCACCAACATCTGATCGCCTTCATTAAGCACGCCAATAAACCAAGTTGGGCTCTGCTTAAGTTTTTGCTTCATCATCAAATGGCCAATCAAGTTTTGCTGTAAATATTCAAAATCTTGATGATTCCACACCTGCAGTAGCTCACCCTGCCCCCAGGCGGAGTCAAACATTAACGGCGCCGCATAGTAAGCCCCATAAAAGGCATTGATGCTGTGATGCAGTCCCAGCTCTAAGGCATGTTCAATATTATTGAAGCCTGCGGGTGATTGCCGCTCAACAGCCTGCCAGCGCACAGCAACCTCTGGACGCTTCAACACATCGGCTTTATCTTCGCTTAAAATACACTCAGAATCCTCCCCTTGTGGGTAATATCTAGGCGGTTCAGCTAGCTTTTCAATATAACTTTGGTGGTAAATTTCAAAAAAATTATCTAAAGCAGGTAAAGAAGACACTTAGCAGCAGTCCAAAATGTGAGTATAATGTATGGCTATTTTGACATGGAAATCCACTCGATGACACCAGTTCATGACCCATATAGTGATGCTCCCGCCCTTGCAGAATTAACCTTAGGCAAATCGACGGGCTATCAAGCACAGTACGATGCCAGCTTATTACAGGGCGTGCCGCGCAAACTTAATCGTGATGCCATTGATTTAAGCGATCAATTGCCATTTCATGGGGCCGATATTTGGACAGGTTATGAACTTTCATGGCTCAATGCCAAAGGTAAACCTATGGTTGCCATTGCCGAGTTCAGCCTAGATGTGAATAGCGCCAATTTAATCGAATCTAAGTCGTTCAAGCTGTATCTCAATAGCTTTAACCAGACTAAATTCAATAGCATTGAACAGGTGCAGCAGACACTAACAGACGATCTTTGCGCATGTGCTCAAGGAGAAATCTCGGTTAAAGTTATCGAGCCAAAGCACTTTGGCAGCCAAAGAATCGTCGAGCTACCCGGTACCTGCATCGATGATTTAGATATCGAAGTCGATGACTATCAATTTAGCAGCGATTACCTTATCGACAGCACCGATGACAAAAGTATTGTCGCAGAAACCTTGACCTCAAACTTGCTCAAGTCCAACTGTTTAATCACCTCACAACCGGACTGGGGCACTGTGATGATTCGCTATCAAGGCCCTAAGATTGATCGTGAAAAACTGCTGCGTTATTTGATTTCGTTTCGTCAACACAACGAGTTTCATGAACAGTGCGTCGAGCGTATTTTTGTGGATCTCAAAAAGTTATGCCACTGCACTAAATTAACCGTTTATGCTCGCTATACTCGCCGAGGAGGGCTCGACATTAACCCTTACCGCAGTGACTTTGAAAATCCACCCGAGAGCCATCGCCTCGCGCGCCAATAGTCACTTAGGCGTTTGCTAACAAAGCGACAAGCTAATAGCGACACCTTATAACAAAATGATTTAATTGAAAAATATCTTCATATAAAATCAATATTATAAAAAGCCCGTACGCCTAACGGGCTTTTTTATTGCACCGCTCAAGTACACTCGGCCCCCAGACAGGCACAATCATTGACGACAGAGTTCACTCACATAGCCAATATCATCGCACTGACACACAGACTCCCCCAAGATAACCAAACTAGCAATAATGTAATAATTGCTGCACATTCAACTGCATTGCCCGTAGCGTCAGTTTATCTTTGCTCACAGGTTTAGCATCTTGAGCCTCTACGTGCTCAAGGCTCAATGCAAAGCGGTATTGAGCATCAAGGTGGCCTAACACCAGCTGCCAACTGTCGCTCAATCGTTTACCCTGCTCTTCATGAAGCAACAAGGTAATATTGCGCTCAATCTTAGCTTGCATTCCCTCACGTAAAACATGACGAGCACACGCTTGATTATCGACTTGAGGCTGACAGTCTGTCGCTGAGTCCTGCTGGTAAGCAACAATCTGCATATATTCGGGTGGAGTCCCTCTTGGCAGCCAAGTTGATTGAGCCTTCATCGCATCATCATGCTGTCGCGGCTCAAAGGCAAAACTAAAGGATTTAAGTGATAACGCCAGCCCCAAGCCCTTAGCCTTAATATATGACTCTTTAAGCGCCCACAGATCGAAAAAACGCGCTCGTTGCTGCGCCTGCGGTAAACCCAGCAGGCTATCGGTTTCATCGCGAGTGAAATAATGGTTCAAAATAGGGTAGATATTGGTGCTTTCGCGTTGGCGCTCAATATCGACGCCGAGCGAGAGCCAGTGGTTAGCATTTGCAATAGCCACCAGCAGATAATCGCCACTGTGGCTGATATTGAACAATAACGGACAACGGGCGAAACAAGCCCTGGACAACACAGGCTTGCCTCTATCAAGGTAGGTAAATTGCCACTGTGCAGGAGCGATTTCAACTCCCATGTCACGGGCGCACTGCGATAATATAGCGCGTAAATAGCTTCGTACCAGTAAGCCTTTCACACGCGCATCAGGCTGTAAAAAACGGTCGGCCTTGGCTTGCTCGTCATCGGGTAGCCAAAGGCGCAATTGCTGCAACTGTGTTTGGCTTACCCCTTGAGGAGCCAAATCACAAAAATAGAGGGTCACCGCCGATAATGGCTGAGATAACGCAAATGCGGACACAATAGCAAACACCATGAGAGAACATATGCCCTAGTATAACCTCCTCCGGTGGCATTAATCGCGATGAGTTTACAGCAAAAAGCTAATAAGGATTAAGCACACCTAAAGATTAATGCGTTGACCCCCTCGCCTACATCGGCTCTCGTTCTCGACGCTCTGCATTAAGCGGTGGTATAAACACTTTATATACTCAGTGGTGGGCTAACATGAGTGATGGCTAAAATAAGTGACGGAATAAAGCGGGCGCACTCTTAAGTAAACGAAAGCGACGCTCCCTTAAACCTGACGGGCCCAGCGCCGTGTTTTCAACGTGCTGGGCCCTTTATTTTTATAGCCTATTTTTTATCTAGCCAATCGAGCAGCGATTAATTACACGCTTTGATGCGGGCCAAAGACCTCGTAATGCAACTGACTAGGCGCTATGCCAAGTGCTAACAATTGTCGCTTTACCTCAGCCATAAAGGGCACAGGCCCACAAAAATAGTACTGTGCATGAGGGAGTAATCTGCCTGCAACCTTGTCCAACTCGATAGTACCAGTAAACTGATAATCCTCACCGATACGGTCATCACTGCTTGGCTCGCGGTACCAAGTATAGGCTGCTAAAGGCTCATAACTAGCCGCTTTTTGCTGAATATCTGACTTAAAGCCATGAAACGCACCAAATTCACAGGCATGTAGCCAAGTGATGTCGCTGTGATGTTCAGAGCCCATCAACTGATTAAGCATGCTCATCATTGGGGTCAGTCCCACACCCGCTGAAATCAACACCACTGGCGTATCATCATCTGCCGCCAGCACAAAGTCTCCCGCGGGTGGGATCACCGCCAGTTCATCACCCACATTAAAGCAATCATGCAGTGTAGATGAGACTAAGCCACCCACTTCACGCTTAACACTGATCCGATAACTACAGCCATTGGGGGCATCCGACAACGAATACTGGCGAATTTCTTGTTGCGCAAAATCGCTATCTTGTACCTGCACACTTAAATATTGCCCTGGCACAAAATCCATAACCGCTTGGCCATCATTTGGAGTGAGAACAAATGAAGTGATCACCTCAGACTCTTGCTGCTTGGCGGTAATGGTAAAAGCCCGTGTCCCTTTCCAACCACCGACTTGCTCGGCACGAGTTTGATAAAGCTGACTTTCACGACCAATAAAAATATCGGCTAATACCCCATAAGCACGGCCCCATGCATCGAGTACTTCATCGGTCACAGCCGCGCCCCCCAACTCTTTTAGCGTGGCTAACAGATGATGCCCAACAACTTGGTACTGCTCTGGTTGAATTAAAAAGCCGGTATGTTTTTGTGCGATGCGCTCCACTGCGCTGCCGAGCACTGCTAAGTTATCGATATTTCTCGCATAAGCCGCAACCGCATTAAATAGCGCGACTGGCTGACCACCATTATGTTGATTGGCTAAGTTAAATGTATCTTTTAGTTCGGGATTATGCTGAAAAAGACGCTGGTAAAAATGGCTGGTTAACGCCGGGCCTGCTGATTCTAATAGTGGAATCGTGCTTTTGACAATTTGGATAGTATGCTTATCTAACATAGTGCGACACCTTAACATGTAAATAGTATGTATTTTTTGCAATAGTAAAGATGCATTTGATTTAGATCAATGTTTTTAATCTACGTCGACAGAGTCATTTCAACTGAGTATCGATAAAAAGGCCATCAATACACCATTGTTTGATAAGAAAAACATCAACGATGTCGACAAACAAAGCGCTGTTAATCGACACCATTTCACACCAGCTAACCCTGTTACACTGCAGCGACAAAAGCAATTTCAACCAGATAGTTAGGATCGGCAAGCTCAGCTTTTATACAGGCTCGACTTGGCGCACACCCTGCAGGTAACCAGGCATCCCACAGTGCATTAAAAGTGGGAAGGTAAGTAAAATCTGTGATATAGATCGTCGCCGACAGTAAGCGGGAATGATCGCTGTTTATTTGCGCTAATGTTGCTTCTGCTTGGGCAAAAATCTGTGACACCTGACCTGAGATATCCGCGTTGGTATCGGCTGCAATTTCAACAAAATGACCAATACCATTATACACAGTGGCATCAGACCAACGTGTTGTGGGATTGAGGCGCTCAATTTTCATACTCTGTGCCATTAATGACTCCTTTAATCGATTATTAGCTCGCTATGGTAATGTCATTAACTAACTTGGGCTAGCGGCCGTACAAAAATAGCGCCTTAAGTAACATCAAAGCGGTATTGGCTTTGACAAGTATTTTAAGAGCGCGTTTAATGGCGCTGTGCAAGCATACCTCATAAGCAAATGCATGACCCATGCTAATAACACACGCTATGCCCTCTACATAATTTAGACATTTAATAGGTACTTTACATGCAAACAGCCGATGACTTTATTCAACAACTCGAACTCGAACAACATGTTGAAGGTGGTTACTATCGCTCCTCTTTTCGCTCACAGAGTGATTTCGATACCACGCGCTCACTGTGGAGCAGCATCTACTTTTTATTGCGTACTGGTGAGGTGTCGCATTTTCATCGCTTAACTTCTGATGAGATGTGGTATTTCCATGCGGGGCAATCATTAACTATCTATATGATCGATGAACAAGGGGAATTAACCACGGCCCAGCTAGGTCTCGATATCGCCGCGGGTGAACGTCCACAATTTTTGGTGCCCAAAGGCTGCATTTTCGGCTCGGCCATGAATCAACCCGGATTTTCACTGGTCGGTTGTATGGTTTCACCTGGGTTTACTTTCGATAATTTTGAGCTGTTTAGCCAACAAACCCTACTCGCCCAGTACCCGCAGCACCAAACCATTATTGAGCGCCTGAGTCGCCCTGAATAACGCCTAACTAAACGCATAAGCTCAAATAAAGCGCATAAAAAAGACCCGAAAATATCGGGTCTTTTACTTTTATTTACATCATCACTTTGCAGGGAAATGATGTTACGGCATCAGGGTAAAGCAACACCTTGCCCTACGCACTAAAACTGATGTGACTCAGCTAACTTGCTGGTTGAGTGACATACAGAACACGACTCTCTTGGCAAATTAACATCAACCACAACATCACCGTCAAACGTGGCATTGCTGCTGTCGACTTTAACTTCAAATGTAGCACCATTACTTTGCATATGGGCCTTCAATGAATCCCCACCGTAAGGGCCATGACAAGACCAACACGTTGCCGCAGCTGGGCTGGTGGCAAAGAAATCGCTATTATCAGCATAGTCGTGACGAGTGATCAGTGCATTAGCCTTTTCAATCTCATTTAGATTAGCGCTGCCATCCACATGACACTGGGCACAGTCATTAAGCCTTGCTGGATACTTAAATTGACGTTTAGCGCCCACTTCCAGTTTCTGCTCATCACGGTTTTGCGCGTGTAAAGCGTGCACAAAGGTGTTCCACGAAATATGGTTTAGCACCGTATCTTTTGGCGCCACTTGCTCACCCATATGGTACTTGTCCCACTCGGCATTGCCTAAGTTATGACAAGCGACACATTGCTGCTCAAGATCATTACGACGACCATGATACCCATAAGCTTGGTCGCCATGACACGAAGCACATAACGCATTATCAACCACTTGACGACGCGACGTGTCGCTAAGCCCAGTTAACGTAAAGAAACGTGCACTTGAACGCAAACGCTCAGTCAAGGCTCCATCAGCATCAGGCTGCCCCGTTTTCTCATCGGCTTTCAACGTCGTTTCGATGGCTAAAATACCCGTTTGGCTATCGGTACTATTAGGAATGATGAGTCCTGTACTACCTTTGCTCAAATCATCCACTAAATCCCCAGATATTACATAGGTATATTCACCTGTCGCTGGATCGCTACTGATAGGCTCGACGCCAACAAACTTGTAGTTAATCGCATGGTTAGCCATACGACTTAAACTACCATCGGCTTGAGTTTCTGTTGTCAAAGTGCGGTAACCGGCTTGCATGTCCCACGCCACGGTCGCGCGCATATCGGCAAAGAATCCCGCGTCTTTAGGTGCGACGGCTAACGGCTTACCGGCATTGTCTAACACTTTAATGGTGAAAGTAATTTCAGCGGTTTCGTAGGTATTACCATTACGCATAGATGACACTGGTGCCACCGATACTTGGGTAACATCTACACTGTATGCGTCACGAGCTGTTTTCTTAGCATCTAGTTTAACCAGATGCATTTCAGCCACGTCATGACAACTTGCACAACTTAATGGTAAATCACTGCCATGCTTAAGTGTGTCAGCACTGTGACAACTCAAACAGGCTTTATCATTAGCTGTGCTACTTAACCATTCGGCGCCATTCATTAAGCTATCGCTATTTTCGGTCACATGACAGCTAGTACAATCATAAGAGCTGGCCACTAAATTATTAGGTAGGCCATTGTGCCAACGGTGAGCCCGCTCAACCATGGTACCCTTACCGTCTTTTTCGCCAGTGGTATGGCAGGTTGAACACGCTTCAACATTGTTGCCATAATGGGGCGAACGATAATAGCTGTCATAACGTGCATAAGCGATATCGGTATGGCACGCATTACAGCTTTCTGTGCTCACCATAGCGCGAGTCAAGGTCACTGCTGAGCCGTCGATCATAAAATCAACTTCTTGCATAATATCTTGCACACTGCCAATACCTGGAATACCGCCATAGGCCTGCACGCGCACCATAAAGCGTTGCGGCGCAGTTTCATCAAACACATAAGATTTATCGGTAAAATCAAGTTCGCCTATTTTTGTTGTACTCACCACGGTATAGGTACCGTCGTTATGGTCGGTTAAACAGCTATCCTCCTCAGTTGTACAGGTCTCATAGCCAAGTCCCTGTCGTTCGGTATAACCTTGCTCGCTCAATGCTAATTGCGAACTTAAAAAACGCACCGAGGGCACACCAACAACAGGTAAGCCCTGTTCATTGGCCACTTTGAATGTGGCAGAACGTACACCATCAGCATCGAAGCCATAGGTGATATATTCTAAGCTTAGTGACTCGGCCGAAGTCGCTATGACGATGCCGTTTTCACCATTACTACCATCACTGCCGTTAGCCCCGTCTTGACCATCTTTACCATCATTGCCATCGCTGCAACCCATCGCTAGGCCAGCAATTACTAAGCCACAAATAATCGACTTATTAAATGACTCACTCATAGTCTCTCCCATTTATGTTTAAAACATAGGTAATTTATTATTTTATTTAAGGCTATACTTAATCATCACCTGCTAATTATTAGAATACGTTACAATAAAATTAACGACTTAATCGCAACAAATGTAAAGATTAAGTAAATTCACCGTACTGAGCCAACCTTAATTTAAAGTTAATTTAGGTTGGTCATCACAAGTTAAATGCAATACCGTGATCGACTTAAAGTTTATTAAGGACAATAGCTATGAGCAACCAAGTTTAAAAACAATGAAATATATATAAAGGCAACCTACAAAAGACAATGCATAAAATAAAGCTAAAAATAATTAAAAATAAAAACCCTTATAAATAAATGTCTATAAGACCATGGTCTAAACTCTCTCAAAAAGTAAGCTAGATAACAAAAACAAGATATAAAAAACCGATTAAAATGCAATACCACCTCATAAAACAGCCAGAACACAAGGACAACCTAGAACGCAAACACTTTAAATACAATAAGATATGCGTGCTACACGTCTTATGACTTATGACTTATGGCTTATGGCTTATGGCTTATGGCTTATGGCTTATGGCTTATGGCTTATGGCTTATGGCTTATGGCTTATGGCTTATGGCTTATGGCTTATGGCTTATGGCTTATGGCTTATGGCTTATGGCTTATGGCTTATGGCTTATGGCAAACATTGTGAGATGGTTATGTAAAATAATAAATAAATTAATGTGTTCAACCACCAATAAAATAAAACTCACAAAACAAACCCAACAAAAACCACATCATGACTTTAAAGTGGAACAAATCATAAAAAGGAGATGCGCTTAAATATAGCAGGCATCTAACATGAAATCTGACGGTAAACAAATAAGCCTAACAACAAAGATAAATAACTCACTCCAAATTAACTTACAAATGAGAATCAATTAAAAACAGAAAACACTATCATTAACAACTTGACACCCTATAAATAAATGATAACGGTATCGTCATACCATTATTAAGCTACAACATTGCGTGACTATTAGATTAAAATCGTGGCAATTAAAACCACTGCTCAATGAAAACGGTAATATCAACCATGTTACTTTAATCATGATCCTAAAAATTGTGCCCTCACATTAATCCCATAGTATGGATACCGAGTTTTACTGTTAACCAGCAGTGCAAGTCCATTTAATACCTGCCAACATCACCAACGGGCAATGAGATCGACCATACAAGGATATCTCGAAGCTTTGCTCTCTCAGGTTAAGACCCTATGTCATCCCGTATCAGAGCCAAGTACAATGAAATATCACAAGCTCAGACATTATTGATAAACGCTAAACAACCATCCCCCAACTTAACCACTATCAGCTTATTTACTGGTGTAGAGGTACCATCCGAGGCTGAAGTAAGGTATAACGACGCAATGAAAACTCCCAAACGCATACAACCACTCGTTGACGATGGTCTCGTCGATGAAGTCATCAGCCAATTGATGAGCGGTAAAGAAGCCACTGTCTACATCGTTCGCTGCGGGACAGAGATCCGCTGCGCCAAAGTCTATAAAGAAGCGACTCAGCGCAGTTTTAAAAAAGCCGCTCAATATCAAGAAGGTAGAAAGAGTCGAAATAGCCGTCGCAGCCGTGCAATGGAAAAAGGCTCAAGCTACGGACGCGAGCAACAAGAGCAAGCCTGGCAAAATGCCGAGGTCGATGCCCTATATAAATGCGCCGCCGCCGATATTAGAGTCCCCACTCCCTTTGGCTGTTTCGATGGTGTGTTATTAATGGAACTCATCACTGATGCCAATGGCGATGTGGCGCCGCGCCTCAACGATGTGATGTTAAGTGCCGAGCAGGCGATAAAAGATCACGACACCATGATGAGTTACATCACCCGCATGTTGTGCGCTGGCATAGTCCATGGTGATTTATCCGAGTTTAATGTGTTACTGGACGAAACAGGCCCGGTGATCATTGACCTGCCCCAAGCAGTTGATGCTTCGGCCAATAATAATGCCAAAGCCATGCTCGCTCGTGACGTCAACAACATGACAGGCTATTACTCGCAATTTGCCCCCGAGCTAAAACAGACTCAATATGCCAAAGAGATGTGGGCCCTGTATGAAAAAGCCAAATTAACACCAGAGACGAAGTTAACCGGTCAATTTGCAGAAGATACCCATACCGCCGATGTCAATTCGGTGCTCGAAGAGATCCAAGCCGCCTTTGAAGAGGAGCAAGAAAAACACGAGCGTATAAGAGAAGCCAACGAGCTGTGATCCCTTACTGTTAAATGATAAGGCGTTACCTTATAACGCCTTATTTTAATCGACCTCTTTTATAACCGTCTTTTATAACCCAAGGTAAAAAACCGTGACTCAAAAAGGTTTGACCCTCTGCGTGATGAGAGCATTGGTGAACTAATCACGCTTGGCGCTAGCCACCAGTTCCCGCTGTATATGCTCTGGCACCACATCATAACGACTAAAGCTTATCGAAAACTGTCCATCCCCCCCCGTGAGTGATTTAAGCCGAGTGGAATAATCATCCACCGTTGCCAGTGGCGCTTCTACCGCCACCTCTACCCTATTGTTATCGAGTGCTTGCGTGCCGCAAATGATACCGCGATTGGCACTGATATCACCTGTGATATCGCCGACATGCTCTTGTGCTACTTGCACTTTCATCTCAACTATCGGCTCTAAAATGACCGGGCTGGCAGCTTGCACCGCTTCAATAAAGGCTTTTTTACCGGCCATCACAAAGGCGATCTCTTTCGAGTCGACACTATGGTGCTTGCCATCGAGCAGCGACACGCGCACATCTTGCATGGGGTAACCCGCCAAGGTGCCACAGTTCATCGCCTCTTTTACCCCTTTTTCTACCGCCGGAATGTATTGGCTAGGCACGGCGCCGCCCACCACTTTGCTGACAAATTCAAATCCAGCACCACGGGGTAAGGGCTCAATAGCCAGCATCACTTCACCAAATTGGCCCGAACCACCCGACTGCTTTTTGTGGCGATAACGCGCCTGCGCTGTGGATGTAATGGTTTCACGATAGGCAACCGCAGGCACATCGGTATCCATGTCGACATTAAACAACTCGTGGGCTTTTTCCAGCGCAATGTGCAGGTGTAAATCGCCTTGGCCTTGTAATATGGTCTGGCCTTCAGCCTCATTTTTAGCGATATGTAGGCTAGGATCTTCCACCACTAATTTATTGAGCACTTCGGCAATTTTTTGCTCATCGCCACGACGCTTAGCGGACACCGCTAGGCCAAAGATAGGCTCTGGCAGATCAAGCTCTGGCATACGAAATTCATCTTCATCATGACTGTCGTGTAATACCGCCCCTACCGTCAATTCATCGATTTTAGACACGGCGCAGATATCCCCAGGAATGGCCGAAGTCACCGCTATCTGTTTATCCCCTTGTAGTTTAAATAAATTATTTACTTTGAAAGGTTTACGTTCATCGCCAACAAAGAGTTTCATGCCTAAATGCACTGTGCCTTGGTGCACTCTAAAAATCCCCATGCGGCCAAAAAAGGGATCTATGGTGACGCGAAACACCTGCGCCAGAACATGAGCATCGGCAGAGGGAATCACCTCCACCCGCACGGCCTTCTCGCCTGCACCTTTAATAAACTGCTGCCGGTTGCCCTCTAACGGATTGGGGCATAACTTAATGATCAGTTCAAGCAGCGCGGCAATCCCCACTTCGGTTTCGGCACTGGTAAAACAGATGGGCACTAAATGCCCCCGTCGCAATGCCACCTCTAACGGCGCATGCAGCTGCTCGGGGGTTAATATCTCTCCCTGCTCTAAATAAAGGGCCATTAACTCATCATCTTCTTCCAATACCGTATCGATCAGCTCATCACGGGCGCTGACAACATCATGAAATAGCGCCTCTCCTTGCAGCTGTGGTTCGGGGTGCAGATAACAGTCAATCACGTCATCGAGGCGCACATTAGGTAAATTAACAGGCAGGCAACGAGGGCCTAAGTTGGTTTGAATATCGTCTAACAAGGTGGCAAGTTTGTCGCCATTACCATCGATATGATTGATGGCGATGAGTACCACCTTACCTTGAGCCCTTGCGGCTTCGAAAGCCCGCTGAGTGATGGTTTCAATCCCAGTGGTGGCGTTAATGACTAAAAGCACTGTCTCAACACCCGGCAGCGGCAATAGTGCTCGACCAAAAAAGTCGGGTAAACCTGGGGTGTCGATAAAGTTGATGTGATGATTGTCGATGTCGAGATAGAGAAAGGAGGGTTCGAGGCTGTGGCGATGATCTTTTTCTTGGGCAGTGAAATCGGCATGATTTGTGCCCTTATCCACCCTGCCTTTTTGGGGAAATGCCTTACCCTCAAACAGCAATGCCTCTAACAGTGATGACTTACCTGCCCCAGAGTGTCCAAGTACTGCCAAATTACGGATCTGTTCGGTCATGAACTCAGCCATACTGGCCTCCTTATTTTAATGTAATTCAACGAGATAGCAGCATTTTAATGTAGTGATACTTCGAACAAGATAACTATTACCTCTGTAACCAAAAAGCATTAGCTGTTATCGATTTGATACTAAGCAGTATAGGCTCGTAAAGACCATTGACTATTGATCAAGATCACGGATTAGCTCACTGGCCAAATAGCCGCAACCTTGTTACATAAACATTACAACCACATCCCCCCCCTCCTTTATAAACATCAATAACACTGACTCTTTGGCTACTGGGGTGGACATTTAACGCTCTCTTTTGGGTTGTCAAATCGATAAAAAAATGTAAACGTCAACATTTGAAAGATGTCATCATTGTACAAACTGAAGAGTTTTGCATGATGTTAGCGACACTATACGAATAAAATGGAAGATGAACTAAGGAGAAACTTGTGTCTATAAAATCAATGGGGATTGCTAAATCGATGGGACTGATAATCTCAATTCTCGTAACTACGGCTTGCAGTACTACTGACAATAAACCGATGACAGCAGAGCAAGCGGCATTGAAAGCAAAAAATCAACAACAACTTGCTGATGCGGGATATGAATGTCGAAGTGAAAAAGTCACTGGTTCGAGTATCAAAAAACGGATCTGTGATACGCGTCAGCAACGTGAAGAAAGACAGAACTCAGATAGAGATGCCATTAACGACCTTATCCGCCAAACACCAGCACCAAAAAGTAATTAATCTCGGGCACCTGTTAACACTAGAGCGGGTTGACTAACACTCAATCGTCAAGTCTCAGGCCTAACCAAAGATATAAAACGATATCAGGGTAAAGATAGCTAGATATTATCTTTACCCTTATAACGTCTATCCTTTTCAATACCTAATTTTTCACGATACTCACTCGCGGCTTATCGCCTTAAATAATGCCCTCTAAATAACGAACAAATAAACTTTCAGTTACCCCATCGACTTTGTTATAGCGCACAACTGTAAGCTAAAGATAATATCAGCAGCCAGTTTTAAGTCCCAGGTGATTGTATTGACCCTAAACCTACTGTAGTCTGCTGGGCAAATAGCTATAAATCACTGCGATATTGCTTTTGTACCGAATGAGCCTGCAGCTCACAAGGCTCCATATACAGCGCCAATGTCCCAGTAGATTATTCATGGAAACTTGCAATACCTATGGTTGAGCCTCTGAGCGCTAATGCGTATGTAAATAGTGATAAGCCGGATGACTGTACGCAAAATGTCACTGAATTGAGGCATAAAAATGCCACTACGACGCCTGAGATGCGTCGATTTATTCAAGAGTCCGACCTCCCCGTCAGCCAACTGGCAAAGGTCCTTAACATCAGCGAAGCCACCGTACGCAAGTGGCGTAAACGCGACTCTGTCAATAATACGCCTAATACGCCTCATCATCTCAATACCACCTTAACGCCGATGCAAGAATATGTGGTCGTTGGGCTGCGCTACCAATTAAAAATGCCACTCGACCGGTTATTAGAGGTGACGCAGCAGTTTATTAACCCAAATGTATCACGCTCAGGGCTGGCGCGCTGCCTCAAGCGTTATGGCGTTTCCCGTGTTAGTGATATTGAAAGCCCCAATGTGCCCGAACGTTACTTTAACCAGTTGCCGATAGCCCAAGATAGCCACATTGCAACCTATACCCTCAACCCCGAAACATTAGCCAATACCTTGGCGCTGCCCAAGGCCGATGGCGACACTGTGGTGCAAGTGGCATCATTGACCATTCCACCACAATTAACTGATTCCACTCCAAGCTCAGTGCTATTGGGCATAGATCCGCACAGTGACTGGATCTATCTAGACCTATATCAAGATGGCAATACCCAAGCCACAAGACGCTACATCGCCCATGTATTACAGCATGGGCCGTTTCATTTACGTAAGTTATTGGTACGAAACTACCACACCTTTTTACAGCGATTTCCTGGTGCAACAATGACACATATTGCACCAGTCGCTGACACTCACAACAAGACGCCTGACATTCAGGCAGCCACTGGAGACTCATAATGAGCCAGACCGATAAGCCTAATGTTAAACAAGACGCCGAGCAGCGTGACTCACGCCTCAATAAGCGCCTTAAAGATATGCCTATCGCCATAGTAGGCATGGCCAGTATCTTTGCCAACTCGCGCTACCTGAACAAGTTTTGGGACTTAATTAGCGAGAAGATCGACGCCATTACCGAGGTGCCAGACACCCACTGGAACAGCGAGGATTACTATGATGCCGATAAAACCAAAGCCGACAAGAGCTACTGCAAACGCGGTGGTTTTATGCCCGAAGTCAACTTTAACCCCATGGAGTTTGGGCTGCCGCCCAATATCTTAGAATTAACTGATACATCGCAGTTATTGTCGCTCATCGTCGCCAAAGAAGTGTTGGCCGATGCCAATCTGCCGGCTGACTATGACCGTGACAAAATCGGTATCACCTTAGGCGTCGGTGGCGGTCAGAAGATCAGCCAAAGCCTTAACGCACGCCTGCAGTACCCTGTACTTAAAAAAGTATTCAAAAACAGCGGTATTAGCGATGCTGACAGCGAAATGCTGATCAAAAAGTTCCAAGATCAATACATACATTGGGAAGAAAACTCATTCCCAGGATCGTTAGGTAACGTCATTGCGGGTCGTATTGCCAACCGTTTCGACCTTGGCGGCATGAACTGTGTTGTCGATGCCGCCTGTGCAGGCTCGTTAGCTGCTATGCGTATGGCACTGAGTGAACTCGTCGAAGGCCGCTCAGAGATGATGATCACCGGTGGCGTGTGTACCGACAACTCACCCTCTATGTACATGAGCTTCTCGAAAACCCCCGCCTTCACCACCAATGAAACCATTCAGCCATTTGATATCGACTCAAAAGGGATGATGATTGGTGAAGGCATTGGCATGATAGCGCTTAAGCGTCTTGAGGATGCCGAGCGCGATGGCGATCGTATCTATTCTGTCATTAAAGGTATCGGCTCATCATCAGATGGTAAGTTTAAATCTATCTATGCGCCGCGCCCTGAAGGTCAAGCTAAAGCCCTAAAACGCGCTTATGATGACGCAGGCTTTGCGCCGCACACCCTAGGCCTTATCGAAGCGCACGGTACGGGTACTGCCGCCGGTGATGCAGCTGAATTTAGGGGCTTAAGCTCTGTCTTTGCAGAAGGAAGCGACAGCAAACAACATATCGCGCTGGGTTCGGTGAAATCGCAAATTGGTCACACCAAATCAACCGCAGGGACCGCTGGGTTGATCAAGGCCGCGTTAGCGCTGCACCACAAGGTGTTGCCAGCCACCATTAACGTCAGCGAGCCCAATCCAAAACTGGATATCGAAAACTCACCGTTTTACTTAAACACTGAAACTCGCCCATGGCTGCCACGCCCCGATGGCACGCCGCGCCGCGCCGGTATCAGTTCATTTGGTTTCGGTGGCACCAACTTCCACTTCGTACTGGAAGAGTACAACAGCGAGCATGCACGTACCGATAGCAAACTGACCCAGTACCGTCAGCGCAGCGTTGCTCAAAGCCTGCTCTTTAGTGGCGCGAATAATGCTGAGTTAATCGCAAGCCTCAATAGCGCTCTGAACGCCGCCAACAATGGCACTCGCCTAACCGACATCGCCAGCGGTTATGGTCTACGTAAACTTGAGGCTAATGCCCCGCGCCTAGGCTTGGTTGCTAGCAGCAATGAGGAACTCATCAAGCTGATTAACCAAGCGCTAACCAAGCTGCAATCTAGTGACGAGGCTAACTGGTCGCTACCGGGTGGTATCCATTACCGCGCAGCGGCGATGAACAATGGCAAAGTGGCCGCACTCTTTGCCGGCCAAGGATCGCAGTATCTTAATATGGGGCGTGAACTTGCTTGCCATTTCCCAGAGATGCGCCAGCAATTTGTGCTTGCAGATAAGATATTTGACGCCAACAACAAGATGCCATTGTCTCAGGTGGTTTACCCAATCCCAGTATTTAACAGTGCTGCTCAACAAGCCCAAGCCGCGCTACTGACCAACACCGCTAACGCGCAAAGTGCGATTGGTGCCATCTCAATGGGTCAATACGCGCTACTGACCGCAGCAGGTTTTGAAGCCGACATGGTCGCCGGCCACAGCTTTGGTGAACTCAGCGCGCTGTGTGCGGCTGGGGTTATCAGCAGTGACGATTACTACAAGCTCACCTTTGCCCGTGGCGATGCCATGGCAACGAAACTCGATGACGGTGTCGACTCTGGCGCTATGTACGCCATTATCACCAAAACGGCAAGTGACCTTGAATTACTTGAAACCACCATCGCTCAATTTGATGGCGTAAAAGTAGCAAACTACAACGCGCCGACTCAGCTGGTGATCGCAGGCCCTACCGACACCACTTCAGAGGCCGCAAAGGCGTTAAGTGACCTCGGCTTTAAAGCGATTTCACTGCCGGTTTCAGGCGCGTTCCATACGCCACTGGTTGGCCATGCTCAAGCTCCGTTTGCTCAGGCTATCGATGCGGCGAAGTTCACTAAGCCGCAGCGCCCTATCTATTCGAACGCCACAGGTCAGCTGTATAACTCGGCCGCTAAGACCATTAAGAGCGAGTTTAAGCAACACATGTTGCAATCGGTTCGTTTTAGCGAGCAGTTACAAGCCATGTATGATGCCGGGGCCCGCGTATTTGTTGAGTTTGGTCCGAAGAACATCTTACAAAAGCTGGTTGAAAATACCCTTAGCGACAAGATGAGCGAACTGTGCACCGTCAGCATCAACCCAAATCCAAAGGGCGATAGCGATCTGCAACTGCGTCAAGCGGCAATGCAGCTCGCAGTTAACGGTATTGCACTAGCAAACCTCGACCCTTATGCGGCGCCAATTGCGGCCGAAGAACAGCCATCGCCAATGAATATTACGCTAACGGCCAGCAACCATATTAGCCCAGTAACTCAGGCGAAAATGGCAGCATCCTTACACACTGGCACTATCTCTGCCGAAACAATCATTAAAGAAAAAGTGGTTGAAGTAGAGAAGCTTGTCGAAGTTGAAAAAATTGTAGAAGTAGAGAAGATTGTGGAAAAAGTCGTACATGTGAATAGCGCGCCGCAAGCAGGCGAAGTCCAAAACCCTCAAGCACATAGCCCATCAGCGTCAGCTAACTCTGCGCCCGCCAGTCATGATGCTTTAGCGCAATTCTTTGCCGCTCAGCAACAAACGGCGCAGCTACATCAACAGTTTTTAGCGATCCCTCAGCAATACGGTGAGACCTTTAGCGCCTTGATGACGGCTCAAGCGCAGATGGCCGCCGCAGGTGTGGAGATCCCAGCCAGCTTGCAACGCTCCATGGAGCAGTTCCACCAACATCAGGCGCAAACGCTGCAAAGCCATACGCAGTTCCTTGAGTTACAAGCGAATAGCAATACTGGCGCTCTGAACTTATTAAACCCAAGTGTTCAAACAAGACCTCATGACGCTGCGAGTCACGCGCCAGAAATGCGCCGTTTGGCTACTAATGCTCCAACACCAAATGCAATACAAACACCAACAACAGTGACGCCGCCAGCCCAAAACACGCAGGCCCCGAATGTTAACGCGCCTGTTGCTATCCCGACACCCGTTGTTGTGCCCGCCATCGAACCTGTTATCACCCCAGAAATCGTCCCAGCCGCGCCCGCAGCAACACCGGGGTTAAGCAACCAGCAGGTACAAGACACCATGATGAGTGTGGTGGCCGAAAAAACCGGTTACCCGACAGAGATGCTTGAACTTGAGATGGATATGGAAGCCGACTTAGGCATCGACTCTATCAAGCGCGTGGAAATTTTAGGCACAGTGCAAGATGAGCTACCGGGTTTGCCAGAGCTGAGCCCAGAAGACTTAGCCGAATGTCGCACCTTAGGTGAAATTGTTAGCTACATGAACAGCAAACTGCCAGTGGTTACTACTGCGCCAGTTGCAGCAAACGCACCAGTCGCTAATACAGCGACTCAAAGCGGCCTGACTAACGCGCAAGTGCAGAGCACCATGATGAGTGTGGTGGCCGAAAAAACCGGTTACCCCACTGAGATGCTTGAACTTGAGATGGATATGGAAGCCGACTTAGGCATCGACTCTATCAAGCGCGTGGAAATTTTAGGCACAGTGCAAGATGAGCTACCGGGTTTGCCAGAGCTGAGCCCAGAAGACTTAGCCGAGTGTCGCACCTTAGGTGAAATCGTTAGCTACATGAACAGTAAGCTACCAGCCACAGGCAGCGCGCCAGTGGCTGCAAACGCACCAGTCGCTAATACAGCGACTCAAAGCGGTCTGACTAACGCGCAAGTGCAGAGCACCATGATGAGTGTGGTGGCCGAAAAAACCGGTTACCCGACTGAGATGCTTGAACTGAGCATGGATATGGAAGCCGACTTAGGCATCGACTCTATCAAGCGCGTGGAAATTTTAGGCACAGTGCAAGATGAGCTACCGGGTTTGCCAGAGCTGAGCCCTGAAGACTTGGCCGAGTGTCGCACCTTAGGTGAAATTGTTAGCTACATGAACAGTAAGCTACCAGCCACAGGCAGCGCGCCAGTGACCGCAAACGCACCAGTCGCTAATACAGCGACTCAAAGCGGTCTGACTAACGCGCAAGTGCAGAGCACAATGATGAGTGTGGTGGCCGAGAAAACTGGTTACCCCACTGAGATGCTTGAACTTGAGATGGATATGGAAGCCGACTTAGGCATCGACTCTATCAAGCGCGTGGAGATTTTAGGCACAGTGCAAGATGAGCTACCGGGTCTGCCTGAGCTAAATCCTGAAGACTTGGCCGAGTGTCGCACCTTAGGTGAGATCGTTAGCTACATGAACAGCAAGCTACCAGTGGTTGCCTCTGCACCCACTGCAGTAAACGCACAGGTAAATGTCGAGCCAGCTACTCGAAGCGGTCTAACTAACGCGCAAGTGCAGAGCACCATGATGAACGTGGTGGCCGAGAAAACCGGTTACCCAACAGAGATGCTCGCCCTCGAGATGGATATGGAAGCCGACTTAGGCATCGACTCTATCAAGCGCGTGGAAATTTTAGGCACAGTGCAAGATGAGCTACCGGGTCTGCCTGAGCTAAATCCTGAAGACTTGGCCGAGTGTCGTACCTTAGGTGAAATCGTTAACTATATGAACAGCAAGCTACCCGCTGAAGGCCCTATGAACAGTAAGCTAAACGCTTCATCATCAGGTGCAGCGCCCGTAAAGGCAGAGCCCTTAAATGATAAACCTGCTGCGATCTCAAGCGAGCCGAGTGTTGAACTGCCACCTCACAGCGAGGTAGCGCTAAAAAAGCTTGATGCGGCGGAGTTAGTTAACAACTGTTTCGCCGCTAACACTCACGTTGTGATCAATGATGATGGTCACAATGCGGGTGTACTCGCCGAGAAACTGGTTAAACAGGGCTTAAACGTGGCTGTAGTGCGTTTACCGAAAGGTCAACCACAGTCACCGCTAAACAGTGATATTAAAAGCTTTCAAGCTGACAGTGCAGATGAAACTGGCATCGCTGCCGTAATTGATCAGATTGAAAAGCAGTTAGGCACTATCAGCGGCTTTGTTCACTTGCAGCCGCAACAGGCGCAAGTAGCGAATAATAACGGCGTGCAGCTTAGCGATGACAGTTTCAATCACTTGAGCCAAGCCTTCCTGTGGGCCAAACTGTTGCAACCAAAATTAACCCAGGACACAGGCACGCGACGTGCGTTCATCACAGTGAGTCGCATCGACGGTGGCTTCGGTTATTTAGACGCTGAGCAGCTAAAAACCGCAGAGCTTAACCAAGCAGCACTGGCTGGGCTCACTAAGACCTTAAGCCACGAGTGGCCAAGCGTATTTTGCCGTGCATTAGATATCGCACCGACGCTGGATGCCAGTCGTTTAAGTGATGCCATCGCTAACGAATTATTTGATAGCAATGCCACGCGCAGCGAAGTGGGTTTAAGCCTGAATGATCAAGGTAACGTGCAGCGCACAGCCTTAATTGCAGGCGATGCGAGCGTAAAAACAGCAAAAAGCGACCTAAACAGCGCAGATAAAATACTGGTGACCGGGGGAGCAAAAGGCGTGACCTTTGAGTGTGCCCTAGCCCTAGCTAAGCGTTGTCAGTCGCACTTTATCTTGGCGGGTCGTAGCCAACATGTGAGCCTCAATAATCTGCCAAGCTGGGCACAAGGTAAAGCAGCAAGCGAGCTCAAGTCAGCCGCGATTGCCCACATCATTGCCTCGGGTGAGAAACCAACGCCTAAGCAAGTGGATGCACTCGTGTGGCCAGTACAGAGCAGCCTAGAGATCAATGCGGCACTGGATGCGTTTAACGCGGTAGGCGCTAGCGCAGAATACATCAGCATGGATGTGAGCAATGCTGATTCGGTAAATGGTGCGCTGAGCGCCATGACCCAAATAACGCCAATCACGGGTCTTATCCATGGCGCTGGCGTCTTGGCTGACAAACATATTCAAGACAAAACCTTAGATGAACTGGCACGGGTTTATGGCACCAAGGTCAACGGCCTCAAGGCGCTACTTTCTGTCATCGATGCCAGCCAGTTAAAACTGGTTGCCATGTTCTCATCGGCAGCGGGTTTCTATGGCAATACCGGCCAAAGCGACTACGCCATGTCGAACGACATTTTGAACAAGGCGGCACTGCAGCTCTCAGCTAAGCACCCTAACGCTAAAGTGATGAGCTTTAACTGGGGACCTTGGGACGGTGGTATGGTTAATCCAGCGCTGAAAAAGATGTTTACTGACCGAGGCGTGTATGTGATCCCACTGCAAGCTGGCGCTGAGCTATTTGCGACCCAACTGCTAAAAGAGAGTGGCGTACAACTGCTCGTTGGCACCGATATGCAAGGCAACAGCAAAAGTGACACAACCGCTAAGGAAGCGACGGTAAAAAAGCCTAATGCGGGTGAGGTGCAACCTGCACAGCGCCCGCAGCGTGACGTCACAACATTGACTGAAGTGACACTTAAGCGAGTGCTAAAGCCTGATGCATTGGCCTTTGTTCAAGATCATCGCATTGGTGGCAATCCGGTATTGCCTACCGTTTGCGCTATCCAATGGATGCGTGAAGCGGCGCTTGAACAGTATGGGCTAACGCTCATGGTGCAAGACTATAAGTTGCTCAAAGGCATAGTGTTCGATTCAAGTGATAGTCAAACCTTAATGATGAGCTTAACCCCGCAATATGAAGCGGGTGCACTCAAAGGCATTAAGGCGTTGATCAGTTGTGAAGGGCGGCCTCAGTACCAAGCACGCTTGGTAAAAATAGGCGACATGCAACATAGCACTAAGCAGTTTGATGAACTCAGCCAAGTCACGCCAGTGACCGACAAAGCTGCGCTTTACACTGACGGTACCCTATTTCATGGCCCGCGTTTACAAGGGCTAGATAAGGTACTGCGCTTTAACGAGCAAGGCTTAGTGGTGAGCTGCAAGCTCCCTACTGTCGACCAACAAGATTGTGGCGATTTCGCCCCAATCTTGGTCGCTAAAGGATGTCAGCCATTTGCGGAAGATCTGTTACTGCAAGCGATGCTAGTGTGGGCAAGGTTAACCTATGGCGCGGCCAGCCTACCCTCGACCATTGGCGAGTTCGTCAGTGCATTGCCGATGGGCTTTGGCGACCAAGGTTATATCGAGCTCACCGTGGTTAAAACCAGTGGTCGACAGCTCGTCGCCGATGTGGCGCTGTATCATCAAGATGGTGAACTCAGCTGCGCGATGAGATCAGCCAAAGTGACCATTAGCAAAAACCTGAACAGTGCCTTTGTTGCCGACCAACACATTAAAGAGGATCATGCATAGTGACACTCAATAATGGGGCACTCAATAATGGGAGCGCAACCCAAAGTGATAACAAGCTAAACCAAGATAAGGCGACGCCACTGCGCGTCGCCGTGCTCGTGCTTAATAAAGGTGATACCGCGCTCAATGGGCTAAGTGATGAGCTAGCTCATGACTCATCACTAATGATTGAACTAGCCCAGTTCACAACAGATCTTGAGATGGCGCTCAATCTTGTGGCAGCAGGTGAAGTCGTCACCATTGAGTCTCAGCAAAGCACCTTGTTATTCATGCCCGCGCTCATGGCCGCCCAACGTAAGTTGCATCCGCACGCGTACCTCGCAGGGATGCAATACGACCAAACGGCTCAAGGCGCATCGGTTAAAGCCTTAGGGCAAGCGAAGCGCGATTTGGCAAAGGTTAACTGTCAGCGCAGCCTCGTTATTGATAGTGAGCAAATGTATCAGCAGAGCCAAGTGGCATTTGACGCACTTTGCCAACTGATCAACGATATTGCCCAGCGCACCATCACCCGTGACGATAACTCCCGCCATTACTGGTTTACCGAGCGTTATCAAGCACGGGTTGCCACATTAAATCTGCAGCTTAAACCTGAAAATGAGCCAATGAGCCATGTCGCCATGGTACTCACCCAAGGTACGGGACGATTAAAGGCGAGCTCCTTACTTAAGGCAGAGCGCTTATTCTGCTTACTCTCTGGTACCAGTGAAGCCGAGTTAAGCCAAGGCCTATGGGCGCTTGCGGCTAAGCTAGATAACATTAAGATGATGGCTGATGACTCAAAAATCAGCTCAGCTTTGCTGGCGTTAATGCAGCAAAATTTACATGAGTTTAAGCTAAGCACCAGCCCACGTTTTGCACTGACACTGCAAGCAAGCAACATCGAATCGCTAGCACAAGAGATAGTCTCGATGAGTGATGCGCTAAGCCGTGTGTTTAAAGAAAAGGGGCAATATAAAACCCCAGCCGGCAGCTATTTTACCGCGGCGCCCCTTGGACAATCGCATCTGGCCTTTGTTTATCCCGGTGTTGGCACTGTCTATCACGACATGCTCAGCGAACTGCATCACTATTTCCCAGCGCTATTTGCCCGCTTGGAGCAGCAAGGCGATCTTAAAGCCATGCTGCAGGCTGATGCGATCTATCATAGTGACAAACAGGTGGCGGAGCAGATGTCACTGGGCAATATGGCGATTGCTGGCGTAGGGGCGAGTTATCTGCTAAGCAAACTATTGATGGATGAGTTTGATGTTAAGCCACAATATGCCCTAGGTTACTCCATGGGAGAAGCCTCCATGTGGGCTAGCCTCGATGTATGGCAACAGCCTCATCTGTTAATCGATAAAACCAAAAGCGATCCGCTATTTACCTCAGTAATATCGGGTGATCTCACCGCGGTGCGTCAAGCATGGCAACTTCCCCTTGATGAGGCGATTGAGTGGAACAGCTTTGTGGTGCGCAGTGCGCCTGAGCCGATAACCGCGCTGCTCGACCGTTATCCTAGGGTTTACTTGGCCATTACCCAAGGTGATACCTGCGTGATTGCGGGCTGTCAGCATAGCTGCCGAGAGCTGCTTAAGGAGCTGGGTAAACGTGGCATTGCCGCCAATCGTGTCACCGCGATGCACACGACACCGGCGCTCAGTCAGCATGACAATGTGATCGCTTTTTATGAGCAAAATATCATGGCTGAAGCGGTTAATCACCCAGTGACATTTATCAGCGCCGCCGATACTGGCAAAGGGATAGACAGAGGCGTTGGCGATCAGCAGGGGCAGTTGAGTCCAAAGCTTATTGCGACATCGATTGCCGATACCTTCTGTCATAGCTTAGATTTTACCGCCCTCGTCCAGAGCGCTACGCGCCAAGGCGCACGGCTCTTTGTCGAGGTTGGTGCCGATCGCCAAAACTGCACGCTTATCGACAAAATATTGAAACACAGCGATAGAGAGCAACTGCTCGATAATCGCTTATCCTCCTCGGCAAACCTAACATCTCAATGCTGCACTGTACCGCTAAACGCCAAAGGGAGTAGCGATATCGCGACTCTGCTTAAGGCGATCGGACAGTTGATCAGCCATCGTGTCCCCGTCAGCCTAACGGTGCTGCAACTGGGACTCAAGCGTCAATTAGCACTGCATCAGCAGCTAAACGGCAATGACGCCAATACCTTATCAAGAGGGGAAGCTTAATGCCTTCAAACGAAGTGCCTTCTCAAATGTCTGCGCCAACACCTAAAAGAGCGATTAAGATCGCTATCGTCGGACTGGCCACACTGTATCCCGATGCCAAGACGCCAGATCAATTTTGGCAAAACTTGCTCGATAAACGCGACTCAAGAACCATTCTCAGCAATGAGAAACTGGGCGCTAACAGCGCCGACTACCAAGGCGTTCAGGGGCAATCTGACCGATTTTATTGTGATAAAGGCGGCTATATCGAAGACTTTAGCTTCGATACCACAGGCTACCAACTGCCTAGCGAACAACTAAATGGCTTAGACGATAGTTTCAAATGGGCACTCGATACCAGCCGCAAAGCGCTGCTCGATGCTGGCGTAGCGTTAGACTCGGCTATTCTTTCGCGTACAGGCATTATCATGGGGACGCTCTCCTTCCCCACCGCCAAATCGAACGAACTGTTTCTACCGCTGTACCACAATGTGGTCGAAAAGGCGCTGCAAACCAAGTTGGATAGCCGCGATTTTCGCTTGTACCCCTTTAACGCGCAGACCCAACACAGCTCATCAATCGATTGTGCCAACGGCGCTATTGCCCACAACGCCTCTAAGGTTGTGGCCGATGCGCTGGGGCTCGGTCGCGTGCAACTCAGCCTAGATGCGGCCTGCGCCAGCTCAGTCTACTCGCTAAAATTGGCCTGTGATTACTTAGCCACGGGCAAAGCCGATTTAATGCTGGCAGGCGCCGTATCGGGCGCCGATCCCTTCTTTATCAATATGGGCTTCTCCATTTTCCATGCCTACCCAGATCATGGGTTTTCAGCCCCCTTTGATAAAAACAGTAAAGGCTTGTTCGCCGGTGAAGGCGCTGGCGTACTCGCGCTCAAACGACTCGACGATGCCGAGCGTGATGGCGACAAAATTTACGCTGTGGTTAGCGGCATAGGCCTGTCTAACGATGGTAAAGGCCAGTTTGTCTTAAGCCCCAACAGCAAAGGGCAAGTTAAGGCCTTTGAACGGGCCTATCGTGACAGCGATATTGAGCCAGAAAACATCGAAGTGATCGAATGTCATGCCACCGGCACACCACTGGGCGATAAGGTTGAACTCGCCTCGATGGAGCAGTTTTTTGCCCCAAGGCTTAACGGCTCGGCCGTACCTATGATTGGCTCGGCAAAATCTAACTTAGGCCACCTACTCACGGCTGCTGGCATGCCCGGGATCATGAAGATGATCTTTGCCATGCGCCAAGGTGTATTACCACCCAGTATCAATATCAGTGAAGCAATCGACTCGCCAAATGGTCTGTTTGGCTCTCATACTTTGCCAAATCAAGTCACCCCTTGGCCGATAAAAGCCAATAATCAAACCCGCCTTGCTGGCGTGTCGGTATTTGGTTTTGGTGGTTGTAATGCTCACCTGTTATTAGAGTCTTACGAGCCTTCGCCTCAAGCGGCAACTCAGGCTGCAGACATAACCCCAAGTCAAGCACAGGCCTGTAGCAATGGCTCCAGCCCCCAATTTGCCATCAGCGGTATCGCCGCCCACTTTGGCCCATTAAGCACCATCAATGCACTTAATGACTGTGTTACCCAAGGTAAAAACGCCTTTATCGAGCTTCCCACCAAGCGCTGGAAGGGGTTAGATAAACATCCCGAACAACTGGCTAAGCTTGGATTAAACGGCGTGCCACAAGGGGCTTATGTCGACAGTTTTGAGTTAGACTTTTTACGCTTTAAACTGCCGCCGAATGAAGATGATCGCTTAATCTGTCAGCAACTGATGTTGATGAAAGTGACCGATGAAGCGATTCGTGATGCCAAGCTACAACCCGGTCAAAAAGTGGCGGTGTTGGTGGCGATGGAGACTGAGCTCGAACTGCACCAGTTCCGCGGCCGCGTCAATCTGCATACTCAATTGAAACAGAGCCTAGATACCATGGGCGTGACACTCACAGACAGTGAATATCAAGCCCTTGAAACCATCGCCATGGATAGCGTCCTCGATGCCGCCAAGCTCAACCAGTACACCAGCTTTATTGGCAATATCATGGCGTCGCGTATCGCTTCCCTGTGGGACTTTAACGGCCCAGCCTTCACCATCTCAGCCGGTGAGCAATCGGTGAGCCGCGCACTCGATGTGGCCGAAAATATGATGGTGCAAGAACAGCTCGATGCCGTGGTAATTGCCGCGGTCGACCTCTCTGGCAGCATTGAGCAGGTGATGCTTAAAAATGCCATCGCGCCAATGGCTGCTACGCCAAACGACGCAGGTTGGAGACTGGCTGAAGGCGCGGGTGCTTTAGTACTCGAACCGCTTAATCAAGTCGACCAAAGCCAAGCCCGCCAGACCCAAGCTAGACAGAGTTATGCCACCATTGAGAGCTTAAACTTTGGCGCTACCAGCACGGTTAGCCGTATTATGGATGAGCTACTCACGCTCACCGGGACTCATGGCGAGCAGATAAGCTTAGTCGAGCAGAGCATAGCGCCAGGCAGCGCACTGACATCAAGCCAGTTGCAACAAGCTTTACCCTTAACCCATGCGCGGTTTGAGCAGGGTCAGCAGCAACTTGGCCACAGCTTTGCCGCTGCAGGCATGACTAGCCTTATCTATGGACTGTTGCGCCTCAATCAACAAGCTTTGCAAGGTTCAAGCCAACATGCTGTAATTGCGAACGTCAGCGAAAATCAGTGCGCCCTCACCCACCTCAGTCAAAGTGCTGCCCAGCGCAGTGCCCTGACTCAGCGCTTGGCTCACACTTTAGGCACCCACGCTGAGCGCAGCTTAGTGAAACAGGTCAGTTTAGGTGGCCGCGATATCTATGCTCATATTGTCGACACGCCACTGCCAGCGCTTGAGGCCATTAAAGCCAAAGTGGCCGCAGCGCATGGCGCGCCGGTAAGCGAAAATGCACCAGCACTGATCAGCTACTCACTGCCGCATAGTGAACCGTCAGCGAATAACCCCTCTTCTCTCCCTGCGCCATCATCGGCCCAGATTGCAGCAGCAATAGGTACCCAGAACATAATGATAAGCAAAACACCCAGCGCACTTGATGCGAGCCACTTAGACCTGCCTCAAGGTGAGTTAGCGGCATTTCAACATAATCAACAGCTCGCGCAGCAGGCCCACCTTGCCTTCCTTAAGAGCCGTGAAACCGGCCTAAAAGTGGCTGATCAACTGCTCAAGCAGCAGCTTGCGCAAGCCACAGGCACAGCGCAGACTCAAGAGCCGTTTCAGACTCAAGAGCCGGCAGCAACGCCTCAAACTATGATTCAGGCCCCCCTTAAGCCACAGCATGATAAAGTCGAGCCTTACCGCGCCCCAGTGCCTGCACACAAGCCATGCATCTGGGATTACCATGATCTGGTCGAGTATGCCGAAGGCGATATCGCCAAAGTATTTGGCCCAGAATATGCCCCAATCGATAACTATTCGCGCCGCGTTCGCCTACCAACCACCGACTATCTGTTGGTGTCGCGGGTGACTAAACTCGACGCCAAGGTCAATGAGTACAGACCAAGTTCAATGACCACTGAATATGACATCCCAGAGGATGCGCCTTACTTAGTCGATGGCCAAATTCCTTGGGCGGTTGCGGTTGAATCGGGTCAATGCGACTTGATGTTGATCAGCTACTTAGGCATTGATTTTGAAAACAAAGGCGAGCGCGTCTACCGTCTACTCGACTGTACTCTCACCTTCTTAGGCGATCTGCCACGGGGCGGTGACACATTAAGATATGATATTAAGATCAACCACTACGCCCGTAACGGCGATACCCTGCTGTTCTTCTTCTCTTATGAATGTTTCGTTGGCGATACCATGATCCTCAAGATGGACGGGGGTTGTGCGGGTTTCTTTACCGATGCAGAGCTGGCGGACGGCAAAGGCGTCATTCGCACAGAAGATGAAATTAAGGCCCGTAACAACGCTATCAAGCAACGCTTTAATCCGTTACTGGATTGCCCGCAGACTCAGTTCGATTACGCCGCGATCCATAAGCTATTATCGGCCGACATTGCAGGCTGTTTCGGCCCGTCACACGCAGGTCACCCTCAACCGTCACTGTGTTTTGCCTCTGAGAAGTTCTTGATGATCGAGCAAGTCAGCAAGGTCGACAGAACAGGCGGTGCATGGGGACTTGGGTTGATTGAAGGTCATAAGCAGCTGGCACCTAACCATTGGTACTTCCCTTGTCATTTTAAAGATGATCAGGTGATGGCGGGCTCCTTGATGGCAGAAGGCTGTGGCCAGTTACTGCAGTTCTACATGTTACATCTAGGGATGCATACCCAAACGAAAAATGGTCGTTTCCAACCACTTGAAAATGCGTCACAAAAGGTACGTTGTCGTGGTCAGGTTATTCCGCAATCGGCCCAGCTTACCTATCGTATGGAAGTGACCGAAATTGGCTTCAGCCCGCGCCCTTATGCCAAAGCCAACATCGACATTCTGCTTAATGGCAAAGTGGTGGTGGACTTCCAAAATCTTGGCGTGATGATCAAAGAGGAAGATGAGTGCACCCGCTATGACGCACCATTGACGCTTAGCAATGCCGTGCTGGTTGACTCAGCAAGTGCTAAAAAGGGCTATCAAGGCGCGTCCATTAACGCCCCCTTGATGGCACAAGTGCCTGATTTGAGCGCCGCGCCTAACAAAGGCGTGATCCCGCTGTCCCATGTTGAGGCACCTATCACACCCGATTATCCCAATCGTGTGCCCGATACCGTGCCGTTTACGCCGTACCACCTATTTGAATTTGCCACAGGCAATATTGAAAACTGCTTCGGTCCTGAGTTTTCAATTTATCGCGGTATGATCCCGCCACGTACCCCGTGCGGCGATCTGCAGTTAACCACCCGCGTGGTAGAAGTTAACGGTAAGCGTGGTGAGTTTAAAAAGCCGTCAAGCTGTATTGCCGAATATGAAGTGCCAACCGATGCGTGGTATTTCGATAAGAATAGCCACCATGCGGTAATGCCTTACTCAGTGCTGATGGAGATCTCGTTGCAGCCTAATGGCTTCATCTCGGGTTACATGGGCACCACATTGGGCTTCCCGGGGCTTGAGCTGTTTTTCCGTAACTTAGATGGTAGTGGCGAGCTACTGCGCGATGTCGACCTGCGCGGTAAAACCATAGTCAACGACTCGCGTCTGCTGTCAACGGTGATGGCGGGCACCAACATCATTCAAAGCTTTAGCTTTGAGCTGAGCACCGACGGCGAGCCCTTCTATCGCGGCACCGCAGTATTTGGCTACTTCAAAGGCGATGCGCTTAAAGATCAACTGGGCTTAGACAATGGCAAAGTCACTCAGCCTTGGCATGTGGCCAACGGCATTAGTGCCGATACCAAAGTAAATTTGTTAGATAAAGCAGGCCGCCACTTTAATGCGCCAGCCAACCAGCCTCACTATCGTCTTGCTGGCGGTCAGCTTAATTTTATCGATAGCGTCGAAATTGTCGATAACGGTGGCACCGAAGGTTTAGGTTACCTCTACGCTGAGCGCACTATCGATCCTAGCGACTGGTTCTTCCAGTTCCATTTTCACCAAGATCCTGTGATGCCGGGTTCCTTAGGCGTTGAAGCCATTATCGAAACCATGCAAACTTACGCCATCAGCAAAGATTTGGGCGCAGGATTTAAAAACCCTAAGTTTGGCCAGATTTTGTCAAACATTAAGTGGAAGTATCGCGGTCAGATCAACCCACTCAATAAGCAGATGTCGATGGATGTCAGTATTACCTCGATTAAAGATGAAGGTGGTAAGAAGGTGATCACGGGTAATGCAAGCCTAAGTAAAGACGGGCTGCGTATCTACGAAGTCACCGACATAGCCATCTGTATCGAAGAAGCCTTGTAAAAAATAGATCACTTGAGGTATTGGGATAGCTGCCAATACCTCAAGTTAGACAATCGAATAAAGCATAAAAAATGATAAGGGTCTTATTTAAATGAATCCCACCACAACCAGCGACAAATTATCGCCATGGCCTTGGCAGGTCAGTGATACCGACATCAGTTTTGACACTGCCGCCATGGCCGCAAAGCTGAAAGATTTCAGCCGCGCCTGTTATGTCATCAATGACAGCGACAAAGGCGTGGGCATCGCGACACAAGCCAGCCTAATGACGACTAACAACACTCAAGGCCATCCAGTGAGCGCTTTCACCCCAGCACTGGGTACCGAAAGCCTTGGCGACAGCAATTTCCGCCGCGTTCACGGGGTAAAGTATGCCTATTATGCTGGCGCGATGGCGAACGGCATCTCCTCAGAAGAGCTGGTTATCGCATTAGGTAAAGCGGGCATTCTGTGCTCATTTGGCGCAGCGGGCCTCATCCCTAGCCGCGTTGAGGCCGCCATTAACCGCATTCAAGCCGCGCTGCCCAATGGCCCTTACATGTTTAACCTTATTCATAGCCCAAGCGAACCCGCCCTAGAGCGTGGCAGCGTCGAGCTGTTTCTTAAGCATAAGGTACGCACCGTTGAAGCATCGGCTTTCTTAGGCCTCACACCGCAAATTGTTTACTACCGCGCAGCGGGTCTGAGTCGTGACGCCCATGGCAACATAGTTATCGGCAACAAGGTGATCGCCAAAGTGAGCCGCACCGAAGTGGCTGAAAAGTTCATGATGCCTGCTCCCGTGAAGATGCTACAAAAACTCCTTGATGAGGGTTTGATCAGTGTCGATCAGATGGAGATGGCCCAGCAGATCCCCATGGCTGACGATATCACCGCCGAAGCCGATTCTGGCGGCCATACCGATAACCGTCCTTTGGTTACGCTGCTCCCCACCATTCTCGCGCTAAAAGAGGAGATCCAAGCCAAGTACCAATACCCAACACCACTTCGCGTGGGTTGTGGCGGTGGTGTGGGCACCCCTGATGCGGCATTGGCGACCTTCAACATGGGCGCCGCTTATATCGTGACAGGCTCAATCAACCAAGCCTGCATCGAAGCGGGCGCCAGCGAGCATACCCGTAAGCTGCTGGCGACCACAGAAATGGCCGATGTCACCATGGCGCCTGCCGCCGATATGTTTGAGATGGGCGTTAAGCTGCAGGTGGTTAAACGTGGCACCCTATTTCCGATGCGCGCAAACAAGCTGTATGAGATCTACAGCCGTTATGACGCCATTGAGTCCATCCCCGCCGATGAGCGTGAAAAGCTTGAGAAGCAGGTGTTTCGCTCAAGCCTCGATGATATTTGGGCGGGCACCGTCGCCCACTTTAATGAGCGCGATCCTAAGCAGATTGAACGCGCCGAAGGTAACCCAAAACGTAAGATGGCACTGATTTTCCGCTGGTATTTGGGACTGTCGAGCCGCTGGTCAAACTCAGGCGAAGTGGGCCGTGAGATGGATTACCAAATTTGGGCAGGCCCTGCACTTGGCGCCTTTAACCAGTGGGCCAAAGGCAGTTATTTAGATGACTACCAAAACCGTAACGCGGTGGATTTGGCGAAACACTTGATGTACGGCGCGGCTTACCTCAATCGCATCAACAGCATCACCGCCCAAGGCGTAAAACTGCCTAGTGAACTACTGCGCTGGAAACCCGTTGAGCGCATGGTCTAATCGCTAAGTTCAAACTCTAGCTTCAAACTCTAGCTATTAGGGTTCAAGCCATGCGTTCGATAGATAGTCAACAACCAGTTTAGGCTGGTTGTTGACTATTTATCACTCTATCTTTTGGTTAGTTTGCGGGTTGCAGCACTAAACGCGCCTGAATCGCTCCAGGCAGTAACGGCGTGGCGGCCTGCTCTGCATACTCATCGAATCCGGCGCGGTAATAAGGCGATAGCGGATGCCCCGACTGCCCACCGGGTATGGTTAAAATAGCGTGCGACTCAAGCCCAGGCTGCACAATAAAGCGCTGTGATGCACCAAAATTAGGGCGCTGCACCGCAGGCATAAAGGTATCGCCAAAGCCTGCCACCTTAGGCATATCTAGCCAACGGCTCAACAGCGGCATCTGCTTACTAAACGGATGCTGAATATGCAAGGTATTCACCTTACCCCATGCCAAGTCTTCATAATTATGACTCTCACTGTGCAGGGCCATCAGAGACTGAGTGGCCAGCACATAGGTAGCAATCACAAACTCCTGCCATGAAGCGTACTCACTGGGTAACCAGCTTGCTGGCTGCTCGCGTAACAGCTGCCACATGGCAGGTTCCAGATAGCGCTTTAACACCGACAGACTTAATTGATGCTGGTTCAGTGGTGTCTCTATCGCCGCAAAGCTGCGATCGATAAGCTGGCTCCTAAACTGTTTCACTAAGGTAAAGCCTATCGACTCGCTGCAAGCACATTCGCCCCATTGTTGCAGATGATGAATATCTTCGGCAAAACGCTGCGGCTGAGACATCAACGTCTTAAGTAGGAGATCATGCCAAGGTCGATAAAAGCGCGCCTGATTATCCAGTTGAATACGGTAAAAATCGGATTCGTTAAATTGCTCTTGCTCTTGCAACCTATCACGCACTTGTGCGCTGCGCGCGCCCAAGGCATAGCCTCCATCGCCAAAACGCCTTGCATCGCTGGTGCTCATCACCCGCGCATTCGCACTCCATAATCTAGCACCGCCGGGATTGAATGCCTGCGGTAAATGGCTTTCACCTTGCTGCCACAGTGACAGTTTTACCTGCTCAGGCTCTTGCGCCACATCACTTGGATTGGGTCTTGCTGGCACCGCGCCCGCTATTTGCCATGCCGCATTGCCTTGAGCATCGACAATCAACATATTTTGCACCGGCACGCCAAAACCATGAGCAATGGCTATCCCCTCCTCGGCATCGCTGACGGTCTCAAGTGCCATTAACTCCATATTGACGGCGTAATCTTGGTGTGCCACCCAAGAGAGCGCATAAGGTTGACCTGCATAGGTTTTAACTGGTCCAAAGCGAGAGCTTACCACCTGATGCTCCACAACATCATCAGCCAAGGCGATGGGCTCTTGTTCTTGGGTTAACGGTTCATCGGCGGTAATGGCGACCCAATCGGCGGTATCGATGTAAGCATTAGTAAAGCCCCAGGCCACTTTACCATTGGAGCCGACCACTATCGCGGGAGCCCCGGGTAGGGAAACCCCTGTCACTTGTACCGCTTGGCCGTTTGCATCAGGATAATTGAGCTGCGCCCGATACCAGATAATTGGCACGGCAAAGGACAGGTGCATATCGTCAGAGAGCATGGCATGCCCTGACTCAGTTAAGGTGCCAGTGACCGCCCAGTTGTTACTGCCAACTTCAGCCATCTCGCCAATAACGCTATCGCGGCGATGTGCCATTAGGCTGCTTTCGAGCATGGGTATCGGCGGTGGATCGGAGGGGAATAAACTGTGATCTAATGCCGCCTGATAGTTCGAGGTTTGGGTGATAAATGCCCGCATCGGTTTGCCAAACATCTGCTCTATCAGGGTCAGCGTGATATCTCTTGCTATGGTATTACTCTGTAAATCCAGATACATACTGTAAATGACCAGCAAGCTATCACTTGGTTGCCAAGGCTCAGGACGACTGCGTGTCAGGAGATATTCGAATGAGCGTAATCGCTGCTGGGCTAACGCTTGATTGACGCCATCGGTATAACGCCCGAGCAACTGTTGCTGCGCCACAGGCAGCTGAGTCAAGGTCTTATTGGCACGTTTTCTCAGTTGATGGAAACGGCGCTGTTTGTCGAGGTTAACCGCTATGGGGCCAAAAATTTCACTCAGCTCACCCGCCGAATTACGCCGCAGCAGATCCATTTGAAAGAAGCGGTCTTGACCGTGGGCAAACCCCAATGCAAAAGCCACATCTTGGCGATTTTTGCCGCTAATGACCGCAGTGCCTAGTTTATCTCGCTCAATGGAGGTTACACTGCTGATCTTGGCTGTCTTCAATTCGCCAGTCAGTTTAGGTAGACTCAAGTGCAAACTAATATAGGCGCCAACCAGCAGCAAAAAAGCAGCCGATAACAGCAAGATGACACTTTTTTTTATTATGTTAATCATGAAGTAATACCAACTTCGTTTGAATGGCCACCACTATAACCAAGTTGCGCATATGTTAACAGTATGCCCCTGTATTTTATGGCGTATACATTAGGCTCTAAGCCGTTGAGAGCAAAATATTATTATGGCTAAACCCAATAAGAAAGGCCCCAGTCGGACAGTCGATATTGTCTGTGCTCAGTGCAAATGCAAACTGTATAAATACCGTAAGGGAGGCAAAGGCGCACTGGTCAAATGTTTTAAAGAGCGGATAAGCGAAGACTATACCTTCGCACCGGGTATCTGCCCTCAGTGTCAGCAAGCCTTTGCAAGGCCAACTTTGGTCAGAGGCGTTCCGGCATTTAAAATTATCGGCACTAAGGCTCTGATGAAATAATGGCCGTGATGAAGTAATCGCCGTGATCAATTTAGGCTAGTTGTGAGATTAATCCCCCCCTTGTAAGGTATTAAGCTCAATGCAGTGGCCAAGCTGTTGGCACTACTAATGCCCTCTCACTGAGTAGTGATAGCCAACCAAACAAGTCTCTCATGATGGGCTGCGACAATTTGTCGTATTAGCCACTTAAGTTAGCGATCTCTACTGCAAGTCTTTCACCTAAGCTATGCCCCCTGTTGCGAGTACACACTGACTCAGGTTTCATACACTGAGCAACAATTGTTTAAGCATAGGAATACAATAATGAAGCATCAATGGATATTCGGTACTTTACTGACTCTAGGACTAACCACCAGCGCCGTAGCACATGACAACCCACTGCAATTTCGTGCCGCGGGAAGTTTAAAAGCCGCCATGACAGATCTCATCGGGGCATATCAACAAGCAAGTGAAAATGCTAGCAATATTGATGCACAATTTGCGCCCTCTGGATTGCTACGTCAACGTATTGAGCAGGGAGAAAAAGTCGACCTGTATGCATCTGCGAACATGAAACACCCCACCGCGTTGCATAACGCTGGCCTCAGTGGGGAAGTGGTGATGTTTGCCCGCAATAAGCTGTGCGCCCTCGCCCAGTCAGAGGTCACCGTAACGCCTACCACCTTACTCCAGCAGATGTTAAATGACACGATTCGCTTAGGCACCTCGACTCCCAAAGCCGATCCCGCTGGGGATTATGCTTTTAAGGTATTCGAACGAGCGGAAAAACTGTCACCAAATGCCCAAAAAGTACTCAGCAGCAAAGCCTTGCAATTAACCGGCGGCCCAACCAGTGCTAAAGCACCTGATGGACGCAACCCCTATGGCTGGGTGATGGAAAATAACCAAGCTGATATTTTTTTGACCTATTGCACCAACGCAGTCTTGGCCAAAAAACAGGTGGATACACTGCAGATAATCGCCCTACCCGATAACCTCAGCGTCGGCGCTAACTATGGGTTGACGGTACTCAATGGTGCTCACCCTCACGCCAATGAATTAGCCGAGTTTATAATCGCGCCACAAGGTCAAGCCATTCTCGCTGAGTACGGCTTCGATGCGCCGTGATGGCTAATTAAAAAAATGATAATAAAAAGGGCACAGAATACTGTGCCCTATTGTGATTTATCTAAAGCAGATATCTATTAGCTTATAGCTTATAGTTGGCGCCTAAGAAGAATGCCCGTCCATTGGTGTCATATAGACCAGCACCATCATAAACATAAGGGTTACGTGGCGGTGTAATATCAAACGCATTCTTCACACCAAAGCGAAGAGATAGCGAATCGCTGAAATCATACGAACCCGTAAAGTCCCAAACGGTATGCGATGGAATATCGTTATAGTTGTTGTTTTCTGGCTGCCAATCATTACTAGCAACGGCTGAATGACGGTAGTTGGATCTTGCTTCTAAACTAAGCGCATCATATTGCCAACCTAGGCTAAACATCGCCTTCCAGCGTGGATCTGTGTATTCACCCACATCAACTTGCAGATCAGCGTCAAATCCTGTTGGATTGTATTCCCACTTTTCAAGATAAGTGGCAATCACATGGACTCTAAAATCACCAAAGCTGTCAGTTGGGATATCATACTGACCTTCAATATCTACACCTTTAACATCGAAAGAAGCTGAGTTAACAGGAGCTTGCACGAAATCGATAATATCACCAGTGGTGTCATCTCGAGTAAATAGATCACAATAAACGTTATCTAGTGACTCAGAATCATAACAATAACGAACTGCCGTACCTACACCAATGTAGTTAATAGCATCGCTGATCTCAAATGCCCAATAATCCACTGTCAACGAGAAACCTTCTAGGTAACTCGGTGTATATACCATACCAATAGTATAATCGTTTGAAGTCTCAGGCTTTAAGTCAGGGTTACCCGCATTAGTTCCTGGACGACCACCTTGATACCAAGAATCCGTTGGATTCCAACCTTCAGGTAAACCTACCGCTTGACAGTTTTTCTTACGGTTATCATTGGAGCCTAATTCGACGTTAATTTTGTCACAAACGTCAGTAAAGCTTTCAAATGTTTGTCCGCCTGGATCAAATAGTTCACCAATATTTGGTGCACGCACAGATTTGGACTTTGTAGCGCGAAGGCGAAGATCTTCAATTGGTGCCCAGTTTAGGCCCACTTTCCATGCATCATCAGAACCTGCTGTGCTGTAGTCCATCCAGCGATATGCTAAATCAAGCCCTAAATCGTGGGCCATAAATACATCAGCTAATAATGGGATACTGAATTCAGCAGCAAATTCAGTAACATCGAACTCACCTTTCATTGGAGTTGCAGTATTACCAAAAATGGTACCATCGATCAACTCTTGGTCGGGATTGGTTTCAGATTCTTCTTTACGATAATCAGCACTAAAAGCCGCATTAACGTATCCTGCAGGCAACTCAAATAGTGCACCATTAATCACTAAACCAGCGGTTGTTTGAGTGGTTTTCGCCGTTTGACCAGCACTAGTGCTAACCCAATCGATCGCCTCTTGACTCGCTTGGTTTACGCCAAGTAGATTCAACGGTACACAGCCTGCGGCTCTTGCGTCGGCATCACGACAAACAATACTACCATCTGCAGCAAACACAGCATCTTTAGCTTGATCATAGCGATCTGCCCAGATCTCACCACCCCATAACGTTGTCTCTTTTAGCTGGCCGCGTTGTGCGTGAATTGAGTAATCCCAATTGTCACTGATTGCACCTTCAACACCAATTAAGAACCTAAAGGTCTCTCGATCTTGGTTATACGTTCGATTACCAAACTCGGTATCCATACGATTCAGATTAAAATAATCCATACCTGTATCCGCCATTAACTGACGAGTTTCATCTGGAAGAAACGCATTATCTGATTCAATGAAGTTTCTAGTGTGGAAAACTGGAGAGCTCTCACCATTAGACTGATAATCTACATAAGTAATTTCATTAAATATTTTGTGATTGTCATTAATCTGATAGTCACTGTTTAATGTAAATACATTTCGTTCGAGAGGAGTTCGAATAAATCCGTAGTTAACTGGATCGTATCCTTCACAGCTAGGCCCACAGTAATTACTGTTATTGCCTGGACCTTCGATAAGCCCTTCACCATAATCAAACTCTTTCATGTTGCCATTGGCATCGAAAGTATATTGACCATTAGGAGAAAAGAAAGTACCAGCCTCATTGATCCAAGAAAGTGGTTTGCGACCAATATACGGAATACGAGTTGGTGCGCCCTCTGATGTATCTGGGTTATAAATACTTCCTACGGGATTACTTAAAAAATCTCTGTCTGAAGGACGTACTTCCGTTTGCTCTGCATAGGTAAAGTTAAATACCGTCGATAATTTACTGTCGAAAAAATCTCCTCCAGCAGTAACCGAGAACTGATACTCTTCACCACCACTTTGCTCAGGTTGGGTGTAAGAAGCATCAAGCTCGACACCCTGCACATCATCACGAGTAATAATGTTAATTACACCCGCTATCGCATCTGAACCATAAACCGCAGATGCACCACCAGTGATCACTTCGATTCGAGCAACCATAGCTGTTGGAATAGTATTTAAGTCAACCGCAGAGCTACCATTTGCACCAGCAACAAAACGACGACCATTAACCAATACTAATGTGCGATCACTTCCTAAACCACGAAGGTTAGTTTGGTTTAGACCACTAGCAAAAATGGTATTATTAGTGGTTTCAGGCGATAGACCTACAGTCGAAGATGGAAGTTTATTCAAAATATCAGCAACGTTTGTGATACCCATATTCATCATGTCAGCACCGGTAATTACAGTAACCGGAGTAGGTGATAATTCACCGATACGCTTGATTTTTGAACCTGTAACCTCAATACGTTCGATTTGTTGCTCTTCGGTATCTTCGGCGTAAGCGCTTGCACTCACCATTAGGGCTGTCCCAGTTGTTGCAATCAAAGCAACCCTGACAGCTTTTGATAAACAGCTTATTGATGTCATGTTAACATTCCCTTGGTATATTTATTGAGCTCATATTTGTGTTCTTGCTTTGAGCTTTATATTTTTTAAACGAAAATCAAATATCTTACTTTGATTTAACAAGCAAATTTACACAAAGAAAACAAATAGTCAACAGTGCCACCTCAAAATTAACAGATGGTACCAACTTCAATAGGTAGACATCGAGATAAATATCGAAGTCATAACAATCCATTCATCAGACCATTAAGCTACATTCAATGGCCTTCTTATCGTTATAGTCACTTTTTATCGCCTTATCTGTACTGAACATTATGCAGGAAGGGCGATAAATTTGGCTTGATGACCAAGGTTTTGACATTTTCTCGCTACAAGTGAACAAGCATAATGGCTCAATATGATGAAGCCATTCCATCACTAATAACAATTTCTATATATATCACGGTTCAAATGCCTATCAGGGAAATTACACCTCAAGAGACACAAGGTATAAAAAAACGCAGCAAAAAATGCTGCGTTTTTTATCGTTTGAGCTAACTGATAAGTGATAAGATTACTTACAACCGATAACTTAAACTGAGTTTAGCGTTTCGCTCCGCTCCTGGCATTCCACCAAGAAACATGGCCTTATCGTAATAGGCTTCATCAAATAGATTATCTACGTTGAGCTGAACGCTCCAGTTATCGGCATGGTAACTCACCGCGGCATCGACAACCGTATAACTGGGTACATAACCCTTGGGTATACCAAATGATGTTGAATCCGTACTGCGCTCATCGACATATTTTGCGCCAAAGCTAATATCGAGTGGACTCGATAATTTAAACCACTCAGCCCCGTAAGTGACCCAAGCACTGGCAGTAACATAAGGCACCCCTTTTTGACGAGTGTCATAGGTTTTTTTGGTGGGATCTTGTTTATTACGCGCATCTTGATAAACCCCGTTGACATTGACCGACCACTGCTCATTTAAATGCGCATTGAGATCTAACTCGACACCAGAGGTATCCTCTGAACCATCATAAAAATAGCGCGAAACATCAGGGCCCGAAGTATCATCATAATCGGGATTAGTATATGGCAAGTTGGTTCGTGAACTCTTAAACAGTACCAGAGATGCTAATAATTGATCATCAAACGCTTTCACACGAAGACCCAGATCGTTACTTACAGACTCAGAGTCTTGCCTGTCTTTTTCATTACCAGTGACACCACCTAAAACGCTATAGGCAGTGCGTCCTTTAGAGTGATTAATAAACACAGATATATTGTCTGTCGGCATATACGTTACCCCTAAGTTATAGGTAATGCCATTATCTGAGGTATCCGCCTCGGGCTTGGGCTCAGCTAAACTTTCGCGATACCTAGGGTCAACACCAAAGTGCTCATAGCTTTGTTTTATCTCATTAAAAGCCACACCCACTCGAGTGGTAAACCCATAGGGAAAATAGCCAACATGTTGCACGCCAACGCCCCATGCCTTGACCTTCTTATCATAATTACTGGTCAGTAACGGATCATAGTCAGCAAACTCGCCATCGGCCCAGTTAGGTGAACGCAGATCAAAGATATAAGGCAATTTCCCTTGGTAAATGACCTCACCTGCTTTATTTTTATTAACCTGATCGGCATCATAAATCGAGTACTGCTTAAATCGAATGTTTCGATCCTCATAATTGGCGTTAACTAAAAGCTCGTTATCTATACCTGCCAACTCAAAATCGTAACGCAAATCGGCAAAGTATTGCCATGAGGTTTCATCCGCCGAAACTTGGCGATACTCCTGACGGCGAGCGGCGAATGGATAAAGAATATCATCGACAACCAGTGGCGCTCTAGGATCGGCATTGATAACGCCGCTCCGCTTCCAATAAACATAGTTGTAGGCGCCGGTTTGACGCGCAAACCCTGATTGATAATCGCGGTACTGCAGCTGCTGATTCAAGAAGAGATTGTCATCAAAAAATATGTTGTGAGTGAGCTTAAATCTTAACTCTTCACCTTCGTTGCCTTTCGCCATCGGCGAAATAATGCCGGCATTACCAAAGTCATAAGGGGTTAAACCATCAGTCGCAGACAAAGAGTCAGCCAGTTGCTGTCGCTGAGCATCGCTCAGCTGCAAGCCTGCAGCGGTGGGATCGTTAACGAGGTCTTGCCAGGTCACGTCACCGGCGCCTAAACCATTAACTGACGCCGTATTAAATATACGGATGGGATGACCAATAGAATCTACCGCGATTGCGTCCTTAATATAAGCTGTGCTCAACATGATATCTTGACTATCGTCTAACAGATATTTAAGTGAACCATAGACTTCATCTCTATCAGTGCCAATATCACGATAACCATCGCTGCGAGCCGATTTAGCTACTAGGCGATAAGCCAACTTGTCGGTGATACCCGCGGTGGAGTCCAGCCCAAACGAATGGGTATTCCACTGGCCAACCTCTGCAGTAAATTCATGCGCGGCATTAAACTGTGGTTTCTTTTCAATCAAGTTAATCACGCCACCAGCACTTCCCATCCCGTAAAGCCCCGTTGCAGGGCCTTTTAGCACTTCGACTGACTCGACATTAGTCAACGATCGAGTGGGGTTAAACGTGTTACCTAGCCCAGCGCCGCCATACATACCATCATAGGTGTAGTTTGCTCCGAGTCCACGGATCACGATATTGTCACCAATACCGTAATTATTACCCGCCTGAGTAACCCCGCTAATATTACGCAGTAAATCTTGAAGATCGGTGGCGCCTTGAGTGGTAATGAGTTGTTCATCGACTATCACCACTGCCGCAGGCGTTTCCATCAAGGACATATCAGACTTGGTCGCCAAACCAGAATTCATCACCACCTGATTTTGCCGTCCATAAACGGTGATACGTTCAACCTCGGGCGATAAGCCGCCTTTAACTTGTTGAACCTGTTCTGCCGACACCTGTAAAGATAAGATGCAAGCAAGCGCGACTGCTGAAAAGCGCATATGTTTCATTGTATTGTTATTCCCCATAAATAGTCTGCAAATGATAATAATTATCAATAAGATTGCAATACAGGCAACATCAATCAATACAAATGAAAACCTTTGTATCTGTTTTAATAGGCTTTTATTATAATTTTTTACTTTGTAAATACCGTTTTAACACCATATTGATCATGATTTGATTTAGCATAAACATAAAAAATGCAGCCTGTTGGCTGCATTTTTAAGCTAATCGACTTTTTAAGCCTTGGTGTAATGGCAATCTATCGCGACAACTCAGTACTAGAACTGGTAATGCACCCCGAGATAAAGATTACCAAGATCGCTATCAACGGTTTCATCTAATCCTGTGGTATCCAAATCGGTGTAAACCATTTCATAAGCAATTCTCACATTGACTTTGTTGCTAAAAGCCATATTAAATCCCGCTCCCCATAACCAACCAATACCATCATATTGAGTGTTGGCGTCAATTTGTGTCGAAGCCATACCCGCCTTAATAAACATCGAATAGGTATCATTAAAATAATGGTGAAACTTAGCTGCAAGTGAGATGTAATTAGCCTTAACATCACCATTATCAACATAATTGTCTGTCATGATATAAGCCGTTTCTAACGCGAAGTTTTTACTCGTATAGTAGCCACCATATACACCGTAACTCAGGGCTGACTCATCAAACTCACCCGCCTTTAGCTGTGAATGCCCCGCCATACCGCCAAGATAGTAGCCTTTAATATCAGCAACCGCTGAAGCGGGGCTTGATGTAAAAGCGCCCACCAATGTAAGTGCAAGTATCAGAGTTCGCTTCATTACTCCCCCAAAAAAAGACATTTAACAATTGCCCAACATACTAGCCTAAAAATAATGATTAATTAAGTCTTTAATGTATGAATAATGGTACTTTTTATCTAATTTGATTGTTGATATTTAACGCACTCAAGTGCTATTTGCACCGTACTCATTTAGGTTAAATCACAGCATAAAAAATTGGACACACCCTGCACTGTGCCCAATACATTAATTAACACACCAGCCTTTGGTTTGACTTTAATGATAAAAAGCTCAAGCATTGCTAGTCTTCTGGTGGTCGATTCAACCACTTTTTACCCGATATCATTGCCGAAACTAAACCAGGTTGGTGCTTAAGTTCTGCGACGATAACCCCTGCAATATGCAGCAATATCATAAAAATAAGTAAGTAAACGCTATAAACATGCACTTCGCCTGCCAGGGACTTAAACGGTTTTATCTGTGCCAATTTTTGTTGGTCGACACCTGTCTCATCATAAGCCTTTAATGAAGAACCATCGACACCACTCTGAGCAATATAGTCACTGACTAGTCCCCCGAGTGGAGGATAATAAATATCGGTTCCTGCACGAATAAGACCAGTACACATAATAGTGACCATCAGAATCATCATGGCAAAAACCGCTAAATTACCAACGGGGTTATGATGTAGGTACTGAGGTGATGCCCCCTCTTTTAGCTTAGCGTTATAAGCAGATATTGCGGACAAACTGGGTAGCATTTTAGATAAACGGGCACTGTTTGAGCCAATGATGCCCCAAACTAATCTCACGGCTAAATTAAGCGCAAATAGATAGCCGACAGTCACATGAAGCTGCTTAAGCTTAACCTTGGCCTCTAAACCACTAATTCCCAAATCGCCTTTAAACATCATAATGGCACCAATAAAAACCAGCCCCATTACACACAATACATTTATCCAATGAAACAGCCGTGTAGGTTTATCCCAAACACGATAAACTTTCACTTGTTCACTACTGACTTGTTGCACCTGATCCATACCTTCCCCCCAGCATACAAAAATATCCTACCCCCTAATATACGCCTAAATAGGAAGATTTTTGTGAAATACCATTTACCCTTTAAAAACGAACGACATTGCTACATCTCCAATCTATACCTGTTACTGGCTAGGCGTTGAAACAACCCGTCTGATGATTGCAAACACCCATAAAAACAACATAGCAAACATAGATATCGCACCACCAACTATCACTTCGGTGCCTTCATCTGCATAAAAGTCGCGGTCGGCACTTTCTAACGGTAAGCCATAAAGTTCATCGAGATCATCGCTACTGATGGTGGCCACAATATCACTGTAGCCAACCTCATAAAGGTCAATTAACACATCGTAATGGTCCGTTGGGTACCCCGAATGCAATGTGGTCAATACTTCAAAATCGTCATTACTGACATCATCAAAAATAGTGAAGATCTCAGTGGTGTGGTACAGCTCCCAGGGCCCGCCATTTCGGCTCAAATACAACATGGCATACACATCGGCATATTGATTAAGGTTACTACTGTGCACATCGGCATCAAATGTCACGCTAAAGGTTCGATAAAAACCATCGTAATCAATATCCTCAAACAGGCGCGTACTGGCATCATAGATAGCAAATTCATAATAGATGGCCGCATTCAAACGGGCGGCACTAGAGCGCAATCCGCTGCGGGTATCGACATTAATTTGCTTATCGGCAATGACTTGCTCACGGGTTTTTCGCGGGGTCTTCACCACGGGGATGTGTTTGAGTCTATTGGCCCCCTCAAGCTGCGCCGCATTCATTGCTTGGCCGCGGTGACCCAATACGGGGGGCAATGCTTGCCCCTGTTGCTTGACGCTAACCGATACCGCGCTGATCTGCAGTAAATTGCCTGAGTCTCTCATCTCACTACTCGCAGCAGCACTGCCTGTAACGGCTACCAACAAGCTCACAGCTAGTAATATATTCATCGCAAAGCTCCGCTTTATCATCAGTCGAGGTAACGCCATCGCTGCATACATCATTCGCGGTAATATTAATCTCGACAACATCAAGGCGCTGCCCATCGCCACTTTAATATTAAACCGTCTCGTTACATGCACCACCTGCCAGGCTGCATTCATATTTGTTAATGTAACCATAATTCCATCACCTTAAATCGGTTCAATTGCATAGGGGCATTTAATCCCATTGAAAATGAACATAAGCTGAATGCTAAAATACAGATATTCAACGAGATATCATTTAAGTGACATTCAGCGAGCATTCATATTCAGCTCGCAATAATGTTCACGGTAACCGCGTGATGCTTATCCATATTGACCAGCTCAAGCTAGATTGAAGCACCTTGATATGTTTCTTATTTTTAGCGGATCTTTTACACTGGGTCGATAACAGCAATAAGAGTACAGTTGATGAAAATTGCAGTCATTTTGATGGTCGGTGTGTGTTTATGTTTGCCCCCATTAGCGCAAGCATCGAGCCTTGGCTTATCGATATTGTCCAGTAGCAGTATGATGCTGGCCGCAGAAAAAAGCGTCCCGCAGCCACTGCGTGTCAAAAACCGCCAACAAGCGACCCAAATGGTAAAAAGCCAATACGGTGGCAAAATACTGAGCATGCAATCAACTAAGGTCAATGGTAATTCAGGGTATCGCGCTAAACTGCTCAGCGCCGACGGTGTGGTGTTTTATGTCTCAATTGATGCCGTTACCGGGCAGATGTTCAGGCGTTAGCCACAGGACAGCATAAGGAGCTCCCAATGCGCTTACTACTGGTCGAAGACGATTTAGCCCTACAAGCCAATTTAAAACAGCACTTAATCGATGCCCATTACACCTTAGATGTGGCCAGCGATGGTGAAGAGGGGTTATTTCAAGGTCAAGAATATCCCTATGATGCGGCGATAATTGATGTAGGCCTGCCTAAACTCGACGGCATCGCCTTGATAACCCAGCTTCGCGCCAGTGGCGTTGAGTATCCTGTGCTGATTTTAACGGCGCGAGACAGCTGGCAAGATAAGGTTGAGGGGCTCGATGCTGGCGCAGATGACTACTTAACGAAACCGTTTCATCCAGAGGAGTTAGTTGCGCGCCTTAACGCGCTGATTCGCCGCTCGGCGGGTAAATCGAGCCCACTCATTCAAAATGGGCCCTTCAGCCTAAATACGAGTAGTCACGACATCAAAGTTGGTGAACAACCCATTAATTTAAGCGGCTCAGAATACAAGCTATTTGAATACTTTATGCTGCATATTGGCGAGGTAAAATCTAAGACGGTATTAATTGAGCATATTTACGATCAAGACTTTGATTTAGACTCCAATGTCATCGAAGTTTTTATCCGCCGGCTACGTAAAAAACTCGATCCTGATGGTCAATATGGACTAATTGAAACCCTGCGTGGCCAGGGTTATCGCTTGCGCCAGCTGCAAGATTAGGTGCGCCATGAAAAGCAGTAAGCCAAACGCTTCGCCAAGCATATTTAACTCTCTTCGTATTCGCTTGATATTAAGTGCCCTGCTGCTAATCGTCCTGTTATTGCCCAGCATTGGCATCGCCCTAAACAACGCCTTTAAACAACAGGTATTAAGCAACACTCAAGATCAGCTCAGCGCCTATCTCTATTCGGTACTGGCGGTAACAGAAATGGAACAAGGCGAGCTATTTATGCCTGAACGCCTACTCGAAAACCAATTTAATGTTATCGGCTCTGGATTATATGCTCTGATCTCCAAGCAAGTGTTACCCCAACCACAGAACAATGATATTTCAGCGCCCAACATTTCTGGGTTAACCAGCACCCAACAACACCAAAATGCGCAAATCACCCCAGTCACACCAACCGTGCAACCGAGCATGGTATCAACAACCCAAATATTGTGGTCATCTAATTCGTTTCTGGGGCAACCACTGCCCACGACACTGCCTTACCCCAATGTTGGCAAGGGGAGTTTTAGTGAAATAAACCTCGATGGTGAGCCCTACCTCATTTACAGTTTTAGTGTACGTTTCGCCCCAAGCTCAACGACCTCGAATGATGAGTTGACCGCAGCGAGTAATCAGCTACAAGCCATCACAGTGCATATTATCAAAGACTTTGCCAGCATCAGCGAGCAACAACAGGCTTTTAGTCAACACCTATGGAGTTGGCTATTTATTCTAATGCTAGTGGTAGTCGCGATACAGTTAGCTTGGCTCAGTTGGACACTTAAGCCATTGGCCCGCTTTAAGCAAGAGTTACAAGCGGTGCAACAAGGGAACTCTTATCAACTAACGGGCCAATACCCAACAGAACTACAAGCCGTTGCCAAACAGCTCAATACCCTGCTAAGTACTGAGCAACACCAACGTAGCCGCTATCGCAATGCATTATCGGATTTAGCGCACAGCCTAAAAACGCCGCTGGCGGTAATACAAAGCCAAAAAGAGTTAAGCCCTACCTCCATTGAACAGATAAGTCACATTAACCGCACGATTAGTCATCAACTTAAGCGCGCGCAAAGTGCTGCGGGCAATGCCTGGCATCTTGGTATTAAGGTGCTTGAGGTGTCCGATAAGTTACTGCGCACCTTAAGTAAAATTCACCCTACTATTGATATAAAGTATGCCAAATCTCCCGAGCCAAACTGCATTTTTTATGGCGATCAGAGTGACTTAACTGAGTTACTCGGTAACCTGCTCGATAACGCCTGCAAGGCTGCAATCTCACAGGTGAGATTGTCGGTCGTTCAACAAGAGGCGACGCTACGCTTTATCATTGAAGATGACGGCAAGGGAATCAGTGAGCAGCAACGTGATGCCATATTTGAGCGAGGCAAGCGGGTCGATACCTATGAACAAGGCCACGGCATTGGGCTAGCGATTGTCCGTGACTTAGTCGATAGCTATCAGGGCCATTTGACCATTAGTTCCTCGTCACACCTTGGCGGCGCATGCTTCGAAGTCAGCTTTAATCAAGCTGCGTAATAGATAAGCCGCTTAGCAGGAAGTAACGGAACGACTGCAACACATCAGGTCGTCACTAGGGCCTGTTGATCTTTGCTGATTGAGTTTTGTTCGAGATAAAAACGTGTTAATCAAGGCGAGCGGATTGCAGCCTAGTCATCTAAGCAAAATTCACTTAACAAAGAGTAAAACGTTTTTAACCGAACCCTTTGGGCTGCGTTTGTTGGGTATTTCTACTGCGTTCTCAGCTTTTTATGTAGAATAACTACACTACAAACACTACAAAGCTTCTGCCTTGTATAAATACCCTACAATTCGCTGTAAAAACAACCTTGAAAGATCAACAGGCCCTAGGCGTTAGATGAGGCTTAAACAACGAAGATACGACGACCTTCAGCGCAAGTTTAAAGCGTTAAACCCACATCAAATTATTAATACCTCTATGACTTAACACCGCCATAGAGGTATTGCACGATAATGAGCCTACGTCTTGATGAGGGGGATTAATGAGGCTTAAACCGCACGACTAATTCATGTAATTCATCAGATATCGACTTAACTAAGGTCATCGACGCCGTGGTTTCGTTAGAGCTCTCGGAGCATTCCGAAGCCAATTCTGAAATATTAACAACTTGACGATTAATATCTTCAGCAACATGCGCCTGCTCTTCTACGGCAGCCGCCATCTGAGTCGACATATTCGTTATCTGACCCAGCGCATCGAAAATACCATTGAGCATGGTGCTGCTTTCTTGCACTCGCTCTAACCCTTCTTCTGCCGCATCGGTGCCCAATTTAGCGGTATTGACCGCGACTTCGGCGCTGGCCGTTAGCTCATGCACAATCGCGTAAATATCACGCGTCGATTCTTGCGTGCGCTTGGCCAAATTTCTGACTTCATCAGCCACCACAGCAAAGCCTCGACCTTGCTCTCCAGCCCGCGCCGCCTCAATGGCTGCATTCAGTGCCAACAAATTGGTCTGGTCGGCTATCTGCTCGATATGTTGCGCGGCTTTAGCGATTAACGTGGTCTGATCGGACAACTGACTAACGGAGACACTAATGTCTGACACCGTTTCATTAAGCTTTTGAATAGATTGATGGGTTATCTCAGCGACTTTATTACCATTCACGGCCAAGTCATTGGCAATACCAGCATGGCTTGCGGTATCTGAAACGTGCCGCGACACTTCGGTAATAGTGGTGGCCATTTGATTCATTGCGGTAGCCACCTGAAGCGTTTCAGCCTGTTGCTTCTCTATCTCTTGCGCGGTTTTAACCGTTAGTTGGAATCCCCTGTCCGACTCTGTAGCGACTCTTAAGGCGGCCGTTTCAATTCGGGCGATCACTGTACCTAAATGTGCAATTTGGCTCAAAATAGCCACCTTGACTAAACCAATAGTACCAGTTGAATCTGAGTAGGTTTGCGCAGCGAGTGGATGCGAAAAACTATTTTTTAGCATGACGTTCAAATGATTAATCGTGGTATTTTTGCTGTACTTCATCCAAGCCCCGTAAATTAAAGCCGTGCATAACAGAGGAATTTGAATAAAGGACCAGCCAGCAGTTAAAAATAAAATAACAAGAATAATAGAGGCGATGATTAAAAATAGATTTTCTGCAGAAAGAGAGGTTAAATTAGAGGGTGTTTTACCTTTATTAATTTGGGTATATAACTTTTCGGTTCGAGTAACATCCGCCCTTCTTGGACAAGATCTTACCGATTCATACCCCACTATCTGACCTTTATCGGTTATGGGAGTAACATAAGCATCAACCCAATAAAAATCACCATTTTTACAGCGATTCTTAACTAAGCCCATCCAAGGCTTTCCCTGCTTCAAATGCCACCACATTACTTTAAATGCCTCAGCTGGCATATCTGGGTGACGCACTATGTTATGGGGTTGTCCAAGCAGTTCATCTTTAGCATAGCCACTAATTTCAACAAAGTCGTCATTACAGTCTTGAATATTTCCTTGTAAATCGGTGACGCTAACAAGTTTCCTACTGTCACTAAACTTACGTTCATTATTGGTTGTATAGCGAATATTTTTCATTGATATTCTCAACTGTCCCTTTGAGTGATTTTATGTATGAAGCATTTATTCTAATTATTATGGAATCTCATCATAAATTATAATTAATCGCTTTACTATATAGCGAAATTAATAACAAGATGCTCCACTTCGTTCAATAAATAAGCCACATAATATATTTGCACAATCAAAAACCAGAGTGCTCAATTAACACCCTCTCCTGGTTTAAAAATTCGCCAAAACATTACAGCTAAGCAACACATGTATACCAATGAGTGTGAGTTATAAATGATAAATAATTTAAATTATATATCACTAGATCCAAACTGAATCGTTAACACTAGGTATGATCATATAGTTAAATAACACTGTATCTATGTTTAAGCCAACACAGCGCATTCAGCCACATTTAATCCACATATGATGCAAAAGACGTACATAGGTTTTCTCATTGCTCCTGCATATAACGACACAAAATGCGTAAAAATGAAGTAGTAACATCAATTTTTCCTCATGTTCGATTGCTTTTTCATCGTCAACACAGATCAAGCCGCTAGTACAAAAGATTAGCTATTAACATTTTCGACTAAAGGGGTAGATGTCGTCATTCCTCTCTATCGATAGCTTCATTTAAAGCATCAATGATGTATCTAAACTACGTCAGAACCATTGACTATAAATACCCAGCAGGACTTACGCTTTCAGCTTATGTTCATCTTCATTCTTCTACTATCGAGATAAATCACCTACTCAATATGAATTGGAGTCGATATGAACAGCATAAAAATTTGGCTTGTCATCATGCTTGTCACCTTATCGTCGTCACTGTTTAGCGCCTCGCTAAGCGCGGCACAAACATCATCGCTAGAGAACTCAATCAGCGATGCTGAACTGGCGCAAATCTTGGCTCCTATCGCCTTATATCCCGACAGTTTACTCACTCATATTTTAATCGCATCAACGTACCCATTAGAGGTGGTGCAGGCTAACCGCTGGCGTGCTCAACATCAAAAACTCGAGGCCAACCAGGCAGTAAATCGTGCTGAAAAGCAAGACTGGGATCCAAGCGTTATCGCCTTAGTCGCATTTCCTGCGGTGCTTGAAAAGCTCAGCGATGACTTAGACTGGACTCAAAAGCTTGGCGATGCCTTTTTACAAGATGAACAACAAGTACTTGCTAGCATTCAGCTTTTACGTCATCAAGCCGAAGAAGCTGACAGTTTTAATGCCATGGATAATATGAAAATCACTAAGGTGAAGCAGCAGATTATTATCGAGCCTGTACAGCCACAGGTAATTTATGTGCCAGTTTATGACACTCGGGTGGTCTACGGCACTTGGCGTTGGCATAATTACCCACCCATCTACTGGGTTTATCCACCACGTTACGCTGCTCATTACCCTAGCTATGTTGCGGGTCATTTTTATTGGCAAAGTGGCATACACATTAGCTTTAACTATTTCTTTAGCGCATTTCGTTGGCATGACCGTCACATAGTGGTGACCCATCATCGTCATTCTCATCACTATCGTCCACGAGCCCGTATCGTCTCAAATAGTGGGGCGCAGCGCTGGAGACATAAACCGCATCACAGACGAGGGGTCGCCTATCGCTCTACTCAGGTAAAGCAGCGTTATAACAGCCATAGACCAAGTACACTGCAAGCTAAGCAACTAAGAAATGTTGAGCGCCGCGCTAACAGGGTACAATCTAAGCACTACAGCACAGCTCAGGTGAAGCAGAGCCGTGAACAAAGTTTCAGCCAGAAACTGACCAAAACAGAAAGGAGTAAAGCGAATACCGCTCAGCCATTCAGCAAACAAAATAAGCACAATAGTAACTATCGCAGCGACAATCAGAGTCAGTATAAAAGCGATAAGCAGCGTACTAAACAGAGCCATCTGCAGGTAAAGAGTCCTCAACGCGATAGAAGCCATCTGCAGGTAAAGAGTCCTCAACGCGATAGGAGCCTTCAGCGGGAGAAGGGCCATCAGCGGCAACAAAGTCAGCAACCGCATCGCCAGCAACAAGCTAAAAGCCCGCAGCGAACTCAGTCGGCTCAGGGGCGCTCATCACAAACAAGTCAACACTCCCGCCCTAAACTGCGCGACAACTAAGTACCCACTAAGCGCTGCAGCTTGGCTCAAATAACCCCTTTGAGCCGAGCGTTATCAAAGCTGAACGCATCTAAAGCGTCTCTCATGCTCTGGTATCCAACTCACTTAGTGGTGAAAAACCAAACCCTTGCACCTCTTCAGCACTCAAGTAGCGCCATGTCCCACAAGCAACATCACATTGGATCTCACCCACACGCTCTCGGTGAAGAGCATTGACGCGATTGCCAACCAGCGCAAACATACGTTTGACCTGATGATAACGCCCTTCACTAATCGTCAGCAGCACCTCATGCTCACTGACGTATTGAAGTTTGGCGGGCAAGGTGGGCTTAGCCTCACCGGGTAACGCTAACCCCTGCTTAAACCGAATCATCAACTGTCTATCAAGTTCGCCACTTCGCTCACCTTCAATACTATCCCTCAACGTGACCCGGTACACTTTTTGGCACTGATACTTAGGATTAAAAACATTAAACGACCAGCGGCCATCATCGGTGATCAGCACCAATCCTGTGGTGTCGGCATCGAGTCTGCCAGCAATATGCAGCTCATGAGGGTTAGGGACATCGATTAAATTAAAAATGGAGGGATAATCGCCATCAACATTAGAACAAAGTGTGTCAATCGGCTTATTGAACAGCAGATAGCGAAAAGGTCTCAATACGAGTCGCGCGCCCTCTAGCTTAATACAATTACTCTCATGCACCTGTATGTTGGCATCAACAATCGTATTGCCATTGACAGTGACATCACCTGCAGCGATAACCAATGCAGCTTGTTGGCGATCAAGCCTTGTACTCTTGCACACAAATTTGTCTAATCGCATTAATCCTGCCACTCTGCCTTGGGTCATTAAGCTCTGCATTATGAGTATTGTTGATCAGATATCCAAGCATTAATCTAGCGCTATCCGCGTGCCATAAAAACGATAATAGCCAACCAAGTTGCTGCCAATAAACAGTACCTCCATCAATACTGCCGTTGGTGAACCCACTAGAATATTGTTAAGCAACCAGAGGCTAGTACCGATTATCATCAGTTGCCGTAAACGTTGATCGCTTTGGCTAAATGCCGCGACAGTTTGCGTGGCACTGCCAGCAAAACTAATCAGGCTAACTGGGCCAGCAAAGGTGACTAAGGTAATAAGGCTGCTAATGGCCAAGAATAGCGACATCAATAACTTTGAGTGGCTAAAGATAGTGACAACATAGCGTATCGCAGCCACTAGCATTAAGCCTGCTGCAGTCCACTGTTGCAGTAGGGCAAAGTGGCTGCTAATGAGTACACCCGACACCGCTAGACATGCAACAATATGGTGCTTTTGTTTAAATTGAAATGAGGCAAGATCAAAGATAATTGCAATACCAATAAGCAATTGCGACACCATAAATACTGACATAAACCACCTGTTAAAAACATTGCTCTCATTTCAGTTGAGACAATGATAAGAGAAGTGGTAAAAGTATGATGCTCACACACCCCCTAAGCATTAACTTAAGTTAATTGCGCCAGATCATTGCCATTTTTAACGGTAAATAGCTGATTGGTATATGATTGAGATAGAATTGATTGAATGGAATTTGATTTTACTGAGCACCGCCGCCCCTGATTGTCAACCGCCAGCCACTTCCTGTTACAGGACAAACACCATAACGGCGCAGACGTGCGAGTTAGCGAGCGGCGACATAGAGGTCATTAGCAAGCCGAGCTTTTAGTCGAGACAAACTCACAGGGCTAATACCGATATAATAAGCCAGTTGCTGATTATTGAGTCTATCAACCCACATAGGCCTATGTTTAAGCAGGTGGAGATAGCGCTGCTCAGGTGTATGCAGTAATAAGAAGGCTTCTTTCTGCTCTTTATAGATCAGTTGTTGACTCAGTAAGTTGATTTTGACCTTATGCCAACGACGATCATCAAGCAGCGCTAATGGCAGCCTGACAACATTGGCTTCTTGCATCACCTCAATCTGGTACTGCGCCACCTCGCCTGTTAACCAACTGCTATATAAGAAACACAACTCCTGCTCAAAATAAAACTCTTTGACCAGGGGCGCGCCATTGTCGTTGTAATGGCAGGCTTTGAGTAGCCCCGCACTAATAAAATAGGCAAATTTTTGCCGACGTCCTTGATGTAACAGTACCTCGCCAGCATCCAGTCGTAGCAATGTCGCCTGCCCAGTAGCAGTTGCCATTAAACTGTCGTCTAGCCCTAGCTGTTTTAGATAGAGCGTAAAATCCGCTAATTGACACACTGACATAATACTTTAATCCTCGAGGGAGTCGCTGTGTTAAAGCGTAAACTCTATCACTGCTTATGTTTATGGCCAATATATCAATCCTAGAGCACTGACCAATCTTGGTTTACACTCTTGATTTACACTCTAGCTTTTACCAAGGAAAAGGCCACACTTATGTCATCACGTGTTTTTGTTATTGCTCAATTTCGTCCAAAGGTAGGTAAAGAGGCACAACTGTTTGACGTGCTGAAAGCGTTAGAGCCCGATGCGCTGCGTGAACAAGGCTGTATTCAATACATCTTGACCCGTCAAATCGACCATCCGAGTGCCACCCGCACTGACTATCCCATCATGTTTAATGAGATCTGGGCCGATGGCGAAAGTTGGGCCGCTCATGGACGACGTAAGCAGATACAGCACTTTTTTGATACCCAAGTGGCCGCAGCTGACGGCTTAGTTGACGATGCCATCGTGACCGCTTACAGCGATGAAGGCTACGATTACGATGCGCCAGTATTTAGTTAACTGAGTAAATCCAATCGAACCGGCCTCAGTCAGTACCCTAAAGCAATAAAAACGCAGCCGTTGGCTGCGTTTTTATAATGACCTCGACACACTCAGTGCCGATAATAACTAATCACCAAAATCATCGAGTAAGATGTTTTCTTGCTCAACCCCTAGGCTCTCAAGCATGTTGATGACTGATGAGTTCATGATTGGAGGGCCACACATATAAAACTCACAATCCTCTGGCGCCTTATGATCTTTAAGATAATTTTCATAAAGTACATTGTGAATAAAGCCTGTGTAACCGTCCCAATTATCTTCAGGGAGCGGATCGGACAGAGCCACATGCCATTCAAAATTGTCATTTTTCGCCGCTAGGGTATCAAAATCTTCTTTGTAGAAGATTTCGCGCCGTGAACGCGCGCCATACCAGAAGGTCATCTTACGTTTGGTCTTTTCACCTTTAAGCTGGTTAAAAATGTGTGACCGCATCGGCGCCATCCCTGCACCACCGCCAATAAACACCATTTCAGCGTCGGTATCTTTGACGAAGAACTCACCAAAGGGGCCCGAAATAGTCACCTTATCGCCCGCTTTGAGGTTAAAAATGTACGACGACATTTTACCCGGTGGCAAACCGGGGGCTGGCGGCGTTGCAATACGCACGTTAAGCATGATAAGGCCTTTCTCATCTGGATAATTGGCCATCGAATAGGCGCGTAAAACCTCTTCATCTACAGTCGATACTAGGTCAAATAAACCATACTTTTCCCAATCATCACGGTACTGCGCTGGAATATCGAAATCACTGTATTTAACTTGATGCGCGGGCGCTTCAATCTGAATATAACCACCCGCCTTAAACTTAACGTCCTCGCCTTCAGGTAATTTAAGCAGTAACTCTTTAATAAAGGTGGCCTGATTGTTATTGGAGATCACCTCACATTGCCACTTCTTAACCCCGAAGATCTCCTCTTCGATCTCTAGCTCCATGTCGGTTTTAACCGCCACTTGGCAAGCCAAGCGACATCCCGCTTTGGCCTCTTTCTTATTAATATGATCGAGTTCTGTCGGTAAAATATCACCGCCACCCGATTTAACGGTAACTCGGCATTGACCACAAGTGCCACCACCGCCACAGGCCGAAGGAATAAAGATATTTTTACTCGCAAGTGCCCCGAGCAATTTGCCGCCAGCAGCTGTGATAACGCTTTTTTCCTCGTCATCGTTAATATTGATTTTTACATCACCATTGATGACTAATTTGCTTTTGGCGAGCAGTATCACCATAACCAGCACACACACCACTATGGTGAACATGCCTATGCCTATTGCCATTTCCATCTCAAAACCCTTTTGTATAATGCATCTGATTTAAATGGGACAAGCCACCATTTAAAACGAAATCCCAGAGAACGACATAAAGCCTAACGCCATCAGCCCAGTGGTAATAAAGGTGATCCCTACGCCCTGAAGTCCCGCGGGAATAGCATGAAACTTCATCCGCTCACGCAGGCCTGCCAACATCACAATCGCCACCGCCCAACCAAAACCTGAGCCAGCAGCAAACACCGCCGATTCAACAAAGTTATAATCGCGGTTGGCCATAAAAATCACCCCAGCAAAAATGGCGCAGTTGACCGTTAGCAACGGCAAGAAAATCCCTAAACTTTGATAAAGACTCGGAATATATTTATCTAAGAACATCTCTAAAATCTGCACTAAGGCAGCGATCACGCCAATAAAAGTGATCAGCTGCAGGTAGCTCAGATCCAGTTCAGGGTAGCCGGCCCAAGCCAGCGCACCAGGGGCTAACACATTGACATAAATTAGCTGATTTAACGGCACGGCTAACATCATCACCACGATCACCGCAACACCTAAACCAAAAGAGGTCGAAACTTTTTTCGATACCGCAAGGAAGGTACACATGCCCAAGAAAAATGACAGTGCCATGTTGTCGATAAAGGCCGCTTGAACAAAAAGATTAATATAGTGTTCCATATCCGTTCCTTACCCTCGCTTACGCTGTGCAACATTGATGGTCCAAATCATCAAGCCAATCAAGAAGAAGGCGCTTGGTGGTAACTTGAACATCTCGTTGGCCAGATACCAGCCACCGTTTTCGATAGTGGTAAATATTTCATGACCAAACAGGGTGCCGCTGCCCAGTAACTCACGCACAAAGGCAACGCCTAACAAGATAACGCCATAACCTATGGCGTTGCCTAAGGCATCGACTACGGCTAAATGTGGCGGCATCTTCATCGCAAAGGCTTCAGCCCGCCCCATGATGATGCAGTTAGTGATGATAAGCCCCACAAATACCGACAACTGACGCGACAGCTCATAGGCGATATCTTGCAAAATCATGTCGACGATAATCACCAATGACGCGATAACCGTCATCTGCGCAATGATCCGCACACTGTTAGGTATAAAGTTGCGAATGGTGGAGATGATCAGGTTAGAAAACACCAATACAAAGGTCACCGCCAGTGTCATCACCAATGCCGTTTGCATTGAATTACTCACTGCCAGCGCCGAACAGACACCCAGCACCTGCATCGCAACGGGGTTGTTAGCAAAAATAGGACTGGTTAATAGCTCCCGAGTCGCTGTCATGCTCTTACTCATGTTAAACCTCCGATGCTTTTAGCTTGTTTAGGAAGGTCTCAAAACCTTCATTGCCAAACCAGAACTCAATAGCACGCTGTACGCCACGTCCGGTCATAGTGGCGCCACTGATGGCATCGACGCCATGTAGGTCGCCCGGCTTAGCGCCGCCTTTCACCACTTTGAACGCAACCTTGCCTTGTTCGTTAAACAGTTGCTTCCCCTTAAAAGTATCGGTCCAGGCGGTATCATTGAGGAAATCACCAATACCTGGGGTTTCACCATGTTCGTAAAACACCACATTCTCGATGGTATTGAAATTGGGTTTAACCGCCACATAGCCATAAATCATCGACCACAGCCCTTTACCGTAGATAGGCAGTACCACGGCGCGCAGCTCACCATTGTCATTAAACACTTTAAATACCCGCGCTTTGTCGGCGCGGCTTTTGATTTTGGCGGTGTCTTTTTTAGGCTTACTCGAGGTCTCGGGGTTAATCGCCGCCATACGCTCATCAAAGTCGAGTACATCGCTGCTGGTATCAACCTCACCGGTATCGAGTTCAACCAATAACGGGGTGACTGACTTAGCAAAAATTTGTCGAAAATCTTGTTCACCAGAGATATCCACATCGGCCGCCATCAGCACATAACGCTTTAACTCGTCACGTTTTTTGGCCAATTTACGCTCTTTAAGGATCTCGGCGGTACCTGTGATCATAAATGAACAAGAGAGGCAGAGAATGATAGTGAAAATCATGGTCCCCACGACGGTGTCTTTCTTAAATGCCATTAGGATTTATCTCCCATATCGACGCGCGAATCGCGACTGGACAGTCGAAATAAAAACGATGCGATGATCGATGACCATAAATTGGCCGTCTGCACTTGTAACATCTGCTGTGATTTATGCGGCATTACGTTTTAGCCTCCGCTTCATATTGCTACGGGCAACGACATAGTCGAATAAGGGTGCCCACAGATTGGCAAACAGGATAGCCAGCATAATGCCCTCTGGCATTTTGAGGTTAAGCACTCGAATGAGCACTGTCATAAAGCCAATCATCAAACCGTAAAAGAACTTGCCCTGACGGGTGTAAGCTGTGGTCACAGGATCGGTCGCCATAAACATCATCCCCAGCGCAAAACCGCCAGTCACTAGATGCCAGGTCCACGGCATAGCAAACATCTCGTTTTTATCCGAACCAATCAGATTAAACATCACCGCCGTCAATACCATACCTAGCATGACACCCACCACAATGCGCCAATCAGCCAAGCGGGTTAAGATCAGCATTAAACCACCAAGCAAAATTGCCAAGGTGCTGGTTTCGGCAATGGTGCCCACCGTAAAGCCAAACAGGGCATCCCACCATAATGGATCACTAAAAGCTTGATACCAGCTCTGATCGACAAAGCTCAGCTTGCCCGCAGCCACTTGCGTTAAGGTTGTCGCTCCGGCAAACCCATCAACCGCCACAAACTGCGACAACTGCGCCACCTGAGTAGGATAGGCAAAATAGATAAAGGCGTAACCCGCAAGCGCTGGGTTAAGGAAGTTATACCCCATGCCGCCAAACACCTCTTTAGCCATGATCACCCCAAAGGTAATGCCCAAAGCCACAATCCATAAAGGAGTCGACACCGGAATGATTAAGGTAAATAGCAATGCGGTAACAAAGAAACCTTCGTGCAGTTCTTGGCGACGCACCTTGGCGAACACCACCTCCCAAAAGAGGCTAACCGACAAGGCGGTCAAATAGATAGGCACATAGAAACTCAGGCCATAAGCAAAGCGACTTAACAGCCCAGATTGCTCAGTGAGCCCACCGGTGACGGCATTAAAGGCCAATAGCTGCCACACATCAGGCGTAGTCAACCCTGACGCCAGTGCTAGCTGCGCCTGTAGGCCCAAGTTATAGACGCCGATTAAGATGGCCGGCAGCAGACATAGCCCAACAATCGTCATGGTACGCTTAACATCAATGGCGTCACGCACATGCACCTTGCCTTTGGTACTGCGACCATTGGCATAGAGCAAGGAGCGAAAATAGCTGCGCATTGACTCGCCATGAGCATAGTAATCAGTGTGTTTGTCAGGCGTGTTATTTGGCTTACTCATTACCCTTCCCTCTCAATAATATCTAGGCAGATGCGCAGCTCTTGGCCAAAATCATATTTGCCTGGGCAGACAAATGTACACAACGCCAAATCTTCTTCATCGAGCTCTAACGCTCCAAGCAACTGCGCTTCGTCGGTGTCACGCACCACAAGATCTCGCATCAGTAGCGTGGGTAAAATATCCAACGGCATAACGCGATCGAGTTGACCAAATGCCATCATGGCGCGATGCGAACCGCCCGCCTGGGTGGTTAAATTAAACAACCGCTTAGCACCTTTAAAGCGTGACGTCACCGCACGAGTGATTGAGAACTTATCTGAGCCACCGCGTACCCATGGCAGCAGCTGGTTGCCATCATCTTCAGCCAAAATAGAAATTTGTTGGTGGAAACGTCCAAGGTAATCGTGAGGACCATCGGCTGTGTGCCCAGCAAGAATAGAGCCTGACACCACCCGGTTGTTACCTGGCTTCATTTCATCTAGCACAAGCTGACTTAACTGAGCGCCCATCTGAGTGCGTAGCAAACGCGGATTGGCCACCATTGGGCCGCCAAGAGCAACCACACGACTGGTGTATAGCTCGCCCGTTAAAAACAGCTTGCCGTAGGCAATCACATCTTGGTAACCCAAGTGCCATACCGGCCTTTCGATGCTCGCGGGTTGAATAAAGTGAATGTGAGTACCCACTAGGCCTGCAGGATGTACTCCGGCAAAGCGGTGACTGATCACTTTGGGTAGTTCAGCACCTGGTAGAGCCTCACCAGCATCGTGGCACAGATGTATCGGGCCATCGGTTAAATAGCCCAGCACAGTTAAACCTGCGGCAAACGCTTGTGGCTGCTCGGCAATGATAATGCGCGGATCGGCCGCCAACGGATTAGTATCCATAGCATTGACAAAAATGGCCGTCGGTTGGCTATCGAGCTGGGGAATGCGAGAAAAGGGACGCGTTCTGAGCGCCGTCCACAAACCACTCTTGACGAGGTTGCGCTGCACGGCCTCGCGGCTTAATTGGCTCAAATCGCTGAAAGATTCAAACGTAAGCTTGTCATCTCCTTCAACCGCAATCACAACAGATTGCAGGCGACGACGTTCGCCACGATTAATTTCGACTACCACGCCGCTAGCGGGCGCCGTAAATAACACGCCGGGGGTTGTTTTGTCTTCAAACAGCGGCTGGCCTTGCTTAACGCTATCGCCAACCTCAACCAGTAATGTGGGTTTTAATCCTACATATTCTTCGCCCAGTAACGCTACTCGACTAGGAAACGCCGCTGTTTCAATCTCTTGCCTTGGCTCACCGGCGATAGGCACATCTAAGCCCTTTTTGATTATCTTAATCTTGTCTGAGAAACCTGCCATCGCAAACATCAACCATTAAAATTTTGGGATACGCAATAGTAAATGATTGTTAACTAAAATACCGATAGTAAAGTCACACTCCGACACCATTTGGTAACTAAGCAACGCAGCTTTACCCGACAATGTGACATTGATCATTGAAAATGGACTCTACATCGACACTCTGACCCAACAATGTAGTTTTATAACAATAAAAACCATCTTTAGTACTAGGAGCTGGCCTACAAAGGGCCCACAAGCCCAACTGTTGAGCCGTTACGCGATATCTCACCATGAAAGTCAGCTTACTGATGACCCAGACAATATGCCCTAAAAAAACATTTAGACATCCAGACGGCCAAGTGCTATGTTCATCATTCACTCAAAGGAACAGGAACCCCATAAGATGAAACTCGAATCATTAGCACTGCACCATGGATATGAGTCGGAAGCGACCACCAAAGCGGCCGCCGTCCCCATCTACCAAACCACCTCCTATACCTTTGATGACACCCAGCATGGTGCCGACCTATTTGACTTAAAAGTGGCCGGCAACATCTACACCCGCATTATGAACCCTACCACCAACGTGTTAGAGCAGCGCTTAGCGGCAATCGAGGGGGGCATTGGTGCCCTTGCTGTAGCTTCGGGGATGGCCGCCATCACCTATGCCATCCAAGCCTTAACACAGGTAGGCGACAACATTGTCAGCACCAGCCAACTCTATGGCGGCACCTATAATCTGTTTGCCCACACACTGCCGCGCCAAGGGGTTGAAGTTCGCATGGCGGCATTTGATGACTTTGACGGCTTAGCAGCGCTCATCGACGACAATACCAAGGCGTTATTTTGCGAATCGATTGGTAATCCGGCCGGTAATATTGTCGATATTGAACGTTTAGCTGAAATCGCCCATAAATATGGCGTGCCACTGATCGTCGACAATACAGTGGCAACACCTGTGTTGTGTCGCCCGTTTGAATTTGGCGCCGATATTGTGGTGCATTCACTCACCAAATACATTGGTGGCCACGGCACCACAGTTGGCGGTGCCATTATCGACTCGGGTAAATTTGACTGGGCAGCGCAACCCAAACGCTTTGCCGTGCTCAACGAACCCGATCCCTCTTATCATGGCGTTGTCTATACCGAGGCCTTTGGCCCTGCCGCCTTTATTGGCCGATGCCGCGTGGTGCCACTGAGAAATACTGGCGCGGCGCTTGCCCCGCAAAGTGCCTTCTTACTATTGCAAGGGCTTGAAACCTTAGCACTGCGAATGGAACGCCATTGCAGCAACGCACTGACCTTAGCGCAATATCTCAGTCAGCATCCGCAGATAGCTTGGGTCAATTATGGTGCATTGGAGGAGAGCCCCTATCGCGATAACTGCAATAAGATCACTGGCGGCAAGGCTTCGGGCATAATCAGCTTTGGCATTAAAGCGCCATCGCCAGAGGAAGCTAAGGCCGCAGGCGGGCGCTTTATCGACGCGCTGCAGATGATCTTACGTTTGGTTAATATTGGCGATGCGAAATCCTTAGCTTGTCATCCCGCCACCACCACACACAGACAGCTTGACGCCATCGAACTGGCTAAAGCTGGGGTATCAGAGGACTTGGTACGTATCTCGGTGGGCATAGAGCATATTGATGACATTATTGCAGATGTAGCACAGGCACTGGAAAAGGCCAGTCACTAAGTGACGGTGCGGGGCTTAAGCTGGCGTGTGAACGCTAGTATCACTTGACTAATCTAAGTAGTGATGTCAATCGAAGTAGTTAAATCAACCTAAATAGCTACACAGATCAAAAATGGCTGACGACGCTTAATCGTGAGCCATTTTTTGTTCCCCCATGCAGGGTTAAGCGCGTGATTTATCTTGAGCAAGCTGCTCGGCATCGAGGATCTGCATGCCCGCGGTGATCGCCACGACCGCCTTAGATTTAAACTCGCGACGGTAGAGGGTATACACCACCACCACACTGGCAGCAATAAACAGCAAGGGATGAAAGAAGCCACATAACACGGCCATGGCAAAATAGTAGGAACGCAAACCGTAGTTATAGGCGTGCGCGGCGCGGTCTTGTACTCTAGCCATCTGCAACGCATAGTCTTGCAGCGGTTTATTAGTACCACTTTTATCCACTGGCGTAGCCCCAATCATCACGTTTAAAAAGCCATATTGGCGCATCGACCAGGTAAACTGAAAAAAAGCCATCACAAAAATAAATGCCAATAACGTCAGCTTCAATTGGATCAGCAAGTGTTCGGGCGGCGCCGTTAAGGGAATCGATGCGATCACCGATTCTAAGCGCTCCACTTGGGCAAATAGGGTAAGCACACCGGCAAGAACCAGCATAGTGGTCGAGGCAAAAAAGGTAATATTACGCTCTAAATTGGCCAGTAATGCCGCCTCTGCCACCCTCACCTCACGGCCCACTAACTGGTTCATCCAATGAATACGATGTTGATGCATGCATTTAGCGATACAATTACTTGTTTTAGCCTTAATGCGTGCAAATCGGCTATAGCCCGCCCAACAACTAAAAAAGCAGAGCGCGGCAATCATGTCGAACAGATAATAGGTCATCACAGTTAATTGTCCTTAACGCACACGTCCACCGAGTGCTGGCCTCGTCACAGCATACCTGCGACGACAACTCATTAAATCATATGCCATTAGTATTGCAAAGAGGCGACAATCCCACTCGCTCAGCCTTTATCCACCCTCTGGTAAAACACTTCATACCAAACACTGAAACACCTGTTAAATAATTGTTTTTTAATTTAATGAGTTGTAGAATCCTGACCTAGTAATAACGACTAATAAACAGTAAAGGATTATTTATGATGTTATCCATTAAACACAACTTGCCAGGCTTGTTGCTATCGGCACTTTTGCTCACCGCATGTGGAGGGGGTGGCAACGGTAGTACAACAGATACCTCTGGAGGCACTATCGATACTGGCGCCAATAATGGTGGTTTGGCTTGGGTTGAGGGTGAGTTTATCCCATATGCTCAACTGGCTAATCAATGCGTTGCCGATCAAAGTGGCTCCGAGCTCAGTGAAAAGTTGTGGCTGCGTTCATGGAGTAACGACACCTATTTATGGTATGACGAAATCGTCGATACCGATCCTGCACCTTATACCGTACCCGAGTACTTTGAACTGCTCAAAACTAATGAGCTATCGGCGTCTGGCAATATCAAAGACAAATTCCATTACGCTATGTCCAGTGCCGAGTGGGAACAATTAAATCAGGCGGGAGCGTCGTTAGGCTACGGCTTTAATTTATACTTACAGCAGGCCAGTGCTGGGATGGATAGAAAAGTCACAGTGACCTTTAGCGAGCCCAATTCTCCTGCGGCGTTGGCCAGTATCGGCCGTGGTGCGGTACTCGTCAGCGTCGATGGCGTCAGTATTAAAGATGCAAATGACAGCGACTCAATCAATATTCTCAATGCCGGTCTATTTCCTAGTGTCTCTGGCAAACAGACTGACTTTGGCGTACTCGACTTAGGCGCCACCGAGATCCGCAATGTCACTTTAACCGCCACCAGCGTGGTGTCGACACCAGTGCCTATTGCCAGCGCCATCCCCACATTTAGCGGCAATGTCGGCTATATCCAATTTAACGCCCATATCGCCACTGCAGAGCGTCAATTGGTTGATGCCATCAACGGCTTAAAGAATTCTGATGTACAAGATCTGGTGTTGGACTTACGCTACAACGGCGGTGGCTTACTCGCCCTAGCAAGCCAATTGGGTTACATGATTGCCGGTGAGCAAGCGACCCAAAATCGTACCTTTGAACGACTCACCTTTAACGACAAATACCCTAATCGCGATCCTGTGACAGGTGAAGCCTTAACCCCAATCCCCTTTATTGATCAGAGCATAGGTTTTGATCCCAACACACTTGCACAAGGGGAAGCCCTCCCCTCACTCAACCTGCAACGGGTGTTTGTACTTACCACTAATAATACTTGTTCTGCCAGTGAAGCCTTAATGAATGGCCTGCGCGGCATCGATATTGATGTGATCCAAATCGGTGGCACTAGCTGTGGTAAGCCCTATGGTTTTTATCCAACTCCTAATTGCGATACCACCTACTTTAGTGTGCAATTTAAAGGCGTCAACGACAAAGGCTTTGGCGATTACTCTGACGGTTTTGTCCCCAGTAGTAATCCCACTTTGGCCAGCGATCTTCCAGGTTGTGTCCTTAATGATGACTTTAGCCAGCCGCTAGGGAACATCAATGAACGCTTGTTATCTGCCGCGCTCTATTATCGCGACAATAACCGTTGTCCAGCCCTTAGCACATCATCAATGGGCAGGGTCGCCGCTCAGGCACCCTTTATCGATAAAGGGTTTACCCTCGAAGATACTCGAGTACAAAGTAAGCTTCGTAATAACCGTGTTTGGCCTACTGGGCTATAAGGAGTACAGATGCAAGCTCATGCTAAATCTCGCGCACGGCTTGGTTGGTGGCTGATGACTTACTTGTTGCTTGCCGGTTGCAGCCTACAAGCCGATGACAGTCAGGCAGAAGCCTTGCCGGCAGTCATCACCGAACCTAGCGCTGCCAGCACCTTAGAGTTAGAGCGTACTATTGCCACTCTGCTGCAGATGCAAAAAGTGACACTGGCTGCGGGGGCTTTTACTCAAACCCCCAACCTGACACTGGCACGCCTAGAGCATAAGGATGCCAACGGCGTGCTTATTATGGGGCGTGACTATGAATCGCCGCGCATTGTGCAGTTATTAATAAAAGACGGCCAGTGTCTGCTGGCCGATGAGCAAGGTAAGCAAAGCCCGCCTCTAACTCATACTCGATGCAGACCAGCCAAATAGCATGGTGAGCTCCTGCCAACAGCAATAGCCCACAGCGATAAGCCAAAGCCTTGCACTAAAAAAGCCACTGTCTTATTAAACACAGTGGCTTTTTTTATGGGCGATAATGTTAACGCCAGTGTTGACTCACAACGCAGATAACCATCTAGGCGCAGATAGCATAATTTTGTATCTGTGGCCTTTTACCTATGGCAAGTTATCTGCCACATTTCACGCCGTATCATCCTCGCTGGCCGCAATTTTGGCTCGCAAATCGGCACTGACAATGGCGAGCGCTTCCAGCGCAACTTGTGGGGCAATGGCGTGTGTTTCTAATAAGTAGATCAGATCCACCGCCAGTTTAATCTCATCGCTAGCATCCGCTAAGGGGCTTGCTGTCACAGATGGCGTCTCGATGCTGGCAGCTTGTGACTGATGTTCTTGAGAGGGATCTTCTTCTGGGCGATAGGCCTTAGGCGACATAGCTTAATTTAGGTTAACCAAAGTGAGTCGATATTTTTACATAGCCGCTAGGACACAACAAGCCTGCCGAGGCGATAAGTTAAGCGTCGCCAGTCAGGCTCGACAAATTCGTCGCTAATTGGCAAACAACCTCTACTTAGCAACAATATAAGCGGCTTGTGCAAAGTATGAATATTTAACCGCTTAGCGACAGGATCAAACAGAAAGACTTTAGTGTTGCCCCCAGACTGAATATACTGCCCCTATAATGAACCGACCACGAATGGTAGATATGAGCGAAAATAGCGCCCCGAAACCCCAAAAACTGGATTTTTCAGCCATCAATAAAACGACGGCAAAATCCTTTAATGAACAAAAAAATCTGATCAAACGACTCTTTAAAGGCAATACCGTGCTGTGTGAAGTCTGCCAGCAACCACTGCAACTTGTGGTGCCAACCGATAAGCAAGCCAGTGGTAAATACGGCGTATTTTGTAAAAAAGGCTGCACCGATATTGAACTTGAGATGGAAATGATCGCTTAATTCGGCGCCTTTTTATCATGAAACCTTCGCCAGAGTTGCTATGCGCTTATTAAAATCAACCATCCATCCCGATCTCGATAACCCACAGACGAACGCGAATGGCTTTCACCGCCAGGCTGCACGCGGCATCATTTTACGCGGTGAAGAGGTGCTGATGCTCTATACCGAACGTTATCACGATTACAGTATCCCCGGCGGCGGTGTGGATGAAGGTGAAGATATTCGACAAGGGCTAATACGTGAACTGGCAGAGGAAACGGGCGCACACACCATTGAAATTGTGTCTGAATTTGGCCGCTATGAAGAGTATCGCCCCTGGTATAAGGCCGGCTTTGACTTTGTTCATATGGAGTCATTTTGCTTTGTATGCTCCATCGGCGAAACACTTGGAGACACTAAGCTTGAAGCCCATGAGATCCAAAATGGCATGTATCCGGTCTGGATTAATATTCATGATGCCATCGCCCATAACGAGCACACTATGGCCCATAGCGATAAAAAAGGGATGTCGATCGAACGAGAGACATTCTTGCTAAAACGCATTGTCACTGAATTGCTCTAGCAGTCAAGGGAATGAAAGAGCGCCCGAGGTGCTCTTTCATCATTAGCGACAATTATTGATAAAATTCGCAGGCAATTTGTGAGGCGAGTTTAGCATTGTTAAACACAAGCGCTATGTTCGCGGCCAAGCTACAGCCTTCAGTTTTTTCAGCCACTTTCGCTAATAGGAATGGTGTAGAGGCTTTGCCCGAAATGCCCTTTTCTTCCATCTCCACAACGGCATTTTTAATCACCTGATCGATCATCGCTTTATCTAGTGCATGCTGCTCAGGGATGGGGTTAGTCACAACAACCCCCCCTTTTAAGCCCATCTGCCACTTAGCTGCCATCGCATCGGCAATCTGTTTCGGGTCATCGAGACGATAGTCGACATTGAAATCACTTTCTCTGGTATAAAATGCGGGTACTTTTTCCGTTTGGTAACCCACCACAGCTACGCCTTGAGTCTCGAGATATTCTAAGGTTAGGCCGATATCCAAAATTGACTTAGCGCCAGCACAAACAACGGCAACCTCGGTATTGGCAAGCTCTTGTAGATCCGCAGATATATCGAAAGTCTCTTGTGCGCCGCGGTGTACGCCACCGATACCACCAGTCGCAAACACTTTGATGCCTGCCATATCCGCTAAAATCATCGTCGAAGCAACAGTGGTCGCCCCATCTGCTTTTTGCGCAACAATGAAAGGAATATCGCGACGACTCGTCTTAATTACCGCTTGACCCGCCTTGCCTAAATATTCGATCTCATCATGAGTCATACCCACTTTAAGACGTCCATTTAAGATGGCTATTGTTGCAGGTATCGCACCATTATCACGAATGATTTGCTCTACCTTCAGTGCCGTTTCAACGTTTTGTGGATATGGCATACCATGAGAAATAATAGTTGATTCTAATGCGACAACCGGACGACCTGCATCCAATGCGGCTTTCACTTCGGGGTTAATATCTAGGTACTGCGCTAACATATAGACTCCTTGATCACTCGATTTACAGATATTTCAGACATATTAGGGTTAATCGTTGCAATATCGGACAGTGCGACAACTGCTGCCGCCATCGCAAACTCGGTCGATTTTCGTGTCGACCAATCTTGAATGAAGCCATGGGCAAGCCCTGCAAGAAACGCATCTCCCGCCCCATTGGCATTTACCATAGAAACCGGGATGGCAGGGATAAGTGCTTGCTCCTGCTTATCGCTATAAAAAACACCATCTATGCCTAAGCTTAAAAAGATCCGCTCAACCCCTTGCTCATGAAACCAATTAGCTAAGTTAGGTAATTGGTCATAATGTGAAATAGCAATGCCAGAGAGTTGCTCGGCCTCTTTCAGATTAGGTTTAAGGGTATGAATCGCATTGAGGTAGGGTTTTAATTTAGTCGCTTTCGCACAAGAGACGGTGTCAACAAACAGTGGAATATCGGCGTAATTACTCAGGAGGTATGCCAAACTCGCTTCCGATAAATTAGCGTCGATCACAATTAAGTCGGCCCGTTGTAGCATCGCCTGCTGCGATTTTAAGACATCGACATTTAAACGTTCTAGGATAGCCATATCGTTGATAGCCACATGCATATCGCTATCACCGTCGAGGACAGAAAGATAAGTCGACGTGATACCATCGCTCAATTGCAAAGTATTTTTCATATCGATGCCAGCGTGCTGACAGTGCTCGATGATCTGTTGTCCGTAAGCGTCTTTGCCCACCGCGGTCATTAAGCGCGTTTCGGTGCCAAGACGAGACAAGTTTTCGGCGATATTACGTCCCACACCACCCGGAGAGCAACTTACGCTTCCAGGATTTGAATCGCCAACGCGAAGTCCATCCGTTGGGCGGCCAAGAATATCCATATTCGCCCCACCAATCACCACGGCATAGCGCGCTTTCGCTAAAATATATCCTTTGCCGCGGATAATCCCTTTGTGCGTCAGATTCATAATGTGCCCAGCAACAGCGGAACGACTAATACCGATCTTATCGGCCAACTCCTGCTGAGGAATTAAGGGATCTTGCTTAAGTATTGCTAATATTTCTATTTCACGTTCAGTCATTTGAGTGATCCCATCAATAGCAGGCAAACAAATGTTTGCTAAACAAACTTTTGTTTTAAAGTAATGTTAGCCAACAAATAACGCAAGTTAAATTTGCACTTAATTGATAAATTTTGTGATCGCAAGCAGATTTAAAACCCACAAAAAAACACACAAATCACAAGTAAAGCCACAACAACAGCAACAAAAAAGGCGCTAATAGCGCCTTTCGAGGGAGGGTTAAAACGGCATCTTTGGTTAATACGATTACCGCTTATGGTGCTTAGTAATAAACTTATCCAGCTGATTACCAAAGGCCTGTTTTTCGCTTTGGCCAATCGCCGCAGGGCCACCGGTTTGTACGCCACTGGCACGCATGGTGTCCATAAAGTCACGCATATTAAGAATCGATTTAATATTTTGCGTGGTATACAACTCACCTCTTGGATTTAACGCAAAACCGCCTTTATCAATCACCTCTGAAGCCAGCGGAATATCGGCGGTGATCACCAAATCGCCTGCACTTAAGCGTTTGACTATCTCATCATCGGCTACATCAAAGCCTGACGAGACAGTGACTAAATTGATGAAGCGGGATGGCGGAATTCGCATTACATGGTTAGCCACTAACGTGACCTCGATTTCGGCGCGATCGGCAGCGCGAAATAGCATCTCTTTTATCACCCCAGGACATGCGTCGGCATCGACCCAAATTTTCATTTACCCCTCCAGCTCGTTTGAGCAAACACTTATGTGCCTAGCATATAGGCCCTGTCGCAGCACGATTAAGTTCATAATTGGTTGGCGGCGACTATAGCATAAATCCGCTTAACGACCGAATATGCCCAGTGTGCATTTTTGGCCGAGGGTCGATTAACACTTTGACAAAAGATATGGTATTTTTATCTCACTATCAGGGCTTTATTAGTAATCAATTTATTATGACAGTAGTTATTTCCAACGCACCTGCGCCAGTATTTACGCCAGAGACCTTAGCTTTTTTGACTCAATTAGCAGCGAACAATCATCGCGACTGGTTTAAGGCCAATCAAGCCGACTATGAAGATAAGGTGCGCACCCCTGCACTTCAATTTATTGAAGCGATGACACCGCATATTCAGCAGCTATCGCCTCGCCTCACGGCGGTAGCCAAAAAGGTCGGCGGCAGCCTAATGCGCCCCCAACGTGATGCCCGCTTTAGCAAAGATAAAACCCCGTATAAAATCAATGTCGGCATTCAATTTCGTCACTTCCAAGGCAAGGATGTGCATGCACCCGGTTTTTATCTACACATTGCCAACGAAGGTTGCTTTATCGGCGCCGGCATTTGGCATCCTGACAGCAAGGCGTTAAACCGCATTCGTAGCTGTATCCTTGATAACCCCAGCGCCTATAAACAGGCCTTAAAGCAACTGACTGCTGCCGGTTTTTCCATGGACGGAGACAGCCTAATCAGGCCACCAAAAGGATTTGATAAAGACCACCCAATGATTGATGAGCTTAAGCGCAAAGACTTTATCGCCATCAAAGCCATCAGCACAGAGCAACTATTTGCCGATAATTTTGACCTATGGTGTGCCGAGCAATTTAGCCACGCCAATAAGCTGATGGCTTATCTTTGTTTTGCATTGGATTTAGATTATTAATCAGCGGCCATTAATATGCTTAATTAAAACGCACCGAAATACAGCGCTATCGCGGCGCTGTAGGTTTATCTGTGTCACCGCTATGTACGACCACAGTTTATTGACTCTATTGAAGCCCTTGAGCCTTAGATGAAGCCCAAGGGCACTCACTGACATAAAAGCACTGCGCTTGTTGATACGATCTCGATATTCACATTATCACTCGCAGCAATAGATCAGCTCCAATACCACAGCAGAGCACCTTTCATTTTATCCTCTGCGTTTGACATGTTGTTATGCGATTTTCATTTGTCCTTTCAACACCGTAACCGCCTGCCCCGATAATTTAATCAAGCCTGATGCCAATAGCTCAACATCAACATGGCCCCCTCGTGAAGAAGCCTGAAACCCTTGCATGCGAGACTTATGTAACTTTTCTGACCAATACAGGCATAAGGCACAATGGGCTGATCCCGTAACGGGATCTTCATTAACTCCGACCCAAGGGGCGAAGTATCGTGAAACAAAATCAACTGCGGAGTCTGATTTAGCCGTGACCAGCACACCACGGCCTTGAAGTTTGGCTAAGCCGCCAAAATTAGGCGCAAGCCGCTTGAGCTCATCTTCACTATCGAGCACGATGAGTTGTTTGGTATCAAAAGTGCCATAATCGATGACGCTATCGGCAGCCATACCCAAAAACTGGATGAGTTCAGGGTCCACGCGAGTAGCCATGTCTAACCGAGGTGCAGGAAACAATAGATGAATACAATCGCTATCCAGCTCTGCTTGTAATATTCCCGATAGCGTATTGAACTCAATGATGTCACCAGTACGATTGCGCCCTAGTTCTTTAAGTATATGCGCAACGGCTAAGGTGCCATGACCACACAGGCTTACTTCAACTTCAGGTGTAAACCAGCGTAATTGCATGGTATCAAGTGCTAAAAATGCCGTTTCTGACACCGCCATCTCAGCTGAAATGGCCAGCATAGTGCTCTTATCAAGACTCTGCTCTGTGATACATACCCCAGCAGGATTGCCTTTGAAAACTTCAGATGTGAACGAGTCAACTTGATAAATATTTACTTCCACTGCATCTTCCTAATTGATAATGATACGGGCACCTCTAAAAGCCGAGGTTTCCTTAACAGATGACCCCTTTCACCGCGAGCAGGTGTCACCACATTTATTGATACTTTATCCCTTTGTGCTTTAACCAGCCATGAGGGTGACGATTGTTAGGATCTTTATGTGTCCAGTGAATGACACCGCCTTTTTTATTCCACTCATATTCGCCGTAAAATTGTACTGTGTCGCCCATAGTTAAGTTAGGGATCCTAGGGGCAATATCGATGTTATGCGCAATTAAAATACTCTGTCGATTATCGAGACGTAAAATAAAGCGTTGGTGTCTTGAACCTTTATCATCATCGGCTAACACACGACTCACAATGCCCTCACCCTGCACCTGAATATCACTTTGTTGTGATTCATAAGCCTGTTGTAAAAGCGCATCATTGGCCCACACCGGCAAGGACAATAGGGTCAAGCTCAATAGAATACGGGTTAATATCTGCTTCATTCTTAGCCTCACTTAATAGCGAAAACCTATCCACAAGGGCCACGATAACCAGTTCGATCTTATGCTTAAGGCGCATCTTAACCATGCCGTTATCGTTATACAGTTCTTAACACCATGGGATGATCTGGCTTTAACTGCAATAGATCCCAGAGATTACCATAGAGATCTTCAAACACAGCGACGGTGCCATACTCTTGCTCTGCAGGCTCTCGAATAAAGTTCACTCCAACAGAAACCATGTGTTGGTAGTCACGCCAAAAATCATCAGTATTAAGGAATAAAAAAACGCGTCCACCCGCCTGATTGCCGATATAGGCCTCTTGCGCAGGTTTAGATGCTTTTGCGAGCAGTAGCCCCATCCCGTTTGAGCCCGGCGGCGCTACCACCACCCAACGTTTGTTTTGTTCAACTTGATAGGTATCTTCGACCAGATCAAACTTTAACTTATTGACATAAAAATCAATCGCCTCATCATAGTCTTTTACGACTAATGCAATATGGACAATATTTTGTTTCACAGCGGCTCCTCACTGGTTATAAGGCTAGATTAGACGCCGCCGTCGCAGCCAACGTTAACATAGCAACGAAAAGGTATACTGTTTCTGAGCCACATTCAGCCTAGTGTGAAGAGCTAATCGTAACGACTTCGCAGGCCTTAAATATGACTCAAAGCATCGATGTCGTGACTCACTATCACCGCTATATTCTCAGTGATTTTCTCGGCACTCCAGTCCCACCATGCCACCGACAACAAGCGCTGAATTGTCGCATCATCAAAACGATACTTAATCACTTTAGCAGGGTTCCCGCCCACTATGCTGTATGGCGGTACATCAGATGTCACCACAGACTTACTGGCAATGATGGCCCCATCGCCTATCGATACCCCAGGCATAATGGTGGACTCATACCCGAGCCAAACGTCATTACCAACAATCGTATCGCCTTTATAGGGAAGCTCACCCGCTTCAGGCATAGATTTTTCCCATCCTTGGCCAAAAATATAAAATGGATAGGTCGAGATGCCAGCCATATTATGGTTGGCACCATTCATAATAAACTCTACCCCTTTAGCGATGGCGCAAAACCGACCTATGATCAATTTGTCACCAATAAACGGGAAATGATAAAGCACGTTGGCTTCAAAGTTTTCCGGACCATCAGGGTCATCATAATAGGTATAATCACCGACAATAATATTGGCCGATGAAATAAAGTTTTTCAGAAAACCCACTTGAGGAAATCCTGCCATAGGGTGTTTTTCATTTGGATTAGGACCGTGCATATATTAACTCCGAGAGTATATTATGGGAGGTAAAATCTAAACGCGATTAGTGGCTTAACTAGACTCAAGTGTGACTCCTTGTTGATTTTCCTTGAACCCTTGCTAAATATCCCCTAGGAAATACTTGTTCGAAAAAAGTACTTAAGAAATAGTCCTTAACGACTGAACCTTGTCACAAACTTACGGCAATTCAGACGCAAACCCCATGCTCGCGCACTCTTGACGGTATCTACTAGCCGATTTTTGTCGCCTTAATTGAGTAAATAAGCGGTACTAACTGACCTTGGTAGCGCAACTGATATCCTGCACTATCAACATATTCGAGCCCCTCGAAACAATCATAAGGGCTTGATGGATACTCTTTAAACGCTTCGATTGTAAGGCCTGCGCTGATAAGCGCAGTGAGCACCTCACTGAGCGAATGCGCCCAGGTCACCACAGGCGATTTTCGCCCGTCACAATTTTCGGTGTAGGTGCCCTCCTCTTCGACATCGGGATGAGGTTGAGGAAAGTAGGAGTAACCAGATAGCAGATCGTTAATGCTGTGAAACTCAACCAGATGTAGCTCACCGCCAACACACAAGGCATCGGCAACCATTTGTGCCCACTGAGTTAAATCGGGCAGCCAGCAGAGCACGCCGTATGAGGTGAAGACAATATCAAACTGCTCGCTATTATCGATGCCAAATTGATAAAGATCACTTTCGATAAACGTCGCTTCGAGTGCCGATTGCTCCGCTAAGCGTCGTGCATATTCAATGGCTACACTGGATAGATCGACACCTGTTACAACTGCACCTAATCTCGCCCATGACAGGCTATCTAAGCCGAAATGACACTGTAGATGCAGTAGCCTTTTCCCCTCAACCGCGCCCACTTGCTGCAGCTCGATAGGATTTAATGAACTGTTTCCCTTAAGAAAACCTGCCACATCGTAAAACGTTGAATTAACATGGATAGCCGCACGCTTATTCCATGTATCTTGATTAATGGTTAAATAGTCCATTTTATTGATCTGTATTCCTAAAATAGAGACAACTGAGGCAAAGCTGCATCGCTCAACATAGCCATACTCTATGGTTACTCGGTATCCGTTTGTGAGCACTCTGCCTGCCAAGCCTCAATGGCATCGGCGGCGGCGCGAAATGCCTCGATACCCGATGGCATGCCGCAGTAGACCGTTGAGTGCAGTAACACCTCTTGGATCTCTGCAACCGTGCAGCCGTTTCGCAGTGCGCCTCTCACATGGCCTTTCAATTCGGTCGGTGCCTTTAATGTAGCCAAAGTGGCAATCGTAATAAGGCTACGAGTTTGCTTTGAGATCCCCTCTCGCACCCACACTTCTCCCCACGCATTGCGGGTCACCAAATCTTGCAATGGCTGGGTAAACTCGGTGGCTGAATTTAGCGCCCTATCGACAAATGCATCGCCCATCACTTCTCGCCTTACCGCTAACCCTTGTTCGAACTTATCTTTATCCATGCTTATTTCGTGCTCCCACACATAGTTGATGCCATAGAGGTAATACCGGCTCCCCCCTCGACTATAAAGTACCCGTACAAAAGACACACAGCAAGCCATTCAAATGAGAAAAGGGTCGACAAAAAAATAGAAATACAGAGGCACCTCATAGCACAATGCAGCGTAGAGTCATCCAATGCTCTAGTGGCTTTTGACGACAGCTTAACTCAACGGACAAAGTAACTCTTTTAGCACAACTTCTTCGGTGTAACCCCGAAACCCTTTAATGAGTTCACCTTGGGCATTTAATAGCAATAGAATTGGAGTTGCGGGGATCCCCCCCATATCTGTTAACAATTTTCGCGGAGCCCGATAAGCTTCGAAAGGAAAGTTCAACCTAAACAAAGCACGTTTCAGCGTCAAATTATTCCCGTTAATGCCTAAAGCAACCGGATGGATGCGGGCTACACAATTTTGCTCTAGATTTCGAAGTGCTCGTGCCTGTTTAATACACCAAGGACACTCGGGCTCAAAAAACATAAGTGCAATCGCGTGCCCTTCTAAGTGCGAGAGGTTAACGACCTTTTGGCTACGTAAGTCTTGGTATAGATAGCCCTGAGTAAGCTGCGCTGCCTGTAGAGGCGCAGCGCAGCAAACAAGCATTAAGATAATTTGACGCAGCATTAGAAAGCGAGCTTCATGCCTGCGTAAATTTCTCTGCCACGTAGAGGACCATAAATATATCCCACATCGAAAGCACCATCGGCATCATAAAACAATGGAGACTCTTCATTACCAGCTTGAGTGTAATCAAATAAATTACTCACCCCACTGTAAAGTGACATATAGTCATTAAACTGATAATTAACGCGTAAATCGAGCGTGACATAGGAAGGCGCATCGCTAGCCTTTTTCGAGTCTGGATCCACCTGGCCATTAGCGTCTAAGCGATTATAACCCTCGTAGCCATACTCAGATAAGTCACGACTCCCAACCCAAACTAAATTAGCAAACAACTCCCAATCCTTAATGTCCCAATCGAGCGTCAATGTCACTCTTTCCTCAATAGGCGCTACCGCATATGATGACTTGAAGACTGAATCATAATTAAAGTGTTCGCCAGTTACGTTTATCGTTAACTCATCGGTTAAACGATAACCTAAAGCGATATCACTGGTAATGACGCTGGCTTTTTCATCCAGTTGGGTCAGTAATGGAATGCCATGCTCATTAGTTGTCAATGCTGCTAGATGCTCGACTTCTGTCCATGCCACAGAAGCTGTAGAGGTAAACTGTCCATTGTCATAACTCAATGCATAGTTAGCCGAATTTGAACGCTCTAACTCATCTATATCTATGTCGAAACCGAGTGAGCCGTCTAATATGCCATGATCTGTCTCAAAAAAGGATAGCGGTGCACGATAACCTCGTCCGGCAGACAATCGCGACGTCCATTGATCATTGTGACGCAGACGCACGTCGACTCGAGGAGATAAAATTGATTCATCGAGTTCGATCCCTGGTTTATTAGGATCGGTAAAGTCGGCGGTAATGGTGTCATAACGTAAGGCCATGGCAATCTCAAGATCTTGTGTGGCTTGCCATGTATCTTGCAGATAGAGGCCTTTAACATCATAATCAAACGAATCAGACACATAATCAGGATTAGTAGAGCCAGTGCGAGAATGGGAACGCATCTTTTCGGTTCGTAAATCCGCACCAAAAGTTAATAACTGATCGTCGTTAAGCAAGTGGTTAAAACGCACATCGAAAAACCACATTTTATCACCGGCTACATAATCGAATCCTTCATAAAACGAATCTTGTTTATGTTCGGCATAACTGGCCGCCAAATGCATATTCCAATCATCATTGAACTCTCTAAGCCAAACGAGTGAAGCCTCATTTCGCTCAGTTTTAATCCATTCTGTCGTTTCCCACGCTTTACCCGTGAAAGGCTTGCGAACATCACCATCTTCAAACAAGTGTTGTGGTTCACTAAATTGATCGTCATACCCAGATAATACATTACCGATACTAGATGCACTGCCATCGGCAAATGCACTCCCCAACATAGGACCACCAAAAATTTCCGATTGGATGTTGGCGAATCGAAGTACAAGGTTATCAAAGTCGGTGATGTCATGAGAGACCCTGCCTGTTAGGCTGCGGTTTTCCTGCTGAGGGGCTTCATTAACCTTGTTATTATCGGCATCGAACTGATCTCTATCGTCATATTGAGCAACTAGAGTCGCGCGGGTAGCACCATCCTCACTCACCCCTTTACCCAGAAACCCCAGCTTTCGGTAACCATTTTCGCCAGCAGATATATCTAACTCAGCGCCATTTTCCGTGGGCTCATAACTAATGATATTGATCGTGCCACCAATGGCTTCCGGAGCGATTAAAGAGGCTCCAGCACCTCGTGCGACTTCAATCGCCCCAATTCCGGTCGTAGGGATAGCATCTACGGCATAATAGCCAGAAATCATGGTATGCACAGGTAAACCATCAACCAAAATAGTGGTCTGCTCACCCTTCATACCATTAAGCATAATTCGCTTCACGCCGCACATCGAGCATTCATTAGATACCTTTACGCCTGGAGAGTTATCGATTGCTTCCGATAAATTCACGGCATTCTTATTTTCAATCATACTCGCACTGATCACTTCTGTTTTCATTATGGTATTGGCTAACGTTCCCGCTTGCTCCAACCTCTGCCTTACCCCAATAACACTCAGATGCTCAATATCGACAGCCTCACCATTGCTTCCTTGCTCAGACGCCACAAGTTGTGAACTAAACAAAATGGCTAAAATTACAGCCAAATTAGTAGGTTTCATTCTTTTTCCCCGCAAAATTTAAGAGAGTACAACAATACGCGAATGAGAATCATTATTATTTGACACAGGTCATGGATTTAACAATTAATTCAATATGTATAATTCTTTTTGCGAGGTAAATGACACGCGTAGTATTAACATTTGTCCAGTAAACATATAGAAACGTAATTGTTATCCAATTGACGCGACACAACTCAATAGGTTCAACATCAAATAGATAAGGTTAGTGAAGAGATAAAAAATGCCCCTAGGCAATAGCATAATCGGATCTGAAATGTAGAGGGGAATACAAAAGGAAAGACTAATGCGGCGATGTAGCGTCTGTTCTAATAAATAAATGCCCGCTGCTTGTGCGGCGGCCAAGTCAGCTAAGGCGTCTTGTATACTTGATGACGGGCAACTATCGCGGCGGCCACTTTAGGGTAACGACGGTAAACACGCTGTACTAACCACTTAAATTTAAAGGCTGTTTTCGATACTATGGCGCTTGGAGCAAAATAACTACCTGACGTTGATAACCATCAGTTCTTGCTTGCGCTAAAGGAATAGGCGCAGCAATACCACCATCTAAATAGGGAGTGTTGTTTAATAGGGTGGGGAAGAGATAAGTTAAAAATAACAAACGCCACCTTCATAGGTGTCATGGCAATGCATTGTTATTAAAGGTTATTTAAATCAGGTAAAGATAAAAAGGGGAATGCTAAAGTGAAATGTTAAAGTGAGTTAAGCGGAACGAGCGCAACAGCGGGAAATAACAGCATCCAATGAGCAAGCGCCCCGCTAGAGAAATCAGACCAAAGGTGGGCATAACGCCTACACTCATTGGCCTGTCACATTATTGGCTTCACTCTTCGGCTTGGATCTGTCCAACTAGCAATACGGGTGCCGCATCAAGCTCTTGAGCATCCATCATCGAGGCGATACGCTCGACGGCAGATAACAACTGACTCTGTTCCCACTCTTCAAGATTTTGATAACGCTTAATAAAGTGTTCTTGCAGCGGTTTAGGTGCCGCGCTAAGAATCGCTTTACCCGATTCGGTTAACGACAAATGCAATTTACGTTTATCGGTTTCACTGCGGGTACGAGTCACCAAGCCACGGGTCTCTAATCGCTCGATGATGGTGGCAACCGTTGCGGGGCTTAATGCCACATCTTGAGCAATTTGCTTGGCTAATGGTACTTCAAGCTGAGCAATCTTTTGCATCACCATCAGTTGTGGGCCCGTTAAACCCGATTGCTTACTGAGTTGCCGAGAATGTATATCGATGGCTCTGATGACTCGGCGCAGTGAAATTAATAGTTGTTCGTACTTTTCCATAATCCCCTCTCATTTGAGCTGCACCATAACAGAAATCACGCTTAGACTCATGTACCACAGATAAAAAAACACAACAACTTAATCAGTTGCCTTGCTTTCGTACACCTGAGTTAATCTCTGCCATTTTATCGCCCACAAGATTAACGTCGGTACAGCTTTTATTGTTGTTTTAGCCGACATTTTTAACGAGTTCAGTACAATAAAAACCATGAGGCTAGGCTAGGCCATGATTTCGATGAATACACCTTTACCATCACGGCTTGATAAAGCTGCTGTAAAATAAGCACAGCCAAATAATCCGCGCAGCACCAACCGGAAACATGCGAGTCACTGACAACAAAATGTGTACTCTCACTGTAAAATCACACCAGAGTCCACTTATTGTAAATGACGTTAAGCTTGCATGAGCTGCTCAAGCATCCGATAAATGCCGCTATAAAAGCAGTTAAAGTGTGTCTATCTCTAGCCAAGAGATACCAAAATCGGCCACTTCTGGTAAACTTGCCGCTCTTAACACCTACCAGCGCTGGGCAAATATTCATGGGCGATACCACACCTACTGCATTAATCTCTTCTCAAGCTAAACAGGCAACCGATACCTCCCCGACTTTAGCGTTGCATCATGGTATCAATGCCGATACATCGGCACAAAAGCGCGCGCTAAGCTACAGCATCACAATCCACCAGCTCTTTGAACAAGTGATGCAGAGCAAGCAACCTGCCGATCGTATTGTGGCTGAATATTTTCGTATTAATAAGAAGCATGGCTCTAAAGATAGACGCGTGATCCGCGAGAGCCTATTTGGACTCTTTCGTTGGCATGGTTGGTTAAATCAACTAACAACCCTTTGCACAGCGCCTAAAGCTTGGTTTGCCTCTTTAGCATTAACCGCCAAAATTGAAGGCCACCCTTGGCAGGAATTTAGCGATGCTTGGCAAACCTTTGCAGCAAACCCAGCACTCGCGCCCCTTAACGATGCTGGCGATCTCACCCGCCTAGCGGCCAAGCAACAACTGCTGCAAGCGTGCTTTCCACAGCATGAGTTTGCCCTCACTCAATTAGTCCCTACTTGGTATTGGCAGCACTACCCAACAAGCAGTGAGGATGAGCAATATGCCTTGATTGAAGCGCTCTGCTCTCGCCCTCCCATTTGGGGCCGCCTGCAAGGTATTAATAGTGCAGATGCGCTCGCCTCACTTAATGCTAGCGGTATTGAAGCCAAAATGAGTGACTACTTCGATGATGCCATCAACCTTGGCCATAAGAGCATCAACCTAAATAGCCTTAAGCTCTATAATGAGGGTCAACTGGAGATCCAAGACTTAGGCTCGCAGGTGATTGGTCATGTCTGCGCGCCACGCCCCGATGATAACTGGTGGGACGCCTGCAGTGGCGCCGGCGGTAAAACGCTGCAACTGCGCTCTTTAATGTTGCAGCAAGACCGCCACAGCAAAGGCAGTATCATAGCTTCAGATATTCGCCGTAAGCCATTAGAAGAACTGGCTAAACGCGTAAAACGGGCCCATTTTAACCAGATCAGTGTATCGCCATGGAAAACCGATGCCTTGCCTGTCGCGAGCGCTCAGTTCGATGGTGTTCTGGTGGACGCTCCCTGCAGTTGTACTGGGACTTGGCGACGCAACCCTGATATGCGCTGGCTCGATGATGCAAGCGCCATTAGCGACAAACCCGCTTTACAGTTAGATATTTTACAGCGCTCAGCCAAGGCGGTGCGCACTGGCGGAGTACTAGTGTATGCCACCTGCTCCATTAGCCCCACCGAAAATGAAGCTGTGGTTGAGGCGTTCCTTGCCAGCAACCCTAACTTTACATTACAACAGCTGTGCCATCCATTTACCGGTGAGCAGCAATCGATGTTAACCGTATTGCCCTATCAAGCCGATAGCGACGGCATGTTTGTCGCGAAAATGATAAAGCGTTAACGCCGCCATACAGGGCCTGTCACACTAAAGCCGTTTACTGGCCCTGTAGCAAATCTGTTTTTTATCAAACTCATCCTTTACCCATCGCTTGAATCGACTCTTGCTAAATCCCCCGCTTATCACACTGTGGTAGGTATTCACTGCTCATTTAACGCTAAATGACATTAACCTTATTACTTAAATCGCCACATAAATTGCGCGCAATTTATTTTACTGATAGGCTACCCTATCATCAAAAAAGGAGAATACGATGTCTATTTATGATTTCTCGCTGACCAATATCGATGGCAGCACGCGCTCAATGCAAGAGTTTAAGGGAAAGGTGCTGCTGATTGTAAATACCGCCAGCAAATGTGGTTTCACACCACAATACAAGGCATTACAGGCGCTATATGAAGATTTTGGCCCAGAAAAATTTGTTGTATTAGGTTTTCCGTGCAACCAATTTGGGCAGCAAGAACCCGCAGCGGAAGCCGAAATCAATCAGTTTTGTGAGCTCAACTTCGGGGTTAATTTCCCGCTGTTTGCCAAAATAGAGGTTAATGGTGCTAACACAGATCCGCTCTATCGCTACTTGAAGCAGCAGGCAAAAGGGTTGCTTGGCAGTGAATCAATCAAATGGAACTTTACCAAATTTTTAGTCGATAGTCAGGGACAGGTAGTAGCGCGTTTTGCCTCCACTACGAAACCCGAATCTATGAGAGAAAAAATAAAATCTTTACTGAACAAATCCAGCTAGATAGCAATAGATCAACCTATGACGCCATAAAAACGCTCATTTTATGTACGTTACAATGAACTTTATGTGTCGCTTGCACTCCAATAATTGAACGCGAAGATTTGCTGATTCATGTTCATCATTCTCCCTGGGACTTCTAGCGCGGTCCCCTTGATCTGAATAGATCAACAGGCAACTGGTTGAGTTGCCTTTTTTTATGCCCACGGTTGGCGGTATTAACCCTCCTCTTTTATCGGGCTGAAAAATTAAATGATTTATTTTGACAAACTCAATGAACTTTTCATTCGATGGCGACTCTGAGTACTTGAACGGATTATTGAATTAGGTGCACAGCACGTAATTTTTTTCATTGTTCATCATCATCTCCCTTTGGTGGCCGGATGGGCCCCAGGAGCATTAATTCAACGCTAGCGCATTTGAATTTATCACACTCCGACACTTTGTTTATGGCAACCTATTAGGTTGCCATTTTTTTTACCTATTATTGATAACCGCCCGAGTTATTTCATGTGTTCTGGCAGATCATGAGCGCAATAACGTCTTTTCAGCGACACCATGAATATGTCAATGACGCCCCATAAATCTTTAACATTGCGCCACCGTTATCTACAGTTCAAATTGGCCTTGAATGAATGTACAAAATTATTTTTTACTCAAGCAGGGAACTAACTTGCAACGGGGCACTCTGATAAGGAGTAACAGATTTTTCATCATGATTTGTTCATCATCTCCCTTTGGTGGCCGGATGGCCCCAGGAGCATTAACTCAACGCTAGCGCATTTGGGTTAATCACACTCCGACACTTTGTTTATGGCAACCTATTAGGTTGCCATTTTTTTTACCTGTTTGATTAAGGCCCATGGTGCACTGGCGAAGAGTCAATTTATGGCGCGCTAAGGCACACATTAAGCTTGAGATTAAGCAGCAATATTATTTTTTACTCAAACTGGGAACTAACTTGCAACGGGACACTCTGATAAGGAGTAACAGATTTTTCATCATGATTTGTTCATCATCTCCCTTTGGCGGCCGGATGGGCCCCAGGAGCATTAACCCAACGCTAGCGCATTTGGGTTAATCACACTCCAACACTTTGTTTATGGCAACCTTATTAGGTTGCCATTTTTTTCACCGATTGATTGGCAAGTAGCTACACACCCAACTGCTTATCAAGTTGCGCGACTAATGACGGATGATACCTTGCTCGTGCCTGTTGATAAATCGCCATTAACGGCTGTCGGTACCCAGCCAGCAGGAGCTCGGCATATAATGGCCGCACAAACTTAGCTCGGCCAATATTTAATAAGAATGTCTCTACCAAGGGCAGCACGACATCATAATGATTGCGGATCGCCACCCGATACCAATCACAAGCAATTTCGGCGTTAGTCGAATGACTAAAACGAAAAGCGCTATCTAACTGTTGCAACTGTTGATGGCTTAATTGTTCAGGCAAGCTATTAATAAAATATTGCCAATGATGAACGCGCCAATCTGTGGTTTGCGCAGGGGAAATATCACCGTTGGCATACCAGCTCATCAAAAGCGCATCGACTTTATTTAAACTATTTGAATAAGGCGGTACAAACCATGGTGGCATGCCTGTGCCGTAGATCCATTCCAGCAACTCGGCCTCACTCAGTACATCACTATATTGTGGTAATAATGTCTGCTGCGCATAATCAATAAACTGCTCAGTGGTGATCGCCTCAAAGGCAAAATGGCTCACATAGGCGTTTAAGAATGCATCGAACGCTTCTCTCCCTAAGCGTTTTTCTAAGTCATGCACAAACATCGATGCTTTATCGTAGGTAAAACGGTTAAAAGCCTCATTAGGATCGCCTGCTTGCACATTAGCTGGCAAGGTCTGCGCCGCAATGGGCATAGAGGCTAACTCCTGCGCTAGCCGGCCATATTCCAAGACTAATTCAAGCTGCGCTTGCTCTTTGCCATAAACCGCTTCAACAATACGGTGGGTAAAATAGGTGGTAAATCCTTCATTAAGCCAAAGATCGCGCCAAGTCGCATTACTGACTAAGTTACCAGTCCAAGAGTGTGCCAGCTCATGGGCAACGGTGGAAACTAGGCTCTTATCACCGGCAATTAAGGTTGGCGTCATAAAGGCCAGTCGCGGATTTTCCATACCACCAAAGGGAAAACTGGGAGGCAACACTATCATGTCGTAGCGCCCCCATGGATAAGGACCCAGCAGCGACTCTGCGGTGTTGATCATCTGCTCGGTATCTTCAAATTCACTCACCGCCGAATCAAGCACCTCTGGCTCGGCATAAACCCCACTACGCGGCCCTAGGCTGCCAAATTGTAAATCGCCAACGGCAATCGCCAGCAGATGAGTCGGAATTGCCTTTTCCATTTCAAATAAAAACTGGCCATTGAGTGGCGCGTTGGCATCGTTCATGGCGCTCATCACAGCACGCATACCTTGAGGCACATCGACTTTAGCATCGAAGGTGATTCTGGCTTTCGGGGTGTCTTGCAAGGGGATCCAACTGCGGGCATTAATGGGTTGAGACTGACTAAATAGAAACGGTAATTGTTTGCCGCTGGTTTGTTCGGGACTTAGCCACTGCAACCCTTGTGCATTGGCGCTAGTGTAGTAATCGATAGTGATGTTGGGTGAATTTGCAAGCAGCTGAATATGCAGGCGTTGCCCGCGAATAAGATCGTGCATATCAAAATGAAAATCGAGCCGATTGTTTTTGTCATCTCGCACCGACTGGATCACGAGATCGCGGCTATCCAGATACAAGTGGCAGCACTGCTTATCAAGATAGTTCAGCATTAGCTTAGCTGTACCTGTTAGTCGTTGCTGCCCAAAATCGACCGCAACCGCCAAGCTAAGATGCGATACACGGATCTGTTCGACATTCGCAAACGAGTGATGATCTTGGTTATTGTCCCATTGCTTAGCCACATTTTATCCTTATTATTATTGCCCTAACGTCAATAGCGCTAAGTGTAATCATCGGCTAACCGCTTGTCATTGAGATTAAATATTCTCTTCCCCTACAGCATGAGTCCTTAATATCACTGATTCCACATAATGGCTCTCAACTACACTCAGCTCTAAACATTAATTGCGGCAAAATAATCAAAAAATCGGAACTAAAATGGTAAAGCGGACTCTGACCATATGAGTACGATTGATATTAACTGATGCAGAGTCCCTTACGGGTCATTGATTGGTTACAAAGGTTTTCATGGTTCATCATCTCCCTTTTCGATAGTCTCTAGCGCGACTATCAGCCAAATTCCAACTGGCATTTGTGGCGACCTACTTTAGGTCGTTTTTTTTTGCGCCACCGTTATCGTATTGCTAGCCATCGGGATCACATGGGTAAAGCACCGCGCTTATCAAGTGAGTTCATACTGATGGCCCATCACTGATAGCACAGAAAACAAAAAGGCCTCAAATTGAGGCCTTTGCTGTTGGGGGTCTCCCCCTAAACCACGTCCGTTATAGGCGGATGCCGGCTTTTTCTAAATCTTTGGCAGTCACACTCAGTGGTAGTGGAACATAACCGTCTTTCTCTACTGTTTTCTGCCCTTGCTTAGACAAAATAAAGCGGAGGAATTCACGCTCTAATGGTGCTAAGTCTTTATTAGGGTGCTTGTTGACATACACATACAAGTAACGTGATAGAGGATAACTACCATCTGCTGCATTGGCTGCGGTTGCTTCAATGTAATCATCGCCTTTTTTGGCGATAGCCACGGCTTTCACACCTGCAGTTTTATAACCAATCCCTGAATAACCAATCGCATTTAATGACTGCGAGACAGATTGCACTACCGACGCTGAACCAGGTTGTTCATTAACGTTGGCTTTAAAATCGCCTTTACATAGTGCTTTTTTCTTAAAGTAACCGTAGGTCCCAGAGACCGAGTTACGACCGTAAAGCTGCACATCTTTGGCAGCCCAATCGCCCCCAAGCCCAACGTCAGACCAACGCTGCACGTCGTTACCGCCACACTTATGGGTAGCCGAGAAGATACCGTCGATCTGCTCGATACTCAGCCCCTTGATAGGGTTATCTTTATGAACAAAAACAGCCAAAGCATCAATAGCAACACGGATCTCTGTTGGCTGATATCCATAGTGCTTTTCAAACGCTTCGATTTCATTGGGCTTCATTTTGCGGCTCATTGGGCCAAACTGTGAAGTCCCTTCAGTCAATGCTGGCGGCGCAGTAGAAGAGCCCGCCGCTTGAATTTGAATATTAACGTTAGGGTACATCTCTTTGTACTCTTCGGCCCACAGGGTCATCATATTCGCTAAGGTATCTGAGCCAACAGATGAAAGGTTACCCGATACACCGCTGCTTTTTTCATAAGTGGGTAGTGACGGATCGATAGCAGCCATAGAGGTGACTGAAAATACACTAGCGGCTGTCAAACTCACCGCACCAACAAGCTGTTTAAGTTTCATTGTATCTTTGCTCCAGTGTTAAGCGACTTGCTTACTCGTTTTATTTAAGTTGCAGTCAGTATCTATCGCAACAATGACAAGTCTATGACGAACATGTGACACTTAGATGACAGACCATCATAAAAGTGACTTATTTGAAGAAAGGTTACAATGACCTACAGCATCAATAACCCAAAAGCGCCTTATCGGCGCTATCTCTGTTAATGATGAACATAAACGGGATTTTATTAACTGATTTATTTGGTAAATAAATGACTTCGAGTAACAGAGCGAAGCCGATGCGCTTAACCAATAAGTTTAATGACCACGCTTGCCTGTATCAATAAGATGATTGGGAATAATAAAGCTGAAACAGCTGCCTTTGCCTAGACGGCTTTCTATCATCAAATCACTCTGGTGATGATTAAGCGCATGTTTAGTAATGGCTAATCCTAGCCCTGTGCCGCCCCGCTGCCGAGAGCGAGCGCTGTCGACGCGATAAAACCGCTCTGTAAGCCGTGTCAGGTGCTGCGGCGCTACCCCCTCACCCGAATCGGTCACACTAAACTGCGCCCCTAAAGGTACTCGCTTCCAACACACATGAACGCTGCCACCTGGGTCGGTATAACGAATGGCATTAGAGAGTAAATTAGAACAGGCACTTCTTATCTGGACTTCATTACCATAAATGTTCAGGGTTGGATCGCAATCAAAGCTTAGTTGATACTGTCCCTGAGCCAAAGCCTGCGCCTCCTCTTTGAGCATATCAATCAGCAGGGCCATATTGACTTTGGCATCGAGATTCACCGCAGAGCCATCTTCAATACGTGATAACACCAGTAACTGCTCGACCATGGAATGCATACGGTTGGTCTGTTGCTGCATTTGCTGCAACGCTTTATGTTGACCAGGATTAAACTCGGCCACCTCCTGCATCATTTCCAAATAACCTTGTAGCACGGTTAAGGGCGTTTTCAATTCGTGCGACACATTAGCGACAAACTCTTTGCGCATCCCTTCGAGTTGACGAATACGAGTAATATCACGGGCTATTAGCAAGCGCTGACCAGCACCATAGCCCATGATACGAATTTCTAACACGCGCGATTCATTTTGGCTATCGACAAACTCAAAGGGCTCATCAAATGTCGCTTGTTTAAGATAACGAGAAAAATCAGGATGACGCAAAAGGTTATCGATGCGCTGGCCTTTATCTTGTGGCCACACTAACCCCAACAATCGCTGGGCTAATTTATTACACCAGGCAATATTATTGTCTGAATCCAGCACAACAGCAGCATCTGGCAGGGCCTCAGCCCCTTGCCTAAAGCGCGCGAGCAGATCGGCTAATTGCGCCACTCGTTTACGGTTTTTACCTTGCAGACGATAGATACCATTAAACACCCCTTCCCAACTTCCGCTGCCATTAGGGGGGGTCAGACGTTTATCACGCCAAAGCCAGAAATTTAGCCTAGATAACTGTTGATAATGCCAAACAAGCAAGCCGATACAGCCAAGCAGCATCACTGGCAATACCTGCCCAAACAACAAGCCAATGGTAAGGCAAGCCAACAAAAATAGCGCTAAGCGACTAAGCAATTGATAGCCAGAGTATGAATTAAACATAGCGAAACCCTAATGCGCAAGTGAGCACAAGATAATCGATACCGAAGCTAACGCCTATCAAATTATATGGCCCACTTATTAGCGCTCAGCAAGCTAGAGCCGAGTCGAGAAACGGTAACCTGCGCCTCTTACGGTTTGAATAAGCCGGTCGTGGTTAGAGGGCTCGACCGCTTTACGTAATCGACGAATATGCACATCGACGGTACGATCTTCGACATACACATTGGTGCCCCATACATTATCGAGTAATTGCTCCCGACTATACACTCGCTCTGGATGAGTCATAAAGAAATGCAATAATCTAAATTCTGTCGGTCCCATGTCTAATACCTGCTCGCCGACAGTCACCCGATGGCTAACAGGATCGAGCACGAGGCCTTGCACATCGATAGGTTCATCTAAGGCGGTAGGCGCACTGCGACGCATAACCGCCTTGATACGTGCCACCAGCTCTTTAGGCGAAAAAGGCTTGGTGATATAGTCATCGGCGCCAACTTCCAGCCCTTTGACCTTATCCTCCTCCTCGCCCCTTGCCGTCAGCATAATCACTGGGATATGGCGCGTAAATTCATCCTGACGTAGCTTTTTCGCTAATTGAATACCGCTCCCACCGGGAAACATCCAATCCAGCAGCACTAAATCGGGATAAGGCTCTGTCAACATATCTAAGGCTGAGTCAAAATCCTCTGCTGTAGTTGTCGTAAATCCATGTTGTTCTAAAACAAAAGCCAACATCTCTCGGATGGCCAACTCATCTTCAACTATCAAAATCCTAGCAGTCATATGCGATCTTCTATCAGTGAATTCCCACGTTGCCATTATTAGGCTGCTTTATTACAAAATTATGAATCAGCGACACTATATTGTCATAAAAGCGCTATTTTTGTCATGAAACTTAAAACTGGTATAGGTCAATATAGGGGGATAGGAGAGCTTAACGGCCTTGTATAACAACTATGGCCCTTAAGCTTAAGTACACGAATTAACAAACAAAAAAGCCAGCCGTGAATTACGACTGGCTTAGGGCACACAATAAAAAATACTTAAGCGGCAGGTGTTTCCTTGACGTAAATATCCATTTGTGGATAAGGAATACCAATATTAGCTTCATCCAGTGCGACTTTAATTTGTTCAAGGATCTCAAAGCGTGCAGGCCAATAATCACTGCCTTTAACCCAAGGACGCACCACAAAATTCACCGAAGAATTAGCCAATTCAACCAGCGCTACAGTGTAAGCAGGATCTTTAAGCACATAATCATTGTTATCTAATACACTTTTTAATACGGCTTTAGTCTCTTTAAGATCGGCATCATAAGAGACCCCAATGACTAAATCGATACGGCGCGTGTCCATAGCCGAATAGTTAGTAATGGTACCATTCATAACCGAGGAATTAGGTGCAACTATGACCTTATTATCAGGGGTACGCAGTTTAGTCGAAAATATCGTGATCTCATCAACGGTCCCAGCGATACCCGCCGCTTCAATATAATCACCGACACGACAAGGGCGGAAAATCACCATCAATACGCCAGACGCAAAGTTGGACAGAGAGCCCTGTAATGCCAACCCCACAGCCAAACCAGCGGCACCGATTACAGCCACTAACGAGGCCGTTTGTACCCCAATTTGCCCTAAGGTGGCGATAACAGTAAAGACAAACACCGCTGCCCACGCCAAATTAGACACAAATGAGACAACGGTTGGATCTATCTTGCGTTTGGTTAATAGTTTACCAGTGAGTTTTTTAGCAATCTTGGCGAAGTATTTACCAACGACAAAAATAACCAGTGCCAATAAGACCTGCAAACCGTACGTCATGATTAGTTCTGGTGCTTGTGCAATATAACTATCCAAGTTTTCCATTTAACGCTCCCTCAATAAAATTAACCCGGTATTTACCGTGGCTGGACAATAAATTCGGCTCGTCGATTTTGCGCTCGCCCCGCTGCCGAAGCATTACTGGCAATTGGTTGAATACTGCCTTTACCTGCGACACAAAATCGACTGGGACTAAACCCATAATCTTCTACAAGTACTTTTTTGACACTCAAGGCCCTATCATAGGACAAAACTTGATTAAACTCTGCAGTGCCAACATTATCGGTATGACCAACAATACACAACTGAATAGGATACTCAGTTAACCATGTCGCTATGCTGGCAATACTCCGCCATTGTGAATAATCTACCTCGGCACGGGCAAAACGAAAATGCACGCTAACCGATTCATTAAGTTTACATTGTGCCGGATATGTCTCACCACTCATTGTCGGTAAACACAAGTACACACGTTTTGACTTTTCACAGCCTCGGGCGTCAACTCTGGTATCTGCCGCAGTATGCGGACAAGCATCTTTGAGATCTGGGACGCCGTCGTTATCAGTATCTTGCCAAGAAAACGCATGCACACAATGCAATAATCCGACAGCAAACAAGCCTATGCGGAGCAGTATGTTCATTATTACTTACCTAAAGATGCGTTAGGCTAATTACATTAATTACCAACAAAGGCATAAAAAGCAATTAAAAACTGGCCACAACATCCATCTATTTTATCTGCTTCGGCACGAGCCGCCAACAAAGAGTTACGCCACTAAGGCAAATATTTTACAATTATAGCCAGCAACAGCAGAAAACACTCCTTATTACCCAGTATGTTGCACTGCAATAATGTATAAATTTAGTACTCCCTAGAGCGGTGCCAACTATACAGCTACTAGCGTTCCCCCATGAGGGCCCTCACAAAATCGACACAAAGTTATCGACACAATAGGCGACAGTGATGCAACATCCAACTATATGATATGGAAAATGATGACGTACAGTTAAAGAAAAACATGAGGGAAAAATAACGATAGGAGCACGACATCTGGCTTGCTAGATAATTACCCCCCCATGCCAGACAAGATCTTGCTATTGATACCAAACCAATTTAATCAGGTAGGGATAAAACAGGCTGAGTCACACCCCATAATACAAAATATACAGCCCTATTGAGTAGACTGGTAAATTCCCCCCTACCCCACCTTAATAATTACTCGCGATGAATACCGATACATTAATGGCTTGCTACCGATGCTTGCTGATACCAGGCACACCAGGCTGGTTTAGCTGCAGAGGCTAATTGAGACTGCATTCCTTCGAGCAAGCGGATTAGTAAGGCTCTATCATCGGCTTTGGCTGAATAAAATAAGGGATCGTAAAAGCAGCGGCGTTGCAGTGGCTCTAATTGAGTATCAAAACCTTTATCAACCCCTGATACACAAAGCTCCCGCGCTTTAAGTTGTAATGTCATGGCACTATTATCTTCTAAAAGGTGTGCCACAGGCCCCATTAACAAAATAAGAGCTAATCTGCCCGGTGGGTTATGTTGCCAACTATCAAGCAAACCACTTTTAGCATTAACGAGTAATTGTTGCCAATGACGAGTGGTCTCTTGGCTCAGCTCACCAGCCTCTACACCTGCACCTTTATCATAATGATGAAACCATTGCTGTAGGAAATGTTCCACACTGCCTCCGTTGCCGATAACAAGATAAATCGTCAACCGAGAATAGCATCAGCAGGTGGAGGGAATATCTAGCACTTTGGTCTAAACGAAGCCTATTTTTATGTTCAATCTTTACCTAGGCAGGCTATATTCACAGACACAAACCCCCACAAGCGGCCTAAGCCGCTTGTGGGGTTTAGTATTGAATCTATGATTGAAACAAAGTGTTGATAAGGCGTTAGGCTTTAATAAAAGTAAGTTCGCCTTTAATTACTTTATTTCAGCTTGCGGCGGGTAGTGGGTCATTACCTCTGCAATGGCTTGATTTACCACCTCAATACGCTCTTCTGGAGTGCTCTTATCGCGCACGGTATCGGCAACCGAACCTCGCCAAATAAGCTGGCCTGATGCGCGATCAACTAAGTCAACGACCAAAGTACCAACTTCATACTCTCGCACTGTGGTTTGAGTATGCATATTGCCCCCCCACGCCCAGCCAGGGCCATAATAAGGGTTGTAGCCAAAATTGGTGTTAAAGGTGTCGACGTCAATTTTCTTGTCGACCTTAGTGAAATAGTTCACTAACACATCGGCCTGTTCTGCACTGGTTTTGGTTATGCCTTTAAGCTGTAATTGACTCTCGACAGCATTTCTAACACGTTGATCCATCAAACCATCGAGATGATAAGTCGTATCATCACTTTTTTTATCTATCCAGGCATAACTTTTAATCTGATTAAAGTTCACTTTAGGATCATAATCTGAGCTCGACTTCATCGTGCTACAAGCAGATAACGCCAACGCAACTGCTAAAACGATTATATTTTTCATACTTACTCCAGCAAAAAAACAAGGTCTGATATCAACTTACTCATTGTAATTTTAGCTTACAGACCAAATTTCTGATCTACAACTCTATTTTTTATACGCCATCTGCATAATTACCTTGACTTAAACCAACACCCAAATGATAATGATTATCAATTAGATTTGATTAAGGGGAGTTAACTATGACTTGGTTTATTAGTGCATTTGTTATCGCAAGTGCCATTTTCATCTTTGCGCCTAAGTCGTTAGCCACACCAAGCGCCGACACTTTAACTCAGGCAAAAGCGCAATGGCGATGGTTGCTACTGCCACTCTTGTTATTAGTGCCACTGGCCTTTAGCCTAACCAATGCTAATAACGCCCCTTACATTACCGTGGCAATTGCCTTTACCCTTACAGGCTGCGCCGTGGCCGTGCCTAAACTGCATCCTTACATTATTACTTGCGCGGCATTTACCGCATTAAGCTTGCTATTATTAGTGTTACAGCGATAAACCATTTGCTCACACCTTGCACTACTCGTTAGTTGCTTTGGGATAACATGGGCTTTATATCTCCCTGCAGATTGGTATAAAGCCTTATCCATGACCACTTATGTGGTCTTTTTTTTGTCTGATGTTGCTAATCCCTCCCACTAGATAGCGCAATTTGGTAAACTCGAGTTATCGCCCATAACCGTCCGATTAAAGATGAAAATAGATCCTAATGTAACCTTGGTCTATAGCACAGATATAGGCAAAATCACTGAAAAAAAACAACCAGAGTCCGCACCTCAAGGTGACGGCATTGTCCGTATTCATAAAGACAGCAAGGGCCGCAAAGGCAAAGGCGTTTCAGTGATTAAAGGGCTTGGATTAGATGAAAAAGCGTTAAAAGCATTGGCACAAAAGCTGAAAAAACAGTGCGGTTGTGGTGGTACAGTCAAAGAGTTCAATATTGAAATGCAAACCGACAATCGCGAACAACTCAAAACCTTACTTGAAAAACTCAATTATCAAGTTAAATTAGCCGGTGGATAATCACTCTGGAGTGCTAGATGGAAAGTTTGCAGCATCATCTACTTATTGCAATGCCTTCGCTTCACGATACCTTTTTCGAGCGTTCAGTCATCTACCTATGTGAACATAACGCACAAGGCGCCATGGGCCTGATGATTAACCGCCCTATCGGTATCGATGTTAATGAACTATTGCGGCAGATGAACCTCAATGAAGTCAACAACATTGACAGCATTAACAGTGAAGTTCTGCTTGGCGGGCCTGTTGAGCAAGAAAAAGGCTTTGTGTTACACACACCACAAGATCAGTGGAGCAATAGTCAGCGTATTAATGATGAAATAATGCTCACTACATCACGCGATGTACTGGCTTCATTGGGCAGCCACAATGCACCTGACAACTTTATTGTCGCGCTAGGTTATGCCGGATGGGGCAGACAACAATTAGAGCAAGAGTTAAGTGAGAACTCATGGTTAACCATCCCCGCCTCTGTCGATATTTTATTTAATACGCCACATGAGCAACGCTGGCAAAAGGCCACCCAAACCCTGGGCTTTGATATCGGTCAGCTCTGCAACCAAATAGGCCATGCTTAACTCCAGTAGGACATACATAGATGAATGCAGTAACAGTGCTTGGTTTTGACTTTGGCACTAAGAGTATTGGCGTGGCTATAGGCCAACAAATTACTGGCAGTGCTACCCCACTAACGTCAATCAAAGCTAATGATGGTATACCTAAATGGGAAGAGATTGGCGCCTTAATCGAGGAGTGGAAACCCGATATTATTGTCGTCGGTTTACCGCTAAACATGGATGGCAGCGAGCAAGAGATGACTCAAAGGGCACGTAAATTTGCCAACAGAATTAGCGGCCGGTTTGGTGTCAAAACCGCCACCCAAGATGAGCGCTTAACCACGGCCGATGCCAAGGCGCGGCTATTTGAAATGGGTGGCTTTAAAGCACTATCAAAAGGGCAAGTAGATTCTATGTCCGCAGTGCTGATTATCGAAAGCTATTTAGGGAACCTTTATTAATCTCACCTAAGCCAGTTTCGACTGGCTTGCACATTCCCCCCGCCGGGCAGGCAATTAATAACAGTGAAGCTTTGCCTTTAAAACACGTTAAATAAATAAAAATGCAGCCCGCCGCGACCCAAGCAGATGTCATTACTCTTCATTCCAAGGCCAACAAACTGTGCACCAAAATAAAATAGGCCTTCGTTGGAAGGCCTATAGATATTTACAAGTGATGAATATTGAGTGTGTTAAACCAAGTAAGGCTTAACTAAATTTTCCATCATCGCAATATGCGCATCATCATCGTTTAGCGCAGCAATATAACGATACTGCTTGCCGCCAGCTTCGATAAACACCTGACGATTTTCATGTTCAATCTCTTCTAACGTCTCTAAACAGTCGGCACTAAATGCTGGGCAGATAATGGCGACATCATCAACACCTTCGTTACCCAAACGTTGCAAGGTCTCATCGGTATAAGGCGTTAGCCATTTTGCCTTACCAAATCGAGATTGGAAGGTGGTAATGTAATCACTCTCAGTAAGACCTAGCTTTTCCACCACTAAACGGGTGGTTTTATGACAAAAACAAGAGTAAGGATCGCCTAAATGTAAATTACGCTCAGGCATGCCGTGATAAGAGATAACCAGCTTCTTCGGCTTACCATGTTTGTCAAAATCACGCTGAATAGACTCGGTCAATGCGGCAATATAATCAGGGTTGTCATGATAGGTATTAATAAAATGCACACTGGGTAGATAGCGCCAATTACGCAGCTCTAAGGTCAAGGCATCAAACGCCGATGCCGTGGTTGGCGCCGCATATTGAGGATACAGCGGAAGCACGACTAGCTTGTCTGTACCTTGTTGATGTAAACGGTTTAGGGTGTCTTTAACACTTGGCTCACCGTAACGCATACAGAAATCGACATTAATGTCATCACCGCGCTCACGAAACCGCTCTGCTAACTTTGCCGTCTGTTTTTGGGTTATCTCCATCAATGGCGAGCCTGACTCTCCCCAAATTTGCTTGTATAAGGCGGCCGATTTAGCGGGTCTCACTCGCAAAATAATGCCATGTAAAATGATCATCCAAAGTAGCTTAGGGATCTCGACCACACGCGGATCGGCCAAAAACTCGGCCAAATAACGACGCACTGCTGATGTTGTCGGTGCGCTAGGGGTGCCTAAATTCATCAGCAATACCGTTACTTTCGATCGCTTTTGATGCCCTTGTTCTTTGGTTAAGCCAATATATTTAGCCAATTTAACTCCCTGATTTTCAATTTTTATAATTGCTTTTCAATTGCTTCAATTAACACACTGTCGTTAGGTTTTACACTAGAAGCAAATCGTTGAACTTGTTTACCGCCGGCGCTGATTAAGTATTTATTAAAGTTCCAGCTGGGAGCTTTAGTCACCGCGGCTAAGTGGTCAAATGGACGCTGAGCCGCATCGCCTTTCACCGCGCCTGTGGCCAGCATAGTAAAGGTCACGCCGTAATTGATGTAACACACATCGGCGGTCTTCACCTCCTGTGCTTCTTCTTGATTAAAGTCATTAGAAGGAAACCCTAATACCACTAAGCCACTGTCTTTATAGCGCTGGTGAAGTTGCTCTAATCCTTTAAATTGTGAGGTATAACCACAATGACTGGCAGTATTAACCACCAATACTGGCTTGCCTTGAGTTAACTTACACAAGTCGAGCGCTTGCTCAGAATGCAACTTACGCGCCTCAACTTGGAAAAACTCGGCACATTCAGCCGCACTTGCTTGGCTTGATAAGCTTGCCATGCCTAAAACAACTAAGGGTAATAATATCGATTTCATCGTGATATCTCCAGCACTGTAAAGGCGAATATACGTGTTAATCAGTGTATTAGATCACAGCATCGAAAGATTCTTCAGCGGATAATTGGGTTCAGTTGATAACCTTTAGTTAGCCCCCCAAACATCATGAAAAAGCCGATAACCATACAGGTTATCGGCTTTATTAGCGAAAGACGTTAATCTAAGTCTAAGGTCACACCTTCCATGAAACCTGAGCTGGTAGAATCACTACTTTGCAATTTGATCATTAAACGCAAGTCGTTGGGGGAGTCGGCATGATGCAGTGCATCGGCATAGCTTATTTCGCCCTCAACATAGAGCTTTAATAACGCCTGATCGAATGTTTGCATGCCCTGCTCATTAGACTTGGCCATGGTCTCTTTTAAAACATGCAATTCGTTTTTAGCAATCAAACTGGCCACACGCGGAGTGTTAATCAGCACTTCAATGGCGGCCCGGCGTCCATTACCATCACTTTTTGGCACCAGTTGCTGCGCCACAATACCCCGTAAGTTAAGCGATAAATCAAACAGTAACTGCTGATGCTTACTCTGAGGGACTAGGTGCATAATACGATCTAACGCTTGGTTGGCATTGTTAGCGTGTAGCGTCGCCATACATAAGTGGCCCGTTTCGGCAAAGGAGAGGGCAAATTCCATGGTTTCTTGACTACGGATCTCACCAATCAAAATAACATCGGGTGCCTGACGTAACGAACTTTTAAGCGCGGCATCAAACGATTCGGTATCGATACCCACTTCGCGCTGGGTAATAATGCTCTTACGGTGATCATGTACAAATTCGACAGGGTCTTCGATAGTTAAAATATGCCCGCGGGCATTAGCATTACGATAACCCACTAATGCAGCCAAAGAGGTTGATTTACCTGTACCTGTGCCCCCCACCATGATGATGAGACCACGTTTACTCATGACCAAATCTTTTAAAATGGGCGGTAACTTTAACTCTTCAACTTCAGGGATCTTGGTTTCGATGCGGCGCATAACGCAACCGGGAGATTCTCGTTGCCAGAAGGCGCTGACACGAAAACGCCCCAGATCCTTGGCCGCAAAGGCAAAGTTACATTCACGACTTTCATGAAACTCTTTACGCTGCGCTTCAGTCATTAACGCTTCGACAAACTCAAGCGATTGCTGCGGTGTAAACGGATTTTCGGCCAGTTGCCTGACCTCCCCATCGATTTTGGCACTGGGCGGAAAACCCGCAGTGATAAACAGATCCGACGCTTTGCGATCGACCATGACTTTCAAAAAAGGACGAACTTCCATAATAAAACCTTAACTTAGAAACTAGCGTTCTTATTGGAACTCTTTGACATGGCGTCTTCACGAGTGATGAGGCCTCGATTGACCAAGTTTTGTAAACACTGATCTAAGGTTTGCATACCATGAGCCATACCCGTTTGAATCGCTGAATACATCTGGGCAACTTTATCTTCACGGATTAAGTTACGAATCGCCGGTGTCCCCATCATGATCTCATGAGCAGCCACACGACCACCGCCCACTTTCTTAATCAGGGTTTGTGATATCACCGCTTGCAGCGATTCAGATAACATGGTCCTGACCATACCTTTTTCGCCTTCGGGGAATACATCGACCACACGGTCAATGGTTTTCGCCGCTGAGGTGGTATGCAAGGTGCCAAAGACTAAGTGACCAGTTTCTGCTGCCGTCATCGCCAAACGTATGGTTTCGAGATCGCGCATCTCGCCCACCAAAATCACATCAGGATCTTCACGCAGCGCACTTCTAAGAGCAGCATTAAAGCTGTGGGTGTGACGATGCACTTCACGTTGGTTAATCAAGCATTGCTTATTTTGATGGACAAATTCGATAGGATCTTCAATGGTCAAAATATGATCATGACGGTTTTCATTAACATAATCGATCATTGCTGCCAAGGTGGTACTCTTACCCGAGCCGGTAGGCCCTGTCACCAAAACCAAGCCGCGTGGGTAACTGGCAATTTTTTTAAAAATCTCAGGCGCACCGAGCTTTTCTAGGCTTAAGATTTCACTGGGAATGGTACGAAATACCGCGGCAGCACCGCGAGATTGGTTGAAGGCGTTAACACGAAAACGGGCTAAATTAGGTACTTCAAAGGAGAAATCGATTTCAAGATGTTCTTCGTAATCTTTGCGCTGCTTATCGTTCATGATGTCATATACAAGGCTATGCACGCCTTGATGGTCTAAAGCAGGTAGATTAATCTTTCTGACCTCACCATCTACACGTATCATTGGCGATACACCTGCAGAAAGGTGTAGATCCGATGCATTGTGCTTTACACTAAAGGCAAGTAACTCTGTGATTTCCATAGTTTGGGATATCCATTCAACCAAAAACGTAGACCATGACAACAATAGCAGACAGACTGGCGCTAGCCCACCAAAGAATCGCTCATGCGGCGCAAAATTCATCACGTCATAGTGACGAAATAAAGTTACTGGCAGTGAGTAAAACTAAGCCAATTTCTCAGATAGTAGCCGCTTATGAGGCCGGACAACGTCTTTTTGGTGAAAACTATGTCCAAGAGGGTGAATCCAAGATTATTGCCCTAAAAGCTGACTACCCAGATATCGATTGGCATTTTATCGGCCCGCTGCAATCGAATAAAACGAAAGTGATTGCCGAGCACTTTGATTGGATGCACACCCTAGACCGTGTCAAGATAGCTCAGCGCCTAAATGAGCAGCGCCCGCCGCAGCGCGCACCGCTCAATGTGTGTATTCAAATTAACATCAGCCAAGAAGCCAGTAAATCTGGGCTTCCCCCTGATGAGGAGCAGATAACGGCATTGGCAGATGTGATCGACTCATTACCACATTTATGTTTACGCGGACTAATGGCAATTCCTACAGCAACCGATGATAAACATCGCCAACAGCAAGAGTTGTCACACATGCAGCGGCTATATCAAGCATTGCAAGTCAAGTATCCACAGCTTGATACTCTGTCGATGGGTATGAGTAACGATTTGGAGATGGCGATAGCTTCTGGATCGACCCTAGTGCGTATTGGCAGCGCCATTTTCGGTGCCCGTAGCTAGCGTTAATTGCCATTTGCAATCGCCTAAAATCAGGAGTAATGGGTTAGCAATAGTTGATTTGTAAGCATAGGCCCGAAAATAGCATAGCGATGCACTAAAGAGCGTAAAATTAGGTTGGTGTAAAGCGTTAATCTACATGCTGCCCCATCAGCAGGCTAGTCTATTAGATTGACAAGCCTTGTTTTTTCAGCACTTGCCCTAATATTATTAACAGCAGTTTTAGGCAAAACAACAGAGACCCTTATGATACAGAAAAAAATATGCTTTATTGGTGCCGGTAACATGACGCGCAGCATCGCCAGCGGTTTAGTCAACAGTGGCTATCCGGCTGAACTCATCCACGCCACCAACCCCAGTGAAGCTAAGCTGCAACTCTTATCGCAGCAACTCGGTATCAAGGTGTCACATGACAATCGCCAAGCGGCTATTGAAGCCGATGTTATCGTTCTGGCGGTAAAACCTCAGCTAATGCAGCAAGTATGCGAAGCATTAAGCGACTTAGATTTATCACAAAAACTGATTATTACCATAGCTGCGGGCGTAGCGGCATCACGTTATCATGATTATTTTAAGCAGCCGATAAAGCTCATTCGCACTATGCCAAACACGCCAACGCAAATCGGCTACGGTATGACTGGCCTGTATGCCCAGCCGTCGGTGTCAGCACAAGACAAAGCCCTGTGCGAACAAATCATGCAAAGTGGCGGCGAAACGGTGTGGGTGTCAAAAGAAGATGATCTTAATCAAGTTATCGCATTAGCGGGCAGTTCCCCCGCCTATTTTTTCCTGATGATGGAGGCTATGATTGACAGCGCGAAGCAAGATGGCGTTGACGAAGATTTAGCTCGTCAATTAGTGCAGCAAGCCGCCCTTGGCGCCGCGCAAATGGTTAAGCAAAATCCGCAACTGTCGGCCGGACAGTTACGCGAAAATGTCACCTCTAAAGGCGGCACTACGGCGCAAGCATTAGCGGCATTTGAAGCGGCTAATTTAAGGGGCATCGTCAGAAATGCAATGCACGATTGTATGGATCGCGCCGCAGAGATGGCTAAACAATTTTAATTCAATACCGTTAAATAGAGAGATCCAATGAACGCATTTAGCTTTTTAATCAGTACCGTTTTCGACCTGTACCTGATGGTGGTCATTATCCGCATCTGGTTGCAGCTGGCTCGCGCCGATTTTTACAATCCATTTAGCCAGTTTGTGGTAAAAGCCACCCAGCCTATTGTCGCGCCAATGCGACGAGTTTTACCCTCAATGGGGCCATTAGATACCGCATCAGTGGTACTTGCCTTGTTAGTGGTTGTGACTAAGTTTGTCGTACTCAGTTTAATCGCTGGCGCCGCTATTAGCATTCCGACAATTTTACTGATATCTGTAGTCTCAGTGATTAAAGAAGCTGGGGTATTGCTGTTTTGGATGTTAATTTTACGTGCGATTTTAAGCTGGGTGAGCCAAGGCCATAACCCTATAGAAATGGTCATGGCACAACTAACAGAGCCTCTATTGTCGCCCATTCGCCGTATTTTGCCGCCTATGGGTGGGTTAGACTTATCGTTACTGGTGATGATGATCATTCTTAACTTTGTCAATATTTTGCTCGCTCAATACGTGCCATTTTGGGCCAATGTATAGTGGCGTCAGTGACACAAGTGCAAGGTGATCTGCTGCTCAAGCTCTATATACAACCTAAAGCCAGCCGGGACCAGATTGTGGGCCCCCATGGTGAGGAGCTAAAAGTAGCGATCACCGCTCCGCCTGTCGACGGCAAAGCCAACGCTCATTTGAGCAAATATTTAGCCAAACTGTTTAAGGTGCCTAAAAGCCATATTGTTATCGAAAAAGGCGAATTGGGCCGTCATAAGCAAGTTAAGGTATTGGCGCCCAAGCAACTGCCTGATGAGATTGCTAACCTACTCGAGCCCTGAGTTTAGCGATAGCCAATCGGCCGCCTAAATTCAATCGCTAAGCTTAAAATCGCAATGCTTAAAACCACCAAAGTTAAGCATTAAAAGCTATACTAATACCCATATAGAGTCTCTAGGAGATAACCATGTTTCGTTCATTATTTTGCGTACTACTGCTGTCACTTGGTATAGCAAGTCACGCTAACGCCGAGCAAAAACACAGCGTGGGCCATTACGATATTCATTATATTGCCTTAGGCAGCACCTTTGTCACGCCAACCATAGCTAAAACCTATGGCATAAAACGCAGTAGCTACACAGGATTAATAAATATCTCGGTGTTGGACACCAGCAAAGAGGGAAATCCGGCGATCCCGGTGGAGATTTCGGGCATTGCCAATAATCTGCTCGATGCTCGTCAGGATCTAGTCTTTCGCGAAATACGCGAAGGCGACGCCATCTACTACATCGCAGAGGTACCTTATCGTGATGACCAAGAGATCAATTTTCAGGTGGCGATAAAATACGGCAATAAGCTCAATACTCAGCTCACCTTTAAACAGAAATTTTACGTCGATTAAGCCAAAACCATAGTAATTTCAGCTTGATAGCTCCTACACAGACTACACAGCACTTTGCTTTTTAGCCGCGGTTAAAGAGCAAAGTAAAACGCACTCCCCCCTACCGTTTCGGCCCTAGCTTGGGTATCATTGCCGCCAGTTATCTCCATCTCTCATTGGTGCTCCAAATGAATAAAATAGTGTTAGCCAGCGGCAATAAAGGTAAGTTAAAAGAGTTTGCAGAAATCTTAGGTAAATTTGGTATCGAAGTACTGCCCCAAAGCCAATTCAATGTCGAAGAAGTGCCAGAAACGGGCACCACCTTTGTTGAAAATGCCATCATCAAGGCGCGTCACGCCGCAAAAATTACCGGGCTTGCGGCCATTGCCGATGACTCAGGACTAGAGGTCGATGTACTTGGCGGCGCACCTGGGATCTATTCGGCCCGCTACGGCGGTGACAATGCCAGTGACAGCGATAATTACAATAAACTCCTAGCAGCATTAAAAGAGACTTCCGCTCAGCGCAGTGCGCGTTTTCAATGTATTTTGGTCTATATGCGACATGCAGATGATCCGACCCCTATTATCTGCCAAGCGGCGTGGGAAGGAAGTATTGCTTTCGAGCCCAAAGGCGATAATGGCCATGGTTACGATCCGATATTTATCCCTGAGCATCATCAATGCAGCGCGGCACAAATGAGCAGCGAAGAGAAAAATGCCTTAAGCCACCGCGGTAAGGCGATGCAACTATTACTTGCTGAATTACAAGCCAAAGGCGTACTAGGCTAATGTTACTACTGCCACCGCTGAGCCTCTATATTCACATCCCATGGTGTGTCCAAAAATGCCCTTATTGCGATTTTAATTCCCATGGCCAACATGGTGAATTGCCCCAGCAGGAATATATTGATGCTCTGCTGGTCGACTTAGCCAAAGATCATCAATATGTTCAAGGCCGTAAGCTACACTCCATCTTTATTGGCGGCGGCACGCCGTCACTGTTTGATGCGAGCCAAATACAACGGCTACTCGAAGGTGTAAAAGCACAAATTGCCTTTAAAGACAATATCGAAATCACCATGGAAGCCAACCCTGGCACCTTAGAGCACGATGACTTTGCCGCCTACCGTGCAGCAGGCGTTACGCGCTTATCGATTGGTGTTCAGAGCTTTGCCAGCGACAAGCTCAATCTATTAGGGCGTATCCATGATAAAGATGAAGCTAAAGTAGCGGCAAAAAAAGCCCAGCAGGCTAATTACAACAGTTTTAACTTAGACTTAATGCATGGGCTACCTAATCAAAGCTTTGCCGAAGCCATGCACGATATCGAAACCGCGGCGGCACTTAACCCTCCGCACCTGTCTTGGTATCAATTAACGATTGAACCAAACACCTTGTTCCACTCTAAACCGCCACAACTGCCCGACGATGAGGCGCTATGGCACATATATGAACAGGGGCAACAACGTCTGGCACAGCTTGGTTATGAGCAATATGAGATCTCCGCCTATGCCAAACCCGGCTATCAATGCCAACATAACCTCAACTATTGGCAGTTTGGTGATTACCTAGGCATAGGTTGTGGTGCCCATGGCAAGATAACCCTCGAAGCCGAACAACGCATTTGGCGCACGGTGAAAATTAAGCACCCTAAGGGCTATCTCAGTGCAGTAGAACACCTGTTTGATAAAAGTGAAGTACTCAATGAGGATCGCCCGCTAGAGTACCTAATGAACAGGTTACGACTGATGTCACCTATCCCTAAACTAGAGTTCGAGCAGCGCACAGGGTTACATCGCAGTGTACTCGATAAGGGGATGCTACTAGGTGAACAAAAAGGCTTGGTTGTCATAGGTGATGAGCATTGGCAGCTTACCCCCAAGGGCAATATGTTCGTTAACGAACTACTCGCACAGTTTTGCGATTAACCGTCTTACTTCTACTTTAAAAAGTGCCCCATTAAGTCCCTGCAGCCCGCGAGCACATCTCGCAGGCTGCTTTCTTGTGAACTGGTTGAAATATCTGTTAACATTTATCTTCACAAATCTACAGCCACCTTGCTTATTATGTCAGCCATTATTAAATGGAAGCCATAATATGACTATAAAAACAACAATATCAGTCGTCGCGATAGCCCTATCAACACTGCTCCCCTGCACCACTAACGCCCACAACAATTCCATCGAACCGGCAGCAACCTCGAGGATTGGCGTTACAAAACAAAGCCGTGATTCACAGCAAGCCAATCAACTATTTGAAGCCATTTTCATGGAAAATGTGATGGCAAGTCCCATACGCCAAACTGAACTGGGCATAAAAACCGACTATGGTAAATGGGATGAACTGGGCAAGTCGGCAGAACAAGCCCAGTTAGCGCGTGACCAAAAGCACCTACAACAACTGCAACAGCTTAAAGTCAGCGAGCTCGATACACAGACTCAACTGAGCTTCAAGCTATTAACGCAAAAGCTGCAACAGCGCATTGCCGACCACCAATGGCGTTTGTACAACTACCCTGTTAATCAGATGTATGGCAGCCACTCTCTGGTCGCATCTTTCTTGATAAACCAACACCAAATACAATCGATTCCCGATGCGCAGGCCTACATCAGCCGCCTAAATGCAGTACCCAAATACTTTGCCCAATTAGAGCAAGCGCTCGAAGAGCGAGCTCAAGCAGGCATTATTGCGCCAAAATTTGTCTTTGCACATGTCCTTTCTGATAGCCGCAACATTATCGATGGCGCGCCATTTAACACAGCCAAAGATAGCGCCATCTGGGCCGATTTTAAGCGTAAACTCGAGAGACTTGAGCTTAGCGCGAAGCAGCGACAATCACTATTAAACGATGCCCAAAAAGCACTTACCACCCAGGTTAAGCCCGCATACCAAAAACTCATCGCTTATATTACGACACTAGAGCAGCGTGCAGATGACAAAGATGGGGTGTGGAAATTTAAGCACGGCGAAGCGTTTTATAACAACGCCCTTGCCCGCACAACTACCACGGCAATGAGCGCAGAGACCATCCACCAGCTAGGGCTGACAGAGGTAGAGCGCATCCATCAAGAGATGCACGCTATCATGGAAAAAGTGGGCTTTGAGGGTGACTTAAACGCCTTTTTCCAATTTATGCGCAGCGACAAACAATTTTATTATGCTGACACCGAGAGCGGCCGCAAAGCCTATCTGAAGCAAGCCAGCAGCTTAATTGATAATATCTCAGCCCGGCTCGATGAGGTGTTCAATGTTAAACCTAAAGCGGCAATGATCGTTAAGCGCGTCGAAGCTTTTAGGGAAAAGTCTGCAGGTAAAGCATTTTATAATCAACCCTCACCCGATGGCAGTCGCCCCGGTACTTACTACGCCAACCTGTACGATATGCAAGCTATGCCAAAATACCAACTGGAAGCGCTAGCCTATCATGAAGGAACGCCAGGCCATCACATGCAAATAGCTATCGCCCAAGAGTTACAAGGGGTGCCTAAGTTTAGAAAGTTTGGTGGTTATACCGCTTACATCGAGGGCTGGGGACTGTATAGCGAATACTTTCCTAAAGAGATGGGATTGTATAGTGACCCCTATTCCGACTTCGGGCGCTTGGCCATGGAGCTATGGCGCTCATGTCGTTTAGTGGTCGATACGGGGATCCATGCCAAACGTTGGACACGCGAGCAGGCCATCAACTATTACATGGCCAACACACCAAATGCCAAATCTGATGCCGTCAAAATGGTCGAGCGACACATTGTTATGCCTTCCCAAGCTACAGCCTATAAAATTGGCATGTTAAAGATCATCGATATTAGAGAAAAGGCCAAACAAGTGATGGGGGATAAATTTGATATTAAAGCATTCCATACCTTGCTACTCAAAAATGGGCCGCTCCCTCTTGATGTGCTTGAGGAACAAATAATAGACTGGGCTAATAATGCTTAATAACGCCTGTATCGTTAGGAAGAGTATTGCGCTGAATAAAGGCAATGGTTAAAGAAAAATCACCCCAGCAAGCCTTGCTGGGGTAAACCAAAAACTAGGATGATGGTTAAAGCTAGCATTGTTTTAGTTATTAAAGCGTTGCTAGCGTCAATTTAAGACTGCGTGATGCTAACCTGCATAAAATCGATTAAGAGGGGTCATTCTTAATCAACTTAACGTGATCAGGTCATCCCAAATCAACTGCAACCATTGTATTAAATTAAGAACGTAGTGCAACGTGTATTATAGCTGACCATTCGCCACCGCTAAAAAACGCACTAAAACCAAATTAGAAAGCTAATTTAACTATCTGAATGAAAACGAAAATATACAAAACCATCCCACTAAAGGCTTATTATCCTAATAGTAAAACAATGTTTTCAATTAAATGTTTACTCTTGCACAAGCTCACCGCAGAAACAGGAACCATTGCAAAAACAATAACGAATCTACAGCATTACTTTCGCTTTGCATATAGCGACTCATAAGGCCTATCCCAATAAGGTGACGCACCGATATGCCCCTTGATAAAGTCAATAAATGCACTTACCTTAGGTGCTAAATGTTTACGCCGAGGGTAGACAGCTTGCAGGGGTAAATGGTGTGTCAATTGCCATTCAGGCAACAGAGGGACCAAGGTGCCTTTGGCTACCTCATCTTCTAATAGATAACTGGCAAGATACACCACACCTAAGCCACTGATCGCAGCCGATTTTAGGGCTGGTGCATTATCGACCCTAAAATTACCCGAGACCCCTATCTCACAATAATCATCTTCTTTCTTAAACTGCCAAACACTGTGTTCATGCCACTCTCCTTGATACACAAGACAGTTATGGTCGACTAACTGCTCTGGACGCTCAGGATAACCGTGCTTTTCAACATAATCAGGCGAGGCCAGCAGTAAAAACTGACACTTCATTAAGGGTCTTGCTACCATACCCAGCGGCAATTGCTCTGACATAGTTAATAGCAGATCTAACCCTTCGCTGACGACATCCACCTTATGGTCTAACAAGCTGACCTGTAATTCTAACTCCGGATGTTTAGCCATGAAATCAGGTAATGCCGGGATAAGGTGCATAGTCCCAAAAGACTGTGAAATCCCCACTTTAAGTACACCGCGGGTGGCATCATTAAGATTGTGTACACTCGCAACCGCTTGCTCGGCATCTCTCAGTAACTCTTCACCTTGGGTATAGAGTAACTGTCCGGCCTCGGTTAGACTCAAACTACGCGTGGTACGCTGGATCAGCTGAACACCAAGTTTATGTTCTAAATCAGCAACCTGGGTGCTAACTTTAGATTTAGAAATCCCCAATTTACGCGCGGCGGAACTAAAACTACCTGCACGAGCAACATGAGTAAAAATTGCAATAGGTTCTAAAAGTTCTAACATTTAAATAGCCTTAAGGTGTTTGCGACCATATTAATATATGTTGTAAACCATAGTGATAAGCCACCCGTTTATGGTTATCTCTGTGATAATTAAAAATAACTTAACAGTAGAGTCAAACTGTTACTCATTTCATCATCGAAATTTAGCCAGCATTGTTATAATTTTTCGCAAGTATACCAAAAATTTACGCTTTAATTCTAATTCCTGCCATGCATTAGCATTGATTCTGTGGATAAATGAAGAAATATAACCAACATGCAAACAAAAAAGCCCTACACCCAAGGCAAGTGTAGGGAAAATGTAGCCATATAAGGCCTACCAGAGAAGATGCAACAGTTCGCAGTTATTCTAACAATAGTTTCTGAGGGGGATTCATTAGGGGATAAGCTGTCAACTCTGGTACTTGTTGACGTAATTGCGACTCCAGCGCAACCAGCTGCTGAAAGTCATCACACAGTTTGTCGGCACGCTGCTGCAAATCATTACTTTGTTGCTCAATTTGCACTTCGATATCTTTACCGACATTATCCATCTTGGTGGCGAACGCTTGCATTTTTTGCTCAAACGAGTCGCCATCACCTTTCATCATCTCGCTACCTAACGTCATCATCATGCTACCAATAGAGCTTTGCACTAACTGCTCCATCTGTTGCTCAAATTCTTGGCCGAAAGTCTCTTCCAGTGAAGACTCTGTAGCACCTAGGTAAAATTTATCACCATTTTGATAAGCAACAGTATCAATTCGCTGACTTAACTCCGTCATCATTTCATCAATTTTTGCGCCACTCGCATCACCAAGTAAAGGGGTTAATGCCATACTGACCGCTGTTGATGCGATACTAACAGCATCATGAACAAGATCGATAACCTCTGGCAGCTGTCTCGACACTTCATCGGCATATTGGTTAATCAAGGTTCGTTGTTTGGCATCGAGTTGCACCTCTACGCCATCGACATACAATTTACCGACCTCGATGCGATACACCTCTTTTTCGGCCTCTGATATCACCAGTTTCTGAGGCTCTACCGCCACATCATAATTGAGGCTAACTTCACACTGGCTATTATCATTGCTAAAAGAGAAATGATTATCTTTTTCGCTGGCCTGCACACTACTGCTGACAGCCAGTAATGCACACAATCCCAAAGAGGTATTGATGTAATTCATATTATTAATCCTTAATCATAAATTGCCGATATCGATTGCTATCTGTATCACGCTGTCGTCATCATCAGATATTGGGCATGAGATACCACTATAGTTAACACTCGATAAGTTGACTTTAACTAAGCCAAATGAATACAGATTTTATGCCAAAACACATATACACTATATTATCAATTAGTTATCAAGTTTAGGTGCAGGTGTTTAACCGAGGCGTTAGCAATTTTGACCAGTAGTTAGTCGCTATTGCTAACTCATAAAAGATTAGAAAATCGAGCGACCCAGAGATTGAGATAGCATTTCAAGGGCTGCGGTACCAGCAAGTGAATTACCATTTTTATCTAACTCAGGCGACCAAACACACACGCTCATATCACCTGGAATAACGGCAATAATGCCTCCGCCAACACCACTTTTACCCGGCATGCCGACGCGATAAGCAAACTCCCCTGCACCATCGTACAGGCCAGATGTAGCCAATAAGGCATTGAGTTTACGTGTCTGAATAGGTGACACAATCGCCTCGCCCGATAAACTTTTGCCGCCATTCGCCAAGTAAAGCATCGCCTTAGACAGATCGGCGCAGCTCATGCGCATGGCACAATAATGAAAATAGTTTTTTAAGACTCTATTGACATCATTATTGAAATTACCAAAAGATTTCATCAAGTAGGCAATAGCCGCATTTCGGGCGCTGTGATCATATTCTGATGCAGCCACCTGCTTGTCATAGACTATATGTGGGTTACCGCTAAGGGCTCTGACAATTTCCAGCATACGCTGTTTAGGTGCGCCAAGGCGTGTGTGCAACAGATCGGCAATAATTAGAGCGCCTGCATTAATAAACGGATTACGCGGCACGCCACGTTCAAGTTCAATTTGCACTAGGGAATTAAATGATTGTCCCGACGGCTCTTTGCCTACGCGAGACCAAATGTCTTGCTCTTCATACAAGGTGAGAGCCACAGTCAGGCTAAATACTTTGGAGATACTTTGTATCGAAAAAGGCTCTAAATAATCACCAGCGCCTATGGTAGTACCATCAATGGTGGTGACGGCAATGCCTAACTTACCGGGATCGACATTAGCTAATGCAGGAATATAGTCGGCGACCTTGCCTTGGCCGAGCAGGGGGCGAACTTGCGCCACCACCTGCTCTAATAATGCCTGTTCGGGCATTAATTCCACCAAATATCATAAAGCTCGCTAACTTCAACCTTGGTTGTCGGTTGTTGCTGCCAAAACGCACGGACTGCTTCGCGGTCTTCTTCGGTGCACTTACCGATAGACTGAGTAGCAATAATACCTTCCCACTCTTTATGTCCACCACCGTGGAAGCCTAACTTACGCGCCTCTATCACTTGGGCAATAAACTGATCCACTATAGTGTCGATCTGCTCCTCTGACACTGAATCGTCAAATGTCCAGTTAACATCAAATCCAAACTCTTGAAACTCATCAATACGCAGTTTTTTGCGAAGACGACGGCTACGTGTTGCCATATTTTACCCCGTTAATTGCTAACAATACTTACTCAAATACTGCCAAATTAATCATTTGATTATCATGGCAATGTTAAAATCTTATTCACAGCGTTCGAACATTAGATCCCATACGCCATGGCCGAGGCGATGACCACGGGCTTCAAACTTAGTTAAGGGACGATGCTCTGGTCGTGGCACAAAATCCCCGGTAACAGACTGATTTTTATAACCAGGTGCCGCGCTCATTACCTCAAGCATATGCTCGCTGTAATTTTCCCAATCGGTTGCCAAATGAAACACACCACCAATCTTAAGGCTGTTACGAATCGTCTGCACAAATTCAGGCTGCACAATACGACGCTTGTGATGACGTTTTTTGTGCCAAGGATCGGGGAAAAACAGCTGCACCCGCGCAAGAGAGCCAGGTAAGATACTGTTTTCGAGCACTTCAACCGCATCATGATGGAACACGCGTAAATTGGTCACGCCCGCTTCGGCGGCATCGGCTAAACATGCGCCAACCCCAGGCTTATGCACTTCGATACCAATAAAGTTCAGCTCAGGAGCGGCCTTAGCCATCTCAACCAGCGAGGCACCCATACCGAAACCTATCTCAAGTACGGTATCTGCTTCACGGCCAAATATGGCGGCTAAATCCAGTGGCTGTGGCGAGTAATCTAGCCCCATCACTGGCCATTGTTGCTCCATTGCAACCGCTTGACCTTTTGTTAAACGCCCTTCTCGTAATACAAAGCTTCTTACTTTACGAAGGTATTTACCCTCTTCATTAAATTCAGCGGTGGTAACGTCACTCATTGTTTTAGCCTCAATAATCTGCCAGCGATGGCCATATAGTCTCTGATGTAGCTTAAATTAGGGTTATCTGCCGATAACGGCGCCTCACCAGCAAGATTGTAGTTAACCTTGATACTAATATATTTGGAAATCATAAAAAGAAAGGCATTATGCAAAGTTACTGGTGCAGTGCAAGCCCTATTGTCGCCAAAGTATACCAATAATCATCATAGATGCGACCAACGCTATAGGTTAACGCCTATTTAGGTTGAGAAACCAAGATACGCTCTATACACTGTGCGCCATGAAAAAAGAGCCATTTCACCAGCGCATTGTTAGCTGGTACGCCGAACACGGCCGTAAGCACCTTCCTTGGCAACAAGATAAAACCCCTTATAAAGTATGGGTGTCAGAGATCATGTTGCAGCAGACGCAAGTCGCAACCGTTATTCCCTATTTCGAAGCCTTTATGCAGCGGTTTCCGAGCATAAAAGAGCTCGCACTGGCCAAGCAAGATGAAGTCCTGCACCATTGGACAGGCCTAGGCTACTATGCCAGAGCCCGAAACTTGCATAAAAGTGCCCAGCTTATCGTCACCCAGCATGGCGGCGAGTTTCCTACCGAATTTGAACAAGTATTAGCCCTACCTGGCATTGGTCGCTCCACAGCAGGGGCGGTGTTATCGCTCTCTCTTGGTCAACATCATCCGATTTTAGATGGCAATGTAAAAAGAGTGCTCGCGCGCCACGGCGCCATCGCTGGCTGGCCAGGAAAAAAGCAGGTTGAGGAGCAACTATGGCAGCTTACCGATGCCCTTACTCCAAAACAGCACATTACCCAATACAATCAAGCGATGATGGATATTGGTGCCAGCATCTGTACTCGCGCTAAACCTAAGTGCGAACAGTGCCCTGTAGCTGTCGATTGCAAAGCCCAGTTAATGGGGCGCCAAACCGAGTTCCCAGGGAAAAAACCTAAAAAAAGCATCCCAGAAAAACAAGCCTTTATGTTGGTGCTCCGTGATGACAAGCAAGTGATGATGATTAAACGTCCTCCGGCGGGTATCTGGGGCGGGCTCTGGTGTTTCCCTCAATTTTCCTCTCGAGCCGAGTTGGATAACTATGCCCAGCAGCAGGCAATTAGGCTGCACTTAGCTGAGCCGCTCACCAGCTTTAGGCACACCTTTAGCCATTTCCATCTCGATATCACCGCCATAGAGGGCACCATAGTCCAAAGTGACAGCCAAGATAAAGTGGCAGTAAAAGCCCATCTGGTAATGGAAGATGATGCATCACTCTGGTATAACATAACCAATCCACCGAAAGTTGGCCTTGCTGCGGCAACCGAGCGTATTTTAGCCAGCCTAGGTTCAGTAGTCATTAAGGAGTAATCATGGCGCGTACAGTGAATTGCCAATATCTAAAGAAAGAGGCTGACGGCCTAGCCTTCCAACTTTACCCTGGAGAGTTGGGTAAACGTATTTTTGACAATATTAGTCAAGAGGCATGGACACTTTGGCAAGCAAAACAAACCATGCTTATCAACGAGAAAAAGCTCAACATGATGAATGTTGACGACCGTAAGTTCCTCGAAGAACAGATGGTCAACTTTTTATTTGAAGGTAAAGAGGTCGAAATTGAAGGTTATGTCCCCCAGAAGGATGACCAGTAATCAGTAAAAGGACGACAAGTAAAAGGTCGACCAGTAAATCCTCCTCGCATAACCTCGCAATAAATAGGCGCCACTTAACGATGAGTTAATGGCGCCTGTTTGCATTTATGGCAAGTTAGCCCTACCTGCCAAGCCACCTCTATTCAGCCTATTTGCTTTATCCTAGGGCCTGTTGATCTTTGCTGGTTGAATGTTGTTCGAGACAAAAACGTGTTAATCGAGGCGAGTGGATTGCAGCCTAGTCATCTAAGCAAAATTCACTTAACAAAGAGTAAAACGTTTTTAGCCGACCCCTTCGGGCAGCGTTTGTTGGGTATTTTTACTGCGTTCTCAGCTTTTTATGTAGAATAACTACACCACAAAGCTTCTGCCTTGTATAAATACCCAACAATTCACCGCAAAAACAACCTTGAAAGATCAACAGGCCCTAGGCGCAGCTTGCCTATGCCACCACAATATCACCTTAATTTAAGTGCCCCCATACAAGCTGAATCAACATAGATATGACTGCCTTTAATGGCTAACAGTGCAAGACCCATCAAACAGAAAACCCTTAATGCTGACATTAAGGGTTTTTGGCTAAGCGTTAATGGCAATTAAAGCCGGCTATGGAGTCACATTAAAATTTATGCTCTAAACCGAAACCGAAGTATTTTTCATCGTTAACTTCAGCTTCTAATGAACGGTTGGTATAGAAAGCAAATAGCTTAGTCGGTTTACCCAGTTTGTAATCACCACCCACTGACCATGAATCACCCAGATCTTCCATATCTTGATACTGCGCTTTCAGCACGATAGCCTCTATGGTGTAAGCCGCACTTAACAAGTAGCCCGTTTTACTCTCGGCGCCGACAACCGCTTCACCCAACTTAGTGTAAGTCGCCTCTTGCTGCTGATACATACCACCTAACACTAAATCGGCAATTTTACCTTGCACCGTGGCGCGCACCACCCCGTAGCCTTTTACGTCTGCATCATAGGCAACCGAGGCGAAGATAGGCGATTTTTTCAACTTAGCATCACCATACATGGCTGCAACGCTAAATCCATCTTGAGCATATTGTGAACTCGCACCTTCTGCGGCATAGGTCACCCCAAGGGTAAAACCGCTAAAGGCTGGCGTAATATAAGTCGCAGTCTGCTCGATACGGTTTTCACCTTTAAATAAGTTTTTCAGATCACCCGAGAGATCGTTAAACTGGTCAACCTTCCCCTGAGACACCTTAAGCATAGTATCGTTACGGCCAACAGAAAAAGCCCCGAAGTTACCTTTAAGGCCAACAAACTGATTGCGCGCCTTGAAGTTTTCCTTGGCTGAGTCACCGGTATCGACTTCATATTCTACAGTATAGAAAGCTTCGAGCGATGGGCTTAACTCAAAATCCCCTTTAACACCAAAGCGTGACGCGTTACTTTGAATCGTCGTTGTTGCATCACCATCGACATCATTAGATTGAGCCGTCACATTTAACTTTCCGTAAACAGTCAATGGATCCGCCGCCTGTGCAGATGCAAGAGTGGCAGTCGCTAACGCAGAAGCAAGCAGAGTTTTACAAAAAACGTTCATCATTAAATCCTTTCGACGTATGTTCGTCTGGGTTATTGGTTTGGACGGCCGAAAGTGTGCAATTTTTATGTTGCAGTTTTATTTCATGTTTTGGCATTGCCATCGCACTAAGCATATGAAGACGATAAGATTGGCTCTCAAAGCCATACAGAGTAAGGCTTTGAGCAAGACTAAAAGTAATGTGACAGTTTGATGAATTATGCTAAAAGCGAACTTTTTATGACATTTTGCCGCTAAGCGATAGCGGTTTACCCGACGTCGACAATGGCTTACACTGCGGCTTTATTTTTGATTGGGCGCCTATCATGTGGTTTAAAAATCTTACAGTTTATCGTTTTAATAAACCTTTCTCTGTCGATACAGAAGCGCTAGAGAAGTCACTTGAAGACTTTACCTTTTCTCCCTGCTCAAGTCAGGACATCAGCAAGTTTGGCTTTTCAAAAGCATTAGGCAAACTCGGGCACACCTTAGTCCATAGCGCAGGTGACAGACACCTTATTTGTGTCACCAAAGAGGAGAAAATTCTTCCCTCACAAGTGATTAAAGAAGCACTTGATGAAAAAGTGACGCAAATTGAAGATGCTGAAAATCGTAAACTGGCGAAAAAAGAGAAAGATGCATTAAAAGATGAGATCACCACGACCTTGTTACCACGCGCTTTTTCTCGTCGTAGCCAGACTCATGCGTTGATCTTGCCCGAAATCGATATGATTTTAGTCGACAGCTCAAGCGCCGCTAAGGCTGAAGAGTTACTCGCGCTACTGCGAAAGGCATTAGGCTCGCTACCTGTTATTCCATTGAGCTTTAAAACGCCTATCGAAACTCAGTTAACCGATTGGTTAAAAGCCAATAGCGCACCAGCGCCGTTTGAGATGCAAGATGAAGCCGAACTCAAATCTGACTCAGATGAAGGTGGTATTGTACGCTTCAAGCAGCAAGATCTGACCGAAAACGAGGTCCTTGCCCATATCGAAACGGGTAAGCAAGTACATAAGTTAGCACTACATTTTGCTCAATCCATCGCGTTTGTTCTGCAATCAGATGCTGGCATTAAACGCCTTAAGTTTTCTGAAGAGTTTAGAGCAGGCAATGACGAAGTGGGCACCGAAGATCCTATCGCACGACTGGACGCAGACTTTGCCCTAATGGGCAGTGAATTAATTGCTTTGATGAACGCCTTAGTTGAAGTGCTTGGCGGTTTCGAAGATAGCCTGTAAAGCACTTAATCACTCAATTAATGAGCAAGGTTTAACCCCTTTACGGGTTGACTGAGCTGCAATTGATAAACAGCCACCGCAATCCGCGGTGGCTTTTTTGTCTTAGGTCTCTTGCCCCAATATTTTGACACATATAGGGTTTCATATGACAACCATATCCGCACGCATTAAGCGTTAACACCAGATATGTTAAAAACGTTAGATTGCTGCTTGCTGGCGACGTTACTCAAGACAACATAATCGCGGCCCATACTTAACCTTGAACTCATGTGACACAGCGCCGACGTCATAGGTAATGAAAATGGATAAAGATATCTCTTCAGATCAGGCTTTGATAACAGGTTATCCCTGCATTTAAAGCGAGAATTAAAACCTAACGGCTTAAGCTTATCGATCACCCTTGATACTTATTTTTACCTATTCGCGGTAAGTTAACCGTCAAGATGATCGCATCAGTTATTGCTTCGCCCATCACACCTCAAGCTTAACCGAGATAAGCCAGAGTTAGACTAAAGTCGAAATGACATTTGACTTTAACATAAGAGAGGGCAATAAAAAGACATTTAAAATCAAAATCAAGTGCATAGCTGGTTTCTCACACGCCTGCTTCTGTTATTATTGCTGCCTTATAAGGTTCGTGATTAAAACCTAGAATAGTATTGAGTTACGGACACAACCCCAAAATCATAACAAGCCCTTAATAAGGTGGTTGCGAGATACCCATGCGCGCTTTTTTCTACTGTCTATTAGTACCTGCATTCTTGTATTGCTCTGTGGCGACCGCTGCGTATAGTCAACTTCAACTCGTGTCGCAAGAGGTTAAATTGAGAGAAACGCCGAGTCAGCTTTTTCAGGAGATGATGCAATCCCTCAACTTTGATCTCAGCTTTAATAATGACACTGAATTTAGGCAAATAGCTCATGAGCATGGATTCGATGCTGAGGGGTTAGAAGAGCAACTGCAATGGCTGGCGCGCATTTACCTTGAATCTGACTTAGGGGAAAACGCCAGCATATCCAAAGCCTCAGCCATTATTACATCATTAGAAACCATTGCCGACACGCCTTATGATATGAGTAAATTATATATGCTAAAGGCACGCAAAATTGGCAGAGAAAAGCAAGATTACCAACAAGCTATCGCACTCTACACCCAAGCGCTTAATCAACTGGATAACTCTGAAGATGTTCGTACTGTGCTGCTTAGGCACAATATTCATCATCAATTAGGCGACCTCTACCGTATCACCTTACACACCGCTCAGGCTCAGTTCCACCTTAATCAATATCGACAGCTAGCCTATCAGCTCAATAATGACTATCTCAGCGCCAACGCTGAAGCGGCACTAGGTAAGTTTTACACTAAAAATGAACAGTTTAACAAAGCATTACAGCATTACACCCAGGCTATTCGTCGCTCAGAAAACATCAACCAGCCCTTCTTGAATGCGATATTATCACTTAGGCTAGCGCGGGTTTATCGCGAACTGCAATCTTGGGATGAAGCACTACAATATGCTCACAAAGCGGCAGACGGTTTTAAAGCGCTCAACAACAATAATTACTTATCCAGTTGCATGACTGCCATCGCAATTGTTTATGCCGAGCAAGGATTATGGAATCAAGCCATCGATTATTATCTTAATGCGCAACAAATTGATGTTAAAAGCGGTAACCTCACCGCGCAGGCGCTTAACTTCCATAATTTAGGTGAAGCCTATTTTAATAACAATGAAGCCCAAACAGCATTAGACTTTTTAATAAAAGCCAACAGCTTATTTTTACAGAAAAAAAGCAAACATTATTTGGTATACAACGACCTACTTATCGCTCAAGTTGCCAGCAGTATTGAGGATTGGCACATGGTTAATAATTATGCCGCTAAGGCCTTTGTTTTGGCTAAAGAAAAAAGTCTCTTAGAGCAGATGGTTGAGGCATTACGCTATCGTACTCAGGCCTTTATAGCGCTTGGTGACACAGAAAAAGCTCACAACGCGTTGACTCAACTGCTCGATCTTAGCGATGAGCTTAATCAACAAGCCAATGAAAAGCCTGAATCCAACGAAAATAGTCTGGCAGAACAAAAGCTTGCGCTGCAATTGAGTCAATTAAAAACTACGAGCAATATCCAGCAGCAACAAAGTGCTCAATTTAAAACAGCATTAGTGATTAGCCTAGTCTTGGCAGCCATGTTGTTATTAACCTGTATTTATCAATGGCGCAGTAAGCAACAAATTAGCCTACGAAAAGGGGCGTTAAAAAAGCGACTCACTAATGAGCCCGTCAGCGAAATTAATGGCTACCGTGGATTAACTGAATCCCTAAGCCAAGCCGATAAACTGGCCATGGTGGGATTAATCTCGCTAACTAACAAACACAATATTGACATCCAATGGGGGGTAGACGCCTACCAGCAAGTGATGCTGAAATTTATGTCGCAATTAGATCTACAGCTAGAATGCGACAGCTATTTAATTCGCCCCGGTGTGCTGGCTATCACCCTCAAGCAATCGATAGCACCAATGATGCTATTAGGCGATATTCGCCGCGTGCTTGAAACCCAACCAAAGCTTAATGATGCTCAGTTACATTTAGGCATATTAAGCTTGCCACTATTACAAGATCCCGATATTAAGCTCGAACCTAATATCTATTTTAACGTGCTTCAGATGATGGTGGCTGGTGCAATAAGCCTTGGCCATAATAAAGACTATTTTGTCTCTATTATTCCGCTGAGTTTTGCCCCTGTTGCTATATTTTCTCCGCCGCTCTACTCACACTTAGAAAAAGGTATCAGTCGCGGCTTGGTTAAAGTGGAATGCAACGATGATAAAACACTTATTCGTTGGCCAAGTGATCATATAACCATTGATTAAAAGGTTAAAATTGCGGATAAGCACGCATCTCTAGTCCAAAGTTCATTTGCTAAGGCTCATGAATGATATACCATTAGTGTTATCGAAATTTGCTTTAAAGTGCTATGCAACTGAACGATTGCTAGATGCGCTGCATAAGATATTTTTACCATTATGATTACGCTCAATTACAATTATAAGGTCTAGCATGAAAGACTCCATGGCAAGTGTGTCCCAACTATCACTTCTGCAGCAGAAGCTTCATAGTGCTAAAACCGCATTGAATGAGCTAAGCGAACAAAAAAACCAAAACCAACATGCTTTGCTGCAGTTTATTAGCCAGCTCAGTCTCGCCTGCAAAGGCCAAAGTATCGAACTCGATAACAAGTTAGCCAAATTGCGCCATAATCTGGCAAGTATCGAACATATCGAAGAGGTCTTGCCTGAGTTAGTCGAAGTTGAGCATTTAGTTAAACAGCAATATCACTATATGATGGCGCAGTTAGAAGATGGCCGCGCCAACTTAACTAAAGTGGTACGCCAGCTACAGCGATTTGACTCATTACCCGACAAACTCACAAAAGAGCTCGCCTATTTTAAGCAAGATTTGGGTAAACCGTTTTACACCTGCTGGGATTACTTCCCTAAGGTAAGAAGTCTTGTCAATTTTTATAATGCAATTTTACAGGCACAATTAGCCCAAGATGATCCCCTCTCTGTGTTACCTAAACACCGCCAACTCGCCCATGAATTGGCTCAGATGGTCTCAGAAATCGAATTTCGCAAAGATCAGCGCGATCAAGTTTTAGTCATCAAAGACTATTTAGCCGGTGAGATTGATATTGACGGCCTCATCGATGCCTATCAAACCGTATTAACGCTATTGCTGGAAAATATTGCGCTAGAGAAAAGTGCCTCAAAAGAATTTTTGTATGTACTCAACGATGCGCTATCGGCTGTACGAGAAGTGGTCACAGACTCCTATAACAATAGTCAACGCAGTTTCCAACTCAAGCAGCAACTTAATCGAGAAATTAATTCGCGGGTGGATAACGTGGGTGAAGCAGTCATCGATATTAATGATATTGACCAGCTCAAATCACAGGTGGCTGAACAACTGGTTTCGATCCGCACCGCCCTCGGCCGCAAAGAAGCACTAGAGCAACGTGAACAAGCCCTGCTACGCAAATCCATCGAAACCATGCGTGATGAGCTTAATGAGCTAAGTAAAGAAGCCAGTGTCTACAAGGAACGACTATTTGAGCAACAAAAGCTCACTATGCTTGACTCCTTAACACAACTGCCTAATCGAGCGGCGCTTGAAGAGCGTATGGAGCTCGAATACCGCAATTACCAACGTCACAAACAGCCATTATGGGTGGCTGTGGCTGATATCGACCACTTCAAAGCGATTAATGATAGTTTTGGTCACAGCACGGGCGATAAAACCTTACAGGTGATCTCCATGGCGCTGAAAAACTCCTTGAGGGATTCTGAATTTGTAGCCCGTTACGGCGGTGAAGAATTTGTACTACTTATCCCCGATGTCTCTGCTACCGATATAAAACATCTGCTCAATCGTGTAAGGGAAAAAGTAAAAAATATTCCTTTTAAATTTAAAAATCAGAGAATTACAGTTACAGTGTCTATAGGTGCTGCACAACTTCTCGATACTGAGCAGATAAATGAAACTTTCGAGCGAGCCGATGCAGCCCTCTACCAGGCTAAACACGAAAGCAGAGACAGAGTGATTATTGACGCGTAACCCGAAGCACAAACCGAAGATTTAGCCATCGACTAAAGTCCCCTGACATAGTCATATCGCTAAGGCCTCATCACTTAACCCCATAGTGAGCATCGGGCTTTCTCCTGTCATCTTCATGCATCACTCTGTACATAAGGAGATGCCATGATCGTCAATATCAGCCCTAGAGGCAGTATGGATCAACTTTCACAACTGGAAGTCGATCGCCTCAAACAAAACGCCAGCAGTGAGCTGTATCAATTATTTCGCAGTTGCGCACTCGCGGTACTCGCCTCAGGTTCCCATACCGATGATGCCTTACAACTGTTTGAACAGTATCGTGATTTTAATATCAATGTGCTCCGCCGTGAGCGGGGCATAAAGATAGAATTAATCAATCCGCCAGAAGCGGCTTTTGTCGATGGTAATATTATTGCGGGCATTCAAGAACACTTGTTCGCCGTCTTACGCGATATCGTCTATTTAAGTGACCGCTACGACAACCTCAAGCATATCAACCTCACGAATTCGAGCCACATCACTAATGTAGTATTTGATATTTTACGTAATGCTCAAGCCATTCCTCGCCGCGAGCCCAATATTGTCGTGTGTTGGGGTGGCCATAGTATTAATGCAGATGAATACCAATACACCCGCGAAGTCGGCTATCAGTTAGGTTTACGTAATCTCGATATTTGTACCGGTTGTGGCCCTGGCGCGATGGAAGGGCCCATGAAAGGCGCGGCGATAGGTCACGCCAAACAACGGGTTCGCGATGCAAGATACATAGGCTTAACCGAACCCAGCATCATCGCCGCCGAGCCTCCCAATCAAATTGTGAATGAACTCATCATTCTCCCTGATATCGAAAAGCGCCTAGAAGCTTTTGTACGCCTTGGCCATGGCATCATTATCTTCCCTGGCGGTGCCGGAACCGCCGAAGAGCTACTCTATCTACTGGGTATTTTACTCAATAAAGAAAATCAGCCATTACCCTTCCCTCTCATTTTAACTGGGCCAAAAGAGAGTGAGGACTATTTTCGTAAAATTGATGAATTTATTGCCGCGACATTAGGCCAAGAAGCACAGAATAAGTACCAAATCATCATAGATGATCCCGTGCATGTTGCTCGCATTATGAGCCATGGCATGGATGACATTAAGCACTACCGCAAAGAAATTGGCGACTCTTACCAGTATAATTGGTCACTAAAAATTGAACCCGAATTTCAATTACCTTTTACTCCAACCCACGAAGTAATGAGTAACTTAAACCTTTATTTTATTAATAATAAAGCAGAGCTTGCCGCCAACTTAAGGCGTGCATTTTCTGGAATCGTAGCAGGAAATGTGAAGATGGATACCATCAGAGATGTTCAAAAGTTTGGTCCATTTGAGCTTAAAGGCGACCCCAAACTCATGGCGATAATGGATACATTATTGCAAGCCTTTGTCGCCCAGCAACGCATGAAATTACCCGGAAGCACCTATCTTCCTTGCTATAAAATAGTCACCTAATCCATAACGACTTACCTTAAATAGGTAGTTTTATTATCAGCTAAACCAGAGACCCGATACATTTTATGAATACGTTTTTAATCATCGATGGACTGAATCTGGTGCGGCGCATCCATGCCGCACAACCTAATGAAAACGATGTTAATGGCTTACCCCAACGTGTCGGATCCGCCTGCTTAAAACTACTCAAAACCCACACCCCATCCCATGTTGCTATTGTATGGGACGGTGATGCCATTTCTTGGCGCAAACGTTTATATGAAGATTATAAAAAAGGCCGAAAGCCTATGCCTGATGCGCTAGCAAAGGCATTAGAGGGCATTAAAGGCCACTTGGCAGAGCTCGGAATAAACTCTATCAACGCGCAAGCGGAAGCCGATGATGTCATAGCCACACTCGCCACTAAAATGAGTCAAGCACATAGGGCCATTATCGTCTCCACCGATAAAGGCTTCACGCAATTACTGCACCCCAATATTTTACTGTGGGACTACTTTAATCAGTGTGAAATCAGTATCGCAGAGCGCGAGCAAAAGCTGGGAGTCGATCGCAGTCAATTTATCGACTTTTTAGCGCTAGCTGGTGATAACGGTAACAAGATCCCTGGCGTGCCAGGCATTGGTCCTAAATCGGCTTCAGAACTATTAAAAACCTATATAACCTTAGCCAATATCTATGCTTCTCTAGACAATGTAGGGGCTAAACAGGCAAAAAAACTTGAGCAAGGAAAACCACTTGCCAGACTTAGCTATAAATTAGTCCAACTTCAAACAAACATGCCACTCAATACTCATTTAGCCTATTTTAGGGTCACACAGTCAAATGGCACGTAAACATTGGCTTACTGAATAAATCAACATATTTACTAAGCTAACGCTATCTTCATCATTTCATCTGCCTTATATTGTAAAGGTTATGTTAACTACTTAGGCGATACTGTGATCACCGCCCAATATAAGGAACCTGTACAGGCATGAAATCAAAAGTCCCCGTTATTATTGGTACTCTGTTTGCGGCTTACGTCGCTTTTGTACTTGTAGTGGTGTTGGTTTATGAACCAAGCCCAGAGGATATGGATTGGCAAGACAGAGAGGCATACAATAAAGCAAAACTCAGTGAGTTAACCCTAGGCCAACCCTTAGATACGGTCACATTGGTACTAGGTAAAGCCGATTTTTCAGAGGCAAAAACTGTCAAGCAGGACTCGCTGCAAGTGTTATTTTACCGTACTCATCACACTAAGTCTGACGGTGAAACCACCCGAGATGAATGCACCCCACTGCTGTTTAAAAACAATAAACTTATCGCATGGGGCCAAGATACTTATCAGCAATATTTAACCACTAATATCGGCGGTTAATACGCACAAAATCGCGCTGGCTAGACAGCAGGAGGCAGCGCTAACACCAGCGCCTAACACGCTGACAATACTCGTCATAGACCTTGGGAAAGCGTGCCCGTAGATAATGCTCCTCAGCCTTAATAGCAATATAATACACCCCCACACAGCTCGGGATCACACTTAGCATCACCCATAACGAGTCCAGTATCGTTCCCAGCCCGAGGGGGTAAATACAAAAAATCATATAAATCGGATTACGCGAGTAGCGATAGTAGCCAGTGGTGATGATGCATGAGGCTGGCCCCCAAGGTTCTATAGAGGTGTGTTTTCGCTTAAAAATCAATAGCAAATGCACAAGCATCAATAAGCCAAGCAACATCAGCACCTGCGCCAGCACCTTTAGAACTTGGGGCAATGCAATACCCGAAGGATAATACTGCTCGGCCACATAGGCTAACACCATCATAATGATAAAGACGAGCGGTGGTGGAAACCTCACCTTAGCGCCTTGATTGTCAGGGTCTTGTTTGTCAGCAAGGATATTAACTCGCTGTTTATTGTCAGTATCTACATCGTTATTTTTAACTGTCATGGACACCCCCGCTGTTATCTTGGATAACAAAAAGCCGAGCAAGGGTACGCTCGGCTTTCATTCTATTTGCTCATTGCCTTTGCATTAAGATCTCTTAATCAGCTTTTTTATACTCAGTATACGCTTCGCCTTGCTGTAGCCATTGCGGTGCAGGCGTGCCTTTAAGATAATGATCGAAGTACTGCATCATACGTAGGCTGTAGTCCAGTTTATTGGGGTACTTTTTCAGATGATGAGGCTCATCTTCATACTGTAAAAACACCACCTCTTTACCCGCACGTCGCATGGCTAAATAAAGCTCAACGCCTTGCTCCCACGGCACGGCATCATCTTTATCACCAAACATGATCATCATAGGTGTTTTAATCCGCTCGGCATAGAATATCGGTGAATTTTCGATATATTTTTGCGGCGCATTAAACAAACTTTCACCTATACGACTCTGACCCGTTTCGTACTGAAACTGGCGGGCAAGGCCTGTTCCGTGACGTATGCCACTGTAAGCACTGGTCATGTTTGCCACTGGCGCCCCTGTTACCGCCGCTTTAAATATATGGGTTTGAGTCACCGCAAATGCGGTTTGATACCCGCCCCACGAATGACCTTGAATACCAATCGCCTCTCTATCGGCAATCCCCATTTCAATCAAATGCTGTACACCAGAAGTTAAGGCCTGGACCGATGCAGCCCCCGGATACCCTACTTCAAACCGAATATCGGGTAAGAAAATGGCATAACCATTATCGGCATACCAAGCAAAATTGGGGCGATGGTTTAGTTTCATTTGCGGAAAAGCATGCAACCTGTCACTCATGAAACGGTAAAAATAAACCAGTACAGGATAACGCTTACCCGCTTGATAATTGCTCGGTTTAATTAAAACCCCGTCCAATGGTTGACCATCACCATTAGTCCAGTGTACCAGCTCAGCATTACCCCAATCGAGACCACGTCTTTGACTATCTAGGTCGGTTTGACGCACTGCGTGCTGCGGCGTGCTAATATTGCTGCTGTATATATCGGGGTACAGGTCATAACGCTGCTTACTATATAGTACCGTATCACTGAGCTCTGCACGGGCTAAAGGCGTGAGTTTATAATCGCCTTGCATCAATGCTTTAACCCCAGCTCCGCCAACCTTAGCCTGATAAAAACCATCACCTTTAGTACGCTCGTTATAGCCATGCAATAACACGCCTTGGCCATCGGTTAAGATTGTGGGTTTATCTTTATGCTCCACTAAACCTGCGAGTCGATACTGGATCTGCTGCTGACGACCTTTACCCGCCGTAATAGTAAAGCCCGTTAGTGATTCGGTATTAAATTGCCAAATATCATATTTATCATAAGCTAAAAACGCCGAGCCATCTTCAAGCCAGGGACCAAAACCGTAACTAGGTGCGGCCGAGGGGTAATCGTGATCTTCGTCGGCAAAAGGCGTATCTATATCTTTGGTCAGGTGCACTCGTCGATCTTGTGCTATCTGATAGAGAAATAGCTCTCCTTGCTGGTAATAGGCCGCAAAACGTTCATTGGGCGATAGCCTTGGTGCTTCACCACTAGGTTGTTGGGGTAAAAACAACTTTTTGCGCCCCGTATTAATGTCGACAATATAGTAGTCGCGGTAAAAACCCGCCCAGGTGATCATTTTAAGGTAAGGCTTATCAGAACTGGCGATCAGATAGCGCTGCTGCTGTTGCAGCTCAATATCGGGTACTTGTCGATCCGCTAGTTGCACCACTTGATTGTTATTAAGGTGCAGCACCGCGAGATAACTGCGCTTAAGATCTTTTTTATATTGCTTTATTTCATTAGGTTTAATCCTAGGATCGTCGCCATGCCAAAGTTTAAGTCCACGCTGAGCGGTGATCATACTAGGGTCAAAAAGATCGGACTCTGACGCCACTTTAGGCAGCTCAAGCTGTTGGTTAACCTGAGGTACACGACCAAAAAATAGGCGTTTACTGTCTTCAGAGAAGGTCAGTTCACTATAACGATTAAGGGTCCATTCATCTGTATTGGGAACCTTATGGGTGCGGCCATCGGCCAAATGATACAAGCTCAATTGGTATTCGCGGCCAAAAGGCGCCTGAGACGCTGTGCCAAATGTGTAAGCGACAAAGCGGCCATCTTCGCTTACTGATACCGCACCAATTTGTTGGTCTACATACGTTTGCAACACTGTTTGCTTATCGGTATTAAGATCGATCAACACCAAATTATGCACATTAGCGTTAATATCATTTTGCGCCACCAGCGCATAACGGCCAGCCTTATCAAAATAATAAGCGGTAACTTGGTCGATTTTTTGGCTGCTAGCACCGTTTAAGTTTACCAATTCTAAGGTACGGCCTTTATCGTATTTATCCACTTTAGGGACACTTGCATCTGCCTTAGCGCTAGTAACCTCAGCAGTCGCCCTTTCTTGAAGGTCACTTTCCGCTTTAGCATCACTTTCATCGGAAGCCTCATCGGCGGTATACCAGATAGCCATATGCGAGCCAGCCTGATTAAAAGCAAATTTCTCGACGCTGGCATACTGCACTTGGCTACCGGTATCGGTATTGAGTAATACCAACCCCGACTTTAATTGCTTACGCGCCTTATCAGTAGCCATCTCTTGCTCGAGTAAAGTCGGCTCAATCACAAATGCGGCAAAACGACCATCACGATTGATTTGAGGTTTAGATCCGCCTTTCACTGTAAATGAGTTGTTTGAATCGAGTCGTTGCGCTAAACCGTGACTATCGCCGCGATCGGGGGCAACTTCAACTGCAAAGGCGCCCCCTTGAGCTGCTAATACTGGCTTATGCAGGGACTCAAATTTCATGATGGCGTTGGGGGTGACATCTGCGGCAAACGAACCAGCAGAAAAAAGGCTGACACATAACATGGTCAGTGATGCTGTAGGTAATAACTTCAAGGCTTTCCTCATTATAATTATTTTATTAACAACTTTATCGCATTCTGTCGCTATATCTTAGACTAAAGTAGACTTTTTTAACGCTTAATGATCAATCATCGTCATTAGTCCTTATTAATGCAAGTTAAGCGCAACAAATAATGTGATTTTGCTCACTATTTCCTGTAAAACTTGCGCGAAAGTGGTTAAAATGGAGCGGATAAGTTTCTAAACAATTCATAGTCATAAAACCGTGTCTTCGACATGGTCAGACAATAGCAGTAACGACCAACCGTGGAAGGACTCTCCATGTCAAAAAGAACAATTACCGTGATCCCTGGTGATGGGATTGGACCTAGTATTATCGACTCAGCAATCAAAATTTTAGATAAAGCAGGCTGTGATTTTGAGTATGAGTTTGCCGATGCAGGTTTGGCTGCGCTAGAGAAGCAAGGTGAGCTTCTTCCGCAACGTACTCTCGATTTAATTGAAAAAAATCGTATTACCCTTAAAGGTCCGCTTACCACTCCAGTTGGCGAAGGATTTACTTCAATCAACGTAACTTTACGTAAGCGATTCAGCCTTTACGCTAACGTACGACCTGTATTGTCTTTTAAAGGTACTCAAGCCCGTTACGACAATATCGACATTATTACCGTACGTGAAAACACCGAAGGTATGTATTCTGGCCTTGGGCAAACTATCTCGGCCGATGGTGACACTGCCGAAGCCACCAGCATCATTACGCGTCAAGGCGCTGAGCAGATCACCACATTTGCTTATGAACTTGCTCGTAAAGAAGGCCGTAAGAAAGTCACTATCGTGCATAAAGCCAACATCATGAAGTCAACTTCGGGTCTATTCCTGAAAGTGGCACGTGAAGTGAGCCTACGATACCCTGACATCACGACCGAAGAGATGATTGTTGACGCAACTTGCATGAAGCTGGTGATGAACCCAGAAAACTTCGATGTGATTGTGACGACTAACCTATTTGGCGACATTTTGTCAGATTTGTGTGCCGGTCTTGTCGGTGGCCTAGGTATGGCTCCTGGCGCCAACATTGGTAAAAATGCCGCGATCTTCGAAGCCGTTCATGGCAGCGCACCTGACATTGCGGGTAAAAACTTGGCAAACCCAACTTCAGTGATCTTGGCTTCTATCCAGATGCTCGAGTACTTGGGAATGTCTGACAAAGCCGAAGCGATTCGTAGCGCTGTGTCGGCAGTTATCGCCGAAGGCGATCGTACTACCCGCGACTTAGGCGGTACTCACGGTACTACCGATTTCACTCAAGCTGTGATTGACCGTCTTTAATGGTTTAACACCCCATTAAAAAAGCCCCGCATAAGCAATTATGTGGGGCTTTTTAATATCATGCAGTCCAAGATAAGGCTTAGTTCCAAGCCGTATTAGGGCGCAACCATAAGTGCACAGTCACTTCATCACGATCGTGATACAAATGCTTACAGGCTAAATGAAACTCTTCGATGCCATTCTCTTTTAAGATGGTCTTCATGGTGTCTAATATTGTCGACACCTCTTTATAACGGCTCTTCATTGGCAGTTTAAGATTAAAAATAGCCTCTTTAAACCAGCCATTAATTGCCCATGCTTCTATCAGCTCCGCCACTCGCGAAGGCTTCTCAACCATGTCGCACACTAACCAGTAAATATTTTTACGCGGCGGTTCAAAACGAAAACCATCGGCTTGATAATGTTTTACCTGTCCGGTGTCCATTAAGCCTTGATCCATAGGGCCATTATCGACAGCGGCCACAAACATGCCTCGACGCACCAATTGATAAGTCCAACCACCAGGGCATGCGCCTAAATCGACGGCATTCATTCCGCTACGTAAACGCTGCTCTTGTTGATCCTTAGGAATAAAATGGATAAAGGCTTCATCCAGTTTAAGCGTTGAGCGACTCGGCGCATCCGCAGCCATCTTTAAACGCGGGATCCCCATAAAGTAGGGCGAGCTGTTATTGCTGAGCGAGTAACCCACATACGCCGTGCCCGAGCCAACAAAACAGACATGAATAATCGGGCGTTTTGTATTTTCTTTTTCTAGCAGAGTACCACTGCGCTTTAAGGCTTGGCGAAGCGGTACCGTAAACTTACGGCAGAAGTTAGATAACTCTTTCGCTTCATTGGTATCTGGAGTTTCAACCCTCAACTCACCCGCTTTACTCACTTTGGCTAGCGCTTCAACGATTGGCGTGACGCGATCGTTTTCAGGCAGTGATTTTAGCAACTCATTGGCGGCGAACATCTGACGGGTAAAAATGAGCGAATCTAACTCCAGCTTTTTAGCCAGAATATCGGCGTCGCCAGCTTGAAAACATTGAAAAATAACGTAACCGTCATTTTTGTTGGTTTTGACAAAGCCACCAATATCCAATTCAGCAGCGCGATGCTGGATCTCGGCGGCGCACTCTTTCTCGTAGCCAGCACGGCAATATAAAAATAGGTTAATCATCAGAACTTCCTGAATAAAAAATGGCGACCAAAACAATCGGCCGCCATTCTACACTTTCTACTAAACGAATACGATTGCCATAACAGGCAAGGCACTAATCATCCAGCTCAACCACCCTGTCACGCCATACCGCAACGGCAATAAACAGCCAACCAAGTAAGAAGCAAAATCCCCCCATCGGCGTTACAGGCCCGGTCCATTTGGCGCCGAGTAAGGCATACAAGTAAAGCGAGCCTGAAAACAGCACGATACCTAACATAAACAGGTATCCAGCCCAGATGATTAAACGCGACTTTAACCAATGACCACCAAAGGCCACCGCAATTAAGGCAAAGGTGTGATAAAACTGATATTCAACGCCCAGATTAAAGATAGTTATCATCTCGGCACTCGTGACCTGCTTTAACCCGTGTGCGGCAAAGGCGCCTAACGCCACGGCCAAAAAACCACTGAGCGCCGCCATGAGTAAAAATCCTTTATGCATGTAACCCCCTAATAAAACTCACGCTATAAGATATTGCCTGTTGCAGATTAGCCGCTTGCGTGGTGCCTGACGACTTTCGCGGCGCAAAACTATGATCGCCATCGCTTAACCATAGTAACTGCGCAGAATATGGAGCAAGCCATGGCTCGACTTGCCCCTTAGCGCCAAATTTATCGCGCTCCCCTTGTATCACCAGCAATGGTGCGGGACACAAAGCAATCGGCTCGAGTCTAGGGTCGCCCCCTTTCGGTGGCACAAATGGATACCCCAAGCAAATCACGGCATCGACCGCCACTTCGCTCGATACCATAGCGGCCATACGCCCGCCCATAGACTTACCCATTAAAATCAGTTGCCGCGGACGGTATAGTTTACGTATCGCCTCAATATGTAATTTAAAATCATTCAGGAGTTTAGGCGCCCTGTCTGGCGGGCGTCGTTTTCCATCAATGGCATTGTTACGCATATAAGGGAAATTAAAGCGCACGACACTCATTCCTGTAGCACTTAATCCAGCAGCCAAATCGGCCATAAAGGGATGCGCCATATTGGCACCGGCGCCATGGGCCAACAAAATCAGCGTGTCGATATCTGTGTCTTTGCTTGCCACAGGCCCTGAAAGCCAACATTCGCTACTCGGCAATGCGTTATCAAACATAGGTTGCTCAAGCAACACACGGCTAAAAGTCGCCGCCTTAGTGTCTTGACTATCCGTAGGATTAACCTGGTAACAACTCACTACGAGACTCCTCTTCAAACATATCTAACATCCACTGCCTAAAGGCGGCAATCTTACCGATTTCGGCATGATTTTGCTGACACACCAGATAATAGGCATCTTTGCTTACCAGCACTTCAGAGAAGGGGCAGACTAAACGGCCAGCTTTAATATCGGGTCTCGCCAAGACACTGTAACCTAATGCAACTCCTTGACCATGAGCGGCCGCCTGTAAGACTAACGATGAATGACTAAAAATGGGACCTTGGTTCACATTAATATCATTAATGCCACATTGCCGAAACCAAGCCTGCCAATCGTGACGACTTGAGTCATGTAATAGGGTGTGATATTTCAAATCACTTGGCTGCTGAAGTGGTTTGGGCCCATTGAGTAACATAGGTGAACACACCGGAATTAATACCTCATTACGCAGCTTATCGGCACGCACACCAGGCCAGTTTCCCATACCATAATAGATGGCTACATCGACATCATCGGTAAGTGAGCTGGTTTCATCGTCGACAGCTTTAATACGCACGTCAATATCGGGATTCTTTTCACTGAAATTAGATAAACGAGGTACCAGCCATTGAATAGCGAAACTCGGCGAGGTACTGACGGTAAGGGATCCTACGGCACTTCGAGCAAGTAAACGATCTGTTGCATCGGCCAGCTGAATGAAAATATCTTTGATATCGAGAAAATACCCCTGCCCCTCTTCTGTTAGCAGCAAAGAGCGATTTTTACGACGGAATAATTTTAAGCCTAAATACTCCTCTAACGCCTTAATTTGATGACTTACAGCAGCTTGCGTTACAAACAATTCTTCAGCCGCTCGCGTAAAGCTTAAATGCCTGGCAGCGGCTTCAAATGCTTTGACCGCATTCAACGGAGGTAGACGTCTAGACATAGTGATCCCTGTCGCATACTTTGATTAGTTTTTCTAATCATGATTGTTACATTTTATCGTTTGTAAAGAAACAGATAATTGGTAAAATTTGCGCCAATCAAACGATGAAATTAGACAGCCTCTACGACGAGAAAAGGGGGAGTGTCTAATCCCCAATAGCAATCGCTCGGAGACGATTAATATGATTAACTTTAAGACTGTTTTTGCCATGGCCTTGCTCTCTGGCTCGACTGTCGTAAACGCAGATGAAATCCTGGTAGATACTACAGATTTACATGCGTCGATCAGTGCACAGTTAGCCGAAGGGTTAACCCAGATGCAACAAGATCTCAATGATGACCTCAACGCTATTTTAATTGCACATGAAGATGAGCAATTAAAGACCGAAGCCGTTAGCGCACAACTTGCAGAGTAGCACAAGTTGCATCACCACGAGCAATAGTGCTTATTGCAAGTTATAAAAAGCCGCATATTTTAATGCGGCTTTTTTATTGCCACTCATTCAACCTCAGAGCCAATTAAGACTAGCTTATTGATAAATATTATTAATACTCATCTTGCACCATTATAGCCATCAGCTAAGCCCATTGACCACAGCACTTCCTATTGCGACTTTGACCTCAGGAAGCCAATCGCTTAGCGTTACCATGTCGCTTTGTATCACCGTTTAAGTCAGCTGGACTCAATCAAGTTATACAAACTAAATCATCCTAATACACTGTCATGAAAGCGGTATCAAGTTACAGTCCAAATGAGTAGCCATGGTATGTTAACCAGAGAGCATACAGGCTACCGAGTGAGCGTTAGATAACAAAAAGCCGCCTGTTAGGCGGCTTTTAAAAGCTAAATAACGATTACGGGCGATAAACCTTCACGTTATTATAGCCTTGCTCTTGCAGATACAAGGCTTGCAACTTACTCATTACCCCTCTATCGCAGTACAATAGATAGGTTTTATCCTTATCGAGGGCGGCAAACTGAGTGGCCAACTTAAAGAATGGAATGGTTTTAATCTCGACCCCTTCAATTGCTAATGGGCTCTGCTCTTGCTCTTCTGGAGCACGAATGTCGATGACAACCTCGCCACCACCAATTGAGTCAACGGTTTCAGTTGCCGTGATCTTAGTATCCATGCTGGTTGCTATCTCCCTAATATCAATAATTTCGGCATCGGCAATCACCCTATCTAACAGATCGTCAGAAAACTTAGCTTCTTCGGCCTCGATTTTTGATAATACCGCTTTTACCGTAGGTTTTTGTGAAATAACACCGCAGTATTCGGGTATCGACTTAGCGAAATCTTCGGTGCCAATTTGACGACTCAGATTAATAATATCTTGCTTATCCATCACAATAAGTGGGCGTAAAATAAGCATATCGGTACAGCGGTCAATCACATTGAGATTAGTCAAAGTCTGACTTGACACCTGCCCCATGGCCTCACCAGTCACTAATGCCTGAATCCCCATTTTTTCGGCAACCCGAGTCGCAGCGCGCATCATCATCCGTTTAAGGATAACGCCCATCTGACCATTGTCGACTTTTTCTAAAATCTCGGTCACGACAGGATCAAACGGGACTGAAACAAATTTAACCTTATGAGATTCACCGTATTTTTGCCATAAGTGGTAAGCAACCTGCTTTACACCTATCTCATGTTGATCGCCGCCAAGATTAAAGAAGCAGTAATGGGTTCGCGAGCCACGCTTAATAAACTGGTAACTCGACACTCCAGAGTCAAATCCACCAGACAACAAAGAAAGTACATCTTCTTGGGTCGCCATAGGAAAACCGCCGAGTCCGTCGATACGTTTTTCAACCAGATAAAGGTGTTCTCTATCGATCTCTAAGTTAACCGTCATATCGGGGTTTTTAAGCCTAACGCCAGTGGCGTCGGTAAACTGGTTCAAGCCGCCGCCCACATACCGCTCAACTTCAATTGAGTTAAACTCATGCTTACCACTACGCTTTACCCTTACACAGAAGGTTTTTCCCGCAAGTTGTTCTTTATATAAGGCTAGCGTCTGCTGATAGATATCGTCAACCGACTCAAAGGTGCTCTCTTTAACTTGCAGCACATGGGCGATCCCAGGAATACAAGCTAAACGCTCGGCATATACAGCCACCATTTCAGGTTTGTCAGCTGGCACCTTAACCATGATCTTATCCCACTGACGTTGCACTTTTGCGTCTTCATCGACCTTGCGCAACACATTACGAATATTGGTTTCAAGCATCTTGGTAAACCGCATTCTTACCGGTTTGCTTTTCATCATGATTTCAGGAAACAGTTTTACGATAAATTTCATTGAAGTTCCGAGGGGGATAAATTTAGACAGCAATTTAGCCATTATATCAAGGTCACAGCACAAATGCCTATTATGCTGCGCTAAAAGATCGCAATTTTAAGCAGGATTAAATCAAACGAGCCCCAATAAGGGGCCCGTTCTCGAATCGCTATGGTATGAGTCAACCGTTATTGTCCTACCCGGATCTCGTCAGTTTCTTTCGCTTTACCTTGCTCAATAGCAATTTCAACACGCCGATTACGCGTACGATGTTCGGCAGAGTCGTTAGCGACCAAAGGAGCTGAACTGGCCATACCAACCACTTTCATCCGTTGTGGTTTAAAGCCGTCGACTTTGATTAACTCATGGGCGACAGCTACCGCTCGTTTACTGGAAAGATCCCAATTGGAGCTATAAAGTTCATTATTGATGCTCATGTCATCGGTATGCCCTGATACCGTCACCACACCGGGCACATCTTTTAGCAGCTCGCCAACACGGCGCACTACAGGCTTAAATCTAGGCTGTAAGAAGCCAGATCCCGATGCGAAGGCACCTTTCTCACGAATGCGAATAATGATCTGCTGCCCTAATGATTCAATTTCAATCGCCCCATCAACAATCTCTTTATTGAGGGCTTGGGCCATTTTTTTGACTTGATCGTTAATCTGATCTTGCGAAGAGGTATCTTGCTGAGACTGAGCTTCGGCCTCGGCATCCGCCTGCTCTTGCGCGGTCGACGCTGCATCGCCACCCCGTTGAGCACCACGTTGCTGCTGTATACCACCAGCACTATCATCTTCCCCCGCCTGCACTTCAATCGTCGGCTCAGTCATCTCGTTGGTTTGCTGATTAATGATTTCAATCGGTGTTGGTTCGGGCTTGCCGGGGCGAAACTCTAGGGCAATAACAGAGGTTCCCTTAGGAATATCTTTAACCTCGACCTTATTCTGCACCCCAAAGGCGTATTTCATCGAGCCTGCTATCTGCTTAAACTTCATCACATCCATTTCGGAAAATGCCAGCAGCAGCACGAAAAAACACATCAGCAACGACATCAAATCGGCAAAGGTCGCCAACCATTTCGGCGCCCCAGGCGGACAATCGCATTTGACCTGCTTAGCCATACGACTATTCCCCGTCCGTTGTATCGATTGTGCGTTGTTTTTCTGATAAATAGTTTTTCAAAAAACCTTCAATCACCCGAGGGTTTTGACCATCTTGAATGGCTAATACCGCATCCATGATCAGGTTACGATTGAGCATCTCTTCACTCATACGCAGGGTCAATTTATCGGCAATAGGAATTGCTATCATATTGGCAATGATGGCGCCATATAAGGTCGTCAACAGGGCGACGGCCATCGCAGGACCAATAGACTTAGGATCGTCCATATTAGACAACATGGCCACCAAGCCGATTAGGGTACCTATCATGCCCATAGCGGGGGCGACATCACCTAACGCCTTAAAAATACCAATCCCAATTTTGTGACGATCTTCTGTGAGCGAGATATCCTTTTCCAGTGCTTCACGAACCACTTCGCCATCGTGACCATCGACCAACATATCGACCGCTTTTTGCATAAAACTGTTACTAATTTCAGCCTCTTCCAATGCTAAAAAGCCGCCCTTACGGGCTGCATCAGCCATGGTAACTGACTGTTCAATCAGCTCATCTGGTTTATCGATTTTAAAGATAAAGGCTTTGGCGGCAATTTTTACTGCGCCTAAAAACTGCTTTAAGTTGTATTTCATCATGACCACAAACAGTGAGCCTATCATCACGATCAGTACCGAGGGCACATCAATAAAAATAGCAATGCCACCACTGGTGAACATGGCGCCGATAATAAAAGCAAACGCACCAATTAGGCCTATCAGTGTCGCTAAATCCACAACTCTTCCTTAATCTATAAAATGGCTGTCTCTAACTTAGTCATCAAAGCAACAAGAGTTAATCAGCTCGATAAAACGCAAAAAAATAGGGCCTTTGATACTAACCCCCATACTTCCCTAACACAGGCAATTATACGATGTATCTCTGCCAGATAAAGTCATTATTGGCAACTTATCACCTTAACGAGCTACACCTGTTTAGGGTATAATACTCGACAAAATTGAGTCTTGATCTATTACCATTATCGGACAGCTTACACGCAAGTTTAGCTATAAATTCAATTTTTTATAAAAAAACCTCCTTAAAGCGTGCTGTTGCACAAATATACGGCAGCGTAATTTGACCCTTAAGGTTGACTGAGATACTTTGTGTGTCGCTAATTTCTTGGGAAAATCACTGTGGCTAAAAAACCTGAAAACCTCACTTTTGAAGAATCCTTATCCGAGTTAGAACGGATTGTCGGCGACTTAGAACAAGGTGATGTATCGCTCGATGACGCATTGAAACAGTTTGAGCGCGGTATCAACCTAGTCAGAAACAGCCAAGCAAAGTTAGAGCAGGCACAACAAAAAGTGTCTATTCTAACCCAAGAGCAAGATCAACCCAGTTTGCACCCCTATATTGCCGAGGGCGAATAATTGCTAACCGATGCGATAACCCAATATCAGCAGCGTGTCGATGACCAGCTGCGCCATTTTATTCTTGCTCAAGATGACACTGAGCCGAAACTCAAAGCCGCGATGGAGCATGGCGCATTACTGGGGGGCAAACGTATTCGGCCCTTCTTAGTGTACGCTGTAGGCGACATGCTTAATATCCCCTTGCAGCAGCTCGACGCCTGCGCCGCCGCCATCGAATGCATCCATGCCTACTCGCTTATTCACGACGACTTACCGGCCATGGACGATGATGCCTTGCGCCGCGGTCAACCGACAGTGCATATCGCCTTCGATGAAGCCACGGCGATTTTAGCCGGCGATGCTTTGCAGACCTTAGCCTTTGAAATTATTAGCCAAGAGCAGTCAGGCTTACAACCAAGTCAGCAATTGACCATGGTGCGCTCACTGGCCAAGGCCTCTGGATATCATGGTATGTGTGGTGGTCAAGCGATGGATCTTAATGCCACCGATAAACAGATAGATTTAACCACATTAACACGCTTACATCGTTTAAAAACTGGCGCACTCATCCGCTGCGCAGTGGAATTACCTATCATTGCCGCTGGCATCACAGATACCGAACGCGATCTACTGTTAGAATTTGCCGACGCAGTGGGCTTAGCCTTTCAAGTTCAAGACGATGTACTCGACATTACCTCGAGTACCGAAGAGCTTGGAAAACCACAAGGTTCTGACTGTGAGTCCAATAAGAGCACCTACCCTAAACTGCTAGGCTTGTCTGGTGCACAAGCAACCGCGAAAAGTTTGATCCATGACGCCCTATCAGCGCTGGCTAAATTACCATACAATAGCCAGTTAATTGCCGAATTCGCCCGTTTTATCATTGAGCGAAGAGTATAATAAAGAGCCAAAGAATCTCGCTATGAGTTTGGATATAACGAAATACCCTGTGTTAGCACAGGCCAACACCCCTGATGAGCTGAGACAGTTGCCACAGGGCGTGCTCCCAAAACTTGCTGATGAACTCAGAAGTTTTCTGCTGCAATCGGTAGGCATTTCAAGTGGCCACTTTGCCTCAGGACTAGGCACAGTCGAACTCACCGTTGCCTTGCACTATGTCTATAACACCCCATTCGATAGACTCGTATGGGATGTGGGACATCAAGCCTATCCACATAAAATTTTAACCGGTCGGCGCGATAAGATGCACACCATACGTCAAAAGGGAGGCATACATCCCTTCCCTTGGCGTGAAGAAAGTGAATATGACACCTTTAGCGTGGGCCACTCTGGAACCTCCATCAGTGCCGCGTTAGCGATGGCTGTTGCGGCTGAAAAAGAGCAAGCCGGGCGCAAAGTGGTCGCCGTAATTGGCGATGGTGCCATGACTGGCGGTATGGTGTTTGAGGCGATGAACCATGCCGGAGACCTACACAACGACATGTTAGTCGTGCTCAATGATAACGAGATGTCGATTTCAGAAAACGTCGGCGCTCTCAATAATCATCTAGCCCAACTGATGTCCGGCCGCTTATACACCACCATTCGTGAAAGCAGTAAAAAAGTGCTCAAAGGGATGCCAGTCATCAAAGAGATGGCTAAGCGAACCGAAGAGCACCTTAAAGGTATGGTCGTGCCTGGCACCATGTTTGAAGAGCTGGGCTTTAACTATATTGGCCCTATCGATGGTCACGATGTCGATGCCTTAGTCGAAACCATGCGCAACATGCGCAATTTATCTGGGCCGCAGATTTTACATATCATGACCAAGAAAGGTCGTGGTTACGAACCGGCAGAAAAAGATCCCATAGGCTGGCATGCCGTGCCTAAATTTGATCCATCAACCTTTGCCAAGCCAGCTGCAAAGCCGTCAAATCCAACCTTTTCTCAAGTATTTGGCCGTTGGCTATGTGATATGGCAGAAAAGGATGACAAAGTCTTGGGGATCACTCCCGCCATGCGTGAAGGCTCTGGCATGGTTGAGTTTTCTCAACGTTTCCCGGCACAATATTTCGATGCGGCGATTGCCGAGCAGCATGCAGTGACATTAGCCGCTGGCTTTGCTTGTGAAGGGTATAAACCCGTTGTGGCCATCTATTCAACCTTTTTACAACGCGGTTATGATCAGTTAATTCATGACGTGGCCCTGCAAAAGCTACCGGTTGTCTTTGCTATCGACCGCGGTGGTATTGTGGGTGCCGATGGCCCAACCCATCAAGGCGCGTTCGACTTAAGCTTTATGCGCACTGTACCTAATATGGTGATCATGGCGCCGTCTGACGAAAACGAATGCCGGCAAATGCTCTATACGGGCTATTGTTACAACGATGGCCCAACTGCCATCCGTTACCCGAGAGGCAGCGCCACTGGCGAGCCGCAAGTGGACACCATGACGGCGATGGAAGTGGGTAAGGGGTTGATTAAGCGTCAAGGCCAGAAAATTGCCATCCTTAACTTTGGCACAACTTTGGCTGCAGCAGATTACGCAGCCCAAGCCTTAGGTGCCACACTGGCTGACATGCGCTTTGTTAAGCCATTAGATGCCGAACTGGTTAAGCAATTAGCCACCAGCCACGACCTGTTAGTGACAGTGGAAGAAAATGCCATTATGGGCGGTGCGGGGTCTGGCGTATTGGAACTACTGCAACAACTGAAATTACCCATGCCGGTGCTCAATATCGGTTTGCCCGATGAGTTTATTAAACATGGTGATTCGGCGGAGATTTTGGCAGAGTTGAAACTCGATGGTGAAGGGATTTTACATCAAATCAACGCCTACATCGGTGCGTGATCTGTCAGTATCTCGAGTCGAATAGTGACAAAAAAATAGGCCTCTACTTGAGGCCTATTTTTATAATAACGTCTTTTTATACTAACGACATCGAATACCTATTAGGCTTGGGTATCGATTGAGCCTGTATCGGCCGAGTCAGCACTACCTTGCGACACCATCACCATGGCTGGACGCAGTAGACGGTCGTTAAGAATGTAACCTTTTTGCATGACCATCATGACAGTGTTTGCCGGAAAATCATCACTTGGCTGCATACCAATGGCTTGATGATGATCAGGGTTAAAGGCTTCACCTTGTGGGTTCAATGGTGATAGACCAAACTTTTCAACCGCTGTAGTAAAGCTCTTAAGCGTCAGCTCAACCCCTTCATAAATCGCCTTGGTGGTCTCATCTTCTGCATTGGTTCCTTGAAGCGCTCGCTCCATGTTATCAATAACAGGTAAAAGTTCATTGGCAAACTTTTCGAGGGCGAACTTGTGGGCCTTTTCCACATCCATGGCAGCACGACGACGCACGTTATCCACTTCTGCAGCAGCGCGGATCACCGAGTCTTTCTGCTCTTCGACTTTCGCTTCTGCCGCAGCTAATGCTTGTTCAAGCTCTTCTATACGAAAATTAGCTTGGGTCAGCTCATCCATCAAATTTGCCGCATCTTCAACCACCTCGGTGTCGACTTCTGGCGCGATATTGTTATCAATCTGTGGCTCTTGTGCTTTATTTGATTCGTTGCTCATTGTTACTCCAGCTAAAAATGCTTTGTTTCTGCATACTCTGGGCATATTATGGGGATCAAATTTGAGGTTTCAAGCCCTAAGGCATGGATCAAAGACAAATATGAGCAAAGCGTTCCACACAATTGGCTTAATTGGCAAACCCCATCACATTGGGACACATAACACCCTGAAACAGCTACATCATTGGTTAACCCAAAACGGGTATGATGTTTATGTTGAGGAGAGAGTTTCAGCCGAAATAGGCGCCCATGTCAAATCGGTCGACTTACTGCAAATAGGTGAATACTGTGATTTGGCTATCGTTGTCGGCGGTGACGGCAATATGCTAGGGGCTGCGCGCGTGTTGGCTCGCTTTGATATTGGGGTCATCGGCGTCAACCGCGGTAATTTAGGCTTCTTGACCGATCTACCACCCGAGGGGTTTGAACCTGCATTAACGAAAGTACTCGAAGGGGATTATAAAACCGAATACCGTTTCTTACTCGAATCGGAAGTCCATCGTCACGGCAATGTAAAGGCCAGCAATACCGCCGTCAACGAAACCGTGCTCCATCCCGGTAAAATTGCGCATATGATTGAGTTTGAAGTCTATATTGACGATAACTTTATGTACAGTCAGCGCGCCGATGGCATGATAGTGTCGACCCCAACGGGCTCTACAGCCTATTCACTTTCTGCAGGGGGAGCCATTTTAACCCCTAATCTTGAGGCGCTCATTTTAGTGCCTATGTTTCCGCACACTTTGTCCTGCCGGCCGATTGTGGTCGATGCGTGCAGCACCATCAAACTGGTTGTGTCACCAGATAATGATGATGCCTTAGAAGTCAGCTGTGATGGTCATGTCACTTTAGCGGTACTACCAGGCGATGAAATAATTATCCGCCGCAGCAAGGAGCGCTTACATTTGATCCACCCAACGGGATATAACTACTTTAACGTGCTGAGAAGTAAACTCGGGTGGGGCAGTAAGTTATTTTAACTAAGTGTCTTGCTTATGGTTACAGCTCACAACGTCTCTCACCACTGTATCACGTCAATCATGGGCACTAGATACCTTTACCAGCTCAAAAGCCCATTAGATCTATCAGCCAGTGGTAAATCAAAAATAAGCCCTCGTCATTACGCGAGGGCTTATGAGTTAACTAGTTCGATTAAGTGCTTTAATAGCTGAAAACACTGCTTACTCAACCGCTTGAGTCATACAGAGCAAATGTTAACCTTCTACTTCAAACAATAATCTTACTGTGGTCTGCGCCGCAACCGGCTTACCATCGACAAACTTAGGCGCATAACGCCACTGCTTTATCGCCTTCAGCGACTCTTTTATAAATAGAGGCCCCCCTTCAGAGGCTAGGGTCACAGGATCTTGCACAAACCCTTGTTCATCGACAGTAAATTCAATCTCCGACCAGCCTTCACGTCCAGCACGAATATAGGACATAGGATATTGAGGCGATGAACGAAACAGCGGCGTTTGCTCTTGCTGATCATCCCAAGGCGTCATACTGCCAATCGCAATACAGTGGGCTGTGGCCTGCTCGCTCTCGCCCTCACGCTCATATAGCTCGACTAAACGAGCATGGGCTGACAGCTTATAGGGATGACTAAAATCGAGTACAGCAAACTGCTTGACCACCTCTTCTAGATGACTAATAGCATCGCTGTAGCGCTTTTCACTCGCCTTTATCACGCCAACGTAATAAGTTGCCGTTATCCGGCGGATATCATTATTAGGCAGCTGCTGATAGATCTCATAGGCATCTAATACATCACTGCGAATATCACGCCCGTAATATTCTGTCGACATCAATGCCTTAAAAGCCAATAACTTAACCTCGGCTGTGAGTAACAGGTTATCGCTTGTCTGTGCAATGGAGATAGCTTCTTTAAACAGCGACTTTTGCTCTTTAGACGCCGACATCGTTTGCGCAGCGCCCAGTAGTGGGTCGATAACCTCAATGGCATCCCCCCCAAAATATGACCTATAAGTCTCTAAAACCTGCAAAAACTGTTGATGCGCGGCCTCGAGATCGCCTTTGGCCTGTAAGGATGTTGCCCAGTTCAATTGCAGATGAGTAATGTCGATTGCGTCAGGCTCAAAATACCCCTGACCCAGCAGATAGGTTTGCTGCGCATACTGCTCAGCAGCATGAATATCTTTAACTTCAATGGCGTGTTGATAAGCGGCATAACTGTCGCTAAAAGGTGAGGCACCAAGCGGCGCAGAATTGATTAACAGTACTGCACTTAGCGCCAATAGCGGTAATTTTAAAACCATAATAAACAAATATCCTTATTTGTGAAAATAAACTAACGCAGCTTTTCCCTGCTTTATATTAGGTAAACTCGACTTATTTTAGACAAGCATTTCACTGGTTAAAAACCATCCTACCAGCCTACCCAGTTATTGTAAACTTATGTAAAGTGAGCGTAATCGCCTCACCATCCATAAGGTCAATAACGCGCTGCAACACGCTAAAGAGATCCACACGCCTGTCACCCCAAACGCCCAAGCAAACAAGTAAATAATAACGGCAATTAATATTAACTTGCTGCCCGTTAGCATGGCGGCGTCTTTAGGACGACCGATCGCCTGGAAAAATGCTGCGCCGGTAAGAATAACCCCTTCAAAAGGAAGTCCCCAAAAATAGAGCCGCATCCCTTCGATAGCCACAGGTGTTAACTCAGCATTATCTCCGGCAAAAATATACACTAAATATTTCGGCAGCAGATAGATAAACAATAGACCTATGACCGCCGTCACTAAGGTCATCAAAGTCGCAATTTTGAATGTCTGGAACACCCTATCGAACCGGTTAGCTCCCGCATTAAAGCTGAAAATGGGTTGTGTGCCGAGCGCTATCCCCTCAAAAATCAAATAAAATAATGCCTCGGTGTAACTCACCACTCCGTAAGCGGCGACATGTATTGGGGCACCGACCCATAAAAACGCCATATTATGCAGCGTTAAGACTATCGAGAGATACAGGTTCATTAAAAAACTGGGAAAGCCCACTTTAACAATGTTGGAGCAGTGATCTAGAGTCAGCTTCATCTGCTCGATATTGATACCGAGACGCGTTTTTGCCGTAAAAAAATGTTGCAGACAAGCCAAGCCTGTCACTGCTTGACAGATCATGGTAGCAATGGCGGCCCCAGCTAACCCCAAAGGAAACACCACAATCAACAACCAATCGAGTAGCGCATTAAGGCAACCGCTGATGATCAATATCCAAGTTACAAAACCTGGGCGACCATCGTTTCTTAACAGCGCTGCAAACGCAATGGCCAAAATAGGAAACACACCTAATGCAAAATACCAAAACAAGTATTCATAGGCACCGCGTAACACTTCTCCCTCGGCGCCCAGCCACATTAAGATATCACGACTGAAAAAGGTGCCCACCAGCGCAAATAAAACGCCGGAAATTAAACATAGGGTAAAGGTGTTACCGAGTATTTTTCGCGCTCGCGCCGGATCATTGCGCCCCAAATTGATAGACACTAATGAGGCGCCGCCCATCCCCAACAACGCACCAACGGCATACAAAATCGCCCCAACCGGATACGCCAGCATCATTCCGGCCAAGCCGACTTCACCCAGATAATGGCCAATAAACATGCCGTCTATCACTACATACACCCCAGTCACTAACATAGATAAGATCGTGGGGATGGTGTAACGCCATACTAATGTTGGGATGGGTTCTGTCGCTAACGATTGATCTTGTGGTACGTCTTGCATAGTCTATTATCTATCTGCTCAGTAAAAAGACAAAGAAATCATATTAACCATTCACGATAACGTAGCACTAGCCGCTAACTTACCGACAATGTTAGGCAATCATAGGCGCTACGCCGTTAAACGATGTCACGCTTAGCAAGCGACAGCAGTTGCTGCTCGGTTGCGGATATAGTGATCGGCTGGCGAGAAATCAACTCAATACGAGAGTCCAGCGCATCATCAAGCTCAACAACCTGTAGCTGCTGATCAACATAGTTAAGGGTGGCAATACCCTCATCGCAAATTAGTAAAGCTTTTAAACGCAGGCAGTCCTGACGCTTTACCCAGGCGACAATGGCTTCAAAGTCGAATTCATAATGGCAATCAAATACCCAGCCAGCACTGTATATCCCCTCATGCTGATTATCATTGCGATAGATGCCAAGCTCATCAAACACTATGGTCGGTGGCATGGAGGGCACGGATATGCTGGAAAGTGGACTCAGAGGCGAGACAGAAAAGAGTGATGGGCTTGAGTCTGGCGAGTTTACTGGCGCTTTAGTGGGGGACTGAGCACCAACACTTTCTCTATCACAATCTAACACCTGCCCTGCTAACCGATTAAATAACGCCGGAGTTTGACTCTCTTGCTCGCGGGTTAAGTTGATTGCTTGCACTGGCGCGCTAATAGACTGCTGGGCAAGAAAGGTGTGCAACTGTGCCAAATCCTCATCTGCCGCTAAATCACCTTTGGTGACTAAAATCAGGTCGGCAACGGCTAATTGCTGCTTAAAAATGTCGCTTTCTCGATAGCGGTTGTCGCTCACCTTACGTGCATCCACTAAGCAGATGGTACTTTTTAAGGCGATCACCTGCTGATAATGCGGCTGGCTCAGGGTATCGATAATCGCTTTAGGATGCCCAAGTCCTGTAGGTTCAATCAATAACCGGTCGGGCTTAGCTTGTGCAAGCAACTGATTCACCGCCACTTGAATGGGCACGCCTGCCGCGCAGCAAATACAGCCACCAGCCACCTCTTTTATTTGCACCTTACCCGATTGCTTGCCGATAAAACTGGCATCGATACCGACCTCACCGAACTCATTAACTAACACAGCCCATACTTGGTTAGCGGGCTTATTCGCTAATAAATATTTAATGAGCGTAGTCTTACCCACACCTAAAAAGCCGGTGATCACATTGGTTGCGACGGGCTGAGTTATTATCGGTTTACGCATCTTATTCTCGCTATGGTTGCATTACGGTCCGGCTCATCAGCTTGGCTAACCTTTAGGCTAACCAATCTTGTATCAACTGATAGACTCGTCGACGAGTTAACTCATTGCTATCGCCATGGCGCAGTATCGGTAGCCTAGACGACAATGTTGCCAATCCCCCTTATACCTTGCGCGACTTATTAGCCCGTCGGCAGGCATAACTATGATGTTGGGTGTCGCGTGCTGAAGGGCGCTTCGCTCGCTTGGGTTTATGTGATGGACTGGTCGTTTCCAATTGCAACTCGCGGTAACGGGCCGGTAGCGGCGCACCTATCTCATACCCAGGCACTATGTGTCTTGGCAAGGTTTGTCCAATTAAGGCTTCGATTTCTTGTAGCATCTTTTCATCATTTAATGCCACAAATGAGATGGCATGACCAGCTAAACCTGCGCGGCCGGTGCGGCCAATACGATGCACATAATCTTCGGCATCCAGCGGTAATTCCAGGTTAATCACCAGTGGTAACGCCGCGATATCCAGTCCTCTAGCGGCAACGTCGGTTGCAACCATCACTCTGAGTTCACCCGATTTAAACTGCTCGAGCGCCCGATTTCGTGCTCCTTGGGTCTTATCACCATGGAACACGGCATTTTTTATACCGTCTAGTTTTAGCTCTTTGTGCAGTGTCTCTGCACTCTCTTTACTGCTGACAAAGACCAATACTTGTTGCCAATTATTACGCCCAATCAGTTCGGCCAAGAGCTCGGCTTTACGGCGCTTATCGACCGGATAAACCTCCTGTTTTATATTGGCTGCGGTGGTGTTTTGCGTCACATTAATCCACTCGGGATCGTCTAGCATCTTAGTGGCTAGCACCTTAATCGCCTTGCTAAAGGTCGCCGAAAATAGCTGAGTGGAATGGCGCGGGGCGATATGATTTTTAACTCGCTCAATGTCTTTAACAAAGCCTAAATCCAACATACGGTCGGCTTCATCGATAACCAGCTGCTCGACCGACGACAGATCCAAGCCATGCTGACCTATTAGGTCAAATAAACGCCCAGGGGTGGCAATTAAAATATCGACCCCCTTTGCCAGAGCCTTACGCTGAGGGTTGATATTAGCGCCACCGTAAACCGCCAATGACGTTAATGGCGTCAACTGACTGTACTTGGCAATACTCTCGCCCACTTGTATCGCTAATTCACGAGTTGGCGTCAGCACCAGCACACTGAGCTGGCCTAATGGCCTATCACTCTCAAGCAGCTTATGTAGAAAAGGGAGACTGAAAGCCGCTGTTTTACCCGTGCCCGTTTCGGCGCAGGCCATCACATCACGGCCTTGCAATGCAACCGGAATCACCTTGGCCTGCACTTGGGTTAATTGTTGATAACCGCACAGCGCTGTCGCTTGAATAAGCAGAGGATGCAGAGGGAGTGAATCAAAATTCATAATGGGCTCGATGGTCAATGGCTATTGGGTCAAAACTGAGCGCGGAGTCTATCAAAAACCGCGCCATAAGGATAACGATTCAACATGATTAGACCGTCAATAGCCGTTAATATGGAGCGCTAGCCACTTAATGAGTTCCCTCAATTAAGCCTGACGAGCTTGAGCGCGGATTTAAGTAAGCTTGTTCAAACTCTGCTTGTTGCAACGGCCGAGCAAACAGGTAGCCTTGGGCATAATCACAACCAGCCTTGGCTAAAAAGTCACGTTGGAATTCAGTTTCAACTCCTTCGGCAATCACTTTGATCCCTAACTTGTGGGCCATCACGATAATGGCTTCGCACAAGGCCACGCCATCGGTGTCGGTTTCTAAGTTGCGGGTAAAAGATTGATCTATTTTAAGATAATCGATATCAAATTTTTTCAGGTAGGCTAACGATGAATAACCCGTCCCAAAATCATCTAGCGAAACTTGAATACCAGCATCACGATAGGCGAGTAACTTTTCGGTGACCCCCATAGATGCATCCAATAACAACCCTTCGGTTATTTCGACGCAGATGGCATTGCTAGACAGCTCGAGATGCTGCAATAAGGTGAGCCAGTCACTAAAGGTGTCGCCATCATCGCGAAACTGCACTGGCGATTTATTAATGCTTATCTGAATTTCGGTGCCAAACTGCTTGCGCCACTCGGCACTTTGATGTGCCGCCTTTTCAAACACCCAGTTACCGATATCGTTGATTAACCCCGTCTCTTCGGCGACCGAAATAAACTCACTGGGTGACACCATGCCCCTCGAAGCGTGATTCCAGCGGATCAAGGCTTCCACCTTATAAATATCACCACTGTTCATATCGATGATCGGTTGATAATAAAGCTCAAACTCTTTGTGGCTAATGGCATGACGTAGATCTTTAATCAACGCCATACGATAACGGGCGAACTCTTGCATCGAAGGAGTAAAATAATGAAAGCGATTTCGTCCTTGCTCTTTGGCGGCATACATCGCCTGATCCGCATGTTTTAATAACCCTTCAATGCTGGTCGCATCGTCGGGATACATAGTAATCCCGATACTGGCGCTGATATACGCAGTTTCATCACCTAAGTTATAAGGTTCACTAATGCGCTGTAAAATGCACTGCGCCACCCGCTCGACTCCGCCGGGAAAATCAATACCCGACAACACCACGGTAAATTCATCTCCCCCCAATCTGGCACACATATCGAGTTCACGGATACAGCCCTTTAACCGTTTAGCGGTTTCTTGTAACAGTAAATCCCCCATATCGTGACCTAAGGTATCGTTCACCTCTTTAAAAAAGTCTAAATCTAAAAACATTAAGGCAAAATGGCTCTCATCACGGTCAATACGCAACATCTCACTGCTTAAATATTCGAGCAACATACGTCGATTGGGTAAGCCGGTAAGTGGATCGTAATTAGCCTGCTTCCAGATAATCTGTTCGGCTTGTTTTTTATCAGTAATATCAGAAAATAATGCTACGCGACGAAAAACCTCACCCTGTTGGTCATAAATGGTATTAATGGTAAACCACACCATATACTCACCGCCTTGCTTGCTTTTCAAGCATAGCTCTCCCTGCCAACGCCCAACGTCACTAACGGCTTGCGCTAACTGTTCATATTGTGATTTATCACAGTATTCACATTGTAAAAGACTGATATCTTTATTGAGCACCTCTTGTGGTTGGTAGCCAGTAATCGCAGTGAAGGCGGCGTTAACCGTGATAATTTTACCTTGATGATCTTGCACGCTCATCGCTTCGCTGGAGTTATTGTAGACCGAAGCGGCAAGCTCTAAAGACTCCTGTACCTGCCGTTGTTCAGTAATATCGCTGTGCACGCCACACATCCGCAGTGGTCGGCCGTGATTATCATAGCTCACCGTTTTACCCGTATCGACTATCCAGCGCTCCTCACCCGTTAAGGTGATCAGCCGATACTCGGCAATATACTTGGGGGCTTCCCCCTTGAGATGCCTATCCATGGCATTTAAAACAGCGGCCCTGTCTTGCGGATGAATGGCATCTACCCAGAGCCGCGGGTCATTATTGAGGCGTTCTAATTCACAGCCAAGTACCTTAGCGCACCATGGATTACGCTCTGTTTTATTGTGGCTGATATCCCAATCCCACAAGCCTAAATCACTACTTTCTAAAACTAACGCTAATCTTTCTTGGCTGGTTCTTACCGCCAATTCGGCTTGTTTATTGGCTGTGATATCGATAATACCGGCAATCACCATATTGACCTGATGATTCACTCGTCGACACGCGACCGCCAGATGGGTATAAACAATTTCGCCATCTTTGGCCACATAACGCTTATCCATCTCGTAGGCGTCAATCTCTCCATTAAGCAACCGCTTATACTCATCTTCATCGGCTTTAAGATCGTCAAAATAGGTTAACTCAGACCAAGTGCGCTGGAGCAGTTCTTGCTCGGAGTATTTCAGCATCTTGCACAACCTCGGATTGACTTTCACCCAGCGTTGATCGACTGAAGTGATGGCAATCCCGATGTTGCCAATGTCAAATTGAGAGCGAAAAATAAAATCATCTTGCAGCTTAATCTTGGCGTCACGTTCCACTTCGAGCCGACGCGACAATAGCAGCCCAATTAACGCCGTCACTAACGGAAAGATCGTCATCATTGGCAACGCGGCAATAGATAAAATATCGACAAATAACTCAAAAGGCAGTAGCGCTAATAGGGATAGAGTGAGCAGATGCAAAACAGCCCCAAATAGCAATAACTCTTTAAAGGTCATATCGGCAATGTCATTTTTACGATGGTAACGCCATAGACTGCCCAAACTGGCGGCCACAATCATCACCATAATGCCTGTAAGCATCGCTGGGCCACCTTCCAACACACGAAAGGTGATCCCCACAAGCGTGGCAACTAAAGTGGGTAAACCACCAAAAAACAGTCCTGATATTCCTAAAATAACCGCTCGCGCATCGACAAAAATACCCGTTTGGTATTCCCATGAGGTGATCATAGTGATCACTGTCACCACGCCAATCAGTAAACCGGCCAGCACACGCCACAACCAAGAATATTGGTGACGTCGCTGACGCGGAACAGCATCATAGATAAAAACTAATACCAGCAAAATTGCGGCATTTTGAAAAAAAACGGATAACGTATCTTGGCTCATAAGTAACTTAACATCTTATTATCAAGTAGATAACACCCAGCAGAGTGTAACAGAATTAGAGTAAAAAAATACGCTCAACAATAATTGAAAGTAACAATTTATAAAGGTAATACCCCATTTAGGAACAAATTGTCCATGCTAACCAATGACTGCGTAACGGTTTAAATAATAGTGCAGGCCTGCGGGACACAGCACTCAAATACCGCCTTAGATAAGCCACTTCACGTAAGTTGCCCGCATAAGTCAGCGGCATTGGCACTGCCGCATCACAAAGATTAAAAACTGGTATGGCAACAGCTTATCTTCTACCCCTGTATTTCACAGCCCATTAAAACCACGCCCAAACAGCAAGGCTGACATCGGGCCTGAATACTTGTCATACAGTGAGCAGCACAAGGCTCGTCGTTCTGCGAGTTACCCTATCGGTTTGTGCCCGCCAAAACAGATGCTGAACGTAACGGTAAGCCTAGCGCTATGTCTATTGCGCTAACAGAGCGATAACTGGCCAACATCAATAACGGCCCACATAGCTTCCCTAGTGTAGCTATAGCGACCGTAATCCCTTGAGACTGAATAGCAAATGGGTAAGATGCCCCACTTAACTCAATATGCTAAGCTAACGGCCTTTATCATCGCCACTCACATTTTGTATATGAAGCAGCCAGCACAAGCGCAATACAGCACCCAGTTTCATTTTCCGGTGCAGATATATTATGAGGATACCGATTTTTCAGGTGTGGTGTATCACCCTAATTTCTTGAAGTATTTTGAACGCGCCAGAGAACATGTCATAGGTGCCGAAACCTTGGCTCGCCTTTGGGCTCAACAAGGTTTAGGTTTTGCAGTCTATCGCAGCGATATGCTATGTCATGATGGGATCGAGTTTGCAGAGATTGTCGATGTACGTACTCAGTTTTCTTTTGAGAGTAAATATCGCACTGTATGGCGACAAGAGATCTGGCGACCACAAGGCAAAAAGCCGGCAGTTACCGCGCAAATTGAGATGGTATGTATGAATAAAGCGCGGCAGATGGCCCCAATGTCAGCAGAACTTATCGCCGAGCTCAGTCGTCATATCACAGACTAGGAGTGATGCCTCCCCTTAAGATGCTTCGCCAATGGGCCGATTGAGTTCCGGCCAATACATTTCAAGCTCGGCCGCGCTCATCGGTTTAGCAAACAACTCCCCCTGAATTTTATCGACGCCCATCTGTTGCAGTAACATCAACTCAGTTTGGGTTTCGACACCTTCCACCGTGACCGTAAACCCAAGCCCTTGGGCTAAAGACACCGCGCTACTAAGAATATGCTGACCACGACAGTCGGTCGCCACATTCTCTAAAAAGGCTTTATCTACCTTAACCTCGTTAACTGGTAGGTATTTAAGATACGCCAAAGAGGAGTGCCCCGTGCCAAAGTCGTCGATTGCAGCGTTAATGCCAGCACGTTTGAGGCATTCAAGTACATTAACCGTGCGCTGCATATCCGTCATTAATTGACTCTCGGTAACCTCAATTGCTAACACATCGGCGCTCAATTGCCACTGCTGTAGCTGTGTCACTATCCACTGACACAACTGACGGGCGCATAAATCATCTAGCGCCAAATTCACCGCCACCTGCAACCTCATGCCGCTTTGGCGCCACAGACTTTGCTGGTGAAGCACCTGCTTAATAACCCATTGGCTGAGCATAGTGATCATGCCAGCACGCTCGAGCAAAGGGATAAATTCTGCCGGCGAAACCCTACCTAGCAATGGGCTTTCCCAGCGGATAAGCGCCTCGACGTGACTGCAATTTTCGCTGACAAGATTGTATTTAGCCTGGTACACCACATAGAGTTCATTTTGTGCTAACGCCTTAGGAAAACAGCGAATAATAGTCAGCTGTCGATGCTGACTCGTATCGTCCCCCGCTTGATAAGAGGCGATTAAGCCAGAGCTCGACTTTGCTCGTACTAAGGCCAAATCGATACGCCTAAGCATCTGACTAACGTCGGCATAGTGCAGTGAAATATCCAAATACCCAAGCTGCACCTGTAGATTTATCACTGTATCATTAATAGAAAATGGCTGTTGCAAGTGACTTTGCAATGCCTTTAGCTCGTCATCGCTTAATGGCACTTTAAACACCACTAAAAACTCATCTTCATTCATGCGCGCCACAATATCTTGGTCATTGAGCTGCTGTTTAATTCGCTCACTCATGGCCAACAGTAACTGGTCGCCAAACGAGAAACCAAACAGGTCGTTAACATAGCGAAAGCGATGAATATCAATAAGAACAAACATGCCTTGATTAAGAGGCATAAGGCGAGATAAACGTGATTTCAGCCCAACCCGATTAAACAAGCCGGTGAGCTTATCTCGCCCAAGTGGTGGAGGTAACTGGGTTAACAATCGCTGCAACTGCAGATATAGCGGAATATAATCGGTAGGAACAGCGTCAATAGCTAGCGGCTTGCGGACTTTATCTTGTTGCTGTAATTGGCTGGTTAGTTGTCGCAAAAAACGTAGGCCAGTGCGTCTATGCCAGTACCAATAAAGGGTACCAGCGACGCCAATGGCTATAATATAAGCCATTATCCAATAGAGATTTGCAACATCCACACAAGGCCTTCATGTTTACGAAACAGAAAAATTAACGCTATTATTAACAGAGTTAATCGCCGGTCACAACTATTCGTAACTCATCTTAATAGAATGATAATTATCGAGAAATTCATCAGTGCCTAAATACTCTGGCGATACGGGCAAGCCACGTTTGACAAACACATCTAATCGCTCTTCAAGCTCATGACCCGCTCTTAGCTCGCCGGTATAAAAGGCCGCCGAACGCACAAAATCTAAATAGGTCACTCGCTCAGGTAAATAGGGTAAATCGGCCCATCGCTCAACGACTTCCATCACCTCAGGCGAAAAGTCCCAACTTTTCAATACGGCTCGGCCTATCGGTCCCTGCATTTTTCGCACCAAGGCGCGTAATTGATCTATGCTGGTAAACAGATGCGGATTAGCTTCTGCCTCGGTTAATACCGGTAAGGCGCCAATATTATGCACTAAGCTGGCAAGCGTCAGAGTGTCATAATTTAAGCCGCAACCTTTATGCGTCTTAGCATACTTGAGTAGCAGAGCACAGGCGGCTGAAGTCACCTCGATTGACGAGCGCCACACTTCATCCATCACCTCCCAGACCATCTCATTCGTAGAGATAAACAATTGCTCCATAGCAACCGAGGTCGCGATAGACTTTATCTGGGTTAAGCCGATACGGGTTACGGCGCTGTTGATGTTTTCTGCTTTAGTGCCACGGCTATACATAGCACTGTTGGCGACTTTTATCATGCGCGCCGATATCGCCGCATCTTGACCAATAATTTCCGCCACCTGTTTGGGGCTAGAATCAGGCCTAGCAACGACCTCTTGGACGCGCATTGCTACCTCGGGTAAAGTTGGCAGCACTAACGCATCGGCCTTTAACTTTTTTAATAACCCAACCAGTAGTTGATGCTCGCTAGACATACTGACTCCTAAATAAAATATCACTGCTTAATAATGCGCTAGAGTATATCAGGACTGATTGCCAAGCGTGATGGTAAAATGGCTTAGCTAGGGCCTGTTGATCTTTCAAGGTTGTTTTTACAGCGAATTGTTGGGTATTTTGTGGTGTAGTTATTCCACATAAAAAGCTGAGAACGCAGTAGAAATACCCAACAAACGCTGCCCTAAAGGTTTGGCTAAAAACGTTTTACTCTTTGTTAAGTGAATTTTGCTTAGATGACTAGGCTGCAATCCACTCGCCTCGATTAACACGTTTTTGTCTCGAACAACATTCAACCAGCAAAGATCAACAGGCCCTAGACTCAAAGAAGCTAAATATCGCTCAAATTTAAGTAGATAAATTAAGGTCCGTTGCTATTTTAAGCGTAAATATTAGTCAAAGGGTCATCATGCAGCAACACTTATTGGCTGGTAAAAGCCTTAGCCGCAGGTGTAACTCCGCCTATTTTTAACCGACTAACAACAAGCGATCACCGACGATATGGTTCAGCGATAGCCGCTGTGCCCGTAATCAACGCAATATAACACCAAGCACTTAAGAGGCCATTTTGGCAATAATGGATAAAATAGGCTATTACAAGGTAAGTCGCGACCCCACTCCCTAAAACACACCAACTGGGCGTGATAGCCCCCCACAAGAGCAGCAATCATCGTCATCAGGCTACAAGGGCAAGTATGCGGCGTAAAACAGTGAAATAGGAAGCCTATTTATGGCGGCAATGGGCGCTTGACCACAGAATAAACAAGGTTACTATTTGCATAAGACTCCCTCCATTGAGTAAAATGCCGCCCCAAGTTGTTTGCTACCTGTTAATTGAGAGAAATTATGTTTAAACCTGAGCTACTGTCTCCTGCTGGGACCTTAAAAAATATGCGTTACGCGTTTGCCTATGGCGCGGATGCGGTCTACGCCGGCCAGCCTAGATATAGCCTGCGTGTTAGAAACAATGATTTCAAAATGGAAAACCTCGCTACCGGTATTCAAGAAGCCCACGCGTTAGGCAAAAAACTGTACGTGGTAAGCAACATCGCCCCGCACAACACCAAATTGAAAACCTATATCAAAGATATGGAGCCTGTGGTTGCCATGCAACCTGATGCGCTGATCATGTCAGATCCCGGGCTTATCATGATGGTACGTGAAGCGTTTCCCGATCAAGTGGTGCACCTGTCTGTACAAGCCAACGCCATCAACTGGGCCTCGGTTAAGTTTTGGCAACAACAAGGCATTAAGCGGGTGATCTTATCCCGTGAGCTGTCGCTCGATGAGATTGAAGAGATCCGTCAACGCTGCCCCGATATCGAGCTGGAAGTCTTTGTGCACGGCGCCTTGTGCATGGCTTATTCTGGCCGCTGCCTGCTGTCGGGTTACATCAACAAACGCGATCCCAACCAAGGCACTTGCACCAATGCATGTCGTTGGAAATATGACGCCCATGAAGCAGTGCAAACCGAAACCGGTGACATTGTCGCGGTGAACCCAGATGTACAGCTGCACAACCCTACCCTAGGCGCCGGCGCACCAAGCAATGAGGTGGTGTTATTGCAAGAAGCGGGACGCCCTGGTGAATACATGCCCGCCTTTGAAGATGAGCATGGCACCTACATCATGAACTCTAAAGACTTACGTGCCATCCAGCATGTTGAGCGCCTGACCAAAATGGGCATCGACTCGCTTAAAATCGAAGGCCGCACCAAGTCATTTTATTACGTGGCACGTACCGCACAGCTTTATCGCCAAGCGATTGAAGATGCCGCTTCTGGTCGTGAGTTTAACCCAGCACTGATGCACCAACTGGAAGGACTGGCTCACAGGGGATACACCGAAGGCTTCTTGCGTCGCCATGTACATGATGAATACCAAAATTACGACTACGGTTACTCTATCAGTGACACTCAACAATTTGTGGGGGAATTCACTGGCAAACGTAACGATAAAGGCATGGCCGAAGTGGATGTGAAAAACAAATTTTCGGTTGGCGACAGTGTTGAGTTAATGACGCCACAAGGCAATATAAACCTGACCATCGAACATTTAGAAAACCGTAAGGGCGAAGCCGTCGAGGCCGGACTCGGTTCGGGCCACTTTGTGTTTTTACCGGTACCGCAAGAAGTGAATGTCGATAAAGCGATACTAATGCGTAACCTTAATAGCGGACAAAACACCCGCAACCCGCACCAAGCGGTGTAATTGGACCCAGATAATGGCATTACTGATAGACGATAGCTGCATTAACTGCGACATGTGTGAGCCTGAGTGCCCAAACCAAGCGATCACCATGGGCGAGGAGATCTACGAGATAGATCCAGACCTGTGTACCGAATGCGTTGGCCATTATGATAAGCCCACCTGTGTGTCGGTATGCCCTATCGATTGTATCGACCCAGATCCACAACATATTGAGTCTGATGAAGCGCTGTTGCTGAAGTATCACTTGATCACCGGCAAACCGCTAAGCGAGTGATTAACTCACCCCATTAATGACGCAACATTATAAAAAAGCGAAGTGTGACACTTCGCTTTTTTATTAACCGCAGGCTGTGATCAACTGCGATCTTGCAAACATTGATACAAAAGTTGAGCACTTCACTCGCCTATCGCTTGGCTTATCTCAACTTGATTTAGGCTTGAGTTGCCGAAGCTGGCAGGCAGATCTGGATGTTATGCCCAGCGCGCATCGGCTTGACGCTGCAGTTGCTCAAGCAGCGAAGCCAAAGCGGTTAGCCCTTCTCTAGCCAATCTTGGCATAGTGTCAAACTCAATGCTCAATAATAAATTTTTCACCTCAAGTCCCAATTCGGTATCGCCCTCGATAGCCAATTGACGTTGGAAAAATAACGTATCGGGATCTTCTTTGCCGGCGGCAATCAATACCAACTCTTTGCTGCGGCCACTAAATGTCACCTCGGCCTTCGCGGGCGCTCGAACCACAAAGTGTTTATCAAAGCTGACATCAAAACTCAGCTTCATATCAACAATATCGATGTTAACCCAGCGCTGCTGAAGAAAATGCAGCTCATCATCCTCGATTTGCTCCGCCATTAACAAGTTCAACAGCTTTTCTAATATGCGCGCCTTTACGGCAAAAGGCACTATAGTTAACGGCTTGGCCATCACCTGAGGACCAAATTGCAACAGATGTTGAGCGGTATTGGCTAGCACACTTTTTTGCATAGCGTGAATAACTCCTTATGCAAGCGTGATCAACTCGCGTCAACCCCGCTTAATATTAATGATCGATTCGGCTTTCACCCCGAAAGTGAGAGATAATTCAATTTTACCCAGCTTTTATGATCACAAACCTGTTTTACATCAACATATAGGCGGCCATTCCCTTTTACACTGCACACTTTTTAAGAAAGAGGCAGTTATGGAGCTCTTATGCCCTGCGGGGAACTTAGCCGCATTGAAAGTAGCACTCAATGCGGGTGCCGATGCGATTTATGTTGGCCTTAAAGATGATACCAATGCGCGCTCGTTTGCTGGCTTAAACTTTACCCCCAAGAAACTGGTGCAGGCGGTGCAATACACTCATCGCTTGGGAAAGAAGTTATTTTTGACCATCAATACGTTTCCTCAACCGGGGGAAGAACAGCGTTGGTATCAGGCTATCGATATCGCCGCCGATCTTGGCGTCGATGCCTTAATTGTCGCCGATTTATCGCTACTCGATTACGCCCATAGCCGCTATCCTCACCTGCCACTGCATTTATCGGTGCAAGCCAGCGCCACCAATCTTGGCGCCTTAAGCCTCTATAAACGCGAGTTTAATATTGAGCGAGCCGTGTTACCACGAGTGTTATCGATGAAACAGGTACGCGACCTTGCTAAGGTGACGCCAGTAGATCTGGAGGTGTTTGCCTTTGGTAGCTTGTGCATCATGGCCGAAGGGCGTTGCCACCTTTCCTCCTATGTTACTGGACAATCGCCCAACACTGGTGGCTCCTGCTCACCTGCTAACGCGGTGCGCTGGCAAGAGGTTGGTGATCAACGCTTAACGCGCCTAAACGAAGTACTTATTGATAAGTCCAATATTAACGAACAGATGGGCTACCCCGTGGTGTGTAAGGGGCGTTATATCACTGCAGAAAACAAGCAAGCGAGCCATCTCTTAGAATCGCCCACCAGCCTTAATACCCTCAGTTTATTGCCAGAGCTGGCAAAGGCGAACGTGGCCTCTCTTAAAATCGAGGGGCGCCAGCGCAGCCCTGCCTATGTTGAGCAAGTCACTCGTGTTTGGCGTCAGGCTATCGACACCTTTTTACATCATCCCGAGGCCTACACAACCCAAGCTGAGTGGGACAAGGCGTTAGCCAAGGTTTCCGAAGGTCAGGTTACGACACTTGGAGCCTATGAGCGCACTTGGCAGTAGCCAATAACAGGAGAACATATGAACATATCTTTAGGCCCTATTCAATATTGCTGGTCAAAGGCGCAGGTCAGCGCATTTTACCAACAAGTTGCCAGTAGCGACATTGAACTGATCTATTTAGGTGAAACCGTCTGTAGCCGTCGCCGCCAACTGAAATTTAGCGACTACCTTGAGCTAGCTCAGATCCTCAGGGCATCGGGTAAACAGGTGGTACTCTCTACCCTGGCGCTGATTGAAGCCCAATCGGAATTTACAGCCTTAAAGCAGCAAATCGATAACGGCGAGTTTATGGTTGAAGCCAACGATATGGGCGCCGTCGAGGTAGCGAAATCACTCGGACTACCTTTTATCTGCGGGCCAAGTATTAACAACTATAATGCGGCAAGTTTGCAGAAATTAGCCGCGTGGGGGATGCAACGATTTGTTATGCCACTGGAGCTATCGAAGCACTGGCTCGAACGAGTATTAACCGACTTGGCCCCAAGGCAGATAGAGGTGGAAGTCTTTGGTCATGGCTACATGCCACTGGCACACTCGGCACGCTGTTTTACCGCGCGCCAACAGGGATTAACTAAAGACAGCTGCCAAACCATCTGTATTGACTATCCGCAAGGTGTATTGGCGCAAACCCAAGAGTCCCAGCCACTGCTGCGACTTAATGGCATTCAAACTCAATCGGCCAGTTATATTGACTTAAGTGACCAACAACAGGAGATGGAGCGCCTAGGGGTCGACTATTTTAGGGTTTCCCCCAGTAGCTTGGCCTCGATTGACTTAGCGAATAACTTAACCAAAAGCTTAGCCAAAAACTTGGCCACCAAGGGGGACTCTGATGTGAGCCAAGATAACGGCAGTGAAACCAACTTAGCCTGTAATGGATACTGGTTTGGCCAAGCGGGATTTGAACAAGGGCGCTAGTCACGCATAGGGCGTTGTGTCCACACCAAGGCCGCACTCCAACCAAGAAACAGCAGTAACGCTAACCACTCAAGGATGGCGGGCCACCAAAATTCAGGGCGTGGCTCGATCATCATCATCCCATGGTAAAATGCTTGGCCACTATGATTTAAACTACTATCTACTTGTGCTAGGAATACAAACAAGCCAAATACGGCGATACACAACAGGCTCAATACACTGCAACCTTGATAAGCAAAATGTTTAGGGGGATTTCCCGCCAATCTTGCGCCCTGCCATAAATAGCCTAAGTAACAACCGATACTCAACAGTGAGAAATAAAAGAAATATTCAATACCTAAGGTGTGTAAGTGATATACATTTATGGGAAATAACCCCGTGATAGCCAGAGAGAGCATGGCTAAAATCAGCAATAACAGACAAGGATACAGCAATGGACGGTCGCAACGTTGCAGTGAAAATAAACAAAATAACACCAAACTCAAGCTACCAAAAAACAGCCCACCATTAAACACTACCGCTAATTGAGAATGGCCATATTGGCCCAGTTCACTTAATGAAAAATTAAAAAAACTAAAACCATTACCGTTAAAGTCATTAAATCCCAACGACGCCACAAATAAGCTAAGTACATGTAGAATAATGCCCAGCATGCCAAATCTAAATCCCAGTACTGATAGTTTTCGCTGTGATGAATTCATAGTCTGTTGATAATGCAATGCTGTCGTCCTACTAGGTTATATGGAATTGGAATTTTTTGCCGAGCTTTGATGCATATTTTTATTAACAATTTTAGCAACATTACCGCAACAACCATGACGACACTTTATAACCTTAACCGCCGCAACAACACGAATAACCTTATAAAATCGAGGGTAAACGAATATACGTGACATCATCATCGAGTCAATATTTTTTATTAGAGCAAGATCAAAATCTTAGCATTTACTTTACGCGCCACATCTCACTACAAATAGTTTTGTGAGACAGCTAACAAATTGGCGATATGCCTGTTAGAATGCCAATGAATTTTTTATTACGCCACCAACCACTTAGCAGATAATCGACTAACAAAAAGACTGGAGGTGGCGACTTGATGAAGATCTCCCTTACATGACAACATCTAAACATCATCAGCCCTCGGCATCCACACGAGAGGTTAAGCTTAATGATAATGACGAGCTCATTTCGAGCACAGATCCCCGTGGAGTGATCACCTATGTTAATCAAGCCTTCATTAACATATCCGGCTACAGTGAATCTGAGTTACTGGGCCAGCATCACAACTTGGTTCGCCATCCCGATATGCCCGCGGCGGCATTTGCCGATCTTTGGCAAAAATTAAAAGCCGGTCAATCGTGGCGTGGAATGGTAAAAAATCGTTGTAAAGATGGTTCATTTTATTGGGTCGATGCCTTTGTATCACCTATGTATGAGCAAGGTAAACTCATTGGTTATCAGTCTGTACGAGTTAAACCCGATGCCAAAAAAATCAATAATGCTCAGACCTTATATCGACAAATAAACCAAGGTAAAACGATAAAAGATCCACTGTCATTAATGCAAAAGCGCATCATATCAGCAGTCGTGACTACCCTAGGCCTCGCATTAGCCGGTTATATTTTAGGTTGGCAGACGATTTTAGTTGGATTGGCGCTAATCGGCTTGAATTTAATCATATTTTACGATGAGGCCTTTAGGATCCCTGCCCAGTTAATGGCAATGAAACAAGAGTATGACTCTGTCAGTCGCTTTGTCTATTGCGGTAAAGACTCCTCCTCCTTGCTTAAATTCCAGATATTAATGAAAGATGCCAAGATGCAAGGGGTATTGGGGAAAAACCAGGACAGCGCCGATAAGATCACCGATATCACAAATCAACTGATTGTTGCAGTTAACCAAACCCACAGCGGTATCGATAAAGAACATCAAGAAATTGAGCAGATGGCCAGCGCCATGGAGGAGATGGGAGCAACACTCAATGAAGTGGTGAGTAATATCCAATCGACATCAAATCATATCGACGACACTTACCAAATTTGTCACGATAACCGTAGCAAAATGCAGCAGAACAGCCAGGATATCGACTCGCTCACCCAGAACGTTACCCATGTGGCACAAAATACGCAACTGTTACACCAAGAAGCCCAACAGGTGGCCAATGCCATGGGTGAAATTGATGCTATCGCCGAACAAACCAATTTACTCGCACTCAATGCCGCCATTGAAGCCGCAAGAGCGGGCGAGCAGGGACGCGGCTTTGCTGTGGTGGCCGACGAAGTTAGGGCACTGTCGAGCCGCACTCAGGTATCCACCACCAGCATATCCCAAAGCGTCGACAAAATGTTTAAGATGCTCAGCGACTGGAGCGAAGAGATGCGCCAAAGCCAGCGCTTGGCAGAACACTGCGCCCAGCAAACTGAGTCCTCGGCGATAAAACTCGATGAGCTCTACACATCAATCAGCAGTATCCATGAATTTGCCCAGCACAATGCCGTCGCGGCTCAACAACAGATGCAAGTGGTACAAGAACTTAATCAAGGAATTAACCAGATCACTCTGGCATCGAATAATAATTTAGATGCGTTAACCAGCGTTGAAGACTCAATTTCTGAACTAAAAATTAACGCGGATAAAGCCAAGAGCTTAAGACAAACCTTCGGGTAACCTAAGGTCGACAATGGACATGCGCTTGTGTACTGGCATCTGGTTTGATGCATTACAAATGTCAATAACAAGCAAATCTAGATTGAGCCGCAGGCCCTGCCACGGCTCAATCTATTTGGCCTATGCCACTGTTCTTCGCCACATGCCTCTCCCCTAATCTACCACTTAACTCGATACTGACCCCAGATCTCCCCAATGCTGCAATCAGGCCATATATGCCCGCTGCTAATCGTCCGCTAAAAGCGGCAGACTGATTGACTCGCTCAGCCTCAGATTATTGGGGAAACCAGATCCAGCACAAGCCTGCATTTCTCCCACACGCTAACACTAGGCGCGAATTACAACACTTTTCGTGGCACAAGCGATATAAAACCAAGCGATAACATCACCTTAATCATTATTTAACCAAAAAGTACATGGTGCAAATACGACTTTTTTGAGTACAATATAAATAGTCATAAAGTGCAAATAACTATGCTACTGCAGTTAGTCACAAGATTGCGCATTAAATGGTTTTACATCACTGGACTTAGGCGGTAATCTCCGTCGATTAGATGAATGGATATTCATTATAAATTACATTATGGATTCAATATTTAATTCTTGCCGTTGTACAGACAGCGTAATTTAAGGCAAAAAAGTGGCTAAAAAACAAAAAACTAACATAAAAACGTTACTTACATTTCTCATCCCTTCGCTGATCGGCTTGTTACTGTTTATGACACCGATTAGCTATCAAGATGCGATCACCATTCCTATCGCTATCGTATCAAAAGGATTACAAAGCTTATTGGGCGATGCGCTAACTGGCATAGTGACCTTTATCGTGGTCATTACCGCTATCGCGACGCTCATCTGCAAATTGCTCAAACCTAATGTTTTAAAACAGCATCACTTTATCAATGCATTACTTAACGTAAACCCTATGTGGGCTATCGTTCGCATCATTGGTGCAGTCTTCATTGTATTGACCTACATGGGCATAGGTCCTGAAGCTATCCGCTCAGGGAATACGGGCGCCTTAGTACTGAATGACCTGCTACCCGTATTATTTTGCGTATTTATTTTTGCCGGCATGTTATTGCCTTTACTACTTAACTTCGGCTTACTGGAGCTATTTGGCACCTTATTAACCAAAATTATGCGCCCCGTATTTAACTTGCCAGGTCGCAGCGCCATTGATTGTATGGCCTCTTGGCTTGGCGATGGCAGTGTCGGCATTTTAATGACCAGTAAACAATATGAAGCCCGCCTTTATACTCAACGCGAAGCGGCTGTGATCGGCACCACCTTCTCGGCGGTTTCAATCACCTTCTCTTTAGTGGTAATTTCGCAAGTAAAATTAGAGCATCTGTTTGCACCATTTTACTTAACCGTATGTTTGGCTGGTATTGTAGCGGCGGTTATCGTGCCTAAATTACCACCACTGAGTTGGAAAAAAGATCACTATATTGACGATACACCACGTCATCCTGACGATGAAGTCGTGCCACACGGTAAGGGCGTTTTCGCTTGGAGTTTTGAGCAAGCGATGGCTAAAGCGGCACATGCGCAAGGCGTATCGCACACCCTAAAAGATGGCCTAAAAAATGTCATCGATATGGTGTTTGGCGTGCTCCCTGTTGTCATGGCTATCGGGACCATAGCATTGATGATCGCCGAATATACACCGCTGTTCGACTACCTTGGCATGCCATTTATCCCACTGCTAGAGTTACTGCAAATTCCAGACGCAGGCGAGGCGTCTAAAACCATTATGGTTGGCTTTGCGGATATGTTTATCCCCTCGATTTTAGCCAGTTCAATCGAATCTGACATGACACGTTTTATTATCGCCGCCCTGTCGGTCACCCAGCTTATCTATATGAGTGAAGTGGGTGCCTTGTTGATAGGCAGTAAGATCCCGGTCAACATTGTCGAGTTGTTTGTGGTGTTTATTTTAAGAACACTGGTTACCCTACCTGTTATTGCCGGTGTTGCACATCTTATCTTCTAAGGCATTCGACACATAAAGACCTAACATCAGCCTAGGACCGCCTGGGCTGATTTATCCCCCGCTCAATAACACAGCTGCAATCGTGGCCCTTCATCCAAAGCCATACCACCATATAGCCCAGTAGTCATTGCCCTACCGTCATCGTTAAAAATACCGCGCGATGGTTAGGGCCTGTTCTCAATGATGAGCTCATCAATAGCCTAAGCAAACATGTTGATTTGTTGAAATGTTAATTGTCTGTTATAAATAGCGTAAACATAAGGAAATAGACTATGAGCGTCACTGTTGCCGACATTATGAGCACCCGAGTCGTCACTATCGACATGGATGATCGACTCACCATAGTCAAAGAGATTTTTGACAGTGCGCCGTTTCACCATCTCTTGGTGGTTGAAAACGATAAGCTGCAAGGGGTGTTATCTGAGCGAGATTACCTGCGCACATTGAGCCCGCATATTGGCGCGATCAACGAAACCGAGCGCGATGTTGAAACGTTGCAGCGCCGAGCTCATCAGGTCATGACACGCAACCCCATCACTACCTCCCCCGAGTGCTCCTTACATGCGGCTTCTCGGTTATTGCTGCTGCACAATATTGGCTCACTGCCGGTGTTAGCACAGGGTCAGATTGTCGGTATTGTCACCTGGAAAGATCTACTACGCGCTTACAGCCAATAAAAAAGACGAAAGGATATTTCGTCTTTTTGAGTGACATCTTTTTTATGTACTGAGGGGACACCCAGCTACATCTGCATGTTTGACAGATTTTGGTATCTACAAAGGTTTAAATCGCCCAGCCACCGAGATAGAAAACCACTAAACCGATAGTGATCGCTAACACACCCGGTTTGATGGCACGCCATTCGCCGCTGCACAATCTGCCAATCACTAACGTGACAAAGCCCAGCATGATCCCAGTAACAATGTTACAACTTAAAATGATAAATACCGCACAGGTTAACCCAGCCATGGCATCGACTTTATCGTCAAAATTAAGCTTGGTCACATTGCTCAACATCAACAATCCCACATACATCAATGCAGGTGCAGTGGCGTAGGCTGGCACTAAATAACTTAGCGGCGCCAGGAACATCATCAGTAAGAAGAGTACACCAACAATGGTCGCTGTCAGGCCAGTTTTACCACCTGCGGCGGTTCCTGCGGCCGATTCAATATACACTGCAGCAGGCGCGCCGCCCACTGCACCGGCAAAGATACTGCTTACCGAGTCAGAGGTCAGCGCCTTACCGCCACCGACAATATTATCGTCTTTATCGAGTAATTCGGCTTGCCCCGCCACCGCACGGATAGTCCCAGTGGCATCAAAAATGGCCGTCATCACTAACGCCAACACAATAGGTAACACGACTGGATTTAACGCCCCCATAATATCGAGCTGACCAATTAATGATTTGTCAGACATCAGATCAGGTAAGGCAAACAAGCCTTGATAGGTCACCGAAGGGTCAAACAAGAGACCAAATACCGACAGGGCGATAATCACCAACAAAATTCCACCGGGCACACCGCGGCGCTCAAGGCCGATGGTGGCCGCCAAGCCGATAATGGTGGCAAGCACAGGTAAGCTATGAATATCGCCTAACTTCACCGGTAAACCCGCATCGTTGGCGACAATAAGCTGGACACTGTTGGTGGCAATAAGCAGGAGGAATAAGCCGATACCAATACCCGTACCGTGAGCAATGCCTTTAGGCAGGTTGGTGAGTACCCACTGACGAACCCCAGTCACACTCACTAGCGTAAACACTATCCCCATTAAAAAGATGGCGCCTAACGTAACCGGAATCGAGATCCCTTGGCCCAACACCATGCTAAACGCGGTGAAGGCGGTCAACGAGATAGCGCAGCCAATCGCCATCGGCAGGTTAGCCCACAGCCCCATTAACAATGAGCCAAATGCAGCGATTAAACAGGTCGCAACAAAGACCGCGCCGGCATCAAAGCCTGCGCTGCCGAGCATATTAGGCACCACAATGACCGAGTAAACCATGGCCAAGAAGGTGGTAAATCCGGCTATCACTTCTTGCTTTACGTTACTGCCACGGGCAGAAATAGCAAAAAAACGATCTAACATCGAACCTGTAGGTACAGCAGGGGTATCGAGAGCCTGTTCAGACTTCATAATTATTTACCTTTATTGTTCTCTTAGTTTTACAAGGTTATGGCAGTGAGGATCCCGCTCAACACTATCGGGTTAGAGAACCACCGAGTACTTGTGACGTACCTTACGTGCGCTGCAGGCTTACACATTGAATGCAAAGCCAAGAGGTGCTCGGTTAACCGAACGCTCACATAACCTAGGTTGGCGCGAATTTTACAGGAAAGCTGACGCGATAAACTAGCGTAAATTAACAAATCATGAGATCTTTTTATTTTCGGCTAATTGCCCCACCCACGGCGGAATTAGCAGGATATTAAGCACACGTCGCACCTGCGATGACACTCGTTCAATACGTGGATGACTCATTTTAAATCATAACCTTATACTTGATTACACCTAACTCTTCATATCAGCAGAATTGATTTTCATATTTTTTCATAAGTTGTCGATATTCGTTCATCCTAGGTGTGACAGCCATTAACAACCCTCCTCTAATATTGTAGCCATAGACAAAGATCACCACTAAGAGAGCAGATCATGGCAGAACAAGATTTAGCGACTAAACCCAGTCAGGTGAAATCCAAAGAGCTTAAGGCGCTGGGCTTCATCATTTTTTTACTGTTTCCCATTTTAACGATTAGCGGCATAGGGGCTTATGGCTTTGTCATTTGGATGATCCAAGCGTTTGGCGGCATCGTCTCTCACTAAGTTAAATAATTACCTGATCTATTTTTTAAGGATGCTGTTATGAAGTGGTTTATTACTATCTGGCGCACGCTCAACAAGCCCGCCAAGTACCTCACCTTAGGTACCATCAGTTTGTCTGCCTTTCTCATGGGCATTATTTTCTGGGGTGGTTTTAATACCGCACTGGAAATGACCAATACCGAAGCGTTTTGCATTAGCTGTCACAGCATGGAAAGCAAGCCATACCAAGAGCTACAACAAACGGTGCATTGGTCAAATCACTCTGGGGTGCGAGCCACCTGCCCTGACTGCCATGTGCCACACAACTGGACGCGTAAAATTGCCCGTAAGATGGAAGCCTCTCACGATGTCTGGGGCTGGTTGCTACAAACGGTCAACACAGATGAAAAATTTGAAGCTAAACGGCTTGAAATGGCTAGCCGCGAATGGAAACGATTCGATCGCGACGACTCGTTAGCCTGTAAAAATTGCCACGACTATGCCTCAATGAAATGGGAAAGCATGTCAAAACTGGCGCAAAAACAGATGAAACGCGCCGCTGAAATCGATCAAAGCTGTGTTGATTGCCATAAAGGTATTGCTCACAAACTGCCTGATATGGGTACCTCTCGCGCACCTGAACTCATCGCTCAAGTGGGTTCTGGCGAGAGCAGCCTACAAGTGGGTGGCACCTATTTCACCGCGCTCACCAAACCGCTCTACTTTAATGACACCACAGATGTCGAAGCCGGCACGCTCAACATCGCCACTAAAGTGACGGTACTCGAAACCCAAGGCGACCGCGTTAAAGTCGGCATCGATGGCTGGCGTAAAAAAGTGGGTGCTGGCCGGGTGATCTACTACGATTTTGGTCTCAATATCTTGTCGGCACAACTGTCAAAAGAAGCTGCCCTGGAAGAGGGGGTCATGGAAATTTTCGAGCAGAAAGAAGATCCAATGACCGGTCTACAGTGGCAACGAGTCGAGGCCAAGATTTGGACCGAGAAAGATTTCCTCGTCAAAGATTTACAACCCCTATGGGACTATGCACGTGAGACTTATTCCACCAGTTGTAGCGTCTGTCATACCCAACCTAGCGAAGCACATTTCGACGCCAACACTTGGCCCGGCATGTTCCAAGGCATGATAGCGTTCGTCAACATGGACCAAGACACTCAAGCGTTAGTGCAAAAATACTTGCAAGAACATTCATCTACTTTCGATAAGTCGGCGCACTAAAAAGGATATCAACATGAACAGAAGAGATTTTCTTAAGGGCCTTGCAGCCACCTCTTATGTGACCCTCAGTGGTGCGTCAGTATTGGCCCCCCTTAATGCCCTCGCCAGCACAGGCGCCAACGCCAATGATGGCTGGTTAACAACCGGGTCGCACTTTGGTGCATTTAAGATGAAACGTAAAAATGGCGTTATCGATCAGGTGATCCCATTTGACCGAGACCAATATCCAACCGATATGATTAACGGTATTAAAGGCTTGGTCTACAATCCATCTCGAGTTCGTTACCCTATGGTGCGCTTAGACTTTTTGCTTAACGGCCACAAGAGTGACACCAGCCAACGTGGTGATTTTCGCTTTGTACGTGTGACCTGGGATAAGGCCTTGTCACTGTTTAAAGATTCACTCGATGAAGTGCAAACTAAATATGGTCCCTCAGGCCTACACGCTGGCCAAACGGGCTGGCGCGCCACAGGCCAACTGCACTCTTGTACCAGCCATATGCAACGCGCTGTGGGCATGCACGGTAACTTCATCAAAAAAATCGGTGACTACTCAACCGGAGCCGGTCAAACCATCATGCCTTATGTGCTCGGCTCGACCGAGGTTTATGCTCAGGGCACCTCATGGCCATTGATCCTGCAAGAGTCCAACACCATTATTTTATGGTCAAATGATCCCTATAAAAACCTACAGGTCGGCTGGAACGCCGAGACTCATGAGTCATTTGCTTACCTTGCGCAACTTAAAGAAAAAGTGAAACAAGGCAAGATCCGAGTGATCAGCATAGATCCTGTGGTCACCAAAACCCAAAAATACTTGGGTTGTGAACAGCTATATGTCAATCCGCAGACCGATGTCGCCTTAATGCTGGGGATCGCCCACGAAATGGTGAGCCAAAACTTGCATGATAAATCGTTTATCGAAGGCTATAGCTTAGGGTTCGATCAATTCCTTCCCTATCTTATGGGTGAGTCTGACGGTGTACCAAAAACCCCCGAGTGGGCCAGTAAGATCTGCGGTGTTAGCCAAGAGATCATCCGCGATCTTGCCAAGGTGATGACCGCAGGACGCACCCAAATCATGATGGGCTGGTGTATTCAGCGCCAACAACATGGCGAGCAGCCCTATTGGATGGCCGCCGTACTCGCCACTATGATAGGCCAAATTGGCTTACCGGGCGGTGGCATCAGCTATGGTCATCACTATTCGGGTATTGGTGTGCCGTCATCGGGAGCCGCAGCGCCGGGCGCGTTTCCGCGTAACCTCGATGAAGGCCAAAAGCCGTTATTTGATAACAATGACTTTAAGGGCGCCAGTAGCACTATTCCGGTCGCACGCTGGATTGATGCCATCTTAGAGCCAGGCAAAACCATTGAAGCCAATGGTTCTAAAGTCACCTATCCAGACATTAAGATGATGGTGTTCTCCGGTAACAACCCTTGGAATCACCACCAAGATCGCAACCGCATGAAACGCGCATTTCACAAACTCGAATGTGTCGTCACCATAGATACCAACTGGACAGCCACTTGCCGCTTCTCTGATATCGTGCTGCCAGCCTGTACCACCTTTGAGCGCAACGATCTGGATGTGTATGGCAGTTATGCCAACCGTGGGATCTTGGCAATGCAAAAGATGGTTGAACCACTGTATGAAAGCTTGTCTGATTTTGAGATATTCACCCGCTTTGCCACCTTGATGGGCAAAGGAGAGCAATACACTCGTGGCATGAGTGAGTTTGACTGGCTCAAAAAACTGTATAACGACTGTAAAGCCGATAACGACGGCAATTTTGCCATGCCTGACTTTGATACCTTCTGGCAGCAAGGTTATGTCCACTTTGGCGAGGGCGAGCCATGGACACGTCACGCCGACTTTAGAGATGACCCTGAAATCAACCCGCTGGGGACGCCATCAGGCTTAATTGAAATTTTCAGTCGTAAAATAGCGCAATTTAATTACGATGATTGCCCCGGTCACCCCACATGGATAGAAAAAACAGAGCGCAGCCATGGGGGCCCAGGTTCAGATAAACACCCGATTTGGCTGCAATCTTGCCACCCAGACCATCGCCTGCATTCACAGATGTGCGAATCAGAACAATACCGGGCCACGTATACGGTTCAAGGCCGTGAGCCTGTGTTCCTTAATCCGCTCGACGCTAAGCAGCGCGGCATTAAAGATGGGGATATCGTGCGGGTATTTAATGACCGTGGCCAACTGCTTGCCGGTGCGGTGGTGTCTAACCGCTTCCCTCAAGGCATAGTGCGCATCCAAGAAGGCGCTTGGTATGGCCCTGTCGGTAAAGATGGTAGCAAGCAAGGAGGCAACGAAATTGGTGCATTGTGCAGCTATGGCGATCCTAATACCTTGACTCAGGATATCGGAACCTCAAAATTGGCCCAAGCCTGTTCGGCCTACACCTGTTTGGTCGAATTTGAGCGTTATCAAGGTAAAGTGCCTGAGGTCAGCTCATTTAGCGGCCCTATCGAAACGCTGATTTAGGTAATGGCCAACGCCAAGGAGACAGACAATGAGTCACAGTAACGCACACGACAATAGCATTAACCAAGGTAGAGCCATGGTCTACCGCTTACTGTCGGCATTATTTGCTAAAGAAGTCGACCAGCCGTTATTGCATGAGCTGACCAGTGCGCAAGCGCAAGCTTTCTTGGCACAACTGGCAAGCGACCCGCTTTTGGGCACTGATGTGGCTAAGATCAACGCGGTATTGCTAGGCTTAACCACAGATAAAGCGCTGCTAGAACTGGCTGCCGACTATTGTGGCCTGTTTTTAGTCGGAACCAAACACAGCGCTAGCCCGTACGCCAGCCTGTATATGGCCAGCAATAAACAAGATGGTGATGAAGTGCTGCTATTTGGTGAGCAACATCAACAAATGCTCGACCATTTAGAACAGAGTCAGTTACAGGTTCAGAGTGAATTTCCTGAGCCTGCCGATCATCTAGCGGTGATTTTGGCCTATGTAGCCCATCAAGCCAATCGGGTCAATAGCGCCACACAACTGGCGTTTATCAACGATTATCTTAACAGTTGGTTGGCGACATTTAGCGATAAAGTGGGTCAGTGTGATAATGGTCAGTTTTATACCGCGCTCGCCAACTTAACCACCCATTGGGTTAAGAGCGACTGTGAAACGCTCGCCGCATCACAATCGCATTAATAATTTGGTACTACACGAATAAAAGCGCCGCTTCTGCGGCGCTTTTTTATAGGTACTGTTCAGCCGCGCCCACGGCGCTTAGCGCGGCGTTTTTGCGCTGATTTCCCCAGCTTACCCGCCAACGGCGCCATTTTGGTCAAGTCAGGCTCAAACCCTGGTAACCACTGCTGCGGCAAACGCTTATCCAATAGGGCTTCGACCTCTTCGAGCAGCAAGGCGTCCTCTTCGCTATACAGGGTAACGGCCAGCCCTTTTTGTCCGGCTCGCCCAGTGCGACCAATGCGATGCACATAATCTTGCGCCACAAACGGCAACTCATAATTGACCACATAATCGAGCGAGGGAATATCGATACCACGAGCCGCCACATCGGTTGCTACCAACACGTTAATGTCGCCAGCCTTAAAAGCTTGCAGCACTTGCTCTCGCCCCCCTTGCGTCAATGAACCATGCAACACCTTAGCCGCGATACCTGCATCGTTCAGGCGTTGAACTAACTTATCGGCAGCGACCTTTTTACGACTAAACACCAAGACCCGCTGCCACTGACCTTGACGAATAAGATGGCTGAGTACAGCAAACTTATTATCACTATCGACGGCATAAACCCGCTGTTCAATGTCGCGCGCGGAGCTGTGAGGCGAATCGACCTCGATACGTTTTGGGCTGCGCAATAAATTGCGACTAAAGCGCAGTACGCTATCGTCAAGGGTGGCTGAAAATAACAAGGTCTGACGGCGGGGCGGCAGCTGCGCCATCACGGCATTTATCTCATCCATAAAGCCCATATCTAACATGCGGTCTGCTTCATCAAAGACCAGATATGAGACCGAGTCTAAATTTAATCCGCCGCGGCGAAGGTGATCGAGTAATCGTCCAGGGGTTGCGACTAACAGGTCAACACCTTGGTTTAATTGGCTTTGCTGCGCATCTATGCTGACCCCACCATACACTACAGCGCTGCGCAGCGATGTCATCTGCGCAAGCGCTTGTACACTCGCTTGCACCTGCAGTGCCAACTCCCGTGTTGGGACTAAAATGAGCGCCTTAATCGCCACAGGTGAATGAGTCGCCTCATCCTGCTGCGCCAGCAGTTGTTGCAAGATAGGCAACACAAATGCGGCGGTTTTCCCTGTGCCGGTTTGCGCCGAGGCGAGTATGTCGTGATGCGCTAAAATGGCTGGAATGGCGGCGGCCTGAATCGCCGTTGGCTGCGTAAAGTCCATGTGTGACAGCGCACTGAGTAATGATGAATGTAAGCCTAATTGAGCAAATTGCATGCAAATTAACCTGTTGCTTGCAGATACAAGCGTAAAAACAATAAGTAACGAGTAAGAGACAATCAATAAGCGCCAAGTTTACCAGATTTACGCCAGTTGTAAGCCACCTAACCCGTTAAGACTGACGCTACGCTAGCACTGTGTTAATTTGTACTGACTCATACACGAACTGACACTTTTAGATTTTTAACGTGACCTTATCTAACATTGAAGCATTTCTTGATTAATGTCTGAAAGGAACGATAAGCAGACGGTCGCTCTAACTCGTTTTTGGACAAAAGTGTGCTTGCCTTCGAATGAAGGTGTTGGCTTTTTTGGGCTTGTAACATTTAGTCGAGTTAGTTTTTATTGATTGATGGTAGCGTTAACCTTCATGGCAACCCATTGCCTGCAGCATGCCTTTTGTGCAAGTGCTTCTGTGACACGCCGCACCTACACCGGCTTATCTATCTCTTCGATTTACCCGTAATTGGTATCCACAGAACCGTTAAAAGCAAAATCGTTTTTGGACAAAAGTATCTTGACCTTCGAATCAAGGTGTTGGCTTTTTTGGGCTTGTAACATTTAGTCGAGTTAGTTTTTATTGATTGATGGTAGCGTTAACCTTCATGGCAACCAATTGCCTGCAGCATGCCTTTCGTGCAGGTCCTTCTGTGACACGCCGCAAGTACAATCCCTGTAGGCTCTGCCGTGACATCCCTGTCACGGAAGGTCACAGCCGCACCTACACCGACTTATCTATCTCTTCGATTTAGCCGTAATTAGTATCCACATAGCCGTTAAAAGCAAAATTATTTTTGGACAAAAGTGTGTTGGCCTTCGAATGAAGGTGTTGGCTTTTTTTGGGCTTGTAACATTTAGTCGAGTTAGGTTTTATTGATTGATGGTAGCGTTAACCTTCATGGCAACCCATTGCCTGCAGCATGCCTTTTGTGCAGGTACTTCCTCGGCACCGCTGTAAACCCATCCTTGGGCGCTCTGCGATTTCATCCCTGAAATCGAAGGCCTCAGCCGCACCTACACCCGAGTTCTTAATCTCTTCGATTTGACCTTACTAGTGTCACTCGGACAATCAAAAGCTAACTCTGTTTTGGACAAAAGTGAGCTAGATTTCTAGCTCTAATTCGTGAGTTTCAGATTAAAATTTCTATGGATTAACATCTAAAGGAGGTGCGCCGTAGATGTCATCTGGATTTTTTGTTAGTTTTTTACCTAGACGCCTAGATTTAAGGTTGTCTCGTACAGTGTTAAGCATTTCTCGCTTAGATTCTGTTACCCATGATTCTTGAGAAGAGTCATATTTGAGAAAATAATCTGTGAGGCCACCCTTTATTAATGTGAATTGATCTCTGTAATTATCAAATTCATCAGGAATATCACTCCTATATGGGTCCTGGGGGATCCCCTCATAATTCAGGTCTCCCAGCAGTGTGAACCAACTTTATGTATTCATGCATTGCCCAGCGTAAATGCTGCGCTGTTATTTGATAGTTTTCCCTCCGCCGAACCTCTTTCCCCAATCTGACAATCGACAGCACAGGCCGGTGCCGAATGGTGTTGGCCTGAAAGTGTTTTTGCCAGCCTAGATGTAAGGCAACGATACCAATTAGCCATAAGGCAATTTCTGCCAGCATAGCGATGAGCAGCAACACATCTAGCCGCTTCGGACAACGACTTTTGCAGTGCCTCAGCCCCATGCCGTATTGTGGACTCTTCAAGTCTCGAAAGGTCTCTTCAATCTGCATTCGCTTAGCGTAGAGCTTTGTCACTTGGGCCGAGTTAAAGTGATTAGGTGGTAAGTTGGTTGCCAATAGCCACGGCTCTTTGCTGCTTCTTCCGTAGCTTGCTTGGGCGGTATGGTTTCTTCCTGCATTTGAGGAACGGCGGTCTTTACGACCTTTTTCTTTCGCTTTGTACAGGTGTAAATGACAGGGCAATGGGCTTTTTCGGGCAAGGTTAACACGGCCGATGTATTTGGCTTTGTTCGTTGCTGTTGGGTAAAGCGACTTATTGGAGTGCCATTGATGTGTTCCAACATGCTGATAACTGACGTCACCACGAACACGCCCTAACCAAAACCAGCCGTGACTTGCTACTTGAGCGAACCAAGTATTGCGATAGCCAGCATCGGTGACGATTAGCGGACAGCAGCCATTCGGAAGCACCTTTGTCAACTCAGTCAGAAAAACATTGTGGCTGCGAGGTGCGTTGTAATCTTTGAATTCAAAAGTACGCTCATAAAGGGTCACGCTGCGCCCTTGAACACTGATGGAGGCGCGCAATGTCATCAAGCGGAGTTGTTCTCTTACATCGGCCCAATCGACAAGCACGATAGGCATTGCTCATGGTTTTAAAAGAGTGCACCGCAAAGATGCATTGCATGCCAGCGATATATCGTCAATCGGTCGTTATTGATGTGGCGATTACCGAGCAAGCGGTCAATGCGTTTGATACTGTGCTTAGGCGCCACATTACCAGAGATATTACGGCCTAGCTGGGTCAAAGAGAGTTGATCACCATCTAGTAATGATTTAGTGGCAACCATAAGAGAATTAAGACGTTTTTTGTGGATGGAAGAGCATTGATTGCTAAGAGAGTCATGTAGTATTGTAATGTCACGCATGGTGTTGTTCTAGTTTGTTTTTGGCGAAATTGATTAGATCAAACAGCACCATGCGTGTCTACTAATTGATTGTAAAAGGAATTATCTGGGGATTCCCTAGAGTGAGGCGTTAGCTAACTTGCCATATCGTTGAGCATTAAATTTCGAATAAAAGGATTTAACTTGAAAAAAATAATACTATTTTGCCTACTTGCTTCTAGTCCCGCTTTCTCTGAAGAGCATGATCACGAACAGTTTCTTTTACAGGCAGTAAAAATCGGAAACCAAATACAAGAACAAACGAAAGATAAAACTTTAATTGAGAAAATCTCATTCACTGAACGCTTTGCCAAAGATTTTTCTAACAATCCCATCGCTTTAGATATTATTATGCAAGGGCTTAGTGTTGAGTACTCTTTTGCTGGTTCACATAGTAAGGCCTTAATTACTAGAGATAAAACTGCTGAAATAGAAAGCTCTAGTGTTGAAGATTTAGCTAACTATAATGCAAAAAGTGCTGTAGTCGAAATTTTGGAACGGGCTAAAACACATCAAATCGTTATGGTCAATGAAGCTCATGATATTTCACAACACAGAGTTTTAACTTACCGCCTACTAAAGGGGTTATGGAAACAAGGCTATCGCTACTTTGCCGCTGAAACATTAAGTAGCTCCGCTACTCTGCAAATTGATAGAGGCTTTATAACTAAGCAAGTTGGTTATTATACACGTGAAGCCCTATATGCAAATCTAGTGCTTACAGCAAAAGAAATAGGATTTGAAATTGTTTCATATGACCAACATAAGCCAAGTAAACTTAATACAATTGATGAGCGGGAAACTAATTCTGCACTAACCCTCAAAGAGAAAGTCTTTGATAAAGATCCCGACGCAAAAATCATTATCCATGTTGGTTACTCTCATATAAATGAGGAAAAATGGCTAGCAAGTAAACTTAAAAAGTACACAGGTTTAGAAACACTGACCATTGATCAAACTACACGTATAGAACGAAGTAATACTAAGTATGAACATCCTACGTATTCTAGAGCTGTTAAAAACGTCGAATTGCAAGAACCATTTATTTTTGTAAAAGGTAACGAAGTTTGGAGTTCTGATTCGAATAAATGGGATATCTCAATTTTTTGGCCAAGGACAAGTTACCTTAATGGACGCCCAAAGTGGGCTTCTTTAGGCCGAGTTAATTACAACGTAAGTACAAATGATTGTAAGAATTCGTACCCTTGTATGGTTGACGTTTTTAAATTTAACCATAAAGATGAAGTTCCCTTGGATAGAGTGCTAATTTCATCTAAAAACGACCACAAGTCAGTCTTTTTATCGCAAGGTGATAATATTATAGTGACGACTGATAGTAGTGGCAATCAGATTAATAAAATCAAGATTCAGAATTAAAGTTAGCTAACAAGCTAATTAATAAGGACAAAAAACAGTTGGCTGTTTTCGTTCCTCAACATTTTAGCCAACAATTTTTGCCCATTATTAGGGCGTTATGTTTTTAGGAGACTCAACATTGAGCTACGTTAAGGATAAAAACAAAAATCAAATTTTGGATGAAATGGAAGGCACAGCACAGGTTGGCAGCTTAATACATGAACAACAAAAAGCGGCAATTTCGGTTAGATGTACGGAAGATATTGAAGCGGCTTTAGCTAAGGTCGAAACGCAGTTAAAACTCAACTCGGAATCATCAGACAGAGTTGGCAACAAACTTTTCTGGTTAAATGTAGTTCTGGCTTCGGCAACTTTTGTCGCTGCAGTTGCAACAGTGATTATTGCTATAAAAACATAATAATTTTACTGTCAGTCAATAGTGCTGATAATGGGGCTTAAGGAGTAGCTTTTGAATAACGAAAAAGCAAAAAGAACTCTCGAGGACGTTGAAAATACCTTCTACGAAACTATGAGTAAGAACACCGTTTTTTCATCTCTGAATCGTTCTGCTTCGGCGCTTGAAAGGTTGTCGAATAATACTGAAACACTGGCGGCAGAAATGAAAAGCGCGAGGAGAAAACAAGCCACCCATTATAAAACAATAACATAATACGCTTTCGGTTTATGTTCAATCGCCGTGCTGTGATTTGGCCATTCTAGGTCGATACGATATGGCCGGAATATCGATGTATGACGAAATGAAGCCTGCTGACTTAAAAATGGCGTATTTCAGCTGCACTAAACCAACCTATTGCATCAGAAGAACAGCAGGTTTTGTAATGTAATAAAGCGTTAATATCAGTCTATTTTGAAATGCTGGCAGCTCGTTGCAAAGTGCCGTCGTCGCTTCTCTAAGTGTTCACAGTAATGGGTGAGTGCTTGTAATGTGCCCACTGGGCCATGAAACAATTGACCAAATTCGCTAATGAGCTTAACCCAATTTTCATGGGGGATATTCAATCTTGTCAGTACGTTGGCACTGTTTTCACTGATGGCGCCACGTTTATCATCACGAATAATACGTCCAGTATCATCAACCAGTTCGAGGTAGTCTGCTAACGAGAAAGCAATACCATTCGGTTGATTGTCGCGTTCATTGCCGATAAAAGGGAGTAGCTTTTTAGGCTGCTCACCCTTTAAGGCAGCCTGAATGCGCAGCTGAACACTGGTATGGTCTGAGCCCTCAGGTGTCGCGGCCATCTTGGCTCGAATGGGGTTCAAATCAACGTAGGCCATGCAGGCTAAAACCGCGGCTTCATCTAACAAAGCTTGGGATTTAAAGCGTCCTTCCCAGAATCGACCCGAACAGCCATCTTCTTGATTCGCTTGCCTTGCTATCGGTTCATTCAAACAGCGCATAAACCACGAAATATCACATAATCGACTTCGATAAATCGCGATAGCATGCTTGAGTTTAACCACCTCATGGGGTTCAACTAACTCACCTTTTGTGAACTTACGGGTTAAGTCATCGCCATTAAACAGCTTATGCCATTGTTCAAGCACTTCTCGGTCAGTCCAGCAATTTGCGGTCTCGATGTCAATACGTAGCACCACATGAAGGTGATTCGACATTACGGCAAATGCTGCCACATCAATGGCAAAAGCCGCTGCAAGCTCAAACAACAGCGATTCAATCCAACTGCGGCGATGATCATAATTTTTCCCAGAATAGGCATCATCACCACATAAAAAGGCGCGCCTCACTACACGGCTACAACAATGATAATAGGGAGTGTCTTCAAGACTAATTTGGGTACGGCGAGGGCGTGGCATAACAACCTCCTTGCCTAATGCTCCTTCAAAGCTTAGTAGAAGGTCGTTTCTGATGCACATTAACTATGGGTGTCTATTTATTCATCTATCTCTTCGATTTAGCCGTAATTAGTATCCACATAGCCGTTAAAAGCAAAATTATTTTTGGACAAAAGTGTGTTGGCCTTCGAATGAAGGTGTTGGCTTTTTTTGGGCTTGTAACATTTAGTCGAGTTGGTTTTTATTTATTGATGTTAGCGTTGACTTACATTGTTTTGAATTGTTTGCCGCAGGCTTATGTGCAGGTACTTCCTCGGCACCGCTGTAAACCCATCCTTGGGCGCTCTGCGATTTCATCCCTGAAATCGAAGGCCTCAGCCGCACCTACACCGAGTTCTTAATCTCTTCGATTTGACCTTACTCGTGTCACTTGGATAATCAAAAGTTAAATTGTTTTTGGACAAAAGGTTGTGGGACTTCGAATCAAGGTGTTGGCATTTTTGACTGGTAGCATTTAGTCGAATTAGTTTTTATTTATTGATGGTAGCGTTAACTTAGATTGTTTTGAATTGCTTGCCGCAGGCCTTTCGTGCAGGTATTTCGGTGGGGCGCTGCAAGTATATCCCTATACGCTCGACGGTGGCATCCATGCCACCAACCCCCACCGCTATACCTACACTGACTTATCACTCTCTTCGATTTAGCCGTAATTAGTATCCACATAGCTGTTAAAAGCTAAATTTTTTTTATCTCCTAATTACCTCCGCCCCTTATAAGGAATGCAGCAAGCGCTGAGCAATGAGTATCTTAAGAAAGCAGGATTGTATTCACTGAGAGATGGATGGATCGCAGTTCACTCTCGAAACCAAGAAGCTAACCAGAAAGTTTAGGTTAGGCGTTCTAAATGAACCGCCCTCGGCTCTGGCATCCTGCTTCGCCTTACCTCCTAAATCCATTTAGTCGTGTACGGAGCCGCATGCAGGGTGGTGTGGGGGCTGGAGGCTAGATGCCTCCGGCTACCCGATTATATTTCATCAGCGCGACAGCATACTCGCCGTGTCATCCGCAGTTCGATCTACTGCTGCCATAACACATTGATGCTCACTGAAAGCCATCAGAAGCCCACTGGGTCGATGGAAATTAGCAATACGCTCACCAGTTTTAACGTCAAAAACTCTGATAGTGGAGAAACCGTTTAAGCTTCCCATCGTTTTGTGACTCGTTACTTTGCCCATAATCAATAAGTCGTACCCTTTATCACGGGCAGTTTTCAGTGCAAGTTCCAGTGGAGCAAGGTTTCCACCAGCAATAATGTCCGTGGACTCTTGTCTCAAGGCGCTACCTTGAACGATACGGTTGTCAATTTTACTCTCCAATAGCGAAGTAAAATAATCCGTGCTTTCTTCAACAAAATTGGGGTTGCCCTCGAATCTTGTTATGTAGATCACAGCGTCTTTTTGAATATGTGATGCCAGATTATCACGAACATTCACAATCGATGGGTTGGCACACGCCTGAAGAAAAACGACCAAAATCAATGGAATTAATCTGAAGATTTTCATACTACTCCTTAAATATAACGCCTCAAACACCGGCTTGGGAAAGTTGGCGGCTTTTTTGGAACAAAAAAGGTGACAGCTTTTCCAAGTCCGCGTGCTTTGACTTGTTATGTGGCGCTGGCACAAAGTACCTTACTTAAATACATAAACCGCAACGCCGTTTAGTCTAGTGTAAGCATCTCCACGATTAACGCTTGTAGCACTACCTGTGGCATATGCACTACCACCAGTTCCTGTTGCAGTAGCAGAACCATAGGTAGTTGTGACACTTGGTGCGTCTCTCTCGTTTATGTTTGTGAGTATGACCCCGTTTGCACCGACCTTAGCCGCCTCTTCTTTTAACCGCTGTATAGCTTCGTTCATTAAAGTGCTGCTTTTCTTGAAGTCATGTCCTGCGCTCGCAGAAACAATTGCGATCTCCTCAAATTCTTCTGGCGCAGACCTATAAAGACGAACTTCATTAGCTGATATTGCAGGGCGAGTATTACCTGTGACAATTGCATTCCCGTCCATGATGGTACAACCAGAAGTTATTGCAATCGTTAATACAACAATCAGGGCGTAAATAGTTTTCATGAATTGCTCCTATTTTTCTGAGCCACATAACGATCTAGTTCACGAGCCGAAGGTCTCGTGTAACGGCTTGTTCTTTACTTTCGGAGAGAGCAGGTTATCGCTACTCAATCCGTGAGTTCATATTCCATGCCCTTGGGGCTGATGTGAGCCCCCTGCGGCGTGAGGGAAGCATCGCTGCTTTACTTGAAGAACTTGAAGACTCTTGCTGGTCTCTTTGAAAGCTTCGCTTTACGAGCCTTAGCAAGGGCCTTCAAGCTACCATAAATAAGGCGTTTCTTCCATCGCGTTTGGCTCTATCTATGCCTTCGGCTAGACTGAAATATCAC